>JACKNX010000014.1 GCA_024234635.1 Pseudomonadales bacterium | reverse complement strand
GAAACCACTGCAGCCGAACCTGCAACGACAACCGGGGCGCCTAGCCTGCTGGAGCGGATCACGAGCATGGGGCAAGCCGTTGACCCACGTCCCCGCCTGGCCCACCTGCGCCGGTGCGTTGAAGCATCAGTAGAGGAGATCGTGTCGATGATTGCAGTGTTCATTCTGCAAACGTTGCTGCTGCCTCTGGGCGTGGCGGCGATTGCCGTTGCCGTCGCGCGCCGCTTCATTACCTGACACTGATTCCACGAACGAACCGCCCGTCGGGATCATCGGCAGTTAGTAAATTTATCTGCATATCAGACCCGCCCCCATCCGCCCGCCCGCGGATTTGACCGCCGGGCACGCAATAGCGCTCGTGAGGACAGGTCCCATCGAGTGCTGCCCGAATCCGACGCTGCCGAGTCATCACACACGTCACTGGCCGGTCTCGAACGTATTTTGCGCCATTGGCGCTGCGAGCTTGGCGATGGCAGGCGATTCGACGCACTCCTGACCGCCTGTTGTGGCATCGCCTGACCGGTGCGAGACAGGACACCTGTCTGACGAGGTTGATCGAAGTCGCGAGTCTGCTGTGTCTCCACCGGCAGAAATACAACTTCCCGATAGCTAGACCAGGTCAACTGTCATCTAATTCGCCAACTGTCTTCAAACTCAAAAGACGACTCGATTGGACCGAGGCTCCTGACGTGGATCGACTGCGTATCCTTCTGATTTCCCCTATACCTACCCACCCGCTCAATGCCGGTAACCGGGCGCGTGTGGTGACGCTGCTGGAAGCGTTGCGTGAACTCGGCCACAACGTCCATTTCCTTCATGTTCAACAGGAATCGGGCGACGACGACGCCATGCGGCTTGCATGGGGCGACGCTTATTCCGCCTTTCCGTGGGAGAGACCAAGGCCACTGATACCGAGGATTCGCCGAAAACTGTTCGGCTGGATCAGCGACGACATCCGGTACTCCTACGACATAGACGAGTGGTATGACGAGGCGCTCGATCAGCAACTGAAAGATCTGCATGCCAGGAACAGCTACGACGTCGTCATCGCCTCCTACGTTTTCTTTTCGCGTTGCCTCGAGTGTTTTGGACCGGAAACGTTGAAGGTGATCGATACGCACGATGCCTTTTCAAACCGCCACCGACACTACCTGTCACAGGGCGAGAAACCGAAGTGGTTTTCAACCTCCCCGCGTGGCGAAAGCAAGGCGCTGAACCGGGCTGATGTCGTGATTGCCATCCAGGACAAGGAACGCGAGCTCTTCGCGTCGATGTCCCGTGCGCAGGTCATTACAGTGGGTCATATAACGCCGTTGAGTTCACCCTCCGAATCTATCCGTGCCGGCGAGATACTCTTCGTGGCGTCCAACAACGACATCAATGCGCACGGCATCCGATTGTTCCTGGCCGAGAGCCTTCCGCGGATACGCCAGGAATGTCCACACGCAGAACTGGTACTGGCAGGCTCGATCGGCAACTGCGTGCCGGATCAGGATGGTGTTCGCAAGCTTGGTCACGTCGATGATCTGAACGCGGTCTATGCGTCCGCGGAAGTTGTCATCAACCCCGTCGAGTTCAACACCGGCCTGAGCATCAAGAACCTGGAAGCCCTTGGTCTCGGCAAAGCCCTGGTTACACTTGAGGCCGGCGCCGACGGTCTTGCCGAAGGGAAAGGGCAGGCATTCCTGTCAGCCGAATCCCAATCAGCCATGGCGAGCGCCGTGATATCCCTGCTACGCGATGGCGAAAAGGTCAGGCAATTCGAACGCGCTGCGCTGGAATTCGCGCGAACGCTGAACCGTCAGACCGTGGAAGCGCTTGAGCAAGTGCTGCGGCCCCGTAAAGCGAGCTCCTGACTCCCGACGTCAAAGGCAAACCACCCAATACCCCATCATGAAACTCCTAGTTGTCTTCGGAACTCGCCCGGAAGCGATCAAGATGGCACCGCTTGTGAATGCCCTGAAAGCGGCACCGGACATCGACACCCGGGTCTGCGTAACTGCACAGCATCGGAGCATGCTCGACCAGGTGCTGACGCTGTTCTCGATACAGCCTGACTGGGACCTCGACATCATGTCGCAGGGTCAGGACCTGACGGATATCACCTGCGCCGTGCTGAAAGGACTGCGCCCGGTACTTGCGCAGTTCCAGCCTGACCGGGTACTCGTGCACGGAGACACGTCCACGACCCTGGCTGCATCACTTGCCGCCTACTACCATCGCGTCCCCCTTGGCCATGTCGAAGCAGGGCTGCGCACGGGGAACATCTATTCGCCCTGGCCTGAAGAAATCAATCGATGCGTCGCAGGTACCATCTCCGACATGCATTTCGCACCTACAGCGGGTGCCAGAGACAATCTGCTTCGGGAAGGCAAGGATCCAGCCTCCATTACGGTGACCGGCAATACGGTTATCGACGCACTGCTGTCCGTAGCCGGGAAGCTGTCGGAAGATACCGTTTTGTCCAGTGAAATCGGGGCGCGTTTTCCGTTCCTCCGTGAGGACCGCCGCCTGGTTCTCGTAACCGGTCATCGGCGCGAAAGTTTCGGTGCGGGCTTCGAACGCATCTGCCAGGCGTTGAAGAAAATCGCCGAACGTGACGATGTACAGGTTGTCTACCCCGTCCACCTGAATCCCAACGTCAGGGAACCTGTGAACCGCTGGCTCTCCGGGAAGGACAACATTCACCTTATCGAGCCGCTGGACTATCTGCCCTTCGTCTACCTCATGCAACGGTCGTGTTTCCTGCTGACCGATTCCGGTGGTGTACAGGAAGAGGCGCCGGCACTTGGCAAGCCCGTTCTGGTCATGCGTGAGACAACCGAACGACCCGAGGCGGTAACCGCCGGCACGGTAGTGCTCGTTGGCACCGACGACAACCGGATCGTCGCCGAAGCAGACAGACTGCTGGATGACGGTGACGCGTATCTCAGCATGAGCAGGGCCCACAACCCCTATGGAGACGGGCACGCCTGTTCACGCATTCTCACCGCGCTGCGCGCGAGACACGGTTCGACTCACCCCGCTATTTTCCAGGAATGAAAAACATGCAGATCAGACAGTTCCACGATATGGTTGTGAAGGATTATGAAGCGTCTCTCGACGTTTTCTTCGATCCCGATACCGGCGGTGTACTGGAACCTGGCAGGGAGGACGGCGCACCCAGATTCCTGTTTACCGAGGTAACGGGCTACGCGCTACTCGACTTTCTTCTGCTGCACTCACTGACCGGCGACAAGCAGTACATTGATCGGGTTGTAAAGAGCGCAAACTGGATCCGCGACCACGGCCAGGACGCAACGGGCGGTGTGTTGACCCGGTACTATTTCGATCACGACGATGATCCCTCGCTTGCTTTTACCTCCTTCGCCGGGCGGAGGATTTACGCCTTCGATACCGGAATCTGCCTGCGCGGGATGGTTGCCGCCTACCGCGCGACAAACGATGCGAGCTATCTGGCATCTGCACGGCGCATGGCCGATTTCATGATCGAAAGAATGATGGAACCCAGCGGGCGCATGCACGCGATCTTCGATGCGAAGAATGACGGACCGGTTCCCGCCGATGCCAATGTCTGGTCGCGGGCATTCAGCGCGTTTCTCACCAAGGTTGCCGAAGCGCTGGTTGATTTGCAGGAGGTGACGGGGGAGAGCCGGTATACGCAGGCGGCGATTGCCATCTGTGATGCAGGGCTGGCGTATCAACACCAGAGCGGCCTCATTGAGACGTCTACGGGGCGGTGCGAACTCCATCCTCACTGCTATGCAACCGAAGGCTACCTGCACGTTGGCCGGAAAACCGGCGAGCAACGCTTTATCGATGCCGCCAGGCGAGCTACGGAATGGGCGCTGAAGCAGTGTGTCGATGGCGAAATCGCGCAGAGCTTCGAAGCCGCCACCGGGAAGCCTCTGTCCCGATTCCGCACGGACGCCTTGTCGCAGGTACTGGCGCTGGGAGCTGACCTACTGCAGATCGGGCAACTCGATCCTGCACTCGAGCCCAGACTGCATGATCTGGCAGCCAGGGTGTTGTCCATGAAGCAGGGAACACCACCCTATTTTCGCTATGGATTCTATGAGCGGCCATTCAACGGCAAACACGAGGCGGATACCCGCAGCTACTGGACGAACATGTTCTGTCTGCGGGGCCTGCACCGTTACTACGTATCCCATCTCGTCCGCAACACCTACGTCACTATTCTTGCTGGCGGAATCGGCTCCCGGTTATGGCCAATCTCCTGCGAGAACCGACCCAAACCGGTATCCATGTCGCTGCTGGGGGACAGAAGTCTTCTCCAGGAAACGATCCGCCGCTTTCGACACGACATGCTCATTCCCGCTGAGCGCATCTACATCTTCTGCGCCAGAAGCGCCGTAGAGCAGGCAACCGCACAGGCAGCCATGGAAGGTGTACCGCCAGGAAACTGTGTCATCGAGCCGGAACCGAAAGGAACCATACCCGCGGTTCAGCTCGCCTGCGCCGGACTTCCCGCTGGCAACGATGCGGAGGACGAACGACTGATCATCGTCAGCATGGCGGACAACGTCATAGAACCGTATACGAAGTTCCAGGCCGCGATCGTCAGTGCACTGATCACTGCCAGGGAAAACGCCACACTGGTCAGTATCGGCAGGCCCGTCTCGGCGGAGACGCCCAGGGATGGCCGTTTCGGTCATATGAAGTACACGCGGAGCATCGATGGCTCGCGCTCGTATGAAGTCAGCCGATTCGTGGAAAAGCCGGACGAGCCGGCCTATGAGCAGCTCGCCAGTGCACCTGGTAGGCTGGCCTGGGAGTCGGGCTGTGTCATTTTCCGGGAAAGTTACTTCGACGCAGTGGTTCCGCCTACGCTGGAAAGAGGCAATCTGGCCGAACACCTTCTGTCCCGGGCGCAGCCATGGAATGCCAGCGACGCGCAGGGCGTTAGGGTCGCAACGGCGGTGATGGATTCCGGTACGCGATTCGAAGATTTCGGCGTTCCCGGCAGAAACATGCTCTCCTATTTCCGCGGACATCCCCAGTATGACGTTGGCCACGGCAATATCTGTGCTGGCAATCCGGACAAAGTGAGGCTGGTGGCGTGCGCGGATAATCTGGTGATTGCGGATGAACTCCCAATTGATCTTTACGGCGTTAAGGGATTTGTTGTCATCGACAACGCTGTCACCAATACAACTGTTGTCCTGAAGATTGAGGATGTTGCCCACCTGCCGAACCTGTACCGACTTTTTCAGGGCAGCAGTGGCTACGAGGCCTTCATCGCTGGCGGTAAAATGGCTCTAACAGCCAAGCCGACGACGTTTGTGGAACGGAGTCCGGGTGCTCATGCGGTCAGCGACTACGGCCTGGTATTCGCCTACAGTTTCACCGAGAAACTGCGAATCGAACGTACGATAACCGGCGTGCGCATTCTGAACGAAAATCTCCCTGAACTCTCGATGGGAGACTTCGAGGTGCTCTCTGCGAAACAGTCCAGGGATCCCCGTCTTGTCGAACACCTCGTCAACGTCGGGTCACTGGCACGCGCCCTGACCGAACAGGACCTGTCGCTCTCCGCGACAGGACGCGACATTCTGAACAAGGTTTCGCTGTATCACGCCATGGGCGGCACGCTGTCACAGGAGGGCGAAGGGAAGGAAGCCGAGGCACTAAGGACCTTCCGGTCGATTTCAGCTCTGGACCTGCAACTGCTTGACGCCAGAGTGGTGAAGCAGTTGCTGGTGAGTTCCCGGGACATGGGTTCTGGCGATCTTGAAGAGATGGTCGACCTGCTCAACATCAACGTCACATCCGCGGTTCATTTCCTTCGCCGAAGCGGGGGAATCCACAAGACGGTGCGGGATCTGGTGGTGGGTCTACTCCAGGTGCAGGACTCGCCCGCACTGTTCAGGGTGTTCCGCTCGCAACTGGAGAAGATGGGATACGCGGAACTGGCGCCCGATGTCGAAAAGATCCACGGAGCCATGAAGATTGCACAGATCCTGAACAATGGCCGTTGGCTCTGGAAGCGAAGTGCGCACCAGGATGGCGTACTGGGACGACCCTGGGCGCTGACGACACAACGGGGACCAGTCGAAGAATTTGCCTTCATCCTGACCTTCTGTATTCGCACTCTGGACGCGGCTGGAATTGTTCCCGATCCATATGCGATGCGACTGCTGAGCCTTTTCCGGGATCCCCATTCATCGCTATGCATGGCGATGCAACGGTTGCAGGAGAACGCCGCAACGCCCGTATGCGATGTCATCCTGCGAAAGCTGCTTACACCCGAATCGGCGGAGGAAACTCTCTCCGCATGGCTCGGAGATATACTCGCGAGCGTTCCTAGGAACCCCGGAACGGAGTACGAATGGGTTCAGCTGTTCGAGCTGCCGGAGAATCTGCGACGGATTGCCGCCTGCTCCGGAATGTTGGATTCCCATGCGATCGCGGTGGTGGAGGAGTGCATCCTCGATTACTACCACGCCCACTGGCGCGACCTGAACCCGGCTCGCCAGCAAGCAGCCGTTACCATGAGGTAGCCAGGTAGGCGACGTGACTCCGCATCCCCCTGGATGCGTGATGCTGTGCGGTCCTCCGAGCATACAGAGGATCGCTGAAGCAGCGGCGTGGACCTTGCGAGGAAGCCGCCCCACGCCGTATCACGATCCGACGAGATAGGGGCCGAGGAGAAGCCGGATATCCGCATTCTTCCGTCGTCGCAGAGACGCCTGACTTTCGTCGGTGAGGAGGTATTGCAGCACATCAGCGTCAAGCACCTTGAACAGCAATCCGGTCAGTGCCTCCAATGGCACATTGTCCTGCAACTCGCCACGCCTCCGGCCTTCCGAAAGTACACGAAACCACCAACGAACTATGGGCGCCTTGAGCTGCTCGAGCGCTGACCCGATCTCCCCCACGTTGAGAAGAAACTCCGCCATCACAGCCTGCCACAGCCGTTTGCTTTCCGGCCGATACAGGCTGACAAGGCGACTGTTGGCCCGTTGCGTCAGCACCAGAAGTCCCGGCCATGGTTTCTGCAGCAGCGTCTCCAGTTCATTGCCTATGCGCTCGCCTTCCTGCCCCAGAAAGGCAGCGGCGATCATCGCCTTGCCAGGAAAGTAGTTGTAGAGCGTCTGATACGAGACCTCCGCCGCCCGGGCAATCTCGTGCATGCTCACGGCGTCGAATCCGCGAGCACCGATCAGCGCCGCGGCGCCGCCCAGTATCCTCGCCTGAACGATGGCTTTATTTCGCGCCCGTAGTCCCCCCGAAACACTGCCGGACCTCGCCTCCGCGCCAGGTTCCCGTTCAGCTGCTCTTGCCATTCCAGACTTGCCAACGAATTTAGACCGAGTCTAAACTTTGACTTAATCCATGAAAAGGACGCATCGTGATACGGTTGATGACACCGTCCTGGTTGCGGATTGCACGTCTTCCCGCCGTCCTGTCGCATCTGTGCATATCAGGTAGCCTACTTTGCGCACAAGTAGCCCAGACACGGGAAACCATCGACCGCGCACACGAACTCGTCGCCGGCGCCATCGACCTCACCCGTGGCATGACCAGTCATACCGAACTCACGATGACGGTACATCGCCCGGACTGGGAGAAAACCAGTTCCCTCGTTGCATGGACACGCGGTCGGGAGGACGCCCTCATACGTTTCACGGCGCCCGACAAGGACGCTGGCAACGCAACCCTGAAACTGGCGCGGGAGATGTGGACTTTTACTCCGAAACTGAATCGCGTTGTGAGGCTGCCCGCCAGCATGATGTCGCAGAGCTGGGCGGGTTCGGACTTTTCCTACAACGATCTGTCGCGCAGCGACGAACTACTGGTGCACTACACCCTCACACTGGTATCGGAGCAGACGGAGGACGAACATGTCATCTACACGATCGATGCCGTCCCGCATGCGGACGCACCTGTGGTCTGGGGCAAGGAGAGATTGCGTCTGCGGGACGACCTTGTGCTGATGGAAGTCACCTATTTCGATCAGGACCTCCTGCCCCTGAAACGCATGACAGCGCTGCAGGTCGGGGATCTCGGCGGACGCACTTTCGCCACACGCATGCGCATGGAAGACCTCGAGGAGTCCGGCCACTACACCGAACTGGCATACAAGACCGCCGCTTTCGACATCCCGATCGACGACCGGATGTTCACCCAGTTCGCCCTGCGCAACGCACAGTGACCGGTTGAGCATTGCGCCGTGACAGACCGACAAACATGAATCTCGTGGCGCTGCCCATCACATGCTGACCGCCATTGCCTGGCGCAATCTCGGCCGTAATCGACGGCGCACAACGCTTACGGCGACCGCAATCGCTTTCTCAGTGGCAATCATGGTATTCGCGCTTTCCATGCAGTCGGGTCAGTATGCCGTGATGGCCGAGAACATTGTCCGCATGGGTACGGGCCACGCGCAGATTCAGACGCCGGACTATCTCGACAATCCCGACGTGCGTAAGACAATCGACGGTCTCGGCCCGTTGCTAGCCCGTTTGCGCGCGGCGCCCGGTATCCGGGCTGCCCTGCCCCGCGCCACCGCCTTTGCGCTGGTTTCCACAGGCGAACGCACGGCGGGCGCGCAGGTGATTGCCGTTGACCCCACGGCGGAAATCGCCGCCATGGCGCTTCCTTCACAGATTGCTGACGGTGGACGGTATCTGCTGACAAAGACCGCCTCCGAAGCGGTTGTGGGAATCGATCTGGCCACCAATCTCGGCCTGGCGGTCGGTGGCGAACTGGTGGTACTGGGAACCGGCAAGGAAAGCAGCGTGGCCGCACTGGCGCTCACCGTGGTGGGTCTTGTCGACAGCGGCGTGCCGGAACTCGATCGTACGTTGGTCCACGTACCGCTCACCGTCTTCCAGGAAGCGTTTGAACTGCATGATGAAGCGAACAGCATCATCATTCTCGGTACAGGCATCGACACGGTGACAAGCCTGGTCGAGACGCTCGCTGACGTGGCTCCCGCAAATCTGAGCGTGCTGCGCTGGGACGAGATTCGCCCGGAACTTACCAGCCTGATGGAAATCAAGCGCCTCGGCGGCTATTTCTTCTTTCTTCTGCTGGGGGTGATGGTTACCTTCAGCATCGTCAACACGTTCATCATGACCGTCTACGAGCGCACCCCGGAGTTCGGCATGCTGATGGCCGTTGGTCTGACGCCGGCCAGCTTGCAGCGCCTGCTTCAGCTGGAGTCCGTGATGCTCTGCGGCGGTGGCGTGTTGCTGGGCGCGTTGCTGGCTACGGCGCTCGTGGTAAGCCTCAGTCACGTCGGCATTCCCCTGCCGGACACGGCCAGCGATATCGTGCGTCGCTACCAGATGCCTCCCAGGCTTTATCCTGCGTTTGCGCCCGCCAGCCTGCTCTGGCCCTGTATTCTCATGTTCGCCGGCACCCAGATCGCCGCGTATCTTCCCGGCCTGCGTATTCGCCGACTCAACCCCGTGGAGGCACTGCGTGCGATCTGAGGGGTACTGCCGCTTCCCGGAGGGCGCCTGATGTTGTCCCTGGCCTGGCGCAACCTCGGGCGCAACCGCCGTCGCAGCACCCTCACCGCTCTGGCCATCGGCTTTGCGGTAATGGTGCTGGTGTTTGCCATGTCCATGCAGACGGGTCAGTACGCCATTATGATCGACAACGCCACCCGCCTCGCCAGCGGACACCTGCAACTACAGGCGGCCGACTATCTCGACAACCCACGTCTGGCCGCCGTGGTCGAGCACGCCCGCGATCTCACCGAAATCCTCCTGGCGGATCCTGCCGTCGCCGCTGCCTTCCCGCGTCTTGCCACCTTTGCGCTGGCATCGCACGGAGAACGCAGCTACGGTGCGGGGGTTGCCGGCGTCGTGCCCGACGCGGAGCGAACCTGGTCATCACTGCCTTCCATGGTCGAATCCGGCCGTTACCTGGCCGGTTCGCCAGACGAAGCCGTTGTCGGATCGCTGCTGGCGCGAAATCTCGGCGTTACCCTCAACGATGAACTGGTCATTCTCGGCACAACCCGCGAAGGCAGCATCGCCGCACTGGCACCCCGGGTCGTCGGCATCATTTCCACGGGTATCGATGAGTTCGACCGTTCGCTGCTGCAGGTGCCTATCGACGCGTTCCGGGATGCCTTCGAACTGGATGACGAAGCCAGTGCCATCGTGGTCATGGCAAAACGCCCCGGCGAGGCAAAGGCTCTCGCCGCTTCGCTCAGCCGCCAGTTTGCCCCCCTGCACGCGCGTGCCTGGCCGGAGCTGATGCCCGAACTCGAGCAGGCCATCGAAGTGGATCGGGTCAGTGCCTATTTCATCTACCTCCTGCTTGGCATCATGGTCACGTTCAGCATCGTCAATACCTTCATCATGACGGTATTCGAACGCACCCGGGAACTGGGCATGCTCATGGCTATCGGCCTCACACCGGGACGCCTGCAAGTACTCATGCAGGCGGAAGCCGCGTTGCTCTGCCTGGGTGGTGTCCTGCTCGGCGCCATAGCCGGTACTGCGCTGGTGCTCTGGCTCCACGATGTGGGTATTCCGTTGGGGGACGTGTCAGACGAGCTTGTTCGTCGCTTTCACATGCCCACTCGCATGTATCCCGCCTTCGACTGGTTCGACCTGCTGATACCGAGCCTGCTGATGCTGGCGGCAACGCAGATTGCCGCATTCCTGCCGACCCTACGCATCCGTAAACTCCAGCCCATGGAGGCCTTGCGCGCCACGTGACGACACCACTGCTCATGATCGCCCGCCTGGGGTTGCGCAACCTGCTGCGCTACCGACGCCGCAATGCCATGTTGTGCCTGGCCGTTGCCATCGGCCTGGGCACCCTCCTGTTCGCCAGTGCGTTTCTGCGCGGCTGGGAAACCAGCATGCGCGAAGACGCCATCGATGCCTTTGTGGGCGATCTCAAAGTCACCAGCGATGCCTGGCTCAGAGACCCCGTGGCCGAGCACGGCTTCACGCTACCGGACGACGTCGCCCTGTCTCTGGATTCCGCCCGGGTCATCTGGACGACACGCCTGCTGTTACCCGCCGTCATACAGAGCGAACGTGAAACCCGCGGCGTGCAGCTCGCGGGGATTGACCCGGCGGACGAAGCCCACATGTCGTTCGTGCGTAAGGTTGTCATCACGGGAAGAGCGCTGGCGGATGCAGACGATACAGGCCTTGTGCTGGGCAGGGAGCTTGCCCGCCGCCTGGATACCGGCGAGGGCAAGCGGGTGGTGCTGTCATTGCAGGATCCACACGGCCGCAACCGCGAATTCGGTTTTCGCGTCGTGGGGATATTCGACGCCGAAGGTACGGGCATGGAACTGGCCTTTGCGCTCACCGGTCGCGCGGCGCTGCAGAAGAAGCTGGACGCCACCGATCTGCAAACGGAGGTCTCGCTGCGCCTGCCGGACCCTCGGGCCGTGCACACCTGGCAGCAGACACTGCGCGATGCCCTGCCAGGTCTTGTGGTCAATCGCTGGGAACAGCTAATGCCGCAGATCTCGGAGTTGATCGGCTTTTCCAACAGCGCCATCTGGATCTGGTACGCCGTGCTGCTTACCGCGCTCGCCTTCGGTATTGCCAACACATTTATCGCCGCGGTTCTCGAACGCACCCGCGAACTGGGATTGATGCAGGTGCTGGGCATGAAACGTTCGCTGATCGTGCTTCAGGTTGTCATCGAGTCGATGTGGATCATGGTGGTCGGTCTGGCGCTGGGCGTGATACTCGGTACGTTTGCCGTCTGGTATTTCAGCGATGGCATCGACCTCAGCCGCTGGGCGGCCGGCGCCGAGATGTTCGGCCTGCGGGCGGTGATGGTTCCACGTCTCGTCGTTGCGGACGTGCAGCGTGCGGTGGTGACCATGTTGTTGCTTGGCCTCGCGGCAAGTCTCTACCCGGCCTGGCGAGCCGTTCGGCTGAACGGTCTGGAAGCGCTCAGGGGCCGTACCTGATCGTCCAGGAAAATGGAGAACGACATGAAAGGCGAAAACGTAGTTCGTACGCTGGCACTGACCCGGGACTACGGAGATGGTGCCCAGCGCGTGAGAGCACTCGATAGCGTGGATTTCACCGTGGACAAAGGTGAGTTCGTCAGCCTCGCGGGGCCATCGGGATCAGGCAAATCGACCCTGCTGAACCTGATCGGCGGACTGGACACCCCCACGTCGGGCGAAGTGTGGGTGGGCGACGATTGTCTGACCGCCAAATCCGCCGCGGAACTCGCCCACATTCGCCTCCATCGCATTGGCTTTGTTTTTCAGGCGTACAACCTGCTGCCGGTCCTTTCAGCACGGGAAAACGTGGAGTTTGTCATGCAACTGCAGGGTGTGGACGCAACGGAACGCCGCGAACGCGCGGATCGCATGCTGGACGCCGTGGGGCTGGCCGCACTGGCGGATCGTCGCCCGGGTGATATGTCCGGCGGTCAGCAGCAACGGGTCGCGGTTGCCCGCGCGCTGGTCACCGAACCGCTGCTGCTGCTCGCCGACGAGCCCAGTGCCAATCTCGATTCGGAGACCACTGAAAGTCTGCTGGGCCTGCTGCGGGCAATGAACGAACGGTTCGCCACGACCATCATCACCGCCACGCACGATCCGATCGTGATGCGCTATGCCCGCCGGCACATCCAGTTGAAGGACGGCCGCATCGTCGCCGACGATATCGGCAGACCACCGGTCTGAGACATGCGATTCCGCGACGCTGAATCGTCTGCACTTAGCAGCACCGTCACGCGGGCGGCAGTCTTGTGTTTCGCCCTCTCAACGGCTGGCACCGGTGCTTTCGCGCAGGCAGGCGACGGCAATCTCACCCGCGCAACCATTGTGGGTCGTCTGAACTGGTTGCACGAGCACGACGCCCGCGCACTGGACGGCGGCCCCGTCCAGCAGCAACTGGACGCAAACGTGCGCGCGCAACGCACACGGCAGTGGGGAAGTCTGCAAGCCATGCTGGCCGTGGATGTCCGCTCCACCTGGGGCGATGGCGTCACCCTGACACTTCCGGGCCTCGCCAGCCGGGCGGGCAATGCCAATGACATGCCGAACATACTGGACCTTACCGCCAACGTTTCCCGGGGCAGCGAACACGTTGTGACCACGCACATCGACCGCTTGGCGTTTGGCTACACGGGCGATAGCTGGTCAGTGCGCGCGGGCCGCGATGCGGTTTCCTGGGGAAGCGGCCTGGTTTTCAATCCCCTGGACCTGTTCAGCCCGTTCGCGCCTGCCGAGACGGATCGCGACTTCAAAAGTGGTCAGGACATGGTGCTGGTGCAGAAGCTGTTTGACGACGGCAGCGATGTTCAGCTACTGGCCGTATTGCGCCGGAACCCGGGCAATCACCGGGATGCGGACGCGGGAAGCTACGGCGGCAAGTGGCGGCACCAGTTCGGCGCCACGGAGGTGAACCTGCTGGCAGGGCGACACGATGGCAACCTGGTTGCCGGCCTTGGCATGAGCCTGCCGGTGGCGGATGCGGTGCTTCGCTTCGATGCGCTCGCCACACGTCTCCACGCGGACGCTGCGGGAAGTCGTACGCGCTTCACGGCAATACTCAACACGGACTACAGCCTCGTGCTGGGTGACAGAAACGTCTACGTCTATGGCGAGTTGTACTACAACGGTTTTGGTGTCACCGACATGCCCGCCACGTACGCCGAACTGCCTCCTGCGCTGACAAGTCGCCTGCAACGCGGTGAGCTGTTCACTCTGGGGCGCCGCTACGTCGCCGTTGGCGGTACGCTGGAGTGGACCGCGCGAACCACGCAGAGCCTGCTCTGGCTGCAGTCCCTGGAGGACGGCAGCCACCTGGCGCAGACAGCCTTGCGGTTCGATCCGGACGACCACCAGAGTATTGAAGCCGGAATCACGTGGAGAGCAGGTCGGCGCGGTAGCGAATTTGATGGCTCGCGACTGCTGGCGATTCCACAGACAGCCACCCTGGGCGGCGGTTCGCAGGCCTACCTGCGCTGGATCAACTGGTTCTGACCAGGGTAGACGATCAGTGAAGCTTCTCGTCCTCCCGGGCGAATGAGAGCCGCTCGATACCCGGTGTCTCGGCCAGCAGACGGGCGTGAAGATTGGATGCCACCTCAAATGGATCCCGTCCGTGCGTCGGCGCCACGTGGTGGTGGCCATTCCAACTCATGACGATGCTGCCATTGACGCGGATCCATGGTGGCAGGTCGCTACCGTCCTGTGACGGCTGTTCAACATCACCCGTGAGCTGAGGCTCCTGCGGGGTTCTCCGCTCGATCGGGTCCGCATCCGAAGCAACGCGGGATGGGGTGCTGCCTCGGGAAGCCTTGCGATGTTTCGATGGCATTGAGCGAAAGAGAAACCAGCCATTGGTCACCAGCGCCACACCGAAGATCACCGTGTCGAGCGAAGTTCGTAACGGCGTCTCCTGCAAAAGCAGCCAGCCAAAGGCAAATGCCAGCAGAACATTGATTGCGGCAATGCGCGCGACGTTTTTGTGCATCCGTGTACTGTCCGATCTGAGCCGCGAGAAGTGTAATGAACGAGATGGCCCGCGGTTTGCCGCACATAACGTCATGGCAATCCGCGTGGCGACATTCTCCCTGTTTCGTGACCCGTCTCACATTCCGGCAAACGCTCAGAACCGGCGCGTAAGCCGGATGCCGTCACGTGTCAGCAGCAACTGGTTTTCCTCGTTCTGCCACACGAAGCCATAGTCCGAACCACCACCGCGCTTGCGACCGAAGTACCAGCGATCGGACAGCTGCCAGCCGATGACTTCGGAGCGGAAACCGAGCGCGTGGCGGTAAACTCCCAACCCGTAGTCCGGCTGCAGATCGAACTGCGAAAGCGCGTGCACGGGGGTCAGATAGATGCTCTGGCTGCTTCCCTCCCGCGGCAGCAGGGGCCCGTAATCCGCGGCCCGCACGCTGCCACAGATCAAAAGCAGGAATAGAATCAGCCCGGATCGGCCGGAGGTCGGCACACATTGAGACCGGATTTTTCGACTTGCCATTGCCGCCACCTCGAACTTCAGGTAATCAGCAGTACGCAGTATGCCTACCAAGCCTGCCCGTTTTCTGCACGCACAATGGAGCGTGAAACAGAAACAATGGAAAAACGCATGGCTCGACCAGTTTGGCATCGCAGCGGCCAACACTTACATCACAAGAGTCTTACAACACCATGACACTTCAGTGGGGAATTCTCGCAACCGGACGCATCGCGACCGCACTTGCTGACGCATTGTCCGGCACTCCGGAGAACCGACTCGTCGCCGTCGCCAGCCGTACAGCCGACAGGGCGCGGGAATTTGCCGCCAGGTATCCCGACACGCGCGCGTACGCTGACTACGACGCCTTGCTCGCGGATCCCGACGTACACATCGTCTACGTGGCTACGCCACACCCACAGCATGCACAGTGGACGATCCGGGCTCTGGAAGCGGGCAAGCACGTCCTGTGTGAAAAACCGCTCGGTCTGAACGCGCCGCAGGTGATGGCCATGACGCATGCCGCTGCAACTCACCAGCGGTTCCTGATGGAAGCGTTCATGTACCGCTGTCACCCGCAGACGCGCATGGTGCAGCAGTTGATCCGCGCAGGCGCCATCGGCCAGGTGCGGCACATCGCCGCCAGTTTCGGCTACCAGACGCCGTTCGACGAACACTCGCGCCTGTTTGCCAACAGCCTTGGCGGCGGAGGCATCCTGGACGTGGGGTGTTACCCGGTTTCCCTGGCGCGGGCGATCCTGCAGGCAGAGCCTGTCAGCGTACAGGCGCACGGCCATCTCGGCAGCACCGGTGTGGATGAATGGTCCAGCGCTTTGCTCGGGTTTGACGACGGCGTTTCCGCGCAGGTGAACACCAGCATTCGGCTCGGCATCGACAACACCGCACGCATCTCAGGCACTGACGGCTACATTCACCTGCCGCGGCCGTGGCTGCCAGCAGACGACGTGGGTCACTGGTCGTTCACGCTCAACACAGGCGGCGAGAATCACACCGTCAGCGGCACGGGCAAACCGCTCTACGTTTATGAGGTGCAGGCCGCGGCACGCGCCATCGAAGCCGGGAAACAGGAATCGCCCGCCATGTCGTGGGCCGACTCGCTTGGCAACGCGCGCACGCTGGATGCATGGCGGCAGGCTGTTGGCCTGACGTACCGGGAGGAGGCGCCTGCCACGCATCGGGGACCGCTGCGCGGCCTGCGCCGCCCTGGACCGGGACAGGGGAGAATCGCACATGCATCGCCTCCGGGACTTCGCCAGTCCATGTCCCGCCTCGTGATGGGTTGTGACAATCAACCCAACGCCAGCCATGCGGCCGTGATGTGGGATCACTACCTGGAGCAGGGCGGCAACGCATTCGATACGGCGTATGTGTATGGCGATGGCTTGATGGAGCGCTTTCTCGGCTACTGGCACGAGCAACGTGGCGTACGCAACGACATCGTCATCATCGGCAAGGGCGCGCACACCCCGCACTGTTTCCCCGAATTCATCCATCGTCAGCTGGATGAATCCCTGCAGCGTCTGCGCACCGACTACGTGGACGTCTATTTCCTGCATCGCGACAACGTGGACGTTCCCGTGAGCGAATTCGTTGATGCACTGAACGAGGAAGTGACGAAAGGCCGCATCCGCTCCTTTGGCGGCTCCAACTGGACGCTGGCACGCCTGCAGGCCGCGAATGACTATGCCCGGAAAAGTGGCAGACAGGGCTTCACCGCACTATCGAACAACTTCTCACTGGCCCGCATGGTGAACCAGATCTGGCCTGGCACGGAAACGGCGTGGGAGGCGGACTACCGGCGTTACCTGCAGCACGGCGAGGTCGCTCTCATGCCCTGGTCGAGTCAGGCGCGCGGCTTTTTCACGCCCTGGGTGGATAGCGTGCTCACCGACCACAGCGCCCGTACCAGCAGCGGTACACGGGTGGAACCCACCGTGGACGAGCTGAAACGCACCTGGTTCGCTGATGACAACTTCGAACGGCGACGGCGCGCGATCACGCTGGCCTCGCGCCTCGATACCAGCGCCATCAATGTGGCGCTGGCCTATGTCCTGGCGCAGCCGTTTCCGGTGTTTGCGCTGATCGGACCACGCACGCTCGCGGAACTGGACGATTGCATCAACGCCCAGCGTCTGCGTCTGTCACCGGAAATGCTCGCCTGGCTCAACCTGGAGAGCGGGGAAGCGCCCGTGTGACGTCTGCGCTGGCGCGCTCTGAGGCACAGGCGTGATGCGCTGACGCTCGGCAGTCAGCGCCCCTTGCGGCGGAACATGGACACCACGTTGCCGCCACTTGCCTTGCCGCCCTGGCGGGTGAAGGCAATCTCCCAGGTGAGCCCGGCGCCGCGCTCACGCAGAAAGCCCCGACAGCCGACCCCGCGTCCCGTGGCAAACAGGGCCACGGAAACGTGAATCGTGCCCGCTTCGTTCCATAGCAGGCCCAGATTCGGCTCGCTGTCGAACTTGCCCATGCCGTCCAGCCGCGCGCCGCGGTGAAACACGTCCAGCGTGTAGGTGCCGTGCTCGTTCTCCACCAGCCGGGCCGATAACTCCGCGCTCCCGTGGCCAACCACGTCAACGTGGCCGGTGAGGAGCAGCGCGCCGTCTTCCACCTCCACCTGCATGTCGCTCGTGGTGGTCAGTCCCAGGCTGCGACCTTCGAACAGCACGCTGCCTCTGCCTTCCCATGTTCCCGCACCCAGCAGTTTCACCCTTCCAGCCCTCGTACATGAATGATGTCGCCCACCGGTCGCGCTACGTCGGCGGACTTGTGACGAGCGTTGTTGACCTCGCTCGATACCGGCACGATGTCCAGCGCCATGGGCAACCGCGGCGAGAACAGGTCACGCATCTCGTCGGTTTCCACCTCCGGCGCCAGCCAGCGCCGCGCCTGGGCGATCGACAGCATGACGGGCTGACGTGAGTGCACGAAGGCAATGTCCGGATGCGCGGCCTGCGTGAGCACCGTAAAGCTGAGCAGTTCGTCGCCCGATTCCGGATTGCGCCAGTGATCCCACAGACCCGCCAGCAACAGGCCGCCGTGCCGGCTGGCGCGGATGAGATATGGCACCTTCACGGAAGCGGACCGGCACCACTCGTAGAAACCCGATACAGGCACCACGCAGCGACGCTTGCGCCACGGCTCGCGAAAGGCCGGGCTTTTTTCAGCGGTCTCGGCCTTGGCATTGAACATCGAATACCGGGTGGACGGCGCCTTGGACCAGAAGGGCGTGAGCCACCAGCGCATGGGCACCAGCTCGGGCTTACCCTCTCCGTCCTCGCCGGCTGGCGTGATGCGCAGCACCGGGATCATCTCGGTAGGCGCAGCGTTCGCGTTGTCGAGCCCCGTGTACGGCATGTTCACCAGCGCCATCAGCAGGCGCGTCAGGGGGTCAGCCGTAATGTTGAATCGCCCGCACATGATTCCTCGCGGATGGCACCGGTCCGCCTCCGCCAGCGCACGGCGAAGAGGCGACCGGCGATTGTAGTGGTTTGCATCGTCCCGTTCGATGCAGAATCCGACCTTTGGCGTCTGCATACGGGAGGGGACCCACGATGAGCAACCTGGCCGAATTCCGAACCGAAGTCCGCGACTGGCTGGCCACCAACTGCCCACCCGGAGCGCGGGGCGACGGGCAGATTCCCACCGGCAGCACGAAGGTACGCATCGAGGACCCGGACGTAAAACTGTGGCTCGCCCGCATGGCCGAACGCGGCTGGACGGTGCCCACCTGGCCCACCGAGTATGGTGGCGGTGGCCTGTCCACCCCGGAGTTCGTGGTCCTTACGGAGGAGATGCGGCGCATCGGCGCGCGCCCCGCACTCGCCGGCATGGGGGTCACCATGATCGGCCCCACGCTTCTGGAATACGGCACGACGGACCAGAAGGCCCGCCATCTCCCGCGCATCGCCCGTGGTGAGTTCGCCTGGTGCCAGGGATACAGCGAACCCGGCGCCGGATCGGACCTGGCCAGCCTGCGCACCCGTGCGGACGATGCAGGCGACCACTTCGTGATCAACGGCCAGAAGATCTGGACCTCCGGCGCGCAGTATGCGGACTGGATGTTCTGCCTCGTGCGCACCGACCATGATGTCCCCAAACACAATGGCATCAGCTTCGTGCTGCTGCCCATGGACCAGCCCGGCGTGCGCGTACGCCCCATCCGCCTCATCAACGGCGTGTCACCGTTCTGTGAAACCTTCTTCGACAACGCCATCGCGAAGAAGGAAGACCTCGTCGGCGGCCTGAACAAGGGCTGGACCGTGGGCAAGCGCCTGCTGCAGCACGAGCGCTCCGGCATGACGGCACTGGTGGGCGGTCGCTCCATGGGGCCCAGCGGTTCGCTGGTGGACGCCGCGCGCGAGTGCGTCGGTGTGGAAAATGGTCGCATCGCGGATCCGGCCTGGCGTGAGCGAGTGCTTCGACACAACGTGAACCAGCATGCCTTCCGCCTGACACAGATGCGCACCGTGCAGCAAGCCTCCGACGGCAGCACGCCCGGCGCCGCGACCTCGATCTTCAAGATGTACGGAACGGAACTGCAACAGGAAAAGTCCGAACTGATGTGCCAGCTCAAGGGTACGGAGGGTTTCCTCGTCGCCGGTGGGCCGGAAAACGATCTGGAATGGACACGCACCTTCCTCGGCAACCGGGCGGCGTCCATTTACTCCGGCTCCAACGAGATTCAGCGCAACATCATTGCCAAGCGGGTGCTGGGCCTGCCCGACTGACTGATACGACCGCGGTTTCTCGACCGCTGAAAAGACAAACCGGGCGCAGGTCGCGTGACCCCGCCCGGTTGGTGGTGCGGCGCAGCGGACCCGGCCGACGGCTCAGCCGGTGCCCTGCTGGCGCAGCCGGCGCTCCTTGGCCTCGTTGGCCTGACGCATGCGTTTCTTGATGATGTTCTGCACCACGTTGATCGTGGTCCAGTCGTGCAGCATCCTGCGCTGACACGCCCGGCATTCAATCTGTTCATCGCTGCCCACCAGCCGCAGCAGATCGCTGTACGGCAGGCGGGTGATGTCCTTGCAGCTGGCACATTCCAGACCCACAACCGGGTCGATGCCCACATAATCCATGGCGTTGCAGACTCCCTGTCTCGCGCACAATTCGGTGATGAGCGGCGATTGTATGGCAGCCACGAGGGCTGCCCAGCGCGTGCCGCCGGTTTTGTGAACCGCTCCGCGCGCTTCAGGAAATTGCGTGCGCCTGTTCTCGCAGGGCTTCCCGAAATTCCGGCGCGGCCAGTTCAACGAGCGCCATTGCCCGCTCGCGGGAGGACGTTTCGCGCAACCTGGCCACGCCATACTCCGTGACCACGATGTCCACGTCCGTGCGCGCCGCCGTGACCAGCTCCACCCTGTTGACGATGCGCGACACCGCGCCAGCGCGCGCCGTGGCCGGCATGGCGACAATGGAGCGCCCACCGCGACTGGCTCGCGCGCCGCGCATGAAATCGATGGAACCGCCCGTACCGCTGATCTGCCGGCCACCGGCAAATTCGGCGTTGACCTGGCCGAACAGGTCGATCTCCACCGCCGAGTTCACCGACACAAAATTGTCGAGCTGACGGATGATGCTGACCTCGTGCGTGTAATTCGCGCCGCGGAATATCACGTCGGGCTGATCCGCCAGCCAGTCGTAGAGCGCCGCCGATCCCAGCGCCATGCCTGTCACGTGATGACCCGTATCGATGGCCTTGCAGCGGCCGGTCACGACCCCGCGGGCAATGAGCCGCATGCCCCCGTCGTCGATGAGCCCCCCGTGCAGGCCCAGGTCGTTGTGCGACGAGAGCGCATCCAGGATGGCCGCCGGAATGGCACCGATACCTGTCTGCAGACAGTCGCCGTCCTGCACCAGGGAAGCAATGCGTTCGCCGATCGCCCGCGAAACGTCATCGATGACCGCGGCAGGCGCGTAGTACGGGGGGCGGTCAGTGGACACCATGGCGGTGACTCGACTCTCGTCCACCGCCAGCCCGCCCGCGGGCGCGACAATGGCGTCGTTGACCTCCAGCAGCAGCGCTCGCGCGCCGCCGAGTGCCGCCTGCAGAAAGTCGACGTTCGGACCGAACCGCAGCACACCGTTGCGGTCCCGCGCAGCCTGGGTGAGCACGACATCGATATCCCGCGCCAGGTAGTCGTAAACATGCCGCATCTGCATGGGCAGAAACTGCAGACGGTGCCGATCCGCTTTGCGGAGCGCAGGGGTCATGAAAAACGTGCCATGCGTAAACGTGGGATGCCAGGCGGTGAAGTCCTCGCCGTTATAGCCGGCGATGGGGAATTGCACGAAGTGCAGCCTTTCCGGCAGTACATCCGCCCGCAGCGCCGACAGCAGGCCGGTGGGCTCGTTCGAACTGCCGGCAACAAAAATGCGATCACCGGGATGCAGATGGGAAGCGAGGGTCATGCAACGGTCTCCCAGATGAAAATCCTTGCGGGCGATGGGCCAGCGGACGGCCGGACGTTACCCGAAACGGTTCTGCAACCACCGGGCCAGAAAGACCCAGCCGGCGGCGCCGAAGAGAAACGACGGAATCAGCAGCAACGACCAGGTGCGCCACGGGGCGAATGCCGCATTCGGCGCCATCGCCACCAGGCACAGCACCACCGAGCACGTAGCAGCCAGGAACAGCCCCTGACTGGGGCTGAGCGACGCGCAGGTCATGCCGCCCACCAGGCCCGCCAGCACCGGCGCCGCAAAATGCAGAGTGTCGCCTTCCAGGTGACCGGCCTGTACCACCAGCAGCCACACCAGCACGGCAACGCCCACACCGATGGCAGTGCGAATGAAAATCAGAAGCTGCGACATGGCGGGCACTATAGCAACTGATGACGCCGGTCGTTGTGGGAAATCCGCTCGCGCGCTGGCCGACGGGACGCTCCTGTGCGGATAATCCTGCCATGAGCGACGTCGCCGCCACGCATGCAGCCCTGGAGCCGTTTCACCCGTCGGTGCGGGACTGGTTCAGCCGCCATCACGCCGCGCCAACAGACGTGCAGTGTCAGGCCTGGCCGGCGATCGCCCGGGGAGACAATGTGCTGGCCACAGCGCCCACAGGCAGCGGCAAGACGCTCACCGCCTTCCTGTGGGCACTGAACCGCTTTGCCGCCGGTACCTGGAAAACCGGCGCCACGCGCGTGCTGTACATCTCGCCCCTGAAGGCGCTGAACAACGACATCCGCGCCAATCTGCTGGGGCCGCTGAACGCCCTGCACGCGGACTACCACCTGCCACGCGTGACGGTGGGCGTGCGCTCGGGTGACACCACACCAACCGACCGCCAGCGCATGCTGCGCCACCCGCCCGACATCCTCATCACCACGCCGGAAAGCCTGCACCTGCTGCTCACCACCGTGCGCGGTCGGGCAGCGCTGGCCACCGTGGAATGCCTCATCGTGGACGAGGTACACGCACTGGTGGACAACCGGCGCGGTGTGCAACTGGCCGTATGTATGGAACGCCTGGCCGATATCGCCGGCGAGTTCCAGCGCATCGCTTTGTCCGCCACCGTGAATCCACTCGACGCCGTCGCCGAGTGGGTGGGTGGCGCGGACGCCGGTGACCGGGTCCGTCCCGTCACCATTCTCGCCGCGCCGGGGAACAAGCAGATCGACCTGAAGGTGAGCTTCCCGCCCGAAGCCCGCAACGCCGCCGAAGCCGGCCGGAAGATCTGGGAACCTCTGGGCGAGAAATTCAAGGACATCATCAGCCACAACCGTTCCACCCTGTTTTTCACGAACAGCCGGCGCCTGGCAGAGAAGATCACGCTGCGCATCAATGAAGGCGAACACAGTCCGGTGGCCTACGCGCACCATGGTTCGCTGGCGAAAGACATCCGCACGGAAGTGGAACAACGCCTGAAAGGCGGCGAACTCAAGGCCATTGTCGCCACCAGCTCGCTTGAGATGGGCATCGACATCGGCGCCCTGGACGAGGTGGTGATGGTGCAATCGCCCCCCTCCATTGCCCAGGCCATGCAACGCATCGGCCGCGCCGGCCACCAGGTGAACGCGGTCAGCCGCGGTACGCTCTTCCCCAGTCACAACCGCGACATGGTGGACGCCGCCGTGCTCACCGAAGCCATCGCCGGGCGGGCGCTGGAACCCATTCATCTCATGCGCGGGCCGCTGGACATCCTGGTGCAGATCATCGTCTCGATGAGCGCCACGGAGACCGTGGCCATCGACGCCGTGTACGCCACGCTGACCCGAGCGCTGCCCTACCGCGACCTCGACC
Source organism: Pseudomonadales bacterium (assembly GCA_024234635.1). Lineage (GTDB taxonomy): Bacteria > Pseudomonadota > Gammaproteobacteria > Pseudomonadales > Azotimanducaceae > SYFY01. The sequence continues at coordinate 93,087 of JACKNX010000014.1, read as the reverse complement.
GCCACGTGTTCGATCTGGTCGTCGACATGCTGAGCGGGCGTTTTTCCGGAACACGCATTCGCGAACTGAAACCCCGCATCACGGTGGATCGCCTGGAAGGCACGCTCAGCGCCGCAAAGGGTGCGCTGCACGCCATGTACACCAGCGGCGGCAGCATCCCGGATCGCGGCTACTACACCCTGCGCGCCATGGAAGGTGTGCCTATCGGCGAGCTGGACGAGGAATTCGTGTGGGAAGCCACCATTGGCCAGCAGTTCACCCTGGGCACGCAGGCGTGGCGCATCGAACGCATCACCCACAACGATGTATTCGTCTCCCACGCGCGTGCCGGCGATGCCCCCACGCCGTTCTGGCGCAGCGAGACCCTGCTGCGCGGTAACTTCTTCAGCGACCGCATCGGTCGCTTTCTCGCTGAGGCCGACGCGGCGCTTGAGCAGGGCGACAAGGACGCACTCGGCGCACGGCTCACTGCCGACGGTTTCGATGACGGCGCCGTGGAAGCGCTCATCGACTACCTGGAACGGCAACGCCGGAGCACCGGTGCGCCACTACCTGGCCGCTATCATCTGCTGGTCGAAATGGCGGCCGGCGGTCCTGGCGGCTACCGCGGACCGGATGCGCCAAAACAGCTGATTCTGCACACCACCTGGGGCGGCGCGCTCAATCAGCCCTATGCCCTGGCACTGAACGCGGCGCTGCGCCGGCAGGGCTGGAAGAAACCGGAAATCCACGTCGACAACGACAGCGTGGTGGTGCAGTGCCACGACTGGCCGGACGCCGCAACCGTGCTGGGCCTTGTCACGCCGGACAATCTGGACACACTGCTGCGCGAAACGCTGGAAAATTCCGGGCACTTCGGTGCCCGCTTCCGCGAAGCCGCCGGCCGCAGCCTGCTGCTGGCCAAACCGCGCTTCAATCAGCGCCTGCCGCTGTGGATGAGCCGGTTGCAGGCGAAGAAGCTGATGACACAGGTCAAGAAGTTCCACGACTTCCCCGTCCTGCTGGAAACCTGGCGCACCTGCCTGCAGGACGAATTTGACCTGCCGGCGCTGCGTGAGCGACTCACCGAACTGGCCGACGGCGTCATTCAGTGGCAGTGCGTGGCCACCGAAGCGCCGTCACCGTTCGCCGCCAGCGTGGCGTTCGACCAGATCAACCCGTTCATGTACGCAACCGACGATCCGGAGGAGGAAGCGCTGAGCAATCTCAGCGACGAACTCATCGCCGGCGCCGTGCAGCATGCGCATTTGCGACCCCGCCTCAGTGCCGATGTGGTGGCGGAATTCGAGGCCAAGCGCCAACGCCTGCATCCGGAGTACTCGCCGAGCGAGGTGGACGACGTCGTGGACTGGCTGCGCGAGCGCGTGCTGGTACCCGACAGCGAGTGGCAGCGGCTGGAGACCATCACCGGCATACCAACACCCGCACATCCTGCGATTGCCCGCATCGCGCACGGCGACCGGCAGTGGCTCACTCACAGCGACTACCTCCCGGTGTTCCTCGGTGTGCAGGGCGTGCAACAGGTGGGCAAACGCATGCCTGCCGCCGCGGCCGATCCAGCCTTATCGCTGGAACAACTTTGCGTGGAAGTTCTGTCCTTCTACGGCCCGCTTGCACGCGGGCAGATCGACACCCTGCTGCCTGACGTGCCCGCGACGCTGCTCACCCGCGATGACGTCGTGGACGAGGTACTGCTGGAGGCGGACGACACGCCGCGCTGGTGCGAACGCGAAACGCTCGAGATCCTGTTCCGGCTGCAGCGCGCACGCCGGCGCGCCAATCCCGAACCGCTGCCTTTCCAGCGCCTGCCGGGCTTTCTCGCCAACCTGCACGGGCTGCACCGGGCGCCACCGGTGGAACGCGCCGCCCAGACCCAGGCCATCGGCAACAGCCTGGCGCAGCTGTCTGGTTTTGCCGCACCGGTAGCCGTGTGGCTGAACGATCTGATCCCCGCCCGTCTGGGCGACGACACCACGCGCGGCCTGGCAACAGCCATGACCACCGAAGGGTTCTGCTGGCGCGGCCGTGGCCGTGAACGCGTATTCGTGAGCACCACGGACGAAGCGCCTCTGTTCCAGGACGATGCCGCTGTCCTCGACGCAGGTATCGAAACCGCTTTCCGCGACCCGTCGGCACGCTACGCCTTCAACCAGATCCGTGACGCGCTGGACTCGCCACTGGATGAACTCAACGATGCCTGGTGGCAGGCGGTGTGGAGCGGCCGACTCGCCGCCGACGACTGGTCCGTGCTCCAACAGGCCGCCGAACGCAAATTCCGGCTGCCGGGCGCGTCGCCCACCCGTTCACCCGCAGGTCTGCGTCGTCGCGCGCGGGCGTCTGCTGTCGGCTGGCCTGGCCACTGGCAACTGGTTCAGCACTCGCCTTCCACATCCCCAATCGATCGCCTGGAGGACGCAAGGGCACGCATGCGCATCCTGTTCGACCGTTACGGCATCCTCTGCCGCGAACTCGTGGTGCGGGAAGGTCTCGGGTGGTCCGCTGCCTTCCGCGCGCTGCGCACCATGGAACTGGCTGGCGAAATCGTTGGCGGTCACTTCGTCACCGGACTCGGTGGGCCGCAGTTCATCGCGCCGGCCGCGCTGCAACGCCTGCTGCACAAACCCACCGCACCGGACTTCTGGTGGGTGAATGCCGTGGACTGCGTGTCGCCTTGCGGGCTGGGTCTGGACTGGCCGGAACTGCCGCCGCGACGCGCCAGCAACTATCTCGCTTTCCATGGCGATGAACTCGGCCTGGTGGTGGAGAATGGCGGCAAGCATCTGCGCTTCCTTCTAGCCGCAACTGACAATGCGGTGGACGGCGTGCTTGCCGTGCTTACGCACCTGTGTGGCATCAGCGGCCGCGTGGCGGTGGAACGGATCAACGGGGACTCCCCACTGCTGAGCGCCTATCTGCCCGCGCTGCAGCGGGTGCTACGTGTACACAACGATCACAAGGGCCTGGAAATCGAGGCAGCCTGAACTCGCAGACAGACCGCCTGCCATCGACAGGCCGCAGCCGGACGTGATCAGAGGTGATCAGACCCGCGCATCCACCCGTTGCAGCGGCCCGCGCCAGGTGAGCAAACGCTCATCCGCCGTCACCAGCGTGGCGCCTTCGGCTAATGCGGTCGCAAGAATGAAGCGGTCAGCGGGATCCGCGAGCAACCCATCCAGCTCGACGGCCCGCGCACCGATATCGCCGGTCAACGGCAACTCCCTGACACCGGCAGCCAACAATGCACCACGCCACGCCACCACGGAGCGCGCCAGCGCCAGCCGCCCACGCTGCTCGAGCATGGCCACTTCCCAGAAACTGATAGCGCTCACGCCAACCGCCGCCGAGTCGAACGTCCGCTGAATCGCCTCCCGCGCCAGCGGTCCAAGCGTCGACACACCCTGATCGAGCCAGACCAGCACGTGCGTATCCAGCAGGATCACGCCTGTGCCTCCCAGGCCGTCGCCACCGGCTCGACGATGTCACCCAGAACCCTTATGCCACCGGCATCGAGGCCAAACAGCGTCTTCGGCCGCGTGGAAACAGGAACCAGCTGGGCAACCGGCACGCCGTTCTTGGTAATCACCACCAACTCCCCCCCAGCGGCAACCTGGTCCATCAATTGCAGACACTTTGCCTTGAACTCCGATGCCTTCATCGTGATTGCCATAAATCGTCTTCATCGCAGTTAGTGACCATGGTCAGGATCATAGTCACAATCGGCGACACCATCAATTGGCACCATCTGCCTCTGCCGAGCTTCACCGCTATCAGCAAACGCTCCTCGCCACGTAGGAAGAAAACGACATCTCTATAGCCAACACGCTAAGGCCAACTGCCGCCTGCCGCTCGGGTTCAAGGTATTCTTCACGCCCCTGTACCCGGCATCCGAGATGGAAAAGTTCGTCGAACGCCTGTTCTACGCCAGCCGCTGGCTGCTGGCGCCTGTGTACCTCGGCCTGAGCCTTGCGCTCATTGCGCTCGGCGCCAAATTCTTCCAGGAGCTGTGGCATCTGCTGCCCCACCTGTTCGAGAAGTCCGAGTCCGACCTGGTGCTCGTGCTGCTCGGCCTCATCGACATGGCGCTTGTGGGTGGTCTGATCGTCATGGTGATGTTCTCCGGGTACGAGAACTTCGTCTCGCGCATCGACATCGATGACGACGAGGACAAGTTGGGCTGGCTGGGCAAGCTCGACTCCGGCACGCTCAAGACCAAGGTCGCCGCGTCCATCGTCGCCATCTCGTCCATCCACCTGTTGCGCGTGTTTCTGAACGTGCCGAACTATGACGAAGGTCACCTCTTGTGGTTCGTCATCATCCACATGGCCTTCGTGCTGTCCGCCATCGGCATGGTGATGCTGGATCGGTGGTCGGCGAAGCACTGACCAGACAGGGTTCCAGCTTCCCGACTGGACACCGTCGCCGGCGTACGCAAGCATCCGCCCCATGCAGGTTCACAAGGGGAGTCCAATGACCGTCACCGAATTCCGCACCCTCGCGAAACAGGTTTCCAACTGGGGCCGCTGGGGCGACGACGACCAGCGCGGTACGCTGAACCTCATCACGCCTGACGTACTCAAGCGCGCCGGCGCCAGCATCCGCCAGGGCAAGCTGTTTTCGCTGGCCATCGACTTCAACCGCAAGGGACCGCAGCACGGTGAAGGGCGTTTCAACCCGCACGTGTACATGACCGCGGTGTCACGCACCTGGGGGCATGGGGAAGTCACGGCGTGCATGTCCGACGACGTGGTGCACATGCCGTCCCAGTGCGCCACCCAGTGGGATTCGCTGGCGCACTTCGGCTACGAAGGGAAGTACTACAACAATGTGCCGAACACCGTGGTCACGCCCCAGGGTGCCAGCCGCCTCGGCATCGAGCAGGTGGCACGCGCGGGCGTGGCATCGCGCGGCGTGCTGCTGGACATCGCCCGGTTGCGCGGCGTGGAACGGCTGGCCGTGGAGGATCGCGTCATGCCGGAAGACCTGGACGCCGCCGAGGCCCGTCAGGGCGTGCGCGTGGAAGCCGGCGACGTGCTGCTGGTGCGCACCGGCCACATCACCGTGTTCACGCGCGATGGCAGCCGCGAGGCAATGACCGGCCCGCAGCCCGGCCTGCACATGCGCTGCGCGCAGTGGTTCCATGCGCGGGACGTGGCCGCCGTGGCGGCGGACAACCTGGCGGTTGAGCCCCTTCCACCGCAGCCCGAACTGCCGCTGCCACTGCACATGCTGTGTCTCCGGGACATGGGTCTGATCTTCGGCGAATTCTTCGACCTGGAAGCGCTGGCCGCGGATTGTGCGGCGGACGGCCAGTACGACTTCTTCTTCACCGCCCCGGCCCTGCCGGTAACCGGTGCCGTGGGCGCGGCGATCAATCCGCTGGCTATCAAGTAACCTGCCGGACAGCGACGTCGGAGCCTACCCGCTGCTCGGAGGCCAATGGCGCGCAGCAGGCAGGGACGGGAGCGCACGGGAAATCGGGAACTGGCCCAACGAAAGCTCTCCAGCGTCGCTGCTAGACTTCTTCAGTCATCACGCGCATGGGAAGTTCGCTTGCGTATCGCCGCATTCTTCAAGGATTCCACCAACCGGGCGTTCGTGGCCCAGGTCATGGGTTCGCACGACTGGCGCTTCATCCAGTGCGAGACGCTGGGCCAGTTCGCGGCACTGTGCGCCAGCCTCAGCCCGCCGGAAATCCTGCTCAGCGACGATGTCGCGCCTCTGCTGGTCGCGGGTGGCACGGACAGTACGCGAATCTACATCGGCGCGCCGCGCGAACTGCCACCCGGGGTGTCGCAGGTGGTGCCCGGCAATGCGTCGGCGCTGATGGGCAGCCTGAATACCGCGGCGAGCGTCACGCGCCTGCGTCGACAGTTCAATCACGCCGATCGCCTGGAGCCCATCACCAGACTGCCGCGACACACCGAAATTCTGGAGCTGGCGCGTCGCTACCAGGGCATGAGCGTTGGCATCGTGGTGCTGCAACTCGACCACGGTGAACATCTCTATGCGGATCTCGATCCGATCAGCAAGACGGATCTGCTCGGCCATCTCGCGGACTTCCTGCAGGCCCAGCTCGGTACGGAGCAGCAACTCGGATTTTTCGACGCCACCTGCTTCCTGGTGCTGCTCCCGGGCGCCACGGAGCAGACGGCGCAGGTCTGCGCTGAAAGCCTAGTGGGTGCATTCCGTCCCGGACTGGCTTACCGCGGCAGCACGCTGCATCTGACCGCCAGCGCCGGGTACTGCGTCGAACCACGCTGCATCGATCCCGAAAACGCCTGGCGCACAGCCTGGGCCGCAAAAATGCAGGCCTCGCGCGCCGGTGGCAACCGCGTGGTCGGCGCACCGCATTCGAGCCTGGGCGATCGCATTCCCGAAGCGCTGCAACGCGACGAATTCTCCCTGGTCCTGCAGGCCCAGTGGAGCATCGACGGCGAGCACCTCGCGGGCGTTGAAGCGCTGCTGCGCTGGCAGGGCATGGAAGTCGGCGAACTGGCGCCCAGTCATTTCATTCCCATCGCCGAGCAGACCGGGCAGATGGCCCGCATCGGCGACTGGGTCATCGAGCGCGCGTGTTGTGAAGCCGCCACCTGGCTCGAACACCTGCTGCAACCCATCGTACTGGCGGTAAACGTCTCGCCCCAGCAGTTCGAGAAAGGGGTGATCAACCAGCAGATTCAGCGCCTCGCGAACGACCGCTGGCTGAATCCGCAGATTCTCGAACTGGAACTCACGCACGAACAACTGCTGTGGCTCGTCGATCACCAGCGCACGAACCTGTATCGCCTGCGCGATCTCGGCGTTCGCTTTGCCATCGACGGACTCGGCGCCACGCTCATCGAAGCGGACAAGCTGCTGCGCTGTCCTGCCGACACCCTGAAACTGGATCGCACCCTGGTCGGACGGCTGGAAGAAGACCCGGCGGCCCGGGCGCTCGCGCGTGAACTGTGCGCGCTGGGTGAACGGTTCAGCCTGCGCACCGTTGGCGTGGGCGTGGAAACGCCAGGGCAACTCGCCGCGCTGCGCGATGCCGGTTGCACCAATGCACAGGGTTATCTCATGTCGATGCCGGTGCCGCTGGAAGGCTTTCAGTCGTTCCTGGCGCGCCGCTTCAGGGCGACCCGCACCGGTACCTGACAGCCACTCTCAGCGTGCCGGTGCTTGTTTGCCCAGGTACTGTTGCCCAAGGTACTTGAGCGCACCAACCAGTCCGGGCATGTCATCCAGAATCAGGTAGATGGGAATGCGACGCACCATGTCCGCCATCATGCCGCGCTCGTCAAACCGCCGCCGCAGCGGGCTGCGCCTGGCAAACTCGACCATGCGCCGGACGATGCCGCCACCAATATAAACACCACCCGTGGCCAGGGTTGTTACGGCCAGCCCGCCCGCCGCAGCGCCCAGAAAGCCGAAGAACAGTTCCAGCGTCTGATGGCAGATGGGGTCCGCCATGTCCATTCCTGCCTCGGTGATCCGCGCCGCCGACATGGGCTCGGCAGGCGCGCCCCACACCTCGCTGAGCGCCGCATGCAGATTTTCGATACCGGGGCCGCTCAGAACGGCTTCCCAGCACACGTGCGGTACCCGAGCGGACAGGGCGGTCCACAGTTCCGCTTCCAGTGGGCTGCCGGGCGCCAGGTCGGCATGACCACCTTCGCTGGGAAACACAACGTAGCCGCTCGCTTGCGGCACCAGAAACGCCATGCCGCACCCGCTGCCGGGGCCGATCAACGCCTTCACGCCAGCATCCGCCGTCTCACCGCCAATCTGTTCCAGCGATTGTGCATGTGGCACGGCATGCGCCAGCGCAACAAAGTCGTTCACGAGAATCACGTCGCGGCCAAAACTGCGTGACAGCGCTGCCTGATCGAAGATCTCACCTTGATTGGTGAGCCGGGCGGTACCGTCACGAACGGGGCCCGCAACCGCCAGGCACAGGCGCTCCGGCAGGTCGCCGTCGCAATCCAGCGCCCTGAACGCATCGCGCAGCAGGGCCTGCGGCGTCACCATGTCACGCGTGGACAGCACTACCGTCCTGACCAGCCGATCCTGCGCATCAGCCAGCGCAAACCGCGCGTTGGTGGCGCCGATGTCGGCAACCAGCACGGTCATGGAATGAGCCTGGCATCGCGCATGGCGGCAAAGTGCTTGCGGAACATCTCGGCGGTGTCGATGCAATCGGCGAAGCCATGCTGGCGCAGCTTGATGGTGCTGAGCAGCGTAGTGGCGCCGCCCAGGGTACCGAGTACCGCGTCCGCAAACTCCCAGGAAGAGCCGACGAGCGCCTGCAGCGACAACGGCTGCAGGTGGTGGCGCGCGACAATCGCCGCCCATTCCTTCTCGAAGTGCGGCATGTCGCCACGCAGGTGCCTCGGTACCGCATCGCCAACCGGTGTGTCGAGCATGGCCATGAGTTCCGGCCACAGGCTCGCCCACTCCACCACGTCGCCGTTGGTCACGTTATAGGTTTCGTTTCGGGCGCGCTCGCTCTGACCGGCCCACAGGATGGCGCGGGCCAGCAGGTCCGCATCCACCGTCTCGGTGACAAAACCCGTGCCGCCGGGGTAACCGCAGGGCATGCCGGCCTCCCGCATCAGCGTCGCATAGACGCCAAACGCCGCTACCACGTTCATCGGGCTGCCCACCGCCACCCCGCACACGATCTGCGGCCGCATGATGGAGAAGTGCCAGTTCGCCCCGCGCTGACGGGTACGCACCATGTCCTCCTGGTTCCAGTAGAAGTTCGCACCGGGCGGTCGCGGCGACGATTCCTTGCCAGGCAGCGCCATGGGTCGGTAGTGCGCCGCATACGCCTTGGTGCCCTGCAGCAGCGTCAGGTGGCTGCGCGGCGTGACAAAGTCGAGCACGTTTTCGAGCATGAGCGTGTTGGTGGCGATCTGCCCGTCGTCCTTCCAGCCCGCCAGCAGCGTGGGCTGCTCGAACAGCGCACAGTAGACAATGTGGGTCACGTCGCTGAGCGCCGTGAACGCCTGTTCGCAGCGGCGACGATCGGTGAGATCCACGCACAGCCAGTCGGCCCGGGTCTCGAAGTCCGGTGTGCGACGGCTGACGCCGGTGATCTTCACGTCCTGCCGGGTTTCCAGCGCACGCACCACGGCACGACCGACAAGGCCGAGCCCACCAACCACGAGATAATGTTCCATGGCGCCATTCTCCGGGATGCGGGGTCGTTCGTGAAGTCATCTCGCGCGCCGGTCATCACCTCCCGGGGAGGCGGTCCCGGCGCTGCGAAGCGTCGGCGATTCCAGTATCGTGCGCGCCATGAACACGTTCCGTTTTTCCGCCCTGCTGCGCCGCCTGCGCACCATGCTCGCCCTGCTGTCGTTCGCGGCGCTGCCCGCGTTCGGCGCCGACACCCTGAACCTGGGACTACCGGGTGAGCCCGCAACGCTGGACCCGCACCGCTACAACCTGCGTATCGAGGAAACGGTGCTGGAAGACCTGTTCCTCGGGCTCACCACTTTCAGCGCCGAGGGCAAGCTCATGCCCGGCGCCGCCGAAAGCTGGGAGACCAGCGAGGACGGGCTGACCTGGACATTCCACCTGCGGGCGGACAACCGCTGGTCCGACGGCACGCCGCTCACCGCCGCGGATTTCGTGTGGTCATTCCAGCGTCTGCTGAACCCGCGCACCGCGGCCAGCCTTGCGTATTTCATGTATCCGCTCAGGAACGCCGAGGCCATCAGCCGCGGCGAGGCGCCCGTCACCGCGCTCGGTGCCGAGGCCAGGGACGACGCCACGCTCGTACTGACCCTGGAAAAACCCTACCCGCACCTGCCCGAACGCCTGCTCTACCCCACCGCCTTTCCCGTGCCGCGCCATGTCATCGAGAAGGTCGGCGACAGCTGGGTGAAACCCCAGAACTGGGTATCCAACGGCGCCTACGTGCTGCACGACTGGAAACCACAGCAGAACGTGCAACTCGTGCGCAACCGGCATTTCCAACCCCCACCCATCGCCGGGGCGGTGATCTACCACTCCCTGGCATCCGCCCAGAACGCCTACAACCGCTATCGCGCCGGCGACCTCGACGCCATCGCCGGCTTTCCCGCAGGTGAACTGGAAACGGTGAAAGCCAGCCGCGGCGCGGAGCTGCGCCTCTCGCCGCAACTGTCGATGATGTACCTGGTGTTCAACACCCGCAGACCACCTTTTGACGACAGGCGCGTACGCGAGGCCCTGGCCATTGTCGTGCGGCCTGACATCCTGACGGACAGGGTCATGCGCACGGGCGATCTGCCTGCCGGATCGTTCGTGCCGTCCATGGTGGAGAACTACGAACACCCCGCGCTGCCGCACGCCAGCCTGTCACTGGCCGAACGGCAGCAACGGGCGAAGCAACTGCTGGCTGCCGCAGGTTATGGACCTGACAAACCCTTGCACGTGACACTGCGTTATGCCGACGGCGGCGACGGCAAACGGGTCAATCTCGCCACCGCCGCTTTCTGGCAACAGCTTGGCATCAAGGTGGATCTGCATCAGGCGGAATTAAAGGTGCACTACGCCGACCTGCGCCAGGGCGATTTCGACGTGGCGCAGGCGGGGTGGCTGGGGGAAAGCAATCCGGAACATTATCTCGGCCTGCTGCACGGGCGCACCGGGGAAACAAACTATGGCGGTTACGCCAACGCCGCCGTCGACGCGCTCATCGATCAGGCCCGTGAGCAGAAAGCCATCGCGCCGCGCCACGCCCTGCTGCACGATGCGGAAATGCTGGCCATGCAGGACTACCCGGTACTGCCACTGTACTCCCTTACCGTGCGTCGTCTTGTGCGCGCGGAGCTTCGCGGCTGGATCGACAATACACGCGACGCGCACCCCGCGCGGTTTCTGCAACGGCCTTGAGCGTGCACTGGCTGCCGCGACGTGTGCTCACCCTGATGGGCACGTTCGTCGGCATCATCACGTTGATCTTTGTGTTGTTACGTCTGATTCCGGGCGGGCCGTTTGACGGTGAGCGCGCGCTGCCGCCGGAAGTGGAAGCCAACCTGCGCTCCGCCTATCACCTGGACGAACCGCTCCCCGCGCAATATCTGCGCTATCTCGGTCGTCTCGTCCACGGCGATCTGGGCCCCTCGTTCCGGCAGAAGGATTTTTCCGTGAATGAACTGGTCGGCGCGGGGCTGCCGGTGAGCCTGGGGGTTGGCGGCGCGGCGCTGTGCCTGGCACTGCTGCTTGGCATCACCGCGGGCACCGGCGCCGCCATGAAGCCGGGCAGCCTGCTCGACACCACGCTGATGGCGTTGTCCGGACTGGGGCTGGCCGTACCTGCCATCGTTCTGGCGCCGCTGGCGGTACTGGTGTTTGCCGTCCTGCTGCACTGGCTGCCGGCCGGAGGTATCGGGTCGCCACGGCATTACGTGCTGCCCGCGTTCGCCGCGGCCCTTCCCTACGCCGCCGCCGTGGCACGTCTGTGGCGCGGCGCGGTGCTGGAGACGCTCACCGAGCCACACCTGCTGACCGCCCGCGCCAAGGGGGTTGGTCGGGTCCGCCTGTACCTGCGCCACGTCTTCCCCCTGGCGGCGGTGCCGCTCGTGTCCTGGCTGGGACCGATGGCCGCGGGGCTGCTGACCGGCACCGTGGTGGTGGAACAGGTGTTCGACCTGCCCGGCATCGGACGCTATTTCGTGCAGGCCGCAATCAATCGTGACTACACCCTGGTGATGGGCGTGGCAATCGTCTACGCCGCGCTCATCCTCAGTTTCAACTTCCTCACCGACCTGGTCTACGGCTGGCTGGATCCGCGGCTGAAGGTTCACGCATGAGCCATCGCCCGGCGCCGCGTGCCCTCTCGCCCCTGGCAATCGTCCTGAGCGCCCTGCTTCTGCTGCTCGTGACCTACGTCGTCGCTGGCCCCTGGCTGGTGGACTTCGGCCCGGAGGACGTCGACTGGGACGCCCTCGAGTCGCCGCCGGATGCACGCCACTGGTTCGGCACCGACCTGGTGGGCCGGGACCTGTTCACCCGCATTGCCCACGGCGGTCGCCTGTCGCTCACCATCGCGCTGACCGCCACGCTCATCAGCGTACTGATCGGTGTGCCCTATGGCGCCATCGCCGGCTATCTGGGCGGACGCCTGGATCAGGTGATGATGCGGTTTGTCGACACCCTGTACTCGCTGCCGTTTGTGCTGGTGGTCATCCTGCTGGTGATGGTCGTCGGGCGAAACACGTATGTCCTGTTCGCGGCGCTCGGTGCCGTCTACTGGCTGGATATCGCCCGCATCGTCCGTGGACAGGCGCTGCGCGTGCGGCACGCCGCCTTCGTGGAAGCCGCGCGCGCCATGGGCGCCACCACCCCCTGGATCGTCTGGCGACACGTCGTGCCGAACGTCAGCGGCCCCGCGCTCGTGTATGCCACGTTGACGGTACCGGGCATCATCCTGGCCGAGAGCTTCCTCAGTTTCCTTGGGCTGGGCGTTCAGGAGCCCCAGGCAAGCTGGGGCGTGCTGGTGGCCGACGGCGCCGGGAACCTGGAATCCGCGCCGTGGACCCTGCTGATCCCCGGAACCTTTCTGTCGGTTACCGTGTGGAGCCTGAACCTGCTGGGGGATCGCCTGCGCGACGCCCTGGACGTGCGCGCCCGCTGACACCGGTCTCCCACCGCCACGCACGATCCGCGCTTGCACCCGCCCGCCTCAGGCGACACCATGCGCGCCGTCGCGGCACCCGGGTATTCCTCATGAGCATTCGCGCAGGCATCGGCATCGCCAATTTCACCTTCGACGACGCACGCGGCTTCTGGCAGTGGGTGGACGTGTGCGAGGCAGGTGGCGTGGACTCCATCTGGCAGAGCGACCGCATCATCGGCAGCGACGCCAACCTCGACTGCATGACCGTGATGGCGGCGCTGGCCGGCCACACGCGCCGGGTAAAGTTCGGCATGAACGTGGCCAGCCTCGGCCTGCGCGATCCGGTGCAGATGGCCAAAGCATGCGCAAGCATCGACGTGCTGTCCGAGGGGCGCCTGTTGCCGGCCTTCGGCGTTGGCAGCGCGCAGTCGCGCGATTACGCCGCCACCGGCACGCCGACCCGGGGGCGGGGTGAACGCGCCATGGAGGGGCTGGAGATCCTGTCCCGCCTGTGGGCGGAAGAGGCGGTCACTTTCGAAGGCAAACACTACCGGCTGACGGACGCCTCCATCGCTCCGAAGCCCGTACAGAAACCCATGCCGCTCTGGGTGGGCGGTTCCGCGCCGCAGGCCGTGGAGCGCACCGCGCGCTGGGGGACAGGCTGGCAGGCCGGCATCGAAAGCCCCGATGACGTGCGGCCGGTGATTGCCGCCATCAAGCAGCGCTCCGCAGAACTCGGCCGCCCGGCCGACCCGGATCATTTCGGCGCCGGCTTCGGATTCCGCTTCGGCTCGCCCGACGAACCCATCGTGGTCCGCTACAACGCCCTGCTCGGCAAGCGTCTGGGTCGGGAAGCGAAAGGCTTCACGGCAGTGGGTGACACTGACGCTATGATGGCGCTCGCCCGTGCCTTCGTTGAGGCGGGGGTACGAAAGTTCATACTGCGTCCCATCGCCAGCGGCACGGATGACATGGTGAAACAGACTAGACTGATGATTGACAGGCTGTTGCCCGCAATCGCTGCACTCAACAAGTAAGGACTGATATCCAATGCGGATCGACGCTATTCCCGTGGGCAAGAACCCGCCCGAAGACATCAACGTGATCATTGAAGTACCTGTTGGCGGCGAACCCATCAAGTACGAAATGGACAAGGCTTCCGGAGCCCTGTTCGTGGACCGCTTCCTGTATACCTCGATGCGCTATCCCGGCAACTACGGTTTCGTGCCACACACCTTGTCCGATGACGGAGACCCCGTGGACGTACTTGTGATCAACACACGCGCGATCACGCCCGGCGCCGTCATGAACTGCCGGCCCATAGGCGCCCTGAAAATGAAGGACGAAGCCGGTGGCGATGAAAAAATCATTGCCGTTCCCTCCGTCAAGCTGACACGACGCTGGGAGAAGGTGACCAACTACACCGACCTGCCGGATATCACGCTCAAGCAGGTGGAGCACTTCTTCGCTCACTACAAGGATCTGGAAAGCGGCAAGTGGGTGGAAGTCGACCGGTGGGTGGACGCCGCCGAGGCAAAGTCGATGATCGTCACCGCCATCGAACGGGGTCGATCCGCGGGACAATGATATTCAGCCGGCATTCATTGCACCCTGTGCAACGTGCGCCTGTCATTGCAGCCTCCCGGCTGCTCCGACCAGAAAACGTAAGGAGACGATCATGAAACGACTGTCCCTGCTCATGGCCGCGGTGATCGCGGCCGGTTGCGCCGGCAACCCCGCGGAACCCCCCGCCCAGACTTTCGAGGAAGTACTGTCCAGCACGCTCACGGAGGACGACTACGGCAAGTCGGCACGGTGCATTGCCATGACCGACTACGACGCCATCCGCGTACTGGACAGCAAGCACCTGCTGTTCGAAGGGCTCGGCAATCGAAACTGGCTGAACACGCTGCGGATGGACTGTCCCGGTCTGCGCAAGAACGCGACGCTGCGTATCGATGCGCGGTCCAGCCGACTGTGTAATCTCGACTCCGTCACCGGCGTGGAAGTGCGGCGATTCTGGATGGACCGAATCAGCGCCACCTGCAGTCTGGGCAACTTCGTGCCAGTCACTGACGAACAGGCGAAATTCATGAAGGCTGAAGCGAAGCGGCGCTGAATGAACGTGCGGAAGGCGATCGCCTTCCGCACGTGAATCGCTGGTTCACCTCGCATGGAACGGATGTCCATGAGCGACAGCACAAGCCAATCGCAGGGTGGGTAACCAGCTGTCAGGGACAACGCACCTCGATCAACTCGTTGCGCTCACCTGTTTCCGCTTTGATTTCGAGGAGTTTGCCGACACCCTTCAGGCAGTACTTGAGTTCATTCACGCCAGGATCCATCGGCGAAAACGCACGCAGCTCAAGACAGTGCCCCGGCAATCGAAACCGTCCACTGACTCGGAAGCCGTGACGGAAAGTACTTCGGACAGGTCCTCCGCCTCGTTCCGGGCGGCTTCTTCGCGATAGGTCACGCCAACCTGCGGATCGGCAAACACCAGGATACCGGCCCTGGCATCCTCCTCACCCGCCTTGAACGAACCGTCGATGGCAACCGGTTCTGGTTCCGCCGGGGAGTCGCCTTCGAAGATCTCGTAGTGCTTCAGTTCTTCGCCGCAATGCCAGGCATTGCCCCAGATGTCCTGGGCCATCCAGTCGTTGGAATCTTCCAGCAGTTCGCCATTGATCTTGACCGTATCGCGTACCACCCGGCAGGGAATGCCGTCGATCTCCGTCACTTTGTCGGTAACGGGAATCACCGTTTCCCCAACCACGGGCTCACCGTCATCGTCCCCGGTTTCCATGCGGTACACCCACTCCATACCAACGATCAGCGGCAGATACGGATCCGGCGCTACGGTGTCATCGATGGCATCCGGGTTGTTATCTCCATTCAGACATTCCGCCCCGGACCTGAGCAGGTCCTCCTGCCCTTCATGCATGCAGGCGTTGAACAACAGGTTTGCCGTGCGTCGGAAAGTCTCCTTTTCCAGTTCGTATCCGTTCCTCCGGTTCAATGGTCGACGTCCGGCCGGAGGGAGTCAGGCAATCAATCGCCCGACACGGCGAAATGACTATCCGCGGGAAATTCCAGTCACCAGACTGGCAGAACCGCCGGTAACCGGAGTCGCCGACACGGGTGTCAGGGCGTGAAGAAACTGACGCGCAAGCGAACGCCAGCTCCAGCAGCGCATGGAAGCCGCACAGGTCTCCCGGGAAATCTTCACTGCCCGCTGTACCGCCACGGCAAGGTCTTCATCGAGCCAACCGTTGATGTCTGGTAACACCACATCGAGCGGTCCGATGACAGGATAGGCGGCAACAGGCGTTCCGCATGCCATCGCTTCCAGCATCACGAGACCGAGCGTATCGGTGCGCGACGGGAAAACGAAGACGTCCGCTGTCGCATACTCGCGCACCAGGTCATCACCGAAGCGATATCCAAGCCAGGCTGCTTCAGGGAAACGACGTTCCAGTGCCGCCCGGGCAGGCCCATCACCGACAATGCGTTTCTCAGCGTCAATGTTCATTGCGAGGAAGGCTTCAAGGTTTTTCTCCTTTGCCACCCTGCCCACGTACAGAAGCACCGGTCGAGCGGACGGCTGCCGCAGCGGATCGGGCTGGAAACGACGCGTATCCACACCGCCGCCCCAGACTTGAAGATGCGTCATGCCCCAGGCAGACAGATCGTTCCGACTGGAGACGCTGGTGCACAGCGTTGTTGTGGCAGGCGCATGCATCCAGCGCATGAACGCATAGCCGAGGGCGAGAGGGATGCCGAGCCGCTCGGACACGTATTCCGGGAAACGGGTGTGTACCGCCGACGTGAATGGAATGCCCGACGCCGCCAGCATGAGCCGCGCGGCGATGCCGAGCGGTCCCTCCGTCGCGATATGCACCGCATCAGGTTTCGCCTCCCGATACATCGCCCGCAGGCGCCAGGGATTCAACGCCAGACGAATCTCCGCATACCCCGGCATGGGTAGCGTGCGGAAACGTCCCGGATGGATGACCTCGGCGCGCCAGCCCATGGCGGGCAGTTCATCCAGCAACGCCTCCAGTGTGGTGACGACACCGTTGGTCTGTGGCCGCCAGGCATCCGTTATCAGCAACAGCGTCTTCATGCCCGTCGCGCCTGCCGTAACGGGACAATCTCGGCACTAGGAACATCTTCCGTCCAGCGGACGATGGAAAACCGGCCCAGCCGGTCTTCGACAACTGCCGTACAAGATTCCACCCAGTCCCCGCAGTTCAGGTACTCGATGCCGTCGACCTGACGAATCTCGGCATGATGGATATGGCCGCAGATGACGCCATCGAAACGTTCCTGCCGGCACTGTCGCGCCAGCGCCTGTTCGAACTCGCCGATGTAACTCACCGCTCGCTTGACCTTGTACTTCAGCCACGCCGACAACGACCAGTAGCCGTAGCCGAGCCGCCGCCGCGCCCAGTTCACCAGGCCGTTGCAGTTCAGCAGCAGCGTATAGCCCATATCGCCGAGGAAGGCGATCCAGCGATGGTAGCGCGTGACGACATCGTATTCGTCGCCATGAATCACCAGCATCTGTCGCCCGTCGGCGGTCGTGTGAATCGCGCGATTCACAATACGCAGACTGCCAAGCTGCATGTCGGCGTAACGGCGAAGAAACTCATCGTGGTTGCCGGTCACGTAGATGACTTCGGTATCGCGCTTCGCCGCCGTGAGAATGCGGCGCATGACGTTGTTGTGTTCCTGCGGCCAGTAGAAACCGGACTTCAGGCGCCAGCCGTCCACGATATCGCCCACCAGGTACAGCTGATCGCAGGTATGCGCCTTGAGAAAACCAGCCAGTCGCTCCGCCTGACATCCGCGGGTACCGAGGTGCGTGTCGGAAATGAAGATCGATCGATAGTGCGTCTTGTCGGAAAACATTTACGTCCACGGATCAACAGACGCGCGCACTCTGAAGTGGTCACGTATCAGGGCCGTGAACATGCAGTGACATTTCCGTGACGAGCGAACCCCCGGCCACAGGCCGTATATCACGGCGGGAAGCGCGGATTACGGCCGGTTCACGGCCGATGCTGTTGCACGCATCGGCCTGCAGCGGTCCAGCGGGATCAGACGCTACCGGCGATATCCCCCAGAAACGCCAGCGTGCGCGCGTACGCCTCCGGATCGGAGCCGACCACGGCGGCATTGAAATCGGTAACTCCAATCTCCGCCAGCCGCCGGATCTCGCCGCGCAGGAGATTCTCGTCGCCGAGGATCGCCACATCTTCCGGATTGGCAAGCCCTTCGCGATCGAGCATCGCCCGATAGCTCGGCAACTGACCGTAGATGGTCAGCGAACGGCCGAGCTCGGCGCGCGCCGCATCCGGCTTGTCGGTCAGCAGTACGGGGAACCCGCCTACCACACGCGGATTGTCGCTGCCCGCGACACGCAGCGAACGCACGATATGGTTTTCCATGGTCTTCGGCCCCACCATCCAGGTGTTGGTGCCATCGCACATCTGCGCGGCAAGCCGCAGCATGACCGGCCCGAGCGCGGCAATGACCACGGACGGACTGGTGCCACCGGGAATATCGAGCGTGACACCGTTGACGCGATAAACCTCACCGTTGAACGCGACTGTTTCCCCACGCAGCAACGGCATCAGAACGGACAGGTATTCCCGCATGTGCCGTGCAGGTTTGTCGTAAGACAGGCCGAACATGTTCTCGATCACAACCTGATGCGAAAGCCCGATGCCCAGGGTGAACCGGCCCGCACTCGCCGCGGCTGCTGTCATGGCCTGCTGCGCCATGGCTGTCGGGTGCCGGGGGTACGTCGGTGTTACCGCGGTGCCGAGCCCGATGCGGGAGGTTTCCCGACCGATCAGCGCCAGCGTGCTGATGGCATCAAAGGAGAAGATGTTCGCCAGCCACACATTGTCCAGGCCGGCCGCTTCGGCCGCCTTCGCCTTGCTGATGACGGCATCCAGCGTGTCGCGCACGCCATCCGACCCGATCATGACCCCGATACGCATCGTGTTTTCTTCCTGCCGTGGAGTGCGGCAGCGTACAACAAAACGCACGGCGCGGGACACGCAATGTCAGCCGCGCTACGCTAACCCTCACGCGTCCCGGGGAGAGTTTGCAATGGCCATCAAGGGCAAGCGGGGGAAGGCGATCGACGACGCCGTGCGCGAACTTTGCCTGTCGCTGCCGGAAACCACGGAAGTGATTGCGCACGGTTCACCGGATTTCCGCGTGAAAGGCAGGAACTTCGCCAGCTTCGCTGTGAATCACCACGGCGACAGGCGTATCGCACTCTGGCTGGCCGCGCCACCGGGCGCCCAGGCGTTCCACGTGGAGAGGGATCCGGACGGTTACTTCGTCCCCCCGTATGTCGGTGTACGCGGCTGGCTCGGCGTGAACCTGGATCGCGCGCTGCCGTGGCGATCCATCGCCGAACGGGTCTGGGAAGCCTACGCCGTCATTGCGCCACCAGGACTGCGGAAGTCCATGCCTCCCGTTCCCGACATCGATCCCCCGACAACCGGTATCGCGCCGGAAGCTTTCGATCCTCTCAGCCCGGACAAGGTGCGGAAGAAGTTGCGTCGCCTGGCATCGTTCTGCCTTTCTCTGCCGGAGACCACCGAAGGCGCAAGTTTCGGCAATCCCGTCTGGAAGGCCGGAAAAAAGACGTTTGCCCAGGCATGGCGCAACGACGGCCGCTTGAACTTCGCCTTCCGCGTTGGCGCCGAACGTCAGGATGTGCTTACCCTCGATACACGCTACAGCGTGCCGCACTACCTGGGCCACAATGGCTGGATAGCGCTGGACGTGGAAACCGACGTGAACTGGCCCGAGGTGGAGGAGCTGGCTCTCACGAGCTTCCGCCACTTCGCGCTGAAACGCATGCTGGACGCGCTGTGACAAACCGGCGAGCATCCCCACTCAGCCAACACCGCAACCCCGCACGACCGAGGAGCCGACACCCATGATCCGCTGGAAAATTGGTGATGTGACAATCACCCGCGTACTGGAAATGGAAATGCCTGTCCCCTACCACCCGGAACAGGCGTTCCTGAAGCAGGCCACGCCTGAGGCGCTGCGGAGCATGCCGTGGCTATATCCCCACTTCGTGACCGAAGACGGCGCGCTGCGCCTGTCCATTCACGCGCTCCTGGTGGATGCACCCGGCATACGACTGGTGGTCGACACTTGCTTCGGGAACGACAAGCCACGCGGCCTGCTGGGAAATCAGCCACTGCAGACCGGATTTCTCAATTCGCTGCAGGAAGCCGGTTGGGCGACGGACAGTGTAGACGCCGTCGTGTGTACGCACCTGCACGTGGATCACGTGGGCTGGAATACCATGCTGGTGGACGGCAAATGGATCCCGACCTTTCCGAAAGCGAAGTATCTGATCGGTCGCCAGGAATACGCCCACTGGACGGCGGAGGGCGATGAAGAGCAGCAGGCGATCCTCTCCGATTCGGTAAAGCCCGTGTTCGATCACGGCCTGGCACAACTGGTGGAAATGGACCACGTCATCTCGCCGGAAATCCGCCTGACACCGACGCCCGGTCATACCCCCGGGCACGTGAGCGTATTGATCGAGTCTCGTGGCGAGCGGGCCATGATCACCGGCGACATGCTGCACCACCCCTGCCAGTTCGGGCATCCCGAATGGTCTCCATCATTCGACAGCGACCCGGTCAAAGGCGCCTCCACGCGCCAGGGGATGATGAACAAGGTGGCGGACGAACCGATCCTGGTCATCGGCACACACTTCGCCGCGCCGACAGCCGGGCACGTCAGGCGCGATGGCAATGCCTTCCGCTTTGATGTGGGTTGAGCCAAGAACCACCATACGGTGACGTTCGACCAACGTCACCCGGCACGTCGCAACACACGCGCTCTGGAGCGCAGGGGGCCCAATGACGATAGATGAATTGCTGGAAATCGAGGCCATCAAATCGATGCGCCACCTCTACTCGCACTACTACGACGGCAACATGCTGGATGAGCTCGTTGATCTGTTCACCGACGATGCCGTTTGCGAGTACGGGCCCAACTTCGGCGGCGACTGGGTGGGCAAGGAACAGATTCGCGCGCGTTATCACGACTTCCTGATTGGCAGCGGCCGGGCGGTGCACTCGCAGATGCACGCCGTCACCAACCCCTGGATCCGGTTGACCGGCAAGGATGAAGCCTATGGTCGCTGGTATCAGCTGAATCTCAATGTCGCGGAGGGCGCCGAATTTCCAATCAATCTGTTCGGCATCTACGACGACGTCTACCGGAAGGTGAACGGTGAATGGAAGATCCACCGCACCCGCATTGACTTCCTGTGGCCGAAACGTGAGTTCCATGGCCTGCGTATGTGACGCAGGCCGGTTACTGAATCAGTCGGCAACGAAGCCTTTCCACTGCCGCATGTACTCGACGAACTCGGGCCCCAGACCCTCGCTGGTCAGATAGTCCACGGAAACGGGCAGACCACTCGGGGAAAATTCAGGGTCCGCGGCCAGTCGCGCCGGATAATCATGATGCAGGATCGCCATGCGACCCAGCAGCACGAAGTCCATGCCTGCGTCGAGCGCCCGCTGCGCTTCCGCCGGCTGATACAACTTGCCCGCAGCGCCCACCGGAACGTTCCTGCGCTCAAGATCGCCGAACCAGTCGATGAGGGGCTTGTGGTCGAAACCTGGCTCAATCGCGTGCTTGAAGCAGTTCCACAGCGACATGTCGAGAAAATCGACCTGGCCACCATCGATAAGCCGCTGCGCAAGTTCGCGAATCTCAGCCAGGCGCATGCCGAAGCGCTCCGGTGACAGTCGCACGCCGACGATGAAGTCAGGGCCGCATACCCGACGGATGCCGTCGATGATATCCAGCAGCAAGCGGGCGCGGTTGTCGAGGGAGCCGCCGTATCGATCCTGGCGCTGGTTGATTTCGTCACTGAGGAACTGACACAGGATATAGCCGTGGGCGCCATGCAGTTCCACGCCGTGGAAACCTGCAAGTTCGGCCCGCCGCGCAGCGGCAATGAAATCTTCCGCCAGCGCTTCCACTTCCGCGGTGGTGAGCGAGCGCGCTCCGGATACCGGATCGTCCGATGGACAAACCGGTGTCGTGCCGATCAGCGCCTTCGGCGACCGGTTGCCTGCATGATGGAGCTGCATCAGCGCCACGCTGCCATGGGCACGAATCGCATGCGCAATACCTGTCAGACCCGGCAGGTGCTGGTCGCCGAATACACCCAGCTGCCCTGGAAAACCCTGCCCAACGGCCTGCACGTGGGCAGCGCAAGTCATCGTGGCGCCGAAACCGCCCTGCGCCCGCATTTCCAGCCAGCGGTGCTCGCGCTCAGAGATGGTGCCATCGGCATGGCTGGAGCTGTTGGTCAGTGGCGCCACCATGAACCGGTTGGGCATGGCGGGGCCGCGCGGAAATCGTAGTGGGGCAAGAAGTGGCTGCATGGTGGGTCACCCGACGGAAAAAACCGCGCATTCTACCCATAACGCGGGCGAACCTTCGATCTACGGCTCGATTTACGGTTCGATTTACGGATTGTTTACTCGGCGGCCCGCTTTTTCGGCTCGCTCATTTATCCCCCCGAGACCTACCGTGGCCGGCAGCTTCCGGAGGATGTGTTGGCCAAACTCTTTCGCCCCGTCATCTATGTGAACGGTATCCTGCTGCTCATCATGGCGCTGCTGCTGGCCATCGTGGCGGGCTGGGGCGCCGCGAACGGCGATACGGAAACACTGTCCTTCGCCATCTCCGCGGCCGGCGTGCTGGGCGCAGGCCTGATACTTGCCACGACCTTCCGCGCGCCGGGGTTCAATCTGGTCGCGCGACAGCTGTACCTGCTGACGGGCAGTGCCTGGGTTACGCTGGCGCTCGCCGGCGCCGTTCCCATGACGTTCAGCACCTGCTCACTCGCCGATGCATTCTTCGAATCCATGTCAGGCATCACAACGACCGGCTCCACGGTGCTGACCGGTCTGGATCGTCTGCCTCGCACCATTCTGCTGTGGCGTTCCATCCTGCAGTGGCTGGGCGGCCTGGGTGTGGTTGGTATGGCGGTTTCGATACTGCCGTTCCTGCAGGTCGGTGGCATGCGCCTGTTCCACACCGAATCGTCCGACTGGTCCGACAAGTCCATGCCCCGCATTCAGACGCTGGCCCGCATGATCGGTATAACCTACCTGGGCCTGACACTGGCGTGCGCCAGTGGCTACTGGCTGACGGGAATGACCCCGTTCGACGCCCTGAACCATGCCATGACAACGGTTTCGACGGGGGGCTACGCTACCAGCGATCAGTCCATGGCCCGATTCGACCTGCCCGTACTCTGGGTGGCCATCGTTTTCATGGTCCTCGGCTCCCTGCCTTTCACCAGCATCATCGCCATCGTTCGCAGGCCGAGGCTGGTGTTTGCGCCGAATCAGCAGATCGTTGGCCTCCTTGTTCTCCTGCTTGTAGCCATGATGTTGCTGACCCTGCATCTGGCGCTGCGCAAGCATGGCACGCCGTTCGCCGATTTCACGCACGCCACCTTCAACCTGGTGTCGGTGGTTTCCACCACCGGCTATGCCTCGGACGACTATACCCAGTGGAGTGAATTCAGCGTCGTCATCTTCTTCATCGCCATGTTCATCGGCGGTTGTTCGGGCTCATCCAGCGGCGGCATGAAAATATTCCGTTTCCAACTCGGCTATCTCTTCCTGCGCAATCAGATCCAGCGGCTGATTCATCCCAACGGCGTCTTCGTGACACAGTACAACCACTATCCCGTTCCGGAGGACATCGTGATTTCCGCGGTCGCGTTCTGCTTCCTGTTCTTCGCTTCCGTCGCCGCGGTTTCGCTATTGCTGGGGCTGATGGGGCTGGACCTCATCACCGCGATCAGCGCAGCCAGCACCAGCCTCACCAATGTCGGCCCCGGTTTTGGCGAGATCATCGGTCCCGCTGGCAATTTCGCGACCCTGCCGGTGGGCGCCAAGTGGCTGCTGGCATTCGCCATGCTGCTGGGACGCCTTGAACTGCTGACGATCATGGTGCTGTTCACGCCGATGTTCTGGCGCGGTTGAGCAGTGGTACTGTTCACGTCCCTGTTCCCTCGTGACTGAACACAGGCCCTGGATAACCGTTGGGCATCTCCCGACAAGCACTGCTGACATTCACCCTGCCCTGGCTCGCCCCACTCCTGGCCACCGGGCTGGCGCTGGTGCTCGCCCCCTGGCTGCCGGTCAGCAACCTGACACTGGTTTATCTCGCGGCCGTGCTGTTGACGGCCGCAAACACACGCACCGCGCCCGCCATGGTTTGCGCCCTGCTCAGCTTCCTGGCGTACAACTTCTTTTTCACCCAGCCACGCTATTCGCTAGCGATGATGCACCGCGAGGAAATCCTCACGATAACCCTGTTTGCGCTCGTCGCCCTCGTGGCGGGTCATCGCACCGCCCGCATGCATGAACAGGTAACGGCGCTCAAGGCCAGCGAATCCTGGCGTGACCAGCAGATCTCCTGTTCACGCGATCTGTCGGCCTGCGCCAGCGGCAGCGAAATCGTCGCCATTCTCCGTGACCGGCTGGAGGCCACCCTGGGCTGGTACGTGCGGGATGTGACACATACCTCGGGCCTGCAGAGCGGACTGTTGAGCCCACGTGAGATGCACTGGATCGAAGACCCTGCCGGCATCAACGTCGTGTTCACCGATTCCACCGGCAAGCCCGCGGCGATACTGCGGCTCACCGCCAGGGAGCCGGTGAGTGACTGGCACCGCGAACGCGTGGAGGTTCTGACCAATCTGGCACGCCTGTCCTGGGCCCGTGTGCAACTGGCGGATTCGCTTTCCGTCGAAACCCTCAACAAGGAACGCGAGCAATTGCGCGCCACCCTGCTGTCGTCGGTATCACACGATCTGCGCACGCCTCTCGCCACGATGATCGGCGCCGTATCCAGCCTCATCGATCTGAAGGAGGCCCTGACACCGGCGCAATCCGCCGAACTGCTGGACAGCACCCTGAGCGAAGCCCTGCGACTGGATCGCTATATTCAGAAACTGCTCAACATGACCCGGCTCGGCTACGGCGAGCCGCATCTGGATCTCGCGTGGATTGGTGCGGATGACCTGGTGAGCGCCGTTCTGCGCCGTGCCCGGCCGCTGTTGCAGACGGTCCACGTGGATCTGCGCCTCCCCGTCAGCCTGCCCCTGTTGCACGTCGATGCTGCGCTGATGGAACAGGCGCTGTTTCATGTCGTGGAGAATGCCGCCCGCTTTTCGCCCACGGAAGGCACGATCCATATCGAGGCCGACACCGTGAACGACACACTTGTTGTGCAGATCACTGACGAAGGACCCGGTATTCCGACCGAGGACAGGGAGCGGATATTCGACATGTTCCAGACCTTCGCCCAGGGCGACCGTTACATGAAAGGCACCGGCCTGGGTCTGACCATCTGCCGGGCAATCCTGCAGGCACACGGTGGCACGATCGCCGCGGTCGAGCCACCGTCCGGCCGGGGCGCCTGTCTGCGCATGAGCCTGCCGCTCTCCCGGGAACCGGACACCGACACGGGAGAGGAGGAATGACCAGAGTGCTCGTCATCGACGACGAACCGCAGATTCGCCGCTTTCTCACCATCTGCCTGGAATCGCAGGCGTACGACGTGCTCGAGGCGGAGGATGCCAGACTCGGTCTGCAGCAGGCGGCACTCCACGAACCGGACCTGGTGATCACGGACCTTGGACTGCCCGATCTCGACGGCCAGGATCTGCTCGTACGACTTCGGGAGTTCTACCGCGGGCCGGTAATCGTGCTTTCCGTTCGCGAGTCCGAACGCGACAAGGTTGCCGCCTTCGACAACGGCGCCAACGACTACGTACAGAAGCCCTTCAGTGCCAACGAACTGCTCGCTCGCGTCCGCGCGACGCTGCGTACTTTCAGCCGCATAGCGGTGCCGGCAACCGGCTACAGCGATGATCATCTGTCCGTTGATCTGCTGGACCACCGTGTGACGCTCGACGGTGGAGATATTCACCTGTCGCGAAAGGAGTTCGAACTTCTGCGCTGCCTCATTCAGCACCCCGGCCGCGTGGTCACGCAGCAGCAGCTACTCAAGGAGATCTGGGGACCACACCACCAGCATGACACCCACTACCTGCGGATCTTCATCGGCAGATTGCGCAGCAAGCTGGGTGACGACCCGACGGCACCCCGGTACATCGAAACCGAAGCCGGGGTCGGCTACCGGTTCGTGTCGCACCGCGACTGACGCGGCAATGCAACGCCACCCGGGAGAACTGGAGCCGCACCCAGCCGGCGCCCGCCGGGGAGCCGCCAGTGGTTGGCATCCGCACCCTCCCACCACGGCCGAATTGCGGCCTCACCGGGGTCGGTGAAAATACCGCCACTTTGGTCCAGAATCCCCAGCGCTCAGCATAAGAAGAAGGGGTTGGATTACCCATGTCCGGGGAGGATCAAGGGGGGCCGAACGGGCCTGCGGCGCAACGCCGTCAGCTCACCGTTCTCTACACCGATCTCTCCGATTCCACCCATCTCACCGCATCGCTCGAGTGGGAGTTGTACGCCGGAATCCTGTCCGACCTGAAAACGGTGTTCGCGGATGTCATCACGCGCTTCGGTGGCATCGTCGAGCAGGTTCAGGGGGATGGCATGCTTGCGGTCTTCGGGCTGGAGGCTCACCCCGATGACGGTCGTCGGGCAGTCAGCGCGGCACTGGAACTGAACGAGCGGGTGGCCAGTCTTCCCGTACCGGCAAAGGTTGGCAGGCTGCATCTGCACTCCGGCGTACACGCCAGCACGGTTCTCGTCGGTCCGGGGGACGACGTCACCGGCAAGCACGTCCTGGTTGGCGATGCACCGAATATCGCCGCCCGCCTGTCTGCGCGAGCCGGACCCGGAGAAATACTGGTTACCGAAAACGCGCTCGGAACCGATCACCACTTCTTTCGCAAGACATCATCGTACCCATTGACGGTTAGAGGACTGGCCCAGCCCCTGCGCATTTTTGCGGTCGCGGGTCACCATGACATTGCCACCCGCTACGAAGCGCGCAGGCTCCGTGGATTGGCGCCGCTGATAGGACGTGACCAGGACCTTGCCAGGTTGCGCGCGGTCGCTGCGCACGCCGCTTCCGGCATTCAACAACAGGTCTGGCTTGTAGGCGCGCCGGGTCTGGGGAAAACAAGACTGGCCAATGAATTCCTCGACCATCAATCCGACGCCCTGCTACTGAAAGCACATTGTGAGTCGTTCCTGGAAGCCGAGCCGCTGCAACCCATCCGGCAATGGTTGAAAGCAGCGATGCAGAACGAGACATTCACGCCGCTTCCACACGGCAGTCCTCTCAGCCAGGAGGAGACGACCAGACTGCAGGGCGTGTTGACCGGCGGCATCGAAAGCCCGCCGCTCGACGAAGTGATTGAAGCACTGGCAGCGTTGTTTGCCGCATTGTCGCAGCGACAGGCTCTGATCGTCTTTGTCGATGACTGGCAGTGGGCCGACGATGCCTGCCGAAGAATTCTCGCCGACCTGAGGACTCGCAATCTCGGCGCGGTTCTGTTCCTGTTCGCCTCGCGTGAGGCGTCGGTCATCGGCAACAACCCGGGCACGCACGTCATCACGCTGGAGCCTCTCGTCACGACCGACACCCAGGTTCTCGTCCGCACCTTGCGGCCCGGCATGGCGGATGACGTATGCGCGCAGCTCGTCGATGCCGCGGGAGGCAATCCACTGTTCGCGGAGGAGCTGTGCCATGCGCTCAACGCCGCCGCCGAGCTCACACGGCGCGCGCCGGCCAGCATCGAAACGGGCTGGATACCGTTGCACATCAAAAGCCTGATCCAGAGTCGCCTTGAGAAGCTGCCGGCCGAAGCCGCCGAGACCGTACGGCTCGCCGCGCTTATTGGCAAGGATGCGCCGCTGGAGCTGCTGGAAACCAGTCTGGGCCGTTCAGTAACGGCTCAGGAACTCAACCAGATATCGGACGAAGACCTGCTCTACCTGGACAGCCAGCGCGGCGCACTGCATTTCAAGCATGGCATGACCCGCGACATCGTGGTGGAGTCCACCGGCGCGGCCGAAGCCCGACGCCTGCACGCAGCCATCTGCCGCGCGCTCCTGCAACACGCAGCAACCACCGGCGAAGACATTTCGCAACCGATGGCCATCCATTGCATGGGCGCGCACGACTTCGAGGATGCCGCACGGCATGCCATCCGCGGAGGCGACGAAGCCATGGCCGCGCTCGCTCTGGACAAGGCACGCGCCCAGTATCAACTGGCATTCGAAGCGCTCGAACGTCTGCCCGCTGCCGAAGCGATCGATCGCGAGCGACTGGAGTTGGCAAGGCGACTCAGCGCAGCCAGCAACTTCGATGCGCAGAACGTGCTGGTGGACATCTTTACCCAGGTGCGCGCATCCATGCTGTCCATCGGCAACAGGGACGCGCTGATCGAAGCGGAGTACCAGCTGGCGCACGCCAACTATCTGCTTGGAAACGCCACGGAAGCAGTGTCGCATGCGCTGGATGCCAGAAAACTGGCGGCAACATCATCACGGGCGGGTCTGAGGGCGCAGATCGATTCCACGCTGGGCCAGGCCTACTCCGCCATGGGTCGGTACAACGAGGCGATCGAATTTCTGGATGCGGCGCTGTGCTCCCAGCGCCCCTACTGCGATAACCCGCGAACCAGCGCCGCTTATGCCTATGGCCTGGCCTGCAGGGGCATGCTGCTGGGCGACCGGGGTCAGTTCGATCTCGCCTATGCCGATTTCACGGAAGCCAGCACGCTGCTCAGCAACCGATTCCACGAAGTTCTGTTGTCGGTTCTCGAAATGCAGGCAACGGTACAGTCCTGGCAAGGGCTCTGGGAACAGGCGCGTGAGAGCTCCCTGCGTGCCGCCGGTCTTGCCGATCGCGTGGGCAGCCGCTACATGACGGCCATGGCCCAGGCGCTGCTCGGATACGTCGGCGCGCACCTCGGCGATGCTGATGGCGCCGACGCAATGAAGACGGGGCTGGGCTGGATTGAAGGTCATGACATGCGTCTGTGGATTTCCATGCAGTTTGGCCGTCTGGCCGAAGTGCTGCTGGAAACAGGTCGCACGAGCGAGGCCCTGCATTTTGCGGAGGCGGCGCTACACCGCGCAAAACAGTTCGACTGCCTGGGTGAGGCATCTGCCTGCTGCGTGCAGGCCGCGCTGTCGACCGGTGACGAGTCCAGACGATGGTTTGAAACAGCCCGACGCGCTGCGGGCCAGCGTGATTCCCGGCGGGAACTGGCGCTCATCGACTACAAGCAGGCCGTCTGCCTTGCCAACCGGGGCGAGGCGGCTGACGCCGGGAAACTCGCGGCACGATCGAAAGAAGCGTTCTCCGGTCTGCAGATGCCATGGCATGCCGATCGCGCCCAAAGACTTCTGCTGCGTCTGTAACGCCGACAAGCTTCCCGCGCTGCAACCGGCAACCCACCGTTCAACAGGAACGCACACGCAACTGCCATCGCTTGCCCGGGCGCACGCACATCAACCAGGCATCCTCGTCCGACCGTCCGACTCACCCCACGATCGCCGGGCGAACCATAGCGCATCCGGGCACTTCAGATGCGAGCCCGGATCTGGGGTGAAACCGGTTCAGTCCGGCTACGCGGACGCCTCATGCAACTGTACGCGCAGCGCAAGATCGGAAGGCGTCGAACGCAGCGTGCCGACATCGATGTTCAGCAACGCGGTCACAAGTCCCAGCAACGAGCCGAGGCCCATTTCACGACCAGGGCAGGCGTGGGTTGCCAGCCCGTATGCACCGCCAAACATGGGATCAAGCCTTCCCGACTCCGTCACGGCGCTGCCGAGTCCGAGGGAAACACGCGTACCCGCGGCAATGGCCACACCGCCCAGTGTCAGATCCTGCGTGGCAGTACGGTGAATCATCCAGGGCACCTGGCGCTGGCGGAGTGTCTTCTCGATTTCCGGCATCACGGCTTCCATCGCCGCCACGGCAACGGAACCACTCTGATCCACCGCGCGCAGGTAACTGTCCTGAATACGCCAGAAGTCCGTTGTGCGAATCCACTCCCGCAACACCGTCAGGGCATTGCCCTGCACGGTCGGTAGAAAGCCCAGCAACGCGGCAAGCAGCATGCGCGCAGCCTGGTCATCGGTCATATTCGGGGTCACAAGTCTGGCCGCCAGTCGAGGCAGCCCCCCGTTCATTCTTGCGTTGGCCACGTACAACTGCACCTGTTGCCGCAACAATCGGCCTTCGCTTACGGCCGCCTTCTCCACGGCCTGCGTAGGCGCGGGCTGGAACACATAGCGGGAGGTGGACAGGATGTGTAACGGGCAGTGCGCCTCGGTCACACCAACCAGGGGATCATGCAACGGCGAACCACCCGCATGAACGAAGAAAGGCTGATGCGCATTGGCGGGGTCCAGGGACTGATCCGGTATCCCCAGCCAGTACCGGGATACCGTAGCGAGCACCAGATCCACGTACTTCGGCAGCGGGATGTCCACGTCACCCTTGATCAGACCGAGCTGCGCCAGAAGTTTCTCCGCCGCCTGGAACGCGCACTGAAAGGCCGGCTCAAGCCGGACATCGCGCAACACCCCATTGGCTGCCGCGGACGCGGGGCCATGCATTGGCGGATCGAGCGCCAGGTACTGATCGCCCAGGCAGTTGGGCAGCCGCTCCCGGTAGGCGCTGACGGAAAACCGCGCGCCATCGCCCAGTACTTCATTGACCAGCGCCTCGCCACCAACCAGAACACCGAACTCCGGAACACCTGGATCATAGACACCGTCATGGCAGACCCGGATCGCCGCCCACAGTGCGTCAGTATCTCCGGAGTCCATCGTGTCCCGCTCTTCCAGCACCTGTTTGAAGGCGACAAACCGCTCAGCGGGATTTCGCACGGCATCCAATGCCAACAGCAAACGCTTCCCGCGTTGCACCAGTTGTGCATCCGATTGACCTGGCGCCGGCGAGCGGATGAGTGCGTCCAGCGTGCGAAGCGCGGGCACGAAGGCATACATGCCCCACTCGAGCGTAACGAACGGCTTGTCACCAAGCTCCAGCGTCGCGAAACCGCCCCGGGGCGTCGGTATCAGCAGGTCCCGACTGACTCCTTCCTGCGGCACACCCAGTACCGGATCGTCCTGGCCGCTGAACTGGTCATTGCTGTTGCCACCGGCGACCCAGCGCTGAATGACCTCGAACTGCTCCGCGAGACTTGCGTTGTACGCGACGAACATCAACCCCCGATCTGCTTCCGGATCGGTGTCGAAGTCGGGGCCATACGACATGCCGCGGCGAACGATGCGAGGAGTCGGTGCCACACGCCGGGGATTGGCCCGTCGAACATGGGATTGCAGCGGACAGATTTCGCCGACCGGATCACCCGCGTAGCTGAAGTTGTTGCTCGTGGAACTGACACGGGGACGGGTCAGGGAATGACCACTGCGCCAGCGCCCCATGAGTTTTGCGTACACCAGTTCCTCGCGCCAGCCAAGCGCGGCGGCAACCGCGCCAACGCGCTCACGAAAGGCCCCTACATCCTGTTGCAGCTTGCGCACCACCATGAACGTGCCGTTCTTCAGCAAACCCGGAACGGCGCCCCCGGTATCACCATGATCGTTGGCATAGCCCAGGAACAGCTCGCCCAGTGCCACGTCATCCGGCTCCCACGGATCCTTGGGCATGCGAACCGCGGCAGGCTGACTGATACCGTCCTTGAAGCCAAAATGTTCCTTGCCACCGGGCCGCTTGTGCATGGCCTGGACCGACAGCAGCCGATAGCCGCGAGCTGCCAGGCTGGCTATGCGCTCGACTTCGGCGAGGGCTTCGGGCACCTGCGTCAGTTCACGCTGCAGCAGCCGTGGGGAGACACGCAGGCGCACTGTCACAAGGAGATCGACGGAATCCAGCGATATCGATCCGCGTTGCGCCTTGCCACCAGGCCAGTTCCTCGGCGGCAGGCGCCACTGATCGGGGTGGTTGCCGCGGATATCGCCGATCAGCCCGGCTCGGGCACTCATGCCTTCGCGAAACTCCTTGGGCATCGCGGCGAGGAGGTCATCGTCCGCCCCGAGCCGCTGCAACCCCTGAAACGTAAAGGCCAGGTTGCGGTAGATGCCATCATCGCTTTCGTGGGCGCCCGTGGTCACCTGGGCACGGAAGTCGCGAAGAAACTGTCTTGCCGCCTGCGGGCTCTCCTGCGAGAACAACATCAGGCAGCCGTAGTTTGCCTCGTACGATCGCAGGATTCCGCCCTGTACATCGTCATCGCTCAGGCTCTCTGGCGCCGCGCCGGGCGCCGGATAGGTGCGTGCGTACACATACCTCTCGAACCAGTCGATTTCCGCGGCAAAGGTGGCCGCCAGCGCCGGCTGCTGCGCCGCCCACGCACTGCGTGGTGGAAATTCGCTGAGAACCTGGCGCGCGGTATCAATCAGAAACTGATGATCGTACGAGTCCTGCGGATACAGGCTGGTCAGTGAGTGGAAGGCGTAGATCGCCTTCACACCCAGTTTGTAGAACTCGCCCGGCTCAGTAGCCAGCATGTGTGACCGACGCGCACTCGCCACCATTTCGGGGGTCTCGACGGCCATTCTCGCCAGGTCGTTCAGCACGCCGGTTTCGCCGCGCCGCACCCGGCGCTCCATCTGCTCGAGAATGAGCACATCGGATACCGTTCTGCTACCGGTCAGATAGAAGGTCGAACTCTCGATCTGATACTTGCGGATCCAGGCCACGAACTGTTCGTAGCCCTGTTCCGTGGAACCGACCCCCGAATATCCTTCGCAATTGCACAGGATGGTATCGAGCAGACGGCCGATATCCTTCCAGATGACGCGGATGTAAGGCTCCCAGGCCTGGTCGAAGCTCACGGCCAGAATGGCACGCCGCGTGTCCACCACGGCGATATGCACGCCATGAATCGTGCGGATGCGATCAACAACATCGGAAAACGGCTGAACCAGCCGGCTTTCCCGGCTGGCCCGCCGCAGATCGTCGAATACCTGCGCCACCGTCTTCAGGCGACTCAGATACGTGACGGTGTCCTGGCAATCCACCAGCCCCTGCTTGATCGGCATGAGCAGGACAAGTTCAGAAGGCCCGGCCAGGCTATGGCTTCGCAGTTCCGTTGATGCCGGCACGCCCGACGACCTCCTCTTCCTGTGCTCCTGTTCTTTCCGAACCTGCAGATGGCAGGTGGCGTCCCTGCCAAACACCACGCTCCCTGTCCAGGCACTATTACAGGCAGCAACGAAAAAGTGCGGTGTTAATTTATACACCCTGATGACGAATTCCTGGCGGATCGCCGGCGGAAAGCAAGTGTCTGGCGTGTGTTGGCTGGCGAGCCGGCCCGGTGCTGGAAGTGTCCCTCCCAGCCCGCGCCGACGTTGCCGACGTGCCTCCGTCGCCGCGTTTCTCCCGGCGCGTTCGGGCTGCGCTCCGTGACGGGCACTCGCTGCGACCTCGGCAGCCGCCGGCTAGCCGAATTCGCAGCGCTGCAGCAGCGCCTCCAATCCGCCGGGATCAGGTACGTGCACCAGACCCTGCTGTCGGTGCAGAAGCCCGTCGCGACGCAGTTCACCATGAATTCGCGTGACATTCTCCCGCGTGGTGCCAACCCGCGTGGCCATGTCCCGGTCAGTGAGTTCGAAGGGCTGGCCCTGGGCAGCGCTCGAAAGTCGCAGCAGTTCGCAGCAGATGCGCCCACGCACGTCGTAGGCATGGTATTCGAACAGCCGCTGGGTGAGATGCCGGTTGAGTTCCGTCAGCCGCCGCATCAGCAGCCAGCAGAATTCGGGCGACCGCTGGGTCAGCGCCAGGAACGTGCTCCAGCGAATGCGCCCGACGACCGCCTCCGTTTCCGCCACAATCGTTGCCGATCGCGGCCGTCCGTCGATCGCGGCGATTTCGCCGAACAGCGAACCGGCAGTAAGGATCTGGAAGGTCAGTGCACGCCCGGTACTGTTTACCAGCGCCACGCGCACTGAACCGCTGAGCACGACAAAAACGTCACGACTGGCTTCGAGGTGCCGGAAGACAGCCTGACGGGGTTCGAAACGTCCGCTCTCCATTTCCCGGGCGAGCGTTTCAAGTACCTGTTCGGGCAACTCCCGAAAGGACGGCACCCGGGACAATGTTTGTACGGAAATTTTTTCTTCGCGGTGCTGCATGGGTCCGGAACAGATTATCGGTGCGCTCGTGGTGCGCACCTTCCAAGTCACACCAGCCAACACGTGCATGCGAATATTGCACAGCCGATACACAAGGGGAAGCTGAGGGATCTCCGTACCATCCCCGCTTCACTACCTTGCAGCGATGCATGGGAGCCTTTACCGCTGGCCAAGCCACCTCACTCCTCGTGGGCCGAACCCCTGGGTCACATGGGGCCATCGGCGCAAATCGATGGAATATCCACCGGATCGCCTGAAATGCAGCCCTGCATCCCGGCCGGGCCTGACTGACCCGCCGACGCCCCGGCAAACGCTGCATCTGGAGCGAATCGGCAAATTGACAACCACACATTCAGGTCCAGAGCGATGTCGATCGTCGCGCCGCCATCCGATACGGCTTGTTTACGCACGGGTTCCGACCTGGATATGGCCTGTTTACCGGGCTCGGCGCCACCATGCACGGGTAGCGGAAGGGAAGTTGCATGCGAATCATTATTCTGGGTGCCGGGCAGGTCGGCGGAACGCTGGCCGAGCATCTGGCAGGCGAGGCTAACGAAATCACGATTGTCGACCGCGATCGCGATCGGCTGCGGCAACTACAGGACCGGCTCGACCTGCGCACGGTCTGCGGCTCCGCTTCGCTGCCGAGGGTCCTCGCCAGCGCCGGTGCGGAGGACGCCGACATGCTCGTTGCGGTCACCAGTGACGACGAAGTGAACATGGTGGCCTGCCAGGTGGCCAGAACCCTTTTCAATGTACCCCTCAAGGTCGCACGGGTTCGCGAGCGAAACTATCTCACCGGCAACGGCACGCTGTTCGGAAAGGACGGATTCGGCGTGGACGAACTGATCAGCCCGGAAGATCTGCTCACCGACTCCCTGGCACAACTGCTCGACTACCCTGGCGCACTCCAGGTCATCAGCTTCGCCGGCGATGCCGTTCACATGGTCGCGGTACGCGCCGGCTTCGGCGACGGCCTGGTCGGCAACCGGATCGCGGACCTGCGCCAGTCAGTGCCCCTCGCGGACTTTCGTATCGCAGCCATCTATCGGCGCAACCGGGCGCTGAATCCCACCGGCGAGACCATCATCGAAGCCGGTGACGAAGTCTTCATCGTTGCCGCGAAAGCCACGATGCAGACACTGCTCACCGGTCTCGACGCACTCGGTCAAACAGCGCGCACCGTCATCATCGCCGGCGGCGGTAACGTCGGCGCGCGACTGGCGGCGCGACTCGAAAAGCGTCTGCACGTCAAACTGATCGAAGCGGACCGCCACCGCTGTGAAGCGCTGTCCCGGGAACTGCCGAACACCATCGTGCTGCATGGCAGCGTCGCGGATCGCGACCTGCTCACCGGCGAGGGCGTTGAGGGAGCGGACATCTACATCGCCGTCACGCAGGAGGACAAGACCAACATCATGTCCTGCATGCTCGCCAAGGCGCTGGGCACCCGTACCGTCATTTCACTGGTCAGCAACACCGCTTTCGCGGATCTGGTTCAGGGTGGCAGCATCGACATCGCCGTGTCGTCCCGCCACGCAACCATGAGCGCCCTCCTGGGTTACGTCCGTCGGGGCGATGTGGTCAGCGCCCATCCCCTGCGCCGTGGCACCGCGGAAGCCATGGAGGTGGTGGTGCACGGCGACCAGCGAACCTCAAAAATTGTCGGGCGCGCGCTCGCCCGGCTGAAACTTCCGGAAACGGCCCGTGTAGCCGCCATCGTACGCGACGGCAAGGTCATGATCGCCCACGACACCCTCGTGGTTCAGGACCGTGACAGCCTGATCCTCTTCGTCGCGGATCGTGCGTCGGCGAAGAAAGTGGAAAAACTGCTGCAGGTAGGTTTTGCCTTTATCTGACCGCAACGATTTTACGCACACTGCAGACAAGCTACTTCGTGACGACCGCCTCAGTTTGCCGCCACTGCTCCAAATAGACTCCCGGCTTTCACCTCCGTCGGGACAAAGCCATGTCGTATTGTCACGCTTTCCGGCTGCTGAGCCTCGTCGTCTGTCTGCTCCCTCTGCATTCCCCCGCGCGCGCATCCGAACCCGTGGACCCTGTAAAGGCGGCCATTGGCGGCGCGGTGGGTGGCGCCATCGGAGGCGCCGCGGGCGCTGAACTTGGCGGCCGTGACGGCGCCATCGTGGGCGCCGCAGCCGGTGCCGCGATCGGCGTGGCCGTTGCTACCCGGGACACCACGGAAGCCCACCCGAAAGTCGACACGCCCACCCGGGTGGTGATTGTCGAATCCGTGCCCGAACATCGCCGTCACAAGGGCAAACGCAATACCTGCCCTCCCGGACTGCAACGTCAGGGGCGTTGCGGCCATGATCATCACTGATACGCCTGGACGATTGTGCCGCACGCGTACCGCGACGGAGCGCGATCGCCGTAGACAGCCTGAACCTGCAACGGCTCACCAGGGCGCCAGCCGGCCGATACTCGTTTTCCTGGCTGCGGTGGTAGCGATGGCCGGCTGCGCGGGCCGTGTCGATGGCAGCCGGCAGTGTGACCACCTGGTCGACTCCGGTTGGGAAGCCTTGGGTCAGGCACGCGCCCGTGGTTTCGACGGCACCATCAGCTACGCCACCGCCACGGGCCTGTTGACCGCGGCGAAGGCGCAACAGGTGATCGAACGCTTCCCAAGCTGCATCAACAAAGCCAGACGCGCTCACCACTACATCGCGGAGGCGCGAGCCGGTCGCTAGTGGTCCGCTTGACAAGTTAGCAGGCTGCTGAAAAAGCAGCCTGGTATGCCAGCCAGGGACGGCTGGCCCGAAAATGCAGCGGAAACCACTGCACTTGGCGCGAGTCGGCGAAGCCGACGACTGCTGAAACAAGTCCAGGATGGACTTTTTCAGCATCCTCTCATGGAACTTCAGTTCCATGCGCGACAGCGCTGGCAATCGCAACGGGGCCAGCTTTTAGGTCACTTGAGCGCTTCCCACAGGTTCGGTGGACAGACGCGCCTCGCAAGGCATGGTGCTGGTTCAGGCGGGCGTGGACCATACTTCCGCAAATATCGATGGCTCCAGCAGTGCGCACAGAAAGCGTCCGGCTCGAGCTATGGCCAGCGCGTGGGGCATGACAATGCCACGAACGTGCCGTTAACCGATCAGGCGGTTGAACCACCGTCGATCACGAGCACCGCGCCATTGCAGTAGGTCGCTTCGACG
This sequence comes from Pseudomonadales bacterium, assembly GCA_024234635.1. Classification (GTDB taxonomy): domain Bacteria; phylum Pseudomonadota; class Gammaproteobacteria; order Pseudomonadales; family Azotimanducaceae; genus SYFY01. The sequence continues at coordinate 56,119 of JACKNX010000014.1, read as the reverse complement.
CCCATGTAATAGATGGCGTCCGCAATCTCCTCCGGTCGCCCCGGCCGCCCCAGCGGCGACGCCTGGAACCGCAACTCCTCGTCCGCGAACGGATTCAGGTCCGATTCCAGCACCGGCGTCACCATGTCCGTCGCCACAAAGCCGGGCGCGATGACATTGCTGCGAATACCTTCACGGCCATACGCACGCGCCAGCGACCGGGTGAGGTTGATGACACCGGCTTTTGCCGTGGCATAGGTATGCGCATCGTCCATGCCACGGGTGCCGCCTGCGCTGGAAACGTTGACGATGCTGCCGCCGCCCTGTTCGCGAAAATGCCGCAACGCTTCGCGACAGAGGAGATACACTGAATCCAGATTGATACGCAGAACCTCGTGCCACTGGTCCGGCGTGGTATCCGCCAGCGCGGCCATCGTGCCCGGGTGATCGACGCCGTAACTCCAGCCAACGCCAGCGTTGTTGACAAGGCAGCAGAAACCGCCTTCGGCGACCGCCCGGGCCACGAGCGCTGCCGCGGTAGCCTCGGTGCCCGCACCGCCGGTGACAGGAATGACCCTGCCAGGCATGCCACTGGACAAGGCCAGGGTCGTTTCCAGTGGCGGCAGGCGTCGACCGTTGGCAATCACGCTGAAGCCGGCCCGCGCGAAACGCAATGCCGTGGCCCTGCCGATGCCGGTACCGGCCCCCGTAACAATCACCGTCTGCTGTTCTGTCATCACTGCATCTCCCGGGTTGCCGATCCCTGCCAGCGCTCAGTCGAGCGCCGAGAGGCCTGCCAGCACCTCGCTGCGCAGGCCATCAATGGCCATGGTTACCACATCAGCCGCTGCGTCGTCGATGCCAAGGGCCTGCCAGTTGTCCTGCCACACGCTGCGCAATGCCTCTGCCCTGCTCCGCACGGGGGCTGTCTGCAGCGCCGCCAGATCGACCAGCGTGAGTACGTGGGACCATCCCAGGCGGGGGTTGCCCTGAGTGACATCGCGATCGTAGTGCGCAAAGAAGACAACCCGCTCCAGCCCGGCGATTTCGCGGATCATCTCGAACCCCGCCGCCCGGAGGTTGCGATTGGCTTCCGTCGCTTCGTTTCGCCAGGTCGCGTACGCAAGGCTCGTGCAGGCAACAAGCAGCGAGATCAGCGCCACCTGATTGCGTCTGACCTGGACAAAAAAACCATCCGCCATCATCGACGTCTCCCCCGTCAATCGTGATCCGTCTCGACCCGACGGCATGCATCGCGCAGAATCGACCCCTCCGCCTGTTAACGATGAGAACCCGCCATGGCCGAAAAGTTCAGCGATATGGAAGAAAAATTCAACGCCATCACGCGGCGAATCGTCTGGTGCACGGTCGCCACCGTGGACCGTCAGGGGCGCCCACGATCGCGCATCCTGCACCCGGTCTGGGACGGCGCCACGGGCTGGATCGCCACGGGGCGCCAGTCACACAAGGCCAGGCACCTCGCGGGAAATCCCTATGTCTCGCTGACCTACTGGGACCCGCAGCATGAGCAGGTGATCGTGGACTGCAAGGCGGAGTGGCAGGACGACCTGCCTACCAGGCAATGGCTCTGGGACCTGCTGAAGACCACCCCGGAGCCCGTCGGCTACGACCCGAAGCTGTTCTGGCCCTCCCACGAAGACGCAAGCTTCGGCGCACTGCGCCTGACACCCTGGCGCGTGGAAATCTGGTCGCTGGCCGCGATGGCGCAGGGGCAGCCTGCCGACGTGTGGCGCCCGCACGGGGCTTGACGGCATAATCCCGCGCTTTTCGCGCACAGGAAATTTCATGGCCAAAGAAACCATCGCCATTCTCGGCGGCACCGGCGATCTCGGCACCGGTCTTGCCATCCGCTGGTCCCGGGCCGGCTATCGCATCGTCATCGGCTCGCGCACGCAGGAGAAGGCGGACGCCGCGGTGGCGGAGCTGAAGAAGATCAGCCCCAGCACCCCCGCCGACGCGATGGAGAACGTGGCCGCGGCCGCCGCCGGCGACATCGTGGTGCTCACCGTACCGGCTGCGCACCAGATTTCCACGCTCGATGCGGTAAAGGAACATCTCAAGGGCAAGATACTCATCGATGTCACCGTGCCGCTCGTGCCGCCAAACGTCGGCACCGTGCAGTTGCCGCCTGAGGGGAGTGCGGGCAAACGCGCGCAGCTGTTCCTTGGCGACGACGTGATGGTGGTTACCGCGTTCCAGAACATTGCCGCGCATCTGCTGCAGCACGATGTACAGATCGAATGTGACGTGCTGGTGGCCGGCAACAAGAAAGCGGCGCGCGACAGGGTGGTGCAGCTGGTGGAGGAAGCGGGTATGCGCGGCTGGCACGCGGGCCCCATCGAAAACTCCGCCGCCGCGGAAGCGCTCACCTCGATCCTGATCCAGATCAACCGCAAGCACGATATTTCGCATTCGGGGATCAAGATCGTCGGCCAGCCCGACCACTGACATGCCATTCTCCGTCACCGCGCTGGAAGGGCTGCCAATGGTGCAGCCCGGCGACGATCTCGCCGCCCTGCTGCTGGCAGCGATCTCCCGCATGGGGCTCACGCTCACTGACGGCGACATTTTCTGCCTGGCGCAGAAAATCGTTTCCAAGGCGGAGAACCGCCAGGTGCTGCTGGCGGACATTACCGCTGGTCCCGAGGCCGAAGCCCTGGCCCGGGAGGTCGAAAAGGATCCGCGCATGGTGCAACTCGTGCTCGACGAAAGCACGGACATCCTGCGCAAGCGCACCGGCGCGCTCATCGTGCGCCACAAGCTGGGTTTCGTGGGTGCGAACGCCGGTATCGATCAGAGCAACATCGACCACGCGGACGGTGAAGCCGCGCTGCTGCTGCCCGTGGATCCGGACGCCTCCGCGGCGCGGCTGCGTGAGGCGCTGCAACGGGCAACCGGCAAACGCCTCGGCGTCATCATCACCGACTCGCACAATCGCCCGTGGCGCCTGGGTACCATCGGCGCCGCTATCGGCAGTGCCGGCGTCCGCGTGCTGCAGGATCATCGTGGCGGGCACGATATCTACGGCCGGGAACTGAAGGTCACGCTCATCAACCGCGCGGACGCCATTGCCACCGCCGCCACGCTGATGATGGGAGAAACCACGGAACGCCTCCCCGCGGCCCTGGTACAGGGACTGCCGCCGGAGGATACCGCGGATACGGCGCAGCTCATCAATCGACCACTGGACGAAGATCTGTTCCGCTGATGGCGCGTTATCTGGCCATCACGGGTGGTGTTGGCGGCGCAAAGCTGGCGCTGGGCCTCGCCCACGTGCTGACGCCGGACGAAGTACTCTTCGTCGTCAATACCGGCGACGACTTCGAGCATCTGGGTCTGGCCATCAGCCCCGATCTCGACACACTCACCTATACGCTCGCGGATCTGAACAATACCGAACTCGGCTGGGGACGCCGGGACGAGACCTGGCAGTGCCTCGATACCCTGGCCGAGCTCGGCGGTGAAAGCTGGTTCCGGCTGGGTGACCGGGACCTGGCCCTGCACTTTCATCGCACGCAACTGCTGCGCGCCGGCGCCTCACTATCCCAGGTGACCGCGGAAATCGCCCGCCGGCTCGGCATCCGGCACGGGTTGGCGCCGATGTCCGACCAGCCGATCCGAACCATCGTGCATACCGCCAAGGGCGCCCTGAATTTTCAGCACTACTTCGTGCGCGACCGCTGCGCACCGGCCGTCACGGGCTTCCATTTCGACGGCATTCCCTCAGCTCGGCTGTCACCCGTGGTGGCGGACTGGTTGACCGACTGTCAGGGCGTGATCATCTGCCCGTCCAATCCGTTCGTCTCCGTGGACCCGGTCCTGGCGGTGCCCGGCATGCGCGAGGCACTGGCCCGGCTTCCCGTGGTCGCCGTCTCGCCGATCGTAGACGGCATGGCAATCAAGGGCCCCACCGCCAAGATGATGGCCGAACTGAAGGTGCCCGCCACCGCCGCGCAGGTGGCCAGCCACTACGGCGAGCTGCTGACGGGCTTCGTTCTGGACGAAGCGGATGCCGCGGTCCACGATACCCTGCCTGTGCGCACTGTAGTCACCCGTACCGTCATGCTAACGTTACAGGATCGAATCGATCTCGCGCGTGTGACGGTGGAATTTCTGCAGTCCCTCGCACACTGACCCTGGCCTGGAACGCCTCACCGGTCCGCGATTTCGGCACGCATCCGGCCATCGGCAAGGGAGAGGTGTCGCACCGGACAGGCAGGAGTAACCCCGTGCAGAGCAGAAAGCCGGCCATCTGGGCCGTCGTGCCGCTGAAAGGACTGGAGCGGGCCAAACAACGACTTGCCAGTGTTCTGAACGCGGACGAGCGCCGCGCCCTCATGCTTGCCATGGCCCGCGATGTACTCACCAGCCTGGCCCGCTCGACGCGCCTCGCCGGCACGTTGATCGTCTCCCGCACCGTGGAGGCCGATGCGCTGGCGCAGGCCTTCGGCACGGAACGATTCGCGGAAAGCCCGGATGCCGACCTGTCCGCCGCGCTCACCCAGGCTGCGGCCTATCTGCATGATCGTCTGGGTGCCGACGGCGTATTCATCGTGCCCGCGGACATTCCACTTGTCTCGGCGGGGGAGATCGATCTGGCCCTGGCGGACCATACTGGCGTGACCATCATGCCGGATGACGAGAATCTCGGGACCAACGGGCTGATACTGACGCCAACCGACGCCATTCCACTGGTGTTCGACGGAAAAAGTTTCAAACCCCATCTGGACGCCGCCGAACAGCGCGGAATACCGCCCACCATCCACCCCCTGCGTGGATTTGCGCTCGATATCGACACGCCCGCCGACCTGCGAACGTTGCTCGTCGAGGGGGGGCGGACGCAGACTGGTATCTACCTCGACAGGTCAGGTATAGCGGAGCGCCTGAGCAGTCACCATAATGGCGCACCTTTGACCAGCGACACGGGAACCGCAAATGCTTGACCACCTGCTGCAGCAGGCACTGGCCGGCCGTTTGCCGAACGATGCCGAAGCCCTGGCCCTCGCCGACATCACGGACACGCACGCCCTGGCGCAAGTGGCCGCCACCCTGCGCGACCGCGGCTTTCGCAACGTCGTCACCTATTCCCGCAAGGTGTTCCTGCCGCTCACGCACCTGTGCCGCGACGTATGCCACTACTGCACGTTTGCGAAGGTACCGCGCAAGGTCATGGCCCCGTACATGACCATCGACGAGGTGCTCGAGGTCGCCCGCCAGGGCGCCGCGATGGGCTGCAAGGAAGCGCTGTTCACGCTGGGTGAAAAACCGGAATTGCGCTACAAGGCCGCCCGCGAGGCGCTCGACAGCATGGGATACGCCACCACGGTGGATTATCTGTTCGCCGCGGCAAAGGCGGTACTGGAGGAGACGGGGCTGCTGCCGCACCTGAATCCCGGCAATCTGGATGCCACCGAGCTGGCGCGCCTGAAGTCCGTCTCGCCCTCAATGGGTATCATGCTGGAGTCCACGTCGCAGCGGTTGACCCGCAAGGGGATGCCGCACTACGGCAGCCCCGACAAAGTACCCGCGGTACGGCTCGAAACACTGCGCCAGGCCGGCATAGCCCGCGTACCGTTCACCACCGGCATTCTCATCGGCATCGGCGAGACACGCCTGGAGCGCATCGAGTCACTCCTGGCCATCCGCGCCCTGCATCAGGAATACGGCCACATCCAGGAAATAATCGTACAGAACTTCCGCGCCAAACCCGGCACGAAGATGGTGCATGCCCCCGAGCCGGATCTTGACGAACTGTTATGGACCATCGCCGTCGCCCGTATCGTGTTCGGCGCCGACATGAGCATCCAGGCGCCCCCCAACCTCAGCCCCGGCGTGCTGCCACAGATCGTGCAGGCCGGCATCAACGACTGGGGCGGCGTATCGCCGCTGACACCCGACTTCGTCAACCCCGAAGCGCCCTGGCCGCATGTCGAGGAACTGGCGCGGGAGACCGCCGGCGCCGGCAAGTTCCTGACCGAACGACTGACGATCTACCCGGCATACGCCAGCGATCTGGACCGGTGGGTGCACCCGGAGCTGCACGACAACGTCATCTCGCGCATCGACGCGGAGGGCTTTCCCCGCATCGATCCCTGGAGTCCCGGTGAGCCAATCGATCCACCGAAGGACATCCTGGATGCGGTGATTCACAAGCCCCGCCACGTATCGCCGGACGTGGATGCCATACTGCGACGCGCCATGGCCGGCGAGCTGCTCGAGGAAGCCGATGTGGTTCGCCTGTTTGCCGCGCGGGGCGACGATCTCTCCGCCGTGGTGCGCGCTGCGGACGCGATGCGGCAGAAGGTCAACGGCGAGACCGTTAGCTACTGTGTCAACCGCAATATCAACTACACCAATGTCTGCTACTTCAAATGCCAGTTCTGCGCGTTTTCGAAAGGCAAACTGAGCGAAAATCTGCGCGGACGCCCTTACGATCTCGCGCCCGAGGAAATTGCCCGACGGGTAAAGGAAGCCTGGGACCGTGGCGCGACGGAAGTATGCATGCAGGGTGGTATCCACCCCGACTACACCGGTGACACGTATGCCGAGATCCTGCGGATCGTAAAGGCCGCGGTGCCGCAGATGCACATACACGCTTTCTCGCCGCTGGAAGTGTGGCAGGGAGCGGCCACCCTCGACATGGCACTCGAGCCCTATCTCAGAATGCTCAGGGAAGCTGGTCTGGGAACTCTGCCCGGAACCGCGGCGGAGATTCTGGACGACGAAGTGCGTGCCATCATCTGTCCGGACAAGATCAATACCGCGCAATGGCTCGAAGTGATGGAAACCGCGCACAGGGTTGGCTTCCGCACCACTGCGACCATCATGTACGGGCACGTGGAGAAACCCGTTCACTGGGCGCGGCACCTGCTGCGCGTACGCGATCTGCAGCGTCGTACCGGCGGTTTCACCGAGATGGTGCCTCTGCCCTTCGTGCATATGGAAGCGCCCATGTATCTCAAGGGCAAGGCTCGGCGAGGACCAACCTTTCGCGAAGCCCTGCTGATGCACAGCGTCGCGCGCATCACGCTGCACGGCCACATCCACAATATCCAGGCCAGCTGGGTGAAGATGGGGCATGCCGGTGTGCAGGCGTGTCTGAACGCCGGTTGCAACGATCTGGGCGGCACGCTCATGAACGAAAGCATCTCGCGCGCTGCCGGCACGCAACACGGTCAGGAGACTTCGCCCGAGGAGATGGTGCGGCTCATCAAGTCCAACAACCGTACGCCGCGACAACGCTCGACAACCTACGGGGAAATCAGCGACAGCCTGCAGAAGCGAAGCTTCGGCGCGGCGGAACTGGCGCCCATCGTCAACACGCCGGCACGGCGTTACGAACGACGCCGGGACAAGGACCTGGTGAAAAACAATCTCATCGATACGGTGACCATCAGCGCGGGTTGAGGCCCATTCCCGGCTCGCGCAACGGGACGACTGTCAGCGTACGGGCAATGACGAGCGCAGGTGTACCGCCTCGTTGAGGACGCGAATGCTGCGTTCTCCCGAGCCCGCACAGAGATACCGGTGGATGCTGGTGTAGTCCGGGCTGAAGAACAGTCGCGGCGCCAGCCCTACCACATGCGCCGTCCACACGTTGATCACGCCGCCGTGACAGGTGACCGCCACCCGCCGGCCGGGGTTAGCCATCACAATCGCTTCGAGACTGTCGATGACGGCATGCGCGAAGGCGTGGAAGTTGATGTCCACGTCACCCTGCATCAGCCGCTTCCAGCGTTCGTAGTCGACTTCCTTCAACTTTTCCGCTGGCACGTATTCGCTGGCGTCGCGATCGTACTCGGCGACGCCTTCGTGCAGTTCCACCGCGACACCCAGGCGATCGGACAATGGCTCCGCAGTCTGCACGGCACGCAGCATCGGACTGCTGTACAAACGGTCGATTTTTTCGCCGGCCAGCCAGTCGGCCATGCGTCGCGCCTGGCCGCGACCGATATCGGATAATGGTGGATCGGCAGGTGTGCCGTCGTTCGTTTGCAGATGCACGGGCAGACCGTGACGGATGAGCAGCAGTTCCATCGATGAGCGTTCCGGGAAAGCGGCAGTATAGGGTCTCACCAAGGCGCTGATATAGTGTCCTCAGGCAATCACCACGGAAAACCCATGATCACGGTGCTCGGTCGGCGCAACTCCATGAACGTTCAGAAGGTCATGTGGACACTCGGTGAGTTGAACCTGCCTTACCGACGCGAGGATGTCGGTGGGTCCTTCGGTTACCCGCCCGGTTATCCAAATCCCATGCAGGTGGTTCCAACCATTCGCGATGGCGATCTCGTGGTGTGGGAATCGAACGCCTGCGTGCGCCACCTGGCACGGACCTACGGCACCGGTACGCTGTGGCCGGACGACGTGGCCCGACAGGCGCAGGCGGACATGTGGACGGAGTGGCAACGCAGCGACATTTCCAACGCCTTCTTTCCGCTCTTCACCGGCCTGATACGGGGCTTTGCGACCACACCAGAGAAGCTGGAACGCGGGGCGAAAGAGAGCGGCCGGTTGTTTGGCCAACTGGACACGTGGCTGCAGGGCAGAATGTTCATCACCGGGGATACGCTTTCCATCGCCGACATCTGCATCGGCGCCATGATGTACCGCTACATGACCATGCCGATCGAACGCCCCACCCTGGCAAATCTGGCGTCCTGGTACCACCGCCTGACGGAGCGACCGGCGTATCGCCGGCATGTGATGGTGGAGTACGGGCGCAACCCCGGAGAGTGGGCGCAGCGCGAACAGGAAAACGCCGGGATTCAGTAGCTCATGGCATCGGCAATCTGGTGCATCGAAGACGACCCGGACGCCACGGACGTGGCGTGCATCAGTGACGGGGTCTTTCACTTCGGCCGGGCGCAGGCGGTTGGCGGCGACGCCCGTCCGATCGCCTGTTTCCTACGCGAGGGGGACCGCATCGTCGCCGGCGCAACCGGGCGCACGGAATTCAACCGGTTGTTCACCAGCTACCTGTGGGTCAGCGACGAACGTCGTGGCCAGGGACTCGGCAGCGAATGCCTGACGAGGCTGGAAGCCGCGGCTCGCGCGCGGGGCTGCACCGATGCCGTTCTGGAGACGCTCAGCGACAGCAATCAGGCTCTGTATGAGCGTCTGGGCTACGAAACCATCGTCACGCTGGTCGCATGGGTGGGCGGATTCAACCGGCACTTCATGCGCAAATCCCTGTAGGTACCCTTCAGTGGTTCACGCTGGCTTCGGTCGCGTCGGCACGTCCAGCCCGACTCCAACAACATGTCCGTACACCGCACGCAGCCTGGCCACATCCTCCTCCGGAAGCGGCGGTTTGAGCAACGACTCCACGTTGCGGTGTACATGGTCGACACTGCCTGTACCGAACAGCACGACATCCACTCCGGTTTCGTAACGGGCGAACCGGTAAGCAGCATCCACCATGTCATGCGCACCGCCTGGATGAACCAGGAAGTCGAGCTCCGGTAACCGCAGCTCCGCCAGCGTGGCGGACAACCGCTCGGGCTGCGCAAAGATACCGCGAACGACAAACATCAGCATGGTGCCGACGCCGGCTGCCGTCGTAGCGGGGAACACACCTGCCCGCGCGTTCTGATGCAGCATGTGGAACGCCACCATCACTGACTCCCAGCAGCCATCCGGGATCGCGCGCTGCAACATCGCGTGACCGGGATCAAACGGGGGTGTTTCCGTGATGCCGAGGTGGCGAAACTTGCCCTTTGCCTTTTCCCGCAACAATGCGGGCACCAGCTCACCATGAACCCAGTCGTATCGTTCGGGGGACACTGCATGAATCTGGAAGATGTCGATATAGTCCGTACCCAGCAGGCGCAGCGAACGATCGAGACTGGCAATCACTGTTTCCGGCGGTACCCTGTCCGGCCCACGCCCGAAGCCCGCCTTGGTGGCAAGGACCAGCTGCGACCTGTCCAGTCCACCGATAGCCTTGCCGACAACCTCCTCGGTCCCGTATGCCGCCGCCGTATCGATTAGGTTGATACCACGGTCCAGTGCGGCATGGACAACCGCAACAGCGTCCGCTTGACTACCGCCGGTACCGAGACCCAGGCGGCTGAAGCCGCCCGCGCCGAGCCCGGCGACGCTTACGCGCAGATTGGTGTCGCCGTACGTGGTGTAGTGCATGTGCTCAACTCCTTGTCGTCCATCATCCTGTCGTCAACCAACAGGAGTATGTTCAGGCTGTGTTTGCGGGGCTGGTCAAAAAGGCAGCCTCGTTGGCCAGCCAGGGATGACTAGTGGTCCGCTTGACAAGTTAGGTCACTTGAGCGCTTCCAACGGGTTTGGTGGCCAGGTGCGACAGCGCTGCGCGGCCAGGTGTTAGCGCGGCCTGGCGCCACCGCCAACGCGCAGGATCTCCCCGCTCACCCAACTTGCTGCGCTCGAGGCGAGATAGACACAGGCGGCGCCGATATCCTGCGGGGTGCCGAGTCGGCCAAGCGGAATCTTCCATTCTTCGAGCACCTGGTCCAGCTGGTCTTCCGTGCGACCGATCGCCTTCAGCATGACTTCCGTTGGAATGGCACCTGGCGCTACCGCATTCACCCGTATGTCCGGTGCCAGCTCCGCAGCCAGCGTCCACGTCAGTGAATTGGTGCCCGCCTTGGCGGCGCCGTAGTGGGCACTGCCGGGTACCGGTCCCGTACCCGCGCCGGAGGTGATGTTGATGATGCTGCCCTTGTCCATGTACTTCGCGGCAGTGATGCACCCGCGGTAGATCGCGGTGAGGTTCAACGCAATGGTGCGATCCCATTCGTCACGCGGCAGGTCCTTCAATGGCATGCGCATCGGGGAGCCACCCGCGTTGTTGACCCAGATCGAGAGTTTGCCGAAGTGGCTGATGGCCGCTCTCGCCAGCGCGTCAAGTTGAGCATCATCAGTGACATCGGTTGCCACCGCATGTGCCTGGGCACCCGTAGCGCGAATCGCCGCGGCCACTCGTTCGATTTCCGCGGTGCGACGGGCGGCGACAATTACCGCCGCTCCAGCTTCGGCGAACGCATGGGCTATGCCCTCGCCTATACCCCGCCCCGCACCGGTTACAACAGCCACCTCACCCGCCAGGTCAAACAGTTCCGTCACCGCTTTCACCATCCCTCCCTCCTCAGGCAATCAGTCGAAAGCCAACATAGCCCCTGTCCGCGACTTCGCGGCATTTCTCGGCATACGGAGGAAAACCCAGATACGGCATGAACACCCGCGGCTTGCCGGGAATATTTGCGCCCAGATACCACGAATTGCAACGTGGATAGACACTCGTATTGCCGACCTCGTTGACGTGCGTCACCCAGTTTTCCTGTGCGTCGGCCTCGGCTTCGATACTGACGAATCTGCCGCTGCTCACATGCTCGATACAGTCGGCGATCCAGTCGACGTGATGCTCGATCGAGGGCAACATGTTCGTCAACACAGACGGGCTGCCGGGACCGGTGATCAGAAACAGATTGGGGAAACCGTTCACGGAAAGGCCCAGATACGTCTTTGGGCCTTCTTCCCACGCGTCCTGGATGCGTTGACCGTTTCGACCACGAATATCAACCTTGGTTATGGCACCGGTCATGGCATCGAAGCCGGTGGCGAACACGATGGCGTCCACCTCGTATTCACGCGTTTCGGTCCGGATGCCCCGAGAGGTGATCGCCTGTATGGGATCGGCATTCACGTCCACCAGCGACACGTGGGCAAGGTTGAACGTCGCGTAGTAGTCCGTATCCACACACAGACGCTTGCAACCCACAAGTCCTTTCGGCGACAACAGTTCCGCGGTTGCCGGATCGCTCACGATCTCGCGGATCTTGCGGCGAATGAAGTCCGCCGCCGTCTTGTTGGCTCTCTCATCGAACATGAGATCCGCGAAAGCGGCAAGGAACGGCAGGCCACCCATGGCCCATCGGCGTTCGTATTCTGCGTCGCGTACCTCAGCGGAGACATCGAGCGCGTTGAGCTCGTTGTAACCGAAATCCGCATGGAAGGCGGTCTCCCTGTTTTCCGCGCGATAAGTCGGATAGCGCGCCTTCACGGCTTTCACCTCGACAGGATCAAGCAGGGCATTGCGCGCGGGAATCGAATAATTGGCGGTGCGCTGGAACACGGTGAGCTCACTCGCCTGCCGGGCGATGAGCGGAATGCTCTGGATCGCCGACGATCCGGTACCAATCACGGCCACTCGCTTGCCGGTGAAATCCACCGGCTCGTGCGGCCATCGACCGGTGTGATACCAGTCGCCCTGGAAGCCCGCCAGACCTGGAATGGCCGGCACATTGGCCGAGGAGAGGCAGCCTGTGGCCATGATCACAAAGCGCGCTGAGCGTGCCTGACCATCGTCCGTGGTTACCGTCCAGCGCTGGTCCGCCTCATCGTACCGCGCCCCGGTTACCCGGGTATTGAAAAGAATGTCCCTGCGCAGGTCGAAACGATCCGCGACGTGATTGATGTATCGCAGCAGTTCGGGCTGCGTGGCATAACGTTCGCTCCATTCCCACTCCTGCTGAAGTTCGTCCGAAAACTGGTACGAATACTCCAGGCTCTGGATGTCGCAGCGCGCGCCGGGATAACGATTCCAGTACCACGTGCCACCAGGCCCGTCACCGGCTTCGATCACCAGTACCCGCTGGCCCAGCTTGCGCAGCCGGTGCAGCATGTAAAGACCGCCAAAACCGGCGCCGACCACTATGCTGTCGTACTGGTTCGCTTCCGCTTCCTCACTCATACACTCTCTCCTCATCAACCGATGCCCGATGCACCGGGACCTCTCGCTTCATTGCACTGCACGCGCCACACAGGTCGCACAGCTCTCAATCCAGGCCGAGCAACCGCCGGTTGCGCGAGGCATCCACGCCGGAAGCGGCAAAATCGTCGAACGCCTTGTCAGTGACACGGATGATGTGATCACGGATGAACGCGGCCCCTTCCCTCGCTCCGTCTTCCTGATGCTTGAGGCAACACTCCCATTCGAGGACTGCCCATCCGGAATAGTCGTACCCGGCGAGCTTTGAGAAGACTGCGCGGAAATCGATCTGACCGTCACCCAGCGAGCGGAATCGGCCTGGACGATGTAGCCAGTCCTGATAACCGCCGTACACGCCGCTGCGCGCACTGGCATTGAACTCAGCATCCTTGACGTGAAACATGCGGATGCGTTCATGGTAGGCGTCGATGAAACCCAGATAGTCCAGCTGTTGCAGCACAAAATGGCTGGGGTCATAGAGGATATTGCAGCGCGGGTGCCCATCCACTTCGGCGAGGAATCGCTCGAACGTCACGCCGTCGTGCAGATCCTCTCCGGGATGGATCTCGAAACAGAGGTTCACGCCACACGTATCCGCGATATCGAGAAGTGGCCGCCACCGCTTGGCCAGTTCGCGAAAGCCTTCCTCGATGAGCCCGGCCGGCCGCTGTGGCCAGGGGTAGAAATATGGCCATACAAGGGCACCCGGGAATGCCACCTGCTCCGTCAATCCCAGCCGCTGGCTTGCCATCAGCGCCAGAGAGACCTGCTCGATGGCCCACGCCGTGCGCGCCGAGGGATTGCCTCGCACGTGCGGCGCGGCGAAGCCATCAAACAACTCGTCATACGCTGGATGCACGGCCACCAGTTGCCCTTCGAGGTGCGTGGACAATTCCGTGATGCACACCCCGGCATCCGCTACCCGCCCTTTCAGCTCGTCGCAGTAGGTCTGGCTCCGGGCGGCAAGCGCCACGTCAATGAACGCCGGGTTGCCGATAGGCACCTGAATGCCCGCAAAATCCAGTGACGCCGCCCACCGCGCCATGGCTTCGATGCCATTGAACGGGCTCTCGTCCGCCATGAACTGGGCCAGGAATATCGCCGGCCCTTTCAGCGTTTTCATGCGTTCTCCTCAACCGCTACCCACACGCCGCCAGCCCGGTCGCTCGCCACCACCCTGTCCAGAAATCGCATACCGCGAATGCCGTCTTCCAGGCACGGATAGTCGCCCGCGGGCGTGCCCCGCAGGTCCGCCATGAAGCCGCGGTAAATATTCGCAAACGCCTCGAGAAACCCTTCCGGGTGGCCACCTGGCAGCCGCGTTGACATGGTCGTCAACGCACCGAGACCGCCCGTACCGGTGCGCAGGACCTGCAGGGGGCGGTCGGCAAGGCGCAGCAGCAGTGAATTGGGTTCCTGTTGCGACCACTCCAGCCCCCCATGCTCACCGTACACACGCAAGCGGAGCGCGTTCTCCTCTCCCACCGCAACCTGGCTGGCACTGATCACGCCGCGGGCACCGCCATGGAAACGCAGCAACACGTTGCCGTCGTCGTCCAGGCGACGCCCGGGCACGAAGCTGGCGAGATCGGCACACAGGTGCGCAATGCGCAGCCCCGTCACGTAGCTGACCAGATTCTCGGCGTGACTGCCGATGTCGCCGAAACAGCCACTGGCGCCGGCCCGCGCCGGATCCGTACGCCAACTGGCCTGTTTGTTGACCGCCTCCAGTGGCTCCGCCAGCCAGCCTTGCAGATACTCACACTGCACGCGGCGGATCGCGCCAAGCCCCCCCGCGGCAATCAGCTCGCGCGCCTCACGCACCATCGGATAGCCGGTGTAGTTGTAGGTCACCGCGAATCGGCAGCCGCTGGCCGCTTGGTGGTCGCGAAGTACTTCAGCCGTTGCCAGGTCAGCGGCCAGCGGTTTGTCGCAAACCACGTGAAACCCAGCTTCCAGCGCCTCTCCCGCTATCGTCACATGGGAGCTGTTGGGCGTGGCGATGATCACGAAGTGCATGCGCCGGGCTGCGGGAAGCGAGCGTTCGGCGGCGAACATTTCCCGCGTTGTGCCGTACGCCCGCTCCGCCGGCACACGATAGATGGCCTGTGCCGCGCGCCGGGCGCGTTCCGGCGTGGAGCCGCAGCAGGCAGCAACCAGTTCCGCCTCCCCGTCGAGCTCCGCGGCCAGCCGGTGCACGGCGCCAATGAACGCCCCCTCGCCGCCGCCGACGAGCCCGAACCTGAGTTTCTGCCCTTCCCCCATGTGGGCTACGATAAACCAACCACAGGGGGAGGGGCCATGGCACCCATTTCGGTTCAACTCTATTCGCTGCGTACGGAAAGCGAGCGCGATTTCAACGGTGTTCTGCAGGCGCTGGCAGCGACCGGCTACCAGGGGGTCGAACCTTTCAACCTCTACGGCTTTTCGCCGCGTCAGTTCCGCGAGCGCGTCGAAGCCCTCGGTATGCGCATTTCCTCCAGCCACTTTCCGTTCGCCAATCGGGTGCCGGTACAGCAGACCGTGGACACTCTCGGTGAACTCGGCCTCACCCGCGCGGTCGGCGGCTACGCCCCCGCCGATTTTGCGGATCTGGATACCGTTCGCCGTGTCGCGGAAGCCACCAATCGCCTGGTGGACGATCTCGCGGCCGCCAACATCACGCTGGCACTGCACAATCACTGGTGGGAATTCGCGGAATTCGAGGGGACGTGCGCCTACCACCTGTTCCAGGATCTGGTGCCGGGCGTCGCGTTCGAACTCGACACCTACTGGGCCGCCAACTTCGGCGCCCGCGAGCCTGCCGCCGAACTGGCACGAATCCGCTCCCGAACCCCCCTGCTGCACCTCAAGGATGGCCCGCTGACAAAGGGAGAGCCCATGGTGGCGCTGGGCGATGGCAGACAGGACATCGCCGCCATTCTCGCCGCCGCGGACCCCGACGTGCTGGAATGGACCATCGTGGAACTGGATGCCTGCGCGACGGACATGCTCACAGCGATACAGGACAGCTACACCTATCTGATCAGGAACCAACTGGCGGGAACCAATGACTGACATACGCTACGACTTCGGATCGGGCCGTTCGGACCCCGAGACGTTTCCCACCGAGGCACTGAAACAGGCCGCCGTCACCGTACTCGACCGCGAGGGGCTCGAATTCACGCGCTACCCCGGGAACCTGGGACACGCGGGCCTGCGCAAGGTGATGGCTCAACGTGAAAGCGATCGGGAGGGTGTGCCGGTGAACCCGGATCACCTGATCCTGTGCAATGGCTCGATGCAGGCGGTCACGCTCACCGCGGAGGCGTTGCAGGAGGCCCATGGCGATACGGTGATCGTCGAGGAATTCTGTTACCCCGGCACGCTGTCGGCGTATCGCAACCTGAAACTGGACATGGTGGGAATCCAGCTCGACGAAGGTGGCATGAAGATGGATCACCTGGAGAGCGAACTCAGGCGTCTGCAGGGCGAAAACCGTCTGCCGAAATTCATCTATGCCATCAGCACCTACCAGAACCCAACCGGGTTCGTCATGCCAAGAGCACGACGCCTGGAGATGATCAACCTGGCCCGTCGTTTCGGTGTGCCGATCGTGGAAGACAACTGTTACGGCGACGTGCACTACGAAGGGCCGATCGAGCCGGCCATCTACGCACTGGATGACGACCCGAACCATCTCTATCTGTGCTCGCTGTCGAAGATTCTGGCGCCCGGAATGCGCCTCGGCTATATCCTGGCGCGTCCACCGATGCTGGAGCGCGTGCTCGCCCGGCGCCACGATGCCGGCAGCAATACCTTCGCGGCCGCAGTCGTCGCCGAGTTCTACAGGAACGGCATCAGCGCGCACGCCGCTATCGCCAACCCCGTACTCCAGGAGAAACGCGACCTCACCACACGCATGCTGGGCGAAACACTGGACGACATCTGTGTGTGGTCCAATCCCGTGGGCGGCCTCTTCCTATGGGTTCGCTTTCCCGACGACGTCGACCGCGGCATGCTGTGGAAATCCGCCCAGGCCGCTGGCGTGAATTACATCCCGGGCGCCGCTTTCCACTACCGGGGTAACAACGCACCCTACCTGCGCCTGGCGTTCGGACACCTGACAAGGGAGCAGATTCGCGCAGGTGTGCCGATCCTCGCGCGCTGCCTCAAGGAGGCGCGTGGCAGCAACGAGGCGCGAAACTTCGACACGCTGTTCGACTGATGGCAGCCCTGCAACGGAGAACATGCACCGGACACCCGCGCCGCAACCGGTTCAGTTCGCGTCGGTCGCGGGCTTGCCCTCCACATAGTTGAGCAGTCGCTTGAGCTGTCCAAGCTGCACCGCATCCACCGGCGCCGCCAGGGCATCCAGCCCGGCGCTGGCATTTCCCGCCACGGTGTAGCGATACGTCAACCGCGTACCCTTGCGCGTGGCTTCCAGCTGGAACTCCATGACACCGGTCACGGGCATTGCCTGCAACGGGCCGAGGCCGCCCGTCATGCGCAGCAGTTCACCAGGGCGCGCATGTACGACGCGCATGTGTTCCACGCCACTGCCGTCGGGGAAATGCTCGCAGAAACATCCTTGAGGGCGTGCATCCAGCGAAAAATTTGCCGCCTCCCCCGTGTAGGAGTGCGTGGCGTCCCACCAACTTCCGACATCCTGGGTAAGCGCCGAATACACAACTTCCGGTGTCGCCTTGAAGTCGATGACATGTTCAGACACGAAACCGTCCGGCGCGACCGTCAGCACCCGCGCCATCATGACCCATGCCAGGGTATTCATCAGAACGAAGTTCCGGGTGTGTAGTAACGATCGTGCCAGATGCCCATGCCCCGCTCTCCCTCGAGCGGCATGCGCCACGTGGTGACTTTCGCCCCCTGCAGGGCAAGACGGAAAAGCCCGCGCGGTTGATCGATGGTATTGACGATATAGGCTTCGGCGCCTTCGTCGCCAACGTAGCGACGGGCGATGCGGCGATAGCGGTCACGCCAGGCATCGTCCTGGCCCACGTCGTGGATCAATTCAGCCGAGCCTTCCACAAGCACCTTGCGGTAGGGCAACGGCTGCTCGTCGATGCACAGGGCAACGCGCGGATCCCGCCGCAGGCATTCGAACCACTCGGACTTCGCCCGCGGCGTGAACCAGATGGCGTGGTCTTCGTAGAGAAACCAGATCGGCGTCACCAGCGGACGTCCGTCCGCCCGAACCACGGCGATGCGCATCAGCACGCCGCGCTCATTCAGGAACCCGTCGCGTTCGTCTTCAGTGAGTTGAGGCATGTCGTTTCCCCGCTGTCAGCGGTCATGATAACTGGTTGCCCCGAGCTTGCGAGCGCCCCCTGGTCACGCACGACGGATCGGGCTCACCGCGTCACGAAGTACCGCATACCGGCAAACTGAGCGGCGTGCGCAGGTCCGCGAGAATCCGCGCCAGCGCCTCCGGTCCGTCCGTGGAACAGGCGACCTCTACCTGCGAATGTGCCGCAAGGTGTTCGTCCACGCTCCAGAGCAAACGCTGAGAGCCCACCACCAGCGTGGCTTGAAGCGGTCGCATATCACGCTTCCGGAAGCGGTCGGATGGGCATCCTCAGCCTGGACCGATCTCGCGCAACATCGTCGCGAGATGAAAGTATCCCGGCACAGGTCACGTCGTTACGGGACGTCGGCAGCTACTCACGCGGAAGGGGTCCCGAGTTCCTCAGTCAAGCCAAGCCCAAGACCGCCATCGACGTCGAGAATAGCGCCCGTGGTCCACTCCGCGGTGAGCAGGTAGGCAATCGCCTCCGCGATCTCCTCCTCGGTACCCGTGCGCCCGAGTGCATGCAGGACGCGCATTCGGTCCAGGCGTTCGCGCGCCTGTTCATCGGTCATCAATCCTGCGCGCTGATTGATCTCGGTGAGTACCGCGCCGGGAGCTACGCAGTTGACCCGGATGCCCTGCGCGCCAAGTTCCGCCGCCAGCGACCGGGTCAGACTTTCGATGGCGCCCTTGGTGGCGGCGTAGGGAGACACACACGGGAAGGCACGCCGATTGTGGATGGAGCCGAGGAAAACCACGGCGCCGCGGCGCTCCGCCAGGGCCGGTACGCAAAGACCGGTGAGCATCATGGCGCCCACGACATTGGTATGGAACAGTTCGAGTACCGACCGCTCGTTCAGCGACGCCAGTTCGCCACGCAGCATGTTTCCCGCATTGTTCACCAGCCCATCGAGCCGTCCGCCGTGCGCGATCGCCGTCTCCAGCATGCGCTGGCGGTCACCGGCGACCGTGACATCGCCAACCACGCCAGCGCAGTTTGCACCGATGGATGCAACCACCGCGCGCAACGCTTGCTCGCGCCGACCACAGATGGTGACCCGGGCGCCGCGAGCCGCCAGGTAGCGCGCCGCGCCAGCACCGAGACCGCTGCCACCGCCGGTAACAAGTACCGAATAGCCATCAAGCGAACGAAGTGACACGGCTATTCCCTGGGCAGCTGCGCAAGCACACTGTTGATGAGACCGCCGTCCACCGCAAGTGTCTGACCGCTGACATAGGCTGCCGCCTCCGACACGAGAAACAGCACACTTTCAGCCACGTCACGCGCACTGCCCAGCCGCCTGACGGGAACGGCGTTCCCACGCCGTTCACGCACGGCCTTTGCCGCGTAGAACGGCGAGGACATACCTGCATCGATGAATCCCGGCGCCACCGCATTCACGCGGATGCCGAACTCACCCCACTCGATGGCCATCTGCTGCGTCAGTCCAATGACCCCGGCCTTTGCCGCCACATAGGCGCCGGCGTTCAGGCTCGGATGTATGCCATTGACGGATGACATGTTGACGATTGCGCCACCACCTTGCGCACGCATTCGCCGGGCGACGGCCCGGCCGACAATGAACAGGCTCACCAGGTTCACATCGAGCACCAGGCGAAAGTCATCCAGCGAATGGTCAATCAGCGGCCCGGTGCGCAGAATGCCGGCGTTGTTGACAAGCACATCCACCGTGCCGAACCGTTCCAGACAGCCTTCGACCGCCGCTTCATCGGTCACATCCGCCGCCAGCGCCGTGCTGTTCGGGACTTCGGCGGCCAGGGCGTGCAGCTCCTCTGCATCGCGGTCCACCATGCCGACCCTGTAGCCGCGCGCCGAAGCCAGGCGGGCGATGTCAGCCCCCAGACCGCGCGCGGCGCCCGTCACCAGCATGGACTTCATGCCGCCGCCCTCCGTGCTGCCTCAGCCACCGTACGCGACGTCACGACGCAGAATCGCGTTGCCATAGTGCGAGACACGCCAGCCACCGGGAT
Organism: Pseudomonadales bacterium; assembly: GCA_024234635.1. Classification (GTDB taxonomy): domain Bacteria; phylum Pseudomonadota; class Gammaproteobacteria; order Pseudomonadales; family Azotimanducaceae; genus SYFY01. The sequence goes on along the minus strand of JACKNX010000014.1, from coordinate 36,095 downwards.
CCCGCCGTGGTGGCGGCGGCGTGAGATCTACCTGGCTGCCACCCAGAAACACGTGGCGGATCCGGGACCGGTCGCCCAGCACCGTAATGTCCTGGGCGACATCGCCATCGATGATCAGCAGGTCGGCGAGCCGTCCCGCTTCCACCGCACCGGTCTGCCCCGCCATGCGCAGCGAAAACGCATTGTCGCTGGTTGCCGCGCGAATGGCTTCCAGCGGCGTATACCCCAGTTCACGCACGAACACCTCCAGTTCACGCCAGTGCCAGTCACCGTACGGGGTGATGGAGAATCCGCTCTCCGTGCCGCAAAGCAGCGGTACGCCGGCGGCACGGGCACGCTGCAACATGACCGCGCTGTCGGCAATTTCGCGGCGGAAGATCTCGCGCAGTTCCGCGGAAGCGCCTATGCGCTCACCAAAGTCCAGCAGATTGGCCTGGAAGGTGAACGTCGGAACAATGGGAATGCCTCGCCCGGCTACCGCCTCCAGCGCCTCGTCGTCCATATAGGTGGCGTGCAGGATCATGTCGAATCCGGCGACCGCCGTATCCCGGATACTGTCCGCTCCCCGGCAGTGGCCGACAACGGGAATACCGAGTTCATGCGCCGTATCCGCGACCAGGCGCAGCTCATCCAGTGTCCACACCTTGACCTCGCCACGGATACGCTGACGGGGGATGAGTCCGGTAACATGCACCTTCACCCAATCGACGCCGATCTTGATCTGCCGGCGTACTTCCTGAACGATTTCCGCCTTGCTGCCCAGCACCTTGCCGTAGCCGATGCGGCCGGTATCCGGCACGAGCCGTCCAGCGGTGCCGCCAACGGACGTGAACAGTGCATTACCGCCTGTGGACATGCGCGGACCAGGGACGATACCGGCCTCGATGGCATCGCGCAGGTCGACCCCGAGATCGAACAGCGAATCAGCATCCATGATGCCCGTAACCCCTGCCTGCAGGACTTTCCGCGCGTTCGTCGCCGCGACGATGGCAGACAGGCCCTCCCGACGGTGAAAGAACAGTTCGTCATTGGAGGACACTTCATCGAAGGTGATATGACAGTGGGCGTCGATCAGCCCGGGCATCACCGTCAGCCCGCTGGCGTCGATGCGCTGCGTATCGGGCGGGGCTTCCAGTCCGCTGCCAACCGCCTCGATGCGACCATCGCGCACCAGCACGTCCGCGTTGAACGGTGTGTTTCCCAGTCCGTCCACTACGCGACCGCCCGTGATGAGAAGCGTACCCACGGCTACCCCCTCACCACTCGGTGCCGGCGTTGGCACGCGCGAAATACGCAACCCACCGGTGATAGTTCTGGATGGCGGGTTCATTGCGACCAATCAGGAAGTGCTCGTTGGCGCCAGCGTGCACGGCCTTCTGAATACCGAAACCGATGCCGTAGTCCTCCTCTTCCACTGCCTTCAGCGTCAGCGCACTGAATGCCTCCGTCGCCGCCTTTTCCGCGTCCGTTTCAGGTTGCCTGGCCACGAGCACGGTCTGCCGGGTAATTGTGGTCTCCGGCGTCGGACCGGGAAAGATCTGACTCACCAGGCAGTGGTCGCCAAGGATTCCGGACAGGGAAAGATTCGGAAAACAGGAATGAATGAGGCGGATATGCACATCCGGCTCCCATGCCGACTCCGGTTGTTCGAGGAGTTCGGGCAGCGACTTGCGGCCAAACGTCAATCGCTGGTGCGGTCCCCACGTATCGAGGACCAGCAGGTTGCCCACGGTGTACTGCCCCACCGTTTTCGGGTGCACCAGGTTGTGGTGATAGGACTCCAGGTACCCGTCCATCGTGACTTTCCAGCCCGGGCCGGGAATATCACGCTGGGTGTACAGATGCCACGTATCCAGTTTCAGCGTATCGAGCTGCTCGCCCATGCCACCCAGCCAGCGGTTGATGTCGAACGTCCGATGCGGCGTCAGCATGGCCCAGATCACGCCGTGCGCCTCGGCGCATGCCAGCGGCACGAGCCCATAGCGGTCCACGTCGATCTCGCCAAACGAATCGGCGCCGTAGCGGCCGGTGAGCTGGCCTTTCTGGTCATACACCCACGCGTGATACGGACAGGAAAACACCCGCGCCGTACCGCTGCCATCCGCGCACACCTGTGCCCCGCGATGTCGGCAGACATTCAGGAAGGCGCGCACCACACCGTCGCCGCCCCGCACGATCAGTACGGGTACATCCATGATGTTGAGCGCCCGATAGCTGCCCGGTCCCGGCAGTTCCAGACTGAGCGCCACGCCCATCGGCAGTTCGCGAAACACGCGCTGGATTTCGTGCCGGTAGCGCGTCGGGTCCGTGTACATGGCCACCGGCAGTTCGAGCACTGCCGCCGCCTGATCCGTAGTACCGGCCTGCTGGTGATGCAGCGCGCGGCGCGCGAGCGCAAGCATGTGGGCGTTCGTGCGCACGTTCACGACAGATGCGTCCGTGCGTACTCCTGCCATGCCGGCAGGGACTCCGGATAATCCGCCGGTATGAGGTCGCCGCCCATCAGCACCCGATTGGTTGAGGTCAGCGCCTCGCCGTATTTCGCGTATGGCACATAGTAGAGGAACTGTATCTGGCGCGACGCGATGCGCCAGACGCCCGCCTCGCGGCGATAGGTATCGTGGTACTTCATTGCGGCAATACTGACCACGCCGTTGGGTGTGGTTTCAGCATGGCTGTACACCAACCCCGTCGCGCGGTCCGGGTCCCCTGCATCAATCGTCACCGTGACATCGTGCGTCCAGTGAAACGCCGGACCACGGATGCGAAAGGTGTTGATGAACATCTCGCGAATCGCTTCGCGGCCGCTGGACACCATCTTGCCGTTGGGTGAGCCAAAGTCGGCATCTTCCGTAAACAGATCCGCCAGTCGCGGAATATCATGTTCATCGCAGGCGATGGCATACGCGGTCACAAGGTTACGGATGGCGTCCTTCGATTCCAGGCGATCCAGCCGGGCCGCGAGTTTTTCGAGGTCTGTCATGCGATCTCTCTCCTCTGAATTGCTGATCAGCGCTGGCCTGCACGCAGCAGCCGTCGCGCATTGTCCGTATAGGGCACTGCCTCGTCGCGCACATTGCCGGCCTGTTGGTCCCAGCCCGCGAAATTGGTCCCAAAGACGAGGTGGTCCGTATTCACGTGCCGCTTCAGGAGCGCCAGTGACTCGTCCGAGTGCACGTGCACATCGAACCACAGGCGGTTTAACAGGGCTTCAAACGCACCATCCCGGCGCAGCGCTTCGCTCGCCCATGGCCGCTTGCGCGCCGCCATGGCCATGCGCCCGAAGGCAAAGCCGGTAAACCCGCCACCATGACTGATGCACACGTCCAGCCCTGGGTGCCGTTCGAGCACACCGCCGTAGATCAGCCGGCACACGGCAATGGTCTCCTGACCCGAGAAGCCGACGATGATGTCGAGATCGTAGCCGCGGAGGTTGGCATCTCCCGCCGGCCCGTCGATGCCCGCCGGGGCGGGGTGGATGAACAGCGGCACGTCCAGATCAACCAGTGCGGCGTAGAACCGGTCCATCGACGGGTCATCCAGCGGTCTCCCGAAGTCGGTACCGATATACGGCCCCAGCATGCCGAGTTCGGTCACCGCACGCCGCGTTTCAGCAATCGCGAGGTCGATGTCCTGCATGGGCACGGCAGCGAACGCGGCCAGCCGGTCGCCGTGCGGCGCCACCTGTGCGGCCAGAGCATCATTGTGGATGCGGCAATAGCGCAGCGCCGCGTCGGCTTCGATGAAGTGGAAGTAGGACAGCGGGTTCGGCGACAACACCTGATAGTCGATGCCCGCCGCCGCCATTGCCGCCAGGCGGAGGTCGATCTCCATGAACGGACTGCCCCGGTAGCGCACGCCGTGCAGTTCGTAGCCGCCTACCCGGAAGCGTGGTTTCTCCTCATATCCCAGCTCCGGACCATAGTGACCCGCCGCGCCCATGGTGACTTCCAGAACAGCGTGCGCGTGCACATCAATGGTGCCCGCGGTGTGAATGGACATGCGCTCCCCCTTGTTGACGGCGCTTTCCCCGACGCCTCGCCTGCCTGGCTCCGATGATAGCGGCTTGGTCGGGTGGCAGTCTCCCCTGCCCACCCGCACAAGGCCCGCGCGCGGCTCGGGCCCCGGAGCCGCGCGGTGGAAAAGGTGGATTGGACGCGCACGCTCGCCTGACGAGGGGCCACGTTGCGATTGCCAGCGCTGTCGCGCATGGAACTTCGTTCCATGAGAGCTGGCCACGTTACGATTGCCAGTGCTGTCGCGCATGGAACTTCGTTCCATGAGAGGCTGCTGAAAAAGCAGCCTGGGAAGCCAGCCAGGGATGGCTGGCCCACCGAATGCAGCGGAAGACGCTGCATTGCGCGCGAGTCGGGCAAGCCGCCGACCGCTGAAACAAGTCCAGGAGGGACTTTTTCAGCATCCTGCTAATGTGCGGGGTAAGCCGCTCCAGGCGCATGCACCGGAGTATCCAGCCACAGGGGAGTCAGCAGGGATCGTGCGGAACACCAACGGAACGAAGCTGGCCGTTAAAGTCGTGCCAGGGGCTGCGCGCAGCGAACTCGCCGGGTGGCTGGGGGACGTACTGCGGGTTCGGATCAGCGCGCCCGCGGAGAAAGGCAAAGCCAACGCGGCGCTCATCGCGCTGTTGGCCCAGGTGCTGGATGTGCCACCAGGATCGGTGTCCGTGCTGGCTGGTCACGGCTCCCCGCGCAAACAGGTGGAAATCCGGTTGTTGTCGTCAGACGAAGTACGCACCCGGCTGGAATCCGCCCTGTCGTCCTCCCAACGCTGATTCGCGAGCCGCGGGCCGGCACACTACAATGCTCGCCGCAACGACAATGCGCCCGCCAATTCGTCGTCATTTCAGGGGGATAAAAGGGGATGGACCACCGCATTCAGCGCCTCGGGAGGCACCTTTTCTGGCTGTTGCTGCCGGTAGCCTGCACCCAGCAGTACGTGCCGCCCGCTGACGGCCGCGTTTCGGTCATCGATCTGGTGATGTTTCCATCGGCGTACGAGGAGAAATCCGTCGCCAGCTACGGTTACCTGACGCTCGACCCCACCAACGGCGGTGGCACCCTATTCTTCCAGAAGGATCATGCGGCCCGTCGCGGCGAGCGCTTCGCCCTGCCGGTGCAGTTCACGCCGGACGCGGACCGCACCCGGGTGGAGCGCTGCAACGGTCAGGAAGTACTGATGCGCGGCACCCTCACCCGAACCGCCACCGGGCACGCCCTGGTTTCAGGAAGCGACCTGGTCTGCTGACAACCTGCCCTGAAGGTAGGCAATGATGTCGAGCGACTCGTAGAGCCACCGCACGCCGGTGTCGTCCTCGATTCGCAGGCACGGAACCATCGTGTCGCCGCCGCCCGTCGCCAGCTCCCGCCAGGCCTGCGGATCGCGGTGGATATCACGCAGCACCACCGGCATGGGATGTTCGGCCAGAAACCGGAGTACCCGCTGACAGAAGGGGCAGCTGTCGAATTTGAACAGTTGATAACGCTCGCTCATGCGGCAAGTATAACCGGACGCCAGGCCGCCAAGACATTGGCCCAACGATCAACCGGCATCCGGGGACTTCATGAGCAGCAAAGAACACGCGCCCGCCAACATCATCCGCCTGCGGCACGGCATCATCGCCTTTGTGCTCATCGTCGTTGCCGCGGTTGCCATCTACGGGCTGCTGTACAGCACCGGCGCCACCGTGGGGGAGATCACCGAGGGGGAGCACTACACGGTGCTCGATCCGTCCGTGGCGCACACACCCGGTGAGCCGGTGGAGGTCATGGAGTTCTTCTCCTACGCCTGTGTGCACTGCTACCAGTTCGATCCCCTGATCGAAGACTGGCGCGGCCGGCAGACCGATGCAGTGCGCTTCAAGCGTCAGCCCGTGGATTTCAGCCCGGCGTGGGCGACACTGGCACAGGCCTATCTCACTTTCGAGGCGATGGATATTCTGGACGACAACCACGAACGACTATTCCGCGCGCTGCACGATCAGGGCAAGGTCTTCAACACAGTGGAAGCACTTGCCGATTTCGTGGACGGGCACGGCGCCACGCGCGACGAATTCCTGGCCACGTTCAACTCACCGACCATCCGCCGCGCCACTGCTCGCCTGCAGGACACGCAGCGCAAGTTCCAGGTTAGCGGAGTGCCGACGCTGGTCGTCGGTGGCAAGTACCTGGTGAAAATGGAGGTTGGACGCAAGCTGTCACTGGCCGTGGTGGATCACCTGGTGAAGCTTGAACAGGCAGACAAGCCAGTGGTCAGCGCACCTTCCGACGGCAACTGATCCGGCGGCCTACATTTCCAGGGTCAGTGTCAGTCCAACGCGGCGTGGTTCGCCGAGCTGCACGAATGCGCGCCCGGTATATCCGTCCCGCGGGTCGTTGCCAAAGAAAAAACCGCGGGTCTGTGTTTTCTCACCGGTGAGATTGCGTGCCCATACGGCAAGCTTCCAGTGCGCCGCCTCATAGCCCGCGGAAGCGTTCAGGAGATCCGACGACGGTGACTTGACACCGTGGCTGTCGGAAAAATAGAACGCGTCCCTGCCTTCCAGCTCCGCGCGCAGAAACCAGCGCGCCCGGGGTCGGTACTCCAGGGCGGCGAAGTACTGGTACCCTGGCGCGTGCGCCTGTCGGCGCCCGTCGAGGCGCTCGCCAGCGCCGTTTACGAACTTGTCGTACTGCGTATCCAGCAAACCCAGTGCCATTTCAGCCCGCAACGTCTCCAGGATCTGCCAGTCGATCTCGAGCTCGATACCGCGATTGAACCCTTCAGCCGCATTGCCGACGTAATCGATGAACTCGGCGCTGTTGTCGGGCCGGACACGCACGATCGAGGTATCGATCTGCACATCGCGTCGCTCCATCCAGAATGCCGCGGCACGAAGGGAGACGCGACCATCAGCCAGCTCGCCCTTGAGCCCGAGTTCGAGATTCCACAGGGACTCCGGATCAAACGAACGCAGGTCCGCATCGAGCGTGCCGCTGGTATTGAACCCGCCTGCCTTGTAGCCGCGCGTGAGCGCACCATAGGTCAGCAGCTGGTCGAGCGCATATTCCATGACCAGTCGGCCACCCAGCATGGTGTCGCGTGGCGAGGCGCTGACGCCTTCCGAATCGTCGAAATCCGCTTTGTGTCGCTCGCCCCGCAGCCCCACCCTCACGGACAGCCTGTCCGTGAAGTCATGGGCAACTTCGCCGTAGACCGCAAGCCGGTCGACATCGTACTGCGATGCGTACGGCGCCGGCAGGAACGTGTAGCTACGCGCGAGATCAACCTCCTGGTGCAGTGCATACAGGCCGGCTACCCAGCGCGTGGCATTCGCTGCCGGCGAAACCAGCCGGATGTCCGCGCTGGACGTTTCCCAGTCGCGGCGGTAGTCATCGGTGGACGAGTAGCCGTCCGGATGGAAACCCACGTAGGTCCAGTCTTCGTCGTAGCCGTAGTCAACACGCGAACCAGCATGGCCCAGCGTCACCGTCAGCGCATGCTCCGGCAACGGTTCCAGATTCATCACGAGACTGCCGTACACGGTGCGCTGCGTATCCTGACCGGGTTCGTCGGACAGCGTGTGCCGGTTGTTGTCCAGCGAAAACGCATCGTAACCGTTGTCCACATCGACATAACCAAGCGTCAGACGTGCGTCAGCATGCTCTCCCGTCCAGTCGACACGCGATCGCAGGGTGGTTTCATCCCGTCGGTTGGTATCATCCCGGCCGAGAAAGTCGTTCTTCAGGAAACCATCATCGCGATGGTTGTACGCCGCCAGACGGAACGCGAAGCTCTCAGCAATCGGCCCGGAGAGGACACCACCGACGCCGCGGCCGTCGTAGTTGGCGGCATCCACATCCGCTCGCAGGTACAGCGTCTCCGTCGGTGCGGCACTGACGAGGTTGATCAGGCCCGCGAGCGCGTTGGCGCCGTACAGCGTACCCTGTGGACCACGGAAGATTTCCACCTGCTCCAGGTCATACGTGGTGGCGGCGCCGGCCACACCACTCAGATCCACGCCATCGAGGACGGTACCCACGGAGGCATTGAGCGGTTCCGCAAACTGCCCCGTTTCACCGATACCGCGAATCTGGAAGTACCGGCCACGGCTTGCGCCGGAGGCAAAGTTCACGTTCACCGTGCGGCCAAGCATCTCGTCCAGATGCGCCACCACGTCACGTCGCGCATCCGGTCGCTGCACGGTGACGCTGGCGGCGACCTTCATCAGGCCCTCGTCCCGTAGTTCGCCGCGAACGACAATTTCCTCCATGTCGGGCAGCGCCTGGGCATCGGAAGCGAGGGCAACAACCAGTACGAGGGAGATCGGGAGGGAACAGGGAAGAAAACGCTGCATGGGCTACCTCGGAGTTCTGCGGGTGCCCAAGGAGCCGACTCTCGTCGCCTATCCCTCCGCCGGTACGATCCGGATCAGGTTCAAAGGGTCCGCATGCGCGTCTCAGGCCTCTCGGCCACCCCTTAGGCAGCGGGAACTATACGGCACCCGCTCATGCCTGTCTTGCCTGGCGTCGCCCTTCAGGCGGCGTTCAGCCCACGAATCTATGCTCCCGGTTCACTGTGTGCCGGCGCTACGGTTCGATGGCACGCGGCTTTGCGGACGCACACGGGGACGCGAACACGATGGAATACCAGACACTCGTTCAGACCATTGCACTATCCGCCGGCGTCGCCTGGGCGAGTGGCATCAACCTCTACGCCGTGGTGGCAATCCTTGGACTTGGCGGTTCGTTCGGCTACATCACGCTGCCCCCGACGCTTGCCATCGTGCAGGACCCGCTGGTCATCACGGCCGCGACGTTCATGTTCGTGGTGCAGTTCTTCATGGACAAGATTCCCGGCGTCGACAGCGGATGGGACGCCCTGCACACCTTCGTGCGCATTCCCGCCGGAGCCCTGCTGGCCGCCGGCGCCGTCGGCAACGTGGATCCGGCGCTCGTGGTCACCGCGGGGTTGCTGGGAGGCACCATTACCGCGGCAACCCACACGACCAAGGCAGGTACCCGCGCGTTGATCAACACCTCGCCTGAACCGTTCAGCAACTGGACCGCCTCCATACTGGAAGACGTTGCGGTTTTCGGCGGCCTGTGGGCGGCGCTCACGCACCCCATGGTATTCTTGCTGCTGTTCCTCGCGTTTGTCCTGCTGCTATGTTTTCTGCTCCCCCGCCTGTTTCGCGGTATCCGTGCCGTCGCCCGTCGCATTGGCGGCTGGCTCGGTATGATGCCGGGAGCAGCGGGCGAAGCACCTGCCCATGGCGGTCCCGGCGGGGGCCCGCTCCCCAATACGGCGCACTGACGATATACCGCGCAAGCCGGTCACATGGCCACCGCGCGCCGTAGGGGACGCCGCGGCAAAGCCGCGCCCGCCGGTATCTTCCGCCGCGTCCTGCGCGTTGCGCTCTGGATCGCCTTTGTCACCGGTGCCGTGGGCGCCACCCTGCTGGCCGGCTATCTGTGGTACCTCGATCGCACGCTCACCGATGTCTTCGAAGGTCGACGCTGGTCTCTCCCCGCTCAGGTCTATGCCGCCCCCCTGGAAGTACATCCGGGCAGTCTTCTGAAGCAGGCGGCATTTCGCGCCGAGCTGGAGCGCAGCGGCTATACCCGGGCCACGAGCACACGCCACCCGGGCTCCTGGGCCGAAGACGGGGATACGGTGTCGGTATACCTGCGGGAATTCCAGTTCGATGACCACCTGCGCCCACCGCAGCGCATCGCCGTGAAGTTCCGCGCGCAGGGCATCGTCGATGTCACCAGCGACGACGGCATGGGGGTGCCGCTGATTCGACTCGATCCGCCGATCATCGGCAGCATCTTCCCCGCGCACGGCGAAGATCGCATCGTGCTGGCGCCCGACCAGGTGCCGGCGCTCCTTTCGGAAGGCCTCAAGGCGGTGGAGGACAAGAACTTCGACACCCATGCCGGGTTCAGCATCCGTGGCATGGCGCGCGCCGCGTGGGTGAATCTCACTTCCGGCGAACTCAGCCAGGGAGGCAGCACGCTCACCCAGCAACTGGTGAAAAGTTATTTCCTCGACAACAGCCGGACCATCGAACGCAAGCTGCACGAGTTGGCCATGGCGGTCGTGCTGGAGTGGCGCTTCTCCAAGCAGGATCTGTTGAACGCCTACATCAACGAGATTTTCCTCGGCCAGAACGGCAATCGGGCGATCCACGGATTCGGACTGGGCGCCCAGTTCTACTTCAACAAACCGCTCGGTGAGCTGGCACCAAACGAAATCGCCACGCTCATCGCCATCATCCGCGGGCCGTCCTATTACGACCCATTCCGCCATGCGGAACGTGCGCTTGAGCGACGCAATCGCATCCTCGCCACCTTTGCCGACGAGGGATTGCTGGACGCCGGTGTCGCCGAACGCGAGTCCCGGCAACCGCTTGGCGTCACCTCGCGCCAGCGGCGGGGAGGTCGTTACTACCCTGCTTTCATGGATGTCGTGCGCGCCAACCTGGTTCAGAACTACAGCAGGGATGATCTCTCCTCCCAGGGCCTGCGCGTGTTCTCCACCCTGCAACCGCGGCTGCAGGAGAGCATCCAACGCCACATCGCGGAGCGCCTTGCCGCCCTGGAAAAAGCCAGGAAGATCGACAGCCTGGAAGCCGCGGTGGTCATCCTCGACGTACAAACCGGCGAACTGCTGGCCCTGGCCGGCGGCCGTCAGGCGGGCTTCGAAGGTTTCAACAGGGCGTTGAACGCGTCGCGCCCCGTCGGTTCCCTGATGAAACCCCTGGTGGTTCTGGCGGCGATCGAAGCCGGTCATCCCCTGACCGAAATCGTGCACGACGCACCGATCACTGTGCCTCTGTCGCGTACGAAGAGCTGGACTCCGGACAATTTCGACAAGCGCGTGCACGGGCCGGTACCCATTGTCAAACTGCTGGGCGACTCCCTGAACCTGGCCACCGTGCGCCTGTCGCAGGAGGTGGGCATGAACACGATTCTGGCGCTGTACACGCGCATGACGGACCGCAAGCCCGCCAATCCCAACCCGTCGTTCGTACTGGGCGCCGAACCGCTTTCACCCCTGGATGTCGCCCGCCTGTACGCCACCATTGCCAACGGCGGTTTCCGCATGCCGGTCAAGGCGGTAACGGCGGTGCTGGACGAAGCCGGACAACCACTCTACGAACAACCGTTCGAAATGCAGCAGGTCGTCGCTACCGCCGACGCCGAAGCGTTGTCCTACGTGCTGGAAGGCGGCATGCGTCTGGGCACCGGCAAGGGCTCGCGCCACAGCAACGCAGGCGCCGCCGGGAAAACCGGCACGTCCAACGATTTCCGGGACAGCTGGTTCGCCGGTTTCGATGCCCGTAAAGTCGGCATCGTGTGGGTCGGGCGCGATGACAACAAGGTGACCGGACTCACCGGCAGCACGGGCGCGCTCGCCATCTGGGACCCCATTTTCACGGATCTCGGCATCGACCCCATCGTACACGCGGAGGAAACCAGCGTGCGCGACGTGGAATACGACACCGGCCTGCTGGCATCGCCGGATTGCGCAATCACTGTGCGCGTTCCCCTGCGGGACCCGGATACTTTGCCGGTAAAGGAAGGCTGTGGTATCAAGCCGGCCGAGGAAGATCGCTGGCGATGGCCCTGGTGGAACAACTGATGCTTCGCGGCGATCGAACAACAACCAGCTGAGCCAATGACCCGTAACTGCCTGATGCGCCACACCGTCGCCACTGTCCTTGCCGCTGCCCTTGCCCTGGTGCTTGGCGCCTGCTCGACCGCTCCGCCGGTTCAGCGGCCAGCGCCAACCGACGGTCTGCCTTTCCCGCCCGCACCGGCGGCGCAAACTGAAGGCGTGACACCAGCCGACGCACCGGTAGCACCGTCGCCGCCGGCGGACGCGAAGCCTCGCTCACCCACCAGCGACGCCACCGACGTACTGCTCGTCGCCAGCGAAAACGCTGCGCAATCCGGCGATACCCGATCCGCGATCAGCTATCTGGAGCGCGCCATTCGTCTCGATGGCCGTAACGCGGCGCTGTGGGCACGTCTGTCAGGTGCTTATCTGCGCGACGGCAGACCAGCCCTCGCCCGCCAGTACGCCAACCGGTCCCTTGCCATGGCGGGTTCCAGGCTGGACTGGAAGCGCGCCGCGATGCTGGCCATTGCCGACATCGAGGAACGGGAAGGCAATTTCGGCGAAGCACTGCGCATCCGCGCCCTGTACGCCTCGGAACGCGGCTGAGCGGAAGCGGACTCAGCCCGCGCCGTCCCGGACGGCCAGCAACGCTTCCAGCCGCGCCTTGTCCTGTGCTGCTCGTTTGCCGGCGAAGAAGAACATCGGTACGGCAAGCAGCGATATCACGGTGAACGCCAGCAGCGTCCAGGTATACGGCTCCGCCGTACCGGACGCGAGGAGCCAGTCCACCGTATAGCCGCCGGCGGTAATGCCAATACCCAGCCCGACGAAGTTGAGTGACAGGATCAGAAACGCCACCACCGTGGCGCGAATTCGTGGCGGTGCCAGTTCCTGCACCGTCGCGAATGTCGGTCCATAGAGACTGCCCAACTGGAAGTAGCCAACGAACACGCCGATCCAGAACCACAGGCTGTCCGGCGACACCAGCCGGTAGGCGATACCAACGGGGGCAAGCAGCAGCATGATCCAGAACAGGAACATCGGCCGACCCATACCGGTTCGCCGCATGAACAGATCGCCACCGGCGCCGCCAAACAGATTGCCTAGCACACCTCCTGCCATGCCGATCCATCCGGTCATGCGGGCAATCTCCGCGCGGTCGAAGCCCCGCTCCTGCACGTACCAGAGCTGATCGAACGTGGCCGCGCCGAGAATGAAGTGGAAGCAGACACCTCCGGCAATCGTGAACACCAGAGCCGGCGAATTCCTCAGCGCAAAAAACAGCGTCCCCAACAAGTCGCCAAACGATTGCCGTGCCGCCGGCTCCGCACTTGCGGAAAGCCGCCTGCGCGGCGGTTCAGGCACAAAGAGCATGACAACGGCCAGTATCACGCCCAGCGCACCCAGCAGGTAGAAGCAGTTGCGCCAGCCAATCGCGGGGCCCAGGTAGCCGACGATGAGCAGGCTCACGCCCACGCCGATGGGCACGCCCATGTAGTAGAACCCTGAAGCGAAACCCAGCCAGCGCTGGGGGAACTTGTCCGCAAGCAGCGACATGGCCGTTGGCGTCATGATGGATTCGCCAATGCCGATGAACATGCGCGGCAACGCCAATGACAGAAAACCTTTCGCCATCCCCGACAGTGCCGTCAGTACGCTCCACGCCGTCAATCCGGCCGCGATCAGCTTCGTGCGACTGACCATGTCCGCCAGCGCCCCCATGAACAGGCCCATGGCGGAGTAGAAGACGATGAAGACGAACCCGGTGAGCAGGCCGAATTCAGCATTCGTCAATCCCAGATCAGGAACGATGAAGTTGGCGAAGCTGGCGAGCAGCTGTCGATCGACGAAGTTCATGACGTTCAGCACCGTGAGGAAACCAAGAAATCCCACGCTGCCCGCGGTAATGCGGTCGTCGTCCTGCTGCATTCTCCCCCCTCGTCGAATGGTTCTCGCGCGTGCGTGTGGTCGGCGATGCGATCCACACGGTGATGTCCGCTGCTCCCCTGCAGCCGATCAACGCAACAATGTCAGCCAGTGTACGACCGGTACTCCAGCGGCGGAAGCCAGATGCGTCTGGCAGCCGATATTGGCCGTGGCTATCAGTTCCGGCGCATCCATCGACAGCGCCGCCAGCTTGTTGTCGCGGAGCTGTGTTGACAGTTCCGGCTCCAGAATACTGTAGGTGCCTGCCGAGCCACAGCACAGGTGTGGATCCGCCACCGCCGTCAGCTCATAACCGGCGCTGCGCAGCAACTGCTCGACAATACCGCGTACGCGCTGGCCATGCTGCAAAGTGCAGGGCGCGTGCCAGGCAATGCGGCGCTGGGGTAACGCGGGTGCAAATGCGACGCCCAGGCTGGCGAGATACTCCGCCACGTCACGCGTACGATCGGCGATCCGTTCCGCTTCGCGGGCGCAATACGTGCCGGCGAGATGTCGTCCGTAGTCCTTCACCGTCACGCCGCAGCCGCTTGCCGTGGAAATGACTGCCTCGGCGTCGGGCAATACTTCCGCCAGCGCCTCGACGTTGTTCTGCATCGCGGCCAGGGCGCGCTGCGTGTCGCCAAGATGCAGTGCCAGCGAGCCGCAGCAGCCTTCGTCCGCCACCGTGAGGCACTGGATACCGCGTGCATCGAGCAGTCGCTTGAGGTGTTCGTTGACATCCGGGGTAACTGCCCGCTGCACGCAACCGTCCAGCAGAATCACCTTGCGCGGCCGCGCCGACGGCACATAGCCGCTGGCGCGCGTCGGACGCGGCACAACGTCACGCAACACGGCCGGAAGCGCCCGGCGGACGGCATTACCCAGGTTGACCAGCGCGCGAAACAGACGCGGCTTCGGGACAAATCGCAACAGCAGCGAGACCACGAGTCGTCGCCAGGGCCCGCGATCCTCCGCCAGCTTGTCGCGGGCGATCTCCAGCAGTTCCCCGTATCGCACACCGGAAGGGCATGTCGTCTCGCAGGAACGGCAGGTGAGGCAGCGGTCGAGGTGCTGGCGCACGCGGGGCGATTGCTCACCGGACTCGAGGAACGTCTTGATGAGGTAGATCCGGCCGCGAGGACCATCCAGTTCATCGCCCCGCAACTGATAGGTCGGACAGGTGGCGTTACAGAAACCGCAATGTACGCAGGCGCGGAGAATCGCTTCCGCCCGTTGCCCGTCGGCAGTGCTGAGCAGGTCGTCAGGCAGGCGCGTCTGCACGCATGAGCTCCGGATTGAACAGGTGATCGGGATCGAACGCCGCCTTGAGCCGTGACAACAGGCCATCACACGCCCCAAGCGCCAACGGCGAGCTGCCTACCGGACAGGATTCACCAACCGTGTTGATACTGCCCCTGCGCCAGCGCAGCGCTCCTGCCCAGTCGATGCACACCGTCTGCTCATCCGTCGGTGTCGCGGGCGGCACGGCGCAGCGCCAGAGACCTGACCACCCGGCGTGAAACGGCAACGCCGCATCCCGCAGCTGCGTCCAGAACGCCGGATCTTCCTCGACCATGCCCGGCTCTCCGGTAAAGTCGGCAACCGCCTGGGCCGCACCGTCCAGCCGACAGTGCAGACGCCCTTCCAGCCAGCACAGCCCGCCGAACGGATGAGGCTCCGCGGCCCGCCGGCGCATCCAGGTCAGCGCCGGGGTTGCGGGCATTTCCACCACCAGGCAACGCGTGCATTCAGGTACCGGGGCCACGCGCAGGCTGACGGAAAGCAGCGCCCCAAAAGCACCCTCACTGCCTGTAACAAGTCGTGCGACGTCAAAGCCGGCGACATTCTTGAAAACTTCGCCACCAAAGCGCAACCGCTCGCCCAGTCCGTTGACCATCTCCACGCCGAGTACCACGTCACGCAACGAGCCTCGCCACGGCCGGGACGGCCCGGACAATCCGGCAGCTACCGCGCCACCCACCGTACCCTGCCCTTCGAGCAGTGGTATGCCCGGCGCGATGTGTTGTCGCCGTTCCGCCAGCACTGCTTCCAGTTCCTTCAGCGGCGTGCCGGCACGGACGGTTATCACCAGTTCATCGGGACGGTAGCTCAGCACGCCGGAACAGGCGCGCATGTCCAGAACCGCATCCGCCCGACGTTCACCCAGCAGCGCACGTTTGCTGGCGTGCCCGCGAATGGCCAGCGTGGTGCCGGACGCCCTCGCCGCCAGAACCTGCTCTGCCACGCGCTGCGCGGGAGACGACGTCATCAGAAACGATCCAGTCGCGTGAAGCGCGCTGATGAATTGGCGTGCACATGCATGCCGCCAACGTCCACGCAGCGGGTGAGCGTGGGAAGAGCCTTGCCCGGATTGAGCAGCCCGTCGGGATCGAACGCAGCCTTCAGTCGCTCGAACTGGGCGAGTTCCGCCGCGGAGAACTGGTCGCACATCTGGTCCAGCTTCTCTACGCCCACGCCATGCTCTCCCGACACGGCGCCGCCCACGGCAACACAGTGGGAAAGAATACGGCCACCGAATCGCTCGGCTTTTTCCAGTTCGCCGGGATTGTTTGCGTCGTAGAGAATGAGCGGGTGCAGATTGCCGTCACCGGCATGAAACACGTTGGCGACCTTCAGACCGAATTCGTCCGACATGCGCGCGATCTCATCCAGCACCTCCGCCAGACGCCCGCGTGGAATTGTGCCGTCCATGCAGTAGTAGTCCGGCGCCAGCCGTCCGACGGCGGGAAATGCCGCCTTCCTGCCCAGCCAGAGCCTGGCCTGCGCCTGCGGATCGCGTGCAACTTCCAGCTTGAAGGCGCCTTCCTCCCGCATGACCGCTTCCACGCGCGCAAGATCCGCCGACACCTCACCCACGGTACCGTCGAGTTCACACAGCAGAAGCGCCTCGGCATCCAGCGGATATCCCGCATGCACGAAGGCTTCCGCCGCGCGGATGGCCAGGTGATCCATCATCTCCAGACCCGCGGGTATGAGACCGTGCCGGATGATGCCGGCAACGGCACGCCCCGCGTCGCCCAGGGAGCTGAACGCCGCCAGCACCACCGCCTTTTCCGGCGGCAGGGGAGTGAGCCGCACCACCACCTCCAGCACGATACCCAGCAGCCCCTCCGATCCGCAGGTAACGGCCCTGAGGTCCAGGCCGAGGGGATCCCAACCAGCGCCTCCGAATTCATGGACCTGGCCGTCCAGCGTCGCGACGACAAGTCCACAAACGTTGTGTACGGTCAGTCCGTATTTCAGGCAGTGTACGCCGCCCGCATTCTCCGCAACATTGCCGCCGATACTGCAGGCGATCTGCGACGACGGGTCCGGCGCATAGAAGAATCCGTGCGGCAGCACCGCTTCGCTGATGGCGAGATTGCGAACGCCGGGTTCGACGCGGGCGATGCCGTTGTGTACATCGATGGCGAGGATGCGTTTCAGACGGGCGAGGCTGAGGAGCACACCGTCCGCCATGGGACGGGCGCCACCCGACAGCCCGGTACCGGCGCCGCGGGGGACGATGGGGACGCGATGCCGTCGGCAGATGGCCAGCACGCCCAGTACCGCGTCACGTGTGCGTGGCAGGGCCACCACCCAGGGCACTTCGCGGATTGCGGCCAGACCGTCGGTTTCGTAGGGGCGTTTGCCCGCGGCATCGGTGATCAGGTCGTCCTGACCGAGCAGTGCCTGCAGTTCCTCAAGTGCTTGCTGGTGTGACATGGCCGCCACAGTGTAGCAGCCACGCCGTGCAGCCGGCGCGTTCCGGATGGGAACCGGGGACGCTCAGTACCGATAGGAAAGCGACGCGAAGGGTCCTTCCACGGTCAGCCGGGCCTTGTCGATATCGCCCAGGCTGGATACGCGAAAGCGGGTGTAGCGATAACCGACTTCCAGACCCAACCCCAGCTTGGATCGCCAGCCCATCTCCGCGGTGACGTCCATGAAGGTATCGCCCTGCCACATCACGCCCATGCCTTCGAGTCCGAACCAGTAGCCGTTCAGCACCTCCACGCGGCTGCTGGCATACAACATGGGCAGGACGGCATCAAAGGAGATTTTCGAGAATTCGTTGCCTGAATAGATGTATGCGCTGCCTTCCAGCTTGCGGGCGACCAGACCCAGATCGAGATGCACACCGGTATCCAGCACGTTGTAGTACAGAATGGCATCGTCGTAACGCAGGCTGACGTTGCTGAGGATTTCGCCGGGAGGATCAAACGTCACGCCGTTGAGCTCCAGAGTGCGCAGCAGTTCCACACGGCCGTCCAGGCTGGCATCCATGCGCTGCACCTTGAGGTTGGGTACAAACGGAATGGGGTGCTCGAGCGCCAGGAACCAGATCCGATTGTCGGTGTCGCCGAGCGCCAGGTCCTGCTTGGTATCCACCGTGGCGCCGCCCGAGGCAATCGAGCCGGCACTGTTCTGGTGCCACTGCGCGACACCGGCATACACGCCAAACAGCGTCTCCGCGCGGGCTGGCGCCGCGGCAAAGACTACCGAGGCGAAGAGGCAAACACCGGATAACAAGCGTCGGGCAATCATGCGTACCGTCCCTGGCCGTAGTGATGTGCGAAGTATAGAAGCTCCCCACACACCGACCGTGACAATCGTCACAGCCGGGTATACTGGGAACCCGGCCGTCCGGTCCCTGTCGATCCACCTGGCGGTCGAACCGCCGGCGCCGCCGCCTGCCACGCGACGAAAAAGAGGACCGCCGTATGCCCCGCACCCATATCGTCAATGCCCGCATGGTCAACGAAGGTCGCATTTTCGAAGGCGACCTGGTCATCGATGGTGAACGCATCGCGTCGATCAATGGCCCGGCGCCCGCGGATGCCGTCGTCGTGGATCTGGCAGGTGCCTGGCTGCTACCTGGAATGATCGACGACCAGGTGCACTTCCGTGAACCCGGTTTTGAACACAAGGGCACCATTGCCACGGAGTCTCGCGCCGCGGTGGCGGGCGGCATCACCAGTTTCATGGAGATGCCGAACACGTCGCCGCAGACCGTGACAACCGAAGCCCTTCTGGACAAACGCGCCCGCGCGGCCGCTTCCTCCGCCGCCAATTACGCGTTCTACCTGGGCGCCACGAACGACAATCTGGAGGCCATCAAGTCCGTCGATGCCGCGCTGACTTGTGGCGTCAAGGTGTTCATGGGCGCAAGCACCGGGAACATGCTGGTGGACAATCCGCGCACCCTGGAGGCGATCTTCGCGAGCACACCGCTGCTGGTAGCCACCCATTGCGAGGACACACCCACCATCATCGCGAACGAACGCCGGGCGAGGGAACAATGGGGGGACGAGATTCCTTTCCGCGAGCACGCCACCATACGCTCCGCGGAAGCCTGCTGGCTGTCGTCGTCGCTGGCGGTGGATCTGGCCCGGCGTCACGGTACGCGGCTGCACGTGCTGCACCTCACTACCGCGCGCGAAATGGCGCTGTTTGCAGCCGGCCCGGTGACCGACAAGCAGATCACCGCCGAAGCCTGTGTGCATCATCTGTTCTTCACCGACGCGGACTACGAACGACTCGGCGCCGACATCAAATGCAATCCGGCCATCAAGTCCGCCGAGGATCGGGACGCCTTGCTGGCTGCGGTAACGAATGATGTCATCGACGTGATCGCCACGGACCACGCGCCGCACACCATCGAGGAGAAGGCGCACCACTACCCGTCCGCACCTTCCGGTCTGCCGCTGGTACAGCACGCACTGCTCAGTCTGTTCGACCGCGTCGCCGATGGCACGTTTTCCGTGACGACGGTCGTCAACAAAACATCACACGCACCCGCGCAGCGCTTCGGCGTCGCTGAACGCGGTTTCCTGCGGGAAGGTTACTTCGCGGATCTCGTTGTCATCGGCGAGCCGCGCTTCGGGCATCCGGGGGTGTTGTCCAAGTGCGGCTGGTCACCGTTTGCCGGGCACACGTTCAGCCACGAAGTGCATCACACCTGGGTGAACGGCGCGCACGTGTATGCCGGGGGCCGGCTCACTGGCGAAACGCGCGCACAACCGCTGGTATTCGACAGACCCTGGATGCGGTAACCGGCCCTCAGCGCGCAAGCAATGCAGTGCTTGCGCGCGACGGTTTTCAGCGCAGATCGGGTAGCCGATAACCCTGGTTCTCCAGATTGGCGCGCACCACTTTCTTGTCCATCTTGCCGGTGGACGTCAGCGGAATGCTCTCCACCTGCAGCACGTCGTCCGGCAACTGCCACCTGGCGAACGCCGTCGCGCAGTGCGCCAGCACCTTGTCCTTGTCCACGGTGACACCCGGCGCAGCCACCACCAGGGCGACCGGTCTTTCGTCCCATTTCGGATGCGGCTGCGCCACCACGCACGCCTGCGCAACTTCCGGCATGGCAACGATGTGGTTCTCCAGATCGACCGAGGAGATCCATTCTCCTCCACTTTTCACGAGGTCCTTCGAACGGTCACTGATGATGAGGTACTCATCCGCATCGATCTTGCCCACGTCACCGGTAATCAGCCAGCCATCGTGGAACTTCTCGGGTTGCGGATTGTGGTAATACTCCGAGCAGATCCACGGGCCACGAACCAGGATTTCACCCACGGTCTCACCGTCATGCGGCAGACGGTTGAAGTTGTCGTCGAAGATGTCCAGTTCCAGGCCCGGCATGAGCAGACCCGCCTTGGCGACGTTGCGGAACTGGTCGTCTTCACTGAGCTTGAGCTGCGAGCGCTTCATCACCCGTCGCGACAGGGTGGCGAGCGGCGACGTCTCGGTCATGCCCCAGCCCTGGATCATTTCCACGCCCAACGTATCCCAATACCAGCGAATGAGCGACGGCGGGGGCGCCGAGCCACCGCACGTGACGCGGCTCAGGCTGCTCAGGTCGTACTTGCCGGGATTTGCTTCGACCAGACCCTTGATGCCCTGCCAGATGGTCGGTACGCCGGCAGACACGGTGACGCCTTCGCTGGCAATGAGTTCCGCGAGGCGTTCCACACCCATGAACCGATGCGGCATGACCTGCTTGCAGCCCAGCATCAGCGCCGTCCACGGCAGCCCCCAGCCCATGGCATGGAACATGGGCACGATGCCGCACAGGGTATCGGTGGCGGACAGACCCATGCTGTCGGTCATGGCCTGCGCCATGGTGTGCAGGTACTGCGAGCGATGTTCGTACTCGACGCCCTTGGGATTGCCCGTGGTACCACTTGTGTAGCACAGACCAAGCGCGGAATTCTCGTCGATCTCCGGCCAGTCGTACGTGGTGGGCTGTCCGGCGATGAATGCCTCGTAGTCCACCGGATTCGGCAAGGTGGTGGACCAGCCTTCGAAGCCTGGCTCCGTGGCCACAATCACGCGCTCCACCGACGGAATGCGGCCAACCAGCGCTTCGAGCTGCGGCAACTGGTCCGCATCCACGATGATCAACCGGTCACTCGCGTGATTGATGATGTATTCCAGGTCCTTGTCGGAAAGGCGCACGTTCAGCGTATGCAGCACAGCGCCCATACCGGCGGTGGCGTGATAGGCCTCCAGGTGCCTGGAGCCATTCCACATGAAGGTGCCCACCCTGTCCCCCTCGCGAATACCGGCCGCCTTGAGCGCGTGCGCCAGCTGGTGAGCCCGG
This sequence comes from Pseudomonadales bacterium, assembly GCA_024234635.1. Classification (GTDB taxonomy): domain Bacteria; phylum Pseudomonadota; class Gammaproteobacteria; order Pseudomonadales; family Azotimanducaceae; genus SYFY01. The sequence goes on along the minus strand of JACKNX010000014.1, from coordinate 14,932 downwards.
TTGCGGGTCTCCCGCAATGTCTGCCGGCGGACACCCTCAGCAGTGGCGGTGACGATCTCCTCGTTCGGTGACAGACGGGCGCCGCGATCGAGAATGCGCGACATGAGCAGGGGTGAATGTTGCATGGCCATGGATTCTTTCCTCCAACGGAAACTGCGCCGAGCCGGCAAGTGTACCGTTGGGGTCGGGATTTCCGAAACAGCCCGGTCGTCAGCAGCCGGAGAGCAGCGCCAGCCGGAACACCACGTCCGACGCGCTGCGCCCGACCAGATCTTCGACAACCGCCGCCTCCAGGCACACAGCGCCGGCGAGTCGCAGCCGACCACCGATGGTGCCCAGCACACCCGGCCTGTTCAGGACGTCGAGCCCGGCCAGATCAAACAACGCACCATGCGCGTCGACCTGCGCCAGCAGGCGCAGGCGTTCATGAATTCGCAGGGAAAGACCAAAATGGCCAGCCGGCAGGAATGTCGACTGCCGATCGGCGACCAGATCGCCACGACCAAGCCAGGTACCGCCCAGCATCGCGCTCAGACTCACACGCCCGGACCCATCCAGGCCACGCGCCTGGTACTGCAGCCAGGCGCCGGCATCGACGGCACCGGAGCCGCTGATACTGCGCGCGGTTCCCGTGGGCAGCTTGAGCAGTGTCTGCAGGCTCAGTGAATGCGGGCCGGACTGCACCAGGGACCGACCCACATGAAAGCGCATGTCCGCCATGTGCGTTCGTGAAGACGTCAGCATCACGCCACGTTGGCCCGGAACGTCAACCGCGTACAGCAGCCGATTGCGGGGTGCTGGTCCGCGGCCGCCATCGGGCAGACCGAAGAGGTCGTGATAGCCCTCGAGGAACCCGTCGAGAAAGCCGCCTTCGTGCCGCACCACGGGCAATTCGAGCCCCCAGGACCAGCCTTGGCCAGCAAACTGATTGACGGTGAAGGCAGCCACCGTGGTTTCACCGTCCAGGATTACCTGGCTGACGCCGCGCGTGGATCCGGTGAAATTGCTGCCCTGCTCGAGTCGCACACCGACGCCGTCGCCCGAACGCTGCCACGCCGGCAGGCCGTAAAGTCCCGCAATGGGTGAGGTGTTGCGAACCGACAGGGGCTGATCAAAATCCGCGTGAACCACTGCCGCGGCGAGCAGTACCGCACAACCCGGCAGCAGACCAAGCAGACGCATCAGAAGGGGAGTGCGCCCCGCTGGCGGCGGCAATGCCACGGCGGGGTCGCTGGTGATATCCGGCACGACAGGATCAGCGCCATGCCGACGATGCCGCTCAGGCTGCTCTACGAGACTGCTGAAACCAGTCCGGGAGGGACTTGTTCAGCATCCTCTCGTGGAACTTCAGTTCCATGCGCGACAGCGCTGACAATCGCAACGTGGCCAGCTGCTAGGCCTGCTCGCGGGTGACGCGGTTGCGACCATCCTTCTTGGACTGGTACAGGCAGGCGTCCGCCCTTTCCACGAAGGCTTCGCGCGACTCGCCTACACGAAAACGCGATAGACCCATGGAAATGGTGACCTTGAGCGGTCCGGCAGCATCGTCCGAATGGATCGACTGCGCCTCGATGATTGCACGCACGCTTTCCGCCAGCATGGCGGCGCCATCCAGCGGTGTCGCGGGCAACAGGATCGCGAACTCCTCGCCACCGTATCGGGCGAGCAGATCCCGGCCTTTCACGCACTGCTCCATCTCCTGCGCAACAAAACGCAGCACCTGGTCACCAACCAGGTGTCCGTGGGTGTCGTTGAATTTCTTGAAATGGTCGATGTCGGCAAGCACCAGGCAGAGATCACCGCCCTGCTCCGCGGCTTCCTGCATCATCCGCTCGATTGCATCGTCGAAGGCGCGCCGGTTGGCGATACCCGTCAACGCATCCGTGCGGGAATCCCGGCTCAGCCGGTTGATCTGCGCGCGCATATCCGTGAGTTCGTCGCTCATCGTGGTCAGGGACGACTCCACTTCCTGTGCCCGCTGACGTGTCTTGGTGGTTTCACGCACCAGTTCCACGACCAGCTTGTTCAGGTCTTCCTGGGTCGGTGCACCGTCCAGCAGGATGCCGGCGGAGGCCAGCACATCCGAGTATCCGGTGATATCGCTGCCCAGGGAGGACACTTCCTTCAATACCGAGTTGACCGCCTCGCGTACCGCCCCCTGAATGCCGTCCACCTCCTCCGCAACTTCATCCACAAAGTACTTTTCGTAGAGGCGCCGACAGGTGTCCGGAGAGAAAGACAGACCGTCACTGATGCGTTTCTCAAGATCCGAACAGAGCTGGTCGTTGCGGTGCGTGACGTAGTCGTACCAGACCGCGTAATTCTGGGGAATGGTCGGTACACGCTGCTGACTCATGATCGGCAGCACCCGCTTGAGAATCTGGACAGACTCGTCCAGGGACATATCAAAGTGTGACGGCATGCTCTCGAAACCTTCGTGGTGCTGACTAAATCTAGCCCAGAAATGAAATTTCGCCTGGCATTCGTGTCACAAGTCTTGGACGAGCCCGCGGGTAGCTGCGCTCCATGCCGCCTGGTCAAAACAACCGCACGGAAAAGCCAGAAAAATCATTTTCTGGTCAATTCGGTCATGCCTGGTGCCTGATTTCCCGGCCTGCGCTACCGCGCCAATTACCGCATCGGCTGCTTTTCGTCAGGAGCCGCTGGCTCACCGTTACATCCCAACCAGGTTTTTCCTTGTTTTTCTGATAGTTACGTGAATACGAAGTGCACAGGGACGGCTGGGCAATGGACCCCGGGCGCCTGTTTCATACCTGGCACGGAAGTTGAATTTGGCTGCCTGCCAAGACAGCAACTGTAAAAAGGGAGCAATACGATGATCAGTTCACGCGCCGTTCACGGTACCTACCCGAGCTTCGGCCTGGTCGCGGTGGTGTTCGTTCTGTCCGTCACCATCCTGCTCGGCATGTCCGGTAGCAGTCACGCCAGGACCCAGAACGAAGATTCCATTGCCGGCACCAGCGCTACTTCCGTCGTGGCCTGCTCCGTTTTCCACGTGCGATGAGGACTCGAGGCCCTTCCACTACCCGCTGGCTGAGTGCTTGAACGTCCCTTCTGCACACATTCCCGCAGCCGTTTCCTGCGTCTCAAACCACAGAGGGCTGCTGCGGCCACCTCCGCCATCCCGCCTCCGCTGACCGGTACAGCGGGCTGCGCTTTCAGGCGCTGCTGGTCAACGCCGACGCGGGCCAACGCGTTTCTGGCGCCGCCAGGGAACGGACAGGCAACCGGCATCAGGGCGACCAACCACGTCAACTGCTCATCCACCGGAGGTTTTCAGGCGCCCGGTACAGGCTACCAGACAGGCCGCCATGGGCGGCTCAGGACCTGCTTCAGCCACAAGTTCCCGCAGCTCGTCGGCGAGTTCCCGAAGTTTGCGTACAAACCGGGCGCGCTGGTCGTCCGTGGCGCGTTCCACGACACCGAGCAGCAACTCACGCCGAAGTCGAATGTTGGCGGCATTCACCGCGCTCAGCCGTTCGCCGTAGTAACTTTCCCGGGTCTCGACCAGGTGCCGGTACCGCGCCGCAAAGGCGTCTGCGTCGCCACGCCCGGCGAGCGCGAGCAGCAGATCCGCCTGCCAACGACGCCGGTAGTCCGCCCACAGTATCGTCTCCGGCTCGTAGCGAAGGCTCTGGGCATTGAGATAGTCGCGCTGCCGGGCATTCAATCGACCCAGAAATCCCCGCAAGCCGTCCCGCATGCCCTCCGCAAAGTGCGCGCGTGCCGCTTCCAGAGACCTGTCCGCTTCGTCTTCCGTGAGCTTTTCATTGGACTTCGCCAGTCGGGCGGGCAGTCCGGCGAGCTGGGCATCGGAGAGCGAGGCCATCAATGTGACTGTCATGGGCATCGCCTGTTGCTCGATTGCCTGCGCCCATGCTTCCACTTCCGGGATCAGCGAATCCAGTTCGAGGTCTGCGCGTTCGCGACCGACCGCATCCGCCAGGCTATCCAGCCGATGCGCGTAGCGCGGCAGCTGGGTGGTCCGGTGCCAATGCAGCAACCGGGCGAACTCCGCGTCGAAATATTCCGCCTGGCGGTCATCGAAATCGACAAAATCGCGTACCTGCCAGCGAGCCAGGCGATCCAGATTGTTATAGGTGAAACTGACCGAACAGCCGCCGGTGGCCGCAAGCACCACCAGTGTGGCGATGCGCACCAGCCACAACCCCGAACGGCACGATCGCGTCGCATGATCCGGCATCAATCACCTCCTGACATCATCGCGTTCCGGCTCCGTCAGCGCGGGCATTGCCTTGTCGGGCACTGGACTCCGCGCGGCAAGCGCCCTGAAACGATCAATCTCGCCGCGGATCAGCCCCAGCACGTAAGTCAGAACGGTCACGTCGTCGACGAAACCAAGCCCTGGAATGACATCCGGGATGGCGTCCAGCGGCGTGACAAAATACAGCACACCGGCAACCAGCAGCAGCAACGTTCGCGTGGGTACGTCGCGATACTCGCCGCGCACGTAGGCGCGGAGCAGATCGACCAGCGTGATCAGATCATCCCTGATGGCAAGCAGCCGTGACGTCCCCCGTGTATCGACAAGTTTGCCGCTCGCGCGTCCCTGCAGACTCTCAAGCCCACCTCTGCGCACGAGTTCCTCCGCCAGACGCAGATAACGGCCGAACTGCCAGGGACGCTTCACGCGCCGCCCCGGGCCCGGTCCTGCGCAGGGCCATTCACCCGCGCAGAAAATCGCGAATCCACTGACTCACCAGAACTTCGGAGGTCGGTTCCGCAAGCGAGGCGATGCCCGCCGCCCAGACCGCCTCGCCGAGAAGCGCGCGCCGGTAGTCCATCAGCGCCCGCGAGTACGGCTTGCGGAATTCCGGGTGCCCCTGAAAGGTCACCACGTTGTCGCCAAGGGTGAAACCGGCCACGGGACAATTCGCCGACGATGCCAGCAGCTTCGCCTCGGGGGGAAGACTGGCCACCTGATCCTTGTGACTGGACAGCAGGGAAAATTCATCCGGCGCCGCATGCATCCAGCACGGTCGCTCGTGCAACCGTGTCGCCTTGACCCCGACTTCCCAGCCGCCCGGCGCTGGCGTCACCCGCCCTCCGAGGAAGTGCGCGAGCAACTGGTGACCGAAACAGATGCCAACCACCTTGCGCCCGGCGGCAATTTCGCCTTTCAGGAACTCGGCCAGCGCGCGAATCCACGGGAGGTCGTCGTACACGCTGTGTCGGCTGCCGGTAATGACATAAGCCTCGGCGGCACCCGCGGGTGGCGGCCCCTCACGGACGTCCACCACCTGCACATCGATATCGGGGTCTGCCAGCACTGCCGCGAACATGGCCGGATAATCACCATGTTCCATCTGGAACTGATCGAGCACATTGTCAGTCTGCAGAAGCATCACGCGCACGAGACACCGCCATGCCGGGGAGTTACAGCGCGACGTTCAGCGAATCCAGCCGCCATTGCAAGCGGCGCCGCAACCGCCGCGAGATTGCCCCCGCGCACGCTGCCGGGGCGGATCGCGAAGCCCGGCCGGCCGCCGGTCCAAACCGGAGAAACTCAGATCGTTTGCTCAGCCGGGGGGTGGGGACAAGCCTGTGGATAACCCTGAGGATAACTGGGCGAACTGCGTGCAAATCGAGACTCCGGCATTTGGCCTACTGTCAACCCCACGCCAAAAATTTCTTTCGAATTGGTATTTATTTCAACAAGTTGAGATCAATATCAACAAACAAGCATGAACGTCAGAACGCAATGTGACGAAAGCATTGCGCATTCCCGTGGATGTGAATAAGGGGCTTCCGAAGCCGGGTTAGCGGCCGCTAACAGGCGACCACGGAAATCGCTGCAGAATCAGGACTGGCGCAGTTGGCCGGACCGTGCGCGATCAGGCGCGCAGCGCCGCCCACAGGGACAGGATCACCAGGCCAAGTCCGGCGATGAGCCACCGGCTGCTGATCCGCGGGCCACGCCGGGGCGGCAGCGCAGAACGAGCCGCTGACGATGCCGGCACGGCGGCAACGGCCGCAATCGGCGCCCGCGTGACAGTTTCCGCCGCATCGAAGGGACGCGTCCAACTCCCCATGCCGGGGCGGCGGTGGGTGTCGTCCGCCTGCCGACCCATTGCCTGCTGAAGCCCATTGAGGATCTGGCGTCGCAGGTGACGGTAATCCGTGAGCGACGATTCACCCGCCGCGTACGCACGGGCAATGCGACGCAGACGCTGGGATTCCGGACTCAAGCGCATCAGCTTCACGACAACTCCCTGATCAATCTGAAACCCGTGGCATCGTCCACGCCATCCGCCAGCGGTATTCGCCGGTCGCTGGCGCAGTCTTCGCCTTTGTCCCGAAAACCGCTGCCCATGACCCAGGCGGCCCCCTCGTCCCAGGCCAGCTCCCGGACGTTGTCCGCGACATGCAGCAAACCGTTGCCCGCCTCGGCGCCTTCGGAAACGGGGACCGGGCGCCCGCGACCGAGAAAACGACTGCCGCACTGCCGCGCCCCGGGCGCGCGGGCGTCCACCAGGCGAAGCCATTCGGCACTGGTCGGGAGGCGATACCGATGCCCGGTCTCGCGGCTCAGCCAGTCGGCAAACTCCTTTACCAGGGCCGGGGCAACACCGGTCACCGGAAAGTCGCTGGCAGGAATTTCACACCGGCCGGTGGCCGCGCAGAACACGGCAAAGTCACGCGTGCTGATCTCGGTGCGCGTCACCGCCAGGGCGGCAGCGCCGTCGCCGCCGGGCAGAATCGTCAGCTCCGGCGCCTTGCCGAAAGACGCGGTGTCGCGACACCGTACATGCCCGTTGGCACCTGTTTCCGGCGCGGCGCAAGCATCCGGCGCGGAAATGTTCAGCGATACCAGGCCATCGAGCAGCACCTGCACGTCGCGATGCAGCCCCCGGGCCAGCTCCACATCGACACTTTCCAGTTCACCGATGCAGGCTTCCAACCGCTCGCTGGTTGCACTGCGCGCCTGTTTGAAGACAGCCGGCTGTTGCTGGTACCCACGCAGAAGCGTTGCAACGCCGGGAATGTCCAGGCGCAGACAGGACGCGGCCAGCAGGTCTTTCAGCGGCTGCAGCGATACCCCCGGGGACGCCGCCGGCGCGGGTTTGCGCGCCGGCGTCACAGCCGACCTGGGCGCTGCCACCTTGCGCGGCTGCAACTGACGAAGCACTTCCACCGCGCCTGCCGCAAAGTCCCAGCCCTGCGCCGCCTCAATGAAGGTGGACGCCAGTTCCCCGCTGTCCCCCTGGGCATGAAGACGACGCACGTCCTCCACAAGCGCATCGAGTACCTGCGCACTCTGCGCCGTCAGGGCGGACACGACTTCCACATCGAGCAGGTGACCGGTCTCCGAGAGCACGTTCTGAACGCTCGTCAGATCGGCCAGCGCGCTGCGTACCGTCGGATCGCCTCTGGGCAGATCAGCGATCGGAACGAGCGAAGACAACGCCTTGCCGAGCGATGTCGCAAGCGCACGCTGCATGGCTGGCGACGGGAGGAGATACGCTGCGTTCGTAAACAGCCGGGACGCTTCGGCAACCGTGGGCCGGCTGGCGATACCTGCGGCCACCACGTCACCCGCCTGGCGTCGATATACCGTCACCGCCGCGCCATCCGCATCCACGGCGGCCAGCGCCTGCAATTCCGCGTCCAGTCGCTGCAGCCACACCGGATCCAGCAGGGGCTCCTCGACAAGGCTGCTGACACGGGCAGCCTGTACATCGAGCAGCGTGACCTGGCGCACCTCATCCCGTACATCGTCGATCTGCGCCGCTTCGATGACATAAAAACTCGTGGCCACGCCAAACATCACCACGGCAGCAGCCGCGCCGATCCGGGTCGTCCAGTTGGTACGCCCGAGTAGCGCCTGTTGCAGGTGCTGCACGCTGGCCGGGCGCTGGTCCCGCTCCAGCGCCAGCGACGCCCGCAGGGCTCGCCACTGGCGGAAGCCGAGGCGCCGGGGCCGGTCAGGCACCATGCCGTTTTCGAGTGCTTCGTCCGCCGCCTTGCGGTCGTAGGGGTGACGCCCCGTGAAGATCATGTAGATCACCACCGCCAGGGCATAGAGGTCGTCCCTCGCCTCGGGCGGCTCGCCGCGAATCATCTCCAGGCTAGCGTAAGCAGGCGTCAACGCGCCGAGATGCACGGGATCGAACGCGGTATCTTCCCCGCCCTCGTGCTGAATCTGTACCGCCCTCGCCAGGCCGAAGTCGAGAATCTTCACCTGCTCGGTTTCGGTAAAAAACACATTGCCTGGCTTGAAGTCCGCGTGCACGACACCCTGGGCGTGCGCGTAGGACAAGCCCTCACACATGCCGCGCACGAGCGGCCAGGCCAACTCGTCCGGCAAGCCATGTGGATAGGACTGCAGCAGAACGCCCAGCTCCCGCCCCTGGAGAAGCTCCATGGTAAGGAACGGGACGTTGCCGTCCTTGTCAAAATCGTAGATCGAGACGATGTTCGGATGCGCCAGCTGCTGGGAGCGAACGGCTTCGCGTTCCAGCGCAATGAAGGCTTCCGGATGCCGCCGGATGTCGGCGTTGAGCACTTTCACCGCCACGTGCGGCGAACGGTCACGGGCCTCCACCTTGCGCAGATCCCGCGCCCTGTACACGGTACCCATGCCGCCGGTACCGAGGCGTTCCTCCAGGACGAAGCGCGACTTCAGAACGCGTGGGGTCGCGGCGTCGGTCGCTTCCTCCCGTGAAACCTGTGCATTGAGCCGACCACGGCTTTGCGGACGCAGCAGAGTGAGATCCCTGGGTGCCTCATCGCTCATGGCATCAGCCTTCGCGCACGTGCGTGACAATCAGGGAAACGTTGTCCTGCGCGACACCCTGCAGACAGCGATCGAGAAGCCGGTCGGCCACCCGCTCCACATCATCGCCAGCACGGGCCCCCAGAATCGATTCCAGCTCGTTGTGGCTGAGCTCCCGGTACAGGCCATCGGTGCACAACAGATAGTCGTCGCCGCTCTGAACGTCCAGCAACACAAGATCGAGATGCAGGGGACCATGCCCGCCAACAGCCCGGGTGATGACATTGGTATCGGCGGTGAGCGCTTCCGCCTCGGTAACTTCGCCCACATCGAGCAGATCGGACACGGGATTGTGATCACGCGTCACCTGTTCCAGGCGTCCATCACGCAGCCGGTACAACCGGCTGTCGCCGGCCCACACGGCCAGGGCATGGCCTTCGTGCACCAGCATGGCCGCGACGGTACTGCCGACCGTGGCGCCGCCGAACTGTTCCCGGCCATAGCGCTGCAACGTGTCGTGGATACCGATGAGGATGTCCTCGAGTTCATCGAGCCGGTCCGCCAGAGTCACCGCGTCGGTGAAGCGGAGATCCGACAGCGCGGTAACAATGGCGCGGCTGGCGTGATCGCCTGCCATATGCCCGCCCATGCCGTCGGCGACAACCCACAGATCAGCGTCGCCGTTGGCAAGCACCGCATCTTCGTTGAGCTTGCGTACGTTGCCACGATGCGACCGACAGGCGGTAACAAATTCCCGTACGCTTCGGTGAAGATGCTGGGCTTCAGACATGCTGGTACCGCACAGCCGTTGCCGCCGCGAGCGGCGCCACCGGACTCAGCCAGCCGCAGCCCCACAACGCGATCGCGCCCCGATGCAGGCGCGTGACCTGCTGGTCCTCCGTCTGGACCAGCGTGCCGTTGGTGGAATGATCGACCAGCTCCGCCGAGTGGCCTGCCTCTGGCCAGGTAAGCGTTGCGTGGGCTCGGGAAACAAACGGTTCGCAGATGACGATATCGGCAGGCGCGCCGGCGCCCAGCAGCAACGACTCACCCGGGGTGAGCCAATACTCCTGTTCCTGCCACGAAACCTTCAGCCGACCGGGTGCGGTCAACCCGCCTGTAAACGACTTCCTGTCGTCCTGCACGCTGCTTTTCCAATGCGGTATTTGGAGAAAGCATAGGCAAGCATTCGGATTTCGGCTGTGAACCGGGCCACACTCCGTTGCCGGGGCATCGTCGCGCTATGCCGGGGGTGGCGCCGGTTACCTGTCACGCGCAGGGAACCGGGCCTTTCCCGACCCGGTCCGGGGATGGGCGTGCGTTTCAGCCGGAGCGGGCGGTTTTGAAGTCCGGCGTGCGCTTCTCGAGGAACGCCGCAATGGCTTCGCGGTGTTCCGGCGAGGCGTAGGCCACCTTCAATGCCTCGCCTTCGCGGCCCTGAATGGTGCGAATATCCGTTTCCGCGGCATTTTCCGTCGCCAGCCGCTTGATCATGCGCAGCGCCACACTCGGGTTTTCGCCCATGCTGCGGGCTACGGCAATGGCGGTGTCAAGCAACGCCTCGGGGGCAACCACCCGGTCCACGAGACCGAGCTGCTGCGCCTCCTCGCCACTGACCGTGCGCCCGGTAAGCATCAGTTCGTTGGCGGCGCCAAAGCCCACGCGGGCGAACAGGAAGCGGGAGCTGGCCAGTTCAGGCACGAGACCCATCTTCACGAAGCGCAGGCTGAGCTTGGCCTGGGTGCTCGCCACCAGGTAATCCATGGGCAATACCAGCGTGGTGCCAAGACCAATGGCCGCGCCATTGATCGCGGCGACCATCGGCTTGGCATCGCGTACAAGCTGCACCCAGTCAGTGGGCCGGACCCGCGCGGCCGGCGCGCCGCCCTCGGCCTGCGCCTTGAAGACGGCTTCCACATCCGCGCCGGCACAGAAGCCGCGTCCGGCACCGGTCATGACGATGGCACCAATATCATCATCGGCATTGGCCGCCGTGACCGCGTCCGCCAGCTCTGCCGCCATCTCGTAGGTCCAGGCATTGAGCCGGTCCGGCCGGTTCAGCGTGATGACGCATACATCACCCCGGTTCTCCACCTGAATGGTCTGGTAGCTCATGAGTTCCCCCTATTGATTGAATTGACAGTACGCCTGCCCTGAACGCGTCAGAGCAGTAACAGAATTCCGCCCAGTACCAGCACTGCCCCCACCACTTCGGCCAGCGCCACCTTTTCCCGCAGTATCCAGAGCGCGGTTGCAAAGGTAAACAGCAGCTCTACCTGCCCGACTGCCCGCACCAGCGCGGCGTTTGTCAGCGTCATGGCGGTGAACCAGCCGACCGAGGCGGTGGCACCGATGAGACCAACAAGCACGCCCGTACGGCGCGCCGCCCACACCCGTTGCAGTTCGCCTCGCTCGCGCAGCGCCAGATAAAGCCCCGCCGTTGCCGTCTGGATGGTGAGGGCCGAAAGCAGGGTCACGGACGCCCGCGTCACGGCATCCCCCGCCGGCAGCGCCAGCGCAGCGCCACGATAGGCCACCGCGGAGATGGCAAACCCCGTGCCCGCGAGCAATCCGGCGGCAACACCGCGCTCAATCCGGGACAGCGCCAGCAGCGAACCGCGACTGGACAGCAGCACCACACCGGCAAAGCTGACCACAACCCCAACCAGCGCAATGGCCGACACCCCCTCCCCCAGGAGCAACAGGCCAAACAACGCCGCCTGCAGCGTTTCCGTTTTGGAGAGCGCGGTGCCGACGGCAAAGTTGCCGCCGCTGAAGGACGCCAGCAACGCCACCGTCGCCAGCACCTGGGCGATACCGCCAACCCCGCTGTAAAGGAAAAAGTCGGGGCCTGGCATGCCAACGGGATCGCGCATCCCCAGCCACGCCGCATAACACGCCGCAAACGGCAGCGCGTAGGCAAAGCGTACATAGCTGGCACCATTCACGGACAGCTGCCCCGTGAGGCGCCGTTGCAGGAACGACCGGAGGTTCTGCAGGAACGCCGCGCCGACGGTAATGAGCACCCACGGCGCGACGCTCATGACATCAACTGCGTAGCGTTACGCCAGCCAGCGCACCGGTGTGCGCACCGTTTTCCATGAAGGGCTGCCCGTTCACGATCACATGCGCATAGCCACGCCCTTCCTGCACGTAGCGACCGGCGCCACCGGGGAAATCGTGCCGGTATTCCGGCAGGCAGACCTCCAGCGCATCCACGTCGATGACGTTCAGATCCGCGTACCAGCCGGGCCTGACCTGCCCCCGTTCGCGAATACCGAACAGCTCCGCGGTATCTGACGTCCATCGCCGCACAGCCTCTTCCAGCGTAAACAGCCCGCGCTTGTTCACCCAGTAGCTCAGCAGCCAGGTTGGGGAGCTGGCATCCATGATCTGACCGACATGGGCGCCGGAATCCGCCAGCCCCATCGCCACGGTGGGATTGGTGAGCATGGCTTCGATGGCATCCATGCTCTGGTTGAGACCCGGGTAGTACAGCACCACCCGCCCGTTGTGCCGACGGTTGAGTTCGATGAATGCCTGCACAGGGGAAAGGCCCATGCGCCGCGCGTGGGCGGTAAGCGCATTGCTTTCCTCGTGGGCGTAGTTCACCGCGCCGTCGAGCAGCACGTACGTCATGCCGAGGTCGATCGGCACGGGATGTTCCAGTTCACTCAAGGCCGCCCGCTGCCGGGGGTCTTCCAGCGCAGCCAGCCGTTCGGCCGGGGGCAGCTTCGCCAACGCCTGCCAGGCGGACGAGGCAGCAAACGGCGTGCGATGATCCAGCCCGAACAGGATGCCGACGCCACGCGAGGTGGTCTGCGGACGCAGCCGCGCACCCTGCGCGTTTTCCGCCTCCGCGAAGTCGATGACGCGCTGATAGAGATCGGGCCGGCGATTGCTGTGCAGAAGCCCGAATGTCACGCGAATCTGATTTTCACGGGAGACCTGGCCCATCCAGGCCACTTCGGCCCGGGTATTCGGCAGGTGCGCCTCCCGCTCTCCTTCGCCCAGGCGCGCCGCGGCCTCGAAAACGCCTTTGCCGTGCTGGCCGAGAACGCGTCCAACGGCGAGCATTTCCGCCACGTCCGCGTAGGTGCCGGGCACACACCGCCCGTCGGGCACCTTGTGCATGAACGTGCGCGACGTGGAAAACCCCAGCGCCCCCGCACCCATGGCTTCATCCACCAGCGCCGTGATGCGGGCCAGATCCTCCGCGTTGGCGGGCTCGTCACTCAGCGAGCGCTCACCCATGGCGTGATAGCGCACAGCGCAATGACCCACCATGCCACCAACGTTGATGCCCTTGGGCATGCGGTCGATCGATGACAGGTATTCGCCATAGGTCTGCCAGTCCCACGGAAGCCCCTGGAGGATGCTCGTTGCCGGTATGTCCTCCACCGACTCCATCATCGCCGCCAGATATTCCCGGTCCTCAGGCCGGCACGGCGCAAACGTCACGCCACAATTGCCGAGCACGCCGGAGGTAATGCCGTGATAGCAGGAGGACGACGCCACCGGATCCCAGGCGATCTGCGCATCCAGGTGCGTGTGAATGTCCACGAAGCCGGGCGTGATCACCTGGCCACGCGCGTCGATCTCGCGGTGGCCGGTCCCGGACACCTTGCCCACTGCGACGATACGGTCGCCGTCAATCGCCACGTCGCCCTCAAAGCGCTCCGCGCCGCTGCCGTCGACGACGGTGCCGCCCCGAATGACCAGATCATGTGCCATTGCCCCGCTCCTCCCGCTGTGATGCACGCGGCCCAGCCTAGCAGGGGAAGCCCGCACGCGGAACACCGAACGGCGGGATCCGGGCAGTGACGGCCGGCGGCTCAGCCGCGCGTGACGCGAAACTGGATGTTGGGACTGGCGATGCCCCAGCCCAATCGCGCCGCAACAGCCCTGACCAGCGACTTGAACAGGCCGGCCGGTGAGCGACGCCGCCAGTCGACAAAGCCACGCACCACCACCCTGGGTGACGGACCGACGGCCAGCAGCAGACCGCGCAGACGCTGAGGCGTAAAACTCTGCTGGTGCCCCCAGCGGTGGAACAGCTCGGCACAGTGCGGGCAGACAACCTGATTGTCTTCCAGCCTTTCAGCATGGGGCACCGTGCCCACGAACATCCCGCCTGGCGCCAGCACACGACGCACTTCCGCCAGGGATCCCGCCAACGCCGCCTCGGGAATGTGCTCGAGCACTTCGGAGGCAACCAGACACTGCACCGACGCATCCGGGAGCGGCAGCGCGTCGAGGTAGGCCGCGTGCGCCACATGACCGCGCGCCTGCATCGCTTCCACCGTGCGCGTATCCGGATCAATGGAGATGACGCGCAGACCCAGTTCCCTGCAGCGATCCTCCAGGTAGCCGTTGCCCGGCCCCACATTCACCACGCAGGCGCCGCTGTCACGCCTACAGTGTTTGAGCACGTATGCAATCTGCGCATCCAGACGCGGACGGTTGCGGTGGAAGACACCCGCCGCGTGAGTCTGGAAGTGACGCCAGATAATTGTTTGATCGGCCGAAGTGTCAGCGCCATGCGCTGGAGATCCGCTTGGGTCTTCGGTCACGAGCATTTCCATCGGTAAATATCAGTCGGGCATGAGACAGGCAGCATCAGTGCATTGTCCGCGAACGAACGGACGTTTGCGAGAAACCCGATCAACCACGACCGCATGCGTTTCCCCGTAAGATAGCTGGCTTCGGGCAGCAATTTCACGAAAAAGGCCGGAACTAGACGGCGCAGGAAAACGGCTCCGGGCCACTAATACAGCAATTGCATCGCGACGCTTGGTGGTAAGCTTCTGACGTGTTTGAATTTTCTTTCCGGGAGGGGAGATGCCGGTTCTAGACGGCTTCGAACCGACCATTCAGCGTTGGGCGCTTGAACGCACTACCAGAAAGATTCGTTTCGAAATCTGGGCTGTGATTTCCCAGAACACAAGGTGCACGGATAGCTCTTGGATGTGCACTCCAGAACCATCGGCCCTGAGTAGGCCGCATGAACCGAAGCCAGGTTATCTCTGACTCTCATCACTCCAGTGAATAGAGTTCGAGGTAGCCACGCGCATACCACCACGTCACATTCGAGCTCGCCCAGGCGGGCTTGTTCGTGGCTCTCGGGGCATCGCCGGTTTTGGTAGAACCGTTGCAACCTCGTCCATTTCAGGC
>JACKNX010000013.1 GCA_024234635.1 Pseudomonadales bacterium | reverse complement strand
GGAACCCAACAAGGCGACCCACAGGAGACGATAGTCTCGATAGCCGAGCAGGGTCCACCAGCGGGTGGGATAACTCTCGGGCGCGTTCGGGTCCGCCATCGTGGGACGCTATCCGTGATCGGTAAGGAAGGGGCGCACTCTACCAGCCGACGCAGCCTTTGCGGATACGCCGGCAACCCCTCATGGCGCGCTCACTGGCGCCGCCTCGTCGTTCGTGAACAGCAGTCCGCCCTCCCCGGTACGGCGCTGCGGCAGAACCGGCGCGTTGTCGTCGGCATGCCGTACGAACGCAAACGCACTTGTCTCCGGCGCCGTATTGAGATTGCGCGGCAGGTTGCCGTTGTGCGCGACCACCAGGACGACCCGACGGTTGCGTGCGCGTCCTTCCGGAGTCGCGTTGGTGGCGATGGGGTGATTTTCCCCGTAGCCCACCGACGACAGGCGTTCGGAATCGATGCCCTGGCCGCTGAGGTAATCCGCCACGGCTGCGGCGCGCGCCGCCGATAGCTGCCAGTTGGAGCCAAAGCGGGAATTTTCCGCGGGCACGTTGTCCGTGTAGCCCTCTATCGTGACCGGATTCGGAAAACTCTTGAGGTAGGCCGAAATTTCCTTCAGATAGCGCGCCGCCTCGGCGCGAAGCGAGGCACTGCCCTGAGCGAACGCCAGTTCGGAATCCAGGCTGATCTCCAGCCAGTGGTCATTGCTGGCGATCTGCATACCGGCGGCATCGGCGAAGCCGCCGAGTGTACTCTGCGCATAGTCACGGGAGGTGCGCATCTTCGTGTCACCGGCAACGGGCTCCTCGCGCGCCGGCGTGTCCGCGACCGGCACGATATCGGAGGATACCGCGGTCTGCGGCTCGCCTATCTGCACCGCCTTGTCAGTGAGCGGTACGCTTTCGAAGATGCCGGACAATGTCGCGGACAGTTCCTTGTACTTCTCCTCGTTCACCGAAGAGATGGCGTACATCACCACAAAGAAGCCGAACAACAGCGTCATGAAATCCGCGTAGGACACCAGCCAGCGACCCCGGTTGTCGGCGCCCGCCAGACGCAGACGCAACCGCTGCGCTCTTTCCCGGCGATGCGCCAGCAGATTGTCGGCTGCCGAGCCGGGCGGGCCGGCCGACTGGAGCGTGACGTCCAGGGGCATGGGTGT
Organism: Pseudomonadales bacterium; assembly: GCA_024234635.1. Classification (GTDB taxonomy): domain Bacteria; phylum Pseudomonadota; class Gammaproteobacteria; order Pseudomonadales; family Azotimanducaceae; genus SYFY01. The sequence goes on along the minus strand of JACKNX010000013.1, from coordinate 118,970 downwards.
GTAGGCATTGCCTACGTGCGACCAGGCGGACTCACCCGGTTCGGCAACGTCGCCGGAAGTTGCTGGCGGCTCCTGCCAGAGCACCGGCTCCGTGCGAGGTGTTGTCACGGCCTGCCCAGGTAACCCGCCAGCCGGGTTTCGATCACTCGGGGATGCTCGCCTTCCGCCAGCGCCACCAGGCCATCGACGATCATGGCGTAACTGCTGGCCTCGTTGATCACCAGCGCCTTGAGCCGTTCCGCTACTGGCAGAAACAGCAGGTTGGCGGCGGCCACGCCGTAGATCGTGGCGACGAAGGCCGTGGCAATGCCGGGGCCGAGCTGACCGGGATCCGTCAGGTTACCCATCACCTGAATGAGTCCGAGCACCGCGCCGATCAAGCCGATGGTTGGCGCATAGCCGCCGAGACTCGAGAACACGCCGGCCGCATCCAGCCCTTTTTCCAGGCGTTGGTCCAGTTCGACTTCCAGGATCTCGCGGATGGTCCGCGTGGGCGCGCCATCGGCGACCAGGGCCAGCCCGCGGGCAATGAACGGATCAGCCTGCCGTTCCGCAATCTTTTCGAGCCCCAGCATGCCTTCGCGCCGAATCAGCCGGCTCCAGTCCGCGATCTGCCGGGCGCGCTGACGCAGGTCCATCGGCTCGCCGCTGACAGATCGCCGCACCAGCGCAGCGGTGCCGGCCAGCGTGCCACCAGGCGTTTGCACAAGTACCGCGCCTAGCGTGCCGCCGAACACGATCACCAGGGCCGGCAGATTGACGAGCGTGCTGAACAGTCCCCCATGCATGACGTTGCCGAGCGCAATGGCGCCAAGCCCGAGCACGACGCCAAAAACCGCCAGCTTACTCATCGTCCCGATCGACCCAGTCGGCAACCCGCGCCCGCAATCGCGTGGTCGCCTGGCCCATGATCTGGCAGACGCGGGACTCGCTCACCCCGAGCACCGCACCGATTTCCTTCAGATTCAGTTCCTCGTCGTAGTAAAGGGACAGGACCAGCTTCTCGCGTTCCGGCAGGGAGTCGATCGCTTGCGCCAGCTCACGCTGGAAGGTGTGCTGCAGATGCAGGCCTTCCACCTCGTTGGCGCTTGGCGCCTGCACGAGATCGGGATCGACGTCCGTCAGTTCCTCCAGGCTGAACAGGCGCGCACCGCGGGAATCCGACAGCATCCTGTGAAACGCCTCGAGATCGATGCCCATGGCATCGGCAACTTCGGTGCCGTGCGCCTCGCGCCCGGTTTCGGCCTCGATGCGACGGGTCGCCTCGCTGATGGCCCTGGCGTTGCGATGCACCGAACGCGGCACCCAGTCGCCCCGCCGAACCTCGTCCAGCATCGCGCCACGAATGCGGATACCCGCGTAGGTCTCGAAACTTGCGCCCATCGAGCCGTCGTATTTCGCGGCCGCTTCCAGCAGGCCGATCATGCCGGCCTGCAACAGGTCGTCCACTTGCACGCTGTCAGGCAGGCGCGCCATCAACCGGTGCGCGATGCGTCGCACCAGTGGCTGATGTTCCTGGATGATCCGCTGCGAATCACTCGCCGTGGCAGTGTACGCGGCTACCGGATTGCGCATTATCCCACCCGGTGTTCGGCCACCAGACGTTCGACAAAGAACTCGAGATGGCCGCTGGCCACGGCCGGTATCGGCCAACTGTCCACCTCCTCCGCCAGGCGCAGCAGCGAGCGGGCCGCCTTGCTCATGGGATAGAGGTCCACGACCGCACGCTGCTTGCGCACGGCCCGGCGCAGATGATCGTCAAACGGCACCGAGCCGGCGTGCAGAAGCTGCACGTCGAGGAACCGCTCGCTTACGCCCTGCAGCTTCTCGAATACACGGGCGCCCTCCTCCTCGGTTCGTACCATGTTGGCCACCACGCGCACGCGGTCGATCCCGTACCGCTGGTTCAGCACCTTGATCAGCGCATACGCGTCCGTGATGGAGGTGGGCTCGTCACAGACCACCACCAGAATTTCCTGGGCGGCGCAGAGAAAGCTGATCACTTCGTCGGAAATGCCGGCCGCGGTGTCGATGAGCAGCACATCCATCTGATGCGCGATATCGCTGAAGGCGCTGATGAGACCTGCATGCTGCTGCGGTCCGAGCCGCACCATCTCCTGCATGCCTGACGCAGCCGGTACGATCTTGAGGCCGAGCGGACCCTCGACAATGACATCGGTCAGGGCAACGGAACCGTCCAGGACATCCTTGAGCGTGTGCCGCGGTTTCAGGCCGAGCAACACATCCACATTGGCAAGACCGAGGTCCGCGTCCAGCAGCGTAACGCGCCGTCCCATACGGCACATCGCCACACCGAGGTTCACCGACACATTGGTCTTGCCGACACCACCCTTGCCACCCGTGATGGCAACCACCTGGATGGGTCTCAGGCTTCCATGTTCCATTTCCGCTCCTTTCGTTGCTCACAAACCGGCCATGGCCGATGCCACAACCTACTCCGGGCTCCCTGCGTACCTCGCTCCCCGGCCGCGCTCAACCGTCGTGGCCACGATCATCCGTTTCCGGTGACCCGGCCCTGACTGGCTGCTGAAACCGCCGCTCCCGGACTGGTTTCAGCAATTGCCGGCCTGACAGCTGGCCAAGTTGCGATTGCCAGCGCTGTCACGCATGGAACTTCGTTCCATGAGAGGATGCTGAAACGTCCATCCTGGACTTGTTTCACCAGTCGTCGGCTTCGCCGACTCGCGCCAATGCAGCGGTTTCCGCTGCATTTTCGGGCCAGCCATCCCTGGCTGGCATACCAGGCTGCTTTTTCAGCAGCCTGATAGAACGTTAGTACGGGTTGGCGGGTGGTCAATTCGCCGCCGCCGCAATTGCCGTATCCAGCCACTGCGCCAGATTGCTGACGTTCGCCGGCTGATGGGATCCATCCAGATCCTGGCCATAGGCAAACCACCGCAGGCGCTTGCCGTTGCGAATTTCGCGCCAGATGGCCGTCAGGCTTTCGCCCGGCTGATCGGTCAGATCCAGTTGCGTCAGCGCAATACGCGCACCCGCGGGCGCGTCGTCCAGCACCCGTCGCACCACACCCGCCGAGGCAGCCGCCGACACCACCACAACGTCTGCGATGCGAGGTCCGCTGGCAGCGGCGCGCGACCGGATACGTGCACCGGCCGTGCTGCCGTCCGTATCGATGAGCACCCGTCCCGTGGCTTCGCGCACCAGGCCATCGAGCGTCCGCTCGCTGGCCTGTCGAAAGGGCACGCCCGCCAGTTCCGCCAGCTTCTCCAGGCGCCAGGTGGCCCCGAGCCGGGCGGCGTCGGTACTGACCACGCGCAGTTCGCCGGCGGAACCGCGCGCCGCCGCGTCCGCGATGAGACGCGCGATCATGGTGGTCTTGCCGTGCCCGGCCAGACCGCTGAACCGCCAGGCGCGAATCCCGGCCTCGTCGTCGGCGGTCAATGGCGGCAGCAGCGCCTCCGCCAGACGTTGTCCGAGGCTCAACGACGCATCCCCACGCTGAACCACCTGGATCAGCGCCGTGCCGAAACCGAGTTGCTCGAGGATCGCCGCGGCGGCACCGGGCTGGCTCAGCGAACTCGCCCTCCCTCCCCGCGTGGAGTCCCGTACTTGGGACGTTCGAAGCGGAACACTGTCACGCCCGGCTTCGGGCACCGGCCCGAGGACCAGTTCCATCCCCTGAGCATCCATGGCCAGATCCTGTTCACCACAAGCCATCACCACCAGTCGGCCGTTGACGCGCTGCTTGTCGAGAATGATGGCGTCCTTGCCGAACGCGCTCCGAATCTGGGCCAGGATGTTCGGCATGCTTGACCCGGTGAACTCCCGGATGCCCCGCCCGTCCGCAGACGCCCGTTCCTGTCGCAAACCACTGTTCAACATCGATCCGTCTCCCTGTCTCCACCTGCGCCACCTGGCGTCTCACCGTCAGCCGGAACGGCCGATGGTCGCCACCACGGTGATCTGCTTGTTGTCCGGTATTTCCTCGAAAGCCAGCACGTGAATCACGCGGCGTGACAATTTCACGAACCGGGCCAGCATGGCCCGCAGCGCGCTGGACACCAGCACCACCGCCGGCTTGCCGGCAATCTCCTGCCGGTCCGCGGCGGCGATCAGCGAGTTCGACAGGCGTTCCGCCAGCCCCGGCTCCAGAACCGGGGCCGCATCGCTGCCCTGTCGGCGCGCCTGGTCGAGCAACTGTTCGAGTTCAGCGTCCAGCGTGATGACGTCCAGGGTCGGTTCGCCGCCATAAATGTTCTGCACGATCATGCGTCCCAGTGACGCGCGTACGGCCTGCAGGAGGAAAGCAGGATCCTTGCTCACTGCGGAAGCCTCGGTGAGCGCCTCGGCGATCGTGCGCAGGTCACGTATTGGAATCTTCTCCGCGAGCAGCGACTGCAGGATCTTGAGCAGACCGGAGAGTGACACGGCGCCGGGCACCAGCTGTTCGGCGAGCTTCGGTGAAATCTCGGCCAGCAGATCAACGAGTTTCTGTACCTCGTCGTGTCCCAGGAGTTCCGAGGCGTGGTCCTGCATGACCTGGTTCAGGTGGGTAGCCACCACGGTGCTGGCATCCACCACCGTGTAGCCGAGCGACTGCGCCGCTTCGCGTTGCGAGGCTTCGATCCAGAGTGCAGACAGGCCAAATGCGGGATCTTTGGTGGGTATGCCCTCCAGCGAGCCGAACACCTCACCGGGATCGATCGCCATCCAGCGATCGACCATGATCTGGGCTTCGCCGAGGGTGACACCCAGAAGCGAAATGCGGTAGCCATTGGGCACCAGTTCCAGGTTGTCGCGGATGTGCACCGATGGCACGAGAAAGCCGAACTCCTGCGACAGCTTTTTTCGCACACCCTTGATCCGCTTGAGCAGTTCGCCGTCCTGACTGCGATCGACCAGTGGAATCAGCTTGTAGCCCACTTCCAGGCCAAGAACATCCACCGGCGAGACGTCCTCCCAGCCGACATCCACAGTGCCCTCCGGTGGCGGTGCAGGCGCAGGCAGGTCATCGTCGTCGCCGCCCGCCCTGGCTGCGGTTCGGCGTGCGATGAGCCAGGCGCTGCCACCCGCGATGGCGGCCAGGATAATGAACACCGCGTGGGGCATTCCGGGCACGATACCGAGCACAAACAGCACCGCGGCGGTGACGCCGAGCGAGCGCGGATCGTCGAACATCTCTTTCATGATCTGCGCGCTCATGTCGTGCTCGCTGCTGACGCGCGTCACGATCACCGCCGCCGCGGTGGAAAGCAGCAGCGATGGCAACTGGGCAACGAGTCCATCGCCGATGGCCAGCAGCGTGTATTTCTGCAACGCATCGCTGAAGCTGAGATCGTGCTGCGCCACGCCGATGACAAGCCCGCCGACGACGTTGATGAGCATGATCAGGATGCCGGCGACGGCATCGCCCCGCACAAATTTGCTGGCGCCGTCCATGGCGCCGTAGAAGTCAGCCTCGCGGGACACTTCCTCACGACGCTGCTTCGCCTTCACCTGATCGATGATGCCGGCGTTCAGATCCGCATCGATGGCCATCTGCTTGCCTGGCATGGCATCCAGGGTAAACCGCGCGCTGACTTCAGAAATCCGGCCGGCACCTTTCGTGACCACCACAAAATTGATGATCACCAGCACCACGAACACAACCAGACCGACCACGTAGTTGCCGCCGACCAGCACCTCGCCGAAGGCCTCGATGACCTGTCCGGCGGCGGCACCGCCCTCATGCCCTTCCAGCAGCACGACACGCGTGGACGCAACGTTCAGCGCCAGACGCATCAGCGTGGCGACCAGCAGCACCGTCGGGAAGGCAGCGAACTGAAGCGGTTGCAGCGCATAGACGCTTGCCAGCAGCACGACAATGGACAACGCGATATTGAAGGTGAAGGCCACGTCCAGGAGCAACGTGGGCACCTGGATGGTCATCAGCGCCAGCAACAGGAGCAGGAGGACCGGGATGCCGAGACCAATGTTCTGCAGACGCGCGATCATGCTTCCTCACCTTCCGCGGGGCTGCCCGGCGGTGTCCTGAATTCCTCCGGCAGCGGCGTCTCCCGATAGACGGGGACGTCAGGCGCCTGACCGGAACGGTATGAGCGCAACTGATAGACGTAGGCCAGTACCTGCGCGACCGCAACGTAGAGCCCCTGCGGCACTTCGCCGCCAACCTTCACGGTATAGAACAGTGCACGGGCCAGCGGTGGTGACTGCACCATGACAACACGACTTGTGCGCGCGACATCCCGGATGCGCATGGCCATCTCATCCACCCCTTTGGCCAGCACGACCGGCGCCCCCATGGCGGCCGAGTCATAACGCACGGCCACCGAAAAGTGTTCGGGGTTGGTAATCACCACATCGGCATCCGGTACATCGGCAAGCATGCGGCGGCGGGCAATTTCCTGCTGCACCTGACGAATGCGGGATTTCACCTCGGGCTTGCCTTCCAGGTCCTTCATCTCGTCGCGCACTTCCTGTTTGGTCATGCGCAGCCGCTTGTTGAACGTGTGAATCTGGTACGGCACATCGATGGCCGCGATGACGATGAATGCCAGCCCCATGATCAGAAGCGCCAGGCCGACGATGGCGGCCCCCTGGCTCAGGGCCGATTCCACCGACAGCACGCTCAGGCCCAGCAGCCGGTCGAGCAGCGTCCAGATGACGCCCATCGCCACCGAGGTGATCAGCAGGAACTTGGCGAGTGACTTCGCCATCTCCATGAATGCCTGTGCCGAGAAAATGCGCTTGAAGCCCGCCAGCGGACTGAGCCGCTCGCCCTTGAACGCCAGCACCTGGGTGGAAAACACCAGTCCGCCCAGCGACAGCGACGACACAATGCCGGTGAGACTCATGAGAAGCAGAAAGGGCAGTACCGCCCACAGGAGCGCTTCCAGGCCGATCTGCAGCGCCGTGGCCACCGTCATCCCGGGGTCGGCCGCGCGCTCGAACAGCGTGCGCGCCATCTCCTCCACGATGCGTGCGTCACCAGGCGCCAGCAGCCAAACACCCAGCGCTCCGGTAACCGCCAGCGCCATGGTATTGAGCTCCCGCGAACGGATCGCCTGGCCTTCCTCGCGCGCCTTGTCCTTCTTGCGCGAGGAGGGCTCTTCGCTGCGTTCCTGGCTGTCATCCTGCTCCGCCACCCTAGCCTCCCGTCCAGTCGCCGACGATGAGGAAGAGTTCGCGCGCCAGCTTGTCGAACTGCGGCAACCAGCCCGAGAGCATCAGGAAGACAAATATCAGGCCGAACAGCAGCGAAAAAGGAAAACCGAGCGAGAAGACATTGAGCTGAGGCGCTGCACGGCTCATGACACCAAAGGCAATGTTCACGACCAGCAGCGCGATGACCGCGGGCATGGCGATCATCACGCCGCCCATGAACATCCAGCCGCCGAGGCGAACAACGGCACCCGCCAGTTCCTGTGGCGCCAGGCTGATGCCAAGCGGATAGATGCGAAACCCCTCGATCAGGACTTTGAACAGCACCAGGTGGCCATTCATGCTGACGAACAGCAGCGTCACCAGCATCAGGAAAAACTGCGACCACACCGTGACCTGCACGCCATTGCCGGGATCCACCATCGCTGCAAAACCCAGGCCCATCTGCATGGCAATGAACTGGCCGGCAATGACAAATATCTGGAAGAACAGCTGGGTGGCGAAACCGAGCGCCACCCCCGCCAGCAGTTGCATGGCGGCATTCACCAGCATTCCCATCTCGACGTCCTGAGCTGGTGGCGGCGCCTGGAGCATTGGTGCGAGTGCCACGGACATGACCCAGGCCATCGCAAGCCGGATACGTTTCGGTACGAGCTGGTTGCCGAAGATCGGCACCACCATCAGAAATGCTCCGATGCGCAGCAGGGTCCAGACCACGGCCTGGAACCAGGCGACTATGTCATCGACAGGCAGCAGCATGTCAGCCGATCAGCCCCGGAATACGGTCGAACAGGCTGTGCGTGAACTCCGTGATGGTACCCACCATCCACGGCCCGGCCACCATGAGCGTGATCAGGGTGGCCAGCAGACGCGGCAGAAACGACAAGGTCTGTTCGTTGATCTGGGTCGCCGCCTGGAAGATGGAGACGATCAGGCCCACCACGAGGCTCGGCAGCACCACGGATGACACCAGGATGACCACCAGGAACAGGCCGTCGCCAAACAGGGAAAGGGCCTCGGCGGAGGTCATGCGAAAACTCCGAAGCTGGACGCCAGCGTCCCCATGATGAGCACCCAGCCATCCACCAGTACGAACAGCATGAGCTTGAACGGCAGCGAAATGATGAGCGGTGACAACATCATCATGCCCATGGACATGAGAACGCTGGCCACCACCATGTCGATCACCAGGAACGGAATGAACAGCACGAAACCGATCTGAAAGGCCGTTTTCAGTTCGCTGGTCATGAACGCCGGCACGAGCACGAAAAAGTCGACGTTTGCGAGCAGCGACTCGTCGTCGCCCCCGTCCACTTCCTTGCCGGCCAGGCCGAGAAACAGGTCGAGGTCGTCTTCGCGCGTCTGTGTCAGCATGAACCGTTTCACCGGCACCGACGCTTCCGCGAGCGCCGCTTCCGGGGCCATCGTTTCCGCCAGATACGGCTCCAGCGCCCGCGTGTCGATCTCCCGCAGTACCGGGCTCATCACGAATATCGACAGAAACAGCGCCAGCCCGACCAGGATCTGGTTCGATGGCGTGGACTGCATGCCAATGGCCTGCCGCAGGATTGCGAACACGACGATGATGCGGGTAAAGGACGTGAGCATGATCACCGCGGACGGCAACAGCGTCAGCGCCGTCATCACCGCCAGGATCTGCAGACTCACGCCGTAACTCTGCTCACCCGCGTTCTGGGTGACGGTGACGGCAGGTATCTCCGGCAGCGCCCACACGGCGCCGGGCAACAGCAGCCCGGTAAGCACCACGAGTCGCGACAGCGTGTTATTCAAGGCGTTTCCTCCGCGCTTGCTGCGTCGAGCGCCATGTCCAGTTGTTTTGCGAACGGCGCCGCACGACTCCGCAGGCGGGCCAGCGGCGTCATGTGCTGGGCGCCGACACCTATCAGTACCCGCGTACCGTCCACTTCCACCAGCAGGAGTTTTTCCTTCGGTCCCAGATAGCGCGTCGCGACCACCGCAATACCGTTTCCCTCCCCTGGCCGAAATCCGGTCATGCGGCGGGTAACGAATCCGAGTCCGACGATGAGCGCCACGATGAACAGCAGTGCAAGCGCAATCTGGAAATAGTCGGCGTGCATGATCAGTTGAGACTCTGCAACCTCTGCTCGGGGCTCATGACGTCGAGCAGCCGCACACCGAACTTGTCATTCACCAGCACGACCTCGCCGCGCGCCACCAGGGTACCGTTCACCATCACATCCAGCGGCTCACCCGCTGAGCGCGACAGCTCCACGATGGAGCCCTTGTTGAGCTTGAGCAGCTTGCGGATGCTGATGCTGGTATTGCCTACCTCCATCGACAACCGCACCGGTATGTCCAGCACCACATCGAGGTTCTGCGGCCGGGACGCTTCACGCGCCATCGGGCTCTCTTCCGTTCCGCTTTTTACCGTTTCTTCCGCCATCTGCGTTCCCCTGTTCTTGGCTTCGCCTCTGCTGGATCAGCACCGTCTCAGCGAGGTATGTCTTCGAGATATTCCAGCGCCAGCTTGCCGCGTGACTCACCCAGTCGTCCGTAGAAAATGGAGCGTGTACCCACCTGCACCTCATGCAGTTCCGGCTTGTCGAGTTCGATGACATCGCCGACCTGCATGCCGAGCAGGTCCCGCAGGCGCAGCTGGCGACTGGCAATCTCGCAGTTGACGGGAACCGCGGTATCCAGCAGCCGGTACTCCAGCTGGTGACTCCATTCGTTGTCGATCTCCTCCCCGTCGATCCGCGCGCGGCTGTCGAGAATGCTCTTGAACGGCTCCAGCGCGGCGTACGGGATGGCGATATGCAGCTCGCCGCTGCCTTCTTCCATGGACAATCGGAAGGTGGACACCATGAGTACGTCATCGGCATTGAACTGGTTCAGCAGGTTGGGATTGATCTCGCGACCAACGACCTCCACGTTGATGTCCAGCACGTCCGTCCAGGCCTGGCGATACACCCGTCCCAACAGGTCGTGGAGGCGATCGATGACCCGGCGCTCGGTAGGCGTGAAGTCCCGCCCGTCGATATCGACGATCTGCGCGGCGCCGCCGAACAGGCGCTCCACCAGGCGGTAAATCAGTTTGGCGTCGAGCACCAGCAGGCAGGCACCGATGAACGGCGTAATACGAGCCAGGCCAATGCTGGTCGGCACGAATAACGACTGCGTGTACTCCGAAAATTTGAGTACCTGCACGCCGCCCGCCCCCACGTCGACCTGGAAACGCAGCAACGCCTGCAGGTCTACGCGAAACTGACGGGCAAACTTCTCGCCGATGAGTTCGAGCGTCGGCAACCGGCCACGTACGATGCGATCCTGGCTGGTGAGATCGTACTGGCGGATGTCCGCGTTCGACTCCGGCGGATCATCTTCAGTTTCCACGTCGCCACGATCGACGCCGGTAAGAAGTGCATCGATCTCTTCTTCGGAAAGAACGTTACGGTCCGCCATTACTGCATCACAAAGCTGGAGAACAACACACCCTCGGCCTCGCCGGCGATGTTCTGATCCGTGAGCACGGCATTCACCTCGGCGAGCAGCGCCACCTGCAACGCCTCCTTGCCGGACTGCGTCTGCAGATCCAGGAAGTTCTGCGCCGACAGTGCCTGCAGCAGACGTGCGCGTATGAGCGGTCCGTGCGCCGTCACCGCATCGATCACCGCCGGGTTGCGGGACATGATCGCCAGTTCCGTCTGCAGATAACGCGGCTTGTTGGCGATGGTGTAGTTCACGACAAAAGCCGGCCGCAGCGTGTTGTAGAGCGCTTCGGTGAAGACCGGCGCGGCCTCGGCCGTCGCCTCATCGTCAGGCGCTGCTTCCTCACCGCTCAGAAAGTACAGCGTGCCCCCGACGCTGCCGCCAACCGCCAGCAGCAGCACAACAGCGAAAATGATGATCATCTTCTTGCCGCCACCTTTGCCGCCAGCGTCATCCGTGGCCTTCTCGGCCGCCTTGGGATCCTGTTTCTTTGCTGCCATGACTTGTCCCGAAAACCCGTTCCAGAGCGGCTATCAGCCGCTTCCCGCTTGAGCGCTTCGCATCGCCGGCTGTCCACGACTGATGCCATGCAAACCTTCTGACGAGCGTCAAAAAATCAGCGCCATCGGTTCGAGTCTAGTACGGATTCCGGTTTCTGCCGGGAAGTGGACGGCATGCGGGCACGGTCACGCCGGCGGCTTGACGCGGGACTCACGAGAGAGCGGTACGGGTGGGTGGCCGTGACGTTCAGGCGGCGGTGAAACACACGCCGCCATCCGGAAACGACCGGCTAGTCGACCGGCTCAGGCGCGGATGTCGACCAGCCGATCCGCGCGCATCACGGGATTTGCAGCGCCTGCGGCGGCAAGCGCCGGTACCGGACCGACAGCGCCCCGCCCGAGCCGGAACGCATTTGCCAGCTCACGCTGGCTCTGGTCCTGGTGGGCGGTCTGACCGCTGCCTACATCGACGCTGCCCAGCGAGATGCCATTGGCTTCGAACATCTGACGCAGGCGGCCGAGGTTCTGTTCGATCAGGTCGCGCGTTGCGCCCTCCCGGGCAACAAAGCTGAGATTGAGCTGATCCGCGGAATGCATGCGCACATCCACCTGTCCGAGGTCTTCGGGATACAGCGTCAGGGTCAGCCGTTGCATGACATCGACGTAGCCGGCGCCGTGAAGTCGCAGCGCCTGGGCATGGAGTCGCCCCACATGTTGCAGGATATGTTCCGGCAACTCATCAGCCTGACGCAGCCAGACTTCCGCCTGGCCGCTTACCTGCGCGCCTGGTGCCGTGTTGTCCGCTGCTCGCGCCGGCAGGCCGGGTGGCAGGGCAACGTTCGGTTCCGCCTGTCGGGTCTCGACACCGGCAACCCTTCCCGGGAGTTCACGACCCGGTTGCGTCGCGCTGTCGCTCATACCCTGAAGTCCCGCGTCACGCAGCTGGAAACCCTCATCCAGCAACGCGTCGAGCGCGTTATCAAGGTCACTGACCATGAGGCCCGCATCCAGCGTGTCGTCAGGACTTGTGCCCGTTCGAACCGCCTCCATCGCAGTGCTTGCGTCGGCAGGCAGGCGTCCGAGCGCGGCGTCCACCAGGCGCCTCAGTGCCGTCAGCTCCACCGGCAGCACGGCAGCCGCCTCCGCTGCATCGGTCACCTGACGCGCAGTACTCGCGGCGACGATGGCCGCCTGGTTCATCGACTCAGCGTCAACCTGCGCGGCAACGCGCTGCGCGCTTACGTCGATCCGGGACGATGCGGTGGTGACCACGGCGGCAACTGCCTCACTGACAACGGGCGACAAGCCAACAGCCGCGGCCGTTGCCGACGACAACGCCGCTGGCGGTGAGGTTTCAACGGTGGGTAAGGTCCCGGCAACCACATCCGGCGCATCCGTCGTTACCGACGCAACCGGAAACGCCGTAGCCGGAGACATGGCCGTCTGCCATCGCTCAATGGCCTGCAGAACACGCTGCGCAACAGGCTGGGCGCTGGCCGCCAGTGGTTCGGCCGCTGCCGGTGAGGCAATCGTCCGCAGACCATCCGCGACGCGTTCGAGGAGTGCGCTCATGGGCAGCACGGAGTCGTCGCCAACGCTCTCAGCCGGCGGCTGCGCGGCCGCAAGGGCCGGCCGCAACACCGGCGATCGCAGGAGGTCAGCGACCGCCTCGCCAAGTTCCTGCGTGCGCAGCAGCACCGTGGTCGCTGCGACCGGCGGCAATTCGGTGCCGCTCTCACCGGCAACATCCTGCCCCGGCAAGGGGAGCCGCAACGCTTCCGCCACCACCGGTACGGCCAGTTCCGTTTGGAGAAGTGGCGCCTGAACACTATCGATTCCCGGCAGATCAACCGACAGACCATCCGCATCGGCACCCGAATCCACATCCGGATTCAGTCCCTCCACCGGCAGGCCATCGACCTCGAGCACTGCGGGAGCTTCAAGCTCCACGCCTTTCATCTGCGCCTGGATAAGCCCCGAAAATCCCGTATCCGGGGGCATAGGGGGACTGGCGGGAAGTTCGGCCGACATCGCTTGAAGCAACGGATTCAGATTCAGTAACACCCTTTCACCCTGCAAGTTCCTTTTCATGCATGTGGTTCATGCATCCCTGGCGCTATTCCCCATCGTTCACACAAGCCGGCAGACGATCAGCGGCGTGGTGTTGGGGGCATGGCTGTTTCTGACGGTGCAAACACCGTGCCAGCCACGGGCACGGATCTACGGTCGCGAGATCACGTCATTGACGCGCTGGCCATCGGCAATCCGCGTACAAACCACCTGGAAATCGATATCCGGGTGAGTTGTCGACACGTTCGCAAACAGGTCACGCCACCACTGCGTCGACTTGATCGTGCAATGCGCGTTTTCGCCGTTGGGGAGGGTCTTGCGCGCCGGATAACAGGCGACGTTGGCGAAGACGAATCGTTTCGCGTAGCTGAAGAGTTCCTCCACGATCCAGGGCAGGTCCTGTTCATCACAGTGTTCCAGCACGTCAGTGCAGACCACCAGGTCGAAGCGCCCGGCCGGTCGTTCCGAGTACGGCAGGTACCCTGGATCGAACAGCGTCGCATCCACACCCAGAACCTGCTGCACGCAACTTGCGCGACGGCCATCGGGCAGGCGGATGTCATGCACCGGGCGATACATCATGGCCTTGCCACACCCATAGTCCAGCATCGTGCGGAATCCATAGGTCTGACTCAGCGCAAGCAGTGTGGCGACGTGATCCACGAGACTCTGGCCTGGGAACATGGCGGCCGACTCGATCCCCAGCTCTGGCGAACCTTCGTCGTGCAACTGCCGATAGGCGCGCAGCAATTCCTGGTATCGCTGACTGGGTTGCGGGCCCCCATGGGCGGCGGTTGTGGTCTGTGTCATCGCGCTTGTTCCACGGAATAACTGGCAGTGTAGACATCACCCCCAATCGTGCGCAGCACGGCCTACCATGCCGATTGCAAGAGCGCTGCTACGCTTGTTGCATGAACACCCAGCTCACCACGCACGACTACGACCGGCTCAACGCCGCCCGCAATCTGCATATCGAGGGACTTCTGGACCAGGCGCGCCCCGTCTACGATCAGTTGCTCCGCAAATACCCCGCCAACGACGACGTGCAATCGCTGATGGCCGCCCTGCTGCTGGACACCGGTGCCGCGGATGAAGCACTACCGTTGCTGCGCGCCATCGCTGTCGTGCGGGGCGCGGACGCGGACGTGCACTACAACCTCGGGCTTGCAAACGCCAAGTGTGGCGATGACGCCGCCGCGGCGCTGGCCTATCGACGGTCCGTGCAACTCAATGCCAGGCACCCCCGCGCCTGGTACAACCTGGCCCTCAGCCTGCAGCGTCTGGGGGACATCGATGGCGCCATCGAGGCGCTCGAACAGGATTTCGGTCTGCAACCCTCCGCGGATACCGCCCGCCTGCTCGCACACCTGCACGGCGAGAGCAATCACGATGCGGGGCGGCTCTTCTACGCCAACCGGTGCGTGGAGCTCGATGGCGCCACTCCCCAGGACCTGAACCTGATGGTTGGTCTCGAAGCGAAAGCGATGGGCAATACCAGCGATGTGCCCCGCGAGAAAGTGGAGGAGTTGCTGGCGCTCGCCGCGCACGCGCTGGATCTGTCGCCCCGCGACGCCAACGCGTGGAAACACCTTGCCCTGGTGCTTGCCTACAACGGGGAGTACGAAGCGGCGTTGCCTATCGTCGAAACAGCCTGGCAGCTCGATCCCTCGCTGGACGGCCTGCGCGAGTTGTACAACATCGTGCTACTGACGCTCGGTCGGCTCGAAGAAGGCTGGAGGATGCGCACGCAACTGCTGCGCACGGATGCCATGGCCAACAACATCGGCCTGCCGCGCTGGCAGGGCCGGCTGCGACCGGGGCTGAAGCTGCTGGTCAAGTGGGAACAGGGTCTGGGTGACCAGATCCTCTACGCGCGCATGCTCGTTGACCTTCTCCAGGCAGGCGTGGAGGTGACGTTTGTCGGTGAGGAACGTCTGATTCCGCTGTTCCGGCGCAGCATGCCGGCACTACGCATCGAACCGCTGGTGGAAGCGGAAGCCAAACGCAACTACGACGCGTTCATCACACTCGGCGAATTGCACATCTGGCTGCGCCCTGACCTCGACCATCTCCCTGCACCCGCTCCGTGGCTGGTCGCGGATGAGGCACGCGTGGCTGAGTTCCGTGCCCGTTACGCGCGCCTCTATCCGGGGAAACGTACGATTGGACTGTCCTGGCTGAGTCACAGCACGGTGTATGGCGCCAGCAAATCACTGCAACTCGATGTGCTGGAACCAGTGCTCCGCCTGCCCGACACGGTATTCGTGTGCACGCAGTATGGACTCGGCGCCGATACGCTTCGCGACGCTGGCGAGCGGCTCGGCGTTCCAGTGCACATCGATGACGATGTCGATGGCATCCTGAACCCCGATCGTCAGGCTGCTCAGCTCATGGCGCTCGACGATCTGGTATCCGTATCCAATACCACAGTGCATCTCGCCGGTGCACTTGGCGTGCGTACCCATGTCCTGGTCAGCAGACGCCCGGTATGGCACTGGTTTGCGCATGGTACGCAGTCACCGTGGTACCCGAACGTACACCTCTATCGGCAGAGCCACCTCGATTCCTGGCAGGAGCCCGTGGCTGCGCTTGTGGAGGGACTACGTCATTGCCGCTGATCGGCGATACCGCGCCAACATGCCCTGCACTCGCCACGACCGCTGCTAGTCTTCAGGAATGAACACCTCGCTCAGCGGCCATGACATCGAACGCCTTGTGCGTGCCCGGGACTGGCATATCGCCGGCCGACTCGAACAGGCGCGCCCGGTCTACCGGCAACTGCTGCGCAAGTATCCCCGCGATTCGGACGTGCAGAGCCTGATGGCGGCGCTCCTGATCGACAGTGGTGACCACGCCGGCGCCATCGGTCTGCTGGAGCGCCTGGCTGCGACCCGTCGGAACGATGCGGACGTGTTCTACAACCTGGGGCTCGCCAGAGCCGAATCCGGCGATCACGAAGCCGCCATTCACGCGTACCGCAGGGCGACGCGGATCAATCCCGCGCACCCCATGGCCTGGTACAACTCGGGTCTGTCCTGGCGCAAGCTGGACAGGCACGATGAAGCCATCAAGGTGCTTGAGCAGGACTTCGCACTGGCACCGCGGGTGGATACGGCACGTCTGCTGTGCCGCAGCCATGACCAGCTCGGGCATCATGCCGAATGCCTGTACTACGCGCGTTGTTGCGCCAGCCTGGACCGTGCGACACCCGCCGATCTCGATCAGCGCATTGCCGTCGAAGCGCGCAATCTTGCCACCTCGATGTACATCGACGATGCACATGCCGGCGAACTGCTCGCCGCGGCACAGCATGCCCTGGATCTGCAGCCCGACAACGCACAATCGCTCCTGGGCCTCGGCCTGGTGCAGCAGCAACTTGGTCAGCACGCCAGCGCCCTGCCGCTTCTGGAGCGGGCCATGCGCCTCTATCCGGATCTGCCCGGTTTACGGGACGCATACAGTCTGAACCTGCTCGTGCTCGGTCGCCTGGAAGAAGGGTGGCGTGCACGTACCCTGCCCCTGCGCACCGGTACCGCAAACGGTGAGGTGGCGCTGCCGCGCTGGAGCGGGTCCATTCGCCCCGGCCTCAAACTGCTGGTGAAGTGGGAACAAGGCATCGGCGATCAGATTCTCTATTCGCGCATGCTGCTCGATCTGGCGGACGCTGGCGTTGCAGTGACCTTCGTCGGCGAACCGCGCCTGGTGCCACTGTTTTCCCGCAGCATGCCCAACGTACGCAGCGTGGCGCGCCTGTCCGTGGAGGAACAACGCGAACACGATGCCTTTGTCACGCTGGGCGAATTGCACATCTGGCTGCGGCCGACACTCGACACCATTCCGCCTGCCCGTTCGTGGCTGACGGCCGACCCCGGCATCACGGCGGCGTTCAGGACGGCGTGGCAGTGCAGGTATCCCGGCCAGCGGATCATCGGCCTGTCCTGGCACAGTGAAGGCACCAATCATGGCGCCTCCAAATCCGTACCGCTTGAGACCCTGGCGCCAATTCTTCGCACGCCGGAATGCGTGTTCGTAAACGTCCAGTACGGCGCAGGTCGTGAGGCGTTTCTCGCCCAGTGCGCACGCGTCGGCGCTCTGGGACACATCGACGAAGACTGCGATGCATTGGTCGATTTCGACCGCAGCGCGGCGCAGGTCGCGGCGTTGGACGAACTGGTGACGGTCTCCAATACCACCGCCCATCTGGCAGGAGCACTGGGCGTCCCCACCCATCTTCTGGTCAGTACGCGACCGCTCTGGCACTGGTTTGCGTCCGGCGAGGAATCACCCTGGTATCCGCACGTTTCGATCTACCGGCAGGACTGCCGCACTTCCTGGGACGGGCCCGCACTGCGGCTCGCCTCACAACTCGCAAGGAGGCCGTAATGGACAAAACGGTTCGCGTATTCATCGGCTATGACAGCAATGAGATCATCGCCTACCACGTGCTTGCGCACTCGATACTGGAGCACGCCAGCCTCCCGGTCAGCATCACGCCGGTCATGCAGTCGCAACTGCGCGGGGTGTACCACAGGGAGTCGCACGCGCTGGCGTCAACCGAGTTTTCCTTTTCCCGGTTTCTCGTGCCCTGGCTGTGCAACTATGAGGGCTGGGCGATCTTTATCGACTGTGACATGTTGTGTCTCGGTGACATCGCCGAACTCTGGTCCTGGCGACGCCCCTCCATGGATCTGATGGTTGTCAAGCACGATCACCGGCCCACCAGCACCACCAAATTCAACAACAACGTACAAACCCGGTACGAGAAGAAGAACTGGTCGAGCGTCATGCTCATGAACTGCGCGCGGGCACGAACCCTGACGCCGGAATACGTGAATACGGCCACAGGACTCGAACTGCACCAGTTCAAATGGCTGGAAGACGAGAATCGGATCGGCGCACTGCCGCATCGCTGGAACCATCTCGCAGGCTACGACGCATACGATCCGGATGCGGCAATCGTGCACTACACGGAAGGCGGTCCGTATTTCAACGCTTATCGCAACTGTGAGTACTCAGCCGAATGGCGCGCAACGCTGTCGCGCATGCTGTCGGTCAACGAGTCGATCGGCGAATTCGTGCCGGAGCCGAACGCCAGGACCGCCTGAGGCGCCTGCACGATCCGGAAGGGGCCCTTCACGCAAGGATGCGTCGATCGGATCGGCATTCTCCCGCGACAAGCGGCCCACCAGGCGCACGGCGAACGATCCGGTGTCTAGACCAGGTCGCGCAGGTCGTCGTGGGCGCGTTGCAGGGCACTGTCGAACGCCGCCATCTGTTCCGGAAACCGACCCCAGTCTCCGGCACGGGCAGCGCGCTCCATGCCTGCGGCGATGGACGCGCATTCGATGGCACCGATATTCGAACAACAGCCCTTCAGCGAGTGAGCAAGTTTGTGCAGCCCATCCTGACGGCCAGCGCGCCAGTCCCCATCCAGCGCCTGGTACTGACGCGCGGAATCCGCAAGGAAGACAGCCAGCAACTCGCTGAAACCTTCCTCCATGATCTCCCTGAGTTCTTCGATGACCATTCGGTCGATTGCATCAGGCATCAGCTTTGCCCCAGCGCATCTTCACTTCCACCGTATTGCCCGGCGCTTTGAACTGCACTTCATCGCAGATGTTGCGAAGCAGCATGATGCCGCGCCCGTGGTAACCGCTCGACGTCCGGCGGCGTCGTTTCATCCAGCGTTTGAAGTCGAATCCCTCGCCGCTATCGGTGACCCGAATTGTCAGCGTGCCGCCTTTCGCATCGAGTTGACTGATGAAGTCGAACCGGATCCGTCCATCAAGATGCTCCAGCGCCTTGGCCCGCTGCGCATAGTACTGCGCGAAGCCATCGGCTGACCCTTTCAGGGAAGAGTCCAGATGCATCACACCGTGCTCCAGGGCATTGGCGTAGGTTTCGGCGAGCACCGTGTAGATTTCGCTGGCCCGGCTGCGCAGTTGCGGCGTTTCCATCAGCACGTGCTGCAGCATGGGCAGCGGATTGAACACCTTCAGCGATTTCGGACCGAGTTCGTAGGTCAGCTTCCAGTCCTGGGGTACGCCGTTGATTTCTTCCTTGTGCAACGATTCATCGCCCGCTGCGTCCAGATTGCGCACGTCCACTTCAACCAGCGTCAGATCGTCGCGCAGCAGCTCATCCATCGTGTGCGCCCGTACGGCTTCCAGCACTGTCTCGAATATGCGCTCACAGTCGGCATCCCTGACCGCTGCTTCGAAGCGTTCGTGGGTGAACTGCTGGCCCTGATGGTCCTCCGCCTCGATGACGCCATCCGTGCAGAGCACGAGGCGATCGCCGAATTCGACTTCAACCATTTCCGTCTGCCCGCGAAACGCAGCGTCCTCCAGGATGCCGAGCGGCAGATGCCTGGACTCCAGCCAGTACACGTCACGCCGATCCTTGCGGCGCAACATGCCCGGGGGCAGGCCACCGTTCCAGTACTCGATGCACTTCTTGCGGAACGACAGACGCACCACCGTGGCGCAACAGAAATACCCACCCGGCAGCACGAGTTTCAGTTTTCGATTGGCTTCCCGCAGGATCTCGCTGACGGCAAAACCTTTCGCCGTCATGCCATAGAATATGTCCGCCAGCGGCAACGCACCGATCGCGGCCGTCAGCCCATGACCCGTGAAATCGCCGAGCAGCACCAGGAGATCGCCGGAGGGATCGTGCGCCGCCAGCAGCACGTCACCGTTGAAGACGGACAACGGTGAGAGCAGATGTTTCAGATACGGGCCCCGGAGCTTGCCGGTGTGGGCAATCTTGTCGAATACCGACTTCGCCGCCATCTGTTCCTGCACGAGATGGTTTTTCAGGCGCGCCAGTTCGGAGCGTTGCCGCTCCAGGAGCACCTGCTGACCGCGCAGACGCTCGAGAGCCTGCAGCTTGGCCTTGAGCATGCCGGCGTTGTAAGGCTTGCTCAGAAAGTCGTCACCACCGCTGCGCAGGCATTCATCCAGCCATTTCGAGTCGGTCAGGGAGGAAAGGAACACGATGGGAATGAACTTTGCCCCGGCCTCTTCCTTGATGGCGCGCGCCACCTCGAAGCCGTCCATCTCCGGCATCATGGCGTCCAGCAACACCATGTCCGGTTCCTGGCTCGCAAACTTGCTCAGCGCATCCAGGCCATCAACGGCAGTGATGACATCGTAGCCGTGTCGCTCCACGATGCGGGCCAGCAGCATGCGATCCGCAACGTTGTCCTCGGCAACCAGTACCTTGGTCATTGGCTTCCAACCTCAATGATTGACACGCGGATTCCCGATCTGGGGTTCACGCGCCGTCTCAATGAATCGCGAACAGCTGTTCGAAGTTGGATATGGCGAGTATTTTTCGTACTTCAGGCGAGCAGTTGACGATTTCAACCTTGGCGCTGCCGGAGTTGGCATGATCGCGCAGCAGGAGCAGCATGCCCAGCGCCGAACTGTCCAGATAGTTCGCTTCACTCAGGTCGATGGTGTATTTCGTCGGGGCGACATCGATCTCCTCGTACGACTCCCGAAAGTCCTTGTGCGCGCTGAAGTCGAAACGACCGGACACGAGGATGCGAACCTCCGCGCCGTCTGAGCTGATTTCCTGCTGGATTGCCATCCCTGGGTTTCCTCTTAGTCGGATTCCTGCTGGTTTTCCCATCTTCCAGATAGATCGCCGCGATGTATTGATCGACGTCGCAATTTCCTCGCCGCCTGCAGGTTTTGTGCCGCAGTTGCCTTTTCCAGCACCAGCTCGGCGCTGCGCTGCTGGCGATGCGCCAGACGCATGGCGGCTTCCTGGCGCAGCAGGTCGTGTTGCAGCAACGACGCCTGACGTCGCCGCGTGTCCACCACGTCGAGGAGCTTGCCGGCGAATCGCCGGTTGCGCAGTACCGCTTCCGGCGACGCGGCGGCGCCAAGCCTGTCCAGCCCGTAGTCGCTCACGAGGCCCTCGTGCTCCGCCACCTGTTTACGGATCTCGTCGAGCTGGCGTGCGGAGGCGGCAACCCTGGCCTGTGCCTGCAGCACCCTGGCCCGTCGCAGGCGAAGCAGCGAATTCAGGGCACGCTGACTCACGGGATCAGCGCCTGGCCGTCCGCGAACAGCGCCTGCAGGCGCGCGACGGCTTCGGCATACGATACTTTCTGCGCTGGCGCCTGCTTGAGGAACTCGAGCAGCCGTGCGCGCCGGACAATGGCTTCGTCCGTCAGCGGATCGGTTCCGCGCTGATAGGCACCCATCGTGATGAGATCTTCCTGCTCACCATACCTGGCCCACAACGCCCGGAAGCGGGCGGCCTGCTGGCGCTGGACATCGCCCACGATACGGGTTTGCAGCCGGCTGATCGAGGCGGCGACATCGATGGCTGGAAACACCCCTGTGTCCGCCAGCCGACGGCTGAGTACCAGGTGTCCGTCGAGGATCGCCCGCGCCGCATCGACAATGGGATCCTGCAGGTCGTCCTCCTCCATCAGAACGGTATAGAAAGCCGTGATGCTGCCCTCTTCCGTCATGCCGGCACGCTCCACCAGCCTGGGCAAAAGCGCAAATACCGAGGGTGTGTATCCTTTGGTCGTCGGCGGCTCGCCGAGCGCAAGCCCAATCTCCCGCTGGGCTTGCGAAAACCGTGTCAGCGAGTCCATCAGCAACAGCACATTGCGTCCGCGCCGGCGGTGGGCTTCGGCCAGTTCCGTGGCGAGCCAGGCCCCGCGCATACGCAGGGCCGGCGAGTCGTCCGCCGGGGAAACCACCACGGTCACGTTGCCGAGACTGCCGTGGAAGTTCTCGTCGATGAACTCGCGCACCTCACGGCCGCGCTCGCCGATCATGCCGAGAATGACGACATCCGCCACGGTGTTACGCGCCAGCATGCCAAGCAGCACGCTTTTGCCGACACCAGATCCCGCAAACAGACCGACACGCTGTCCCTTGCCAACGGTGAGCAACGCATTGATGGCGGTAACGCCGACATCCAGCGGCGATTCGATGGGCGGACGCCGCAGCGGATTGATGCGGCTCTCCCGGATCACCGGCTCCCTGGACAACGCAATGGGACCGGCGCCGTCCAGCGGTTGTCCGGAGGCATCGATGACACGTCCGACCGCCGCCTGTGCATCGATGTGCGGTGTCAGAACCGACAGCCGCACCTGCGCCCCTACCCGCAGGCCAGCCATCGGCCCGAGAGGCATCAGATAGGTCACCGGCCCCTTGAACCCAACCACTTCCGCGGCGGTATGGGCCGCGCCACAGACAACGTCGACCTGTTCCCCCAGTTCCGCTTCCAGACCACGCGCCTCCAGCAACATGCCGATGCACGCGGTGACGGTGCCTCCCTGACGCGCGCGTACGAGTCGCGCCGCAAAATCGCCCGGGAAGGCTGGCAACACGCAGTCAACCGCCATCGGTCAACCCCTGGGCCAGCAACTGCCGGAACTCCGTCAGCGGCTGCACGCTGAAATTCTGGGCACCGCCGTCGATGGCCATGCCGAAAGGCTCCAGCGTCGGATCCGGCACCACGACACGCCCCAGTTCGCGGTCCACATCGGCTACCAGGGACGGATGCACACGAATCACCGTGTCAGTCTCCGCCGGCATTTCCTCCAGTGCGCGCCTTAGAACCTGCGCGAATACCTCGGGCGCCACCGTGGCCACCTGACCCAGGAGAGCCTCGAAGGCCGCCAGGATGAACGCGCTGATCCGTTGCGCATCGGTTTCAGAGAGCCGCAGTTGATGTGCTTCCAGCAGCTCGATCAGCGCCGCGAGCTGGTGTCGTTGTTCGGCCAGTTCCGACGCCGCCTGCGCCCTGCCAGCCTCGAGCCCGGCGGCCAGCCCCGCTTCGTGTGCCTGCGCGCGAACCTGCCGTTCGAGTTCCTCGAAAGAAGGTGGCGGAGGTGGTGCCTTGACTTCCGGGCGAACGCTCGGCCAGGAGAAACGCTGGTCGGTTGTCATCTCAATACGCGTCCAACATGGTACTTCACGCCTACACCATTTCTTCGCCGGAGCCGGCAATGACCAGCTCGCCTTCGTCCGCCAGACGGCGCGCAATGCCCACGATCTCCTTCTGCGCTGCCTCCACTTCGGACAGGCGAACAGGCCCCTTGGCTTCCATGTCGTCCCTGAGCAGTTCGGCCGCGCGCTTGGACATGTTCGCGAAAAATTTCTCCGCCAGCAGCGGATCAGCGCCCTTGAGGGCCAGCACCAGCATGTCCGTGGATACTTCCCGCAACAGCGTCTGGATGCCGCGGTCATCGATGAGCGACAGGTTATCGAACACGAACATCTGTTCCTGGATGAGCTGCGCCAGCGATTCGTCGACTTCCCGCATCTTCTCCAGCACCGCCTGGTCCACACCACGACCGAGCTTGTTCACGATTTCCGCGGCGTTGCGACGGCCGCCAAGCTGTGCAAACCGGTTTGCCGCCTGCCGTCCCGCGTGCTGCTCGAGCACCGCCGCCAGCTCCGCCAGCGCCGTGGGGGAAACGGAATCCAGCCTGGCAACCCGCATGACAATGTCCGCGCAGTGTGCCGGATCGTTGATATAGCCAAGCACCTCGCCGGCGGTCTCTGCCTCCAGGTACGACAAGACGATCGCCTGTACCTGGGGATGCTCTTCTTTCATGAAGTCCGCGATGGCCCGCGGATCCATCCACCGCAGTTTCTCGAGGCCACCGGTGCTGCCCCCGCTGATACGCTCGAGCAGCGTGGTTGCCTTGTGCTCGCCCAGGGCGTTCACCAGCATCTTGCGCAGGTAGTCGGGCACGCCCAGCGCCAGACCACTCTGCTCGGTGACGTCTTCGAGAAAGGATTCCACCACGCTGTCGATGCTGCTGCGAGGAATGCTGCGCAGTGCAGCCATGGCTTCTCCCACCCGCTGTACTTCACGCGGATCGAGAAACTTCAGGACTTTCGCGGCTTCCTCCTCCCCCAGCGACAACAGCAGGATGGCCGCCTGCTCCACGCGGGAAGGCTTGCCGTTTTCAGCCGGTATCTCACTCATCGTTCGCTACCCACGCTTTCACCACCTCCGCCACCCGCTGCGGGTCGTCGGAGACAAGACCACGAACGGCATCGAGACGCGCCAGCGAACTCGTGGCCAGCGCCTGTCCGGGTTCGGGCGCCGGCAGGCCCATGGCGGTGTGCTGGGCAATCTGCTCGCGCGCCTGGTTGATATCGGCAATTTCCATGGCCTGACGCTCATGCACCATCTCTCCGGCCCGTGACAGCGTCCGGTACAGGGGGCGCAGCAGACCGACGGCAACCAGCAGCAGTACCAGCCCACCCAGGACCTGTTTCAGCAGATCGGTGAACCAGACTTCCGTCCAGAACGGCGGTGGCTCCACCACCTCGAGTTCCGTGCGATGGAACGGGCTGGATGCCACGCTGAGCGTATCGCCACGGTCTTCCACCACGCCTACCGCGCTGGCGATCGTGGCATGCAGCTGCTTGATTTCCTCGTCCGTCCAGGGGGTCGCGGTCATCTCGCCCGTCTCGGCATTCGTCTCCCGGTGGTAGTCGACGACCACGGATACGGCCAGACGGCTGAGGCGCCCCAGACTCTGCTGCTGGTAGCGCACCGTGCGATCCACTTCGTAGTTGCGTGTGGACTCGTTGCGCGTCGTGCGTGGCGTAGTCTCACCGCCCGCCGCCGTGTTGTCAGCCATGTTGCTCACCGGATCCGGTGGCGGCTGATTGGACAGCGTGCCGGGGATGCCGGCAATCGGCAGCGCCCCCACCCGCTCTTCGCTCATGTTCGATTCACTGCGCACGGTGGCCTGCTGCGGCGCGTACTGTTCGCTGGCCTGTTCTTCACGGGTGAAATCGACATCCGCCGTGACCTGCGCCGTATAGGCCCCCGGCCCGACGAGCTGTTCGAGGATCTGCTCGATCTTGCCCTGCAGGCCGAGCTCGATGCGTGAGACGAAGGCAAGCTGGCGCTCCGTCGCTTCGAGCGCCGGGTCCTCGTCCTGGCGGGACAGCAATCGCCCGGACTGATCGACCACTGCCACCGACGCGGTTTCCAGCTCCGGCACGGCCGCCGCCACCAGATTCGTGATGCCTTTTACCTGCTCCGGAGAAAGGCTCTTGCCAGGCCGCAGTGTTACCGTCACCGACGCTGAGGGTTTGCGCCGATCGCGGAGAAACGTGGTGCTCTTCGGCATGGCAAGCAGCACCCGCGCATGCTGCACGCCATCGATGGTGACGACGCTGCGCGCCAGTTCACCCTCGACACTGCGGCGATGGCGGGCGTCCTCCATGAACTGACTGACACCAAATCCCTGTTCCTGATCCAGCAGCTCATAGCCGATCTGGTCCTGTTGCGCATCGACGATGCCGGCAATCTGCATACGGGCTTCATAGAATCGTTCGACGGGGACGAGCAGCGAGCCGCTGCGGTGATCCAACTGGTACGGAATACGCGCCGCATCCAGCAACTGGGTGAGCTGGCCCGCCTCCTCCGGCGTGGTGACGGAGGCAACCGGCCGCAGATCTTCATCCTGCATCCACAGCGCGGCAAACAACCCGAGCGCAACGGCGCCCGCGAGCGCAACGATCAGCGTCACCTGCCGTACCACGGGCATGTTGACGGCGCCGCGAAGAAAATCCCGGCCGGGAATGTTCAGCCGCGCCATCGGCTCAGGCAGAGCTGACGGGACGGTGGTCGTGGACACAGGTACGGGCATTTCGGCCATGGCCAGTTACTCAACCTCAGATGGGCATGTTCATGATGTCCTGATACGCACTGACCAGGCGGTTGCGAACCTGCACCGTGGCCTGGAAGGCGATATCGGATTTCTGCAGGGCAAGCATGGTCCCCACCAGATCGTTGCTGCGACCCGCGGCAAAGTCATCCGCGCGGGCACCTGCGTCGCGCTGCAGGTCGCTCACGTGATTCAGCGCCGATTTCAGCTTCTCGCCAAATGCCCCCGCGGGTGCCTGTGGAGCAGCCTCCGGTCGCGCGACATCCGCGACGCGGGCTGCTTCGGCAGTTTCGAGACTGGCCCTGGCGCGCATCGCCTTGATCTGCGCCAGGACGCTATCGATGTCGGAGCGTGGTGCCTGCGTCAGCGCCTGCGCACCTGTTGTCGAGCCGATGTTCATATCACCTCCACGCCCATATCCTTGAGGCGCCTGATCTTGTAACGCAGTGTCCGCTCGGAGATGCCGAGCGCCTGGGCCGCCTGCGCCCGCCGCCCGCCCCTGGCGCGCAGCGCCGCCATGATGGTCTCGCCTTCGGCAAGCAGCATGCGCCGGGACAACTCGCCGGTTCCCTGCTCGGTTTGCGCGACGCCAAGATCGACGTGCCGCGCGTCAATAACGTCGCCGTCACACAGGACAAGCGCGCGCTGGATGACGTTCTCCAGTTCACGCACATTGCCCGGCCAGGGATAGCGACTGAACAACTCCAGCACTTCCGCCGACACGTCACGCAACGTCCCGCCCGACCCAAGTTGCACGTGGCGGTGCAGGAAATGCCGTATCAGACCCGGAATTTCCTCCAGCCGGTCCCGCAATGGCGGCATGCGCAGGGGGAACACGCTGAGCCTGTAGTAGAGGTCTTCCCGCAGCACGCCGTCAGCCAGTGCTTCACGTACGTCCCGATTGGAAGTGGCAATCACACGCACATCCACTGCGCGGGGCGCCCGCGCGCCCACACGCTCGACCTCACGCTCCTGCAACACCCGCAGCAGCTTCGCCTGCAGCGCCGTGGCCATTTCCGTAATCTCGTCCAGCAGCAGCGTGCCGCCATCGGCGATTTCGAACTTGCCGGGTCGACTCTCGTTGGCCCCGGTGAAGGCGCCTTTTTCGTGCCCGAACAGAACCGCTTCCAGCATGTTCTCCGGAATCGCCGCGCAGTTGACACCAACAAACGGTCCGCCGCGGCGTTTGCTGTGGTCGTGGATCATGCGCGCCATGACCTCCTTGCCACTGCCGCTTTCACCCATGACAAGCACCGAAACATCGGTACCGGCAACTCGTTCGGCGAGCTGGAAAACCTTTTCGGTTGCTGGCGACAGCCGCTGCACGGTCTGACGGCATACCCGTCGTTCCCAGTCGAAGATGCGTGAGGCGACTTCGGATGCGGACAGGCGATCGGTCAGATAGTCGCTGACACCCGCACGCACGGCGGCGATGCCCGCCTCGGCGCGATCTTCACCAAACACCGCAATCATCGGGGGCCTGCCCACCCGCGGCAGCCGATCCAGACGGCCCATCCGTCGGGCGTCGACCACCAGCAGGTCAACCTCCCCGGTGCGGGTAACGCCCTCGACGCTGCGCACCGCGCAGCCCATGGCCGCGAGATCTCGCAGAAGCGCGCCACCGCCGGCATCGTTGTCCAACCACAGGCCGATCATTGCGTGTTACCGGGTGATGCCGTATTTGCGCATTTTTTCCACGAGCGTCGTGCGCCGTATGTGCAGGCGGTCCGCTGCGCGCGCCACCACCGCGTCCGCGTCGTCCAGCGCCTGTTCGATGAGGCTGCGCTCCAGCCGCGCCAGATAGTCTTTCAGATCAAGCCCGTTGACTGGCAGACGTACACTCTCCGGCACGTCGGCAAGGGTGACTTCCTGCACCGCTACCGGCGCCTCGTCCGGCATGCGCAGCTCCCGGATGCGTGCGGGCAGGTCACGCGTGGTGATCACATCGTTGCGGCTCTGGATGGCCATGCGCTGCAGGAAATTGCGCAGTTCCCGCAGATTCCCCGGCCAGGGATAGCGACGGATCACGTCCAGCACGTCCACTGACAGCGTCAGCACCAAGCGCTGTTCCTTTTCGATGTCGGCGGCGATGGCGTCCACCAGCATGGACAGATCCTCCACGCGCTCACGCAGCGGCGGAATTTCGATGGGGAACACCGCCAGGTGGTAATAGAGATCTTCCCGGAATTCGCCACTGTGCATGCGCGCCTCGAGTTCGCCCCTGTCAGCCACGATGACGCGCGCGTCGACCACCCGCGCCTGTTCCGTCCCCATCCGCGCCACCCGGCCACTCTGCAGCACGCGCAGCAACTTGAGCTGCAGTTTGTAGTCGAGCGCGCCAACATCCTCGAGGAACAACGTGCCGCCGCTCGCCAGCTCGATGCGCCCCGGTTTGCCGGACAGCGCACCAATGAAGGCGCCGCGTTCGTGACCGAACAGCTCACTTTCCAGCAGTTCCGCTTGAATCGTGCCGCAATTCAGCGGCACGAACGGTCCGTTGCCGCGATCCGACGCCGCATGCAACGTACGCGCAACAAATTCCTTGCCCGTTCCAGCTTCACCCGTGAGCAGTACAGGTTCGACCCGATTGACGACTTTCTCGAGCTGGTCGCGCACCCGCCGTATGGCACCGCTCGAGCCCAGCAGCCTGGCAAGCACGCGGCGTACCGGCGTATCCAGGTCGCCATCGTCCAGGATAGTGCGCACTTCGTGCAGTGCGGTCTGCAGGTTGTGGAATCGCATCGGGTGAACCGAGGCCACCACATTCCTTGCCACGGATTCCGTTTCACCGACGCTCACGACCGGAACATCGGGAGGCAGCCGCACATCGTCGTCATCGCCGGAGATCATGACGACATCGCTGTCACCGACGCCGGTGACTTCGTGCCCCATGAATTCAACAATGCGTGC
Organism: Pseudomonadales bacterium; assembly: GCA_024234635.1. Classification (GTDB taxonomy): domain Bacteria; phylum Pseudomonadota; class Gammaproteobacteria; order Pseudomonadales; family Azotimanducaceae; genus SYFY01. Next base: position 90,200 of record JACKNX010000013.1, on the reverse strand, counting down.
CAGTGCGTGCTGTTCCAACGTATCTTTTACGACGACGCCAATCTTCAATGCTTCTGAGTACATAGCCGATACCGTTTCCCTGCCAGTTCCATGACCTGCGTCGGCGCGAATCCGGTGGGCATCCCGCGCTGTCGCCACTAGCGTCCACCTGCCCGCGGGCACGGCGAACCGCTCAAGGGAAGTAAAGTACGACTTTCGCGCCAGTCAAATTTATGGCGCAGCTTTCGACGGAAAGGTCAATTTACCCATCGTGCTGCGCCGGGAATTCCGGAGGATAGGCCGCTGGCGGATCAGCCGCATGGCAGGCGGGCAGCCGAAGAGCGCGTCTTGCCCGGGCACATGCCGCCGTTGTGGGATTGGGTGAAGACCAGCATGGGCGGTGCGCGCCGCCCGGGGACAGGCGTCCTCAGGAACCGAGGGCGACGCTCTGGTAGCGACGGGCCGCATGCTCCTGCTCATTGAGCTGGCGAAGCTGCACACCGAGCGACTGTCGCCGGGCGATGGTCTGTGCGTGCCAGGCGACGAGAAGCGAGCGGAGGGCGCCCAGTTCATCCCGACCGGGCTCCACGGAACCGGCGACGATGCGGTCGAGCAACTCGCCGAGCGCTGCGTAGTCACCGGCATCGAACAGGCGTGTCGCCCGTTCGATGGTGGGACCGTGGGTCACGGTCACTCGGCGGCGCCGAACGCCGTCGCGCTTACCGCCGGATCAATGGCGTTCCACGCATCCTGCAGTGTATGCAGCAGATCGCTGATCTCACGGATGGCGGCAACGTCATTGTCTCGATTGGCTTCGAATAGACGGCGCAACATGTAGTTGTACAAGGCATCCAGGTTACCCGCCAGCTCCCCGCCCTGCTCCATGTCAAGCGATGCCTGCAGGCCTTCGACGATGGCTATGGCTTCACCCAGGCTGCGCCCGCGACCGGCATGATCCAGGCGCATGGCATAGCCCGATGCCTGGGCCAGACGCGAGCAGGCACCATCGAACAACATGCCAATCAGCCGATGCGGACTGGCCGATCCAACAAGTGTCTGCACGTCCAGTTTCCGATAGTGATAGGCTGCGCTGTTCAAGTGACCTCCATGATCCGGGTTTGCCTTCTCTATATCGGTCACTGCGTCTGATCCTTGAGTGTTTTGATGGACTTTTTCAGGCGCCCGCCGTCAGCAGCGAGCGCCGGTGCGTCCGCGATCAGTTGCTCGAATTCGAATAACCCGGCAATGTCTTCAACTGCGAGTCCAGAAAACTCGATGTGGAGTTGAGCTTTGAAATCAGGGCATCGGCGGCGGCAAATTGCGTGCGAAGACGTGTTTCAAGAAGCCCCATACGCTCATTGAAATCCTTGCGTTCGCCCTCGATTCCGGTGAGCTGATCCTGCAGCGTCCCCACGCGATTCTGCAGCGAACCGCTGAAGGACAGAACGTCACTGAGATAACTGTTGAACTGGCTCATCACCCCGCGAATGACGGAGGCGTTCCCCCGATCGCCGAGTTCTCCTCCCGTAACCTGGATCTGCAGTCCGCCGGCCGGGTCAGCCAGCGTACTGGGATTCTTGCCCGCGGTTCCCGTCCCCACGACCAGACCGAGGGCCGCAGGTACACCGGCATCCACGGCAAGCACATCCACCCTGGAGTTTGCCCCGGCGGCACCGGAGGTGAATTCGAAGCTGGTGGTGGCCGTGTTGTAGCTCACGGTGACGCTGACATTGGCGGCACCGAGCGCTGCATCAGCGTCGATCTGCGCCTGCAGTTCCGCAACCAGTTCCTGGGGGGTTGCGTAGTCCCCTTCACTGACCTGGATCGAATTCGAGGTCGTTCCGTCCACATTCAGGCTGAACGTCCCATCGGTCGGTCCGACATGCAGCGGCGGCGAATCGAACCCCGTGATGGCGTCACCCCGGTAGATGCCGGGAGTCGCCGGTACCGGCCCGATAGGGACTGACAGGAACTGGCCGTAGCCGGTTGCCGTGATACCGTTGATGGTACCAGCCACATCCACGCCCTTTGTTGCGGCACCGTCATCTATCGAGATACCAAACGCCGTCCCGGTGTTGGTATCCACACCCGTTACCGCCACACTGGATACCGATCCGAAGCTGTTCGATGTGATGGTGAGCTGATGGTTGGTGTCATCATAGTCCACGACGACTCCCAGACCCGCCGAGGCCAGGATGGAGGCAGCGTTGATCTGCTTCTGGATTTCCGCCGCCAGTTCCGTGCCATCAGCGTAGCTTCCTTGCGTCAGTGTCACGTCCACTGCCAGGCCGTCGATCTTCAGTGACAGACCATCGTTGTCGTCGTCCACGACAATCGGGTTCTGCAGACCATTGGTGACAGCGCCGGTCAGCAGACCATGTGTGGCCAGCTGACTGACATTGACCGCGTAGTCGCCAGCCGCGGTCGTTTTCTGGAAACCGATGACTTTGACAAACGGATCGTTCGCCGACGAGCTGTCGGCCAGCAGGTCGACCACCGATTGGGCATTGCTCGCCAGCGCCGAGGTGAGCTTCACCGAGTCGAAAGTGAGTTGGAAGCCATTGTTCTGATCCGTGCGTACGCCAATGTCCACCAGCGCGCGAATGCTCGAGCTGTCCAGGCCACCGATGCTGGCGGTGAGCAGACGGCGCATCTGCGTACGCAGGCCGCGTACCGTAGCATCGCCCATCAGCAGGGCGCCGGTTTTGGTTTTGTCATCAAATTTTGTCAGCTCGTCCACCACGCTTTTGAGGCTGTTGAACGAGTCGACGAAATCCTGCACACGGGTACTGATGGCCGTATCGTCGCGGGCAATGGAAATACTGGCGGTGGACTCGGTGGCAGAGAGCAGATTGAAGGTCACGCCGGTCACCACATCGCTGATGGTGTTGGTTTCCCGGGTGATCGCCAGACCGTCGATGGTCACCCGGGCGTCGTCCGCGGCTACTGCCTGTGTGAGGTTGGTCCCCGGCGTACTGGCGCCGGCATTGAACGCCAGGCTGGACAACCCCGGCGTAAAGCCTTCGGAAACCGTGATTTCCAGACTGTTGTCAGCACCCGCCCGGTCGCTGGCAAGCACCAGCACGTAACCCTCACCGTCCTGCACGATATTGGCGGTAATGCCATTGCCATTCTTGTTGATGGCATCCCGTACGCCTGCCAGCGTCTGGCTGCCCGGTGGAATCGAGATGGAAACAGCTGCCCGTTCTTCGTTTTCCGTGAACGTATCGTAGTTTCCATCCACATCAAGCGTGGTCGTGCCGAACCGGATATTCAGTATCCCGTCGCCGACCACGGCATCGATATCGTCGAAGCGGATACTGGTAAGTGTCTGCTTGCGTGCGAGCGACGTGACATCAACGGTGTGGATACCGGGAGCAGCCTTGGCGGAGGCTGTGGCCGTCACCGAGGTGGGAATCGAGGACGCGGCCGTATTGACGAGCAGTCCGGACGAAGACGACAACGCCGACACGGCGGAGCTTACCTCCGAAACGATACTGCGTACGGAGCCGTAGCTGGAGATCCTGGCCTCGATCTCGGCCTTGCGGGCGTCCAGACGGAGATCGGTGGCCTCGCGCTCCGCGCCGATGATCTTGTCGACGAGGTCCGAGGTTAGGAGCCCGGAGCCAATGCCGAGAGACTGAATAGATGCCATGTCCGCTACCTGCTCCAGGCCAGACAGAAAACCACCTGCGCCGCTGGAGCGGCACAGGAACCCGAATCAGGCGTGCATATTGACCAGTCCGAGGCTCGCGCTCGTGCCAACAAACTGATCAACGCCGGCGGCCTGCGCCGCGCGCTGCATGTCCATGTGTTCAAGATTGTTTTGCAAGTTTCGCGCCAGATTCAGGGCTACATCGCTCGGAATTTGTCGGATGACTTCCTGCGTGCTGCTGTCGACGACGCGGACGACCGGGCGGCCAAGATCATTGTCCACGGAGAACTGCAGCTGGCGCTGGGTGGACCTGGCATAACTGTTCAGGGAAGACACGGCTTCCTCGACCCGTTTTGCCTCGTCCCGCATCACCTGTTCCTGATTGGCGGTGATGCTTTCCCGGCTATCCGGCGGCAGTTTTTTGCCGCTCGGCGGAACACTTTCCACCGTGGCAGCGTTCGCGCGCGCCTGTTGCGGATCCGGGCTTCCCGGGATCGACACGTTGACGCGAATCGGATCTGTTCTGCTGACTTCGTTCATGTCGGCTTCCTGATCAGTGCCGAAAAGGGTGGTGCGTTACCGCCCCACCCTCTCGACTCAATCACTGAGCCCTACCTCATTCACTACTGAAGGAGGGAGAGCACCAGCTGGGGCTGGGCATTGGCCTGTGCCAGAATCGACACACCGGCCTGCTGCAGCACCTGCGTACGGGACAACTGAGCGGTTTCGGCGGCGAAGTCCGCATCGAGAATCCGCGACCGGGCAGCGGAGGTGTTCTCGAGGTTGATCGCCAGGCTCGATACCGTGGAATCCAGACGGTTCTGGATCGCACCCAGGTTCGCCCGTTCCCGGTTCACCGAGTCCAGGGCGTTATCGATGGCTTTCAGCGCCTTTTCCGACCCTTCGACCGACGTCAGGTCGATCTCGGTGAGGAACTGGCCATCCGTGGCGCCACCGAAGGTGCCCACTTCGAAGCCGACGTTGGTTACCCCCGCCGACCCGTTCGTGGTGCCGCCCTCTATGGTGAAGGCCGACGCGCTGTTCAACACCACTTCGGAGGTTGCGTACTCCGCCGCCGCGGCATTGATGTAGATGCCGTTCACGGTGGCGTCGAGCCCTACCGCGACACCGAAGCCTGCGCTCGCCACTTCCACACTGATGTTTCGGCCGTCAGCGGCATTCAGCGTGATCGTCGTGCCGTTGTCCTTGGCCACCACACCGGTGCGCCCGGAGATTGCGTTGATGGCGCTGATGGCCGTCGTGCGGTTGACTTCCGCATCGGTACCCGTGGCAAAGGCCGCCGTGGACACACCGTTGACCACAATCGACGCCGCGGATTGCGCGGCGGCGGATTGCGCCGTGCCACCCACCAGTTCGGTCGCCTTGGCCGACGCGGTAACACCGGACTTGTCGCTGACCTTGTTGATCGCCGCCGCGATGGCAATACCGCTGGCGGAGTTGCTGGCGCTGGACGCTGTGTCGTCGGTAGCCAGGCTGGCGCCAACGCTGACACCGTTGATGATCAGGTCACCGGCGACCAGCGCATTGACGGTGGTACCCGCCTGACCGTTGCTGATGGCAGACGCGGCGGTACCGCTGTAGCTACCGGAGGAAAGACCCGCATTGGCGATGTTGCCATTGCCTGAGTTGTCGCCGCCGGTAAGCACGATGTCCGAACCATCTTCGGAGATCAGCGTGTACCCGCCTTCGTAGGTACCGGCCGCCGCCAGACCTGTGTGCGCCGCGGCAACACCCGTCAGCGTCACCTGGATGTTTCGGCCGTCTTCGGCGACCAGTTGCACGCCGCCGGCGTCATTGCCGGTATCGACGGCGGTAACCCCGGTCTGCTCACTCTTGGCATTGATTGCCGTAATCACCGCCGCGCGGCTGGTATCGGTAGCCGCGGTCGTGTTCACGGCGATGGACACACCGTTGATGGTGATGGTTCCTGCCGTGGCAACGGCGGACATGGCCGAACCCGCGGCGACGTTGGCGCTGACCTGTGCGGAAACACCGGTTTCTTCCGTGTGCCGGTTGATGGCCGCTACCTTGGCAATGGCGCTGGCAGCGGCATTGTTGGTGGAAGCCTGGTCGTCCGCCGCGGCCGACGGGGAAATCGCCACGCCGTTGATCAGCAGGTCACCATTGCTGATGGCGCTGCTGTCGCCAACTGCGCTCACGCCAGCGCCGATGCCGCCACCAAGCTTGTCCACGGTCACTTCGTTGATGGACAGCTCAACCGTCTCACCAACCTGCGTGCCGATCTGTACGGAGGTCTTCAGCGAGCCGTCCAGAAGGTTCTTGCCGTTGAAGTTGGTCTGTTCGCTGACGCGACGCAGTTCGCTGATCAACTGCTTCGCTTCCGCATCCAGCGCCTGCCGGTCGGACAGCGAGTTCGTGGCGTTGGCCGACTGCAGCGCCAGTTCACGCAGACGCTGCAGCGATTCGGTCATCGATCCCAGCGCGCCTTCAGCGGTCTGCGCCATGGAGATGCCGTCGTTGGCGTTACGAATGGCAACCCCGAGCCCCCGTACCTGGGCGGTAAAGCGGGTGGCGATGGCCAGGCCGGCAGCGTCGTCACGGGCACTGTTGATGCGAAGGCCAGAAGACAGGCGGTTCAGTGCCTGCAAGCTCTGCGCCTGAGTCGTATTCAGGTTGCGCTGTGCCGTCAGCGAACCGATGTTGGTATTGATGATCTGAGGCATTCCTGTCTGCTCCGTTGTCTGTCTTCAGGTGTTCAACCCTTGCAACCTTCACTCGAAGGCCACTCGCAGACAGATAACGGCGGCAACGGCGGAACCTTTAGTGACGAACGTCACATCCGGTGAAGATCCGCTTCCGGCCGGGGTGGTCGCAGGCGATTCGGGCGACGCGGGCAGCGCCGCCAGCAGCTGGCCACGTTGCGATTGCCGGCGCTGTTGCGCATGGAACTTCGTTCCATGAGAGGCTGCTGAAACCAGTCCGGGAGGGACCTTTTCAGCTTCCTGCGAGGCCGTAACCGGCGGTGGAAACGCGTCGGTACAGTGGCTGGTGGGGGCCGCCTGACGAGTACAGTAACTCGATTGCGCTACAGCGCATTGAACAGCGACAGACGGCTGACGCGTACGAACGACTGTTGCGCGGCTTCGAGCACAAACGACTGGAACGTGAGGCGGCTCACAGCTTCGGCATAGTCAAGATCACGCACGTCGGACAGCAGCCCGTTGGTCGCCAGGTTGCGTTCCTCGTGGAAAGTCTGCATCGAGGTCAGCGTATTCATACGCGCACCAATGTCCGCCTGGGCGCTGAGCACCACCGTGCTGATATTGCTCAGATTGCCCAGCGAGCCATCGATCAGGTTCCGAAACGCTTCAGGCTGCGCGGCTGCGTCAATCTGTTTGAGCCCGGTCGCCAGCCGTGCCACCGTCTCCAGCAGACCCTGTGTGGCGGTTGTGGTTACCGCAAAGCGGTCGCCTTCGGCCGGGAACCCATCGAGTTTGATGCGCATGCCGACGATGTCGACGGTTGAACCCGGCTGGTAGACCACGTTCTGCAGCCCATCCACCACACGCTGATCGCTGGCACGTCGCACGGTGAAATTGGTCAGCCCACCGGCTTCCTCGAGCGGCCGGAACTCGATGACCAGATCATCGGGCACAAACTCCGCCAGGGCATCCGCATCCACGACACCAACGCCGTGGATGCCGGCGTCACCGCCATTGTTTGCGTAAGCCGCCACTTTGAATGTTGGTGCAACACTGGGAATATTCATGAACAGCGCCTGGCCTGAATCGGTAGCCGGCACGTAGAGCTGGTTGTCCACCTGGAGGCGGCGCTGGCCGTCATCGCCATGGTATTCGACGATATCGCCGTCCATGCGAAACGGCATGGTGTCGCCCTTGTTGCCCGAGAAGATATAGCGCCCATTGCCATCGCGGGTATTGAGCAGTCCGTTCAGTTCCTCCAGGCGCGCGCTGATCTCAGCCGCGATGAACTGACGGTCCGCTTTCGAGTTGATCGCGCCACCGGCCTGTAGCGTGAGTTCCTGGATGCGCTGCATGACGTCCGTCACCCGGGTCAGCGTGTTCTCCTCGAACGCGAGCGAGGTCTGCGCGGCATCCGCGTTCCTGATAAAGGTTTCCCGCAGATCGATGTCCTTGCGCAATGCGATGATCTTCGCCGCGCCGACAGGATCGTCACTGGGACGCGTAATGCGCTGGCCACTGGCAATCTGCTCCTGTGAATCCGCCAGATCCTGCGTAATGCGCTGCATCTGGGCAATGCCGGCATTTTGTAATTGACTGCTGGAGATGCGCATCGCTTACCTCAGGGCATCGAAGAGAATGTCGAAAATCTGACGAGCCACCGTGATGACCTGCGCCGAAGCGTTATAGGCCTGTTCGAACTGGATGAGATTGGCTGCCTCCTCATCGAGGTTGACGCCGGATACCGACTCGCGCGTGGCGAGCGACTGATCCAGCAGCGTCGACGCTGCGTCACGATGCACGTTGGCTTCGTTCTGGATGTTGCCGACGTGCTGAACCAGGACTGCATAGGCATCAGCAAACGAAATTGGCGGATCGCCAAACACGTTCGCGCTCGCCAGCGATGCCAGTGCCAGACCATTTCGATTGTCCGTTGTGGCCTCGCTGTTGAAACTGGCCGTAAACGCATCGCCAGTTTCCGGTCTGCCCTGAATGGCAAGACGGAAACCAAAATTTGCCGGCACGTGCGCGGGCGCGGTCGGAAACAGACCGAGGCCATTGCCGGACAACGTCACGCCGGGATCCAGCTCGACCGTCACGACGCCGCCCATTGACACGGACTTGTACCCCCCGGGACCGCCACCGCCGACGACGAGCTCGTGGCCATAGCGATCCGCCACGGTAATGGAGTCCACGGGATCGCCGGCGATATGGATATCGATGTCCTGACCGTGAATGTCGGTGATCAACAGCCGTACGCCGTCACTGCGCGCGGTCAGCCCTTTTGCGGCCAGCGCTTCACTGGCATTGATGGCGTCCGCCAGTGCATCCAGTCCCTCGGGTTCGGAGAAGGACTCGCCATTGATGATGACTTCGAACGGAGTATCCACGCCGTTGGTGACAATGTTCGTGATGCTCAGCTCCGTCACCGCACGGGCGTCCACGCCCGGCAGACTACCAAGCGAATGTGCAATCTCCTGTGCTGATGCCTGCGGACCCCAGCCGGCCGCCCGACTTTCGATCATTGCGCCGGTGACCGGATCCACATAGGTAAACGCGACCTCGCCAGCCGAGTACACGTTGCCTGCCGGATCCAGCGTGGTTCCCCACGCCGCCGTGTCGGGAAGCGCACCGACCATTTCTCCCTGCATCTGCACCAGTGTATGACCGGCTTCCGGCAGCACCTCCCGGGTGACACCGGGGGTGTAGACGAGACTGCGCAGCGGTGGGTCGAGTTGCCGCGGATTGGCGGGGTCGCTGTTATCCAGCACGTCGTACGTGGTCGGGGAAGTAAACACCACTTTCAACGGCGGGGCGCCGGCACCTACGTTGAAGAAGCCGTTCCCGGGGTCGTCGACGCCGTTCAGGGTCAGCTCGCCGCTTCCGCTGTTGTCCACATCCGCGCCAAGACGCACCGGCGCCGCCAATGCCAGGCGCGACGCATCGTTGATGACCACGCTCAGCTCACCCGCAAAATCCCTTGTCGGTCGCAGCGCATACCGGTTGCCAGGCACAAAGTCGCCACGACCGAATCGTAGTGTGACGCCTTCGAATGTCACATCCTGCTGTTCGGCGTTGCTGAGCACTCCCTGCGCCACAATTTCCGACGTGCCAGCCCGCTGCACGAGCCAGGAACCAGGCTCGGTGGGGGAAAACACCAGGTCATACTCCGTCGCGGTAAGCGCATTGGGATCATCGATGAGAATGTCGATGGAGCCGGTATCCCGCCCGATGTTCGTGGCATAGGCAACGGCGCGTTCGCGCGTAACGTCCGGCGCATTGATGTCCCGAAAGACCAGGCCGCCGAACTCGCCGCGCAGATCGAGGCCTTCCATGTGCGACTGGTTGACCGTGGTGGCAAGCCCCGCGGCGAGATTTCCAAGGGCCACGGCGGCATTGGTCAGCGCACCGTCGCGGAACCGCAGCAAGCCGCCGATTTCACCACCCGTGAGCGAACTGGTGATCTTTTCCGCCTTACCGGATGTATCGCTGCGCAGCAGGACGTCACCCGCGGCATCCAGTTCCATGCGACTGGAGGTGCCACCGAGTACCAGGGGCAGACCTTTGCCGATGAAGACATTGACCTGGCCGCCTTCCACCGACGTGGTGTTCACCTGTACGACTTCCGCCAGCTGCCTGAGCAGTTCGTCACGCTGATCCAGCAGCGCGTTGGCGGTACCGTCCTCCCTGGCCTTGCTCAGGGCGTTGATGCGCGCGTTCACCGCGGCAATGCTGCTGGCGAGCTCCGAGGCCCGCTCCACCGAGGCGTTCAGCAATTCGTTGGTATTCAGTTCCTGGTCAACCAGCCGCGCGTGGACCGCATTGAACCGTTGGGCCAGAGCCTCGGCCTGGGTCAGTACATACTGCCGGTCGGGCAGAGAGGCTGGATTGGCGTTGGCTGAATGCAGCGCCTCGAAGAATTTCGACATCGCCTGATCGAGACCGGTGTCGGCACTGAAGAAGAGGCTGTCGATCTGCTCCAGACGCGTGGCAAAGGCATCCATCTCCGAGAAGCTGGCCTGGTCGGCGCGAATCTGCCGGATCACGTATTCGTCCGCGACCCGCTGAATCGTATCGGTGCGCACACCCGCACCGGTAAAGCCGTTACGGGAAGCGGCCGCGATCTGCGCGGAAAGCTCCACACGCTGGCGACTGTACCCAGGCGTGCTGGCATTGGTTATGTTGTGACCGGTGATGGTCAGCGCTTCCTGGCTGGCCCGTATCCCGGATACGCCGATACCCAGCAGGTTGGCCATGTTCAGCCTCCGGTAAGTCGCAGAATGGAGCGCGCCACGGCGACAATCTTGTCAGCGTAGTGAGGGTCCGTGGCGTAGCCACCCTTCTGAAGGGTATCGGCAAAATGTCGCACGGCTTGAAGCGCATCTGGCGCCATGTCCGCCCCCGGCGCGCTACCGGCGCCGAACAACGGCTTGAAACGATCACTGTTGCGGAGTACGTCCACATAGTCCGTTACGGCTTCGAGGGGCGATGTATAGACGCGAAAACTCTCGTCCCGCGCCAGGAACCGTCCGCCCAGATATTCAGTTGTCGGCCGCTTGACGCTGGCGCCGGACCAGCCGGTGGCCTTGACGCCAAACAGATTGTGGCCATCCGTCCCATCGGCAGCTTGAATCACCGACTTGCCCCACCCTGTTTCCAGCACCGCCTGCGCAAGAACCCCCAGAACCGGGAGCGGCGTACCTGCGATGCCCTCGCGAATGGCAGCACCGGCTTTTTCCAGAAAGCCGCGACGGGAAGTCGCTTCGGCGCCATCCAGCGGCTGCGCCGCGTCCGCTGGATCGGCGACGGTCTGAGCGGGGGCCACACGCGGACTCGCCAACAGCGGCGCAGGCCGCACTTCGTCACGCTTCAGCGGCGGTGCTTCGCCGGACAACTGACGGGCAATGACTTCCGCCAGACCGATACCACCGGCATTCGCCATGCTGACTGACAGCTCGCCATCCAGCATCTGTTCGTGCATCTGCGTAGCCTGACTGTCGAGAAAACTGCCCTCTCCGAATGCCGCATTGGCATCCCGCATGCTCTTGAGCCAGAGATTGAGAAACACCGATTCGAACTGCCGGGCCGCCCGGGCGATGGCCTCGCGATCGTTACCGGGGATCTGTGCCCTGAGCTTGCCGTAGTCGGTGTAGGTCTCCTGACCGGCATAGGCCATCGGCGCGGGCAGGACACCATCGGGGCCGATCATCAGATCACCACCAGTTCCGCCTGCAGCGCGCCGGATTCGCGCAGCGCTTCCAGAATGGCCATCAGATCACCCGGTGCCGCCCCCACGTCGTTGACCGCCGTGACGATGTCCTGCAACGCCACGCCGGGCGCAAAGTAGAACATGCGGTTGGCTTCCTGGGTGGCCTCGACATTGCTCCGCGGCACCACCGCCGTCTGGCCCTCCGACAGCGGCGCGGGCTGGCTCACATCCAGGTTTTCCGCGATCGTGACGGTGAGCGACCCGTGCGTCACCGCTGCCGGTGAAACGCGCACCTGGGAGCCGATAACGATCGTCCCGGTTCGGGAGTTGATGACAACACGCGCAGGGCTGTCATCGGGCGTAACCACAAGATTTTCCAGCTCGCTGACAAACGCGATGCGCTGGCTGCGACTGACCGGTGCCCGTACGGCAATGGAGCCTGCATCCATTGGCTCCGCGACGTCGGGGCCGAAGACGGAGTTTATTTCCTCAACCAGTCGACGGGCAGTGGTGAAGTCCGAGCGATGCAGATTGAAAACGATGTGATCCGACTGATTGAAGCCATCCGGTGCCGCCGCCTCCACATTGGCGCCGCCCGGGATGCGTCCCACACTCGGCACATTGACGGTGATGGACGAGCCGTCATTGCCCTCGGCACCGAAGCCGCCGACAACCAGATTGCCTTGCGCTACCGCAAAGACCTGCCCGTTCAAGCCTTTGAGCGGCGTGACCAGCAGTACACCACCGCGCAGACTCTTGGCATTGCCGATTGACGACACCGTCACGTCGATCCGCTGACCCGGCTTGGCGAAAGGTGGCAGTTCCGCGTGAACCGAGACAGCTGCCACATTCTTGAGCTGCGGACTTGTGCCCGGTGGCAGTTGAATACCGAATTCCCGCAACATGTTATTGAACGTCTGTACCGTAAACGGCGTCTGCGTGGTCTGGTCCCCCGAACCATTGAGACCAACGACCAGGCCGTAGCCGACAAGCTGGTTCGAGCGAACGCCGGCAATGCTTGCCAGGTCCTTGACCCGCTGCGCGCTCGAAGCGTGCGCCTGCAGCCCCGTGACGAAAGCCAGAACCACCAGCAGCCAACTTCGCCTCATTTATTGATGCTCCACATCAGAAGGGAAACAGGGGATTGAGGAAGAAGCGGGTGAGCCACCCTGCGCGGTTGCTGTCCGCAAGCTCACCAGTACCACTGTAGGCAATGCGGGCATCCCCCAGACGCAGGGACGACACGGTGTTGTTGCCAGTGACGTCTTCCGGACGCACCAGACCACTGATACGCACGAATTCCTCGCCGCGGTTCAGTTGCAGCCATTTCTCACCCTGAACCTGCATCAGACCGTTGGGCAGGACTTTTGCGATCACCGCCGTGATCGTGCCATTCAGGGAGTTGCTCTGGTCGCTGGCCGCCGAACCGTTGAAGCCGTTGTCGGTCTCCAGCCCGTTGAGCAGGCCATCATTGCCATCACCCACGCCGTTGAACACCTTGCCGAACAGGGTTGGGTTGGGAATGCTGGTGGTCGACGCCTTGGATATGGAGGTATCGGCCGATTTACTGGACGAGGTGGATTCCTCGAGCCGGATGGTCAGCAGATCGCCAACACGCAACGCCTTGCGATCGACGTAGAGATCGAGTGTGCCGCTGGTGGGAAACAGACTGCCACCGGATGCGGGTTCCGGAACCGCCACGTCAGGATAGGTCGGTGCATAGAGCGGTTCCGGCCGGGACGGCTGTACCTGCACGCAGCCGACCAGGGCGACGAGACACGTGATACCGGCGAGACTGCTGACGATTCGCATGACGATTACAGGTTCTGCGTCACAAACTGCAGCATCTGGTCCGCCGTTGTGATCACCTTGGAGTTCATCTCGTAAGCCCGTTGCGTGGCAACCATGTTCACCATTTCCTCCACGACGGAGACGTTCGAGCTTTCGAGACTGCCGGACAGGAGCTCGCCCGCGCCGTTTTCGCCCGGGGTGCTTTGTTGCGCCGCGCCGCTCGCCGCAGTTTCGATGAACAGATTGCTACCGATCGCTTCCAGACCCGCCGCGTTGACGAACGTAGCCAGCTGAATCGTGCCGATCTGAACCGGTGATGCGTTGCCACGCTGGGTCGCGCTCACCGTACCATCGCGTCCGATGCTCACACGGATGGCATCAGCCGGTACCGTGATCGCGGGCTCGATCACGTAGCCATGCGCGGTAACGATCTGGCCGTCCTGGTCCAGGTGCAACTGACCGTTGCGCGTATAGGACAGCGAGCCATCCGGCATCGCGACCTGCAGGAATCCATTACCGGAAATCGCCACATCCAGATCGTTGTTTGTGGTCTGGATTGAGCCGATTTCGAAACTCTTCTGCGTGCCGGCAACCCGCACTCCGGTCCCGAGCTGTGTACCGCTGGGAATGGTCGTGTTCTGGGTGCTGAGCGCACCGGGTTGCTCCTGTACCTGATACATCAGGTCCTCGAACACCACACGGTCCTTCTTGAAGCCCACCGTCGAGACGTTGGCCAGATTGTTGGAGATGGCGCGAAGCGCAGTATCCTGCGCCGCGAGTCCGGTCTTGCTGACCCAGAGTGCTGATTGCATGATCTGTCGACTCCGTTGATCTCTCTTTTAACAGGATGCTGAAAAAGTCCATCCTGGGCTTGTTTCAGCAGTCGGCGGCTTCGCCGACTCGCGCCAGATGCAGCGTTTTCCGCTGCATTTTCGGGCCAGCCGTCCCTCGCTGGCATACCAGGCTGCTTTTTCAGCAGCCTGTTAACAGCATAGACCAGCGATGACATCCTGCCGGCGGAACGTCACGCGGGATGCACGCCGGCGCCACCGCTCCGTCACCCGCCACACCATCAGCCGATCTGCAGCAACCGGGTCGCTGCTTCGTCGTTGCCTTCGGCAACCTTCACCATGCGTACTTCCAGTTCGAACTGGCGGGCCAGACTGAGGATGGATGTCAGCTCCTGCACGGCGTTGACGTTACTGGTTTCCAGATACCCGGACTCGACGCGTACGGAGGCGTCAGGGGCTTCCGGATTCCCATCGCTGCGCACCAGGTTGCCCATGGTGTCCTTCACCAGGTCCGCCGGATCCGGGTGCACGAGCTTGATACGCCCGACCTCCACCAGGGTTTCCGGTGCCTGACCTTCGGGCTGGATGGAGATGGTGCCGTCTTCGCCGATGTGCAGATTCGTGTACGGAGGAATGGCTATAGGACCGCCATCCCCCATCACCGGCAGGCCGTTGGCGGCCGTGAGGCGACCGAACGCATCGATCTGCAGGGCGCCGTTGCGCGAATAGGCTTCACCGCCGTCCGGTGTCTGCAAGGTCAGCAAACCGTTGTCGGCGATGGCGACATCCAGCACCCGGCCCGTCTGGATCTTGCTACCTGGCGTCATGTCCACGTGTTCGGGCTGCGAAACGCCGTAGGCACGCGCGGGATGTCCCTGTCCTTCCACCCAGCGGGACTCGGCACGCGCCAGATCGGCCCGAAAGGCGTTGGAATTGACGTTGGCCAGATTGTTGGCGTGCACGGTCTGCGCACGTTCTATCTGGGCCGCGCCGACTGTGGCGATGTAGAGCAGCCTGTCCATTACCGTCTACCCGTTACAGGTTGATGATGGTCTGGGTAATCTCATCCGCGGTGGAAATCGTTCGGGCATTCGCCTGGAAATTCCGCTGCGCGATGATGAGGTTGACAAGCTGCTCGGACAGTTCCACGTTGGAGCCTTCCAGGGCACCCGCCGTGATGAGGCCCAGCAGCCCGGAGCCGGGAGCCGACACGACCGGGTTACCGGAGTCGCCGGTTTCCACCCACGACGTATCACCCACCGCGCGCAGCCCCTGCACGTTCTTGAATCCGGCCAGCGCCACCTGACCCAGGGTCTGTGACAGACCATTGGAGAAACGGGCGGTGACCTCGCCAACGTCATTGATGGATACACCCGCAAGTTCACCGGTGGTGTTGCCATCCTGCGCGACCGAGTTCACCGCAAAACTGCTGCCGAACTGCGTGGTGTCGGAAAGGCGGATCTCAAAGTTCGAACTTCCAGGCGGGTCAAGGATCGGCAGCGCGCCACCGGCGAGCACGTTCTGCGGACCCATCGCCCCGTTGGGCTCACCTTCCGAATCCACCGGCATCCAGTTCGATACCAGCAGGGAGGTGGAACCCAGCTGCAGGCTGCCATCGTTGTTGAAACGTACCTCGTAGGCTGCCCGTGTCGGTTCGATGTTGGCCGGCGGCGGGAGGTTGGGGTCGGGATCGCCGACATCCTGGCCGTCGATCTGCGTGTACATCAGCCACCGGTTGGCTTCCTCACCCGGCACGCCTGGCGTGAACCGCTGCTTGACGAAAAACAGCGACATCAGGTGGGCGTTGCCCATGCTGTCGAAGATCTTCACGGAGGTGGCGGCGTTGTAGGTGTTCTGGTTATCCGGATCGAAGGTATTGAGCTCGAACGGCTCGAAGGCATCCTCGTTCAGCACACCAAAGATATTGGTCACGGCCGGGAACGAATCCTCCATGAATACCCCTTCCTCCAGCGATATGCTCACCGTGCCGCCAACGACGGCCACGGAATCGCCGGACGTATCGAGCGTCACCGCAAGCCCCTGGTTGCCGATCACGTCGATCGAGTCGGTGACATCGCCCGTGATACCGAACACCAGGTCGGCGCCGACCCGGTCGGTGATCACGAGATCACCATTGGTATCGATCACCGCTTCCGATGTCGCGATACCTGGCAGCCCGCTGTTGATCGACACTGCCAACTGCCCCAGGTTGCCACCGGTCAGCTGTACGCCGTTCAGCGTAACCTGCATGGTGCCCGAGTTGTTGTTGAACGCGCTGGCTGGAATGCGCGCGCTCGAGGTCGCCGATGCTGACACCTGGGGAATGGCCGGCGAGCTGAAGATCGACGCAATCTTCGACGCGGATGAGCCTGCAGGGATAGTGACCGGAATGGAGGTGCCATCGGGGTACACCACCTGCACCGTCTGCTGGGCGTAACCGTTGCTGGCCGAAGGTACACCGGGGATCGACACGCCGGTCTCCAGCGCCAGGGTGGCAACCACGTCGGCTTCCGTCACACCGATATTGGCGGCGTTGATGCTGGTAACGGTGATGCTGGATGGCTCACCGGGGATCGTACTGTAAAACTGGATGCGTCCCGCATTTTCGGGATCCTCCCGGACGTCCATGGACAACCCCGCCGCAATCAGATCGTCACGAATGTCCGTGATCAGGTCGCTCGCGCTGAGAATGTTCTTGTTCAGCACAATCGTCGCTGTGCCGTTGTTGCCACTACTGTTCTGCAGCGTCACATCGAACGTTGCCGAGGTCTTGTTACCCGTCGCGCCGGTTGTGCTTGCGCCACCGTAGGGATTGGGAGTCAGCGACGAGGAACCCGCGCCGCCCTGCCCCAGGGAAATTCCGCCGAGAACATTCTCGAGGGTGGTACGCGTCACACCGGTTCCGAACGTGGCATTGTCACTTGGATCGATGGTGATGACCGAATTTTCGCCCGCGTTCAGCGCATAGAACTGCAGCCGTCCCAGTACGTTGGGGTTTTCGCGTACATCGATACCGATACCCGTACCCGCCAGGTCGTCACGGATCGCACTGATCACATCCTGCAGGGTATTGATGGCGCTGTTCAGCGTAATCGTTACCGTTCTGTTTTCAGCCGGCACACTGGACCCGGAAAGCTGCACCTGGAACGAACTCGCGGCTGCGCCCGAGAAATTGAAGGGGACAAGTGAATTCCCGGCGCTGACACTCGTGTTGGTGTTGACGCTGAAATTGAAAGGTGCAGGCGGTCCTGAACTACGCAGCACCGTTGGCAGATCATCGGGCAGCCCCAGTTGCGCCGTGGACACCGCTGCCCCGGTGGTTGTCAACCGGGAGCCAAAGCTGGAGAGCACCGCCTCCCGTGCATCAAGATTGACGGCAACTTCAACCAGCGACGTCGGTCGCGGCCGAAGGTTGGCTATTGTCACCTGCAGATCGCCGAGAATTCCGGACAGCGATCCCGCCGAATTCGCCGGGAATCCCTGTACCCTGGCGCCGGTACTGGTCACCAGATAGCCTCCATCGTCGACGCCAAAGGCGCCTGCCCGGGTATACGTAACGGCACCATTGTCGGAGGCGATAAAAAAGCCGTTGCCGTCGATGGCAAGATCCAGACTGTTGTCGGTAAACGAAATGGAGCCCTGGTCGAACTGCTGCGATATGTTCGCCACCTTCACGCCGATGCCGGTGCCGGATGCGGCAGTCGCCGTGCCCAGCATGGCGGATGCGTACACATCGGAGAATTCGGCGCGGCTGGCCTTGAATCCTGTGGTGCTGGCGTTGGCAATATTGTTGCCGGTAATCGCCAGATCGCTCGAAGCTGCCGTCAGGCCGCTGAGTGCGGTATTGAAGGTCATACGTCTTTGAACTCCTTGTCAGGATGCTTCGCACCCGCTTCTTCGTCTGTCTCACCACCCACCGACCGGCAGGCAGCACTCCCTTCGTCATTCAGGTAACCGGTGATCGCTCTTTCCCGTGAGTCGACCCGGTCGAACCAGCCCGGCTGGTTTCGTCTCGCGATGCCTGCGTCAGGCAGGCTGTTCACCACGCATCCCTGCCTGGCGGAAGATCATGAAACCCTGCGGTTTCACTCATAGAATCTCTTTTATTGCCGCAACCGGCACCGAGTCGCCACCGGCCAGATTGGCCACGGCCCCTTCCGGTTTGATCGATACACTCACCACCCGATCCGGCATCTGCACGTCGAACTCCCTGGCCTCGCCATTGACCTCGTTGAAAGCCCGTACGGAATAGAGCCCTGCGGGGGCATCGGTACCATCGTCCGCCTTGCCGTCCCAGGTGAAACGCACGCTGCCTTCGGCCCGGCCACCCAGATCGATCATGCGCACGACACGACCCACGCCATCCGTGATTTCCACGTTCAGACTCGCAGACACCTCGGTGTTGTCGATGACACCTGCAAAGCCACCGCCTTCCGAATAGACCTGGCTGGTCGGCACCATGACGGAGCGCCCAACCATTGCAGCGGCGTTGAGTGTGAGGCTGGACTTGAACGCGTCAGCCATCGTGCTCATGGACTCGTTCAGGTTCTGGATGCCTTCAACACTGGAGAATTGCGCAAGCTGGGCGACAAACTCTTCGTTCTTCGACGGATCGAGGGGGCTCTGGTTGCGGATCTGCGCGAGCATCAGCTCCAGAAACGCAGTCTTTCCCAGTTCTTCGCCATTGTTGACGCTGCCGCCCGCACTACTCTGCTGCAGGTCCGACAGCGAGCGTATTCCCGCTACATCCATGTCCATTCTCCTCGCGCGTTTGCCAATGCTCCGGTCTCACTCACGTCTCAACGCCCCATGTTCAGAATACGTTCCGACAGCGTGCGCGCGGTCGTCATCATCTCCACATTGACCTGAAAGGAGCGGCTTGCGGAAATCATGTTGGCCATTTCCTCCACCGCATTGACGTTCGGATAGGTGACGTAGCCGTTGTCGTCAGCATAGGGATGGTCCGGCTCGTAACGGACGTTGAAAGGTTTGTCACTCTCCACGATGCCGAGCACCTGGACGTTCTGTCCTTCAGAATCCCCCGCCTCGGTCGATAACGGAAGATGACCGCCCGCAGCGGATTCGAGTTCCGCGGCGAAGACCGGATAACGGGCGCGGTACGCCTCCTCACCCGGCGGTGCAACACTTTCGGCGTTGGCAAGATTGCTGGCCGTGGTATTCAGTCGGACCGACTGCGCGGACATGCCGCTGCCCGCGATATCGAAGATATTCAGCAATGACATGATTCAGTTCCCGCCGGGTTGCTCCGTTGATCCAGAAGACATCTATTCGCCGCGCAACGCTGTTCTGAGGCCGCTCAGGCGCCCATCCAGAAATCGCAGACTGGCGAGCAGACGGGTGTTGTTCTCGGCAAAGCGCGACTGCTCGGATTGCACATCCACGGTGTTGCCATCCAGGCTCGGCATCAACGGCACGCGATACTGGACGTCGTATCCGGAGCCATCCATGCGTTGTTCGATGTGTACGGGTGAAGTACGCGCCATCGATGCGCCGCCCGTTTGCTGACCAACACGGTCGGAAAGCACTGCCGCAAAATCGATATCCCGTGCCTTGTAGTTGGGGGTATCCGCCTGAGCAATGTTGCGCGCCAGCAGATTTGCCCGATCGGCACGCAATGCCAGTGCGTCGGGATGCAGACCGAGTGCGTTATTCAGACTGATTTTCATCGCGCTCTCCTTTCACGGCGGTTTCGCCATCGCCGAGACCATCCGTGCCCGCCACCCGCCGAGGCATGCACGGCCCGGTGGAAGTCCTGCCTCGCGTGGGTACCGGCGTTCGGCTCATTCCCTGCACATTCATCCGCATTGCTTCCATCCACTTGTTGTCAGCAATCCGCATGCCAGGTTTCCGGTTCCCGTGTTCGTCTGCCTGAACGCTAGCACACTCTCGGATTACTGCCGTTGGCGTGGCTGTTTCACGCCAGCCAATCGTCACTCGGGGCGTTTTTCGTCACCTTTCCCGCCACTAACCCTCCACTGACCCGCCACTGACCAGCCGTCGCCTCACACTGTCGGCATGACCAGCGGCCACGCGCTGCCCGCAAGCGGAAGGAAATTGCCGTTGCCAGCGGCCAGACACAGGGGCGTTGCAAGTTGATGCTCACGGCAGACGGATCGGGATCAGTTTTCAACAGCGCGACGCCGAGCACAGCACAACGTCTGAACGCGTGCTTTACTTTCCGGATGAAAGCGCACGCTCCCCTGTTACTCGCACTCGCCATGCTGAGTGCCATTGCCACGTCCTCCTCCCACGCCGAGCCGCCCCTGGCGGAAAGTCTGCGGGCGCAGGTGCATGCAGCGGTACAGGCCGTCTACCCGGACGACCAGGTGGAGGTGGATGCCAGCATCGATCCCCGGTTGCGTCTCTCGCCGTGTAACGATCTTTCGGTAGTCCCGCGCGGCCAGGCCCGCTCTGGACGCATGCATGTAGCGCTACGCTGCGGCAGCCCAACGGTGTGGTCTGCCTATATCCCGGTACGCGTGAAGGTCATGCGCAAGGTGCTTGTCGCCGCACGGCCGCTGCTGCGCGACCAGCGTCTGTCGAGCGACGATGTTCGGGAGGAGACCCGCGACATCACGACCATCGGTAACGTGCCGGTGGTACCGGCTGATGCGCTGTCCGGCCTGGCGCCGAGACGCCCGGTCGCGGCAGGCACAATCCTGACCCTGACGATGTTCGCGACAACCCCCCTGGTGGAGTCGAAGGACGTCGTTACGCTCTCGTCGCAGGTTGGTCCCGTCACCATTGAGACGCGGGCGCGTTCTCTGGCAGACGCCGGTTTCGGCGAGCAGGTCTGGGTCGAGAACCTGACGTCCGGGAAGAAGGTTGCTGCCTGGGTCACCGGCCCCGGGCGCGTCGCTACCCGCCCCTCTCCCTGAGCGAATACGGCATCGACCGAAAACGGTCGACGCCTCACACCCGGAAAGTGACCGTTCCGTCAGTATCTCGCCTTTTCTCATTTCCAGTCTAAAGTTAGGCAGAGGATCGCCGACAACGACTCCAGAGAAACAGGTATCCAACAGTTATGGACATCAGGAACCTCACCGCAGCGCAGATCCGGGACCGGGCCATTGCCCAGTCCCAACAGCGACTGCCGCAGGCGCAAACGACAACGTCATCGGAACCGTCACAGGATGATGTGGCGCTGAGCGCAACCGCGCAGAGCGTACGCCTGTTCGCCGAGGACACCCGGGTACCCTTCGATCAGAATCGTGTCGATGCCATCCGCGCCGCCATCGCCGAAGGGCGCTACCACATTGATCCCGATCGGCTGGCACGGAATTTCATGCAAATCGAATACGATATATTTCAATAAGATATGAACGATAACTCGAAGATCGATGGGGATGTTCTCTATGCCTGTGTCGCGTCACTGAGCGACCTGTTCCAGGAATTGCTCGATCAGCTGGAGACCGAACGGTCAGCTCTGCGCTGTCGGGACCTTGGCGCGCTTCGCGACGCGATTGATGGCAAGGCCACAACCTGCTCACGCATCGAGCGATTTTTCGACGACTTGCCGGCGCCACTGCCCGATCTTGTGGAAGGCGTCACAGGCGATATCCGCGGCAAGCTGGACACGCTTCACGACAAACTGCGCGAACTGGCCCGCGAAGCCAAAGATTCAAACGCAGTTAACGGTAAGATCATCCATCGTTCGCAACAATCAGCCCGAGACCTAATAGGAATCCTAGGCGATAGCCAACACCATGTGCTGTACGGTGAACACGGCGTCTACCAGAATCGGGCAACCCACCGCGGTTTTTCGATCACGCAGGCCTGACTCAGAGGAGCCTCGCCCGCCGG
This sequence comes from Pseudomonadales bacterium, assembly GCA_024234635.1. Taxonomy (GTDB): domain Bacteria; phylum Pseudomonadota; class Gammaproteobacteria; order Pseudomonadales; family Azotimanducaceae; genus SYFY01. Next base: position 68,267 of record JACKNX010000013.1, on the reverse strand, counting down.
CAAAAACACTTGCCGGCGATCTGCTATCGGTCGCCATCCGGACCCACACGCAGGCGCTTCGGCTGGTTGCTGATCGCGGTGTCACTTCCCGTCAACGGATTTCCAACAACCCAAGCCCGACGTGGAGTGCGCCATGAGTCTATTTGGTGTCCGCGTGGCATCCGATCCCCTGCCGCCGATCCCCGCTTCCGGCTCCGCAAACGGCAGGGACTCCGGTTACGTCAGCGAAGCGGAGCGTATCTGCAGTACCTTGCGCGTGTTTCGGGACCAGCGCTGTGAGATACGCATGCGCATCGGCGGAAGCGGCGACGAGATTCTCGGCCGCATCCTGGATGTGAGTCAGCGGGAGTTTCTCATCGAGGACATTCGCCCCCGCTCAGCACTTTCCCTGTTTCGCGCCCGGACGACGTTTTCCTTTGCCGCCCGCGTGGACGGGCTGTATGCCTTCGCCGAGAAGGCTACCGTGATCAGCCGGGAGGAGGAGCGCGGGCTGCCTTTTTTCCGCGTCGCCCTGCCCGCCAGCCTGCTGGTACAGCAGCGTCGTCGCGACGCCCGCTATCGCCTGCCGATGCGCGTCAGCGCCCGCGGCGCGAGTGTGATCCTGCCCCGGGACATCACGCTGAACGGACGCATCACGGATATTTCCGTTGGCGGCCTGCGCGCTGAATTTCCCATCCAGGGTACGCTTCCCGATCGCAACGAAACCGTGCACCACTGCCGTATCACCATCCCGAATCTGCTGGAGGTGACTTCCACGGCGGTAATCCGGCACGTGCGCATGGATGTGCAGCGTCGGGTCTTCGAGTGCGGGATCGAGTTGACGGAAATGCCCATTACGGACCGGCGTCGTCTGGAACAGTTCGTTCAGAGTCTGGCGAAGATCAGCGCCGGTCGCTGATCGTCAGCGCGCCACCAGCGGTTTCCGGCCCGGGCCGAACGGCGCATGACTGCCTTCGTGCAATGCGTATCGCAGCGAGTCGATCGGCCCAAGATGCCCCACGGTATTCTGAAAGCGCACCACATCCGCCGCGTTGTCCACATCCCATAACGGCGCGAGCGACGCAACGCTGTACCCGTGCACTTCCGCCTTGTCGAGCGTACGTTCGTAGACATGACGGGTGCCCCAGGGTATGCCGCGGAACAGTTCGGGCGTCGGCCGGCTCAGACCGATGAGTCCGTAGCCACCGTCCTCGCACGGACCGAGGACCACATCCACCTCTTCGAGCATCATCGCCGCTTCGCGGACGTAGTCCGCTGTCAGATTGGCGATATCCGTTCCCACGATAATTACGTTGCGGCCCACGTTGAGGTGGGTTACGCAGCAGTACCACATCGCCGAGCCCAGATCGTCGCCGTGCTGACACCTGCGACGGGCAGACAGCGCCGACGCCCAGTGACGGCACTCCACCGCCTCGGAATCACCACTGACCCAAAGCTCCGTCACGACACCTCGCCCGACCAGTGGCTGCAGGGCGGCAAGCGTATGGCGCACCATGCCGAGATGCACCATCAGTGCCATGTCGTGTCCCAGCTCGGCGGCTATACGCGTCTTGACCTGGCCATACACCGGTTCGCGCGTGAACACAGCCAATGCCGGACTCATTGAAATCATCCCCGAACGCCAATCCGCCATCGGAATCAACGACATCGTATCGCTCTCCCCTGATTTCCGGCTGCGCGAGTCATGGGCAGCCACCGTCATCGTGTTCAGTGTTGACACCCCGCTCACGAGCAGCCGCCGGATCGCCGCCGGCCGCCGGCCGGCGTGGTCGCCGATACGCGACGGCCAGATCACCCGGCTCGGCGCCGAAGAAATAACGTAATCTGAACCACCACATGCTGACTATGGTCCGCCACAGTCCGTCGCGTTGCCAGCGTCGTGGCGAGGTGGTCAACGTCGCGGGCAGGACACAGGGCCTGCCAACACGCTTGAGGCGGCGGCTGAGTTCGATGTCTTCCATCAACGGTTGCGTCGGCACGCCACCCACGCAGGTCAACACGGAACGTCGCACCCACATCCCCTGGTCGCCCGTGCAGATGCCCGAGAGACGGCTACGCCAGTGCATGCAGGTGGCGACCATACGCAGCCCCGGACTATCGGGTTGGAACCGCAGGCGCAGCCTCCCCCAGGGCGCGGACGTCGTCGCAACCAGGCGCAGAGCCTCAGCCGGAACCCGCGAATCCGCATGCAGAAACCAGATCACATCGCCCGTTGATGCCGCCACACCCGCGGCGAGCTGCTGCCCACGACCCGGCGATGTGCGCACGACACGCGTGGCAGCACGATTGGCCACGGTGACCGAAGCATCACTACTGCCGCCATCAACCACCACAATCTCCACATGCAAATCCGGTTGCGCCGCCTTGCCCAGGTCCTCAAGCAATACCTGCAATCCGGCGGCATCGTTCAACACGGGGATGATGATGCTGAGCGTCATCCCGGCAAGGTAGCAGAAATCGCCGCCACGCCCTGTCAGACATTGCTCACACGCAGTGGCAAGCCAGCGCACATCCGCCCTGCTTCAGCCCCCGGCGCGAACCAGAGTGACAACGGCCCGCTGACCGCTACGGACGCCACGGAGACGCAGGCCGCCAGCCCGGACCACGAGGCAACCCGCTATTCACCGGACAGTAGACAGGGTGCCGGAGAACGGAAGCCGGACAATCCGGTTGATCCGCGCAAACCGCGTCTGCCAGGGCATGGACAATGGCAACCGGTCGGACAATGGGCCCTGCCAGGCGTTCGCCAGGCGCAGGACAGATGGCGTACCAGCGGGAGCCGCGCGCACAGCAAACGTCTCCACGGCTTTCCAGACCACCCATCGGCATGGGTTCACGGTTACTGCCCAAGGACCCGGGGCTGGCCTGAAACAGCGCCGCGACGACGAGCAACGCAGGAAACGACAATAGCTGCACGGGTTTTACCTCCCTGCCATGACTCCCTGCCATGACCGTGGCCAGTGTCCTCCACGGCGGTCGCAGGCGCTGCCGGCCGCCTTCCTCGAAGGGTGGCGGACATTGCCGCTGACTTCCGGCAGCAGATCGCCGCGCCCACCACCGAGCCACCCGGAAGCAGGCCGGCGACCAGCCGGATACCCGGCCAAATCCGCCGCCGCTGCCGTGCCGGAACTGGTAAAGTGCGCGCTTTTTCCTGGCACACCTGCCAGCAAGGGCAGGCTTTGGCCGATTCGAATCCCGGGAGGTGGACAAGTGGGTGATCAGGCGATGCATGCGATCTATCGACAGACATGGGAAGAGCTGACCGCGCCGGGCGCCATGTTCGAAGTGGTGACCACCAACGTTCGCGGACAACCTCTGCGCGCCTATCGCAATGCACCGAAGAACATTCGGGAATTCTGGCAGTCGACCGCTGCCTTCGGCGACAACGCCTATCTTGTCTACGAAGAGGAGCGGCTCACTTACCGGCAGACGCACGAACGGGTGAATGCACTGGCGGCGTGGCTGGTTGCCCAGGGCGTGGGCCCCGGCGACTATGTTGCCGTTGCAATGCGCAACTACCCCGAATGGATGCAGGCCTACTGGGCCACCCTGATGGTTGGCGGCATTGTCGTCGGCATGAACGCCTGGTGGGTCAGCCACGAAATGGCATACGCCCTGAACGACTCCCGCCCCAGGGTGATGATCCTGGACGAGGAACGCCTGGCCCGTTTTCTGCCGATCCGCGACGACGTGCCGCCCATGACGCTGCTTGGCGTGCGTCTTTCCGACCCCGCCACGAACATTACGCCCTTCGAATCCGCCATAGCGGCTGGCAGGGGCCAACCCGTACCCGAAGTGGACATCGATCCGGATGCGGATGCCTGCATCTTCTACACGTCCGGCACCACCGGACATCCCAAAGGTGCGCAATTGACCCACCGCGGCTGTCTGAGCAACATGTTCAGCCTGGCCTTTGCCGGCGCCCTGATGACCGGCGTGGCGGCGAAGCGGGGTCTTGTCCAGGCCGACACACCGGCAGTACCACCCGCCACCCTGATCACCACGCCCCTGTTCCACGTTACCGCCAACAATTGCGGCGCCTACGCAACCACCATGGCCGGCGGCGCCCTGGTGCACATGTACCGCTGGGACGCGGGCGAGGCGCTGCAACTGATCGAGCGGGAGCGAATCACCTCCATGAGCGGCGTCCCGGTGATGGCGCGGGAGCTGATCAGTCATCCGGACTTTGCCAGCCGTGACACGTCGAGCCTCGTCGCGCTCAGTGGTGGTGGCGCCCAGTTGCAGCCCGACCTGGTGGGCAAGATCGACGAAACGGTAGCGACGGCACGTCCCGGCACCGGCTACGGCATGACGGAAACCTGCGGCATCATCACCTCGATCAGCGGCGACTTCTTCGTCGCCAAACCGGCAAGCTGCGGGCCGGCAATGCCGGTGTACGAAACGCGCCTGGTGGATGCTGACGGCAACGATGTGGCACCGGGCATGCCGGGTGAACTGTGGGTGCGCGGCGCCCAGGTGATCCGGGGCTACCTCAACCGCGCCGAAGCGACGGCCAGCAGCATCACCGATGGCTGGCTGCACACAGGCGACATGGCACGCATCGACGAAGAGGGTTTCCTGTTCATCGTCGACCGCATCAAGGACATGGTGCTGCGGGGAGGTGAAAACGTGTACTGCGCCGAGGTGGAGAGCGCATTGTTCACCCATCCCGCGGTAGCGGAGACCTCAGTGTTCGGCGTACCGGACGACCGTCTGGGCGAAGAAGTTGCCGCCGCGGTATTCCTGAAACCCGGCGCATCGGCCACGGCGGGCGAACTTCGCGATCACTGCGCCGGCCTGATATCAAAACACAAGGTGCCCCGCTACCTGGTGTTTGTGGACGAACCGCTGCCCCGCAACGCCAGCGGCAAATTCCTCAAACGCGAACTACGCGACAGGTACGCGCAACAGCTTATCGGCTGAGACCCGGCAAGCGCCCTGGGGACGTTGACGACTTCAGGGCGGTGGGCTGCAAACCGCGGCACCTCAGTCCACGCGCGTCAGCGAACGCCGTATGTCCGCCAGCGCTGCGCTATCGTCAAGGCGCGCATCCCCGCCACTGCCGATGACACCCAGGTCGCGCAGCAGCACTGACGTGTCCGGCATGCCTGGCGTGTCGGACACCTTGTGATAAAGCGGCATGAATACCGGCGCACCACCCGCCAGCGCATCCAGCTGCGCGAACAGCGACTCGCCTGTCCATACGCGGGTGGACGGCAGGCAACACGCCTCCAGCGCGCCGAGCACGCTGTCCAGCGACTGCGTACCACCAGCGCGCGCGCGCAGCTCGACGTCCGCCATCAGGGCCATCGCCGCGCCACTCCAGTACACCAGCAGCCGCACGTCCCAGAAAGGGTGTCGATAGGCGTTGCCCGGAGTCGCCGACGAGGCAATGCCGCCCGCCGCCGCGAAGGAGCGCGTGAGACGCTGCCACATCTCAAGTGCGCTGTACTGACCCTGACGCGCCATGAGGAGATTCTGGTAGTAGCTCGCAAAGCCCTCTGAAATCCACTTCTCCCGGTCATGCACATAGGGCAGCAACAGGTGTGACAATTCATGCGCGGCAGTCCAGTCCGCGCCCAACTGTTGCGCGGTTGCCTCCGGATCAACAAAGAAACGCACGACTTCCCCGCCGTTGCGCATGACATGTCCAAACGGCACCGGCGAAGCATCAAAGGGGCTTCCGGCGTCGTGACCACGTTGCGCAACCAACTGGACGTGCGGACTGGGAAAGCGCCCGCCCACGGTCGCCACGGAATGCACGGCGGGCAGAAGCCACGCCGCCAGCCGGTCCGCATCGAGCGTGGCATCGAGCACCCATAGCGTCAGCGTCGCATCACCCGCAACCAGTTGCCGCGTCGCAAAGCTTCCGAAGTCGATCAGGGTTCTGCCGCTCCGAGGACTCGGCGGTATCCGATAGGCGTGTTCGCCGATTCGACGCCAGGGCACAAACACATCCATCCCCGGTGGCGGTCGCAGCCGGAGGTGCCGTTCTCCCGCGACTTCGGGACGCGGCAGCCAGTCGTCAGGGCTCACAAACCGGTCCATTCGCCTGCCTGGAGCAGCCAGCGGCGACGGCACCAGCGAAGCCTCGATTCGCAGGCAACCACCCGGCGGCCGCACATCGACCGCGGTCATCCGCATGCGCTCCCCCGTACAATCGCTGATCGTATCCGGCCGCACGCCGCCGGGAATCCGCACCTTGCCGCCCTCTGGCAGGCGCGTTTCGACAAGCACCTCGCGCAGATCGGGTGAGATCACCACGTCATAACATGCCGCATACGCTGCGCAGTCGGCGGAAGCCATGGCGGCGCCCGCCCCCACCAGGCAGGCCAGCAGCGACGCTGCGAGCCACCACCCGGCACGCCTGCCGTTCCGACTCGCCAGTGGCCTGTTAGACTCTGCTGTCATTTCTTTCCGAGCTGGACTCGCTGTATGCGACTGATCCTCTTGTTCCTGGTGGCGCTGCTCTGCGCCGCCTGTATGCCAGGGAGAATACCGGGCAACACTGCCGGGGAAGGGAGCACAAATGCGCCCGACCCTGCCGCCGACATTGGTCCCGACCCGACAATCCGCCCGGCGGATGATCTCTATGCGCACGTGAACGCACGCTGGCTGGCAGTCACGCCGATCCCCGACGATCAAGTCCGCTATGGTACCGTGCAGCAAGTCGTAGAACGCACCGAGACTCAGGTGCTGGCAATTCTGGCGTCGACGGTGTCGAACCCCTCGCCCGATCCTGAGGTCACCCGCGTTGCCGATCTCTATCGTGCGTTCCTGGATACCGACAGCATCGAGGCGCGCGGACTGCGGCCACTGGACGATCTGCTCGATCTCATCAGCCGCCTGGATTCCCATCAGGCCGTGTGGCACGCATTCGCAACCTTGATGCCAATGGGCGTGGAAGCACCACTGGGGTTGTTCACCGAGACGGACGCGGACGATCCGGACAGGGTGATCGCGTACTTCTGGCAATCCGGACTGGGACTGCCGGACCGGGACTACTACCTTGGTGAAACGGAAAAGTTCATCAGCATCCGCGACGCCTACAGGGCACACATGCGACGGCTGACGGAACTGGCTGGCTGGACGGGCTTTGACGTGGACGCCGTGCTGTCGCTCGAGCGCGACCTCGCAGGCGCCCAGTGGAGCCGGGTGCAGAACAGGGATCGCGCAACCACCTACCGCAATCATTTCACGCTGGACACCGCGGTCGCACACACCGGCGGCCTCGACTGGCCTGGGTTCCTCCACCGGCTGGGGGTGCCCGATACGCCACACTTCGTGCTGGCGCAGGCCAGCTATTTCGCCGATCTGGGCGGCATCATCGAACGCCACCCTGTCGCCACCTGGCGACACTACCTGCGCTGGCGCACGCTGAAAGCCTACGCGCCGTACCTCACCAGCGCCATCGACACCGAGAACTTTGCCTTCGAGGGCACCGTGCTGCGTGGCCAGGCAGCACAGCGCTCGCGGGACAAGCGCGCGGTGACCCTCATCACCGCCATCGCCGGCGAGGCACTGGGCCAACTCTACGTCGCCCGCCACTTTCCCGAAACGCACCGCGAACGCATCGGCAACCTGGTGCAAGCGCTTCTGGCGGCCTATCGCGACGGCATCACCCGCAGTCCGTGGATGCAAGAGCAGACGCGTGCCGCCGCGCTTGCGAAGCTGGACGCACTGACACTCAAGCTCGGTTATCCCGATACGTGGCGAGACTACACCGGTCTCGTGACAAACCCCGCGGATCTGGCGGGCAACGTGCGTCGGGGACAGCAGTTCCGGCACGCGTGGATGGTCGGCAGGATCGGGAAACGCCCGGACCGCGGCGAGTGGGGTATGGCGCCGCATATCGTAAACGCCTACTACCGACCCACGTACAACGAGATCGTCTTTCCCGCCGCCATTCTGCAGCCGCCAATGTTCGACCCCGATGCCGACGATGCCGTCAACTTCGGTGGCATCGGCGCGGTGATCGGCCACGAAATCAGTCACGGTTTCGACGATCAGGGGCGCAAGTTCGACGCCACCGGGCGGCTGCATGACTGGTGGCAAGCCGAAGACGCCCTGGACTACCAGACGCGCGCGGATAGGCTGGCCGCGCAGTACGACCAGTACCACCCCCTGCCCGATACACCAATCAACGGTACGCTGACGCTAGGCGAGAACATTGCCGATCTGGCCGGACTCACCATGGCTTTGAATGCCTGGCGCCGCCTGCACGGCGGAAAGGATACCGAAGGCGAGCGACGTCTGTTCGTGGCCTACGCCCGCACCTGGCGCACCAAGTTGCGGGACGGGTATCTGCACGAAATGCTGTTGACTGACCCGCATTCGCCACCCGAATTCCGGGTAACCGGCGTGGTGCGCAACCTGGGCGCCTTCCACGAAGCTTTCGGCGTACAGCCTGGCGATGGCATGTATCTCGCCGAAGATCAGCGGGTACACATCTGGTGACAGGCTTGCGCACACTCTTCTATCAGCCAGGCGCCGGAATTGCCGGCGATATGCATCTCGGCGCACTGCTTCACCTTGGTGTGCCGCTGGACTACCTGCGTGCGGAACTCGATCGTCTGCCGTTTGCCCGGGCCTTCCGCCTGGAGGCCGTCACGGCCAGCCGCAAGGGTATCAGCGGAACGCAGGTGACGGTGCACTGCGACGATCAGCACGACCACCGCCACTACAGCACGATCCGTCGGCTCATCATCGACGCCGGCTATCCGGGTCCGGTGCAGGAACGCGCACTGGCGATGTTCGAACGCATCGCCACCGCGGAAGCGCGCATTCATGCCATAGACATCGAGCAGGTACATTTCCACGAGGTGGGCGCGCTGGACGCCATAGTGGACGTCGTCGGCGCCGCACTCGCGTTGTACTGGCTGCGCGTGGACCACGTTGTCAGCTCAGCAGTGGAACTGGGTGCCGGCTTCGTGCGGTGCGCTCACGGGCTGTTACCGGTCCCGGCACCCGCGACCCAGGAGATTCTGGCCGGCATCCCGTGCACCTACGGCGGGCTGGAGGGAGAAGCCACTACGCCCACCGGTGCTGCCATCCTCGCCACGGTGGTCGACACATGGCTGCCGCGCGGCCGGTTCACGCCGCAGCGCATCGGCTACGGCGTGGGCCACAAGGATTTTGCGGTGCCCAACGTGTTGCGCATTGCACTGGGCGAGTACGAAGCGGCGCTGCAAAGCCAGGTACAAACGCACTTCCGCATTGAAACCACCATCGATGACATGTCACCGGAAGCCTTCGAACCACTGCTGCTACGTCTGTTCGAAACTGGCGCCAGTGATGCCTGGTGCACGCCGGTGGTCATGAAGAAGAGCCGCAATGGCATCTGTCTGACCGTACTGGCGGACGACGCCCACCGCCAGGCACTGATCGATCTGATCCTGAACGAGTCCACCAGTATCGGGTTGCGCGTGCTGCCCTTCGAGAAACACTTTCTGCCAAGGGAGGTCCTTCAGGTCGCCACGAGTCTCGGAGAGGTCCGCGTGAAGCGTGTGACTCAGCCCGATGGCAGGCAGCGGCACAAACTGGAGCACGACGATGTGCTGCGCCTGGCTCAGCACCACGATATTGACTACCGCACTCTGCGCCAGCGCCTGGAACGTGAAGTCGCTGACGTGCTGCGGGAGTCATGACGGGCTGGAGCCTGCTTGCGGCTGTCGCGGCCCTTTCGACCGTCGGTGGCATCACCTGGGCCTTCAGTCGCGGTCGCTCCAGCACGCCGGGTGGCTACTTTCTCGCCGGCCGCTCGCTTACCGCGCCACTTATCGCCGGCTCACTGCTGCTGACCAACATCTCCACGGAACAGCTGGTGGGGCTGGCGGGCTCCGCCTACGCCACGAACTTGAGTTCCATGGCATGGGAAGTTACCGCGGGCGTCGCCTGTATTGTCATGGCCCTGTGGTTGTTACCGAGGTACCTGGCGGGCGGGTTCACCACGCTGCCGGAGTTTCTCGCCAGCCGGTACGACAGTCGCGTACGTCGCGCCAGTGCATTGCTGTTCCTGCTCGGCTATGCCGTCATCACGTTGCCGTCCGTGCTCTACTCCGGTTCGCTGGCGGTCATGCTGCTCACCGATGCCACACAATGGAGTGGCGTCAGCGAAACCACCACGCTGTTTTCCACCATACTGGTCATCGCCGGCATCGGTGGCGCTTTCGCCATTGCCGGTGGCCTGCGCGCCGTGGCGGTATCGGACACGCTGTTCGGTATCGGCCTGCTCGCCATCGGCGCCATGATCCCCATTCTCGGCCTGGTGACCCTCGGCTCAGGCAGCCTGCTGCACGGCTGGCAGCAACTGCTGCTGAATGCACCGGAAAAACTCAATGCCATTGGTGGCAGCGACGCGCCCACCCCCATCGCCACGGTGTTCACCGGCATGTTGCTCGCGAACCTCTTCTACTGGGGCACCAATCAATACGTGGTGCAGCGTACGCTGGCGGCACGCTCTCTCGCCGCCGGGCAGATCGGCGTACTGGTCTCCGGCTTCTTCAAAGTTCTGGTGCCATTTTTTGTCATGCTGCCCGGCATCATCGCCTGGCTCTTGTATGGACCGCATCTCGCCAGCATGGACATGGCCTATCCAACGCTTGTGCGCAATGTCCTCCCGGCCTGGCTGCAGGGCCTGTTTCTCGCCGTCGTCATCGGCGTGGTGGCAAGTTCCTTCAACAGTCTCGTCAACAGCGCCGCAACACTGCTGTCGCGTGACTTCGGGCACACCTCTGCGCACGCGGTGCGCACGGCGCGCTGGCAGAGCGTGGGCATCATCGCGCTGAGCATCGTCATCGCCCCGCAACTCGCCGAGGCCGGCGAAGGCCTGTGGCAGGTTATCCGCCGGTTCACCGGTTTCTATAACATTCCGGTGGTGACCCTGGTGCTCGTTGCCCTGCTGCGGCGGGGCGGCAATCCTGTCGCGGCACTGTGGGTCATGGTTGGCCACATAGTGGTGTACGGCCTTGTCACGTTCGGCATGGACACCGGCCTGCACTTCATTCACTGGTATGCAATCCTGTTTGCCGTCGAAGCGGCAATACTGCTGCTGGTACCCCGGGTTGACCGCGCCGCCCCGGATGCCGCGCCGCCGGCCGTCGATCTCACTCCCTGGCGATACCGATACCCGGCCGCGGCACTCCTGGTACTGGCAATGCTGGCGACCTATGCGCTGTTCTCACCCATAGGCATCGCGCAGTGAACACAACGGCCATCAATCGACAGGGTCACCGACCTGCTGGCGTTGAATCATCCCGAACAGCGGCGCCAGGAACCTCCGGCGGGAGGGCGCCAGGTAAGCAAAATTCAGCCCACGATCAGTCATTTCCCAGAACTGGGCACGGTCGTCGGTCTCCAGTGCGGTACGCAATCGCATCAGGCGTTCCAGACGCTCCTGGCGCAGATCCAGGACAATGCGTTCGGCTTCGACCTGCATGTTGCGTTCGAGAAAAAAGGTGGCCAGGCGCAGTTGCGCCCGTCGCACGCCAAACAGGCTTTCCTCCTGATTTTCCTGACGCACCTCCTCGTCCAGTGACAACAGCACGGACAGCAGGTCCCGCACCTCGCCGCTCTCCGTGAGCGCGGCCGCTTCGATGAGATCCGCCAGATCGTAGGCGGCAGTTTCCAGCAGGAAGGACATGCCGGCCTTGTGCGCCAGGACACCGTACTCGCCGATATGGCGGGCAATCTCGGCAGGTGTGTCGGCAATGCCCGCATGCAGGAGTTGCGACGCCAGCTTGCGGTACAGGTGCATCAGGTAGTACGCGGTACGCTGGTCGCGATTGCCGATGGTGGTGCGCAGATAGCTGTTGAACGCCCGCAGAACAAGCACACGCAGTCCGTCCGTGTCGGCTCCCCCTGCCTCAGCCAGCCGCGCGGTATTGATGCCGATCAGGTACGCGACATCCCGCGAACCGGGTGAGGCCTGCCCGATGAGCGTGAGATATCGCCGCAGCACCTTCTGTTCCAGCCAGTCCTGGCGTGCCTGCATTTCCTCCAGATACTCCGGTGCCAGCGCCAGGAAATCCGGATCCCCCCGCACCGCATCGCTGATCGTGAACCACGCCTGGGGCAAACCAGAGCGGACACGCGCATAGTCCGCGAGCAGTTCCGCCAATGCATCCACCGCCGCCAGCGCGATGACGCGATCGCCCTGCAGCATCGCGCTCCTCGCCACGTCCTGCAGCAGATCCACCCCTTCCAGCACGCGCCGCTGGCGGCGCAGGGCATCACGTTTACCGGCTTTGCCGATCTGGCGCATGGTGTCCCGCTGGATTCGGCGGATGATATTGAGCGGCGACAGGAAGGCGAACACGAAGAGCATGTACGGCAGAAGCGCGAGAACGCTGAGCGTGGCTAGCGCCAGCGACAGAATGAAGCCACGCAACGGCGCCGCTTCCGACCCCGTGGTATATGCGGCCGCCACTACCGTCCACATGGCTACCACGGTGGTCAGCACCATCAGGCTGAGTACTACGATGTTCACCGGCTCACGCAGGAACAGGCGGGTAATCTCGTGACTGTATCGGTTAGCCGCCAGTTCCACGACGATGGCAACCACCGTAACGGCCACGGCAAGCACGGCCACCAGCGTTTCGGTGAGATTGCCGAGCGTATCGACTGCGACACTGAGATCGAGGTGGTCCGCAGCGGATTCCGGGTGCCAGAGCTGCAGATGAAGCAAGGTATCCAGAAGCCCGGTCAAACTGAGCAGAACCACGATCGACAGGACCAAACCGGCAGCCACCCGTCCCGGTTGTGCCATGGGATGATTGCGCGCGGCTATCCGATAGGCTGGTTCAGCGTTCACCTGTCGCCTCCACGCGGGCGGTTTGGGGTGATTGACGGCTTCCGGCGGAAACCGGAGACGCTCAACCCCCGTTGATGCGCGGCAGCAGAAATACTTCAGCGCCTTCCGGAATCGCCTGGTTCCAGTCGTCCCGAAAAATATCGCCGTTCACTGATACGGCGATGCCATCCCTGAGCCGGCTTTCCAGTCGCGGGTAGCGTTCCACCAGCTTGCGGAACAATTCCCGAATGGTGGCGGCTTCAATCGACACCGAGGCGGCTCCCCCGGTGCAATCGCGGAGAGACGCTGCCAGCTGCACCTCGTGGTTCATACTGGTCAAGAGGCTGCTCAGCAAGCAGCCCGATGACCGGGCCAGGGAAGGCCCGGTCGCAGATCAATCGCGTACGCGATCGATCTGCCGGGAGCGAGCCGCAGCTCACATTGGATGGCAAAGTCCCGGCCGGGCTCTTTTACCATCCCGTTACGCCCCGTGGGCTTCCCGAATTGCCTTGAGCACCCGCGGCGGCGACATGGGCGTATGTGTCATGCGCACACCGGCAGCATTGGACATCGCATTCGCGATGGCCGCGAGCGGCGGCACGATGGATGTCTCACCCACGCCCCGAATGCCGTACGGATGGTTCGGGTTGGGAATCTCCAGGATCTGGGTATCCAGCATCGGCAGATCCGAGCACACGGCGATGCGGTAGTCCAGGAAACCAGGATTCTGCAGCCGGCCGTCCGCGCCGTAGATGTATTCCTCGTTCAACGCCCAGCCGATACCTTGCGCAGCCGCTCCCTGGAACTGCCCTTCCACGTAATCCGGGTGAATCGCCTTGCCGGCATCCTGGATGACCGTGTACCGCAGAATGCGGGACTTGCCGGTCTCCGGGTCCACTTCGATATCGCAGATGTGAGTGGCGAAGGAAACGCCGGCACCGTCCGCCACGATCTCGTTGTGGCCGGCAATCGGCCCCCCGGTTCGCGCTGCCTTGGCCGCCAGCTCCTCGAGGGACAGCGGTGCGAGGTTGCCGTGTTCGTCACCGAACGCGTGCGCCTTGCCGTCGCGCCATTCCACGCGATCCACCGGGATATCCCAGGTCTTTGCCGCACGTTCGCGCAGCACACGAACCGCGTCACGGGCAGCGAACACCGTCGCCATGCCGGACGAGAACGTGCCGCGGCTGCCTTCCGTGGTGTCGTTGTGGCCGAGACTCGCAGTGTCGGCGACGATGCACTTCACCTTTTCGTAGGGAATGCCCAGTTCTTCCGCGGCGATCATCGACAACGACGCGCGGGCACCCCCGACGTCCACCGTGCCGACTGCCAGGTTGACCGTGCCGTCCTGACCGATATTCAGATCCACACAGGTCTGGCCGCCGAAGTTGAACCAGAAACCACAGGCCATGCCACGCCCCTGGTTGGCGCCCAGCGGGGCTTTCATGTGCGGATGGTTCTTCGCGGCCTCCAGCGTCGGACCGATACCGATCGGTCCGTAGGTGGGACCATAGGAAGCTCGGGTACCCTCCTTTGCCGCGTTCTTGATGCGCAGTTCCACGGGATCCATGCCGATTTCCGCGGCAACCAGATCCATTGTGCTCTCTACGCCAAAGGCCGCCATGGGAGCGGAAGGCGCGCGGTAGGCCGCTACTTTCGGCCGGTTCACCAGCACGTCGTACGCCGTCGCCTTCACGTTCTTCAGGTCGTAACAGGCCCATGCAGTCATGGCGCCCAGCATGCCCCAGATGTTGGGGAACGCGCCGTCCTGGTAACGCAGCACTGCCTGTGCCGCGGTAATGGTGCCGTCGCGCCTGGCGCCGATCTTGATGTCCATGGACGTGGAGCAGGTTGGGCCCGTACCGCGGAATACTTCCTCCCGCGTGAGCACGAGTTTCACCGGTCGGTTGGCCTTGCGGGACAGCGCCAGCGCCACCGGTTCCATCCAAACGTGGGTCTTGCCGCCGAACCCGCCACCAATCTCCGAGGCGGTGACACGCAGCTTCGCCACTTCGAGTCCGAGCAGTGCGGCGCACGTGTTGCGCTGCATGTACGGCCCCTGCGTGGTCACCCATAGCTCGGCCTGCCCGTCCGGTCCGACGCTGGCCAGACACGCATGCGGCTCGATGTATCCCTGGTGGGTCTGTTCCGTCTTGTAGCTTTTCTCGACGATGACATCCGCTTCGGCGAAGCCCGCGTCCAGATCGCCATGCCCGAATTCCGATACCTGGGAGATGTTGGACGGTTTGGTAGGCGCAGGATTTACGCCGACGGTACGGATGCGCGGCTGTACGATCGGCGCCCCCGGTTTCATCGCCTCGTCAACGTCCGTCACGTGCGGCAGGATTTCGTAATCGACCTTGATCAGTTTCAGTGCCTTGCGCGCAATATCGGCGTCGATAGCTGCCACCGCCGCGACGGCATGCCCGTCGTACAGGGCACGACCACGCGCCATGCAGTTTTCGAGCGTGTCGTACATACCCATGTCGCCACGGGTGAGATCCGGCAGGTCAGCGGCGGTCACCACCGCTTTCACGCCCTTGAGTTTTTCCGCCTTCGAGGTGTCGATGGCGCGGATCTTCGCGTGTGCATGCGGCGAGCGCAGGATGCGGCCCACGAGTTGCCCCGGCGCGTTCATGTCGGCGCCATACCGGGCGCGACCAGTTACCTTGTCGATGCCGTCCGGGCGCAGGACCCGCTTGCCGACGACCTTGAATTCCTGGTTGGTATATTGCGTATCAAATGCCACTTGTTTCCCGCCTCCGGTGATCGCTGTCAGATCCCGCGCACGTTCAGGTCACTGCAAACGTCGCGCGGCACTGGATTTCAACCTTTCTTCTTGCCGGTCGCCTTACCGCCGGCGGCCTTCTTGCCACCCGTTTTCTTGCCGGTACCGGATTTCGCCGGATGCGCCAGCTCGGCTGCCGCCGCGCTCACTGCGCGCACGATCTTGTCGTACCCGGTACACCGGCAAAGATTGCCGGCCAGTGCAAAGCGGATTTCCTCTTCCGTGGGATTGGCGTTACGGGCCAGCAGGGCCTTGGACGCCATCAGGAATCCAGGCGTACACACCCCACACTGCAGCGCGGCGTGTTCCAGGAACTTGGTCTGCAGCGGATGCAGAGTGGCGCCATCCGCGAGGCCTTCCACGGTCTCGACGGTACGCCCGTCCATCTCGGCACCAAGCATCAGACAGGCGCAGACCAGGCGGCCATCCACGATGACGCTGCACGCGCCACAGTCACCGGTACCACAGCCTTCCTTGGAGCCCGTGAGGCCGAGCCGATTGCGCAGGACATCCAGCAGCGATTCGCGCGGCGCACAGGAATACTCAACGGCATCACCGTTGACGGTGGTAGAGACGAGCACTGCGGCCATTACTTTCCTCCGGCGCGTTGGTAGGCAATCTTCGCGGCGCGGCGTGCCAGCACACCCGCCACCTCGGTGCGGAACTCGATGGTGCCGCGTTTGTCATCGATGGGTCGGCAGGCTGCCGAACACACCACCGCAAGCTGCTCCAGAGTGGCCTCATCCAGCGTGCTGCCAACCAGTACCTTGGTCGCCGCAGAAACGATCTCCACGGTCGGACCAACGGCGCCCAGCGCCACTTTGGCTTCCTTGATGATGCCCCTGGGTCCCAGCGTCAGGCAGATGCCCGCGCTGACGACGGCAATGTCCATCTCCGTACGCGGTATGAAACGCAGATAGGCATCACCCGTTTTCGCCCCGCCCTTGCCGAGCAGGATGGCTTCGATGACCTCACCTTTCTTGAGCGTGGTCTTGCCGGGACCGGCAACCACCTTCTCGACGCCAACGGTTCGGCGGCCTTTGGGCCCGACGATGACCGCTTTCGCGCCGGCCGCCACCATGGCGGGTACGCTGTCGGCAGCGGGCGAGGCATTGCACAGGTTGCCGACCACGGTGCAGCGCCCCTGTACCTGGTCCGAGCCAATGATCGTGGCGGCTTCCACCACCCCCGGCCAGGCTTTCTTCAGCGCGGCGTTTTCGCCGAGTTCGGCACAGGACGTCGCGGCACCAATGCGAAAACCCGCCGCGGTTTTCGTCACACCCTGCATGGCGGGTATGCGCTTGATGTCGACGATCAGGTCGGGGTCAATGACCTCGGACTTCAGTCTTACCAGCAGATCGGTACCGCCGGCCAGTACGAAGGCATTGCCCTTGGCCTTGGCGAGCAGTCCTGCCGCTTCCTTGGTGGTCTTTGGAGATTCGTATCGCATCGAAGAAGGATCCTCCCGGTTCGCGCGGTGATCCTGCCGGCAACCACGCCGCGTGGCAAGAGGGAAATGCCACCGGACATCCTTCCAAACAAGCCGGCGAACGAGCGCGCGTGAGCCGCCCCTGAGCGGAGCGCTGCTGTCAGCGTCGAAGCACTTCAACCACGTAACCATCAGGATCGCGCCCCATGCCAACCAGCATCGGTGGCGGTCCCGCGAAAGTGGTCACGGCCTGGTCGATCACCCCGCCGTGTGCGCGGATCCGCTCCAGCATCGCGGCCGGATCGGCGACGTCAAACACCAGCTTCACATCACGCCCGTCGTAACGCCGCGAGGTATCACCCGGCCAGTGCATCAGCACCAGCGTCGTACCGCCGGAGGGATCACCCATGACCACTTCGTCGAAGCCCTCGAAATGATACGTGCGCAGTACCTGCAGGCCGAAGACGCCGGAATAAAAGGCACGCGACCGATCGATATCCCTGACACCGATCCCTACCGCGCCCAGCCGGGGCATCGCCTGCTCGGCCACCGCCGGCGCGCCAAGCGCCAGCAGCACCGCTGTGAGCAGCGTCGCCGCTGCGCCATTTCGTGCCATGAACTCCGTCCCCCAACGTTCGCCGGACAATCAATGCTACCGGCAGCGGCCACGGGCGGAAATGCGCCTCCACGCCCGCGTCTTGCAATTGGCCGCGGCCGTTCCCGCCACGGGAGAGCCCGGCCAATCTCAAAAAAATAAATTACTTTATTTATTATATGGTTATAACGTTTTTCTCATTAACTACTGCAGTACACGTTCTTCGTGCCGGAATCGCTTGAAAAAAAACGCGTTATAAATTGCCGCCAACACCCGGAAATCCACAAAGTGTTGCCGGATTATTACCAATTGACACCGCCAGAGACGATTCGTATAAAGGCGCTGCATTTTCGGCGCTGGTTGGGGAAACCGGGTCTCGTCACGTGGCCAGATCGCGCTTCGCGGACGCAACTCCGTCGCAAATGCCAGCCGTCAACCGGCAACGTCGATGTACAACGAGGGGAATCACACATGTCTAAACGTTTGCGCACACGCGCAGGGCTGATTGCAGGCGCGGTCGGCGCCAGCGTTCTGCTGCCTGGCCTGGCCAGCGCCGCGGAAGGCCGGCAGATCGAAGAAGTGATCGTCACGGCGGAACGGAAGGAAGCGTCCATCCAGGACACTTCCATCTCCATCTCTGCTTTCACCGGCGAATTCATTGAAGACTTCGGTATCCGCAACCAGCAGGACCTGCAGAACTTCATTCCGGCCACCACTATCCAGCCCTACGATGCCACGGTGCGCGGCGTTGGCCGCAACTTCCGGGCGCTGGGTGGCGACCCGGGCGTGGCCACCTATATGAACGGCGTCTACTCCGAGGACCTGCTGACGGCCACGGCCGCGTCGTTCTGGGACGTGGAGCGCATCGAGGTACTGCGTGGTCCTCAGGGTACGCTGTACGGCCGCAACGCCGTGGGCGGCGCCATGAACATCCTCTACAAGCAGCCGACGCAGGAATTCGAGGCGGCCGCCAAGGTCATGTTCGGTGACGAGGGTCAGCAGGAGTACTACGGGGTCATCTCCGGTGGCCTCATCGAGGACAAGCTGGCCGGCCGCATCAACTTCAGCCGCCGCGAACACGATGGACTGATCAAGGACATCGGCACCGGTCCGCGCACGAAGGACGATCTCGACTCCCTGGGTGACGAGAACATCGCCGTGCAGTTCAAGTGGACCCCCCTGGACAATGTCGAGGTGGATGTACGCCGCAACTGGATGGACAACGACCGCGTATTCGGCGGCGCCAACGGTGGCGGCCTGGTGGTCACCACCGAAGAAGGCCTGCCCCAGCGCAACACCACGCAACTGGTGCCCGGCTACCGCTTCGTGGACGTCAACCAGACCACGGACCCGACGCTGCGCAACTTCTACGACACCACGCAGCCCCTGCTGCAGTTCACCAACCCGCGCACGGGCGCCATCGAAACGGCACAGCCGCTGCGGGCCGGTGTCGACCACTACGGCGCCAATCCGGGCGTGATCGCGGCACCGAACCTGAACGGCTTCCAGAACGCCGCCGCCTCGCTGACCGGTTTCAACAACACCTCCGCCGCGGATGCCGCGCTGTACAACAGCTGCATCTTCAAGGACGGCTCCACCGACGGCAGGGACGTGTGCGCCGCAACGAACGGCCTGAACTGGGAATCGTTCAAGCAGCGCGGCACCCAGCTCACGCTGACCTGGGACGTCAACGAGAACGTTCAGCTCAAGTACCTTTACGGCGACAACGTGCTGACCTACCAGCGCATCACCGACGACGACAACACCGGCTCCCAGTTCCACGACCGGCAGTACTACGTGAACCACGAGGCGGACTACACCTCGCACGAGTTCCAGGCATTCGTGGACATCACCGACTCGTTCTCGTTCACTTCGGGCATCTTCTTCTACGAAGCGCGTATCGATCAGCGGGGGGATTACTACTCCGCGGTCGGCGAGCGTCGCATGGCGCAGGCCTATAACGACCAGACCGCATTGTCCGCGGGTGGCGCAGCGGCGCTTGGCGCACCGGGCCTTGAAGGCATCAACGCCTCCACCCTGGCATTCGGTACGCGACCGATGGCTGATCTGTACACCGCCAAGCGTTCCTGCGAAGTCGCCAATCCGGCGGCCAGCTGCGCGCGTAACTACGCGGTAGCCAACCCGACGCTGCCAAACAACAACCTGTACACCTCCAAGTGGTACGGCGACGACGGCAGCAACGTACTCCTGAACGTCAACCACGGCCCCAACACCGTGGCCACGGACCTGCTGTACGCGACGCGCACCGATCGTGACGCCTTCGCCGCCTATACCCAGGCCGTGTGGGATATCAACGAGAAGTTCACACTGACCACGGGACTCCGCTACGCGAAGGACGAACTGCAGGCGGAAGAGAACCTGTTCCGCTACTCCGAAACCGGTGCGCTGAACGCCGTGGGCAACCCGGACTTCCTGGCCCTGTACGGCGGTCTGCGCGCGGTGAACATCACCAACGGCGGACTGGTCGACGACGGCACCGGCAACTTCGTACCGACCGATCTCGCCACCAACGGCGGTATTCCGTTTGCGCTGTCGGTCTACCGGCCGTTCGAGCGTACGGACAAGAAGTGGACCTGGCGCGTGAACCTGGACTGGAACATCACCGATGACGCGATGATGTACTTCTCCACCACCACCGGCTACCGCTCCGGCGGCTACAGTCTCGTCTACTTCAGCACGACGCCGACGTATGACCCGGAAGAGCTGATCGCCTACGAAATCGGCTTCAAGACGGACTGGTTCGACCGCTCGCTGCAGGTGAACGGCGCAATCTACATGTATGACTACGAGACGATCCACACCTTCTCGACGGAAGTATCGGCCATCGGCGGGACCACCACCTCGGTTCTGGAAGCCCCCGGCGCCCGGGTATGGGGTATTGAAACGGAAGTCATCTGGCTGGCCACCGAAGCCCTGACCGTGGGCGGCAACCTCAGCTTCACGCCCAGCGAATACACCAAGACGCTGGAACTGTCCGACCCGTCGCGCTTCAGTGTACCGGCGTCCCTGTACCCGGACTTCGAGTCGCTGACCGAGGACATCAAGGGCAACCAGCTGCTGCAGGTGCCGGAGAAGAAGTTCACGGCGTGGGCGAGCTACAAGTTCAACCTGCCGGGTTCCTCCACCCTGGAACTGCTGGGCAACTACGCCTGGACCGACAAGGTCTACTTCTCGCCCTTCGAGCGGAACGACAGCGCCGCCAAGGCCTGGGGTCGCATGGACCTGCGCGCCACCTGGCGCAACGCCGACGAGAGCTGGATGGTCAGCGGCTTCGTGAACAACGTGTTCGACGAAGTTGGTATCCTGCAGCTAATCCGCGGTGGCGAAGCAACCTTCTTCAGGCAGTCCACGCAGACGACGCAGCCGCGTCTGTTCGGTGTGGAAGTGACCTACCAGCTGGGTAGCCGCTGATACGTGACGCAGGAAGCGGTCCCTCGCGGACCGCTTTACCCGAAACGCCCCTCTCGCGGCTCCGCGACAGGGGCGTTGTCATATGCGGTACAGTCCTGCTTCGACATAAGGACAGGCTTGGGAAAAGGACTTGCAGCATCCGGCCCATTGAACGAAGGAACTCCCATGAAGGCTCTCAAGTGGATCGTCATTCTTCTGGTCGTCTACGCCGGCATCGTCACACTCTTCGAATCCCTGCTCGGCTACTTCCAGCCCGCCAACGAAAGCACACTGTCCATCACCACGTTTGACGCGGACGGGCAGTCCCACACGCGCGTTCTGGCGCGCATTGAACTCGACGGCAAGCTGTTCGTGGCCGCCAACCACTGGCCTCGCGGCTGGTATAACGAGGCCAGGGCAAACCCGGCCGTGGAAGCCACGGTGGACGGCCGGCGAGGCAGCTACACGGCCGTTCCCGTCACCGACTCCGAACACGACACGGTGAACAACGCGCGGCCGCTGGGGCTTGGCTTTCGCCTCCTCACCGGCTTTCCGCCGCGTTATTTTCTCCGCCTCGATCCCCGGTGAGCGACAGGCTGCCAGCCATCACCGATGATCCCGGTCAGGCGCGCCGGGATCTCCTCGAGCACGGTCTCTGCCTGGTCGGCGGGCTGCTGTCCACGGATACCGTCAGTGACATCCGCACCGCGCTCTACCGTGCGGCGAAACAGGACGAAGCACGCGGCGTGCGGCAGAAGGGATTCGGTCTGGACTACGGCGACGGCAATCACCGGGTGTGGAACGTGCTGAGCCGCGATCCGGTATTCGTGCAACTGGTGCAGCATCCTGTCGCGTTGACGTTGGTGCGTGACACCCTCGGCTGGCCGGCACTGCTCGGTAACTTTTCCGCCAATATTGCCCTGCCCGGCAGTGACGGCGGCGCACTGCACGCAGATCAGGTGTTCGTTCCGGAGCCCTGGTGTGACGAACCGCAGGGCTGCAACATCGCCTGGTGCGTGGACGACTTCACCGCCTGCAACGGTGCTACCCGTGTGGTGCCTGGCAGCCATCGCCTTGGACGCAATCATCGACCCGAAGACGGGGATCACTCCGTACCGCTCATCGCGCCCGCCGGAACGATGGTGGCCTTACAGAGTCGGCTTTGGCATCGCACCGGCAACAACGAAAGCGACAAGCCCCGCGCCGCGCTGTTCGCCTGGTACTCCCGCACGATCTACCGGACCCAGGAGAACTGGTTCCTGTCCCTGAGTCCCTGGGTGCTCGAGAACGCATCCGACGAACTGCTCACCCTGCTCGCGTACAGGACGGAAGGCTTCGGACTGGTCAACGGCCACTCGCCGCGCTGACATCGGCCACGGCGCGCTGGCCCCGGGGTCGAGGTACCGGCGGATCGGGCACTTGCAAGCCCGGTCCGCGAAAATACAGCTACTCGGCCAGCGGATTTGGCCGCACCTGGACGTGGCCCACGAATGAGGTGGGATTCTCCGAATGATGCAGCGGATCAGTGCCGTTGGTGAACCACAGGCCACGCCCCCGCCAACCCGCTCCCGCATCATCAATGCGTCCGTCCAGTCCGCGCGTATAAGTGTTCAGCGGGTACGGAATGCGGATGACGGTGAACGTGCTCGTCGCCTGGGAAAACGCCAGCAGGGAATCGCTGCCGGTACCATTGAGCACCACCGTGTCCTTGCCGAGACCCAGCGTGTCGAACTGATCCACGAAGAGGTAGTAGTGGAAGTCGGCGCCCATCGCCTTGTCGCCCTCACCCGTCACCCGCATCAGCGGACCGGGGCTGCGGTAGAGCGACCAGCCCTCGGGACACTGGTCGCCCAGGCCCCAGTGTTGCGAACATTTCGAACGGTCGAACCGGCCGAGGTGACCGCTGCCGCCGAATGCCACCCAGATGATGCCGTTCGTATCGACGTCCACGCCGCGTGGGCCGGCCGCGGGGGTCGGCGCCATGTAGGTCTCGTGTTTACCGGTTGCCGGGTCGAAGCGCACCAGGCGACCGCGGTCAGTCGTATCGCCGCCCGGATTGCCGCCTGGCTGCGCCACCCACACGCTGCCGTCCACAGGATTGGGGATGATGCCGTAGTTGAAGCCGACCAGCGGCGTTTCCTCCTTGCCGTCACCGTCGCCGTCAGCGCGCAGTTCCGACCAGCCCTGGGCAGTTTCCAGAGAAGATGGTTTCGCCGGATCGTACTTCGCCGGATCGAACCACCCCACCACGAAAGAGTCACCGCTCACCCACAGCACACCCTTGTCGTCGAACTGCAGGTGGTGCGTGCCATAACAGGTATCCACCAGTTCCGTGCGCCCCGTGCGCGTATCGTAGAAGCCGAGCTGACGGTGATGGTAATTGTTGGCGATCACCGGATCGCGGCGGCAGAACGCAGGCAGATCCTCACCCCATTCGCGGCGGATCTGGGTGGTCATCCACACCCGTCCCTGATCGTCGAACATCGGGTTGTGCGGGTTGGCCGGGTTGTCGTATTTGCCCTCGAATGCCGAGATCCCGGGTCCGGTGGCGCAGCCAAGCGAGCCGAAACCCATGGGGATGACGACGTTATCGCCCTTCCCGTCGCCTGCCGGCAGCGGCTGGTAGGTCTGGTTGCACCACGGCGTCGCGAAGCCGTCCCTGGTGGGCACGTCTACTGACCCCGCGGCGTGTCTGACCGGGTCGACCCACAGCAAACGGTCGTTGGCTAGATCCACGCCGTAGATACGTCCATGTGGATACCGGGCTGCGTTGCGTTTGTCCGTGGCAATTTCGTCATGGGCGTACGTGAAGGCATCCCCCCACGCCCACTGGGTGATCACCAGGTTGCGCTCGATACCACTGGGCCGCGGTGGCGCGGGCGGGGTTTCACCGGCGCGGATGCGTGCCGTCCAGTCGTCCAGCATGGCCAGCAGCCTGGTGCGCCCCAGGCCATCCGCGGTGACGTCCATATACGTGGCTTTGCGGAAGCCGTGATCGAACTGTTCGGCGCTGAAACCGCGGGTGATGGGTGAACCGATCTGGTGACAGAGCTGACAGCCAAGCTTGAAGTAGCTGGTCCAGCCGGGATCGCCTTCCGGCGGATTGGCCAGCGACAACCAGTAGGACGCCGGATAGATGGCCGCCGCCTCCTGTGCGTTGGAAGCCTTGTCAACCTTCAGCGTAAGTGTCGTGCCGGGTTGCCCGCCGGTACGGGCGGAATCGCGCAGCCCGTAACCGCGCACCCACACCTGGTAGTCGGCCGCAGGCAACTGCGGGATCAGGAAATTGCCGTTCCCGTCGGTGACGACAATTTTGCGCATCGGCGTGCCGAGGTCCGCCGTTTCCGCGATGACCCACACACCGGCTTCCGGTGCGCCATCCCCGCCGGTGACCACGCCCCGGATGTTGCCATCCGCGCCAATTGCCGCGGCTGAACCACCTGACAGCATGACAGCCAGCAACCACGCCGCAGCCGCGTTCACGCATCGTTCAAGCATCGAACTGCCCCACCCACGAAAAGGGTTAGCATACGCGAGCAACGCAATGTGGTCGCCGCCTCACCCTCCCGGCTATGCTTGGCGTCCGGTTGCCAACGCGTTGTGGACATGACTGAACCGGTCTACCAGCTCGACGAAGAACAGCAGGCGCAACTCGCCCGGGACGGTTTCTGCCGTATCCCCGGTGTACTGAGCGCCACGCGCTGCCGGCAGGTACGCCAGCGCCTCGTCGCAGCCGCCGAGGAAAGCCGCCGCCGCGGCGTGCCTACCTACATCGACACGCTCGATCCGAACGATCGCAATGTGCGCGTTTTCAATCTGCTGGATCTGGACCCGGTGTTTCAGGAACTCATCCGCCATCCCGTGGCGCTCACCGCCGTACGCCATGTGCTGGGTGACGAATTCCTGATCTCCAACTTCACGGCCAACATCGCCCTGCCCGGCAGTCGCTCGATGGGCCTGCACTCGGACCAGTCGCTGGTGATGCCCGAACCCTGGATACACACCTGGACACTGAACGTCATCTGGTGCCTGGACCGCGTGCACGAGACCAACGGCGCTACGCGCTATGTTCCCGGCAGCCACCGCTGCACCACACGGGCGAAGTTACCCGCCAATGCCGCCAGCAATACGTCCTGGTTCGAAGCCGACGCTGGCGACATCCTCCTGATGGAGGGGCGCCTGTGGCATACCAGCGGCTGCAATACCACCGCTGACGAGGAACGCGCCCTGCTGTTCGGCTACTACTGCCGCGACTTCATCCGCCCCCAGGTGAACTGGAACGCGCAGCTGTCGCCCGCCACACAGGCAGCCCTGGACGAGCCGATGCGCGCGTGGCTGGGACTGGGTCCTGCCGCCAACGTGCATGTCGGCGCGCCGCTGATCCGCGCCATCTTCGACTGACACCTGCGAAGGCGGTTTATAACACGTTTCGGAAAACGCCTATTCCCCGTCCCCGCCCGCCTGACCACCATGCGCTGGCTGTCGAGTGAACGGGGAGCGGCAGCTTTCCTCGTGTCGCCACGGCGCCCGCAACCGTGAACGAGGAGAATCCAGGTGGAATTCAGCATTTCGGACGAAGGCCGCATCATCGAGGAGCAGGTGGTGCGCTTCCTCAACGAGAAGATCATTCCCGCCGAAAAGGTGCTGGCCGAACAGGCCCGCAGCGTCACCAATGGCGAAGATACCCCCATCATGAAAAGCCTTCGGGCCGAAGCCAAGGCACTGGGGTTGTGGAACCTGTACCTGCCCGATGCCGAGTGGGGACCCGGCGTGTCCAACCACGACTACTCCGTGCTGTGCGAACACATGGGCCGCAGCCAGATCGCACCGCGTGTGTTCAATTGTCAGGCGCCGGATACCGGCAATGCGGAGATACTGGCTGAGTTCGGCACCGCGGACCAGAAGGAGAAATGGCTCAAACCGCTGCTTGAAGGTGACATCCGCTCCTGCTTCTCGATGACGGAACCCGACGTTTCCGGCGCGGATCCAACCGGCCTTCGCACGCGCGCCGTGCGCGAGGGCGACGAATGGGTCATCAACGGCCACAAATGGTTCACCAGCGGCGCCATCGGCGCCCGCTTCGCCATCGCCATGGTAGTGACCAATCCGCACGGCGCACCACACGAACGCGCGTCCATGATCATCGTTCCCACCGACGCACCCGGCTTCAAGATCGTTCGGCCAGTCTCGGTGATGGGCCATACCGGCGGCGGCGGCCACTGCGAAGTGCTGTACGACAACTGCCGCGTACCGGCTGAAAACATCCTTGGTCCCCTGAACGGCGGCTTCATGATCGCCCAGGCGCGACTCGGACCCGGTCGTATCCACCACTGCATGCGCGCCATCGGCATGGCGGAACGCGCGTTCGAGATCATGTGCCGACATGCCAACGAACGCGACGTGGGCGGTGTCAAGCTGGCCGAGAAACAGATCGTGCAGGACTGGATCGCCACTTCGCGCATGGAGATCGACCAGGCCCGCCTGCTCACGCAGTACGCGGCGTGGAAGATGGATACCGTCGGCAAGAAGCAGGCGCGCACGGAACTGTCCATGGTGAAGGTTGTGGTGCCGAACATGATGATGACGGTCCTCGACCGCGCCATTCAGTGCCTCGGTGCACTCGGCGTTTCCGACGACACACCCATTGCCTCCATGTGGCGCAATGGCCGTGCCCTGCGCATCGCCGACGGCCCGGATGAAGCGCACAAGATGGTGATTGCCCGTCGGGAACTGAAACGCTTCAGCTGACGCACATCAGCAACGACACGAGGCGGCAGCGGCCGCCTCGACCGGGCTATCCATCGTCACACCGCGTCCGTGCGTGCGCCCCCCGCCCCGCAGGCATGTTCGGGTAAATGACCTGCCGGACTGCTGAAACGCAGCCTGGCAGACCCGCCTGGAAGCGCCGGCCCGCGGATGCCGCGCAAGGCGCTGCATTTGGCCCGGGTCGACAAATACCGACGATTGCGTAACGGCGTCGCAAGGGGCCTTTCCTGCTTCCTCTCATGGAACGCAGTTCCATGCGCGACAGCGCTGGCAATCGCAACGTGGCAGGCTGCTACCGGTCAGTCCCCATCCCGCGCCCACAGCACTTTCGCCTGCACACCATTGCGGCGTTCCAGAACCTCCAAGGCATCGAGGATCAGATCCTCGCGGAAGCGACGGCCGATGAGCTGTACACCCGTCGGTCGTCCAGCCGCCATCCCAACCGGCGTTACCCCGGCGGGCAACCCCAGATAGTTCACGCCCACGGAGTAGAGGGCGGACATGAACAGGTCGCGCGTCTGTTCGTACCCACGTGCGTCGTAGTCCCAGTCGAATACCGGCTGCATCAGGAAGGGCGAGAGCACGAGCGGATAGCGGTCAAGAAACATGTTCCAGCGCCTTGTCATCGCCGTGCGCGAACCAAGGCGCTCCCGGTAGCCGGCCGCGTCCACCAGCTTCCCGAGCCGATAGTACCAGTCAAAGATATTCCTCAGATCCGGGCTGCCGTGCTCACGCGCAAAGGTATCGAGCGCGCAGCGGATCTCGTAGACGGCAACATCAAACCATTCCCCGGCAGGTTCGGCGATGGACGGTACGCTCACTTCCTCCACAGCATAGCCGGCATCCGACAACCAGCCAGCGGCACGATCAATCGCCTGCGCCACCTGCGGATGCAGCGGATAACCGTGGCTTTCCCGCGTCACGGCCACCCGCACGGGGGTGTCCGGCGGATCGCCGGCGAAGGGTACGGGAACCCACCATGGGTCGCGTGGATCACCACGCATGAGCACCTGGAGACCAAGTCGCACATCGCGTACCTCCCGGCAGATCACACCCTGCACGGACATCAATTGGGCCAGCATGCCCCGTTCCGCCGCCTGTGACGGATTGAATGACGGCACCCGTCCGAAGCTGGGCTTCACCGACGATACGCCACAGGCATAGGACGGAAAACGCAGGGAGCCACCGATGTCGTTGCCATGGTGAATCGCACCAAATCCGCTCGCCGCCGCGGCTCCCGCGCCACCGCTCGAACCGCCCGCTGACGCATCCGCGTCCCAGGGGTTGTGCGTACGCCCGTGCAACGGATTGACAGTGGTGGCGCGAAGCGAGAGTTCCGGCGTGTTCGTGCGGCCGATGAGCACGGCGCCGGCCGCACGCAGCGATGTCACCAGCGGCGCGTCCTCCGCCGCAACCGCGTCTGCCAGCACCGGCATGCCGTTGGAGGTGGCATGGCCGCGCTGGTCGACATTGATCTTGATCGTCGCCGGTACACCGGCCAGAGGCCCCACGGGCTCGCCAGCCGCCAGCGCACGATCCACTGCCCGCGCGGCCTCGCGGGCTTCGTCACGGGTATCCACCACAATCGCGTTGACTTCCGGGTTACGCGCATCAACCCGCGCGAGTACCGAATCCAGCAGTTGTTCCGCGCTGTAGACGCCGTTGCGTACGCCTGCCGCCTGCTCACAGGCGGATAGCTGCCACAGGGGTGTTGTCATCGGGGCTTGTTCCATGAGTTGGACGATCCCCGCTATTGTTCAGCGTTCGCCCCTGTCGCGCCAGGCGCGCGTACAGGCCGGCCGGCGGCACGCATCTGCTGATGACGCCGGTAACGCCGCATCCGCCGCCACGGCAGCCGGACAAGCGCACGCACGCGAGAGTCCCGCAACGGGGTTGCCGATCAACGCAGACCGATGGCTGAGCACCAGGAGTTGTGCATCGCCTCCGCCCACAGCGCGGCATCGGTCAGTTCGGCGGGCGGCGCGAATGCCTGCCAGGCGGCGGCAACCAGTACCACCTCGACAGCCACCACGGTCAGCACGACCGGCAGGAAGCGACCGCGCTGGCGAAGCGGAAACGCGCCGCGCGCACGTGCGCGAAACCCGTCCAGAAGCCGGTCCACCCACGGCGGCGAGCACCCGAACAACCGCCGCGAGAGCCACACGAGCGGCGCCAGAAGATTGGTCAGAACCACCAGCGCCAGTGCGCAACAGGCCATGAGTTCGTTCGCATCCGGAAAACGGGAGGAGTGTACGTGGCTGAACGGAGTGACGGCAGAGCGTCATCCCGGAGCACCGCTACGGGATTCCCGCTAGTGAGCCGTTTGATAAGTTGGGTCACTTGAGCGCTTCCCGCAGGGGATGGCTGAAGCGTCCCATTCCTGCGTTGCGACTCTTGAACTTACGCCCGGTAAGCCCTTCGAGCCACGCCTTGGCCCGCAACGCTTCAGCCAGCCTCGAATCACCCAGCTTATCAAGTGGTCCGCTAGTTCCCACGCAGCACAGTTTCGCCTGCCCGCCTGAAGACCTCCGCCGCGCTTGCATCGAACAAGCGCCGCCAGGACGCGCACAGATACACACCGACGATGCCGTCGAACAGCATGCAGGCTGCGGGCAGGTCAGCCAGCACGGCGGGCAGATCGCGCGGGAAAACGTCCCAGGCGATGTGCGCGAACCAGGCCATGGCCAGCAGCTGCGTGCTGCGGTATCGATAGCCGACAAACGCGGCGCCAAGGATGACAAGGAAAACGGCGACTTCCGGCGGCGTGCCAATCGGCAGGTAGGTCGAGCCCAGCCAGACAGTGAAGAGACTCCAGCCAGCCAGCTGCTCTTTCGCCCGCAACCAGCGAAGGCCCACAATCGGCAGAACCGGCAGGATCAACCCCACGGGCACCAGCCACCCCTGTCGTGCCGCAAAGCCCACCGCCGCCCCGGTCAACAGTACGAGCGCAATCAGATACCCTGTCACCAGCACGGCACGCAACACGCGAACAACCACCAGACCATCTGCTGGCGATGGTACGGGACCGGCGCAGCGACCCGGTGCGACCAATCGTCGCAGGGGTGCGGCAGCCCGACGGCAGTCGTACCCATCGACCCGCCGCAGATCCGTTGGCCGCTACTGCCGCGCAGGCAGCGGGCGTCGCCCCCGGATGCAGTCGTCGATCAACTCATGGCAGCGGCGAATCCGGTTTTCCCGCGCAACCGGCCATGTAAACGCCCTTGCAACCGCGCGAGCGGAAGCCGACCTGATGCCGCACGAATACCGCAAGGTCTTCCTTGATGGTCTTGCCCATCGATTTCTCGCCAGGTCTGAAGACGACGTGGGGGTTGTCCGTCTCGCGTGGAAACGGTCCGGCCGTGGTACTCACCGGCGCGGTTTCGCGTGCCGGCTGGCGGGAACGCCCGACCGTGGTACTTGCCCACGAAGCGTTTCACCGGCCCTTTCTCGCCATCCACCAGCGGATTTCCCCGGAGCTGGCACAGTGTTGGGAGGCTTTGATGCCGCCAGCCTTATAACCGACCATCAGGATCGATTCCGGGCCGACCTCTTCACACGGCCAGTCGCCGGGATTCGGGATCTCCGACTCCCGGCGCCGCGGTCAACCGATACCGCGTTGCAGCAGGTCCGCCAGCTTGTCATCCGGCGTTTCCAGCAAGGCATCCACCCAGCGATGGAACAGCTGGCCACCACCTTCGTTGCGTCCGAACAGCGAAAACGCCTTGGCCCCCGTGGACAGCGCGCGCTGTACATTCAGGCCCGCGCGGTAATCTTCCTCTTCCACCACACGACGCAGGAACGCCATGTTCGCGGCCAGTTCCTTGGCACTGGCTTCCGCCGGATCACCGAAGCGCAGGAAATTCTGGATGGTAAAGGAACTGTCCACGGTATCGCCCGGGAACATCTGCGACACCATGTAACCGCCGGTGGTTGGGCTCCCGGCAATGGAAACATTGGGGAAAATGGTCCACACGCCAGGTGTCATCTCGTCGTTGGTCCACTCCGACTCGGGACGATCCCGGAACGTGTCGTGCCCCTTCGGACTGGTGACCCGCACGTGGGGTCCCCAGGCGTAGAAATCCGGCTGGAACGGACCATCGGGTCCGAACGTGTTGTAGTGAAGAATCGGCACATGATAGAAATCGCGATAACCGTCGTAGGCGACTTTCCAGTTCGGCCCGTCGAACGACTGGCGACCGCCCACGTAACAATCGTCGAAACGCAGGTGCTCCAGCATCTCGCCGTATCCAGCGAGGAATACATCCAGATCCAGCGTGGAGTTCGGGTCGAGCGTTACCCAGACAATGCCGGCCTTCTCCGTGCAGGGCAGCGGTGTCAGCCCGAGTTCGCCCTTGTCGATGCATCCGAAGTTCTTTTCCTCGAACACGCTCGTCAGCGTGCCGTCCAGGCCGTAGACCCAGGCGTGGTATTCGCAGCGAAAACGCCTGGCATTGCCCTCACCGTCGTCCACCACGTAGTTGCCCCTGTGGCTGCACATGTTGACGAACGCCCGCATCACGCCATCGGTGCCACGTACCATAAGCACCGGCACGTTGCTCACCGTCATCGCACGATAGTCGCCTGGCTGGCGCATCTCGCAGGAAAAGCCCAATGCCAGAGGCAGACGGCGGAATATGCGGGCCACTTCCCGCTGAAAGCGTTCCGGATCGCAATACGCGCTGGTGGGCACCCTGAGGATGTCCGGTGCCAGGTCGATGCGCTTGTGTTCGAGATTTTCGACTTCGCGTCGCGTCATCGCGACCAGAGCTTCACGCGCCATTTACCACCCCCTCGGAGAATTGTGCGGCGGAAATCACGAGCCATCGGCGCACTTCCCCTCCCGGCTGGCAGTTGCGCAGGCTGTCTCGAAAGGGCGTTTCTACGCCGCGCAAGTGGCCGAAGCAATGGCTTCGGCCTCTCGGGTTTCCACAATAGGCGGGGCGTCAGCCGTCGAGCGTATGGGTCTTGCGTGAGTTCATCATCGGCTCCGGCACGTTGGTGATCCACAGACAGAACTGCGGATCCGCTTCGCGCAGTTCGCCCGAAATCCACCGCCCCCAGCCATCGAAGGTGCCCTGACGTTCACCATCGGTAACCAGGACGTTGCCATCACCGTCCAGTTCGTAAAGCGCCCGGCTGAACGGGTGTCGCATACCCCTGCTCATACCTTGCCCTCCACCCACTCACCCAGCTTGTGATGCAGCCAGCGTACCTTGGCCTCGTTGTAACGGGCCAGGTAGATCGTCTTCATGTAGGTCGTCTCCAGACCCGCCTGCACCTTGGGCATGTTGAACACATCCTGATCAAACACCCGACCCAGAAATCCATAGGCTTTCGACCAGGGTTCGTCCTCGCCCAGCCACATCATCTTCGCCGGCGGCGGCCGCTCCCCCTGGAAAGGCGCCAGCATGATCGCCTCCATGATGGCCGATCGATGATCGTTTCCGTTCGGCCGGAAGCGGTAAACGATGCGGTTGAAGGCCCCCCAGGGATGAAAATTGGGGAACAGCGTGTAATCGAGGTTGTCGACCATTTCGGCATCACAATATTCGTCGACCAGGTCGCCAGCCGCCGGCCGCAGCGCCTCGCGGGCCATCGCTGCCTGCCAGGCGCGGGGCATCTGGTTGCCCAGATCCGGCGTGGGGTCCCCTTCCCGCAGGTCGAGCATTGCCCGCACCACGGCCTCGGAGGGCACGTCATCACCCAGCAGCGGGCTTGGGGTCATGGATGGCGAAATTACCCGCGCACAGTTTTCCCACACATCCACCTGGCTGTTGATGTCCCCCAGCGAAGCGAGAATCTGCGGATGCGTGCCATTCACGTGATAGGCCTCGCAGAACGCTTCCTGCGCAATCTTCCAGTTGCACGGCACGATGCGCGCCACGTGCGCCATCTTGTACAGCTTGGACAGATCCCAGCGCTCGAACTGGCGGGCCAGATCGGCGATGAAGTCGGCAAATGGCTCGCAGTCCTGGTCCGGATTGATGAAAACGAATCCACCCCAGG
The DNA here is from genome assembly GCA_024234635.1 of Pseudomonadales bacterium. GTDB lineage: Bacteria > Pseudomonadota > Gammaproteobacteria > Pseudomonadales > Azotimanducaceae > SYFY01. The sequence continues at coordinate 35,485 of JACKNX010000013.1, read as the reverse complement.
TGGCTGTGGGAATCTCCGGCAGGTTGAAGTTGGCACAGTCAATATGCGGAAAGTCCCACTGGGCGGGAATCTCCTTGAAGGCGCCATCCAGATGCCAGGCGAAGCCGTGGAAGGGACAGCGCAACTCCGACGCCCGGCCGTCGAACTCCTTCAGCATGCGGCCGCGGTGCAGGCAGGCGTTCGGGAACGCCTTGATTTCACCCTTGTCCGTGCGTACCACAAGGAAGGACAGGCCCGCGATGTCGTAACGGATGTGGTCGCCGGGATGCGGAATCTCCTCTTCGCGACAGGCAAATTGCCACACCCGCCGCCACAGGCGCTCCACCTCGAGGTCATGCCAGGCCTTGGACGTATACCGCTCCACGGAAATGGCCACGTCCGGCACGAGTTTGGGTGATTCCTCGCGCAGCACCGCTGGCACGGGCCGGGTGTCCTGGTCGAGCAGTTGCTGATAGGTCAGACCGGGCGACCGAACCATGGTCGCCGGATCGAGCGGTTGAATGGGCTCCGCCATGACGATGTACTCCCCTGCGGTTGTTTGTCTCAATTGCCGGACGGTGGTGTCCGGCGATCTCTCGCCAGCACGACAGTAGACGCGGTGCCCGTTGCAATCAACCGGCATCAGTGGCTGGTGCGCCGCCCGGTGAATTGACGTCGAAACCAGGGTCCATCGCGCGCAGCGATGGTACCGGACCGACAGCCGGATGGACGCAAGCCGCTTGCCTGTGTACCGGCAGTCGGATCCGCCGGTGGTCTGACTGTCGTGCCACCAATCGCCTCGATCATTCCCTGCGCCGCCCGCGGACAATTCTGGCGTTCGGGCCGCGCAGGGGCGCGCCGCGACGTCGGAACAACCGGCATGCGCGATGGTTTCTCCCTGGTGCTGCGTGCAGGGGAACTGGCTGAGACGCGGCGGAAGCAAGGCACCCGACAGGCGGGAAAACGTTACTTCCAGGTAAGTCCGTTGAATCGGGGCTGCACAGCAGACCTGCCCCGGGTTCCGAAAAGACAAAAACAGACGCGGCTCACCAGTACAAATTCAGCCCGCCGCCCCGTTCGTTGACTGACACGTCAGTCAATGTGCCACGTGAAACGTTGGCGTTTTCCGGCCCGCGTGAACTCCACCCGAACCTGAACAAACGGAAACACAGTGCTCCATCGCCATGCAAAACTGCGTCGCAACCACCACCCGCCCGGAGAACGTCTCAGTCAAATTGACGAAGTAAAACAATCAGATAGCTGCATTTTCGCAGCAATTCCCGCAGTGTCGTTCACGTGAAATGGCTGTTCACGACAGGTGAACTAGACTCCGGAACATGAACAGTCAACGCGCGATTCGTCTGCTGGAGACCGTGGCGGGTGTGCTGCGCGAGGCCGGTATAGAGGCCACCACCGCACCATCGCCGCGTGCTGCGCAGACACGACAGTCCGGCCAGCGACTTGCGATCGCCACCGCCCCCGGGGCGCCGGAATTGAGTTGGCCCGTGTTGTGCCGGGATGACGTCAAGCCATCCACACTGGCGGTTCTCAGCGGTCGGCTGGACAGGCAACGTTGGCCAGACGGGCAGCCCATCCTGATCGCACCGCATCTTTCAGAGACCGTCACAACGGTTCTGCGCGACAGAAACCAGCCCTATGCCGATGCCGCCGGGAATGCGTTTCTACGGGCACCCGGTGTCTTCGTGCGGCTGACCGGCAACCGATCGGTACGGTCGCCGCGTACCAGGGCCGGGCGTCTGGAAACCGCTGCGGGGGCAAAGGTTGTATTCACCCTGCTCTGCGAGCCGGACCTCGCTGCCCGCTCGCAACGCGCGATCGCCGCCGCCAGTGGCGTCGCGCTGGGCGTGGTGCCGGGGGTCCTGGAAGCCCTGCGCGCACGGGGTTGCCTCGGCGGAGACGGGCCGATGCGCCATATGACGCCGGATCGCCGCCTTCTGGACGACTGGGTCATGACCTGGGCCGCGCGACTGCGTCCGGCCAGCCTGCGAGCCAGTTACCGCAGCGATCACCCGGAGTCCTGGGCAACGTGGCCCGTGGACATGCACGCCCAGGTCTGGGGTGGCGAAGCTGCGGCAAAGCGCCTGGGCGCGGACTGGAAACCGGTCCGGCTCACACTTCATGCCAGCACGCTGCCTGCGCGGTTCCTGATCGCGGCGGGCCTCGTCCAGACCGCAGGACCCGACGATGGCGCGCATCTGACCGTGAGACGGCCGTTCTGGAATACCGCCCACCTCAGCTTCGCCAATCCGCGTCTCGCTCCACTGCTGGCCTATGCGGATCTTCTGGCGGAGGGCGGTGACGCCCGGTTCGCAATCGCCGAGTGGCTGTTCCAACGCCACCTGGCAGGTTGGATGCGTCCACGCTGAACCTGCTTCGAAAGCGCCTTCGGCCAGGTGTCCATCCCGGCATCCGTATGGAAGTGCCGTCCTGCTTCCTGCCGGATTGCCTCATGGGAAAGTAAAAAATCAAGGTAATTCAGTGTGTTGTCGGTCTTTTCGCGACGGCGTCGCGAATCCCTGCCCCGGCCCGCCAGTTTTTAAATGATAATTATTTGCATTCGTATTTACGCAAACTAGAATGCCCCCTCTTCCTCCCTGGACACCCACATGAAGCCAGCCGTCGCCATCGCCACCCTGCTTGCCGCCGCGCCCGCCGTGGCCGCGCCCACACCCACCGCCGACGACCTCGCGCGCCTGTGGCAGACCGTGCAGACGCAGCAGGCCGAAATCGCGGAACTGCGCGCCGAGCTGAAGACGACACGGGAAGCACTCGCCGGGACCAACCGTCAGATCACCATCGCCGAGGAGCGCCTGGACGCCACGGCGCAGTACATGGAAACCGCCGCCGTACCGGACACCACCACCCGCATCGGTGGCTATGGCGAAATGCACTACAACAACCTGGATACGGACGCTGGCGGCGCCTCACGGGAAATCGACAATCACCGCTATGTGCTGTTCGTCAATCACACCTTCAGCGACCGCATCAAGTTCTACTCCGAACTGGAGGTCGAGCATGCCCTGGTCGGTGACGGTGCGCCTGGTGAAGTGGAGGTCGAACAGGCGTACGTCGAGTTCGATCTCGACGGCCGCCACTACGCGCGCGGTGGCCTGTTCCTGGTACCTATCGGCATCCTCAACGAAACCCACGAGCCAACCACCTTCTACGGGGTGGAACGCAACGACGTCGAGAGCATCATCATTCCCAGTACCTGGTGGGAAGGTGGCGCTGCCATGCGCGGGTACTACGACAACGGCATCTCCTGGGATCTTGCCGTGCATTCCGGACTCGCCACGCCTGTTACGGGAGGTGACGCTTTCCGTATCCGCAGCGGTCGACAGAAAGTCGCCGAATCCACCGCCAACGACCTCGCCTGGACCGGGCGTGTGAAATATACCGGTTATCCGGGCCTTGAGCTGTCGGCAAGCTGGCACCACGAACTGGACGCCAGTCAGGTCGCCGGCGATGGGCTCGGCAGCGCGGATCTGCTGAGCGCGCACGGCATTTTCACCCGGGGTCCATTCACCCTGCGGGCCTTGTGGGCACACTGGGATCTGAGCGGCGACGCCGTGAAGCTGGCCGGCGCGGACCAGCAGAACGGCTGGTACGTGGAGCCGTCGTTCCGTCTGGCCGCCGGCGCAACGGACTGGGGCTTCTACGGCCGGTACGAGTATCTCGATGGCGCCCGCAGCCGGGATCAGTTCAAACAATGGGAAGTCGGCTTCAACTTCTGGCCACACGACCAGGTGGTGGTGAAGGCGGACTGGCGCTCGCGCGAGCACCGGCGCGCGGCGGATCGGGGCCGGGACTTCGACGGCTTCGACCTCGGCATCGGCTTCCAGTTCTGATGGGCCGGTTTACGTGTCGGTTTACGCGTCCGTGCCGCCCGGCGCAGAATTCACGGATGCCAATGCCATGGTTTTCCGCCCGGCTGCTTGCCGCCCGGCTGCTTGCGGCCCTGCTGATGACGGCCGGGACGTGGCCCGGGGTATCGGCGGCCCGGGCTGCCGACACGTACCAGACACCTGATGACTTCCTGGCTGACGTATTTCCAGGCGGTGTGCCGCCGGCCCAGGTTCTCTGGCTCACAGGTGACCTGCGCACCCGGGTCGCGCAGATCCTTGGTGCGCCACCACCGCCTCGCGTGCGCTACTGGCAGCAGGGTCAGCGCTCCGCCTGGATCCTTGACGCCATTGGCAAAGACCAGCCCATTACCGCGGGCATCGTTCTGGAGGCGGCCGTGATCCGCGATGTCCGCGTTCTGGTGTTCCGTGAGAGTCGCGGCTGGGAAGTACGCCAGCCCTTTTTCACCCGCCAGTTTGATGGCGCCCTGCTTGACCCCCAGGGCAATCTGAACAGTACGGTGGACGGCATTACCGGCGCCACCCTTTCCGTGCGTGCCATGACCCGCATGGCAACGATCGCCCTGCTGCTGGGGGCCAGTCGAGGTCACACCGCCGCGGTGCTGGCAACGTCTCCCTGATCGCGTGCGAGGCAGCCGTCGTCAGCCAGCCCAACGCCTGCGCCGCTGGCACCGCCTGACGGGGCTGTGCGCGGCGGGCTTTCTCCTGTTTCTCACCCTTACCGGCCTGCCACTACAGTTTCCCGCGGAACTGGATCTGGGGAACCGCTTCATTTCCAGCACGTGGCTGCTGGACTGGTACGGGCTGCGCGCCGACGGCGCGGTGCTCGGCGACGGCAATGTCACCAGTTTCGACAACATGCTTTATATCGATGGCGCACCACCCATCCCCCTCGATGGTCTGCGTGGGAGTATCAAAATAGCGGATTTGCTGGTCGTCGCCGGTGAGAGCGAGCTGCTGCTGCTGTCCCCGGACTCCGGCGCGGTGGTCGACCGCATCGCGCAACCCGACGGCATCGTGCGTATCGGCACCAGCACCGAGGGCATTGTCATTCAGACAATGTCAGGATACATTGGCGCCGATGCGGAACTGGTGAACTTTCCAGCGTTGCCCGCCCAGCCGGATCACACCCAGTGGCTGACGGTCGCACCGCTACCCGAGCTTGCCGCCAATGCCTATCGCAATCGCGCCAGGGCCCGGCTTCTTACCGCTGAACGTCTGCTGCAGGACCTGCACAGCGGGCGCCTGTTCGGCACCGTCGGCGTGCTGGTGGTCAACGTCGCCGGGGTCTGCCTGCTGTTCCTGGTCCTGTCCGGACTCCTGATGCAACGCCGTCGTCCGCGACGGCGGTACCTGCCGCCACTCCATCACCCGCGATCCGGACACCAGCATCCGCAACCATCGGCAGGTGTCGACGACGGCCACGGGGATGGATAGACCAGGCGCAGCCCGCCTAAGGTTTGTCGCCTCTCAGCCTGCCTCACACGGCCGCCAGCGCGTCGTGTAATCCCCGCCGCAGTCCGCGGCCGAACAGCGACTCCAGGCGCGACTTGGCGCGAAACAGCGTGTTCATGCGGCGATGCCGCTCCATCACACCGCTCCGGAACGCCGGTCGCTGCTGCACCCGCTGGAACCACCGCCACCAGTTCGGATGCGTTGTTGCGAAGGGATAGCCACACTCATCGAGACGCAGCGTCTTCATGGCCCAGAGAACGTCCGCCATGGTGATGGCATCGCCGGCAAGAAAGACGCGGCCGTCGGCCAGGCGGGCATCCAGCCGGGAAAAGGCGGCGTGCAGCGCCAGCAGATGATGTTCGTACACGCGAAGTGGGATGGCATCCGCATCGTAGTCGCCGTAGAAGTCGATGAGCTGCTCCGCGTCAGGCGCCTGCTTGAGCAGGGCGTGCAGATTGGCCTCCTCCGCCGCGTTCAACCGCCCCAGCCGCCCAAGTCCCCAGCGAAACGTCACGAACCGGATACTGCGGTGCAATCGTTCGCCCTCCTCCGTCAGCGCAACGGTCTCTTGCCGTGCCGCATCCCCCTCCCGCGGTAACAGCGGTTCCCCGCCAAAGCAGTCGTCCAGATAGCGGATGATATCCATCGACTCGATGTGCAGCTGCCCGTCGTGGACGAGTGCCGGCACCACCAGATTCGGCTGGATGCCGGCGTAGAACGGTGTGAAGTGCTCCTTGCGCACCAGGGACACGTGGCGGCTGGTCCAGGTGCCCGCATCGCAACCGTTGGCGTGAGGGTCGTCCGCATCGTAAGCCACCTCACGGCCCCGGCTGAGCCCCTTCTCCGCCAGCGCAAAGCGCACCCGCTGCGCGCAGGGGGCGCCATCGAAGTGAAACAGATGCAACCCCTGCAACCGGGGCACCAGGCCGTTGGGTGGATTGTCTATGCGCATAGCCGCTTCCGTTCTTTTTTTGTACTGATATGAACATATATTCAGAGTCCGTGATTTAAATGCGATTCAGTATATTATTCAACGGTTTTCACGGGAGAATCTGCATGCCAGGTCGGGGTCGCCCAAGAACGTTTGATGCGGAGCAGGCATTGGCGAAGGCTGGCGCCGTATTCTGGTGCAAGGGGTTCAGCGCCACCTCGCTGGACGATGTGGCGGGCGCGATGGCACTGAACCGCCCGAGCATCTACGCCGCCTTCGGTGACAAGGCGACGCTGTACCGCGCGGCACTGGCGCAGTTCTGCGGACACATGCGCAGTGCCGCGGCGCACACGCTGGCCGGGCGACAGACAGTTCGCCGCGAGTTGGAGGCGTTCTTCCGTGCCGCGCTCGACACCTATTTTGCCGACACGCCGCCCCGCGGCTGCATGCTGGTATGCACGGCGCCCGCGGAAGTGCTCAACGACACGTCGCTGCGGGATGTCTACGCTGCAGTCATCGACGAACTCGATCTGCTGCTCGCCAACCGACTCGCGCTCGCCGTGGAGGCCGGCGAACTGCCCCGCCAGACGGATACGCGCACAACCGCGCAGTTGCTGCATGCCCTGCTGCAGAGCGTTGCATTGCGGGCGCGAGGTGGTACCTCCCGCCGGAGGCTCTCCCGGCTGGTGTCAAAGAGTCTCGATGTACTACTCGCGGGGCCGCCATAAGGATCGGCGCATCCGATGCACGCGCCACAGCACTCAGCCGCTGAGATCGTCCAGCGTTGACAGGTAACGACGCGCCAGATCGGAAACGTCACCCAGCCGTCGCGCGTGGGCAAGGCTCGTCCGGGCATCTTCCGCCCTTCCCAGCCGGTCCTCCGCCAGGGCTTTCATGAAATAGAAGCGGGCATTACGGCGTTTCAGCGCAATCGCCTGCTCAATGGCCGCCAGCGAGGCGACATAGTCCGCCCGTTCGTATTCATGTTGGGCGATGGCCAGATGATAGTAGGGATTACGTTGCTGGTAGCTGCGTACCTTGCCTTCGTATTGCCGCGCCAGCGCCTGTTCGCCGAGATTTGCGTAGCTGCGTGCCAACCCGGACTGCGCCGTGCGATTGTCCGGCTCGGCACGCTCCACCGCCGCGAACAGCGCAACGGCGTCCGCCGTCCTTCCCGCACGGGAATAGAAAGCCGCAAGATTCAGCCACAGATCCATGTTGCCCGGCGCAATCAAGAGCGCACGCCGCAAGTGGGCGAACGCGATGCGATCCTCGCCCGCGCGCAGCAGCTCCACCGAGCGGTTGGCGTAGTACAGCGAGAGCGCATAGGCATCAGATACCCGCCGGCGCGTAAACTCCGGAGCCGGGTCGACATCGTTGAAATCCACCGTATACGTCGAGGCATTGCTGTCGTAGAAGCGGACGCCGCTGACCACGACGTTGATATGGTTGTTGCGGATCAGCAGCCCGGCGTCCGCGTCCCAGGTGGGTGGCACATCAACCATCTGGTAATGCACCTGCAGGCGTGCTTCGCGGGCGAGCGCAACAAACAGATTGGTGTACGAGAGACAGTTGCCCTGCTGATGCGCAAACGTCTCCGCGGCGGTGTAGGTGGCGGTGGAGGTGTAGAGCCTCGCAAAGAAGCCGGCGTCGTCGAGCTTGCGGATCAATCGCTTCAGGCGCATGACCGACAAACGCCCTTCCGCCACGCTGTCGGCAACGAACGACTGCATGGCCGGCGTGATCTCGAGAACATCCCGGGCTGGCGCTTCGTCCGCATCGACCGCGGTGCCGAACAGCGCCGCGCCATCCACCAGATGCCAGGGCATCTCGGGTAGCGGCCCGGGGCGATCCAGGGTCACGCAGCCTGCCAGCAGAACGGCAAACAGGGTGACCGATAGGTGATGTCGTCGTTGCATTGTCAGCATACGCCACCCCGCTGGCGGACACGGACACCGAATCACCGCTGGCAGCGGCCGCGGCTCGTCGGTGCGCCTACTCACCGGGTACACGTGCCGCACCTCGGAACTTGTGCTCGGGACGGTATCCGGACCACTGGACTATAGGCCGCCGGGAACGCCCCCTCAAGGCTGCGGCAGCCCGCGATCGACACCCCGTAGTCTGGCAGACCGCACGGGCCGCCAGGCGTGGCAGTTGCTATCGATCAGGTACACTTCGCCAACCCATCGCCCGGCCGTGTGGCTTGAGGGGGACAGCGATGTCGAAACGATCCCGCGACGCCAGCAGCGGATTGCCGCAGGTTCTTCTGCGCCTGTGGCTGACGCTGATGCCCACTCCGTTGTGCGCCGCTTCCCTGAACTTTGCGCTGCCACCACTGGCACCAGCCGCCGCGCTCTCCGGATGGGACGCCGCACTCAGGGATCACGCCGCTGAGCTGCGGCAATTTCGCACCTGTGACGCCTCGGCTTCCTGTACTTCCTCCATGCGCGCGGTGCAGACGCTGCTCACGCGCGCCCGCGCACTTGATGCCGAACGCCGCGTCCGGCTCGTGAACCATTTCGTCAACCGCCGGCGCTACCGCGTCGACGGCCCGTACCACAAAGCCCTGGATGGGGGTGGCTCCGTGCAATTGCGTTCCGCCTGGCGTTCCCTGCTCGGCTTTCTGGATCAGGGTGGCGATTGCGAGGACTACGCCACCGCCAAGTACTTTCTGTTACGGGAGCTGGCGTTGCCAGCCGAAGCGATGCGCGTTGCCGTGCTCCATGACCGCATGGCGCACGGGCATCACGCCGTCCTGGCCGTGACCTTGCCGAATGGCGCGGTGTGGTACCTGGATACCGACGACAACGTCTATAAAGGCAGCTACCCGGGTTATCGCTTCCGGTACGCGCTGAACGAGGCGTATATTTGGGATTACTCAGAGCCTGGAAACCGGAGGGTGAGTCCATGAAGATCGCTCGTTTCTGCCTGCTGGGATGCCTGGCAGCCGCTGGCGCGCATGCCGATGACGTCATGCGCGTGGACAGCCGCGAGGTCAAGGCCCGTCTGGACGCCATTGAGCTGGTGAACGTGACCGCACCCAGGGAACTCGACCCGAGCGCCGCGCCGGACCCTGAACTGCAGGCCATCCTCGACGCCGTCGCCGACGCGGAAGCAGGCCTCCCAGTCTCGGACTGACGCCGCCGGTCAGGGTCGGGCCGGCACTGGTTCGCAGCCACCGAATTCCACATAGATGGAACTGCCGTCCGTGCTTGTCTGCGCGCCACGAAACGTCCAGCCGCCGACGGAAGCCCGCGTGAAACGCAACGATGTGTCATTGAGAACCAGCAGCTCGGAGGGCGGGGAATTCTCGCAGCTCAGACCTGACTCACCCGCAACGTCGCGCACGCGTCGACAGGTCAGCTCCGTGACGACACCCTCCATGATCATGGTGAGATACCGCTCCCCCGCCGCCGGCGCAAGCTCCGCATTGAACACCGGATTGTCGAGCAGGGTGAATCGCCCTGGATTGAATACCACGGGCTCATATCGCTCCGGGGCGCCCGGAAAGTCGTGAAAGCCGGCGGTTCCCGTTGCCGTACAGCCAAGCTCCAGTGGCGCCGGCGCGAGCAGCAGCATCCCAAGGCCGGCAATCGCTACGTGCATCACATTGTCATCCTCGGCCTGCTGGCGAGCTGCGTTTATACCACGGCGGTAGCCGCCCCCCGGGCATGGTGCCTGTTCGAAACCGACAACGTCTCGCTCCATACCAACCACAGACCCACTGACGCGGTTGCCCTCATGAAGGGACTTGCCGCGCTGCGGGCGTACGCGGAACCGCTGCTTCCGCCGCGGGCGACACCGTCGCATCGCGTCAGCATTGTCGCCCTGCGGAGCAGTCGCGCTTTCCGCCGGCTCTTCGGTCAATCCCACGCCACCGGTTTACTGCTGCCCACGATCGGCGCCTCCACCATCGTTCTCGGCGCGGATCCCGACGCCCTCACCGGTGTGGGCTTCCACGAGTACATCCACTACCTTCAGCGCCTGCACGCTCACGAGGCGTTACCGCCCTGGCTGGACGAAGGCACCGCCACCCTGCTGTCGCGCCTGCGCTTCGAGCCCCATGCGCACTGGGCCAGACCGCCGTTTACCGGCACCCTGCCACCCGCCCGGGTCGTCGCCATCAACGCGCTCTCGGAACTGGCGCCCGAGGACTTGCCCGCGTTCTACAACTCGGCGCAGCGCCTCGCCGCATGGGCGCTGTTCCGCGCCGACGCCACCCAAAGGGCGAGCCTGCTGGCGCCTGTCCCGGCCGACGGCCGACTCAGGCCAACGATCGCCGTCCTGGCCCGACGGGCTTATGCCGACAGTCCACGCCGATTGCCCGACCCGGTGATCGGCGCCGTGCCCGACGATCCCCCGACCCTGGTTCGCTGTCTGGACGCCACCGCCAGCAAACTGTTGCTGGCGGAGCCGCTGGCGGCTTTGAATCCCTCGCGTGTCGCACAGCATCTCGACGGCATTGAAACCACCGCCGCCGACGTACTGCGCTCGCGGGCCGCCGAGATTCTCGGCGACGGGCGGCTGGCCGTGACGCTGGCGCAACGGGCCAGCGCAGCAGGCGACGTCGCCGGCACCGTACAACTGGCCTTGCTGCAACTGTCCGACTGTCTCGCCGACCGGCCTGCCTGCACAGCGGACTGGCAGGCACATGCCCTGGTATTACGACGGCTGATTCAGACGCACCCGGATAACTATCCTGCGGTCTACGGCCTGGGGCTTGCTTTCCTGTTCGGAGGCCAGCCGGGGGATGCCCGGCGTTACCTGCAGGTAGCGTACCGGCACGCCCCATGGTCCCCGCGCGTCAACTATTTCCTTGGGGAGGCACTGCGTCTCACCGGCGATGGCGAAGCAGTCCGCTATCTGACCAATGCGCTGACTTGGGCTGAAACCGGTGCCTGGCGGGCACGCGCGGAATCCGCGCTGGCGTTGGCAGCAGCCACGCCAGACACAGGTTGAATCGCCATGAATCGGTCAGGCTACCGCGCCCGGAAGTTCGAACTAGACTGAGAGCATCACCCACGTCATCGCCGACCCCCCAACCTGCGCGCGCGACGGGTGTCGCCCCCAAACGGAGCCATCATGGCCAAACTGATTCCTGTTGCCCCCTTCGACCTGATCATCTTCGGCGGTGCCGGCGATCTGGCCATGCGCAAACTGCTGCCGGCATTGTTTCATCGCGACCGCGACGGGCAGATCCCTCCCCAAAGCCGGATCATCGCCACCGGTCGCAAGGCCATCAGCCGGGATGCCTACCTGGCCCTGGTGCATACCGCACTGGCAAAGAGCATCGGCGACACTGACGCTGACCGGGCGCACTGGCAGCAGTTCGCCGCCCGCCTGACCTACGTGGAGCTGGATGCCCGCCGGCCCGCGAGCTGGAACGAACTGAGCGGGCTGCTGGCCGAGCACACCGACCGCATCCGCGCCATCTACCTCGCCACGCCACCCGATCTGTTCGGCCCCGTCGCTGCCGGCTTCCGGGAAAACGCGCTGATGTTGCCGGACATGCGCATCGTGCTGGAAAAACCCGTGGGACACGATTACGCCTCGGCGCGCGACATCAACGATGCGGTGGGTGCGTGCTTTCCGGAACAGCAGATCTTTCGCATCGACCACTACCTGGGCAAGGAGACCGTACAGAACCTCCTGGCCCTGCGCTTCGGCAACGCGCTGTTCGAACCGCTGTGGCGTCGCGAGGTGGTGGATCATGTGCAGATCACCGTTGCCGAAGAACTGGGGGTCGGCAACCGCGTTGGCTTCTACGATGACGTCGGGGCGCTCAGGGACATGGTGCAGAACCACCTGATGCAACTGGTCTGCCTGGTGGCCATGGAACCGCCGGCCAGCCTGGACGACGATGCGGTGCGCGACGAAAAACTGAAGGTGCTGCGGTCGCTGCGCCCGATGACCACCATGGACGTGCGCGAACGTACAGTGCGCGCGCAATACCGCGCGGGAGCCATCGCCGGTGAAGCGGTACCCGGCTATCTGGACGAACTCGGCAAGCCGTCCGATACCGAAACCTTCGTGGCACTGAAACTGGACGTGGAGAACTGGCGCTGGTCCGGCGTACCTTTTTACCTGCGTACGGGTAAGCGCTTGCCGGTCAAACACTCGGAAATCGTCATCCAGTTCAAACAGGTGCCACACAGGGTGTTCGACCCCGCCAGTCACGATCCGATTCCAAACCGGTTGTCGATCCTGCTGCAGCCCGATGAAGGCATCAAGCTGCGCATCATGGCCAAGGACCCCGGTCCCGGCGGCTTCAACCTACGCCCGGTGTCGCTGGATCTGAGTTTCGAGCAGACCTTCGGCGTGCGGTACCCGGATGCCTATGAGCGCCTGCTGATCGAAGTGCTGCGCGGCAATCCGGCGTTGTTCATGCGCCGCGACGAAATCGAAACGGCCTGGCAGTGGACCGACGGCATCCTGGCCAGCTGGCAGGATGCGCGCCAGAAGATGGAGACTTACATGGCCGGCTCCTGGGGCCCCACGGCAGCCGCACTGCTGCTCGATCGCGACGGCAGGAGCTGGGCCAGCGAAGGCTGACCCCCGGACAAACCCGTCAGATCGCTTTTGAGAATCGGCTGGTTTGCGCTGCCGGGTTCAGGTAGCGATCGAACACCATGCAGATGTTGCGGATGAGTAACCGCCCCTGTTCCGTCACGCGGATGCCGTCCGCGTCGATGGCCAGCAATGCGTCCGCCCGCATGTCTTCCAGCCGTGCCAGTTCCGCCGCGAAGTGGTTGCGAAAATCTATGCCGTAGGCGGCTTCGATGGGCGCGAATTGCAGTGCGAACTGACAGATCAGCGTCATGATCACCGCCTTGCGAAGGCGGTCCTCCGCGTCGATGGTCACACCTTTGACGATCGGGATGACGCCACGCGCCACGAGCGACTCATAGGCGTCCAGTGTCTTGGCGTTCTGCGCGTAGACGTTGCCTACCTGGCTGATGGCGGTAACCCCCATGGCGACCATGTCGCAGTCGGCAAACGTGGAATAACCCTGGAAATTGCGCTGTAGCGTGCCATTGCGCTGAGCGATCGCCAGTTCGTCGTCCGGTTTCGCGAAGTGATCCATGCCGATGTAACAGTAGCCGGCACCCGTGAGCTGCTCGATACACAGCTTGAGGAGCGCCAGCTTGGTCTCCGCCGCAGGCAGATCCGTCACGTTGATCCTTTGCTGGGGCGTAAACCGGTCGGGCAGATGCGCGTAGTTGTAGATCGAAATCCGATCGGGCGACAGTGCGACCACCTGCTCGAGCGTGCGGGCCACCGTTGCCGGCGTCTGATGTGGCAGCCCGTAGATCAGGTCCACGCTGATGGAACCGAAACCCACCGCTCGCGCCGCCTGCATGGCCGCCTGCGTCGCTTCGAAACTCTGCCGTCGGTTCACCGCCTTCTGTACCGCGGGCTCAAAGTCCTGCACACCCATCGACAGGCGATTGAAACCGGCGCCCCAGAGGCGACGGATGCGCCCGGCATCTACCGTACGGGGATCGATTTCGATACTGAACTCACCATCCGCGCGCGCCGCCATCGAGAACCGCTGGCGAATGTGCGCCATCAGCGCATCCACCTGGTCGTCATCCAGAAACGTGGGCGTGCCACCGCCCCAGTGCAACTGCGATACCACTCGCCCGGCATACAGCGGCGCATGCAGGTCGATCTCCCGCTGCAGATGCTGGAGATAACGAACACCCTTGCCGCGGTCGCGGGTGACGATCTTGGAGCAGGCGCAGTAATAGCAGAGGGTGCTGCAGAACGGGATGTGGCAGTACAGCGACAGCGGACGCGCTGCGCGTCCGGACGCTGCCACGGCGTGCCGGTAACCGGCCTCGTCAAAATCGCCGAACTGCAAAGCGGTCGGATAAGACGTATAGCGTGGGCCGCTGACGTTGTATCTGCGGATCAGGTCCAGGTCGACTTCGGTCACGGGCCTTGATTCTCCTGTTACGGTGCGCGGGCGCGTCAGCCGGTGCGCGAAGCGGCACATTATGCCGTTTCACGCACCCGGCAACGGCTGGAGTGCGCTGCGGAATTCCACGTACCCCGGGCGGCAACGCGCTTCGGGTTCCCCGCCGCCGTCGGCGCTGCGCCCACGCTATCTGTCAACTTACTTTTTATCATTCACGCAAATGCGCGCTGTGTCGCAGACGGCACAATCGGTTTGACCCATCATCCCCGGCGTCTCAGGGCGCCCAGGCACCTGGGACGGCGTGCCTCACGGATGTGTCACGAAAATAGATCGAACGGAATGACTGAACCGCTACCCAAGGTAAGGGATACCGCGCCCGCTGCCGGTCTGGGCCTGATTGCCGCCGGCACCGCGTCCGCCACGGGCCAGGACGTGCGGCAACTTGCCATACGCCAGGCGACAGTATTGAAGTCGCTGTGCGAATTTCTCGACCAGGCGTCACTGCGTGCCGGTCTGCAGGCGCTCGTGGACGAGCTGCAGCGTCGCTTCCGCTGCGAGCGCGTTGGTATCGCTCTCTGCGAAGGAAACGAGACCTGCCTGCGCGCCCTGTCCCAGCAACCCGACTTCGACCCCCGCGCAGCCGAGACGGTCAATCTTGCGGCGGCGATGCGCGAGGCGTGTGAACAGGACCGGGTGATACATCTTCGACCGGATCGGCCGCCTCCGGATCCCCTGCAGGTGCCGGCGCACAACGTTCTGCGCAACGCCTATCCGCACTATGAAATCTGTTCCCTGCCGATCTGCCACGGCGGCACCACACTTGGTGCGCTCATGCTCATGGGGCAACGGGCGCAACCGCTGTCCGGCAGCGCAGTCGTCCTGCTGCAACAGGTGACGACGATCATCGCGCCGGTTCTGCAACTGCGCATCAGCGATGAACAGAGCGTCATGGCACGCTCGCGGGAACACCTGGTTCGCCGTCTGCGCGACGTGTTCGGACCCACACATCTCGCTGCCAAGTGCGTTGCGATCGGCGCCGCGCTGACCCTGCTGATCGCCGCGGTGCTGCCTGTTACCTATCGCGTGTCCGCCACCGCGGAGCTGCTCCCGCTCGAACGCCGGATGATCAGCGCGCCCATACCGAGTTTTATCGAACAGGTACACGTGGAGACCGGCGACCGCGTCCAGCCGGGCACCCCGCTGGTGACCCTGGATACACGTGATCTCAAACTTGAACGAGACAAATGGGCGAACGACATTGCCGGGACCCGCGCCGAGTTTCGCGCTGCAATGGCGTCCACCGATCGCAAGGAAATGGCCGTGGTACTGGCGCGGCAACAGCAGGCCGAAGCACAGCTGGCACTGATCGACGCGCAGATCGACCGGGCAACCATCCGGGCGCCGGCCGCGGGTGTGGTGACATCGGAGGATCTGTCCCAATCACTGGGCGCGCCCGTCGAAAGAGGTGACGTCCTGCTCGAGATAGCGCCCGAGGGCGACTACAAAGTTGTGCTCTGGGTGGACGAGGAGGACATGGTCCGTATCCAACCCGGCCAGGAAGGTGAGCTTGCCCTGAAAGCCAGCCCCGCGGACGGCATGGCCTTCCGCGTTACCGAAATACACCCGATTGCGGTGGCACGGGATGGCCTGACACGCCTGCGGGTGGAAGCCGCGCTGACGGGTACTGCGCAAGGCCTGCGCCCCGGGCAGACCGGTATCGGCAAGATCGGAGTGGGATCCGCAACGCTGCTGTGGACCTGGACCCATCGCTTCACCGACTGGCTGAGCCGCCAGTGGTGGGCCTGGTTCGGCTGAAACGGGGGCCATGCGGGGATGACACAGACAGCATTGTTCAGCGAACACTGGTATCGCGTCCGCGGGCTGCATGTGGCGCTGGCGGACGATGTGGAGTTCCGGCCACACGTCTATCGCGGGCGTCGCTGGTGGGTGCTGCACCGTCGTTCCGCACGCAGCACCCATCGCGTGGACGAAACGACCTTTCGCGTCATCGCCTGTCTGAACGACGCCCGTACGCTCGGCGACGTATGGGAAGAATGCCTGGCCAGTTTCGGCGAAGACGCCCCGACGCAGAACCAGTTTGTCAACCTGGTCTCGGAGCTGCACGAAGCGCAACTGCTGAGTGTCGATCGCAAGCTGAACGCCGAGCGGCTGTTCGCCCGCGGCGAGGAAGCCAGGCAGCGCGAACTTCGGCAGCGCTTCATCAACCCCCTGTTCATGCGCTTTGCCCTGCTCGACCCGGACCGGCTGCTCACCCGCGCGACGCCGCTGGGACGGCTGCTTTTCGATCGTCCGGGGTATGTCACCCTCACGGTTCTGATGCTGACCACCCTGGGTGTGCTGGCGCCGCAGCTGGAACAGCTGCTCGCCGAGGCCGGGGCGCTCGACTGGGCATCGCCGGTCAACGCCATGGCCCTTCTGCTCATCTACCCGCTGATGAAACTTGCGCACGAAACCGCGCACGGTATGGCGGTAAAACGATTCGGCGGCGAAGTGCACGAGGTGGGGATATCGCTGCTGGTACTCCTGCCCGTACCCTATATCGACGCCTCCGCGGCATCACTGTTCAGCGACAAGGGACGCCGCATGCTGGTGGCCGCCGCCGGTATCCTTGCGGAACTGGGACTGGCGGCCGCCGCCGGGTTGATCTGGGCGGCCTCCTCACCAGGCGTGGTACACGACATCGCGCTCATGGTGCTGTTCGTCGGCACGCTGTCGACGCTGCTGTTCAATGCCAATCCCCTGCTGAAATTCGACGGGTATTTTGTGCTGGCCGACTGGGCCGAGTTGCCCAACCTTGCTGAGCGCAGTCGAGCCTGGTGGTTGCAGTTCAGCCGCCGCGTGCTGTTCGGGCTGCCGGATACGCAGCCGAGCGCACCCGTGGATGAGGTCCGCTGGCTGGCGATCTATGGCGCCCTCGCGGCGACCTATCGGCTGGTGCTCACGGTGAGCATCGCTCTGATGCTGGGCAGCGCCTATTTCCTGTTCGGCGTGGTGCTGGCCGTCTGGGTACTGGCCACGGGCATCGGTCTGCCGCTGCTGCGCTTCCTGCGTTTCCTCACCCGCACGCCCACCCTCAACCGGGTGCGCGCCGCCACCGTCTGCGGCCTGGCAACGGTACTGATCGTCGGCGGCCTCGGCATGCTGCCGATGCGCAACGCCGTAGTGACCGACGGTGTGGTGTGGCTGCCCGACAACGCCATCGTGCGTGCACCGCTTGGCTGCGAAATCACCCGAACGATGGTCGCGTCGCAGTCTCCGGTCAACGTGGATGACCCACTGTTTCACTGCGACAATCCAGCCCTGACCACCCTGCTGCGCGTGGTGCAGGCGCAACAGGACGAACTGGCCGCGGAAAGCGCGGGCCTGCAAATGACGGACCGGCTCAACAAGACGCTCATCGAGACAAAACAGTCCACGCTGACCGCCCAGTACGCGAACACGCGCGACCAGCTGGCGTCACTGGAGGTCAGAGCCGGCATCAACGGCACCTTCGTGCCGGCGGAAGAGCCGGAACTGACCGGCCGCTATCTGCGCCAGGGAGAACTGGCCGCTTACGTCATTCCCGCTGCCGCCCGGACCATACGGGTGGCACTGGAGCAGAACGATGGCGACGCCCTCGCCAGCACCGAGCCCGTCATCGCCGTGCGTCTGCCCGATGCGGGAGGATCCTTTCGGGCGTATCCGGTACGGCTGCTCCGGCACAGTCCCCGAACGCTGCGCAGCGTGCCAAGCGTGAGCCTGACCACCGCCGGCGGCGGACCACTGACTGCCGATCCGGAGGGTGATGGACTGGCCGTACTGGAGCCCGTGTACGATCTGGAACTCGACTGGCCTGCCGGTGTGCCGGCCCTGCCCATCGGGCGCCATGTGAGCGTGCGTCTCGAGCGCGAACCGAAGACGGTGTTCAGCCGCCTGTACGCCGCGACGCGCCGGACATTTCTCGAACAGTTCGGGGCATGAACGGCGTCGGCACACCTATTCGTCCTGGCATTCGCCTGGGTGCGCGCCCCGAGCGCAAAGCCGCCGCGCGGCACTCCGCTCTGGACGCCCGCGTTGCCGCCTGGCTGCAGGGGCGACGGAATCTTTGCCAGTTCGACGGCTTCCGCGCACGCGCCAGCGCCATACGGGCACGCGCCAATGCGCCGGAACTGCGAGACGCCAACGCCCTGGCCGAACAGACCACTGCACTGCGTCGGACACTGCGGCATCAGCCGCTGGATGAGCCTCTCATCATCGAGGCGTTTGCTCTGATCAGCCGCCATATCGAAGACTGTTTCGGGCTGGTGCCTCACGACGAACAGCTGTTCGCGGGCTGGTGCCTGCTCTCCGGCGCCATGACAGAGATGCGCACGGGAGAGGGCAAGACGCTGACCGCGGCGCTTCCCGCAGTAACGCTTGCGCTGAATGCCGTACCGGTACACGTCATAACCGCCAACGACTACCTGGTGGCGCGCGATGCCGCGTTCCTGAAGCCGCTGTACCGCCGTTTCGGTCTGCGTGTGGACCACGTGCAGGCTGACATGGACGATGACCGACGTCGGCTTGCGTACGCAGCCGACGTCGTCTACTGCGCCAACAAGCAGATCATCTTCGACTACCTGAGGGATCACCTGCGCGTCGGACCAGCCCGCCACGGTCTCACCGATGTCTGTCAGGATCTGCTTGGCAACCGGCAGGCTCAGCCACTGCTTCGCGGTCTGTGTTATGCCATCGTGGATGAAGCCGACAGTGCGCTGGTGGACGATGCCCGTACACCCATGATCATCTCCCGACCCGTACCGGCCTCTGCCGCGGAGCTGACCGAAACCCGCATTGCGCTCAGCATTGCCCGCACACTGCGCAGGGAGCGCGACTTCCGCGTGCAGAGGGACCAGGGCCAGATCACGCTGACGACCCAAGGCGAGGAACTGGTGCAGCAACTCTGTCGCAGGCTGGACGGCCACTGGCAGATTCCGCGCTATCGGGACGAACTGTTGCGGCAGGCGCTCACCGCCCAGCACCTGCTGCGCCGGGACCGGGACTACCTGGTCATGGGCGAGAAAGTGGAACTGATCGATGAGTCCAGCGGCCGTATCCTGGTGGATCGCAAGCTGCAGCACGGCCTGCATCGATGCCTGGAAATGAAGGAAGGGCTCGAAGTGACCGACGCCACCGAACCGGTCGCCGCCCTCTCCTTCCAGCGGTTTTTTCCGCGTTACCTGCGACTGGCCGGCATGAGCGGAACCCTGCGCGAAGTGGCGGATGAGCTGCGGATCGTCTACGGCGCCCCGGTCGTGTGCGTCCCCCCGCACCGTCCAAGTCAGCGCCGCGACCTGGCGATGCGGGTGGCGCCGGACCGCAGAGTACAGCTGGCATGGTTGCTCGACGACGTCGACACACGGCACGCCGCGGGACAGCCCGTTCTCATCGGCACCCGCTCCGTGGCGTTTTCGGAGCTGGTCAGCCAGCACCTGCACGCGGCCGGCCTCGAGCACGCTCTCCTCAATGCGCGCCAGGACGCGCAGGAAGCCAGCATCATTGCAGGCGCCGGGGAACCCGGCGCCATCACGGTAGCCACGAACATGGCGGGACGCGGTACCGACATACCGCTCGCACCCGCTGCGGTTGCCGCTGGCGGGCTGCACGTGGTGAGCCTTGAGATCAACGATTCCGCACGGGTGGATCGCCAGCTCTTCGGCCGCGCGGGACGCCAGGGCGACCCAGGCTCCGCCCAGGCGATCCTGTCGCTGGAAGATGAACTGGTTGGCAAATCACTCCCCGCATCGCTGATAGGCTGGCTGCGCCGTCAATTAGCTGACCCGAACGCCTGTACTCGCTGCCTCGCCCGCGTGACAGTGAGGTTCGCGCAGCGACGATGTGAACGACGTCACGCAGGGATGCGGCGACAGGCTCACGAAATGTCGAAACAACTCGACAGACGCCTGGCATTTACGGGTGACATGGAATAGCGGTTAACGGGAAGGAGTCCCAACGTGCAACACACACGTGCCTTTCGATTGCGCCTGCCCTGGCTGATAGCGGGTCTGATCAGCGCGTTCCAGTCCACTGCGCGGGCCGGAGAGCCGGAGCAGTTCGACTGCCTTATCGAGCCCATGGTGGTCACTCAGGTTGGCAGCCCGGTACAGGGTGTGATCCACGCCTTGCTGGCGGAACGCGGCGAACTGGTCGAGCGCGGCCAACCACTGGCGTTTCTCGAATCCTCCGTTGAAAAGGCTACTCTGGAACAGGCACGCATGCGCGCCGGCATGCAGAGTGAAATACGCGCCCGCGAAGCCGATCTCGAACTGGCCGCGCAGAGCCGGGCCCGCATGGAAAACCTGTTCGAACAGAAAATGGTTCCGGAACAGCAGCGAGACGAGGCTGTAGCCAAATACCAGGTCGCAGAAGCGGCCCTCAAACAGGCAAAAGAAAATTTCACCCTGTTGCAACAGGATCTCAAACGCTCCCAGGAACTGCTGGCCCAGCGCACCATCCGCAGCCCGGTCAATGGCGTCGTGGTCGAACAACGCGCCTTTCCGGGGGAATTTGTCTACGAAAACCCGATCATGACGGTGGCGCAACTCAATCCGCTGCGCGTGGAGGTGGTACTACCGGCCCGCTACTTCGGACAATTCGATGCACATGCTACGGCACTCGTGAAACCCGAGATTGGTGATGGGACACCGCTCCGTGCGACCGTTGACGTGGTGGATCGCACGCTGGACAACCGCAGCGGTACCTTCGGCATCCGACTGACGTTGCCCAACACCGACCTTGCGATTCCAGGCGGCCAGAAATGCCAGCTGGAATTTACTTCCGACACTGGCGGCATCGCTTCACGCTGACACCGGCCCCAGGGGGACCACCGTGGACGCCGCAGTCGAGGCCACCAGTCTTTTGCTAAATCTTTTGCAAACTCCTTCGAACAATCCTTCGATTAGTCCTTTGATCAGTCCTTCTATTAATCCTTTTGTTAGTCTTTTTGTTAGTCCTCTGCACACGCCGCACCTGGTACGGGTGCAGATCGCCCAGGATCGTGGGCCTCGCATTTTTCTCACGCCACCTGCCCCAAGTCACGGCTTGCTGCCCGGCCATGCGCGGGAGGCCCATCGCCACCGTGGATTTCCCCATCCTGCACCCCGGTCAGCAGACGCCCCCGCGGCCCGGGACACGTTCCGGCGCCGGCTGCGAAGATGAGCAGAACAAAGCGAGATACACGAAACCGGCAGGCGGCATCGTGGCGACTGGAGTCGCTGGAGAATCGTCTGCTGTTCTCCGCGGACAACCCCCTGCTGTCGCCCGAAAGCACCGAAATCCGCTTCTACGAAGCCTCTTCGCTCGACACCGCTCCGGCCACACACGAGAACGCGACGACCAGCCAGGCGCACGTGGCCGGACTGGAAATTGTCATCCTCGATCCGCATACGCCTGGTGCACAGGACATCCTCGCCGAGTTGCAGGCGCGCACGAGCGAAACCTTTCAGGTTTTTGTGCTGGATCCGGCACAGGACGGCTTTGCCCAGATCGACGCCATCGTACAGGCGCACGACGGTATCGCCGCCATGCACCTGATCTCGCACGGCGACAACGGCAGCGTTCGGCTCGCCAGTGACACCCTGGGGGTTGCGGAACTCCTGGCCAACGCCAGCACGATCGCCACCTGGCGTGACCATTTCACCGGCAGCGCCGACATCCTCATCTACGGCTGCGACCTGGCGGCGACCCCCGAAGGCGAAAACTTCGCCAGTACGCTGGCCCTGCTGACGGGCACCGATATCGCCGCCTCCGACGACCGTACCGGCAACAGCACCCTCGGGGGCGACTGGCAACTGGAATTCAGCACCGGACCCATCGCCACGCAGGTCGTCTTTTCAACCGAATTCCAGGCCGGGTTCGAGAACGTATTCGCCACCTTCACCGTCACCAACACCAACGACTCGGGCGCCGGCTCCCTGCGCCAGGCCATCCTCGACGCCAATGCCAATGGCGGCGCCGACATCATCAACTTCAACATCGCCGGTACTGGCCCGCACATCATCAACCTGTCGACGTCACTCCCCGATATCACCGGGCAGGTCACCATCGATGGCTGGAGCGAACCGGACTACGCCGGTACACCCGTCGTCGTGCTGAACGGTGCGGGCATCGGTGGCAGCGGCATCGGTATTCGCCTCACTACGGGCAGCGACGGCAGCCTCGTGCGCGGCCTGGTGCTGCAGAACTTCGGTGACACCGGGCTTGCCATCGACAACACCAGCGGCCACACCGTCGTCGGCAACTACATCGGCACCAACGCCGCCGGCACCGCCGCCGCGGCGAACCACCTCGGCATCAATATCTGGGACTCTTCCGGCAACACCATCGGCGGCACGACAGCCGCTGAGCGCAACATCATCTCCGGCAACAGCAACATCGGCATCTATGTTGGTGGGGCGTCGGACAACAATATCATCCAGGGAAACTACATCGGCACCAATGCCACGGGCACCGCCGCCCTGCCGAACACCTGGTACGGGGTGCTGATCCAGAACAGCAACGGAAACACTCTCGGCGGTACCGCCTCAGGCGCAGGGAACGTGATCTCCGGCAACAACGTCGGCGTATCACTGACCAGCAGCACCACGAATACTCAGGTACTCGGCAATCGCATTGGCACGAATGCGCTCGGTACTTCAGCAATCGGCAACACGTCCACCGGCCTTGATATCGACAGTGCTTCCGGCAACATCATCGGCGACGGTACGGCCGAGGGCCGTAACATCATTTCGGGGAATTCCGGCCAGGGCATCGAGTTGTATGGCGCAACCACGACAGGCAACCGCATACAGGGAAACTACGTCGGCACGACCGCCAGTGGCAGCGGTGCGCTGGGCAACACGGGGCTGGGCATCTATTTGTACGCCGGTGCCCACGGCAACCTCATCGGTGGCGCCGACGCGGGCCAGGGCAACATCATCGCCAACACCGGACTGCCCGGCATTGGTCTTGAAGCCACTGCCGGCATCAACAACGCCCTTCTCGGCAACACAATTTACGCGCCGGGATCCGGCTTTCTCGGCATCAACCTGCGCGGCGGCACGGAGGACGGATACGAGACGACCGCCAACGACGTCGGCGATGGCGATACCGGACCCAACGCGCTGCAGAACTACCCCGTACTCAGCACCGCATCCGTCACGACGTCCGGCACGAATGTAACAGGCTCGCTGAACGCCACCGCCGGCACGACATTCCGCATCGAGTTTTTCGCGGATTCCGCTACGGCCAATCCCAGCGGCCATGGGGACGCCCGTCGCTTTCTCGGTGCAACGACCGTCACCACCAACGGCTCGGGCAATGCCACCATCAATGCCAACCTGGCCGCCTGGATGAACAGTGGCGACAAGGTCACCGCAACCGCCACCGTGGATCTCGGCGGTGGCAACTACGGCAGCACTTCCGAATTCGCGGCGAACGTCACGGCCACCGCAAGCGCCAACATACTGGTCGTCGACACCACCAGCGACGTCGCCGACGGCACAACCACGTCAATTGCCGCCCTGCGGTCCAATCGCGGCGCGGACGGCGTGATCTCCCTGCGTGAAGCCATCGCCGCCACCAATGCCACAGCTGGCGCGGACTACATCTACTTCAACCTGTCGACGCCAACGGTGAACGGCGCTCACACCATCAACGTGGCCTCCGCTCTGCCTACCATCACCGGCGCTGTCGTGATCGACGGCACCTCCGATCCGCGCTTCGCCGGTTCCCCCATCATCGAACTGGACGGGACAGGCACGACAGGCGCCGGCCTCACCCTCTCGGGAACCGCCGACGGCACCGAGATCCGTGGCCTGGTCATCAACCGGTTCACGGGACAGGGGATCCTGGTTTCCACCGGCGCCGACAACGTTGTCATCGCCGGCAACTACATCGGCACCGACGTGACGGGCTCGATCGCCCAGGGCAACACGATAAACGGCATCAACGTCAACAACGTCGCCAACCTGCGGATCGGTGGCACCACGGTGGCGGACCGCAACGTCATCGCGGCAAACGGCAACCGGCAGATCGAGATCAACCTCGGTGCCACGAGTCCTGTCATCCAGGGGAACTACATCGGCGTCAACAGCGACGGCAATCAGGTTATCGCTGGCGGTCAGACCGGCATCATGCTGTTCGATACGACCAATGCCCTCATTGGCGGTACCGATCCCGGCGCGGCAAACATCATCGGTGGCATGTCGGCCAATGGCATCGTGCTCAGCACCGGGGCGGACGCGACCGTTGCGGGAAACTACATCGGCACCAACCCGGTTGGCGACGATCTCGGCGGTAGTGGCAACGCCATCTACATCGGCGCCGCCACGTCGGCCCTGGTCGGTGGAACGGACGCCGGCTCAGCCAACGTCATTGCCAACTACTCCGGAGACGGCATATCGGTGGGGTCCACGACGGGTGGTTACTCTTTCCTCGGCAACTCGATCTACGGCAACGGCAATCTCGGCATCGACCTGGGCACCCCTGGCGTCACCGCCAACGACGCCGGTGATGCCGACACCGGCGCCAACAACCTGCAGAACTTTCCGGTACTGACAGGCGCATTCACCGATTCGTCGGCCACGGTCGCGGTCACCGGCGGCATCAACACTACGGCGAATACCACGCTGCGCATCGAGTTCTACGCCAACGATGGCGCGGGGAACCAGGGAGAAACCTACCTCGGCTATCGCACGCTGGTCACCGACGGCAACGGCAACGCCACGTTTGTCACCACGTTCAGCGCCAGCGTAACAGCCGGCGCCACCATCACCGCCACCGCCACCAATCTGGCAACCGGCGACACCTCCGAATTCAGTGCGGCGGTGGCAGCAACCGGCGCGCTTGTCGTGGATACGACCGATGACGTACTCGACGGCAACACCAGTTCCATCGCAAACCTGCTGGCCAGCCGCGGCGTGGATGGCAAGATCTCCCTGCGTGAGGCGATCATCGCCACCAACAACACCGCAGGCGCGGACGGCATCTTCCTGGCAGCAGGCAATTACACGCTTACTCGCGCCGGCACGGGAGAAAACGCCGCATCGACCGGCGACCTGGACGTCCTGCAGTCGCTCACCATCGTCGGCACCGACCCCGGCAGCGTCACCATCGACGGCAACAGTCTCGACCGCGTGTTCGATGTCCGCAACGCCAGCACGGTGTTGAGCCTCGGCGGCATCACCGTCACCGGCGGCAGCACCGGCCAGGATGGTGCCGGCCTTTTCATCAACACCGCGACAACCCTGGTGGCCGATCGCGTCAAGATAACGAACAACGATTCCGGCGCGGCGGGTGGCGGACTAGCGAGCTCCGGAACCCTGTGGATGGTCGACTCCCGGGTTACCGGCAACAGCGCCAGCGAAGGGGGCGGTCTGGAAAACGTCGGTACGGCGTTCATCCAGGGATCGCTGTTTGATCACAATACGGGCGACACCGCCGCCGGCATCCAGTCCAAGGACGGCACCTCCAGCCTGACCCTGATCAACTCGACGATTTCGGCCAACGTCAGCACATCTGAGGGCGGCGGTCTGTACCTGGCCAACAGCGCCACACTCCAGCATGTCACCATTGCCGACAACAGCGCCGCCACGGGTGGCGGCCTCTTCCGCCAGGGTG
The DNA here is from genome assembly GCA_024234635.1 of Pseudomonadales bacterium. Lineage (GTDB taxonomy): Bacteria > Pseudomonadota > Gammaproteobacteria > Pseudomonadales > Azotimanducaceae > SYFY01. The sequence goes on along the minus strand of JACKNX010000013.1, from coordinate 9,678 downwards.
GCTCAGTCAGCCTCGCGGACTCGATCGTTGCCGATAACTCGGCGTCCAGCGGCCCCGACGTGTCCGGCTCCATCTCGAGTGGCGGCCACAACATCATCGGCGACACCAGTGGCAGCAGCGGCTGGACCGGTAGTGACCTGCAGAATACAGACCCACTGCTGGCGCCACTGGCCAACTATGGTGGCCCGACGTTCACCCATGCCCTGCTGGCGCTCAGCCCGGCCGTGGATGCGGCCACGACGTCCGTTCTGGGTATCGATCAACGTGGCGAAGCGCGTGTCGCCGGCGCCGCGGACATCGGTGCATTCGAAGGCACGGTGGTGCCGGACCTCACCTGGAATACCTTTGCGGGCGGTTCCGGCGCGGACAACGGCTTCGGTATCGTCGTCGACGATGCGGGCAACACCTACATCGCGGGCAACAGCGCCGCGTCGTGGGGCTCACCCGTACGCGCATTCACCGGCAGCACCGATGCCTTCGTCGCCAAATACGACGCCGCCGGCAACCTGGACTGGGTGACGTTCCTCGGCAACGCAGGCAGCGATGACGGGTGGAACATCGGTCGTGACGCAGCCGGCAACCTCTACGTGGTTGGCAGGAGCGCCAGTTCCTGGGGTACGCCGGTTCGCGCTCACAGCGGCGGTACCGATACGTTTGTCGCCAAGCTGAACGACAGCGGCGTGCTGCAGTGGAATACCTTCCTCGGTGGCGCCGGCACCGACGACGGCTCCGACGTGGCGGTGGACGCCGCTGGCAACTTGTTCGTCAGCGGCACCAGTTCCAGCACGTGGGGTAGCCCGGTGCGCACCTACACCGGCAACACCGATGCCTGGGCCGCCAGACTTGATACCAACGGCGTGCTGCAGTGGAACACGTTCCTCGGCAGTGCCAACGCCGAATCCGGTTCCTCCATCGACGTCGATGCCGGCAGCAACGTCTATGTAACCGGCTATTCGGGGGCAAGCTGGGGAACGCCCGTTCGCCCCTACACGGCCGGCACCGATATCTTTGCCGCGAAACTGTCCGGCAGCGGAACGTTGAGCTGGAACACCTTTCTCGGCGGCACCGGCTCCGATACCGGCAAAGGCGTGGCCGTGGACGATGCCGGCAATGTGTACCTTTCCGCAAGCGGCTCGGCCACCTGGGGCGCGCCGATCGAGGCTTACCACGGCGGCATCAGCGATGCCCAGCTGATCAAACTGGATACCAGCGGGGTTCTGCAGTGGAACAGTTTTACGGGCGGCACCGGTGCGGAGTATGGCGCGGGTATTGATGTCGACAGCAGCGGCAATGCCGTAATCACGGGGTATTCGACCAGCAGCTGGGGCTCCCCCATACGACCGTACAGTGGCGGCAGCGACGGCTTCGCCGCCGCCTATGACACGAACGGCAACCTCGCCTGGACAACTTTCCTCGGTGGTGGGGGGAACGAGCTCGGCACGTGGGTTGCCGTCGATGATGCCAGCAACGTGTACCTCACGGGTTCCGGCAACACCACCTGGGGTACGCCCGTGCGCGCATACACCGCCGACATCGACACGTACATCGTTCACCTGAGCCTCGGCGTCGGCGGTATCACCGTCACGCCCGTTTCAGGACTCACCACCACCGAGGCGGGCGGTACCGCGCAGTTCAGTGTCGTGCTCGACAGCGCGCCAACCGCCGACGTAACCATTGCCATCGGCTCCAGCGATACGGGTGAAGGTACCCCGTCCACCAGCCTTCTGACGTTCACCCCCGGCAACTGGGCCACGCCGCAGATCGTCACCATCACCGGTGTGGACGATACGCTGGATGATGGCGATGTCGTTTACCACATCATCACCGGCGCGGCAGCCAGCGCCGACGCCAACTACAACGGCCTCGATGCTGCGGATGTCGCCGTCACCAACACCGACGACGATACGCAGAACCTGGTCGTCGTCACGACCGCAAGCGATGCGGCGGACGGTAATACGTCCAGCCTCTCCGCGCTGCTGGATGACATGGGCGCGGACGGCAAGATCTCGCTGCGCGAGGCCATACTGGCCACCAACAACACGGTCAACGGCAGCGGTCCGGACATCATCCATTTCAATATCGCAGGTGCCGGTCCCCATACGATCAACATCGCAAGTGCGCTGCCGACGATCACCGACGCCGTCATCATCGACGGCACGAGCGAACCCGACTTTGCCGGTACGCCGATCATCGAGCTGAACGGCACCAGCGCCGGCGCCACCGATGGCCTGCATCTCAGCGGCGCGGGCAGCAGTGGCTCCACGCTGCGCGGACTGGTCATCAACCGCTTTCAGCTGAGCGGTATCGCCATCGATGCCAGCAGCAACAACATCCTCGAAGGCAACTACCTCGGCACCGACGTCTCGGGTGCCATCGACCTCGGCAACCAGTCGCATGGCATCGCGATAGGCAACGCCGCCACCAACAACACGATTGGCGGTACCACGGCGACGCAGCGGAACGTCATCTCGGGCAACAACACGAACGGTATCAACATCGTCGGCGTCGGCACCACGGGCAACGTGGTCATCGGCAACTACATCGGTGTCAATGCGGCAGGCACGGCGGATCTTGGCAACGCCTTCGTCGGTGCGGCCATCGCCCAGGGCGCCACCGCCAATACCATCGGCCAGAGCGGCGCCGGGCGCAACGTCATCGCCGGCAATGACCAGTACGGCATCCGCATCGTCGACACCGGTACTGACGACAACGTCGTGCAGAACAATCTCATCGGACTGAACGCCGCCGGCACCGCCGCCATCGGCAACAGCGGCGACGGTATTCGCCTGGAATCGGCCGGCGCGCTCTCCGGCACGGTGATCGGCGGCACCACGGCAGGCCTCGGCAACGTCATCAGCGGCAATGGCGGCGACGGCATCGAGATTCGCGATGGCGTGGTCAACACCGCAGTGGCCGGCAACACCATCGGCCTGAACGCCGCGCGTACCGCTGTCGTGGGTAACACCGTCAACGGGATCTATGTACTCAATACCACCACAAACACCATTGGCGGCACCGATGCCGCGGCAGCCAACGTCATTGCCGGCAACGGCCTGAACGGCATCAACATCGACGGCTCCACCAACATCACCGTGAGCGGCAACCTCATCGGCACGGACGGCACCACGGCCTTCGGCAACGTCAATGCCGGTGTGGCGCTCATCAACGGCAGCAGCGGCAACACCATCGGCGGCACCACTGCCGCCCATCGCAACGTGCTGAGCGCAAACGGTACCGGCGTCATACTTTCCGGCGCCGGCACCAACACCAACACCATCGCCGGCAACTACATCGGCACCAACAGTGCCGGCACCGCGGCACTGGCCAATATCAGCGCGGCCATCCAGCTCGATTCCGGCACCACGAACAACACCATCGGTGGTCCCACCGCCGCATCGCGGAACGTCATCGCCGGTGCCAGCACCGACGGTATACGCATCGTCAACGCGAGCGGCACGCAGATCCTGAACAACTACATCGGCACCAACGCGGCCGGCACGGCGAGCCTGGGCTTTGCGCAGGAGGGCATCGAGATCCAGGCCGGCAACGGCACCGTCATTGGCGGCATCGGTACGGGCAACCTGATCAGCGGCAACGGCTCGGCAGGGATCGGTATCCAGGGCGGCAGCAACACGTTCGTGCAGGGCAACCTGATCGGCACCGATGCCTCGGGTACCGGTCCGCTCGGGAACGCGGTGACCGGTATCATGATCGTCAATAGCCCGACTGGAACGCGGATCGGCGGCACGAACATGGGCGAAGGCAACACGATCGCCTACAACACCAACGACGGCATCACGGTGGCACCGACGGCCGCCGGCCAGAGCATCCTCGGCAACAGCATTCACGACAACACCGGTCAGGCCATCGACCTGGAGCCGGACGGTGTCACCGCCAACGACCTCGGGGACAGTGACACCGGTGCCAACAACCTGCAGAACTACCCGGTGCTCACAAGCGCCATTGTGGTCGCCGGCGATACCCAGATAACCGGTACGCTGAACGGCGTAGCGTCGACCACCTACCGCGTCGAATTTTTCAGCTCGCCCACGGGCGACGCATCGGGTTACGGCGAAGCTGCCACCTACCTGGGCTTTGCTACCGTCAGCACAAACGGTGCGGGCAATGCCACCATCAACGCGACACTCGTTGGTGTCGCCGTGACGGCGGGCCACCAGGTAACAGCCACCGCAACCGTCGACCTCGGGGGTGGCACCTGGGGCGATACCTCGGAAATGGCCGCGAATGTCACCGCCACCGTTGCCGGGCTGCTGGTCGTGGATACCACCAGCGATACCAGCGACGGTGACACCTCCTCCATCGCCGCCCTGCTGGGCGACAAAGGCGCGGACGGCAAGATCTCCCTTCGCGAAGCGATCATTGCCACCAACAATACCGCCAACACAGGGGGCAATCCGGACGCGATCCATTTCAACATTGCCGGCGCTGGCCCCCACAGCATCAACCTGCTGAGCGCCCTGCCCGACATCACCGAGGCGCTGGTCATCGACGGCACCACGGAACCCGACTTCGCCGGCACACCGGTAATCATGTTGAGCGGCCTCGGTGCGGGCGCCGGCGTCACCGGCATCACCTTTGCAACCGGCAGCGACGGCAGTCGCATCTCAGGCATGGTGATCAACCGGTTCACCGACTACGGTATCGACGTGCAGGGCGTGGACAACGTCGCCATCACCGGCAACTACATTGGTACGGACTTCACGGGTACCCTGGATCTCGGTAACGGCAACCACGGACTCTATGTTCACGGCGGCGCGACAGGTACCGTCATCGGTGGTCCGCTGGTCGCCGATCGCAACGTCATCTCCGGCAACGACGGTTTCGGCATTTCGCTCGGCAACACCTTCGGGAATATTGTCCAGGGCAATTACATCGGCACCGATGCCAGCGGCAGTAGCGCACTCGGCAATGCTGGCCCCGGCATCAAGCTGAGCAACGGAGCCTCGGACAACCTGATCGGCGGCGAGAACGCGGGAGAAGGCAACCTCATCGCCTACAACACCAACGACGGCATCAAGGTCACGGACCCGACCACCCGCGGCAACACGTTCATCGGCAACCAGGTGTTTTCCAACACCGGCAGGGAAATCGACCTGAACGACGATGGCCCGACGCTGAACGATCCAGGCGACGGTGATGCAGGACCGAACGATCTCGTGAACACGCCCGTCATCACCCGGGCCAATCTTGTAGGCGGCACCCTAACCCTGAACGGCACGCTGCAGACCGACAGGACCGGTACGCAGTACCGTATCGAGTTCTACGGTATCCCGGACGGCGACCAGGAATCGCCGGACTACGGCGGTGGCAACATCTACCTCGGTTTCACCACCGTGACCACCGATGGCACGGGCACCGCGACGTTTACCGGCGTCACGCTGGCCAGCGGTGGCGTCCTCATCGGTGACCGGGTGACCACCACGACCACCCGCATCGAAAACCCGGCGCAGGTCGGCGTGGATGCCCAGGCAGCCTACGCGGAAACCTCGGAGTACAGCGCCAACTTCGTGGTCGTGAGCGAAGGCGTGGTTGTCGTGGACACGGTCAGCGACGTAGCCGACGGTGATACGTCATCCATTGCCGCCCTGCTGCTGGACAAGGGGGCGGACGGGAAGATCTCGCTGCGGGAAGCAATCCTTGCCACCAACAACTCCGCCAACGGTGGCACGCCGGACGTCATCCAGTTCGAAATTCCCGATGCGCTGGTCGCCGGGGCCCATCGCATCGCCGTAACCAGCGCCCTGCCACAGATCACCGACGCCGTCATCATCGATGGCACCACGGATACTGACTTCGCCGGAACCCCCATCATCCTGCTGGACGGCAACAACAGTTTCGTGAACGACGCGCTGACGCTCGGCGCCAACGCGGACGGCAGTACCATCCGCGGTCTCATCATCCGCGACTTCACCGGCAGTGGCATCGTGGTGGCGAACGGTTCGGACAACAACACGATTACCGGCAACTGGATCGGTCGTTTCACCGCCGCCGGCGTGGACGCCGGGGCTGCCGAGCAGAACACGTTGTACGGCATTGACGTTCGCGGTGCCAACACGCTGATTGGCGGCACCACGGCCGCGGATCGCAACGTCATCGGCGGCAACGCCAGCCGCGGCATCAATATCACGGCGACCGCCACCGGCACCCTCATCCAGGGCAACTATCTCGGTGTAGACGCCTCCGGGCTCAATGCACTCGCCAACGGCTCGGCGAACATCTACGACGCTGGCGCGCTCACCCGGATCGGCGGCGCAACCGCGGGCGAAGGCAACATCATCGCCAACAGCACCGGTGTCGGTGTCGCGGTGGTATCCGGCTCAGGTCACGCCATCCTCGGCAACGCCATCTTCGGCAATGCCGGCATCGGCATCGACCTCGGCGTGGATGGCATCACCGCAAACGATGCCAACGACGTGGACGGTGGCGCCAACGACCTCCTCAACACGCCGGTACTGACCAGCGTGGTACAGAACGGCGCCAATCTCGACATCGATTTCGCTGCCGACCTGCCGGCTGGCATCTACCGCATCGAGTTCTTCGACAATGCCGACGGCACGGACGCCTCCGGCTTCGGCGAAGGCCAGACACTGATCGGCAGCATGACCATCGTTGCAGCCGGCGGCGCAGGCTACGAAACGTTCAGCACCACGCTGATCGGCGTGACCGCAAGCGACGTCACGCACATCACCGCAACCGCGACGGTGGACCTGGGTGGTGGCAGTTTCGGCAGCACCTCGGAATTCAGCCAGGCGTTCCTTGGCGCGGGCATATTGACAGTGGATACCGTCGCGGACGTACTGGACGGTGATACCTCCAGCATCACGACGCTGCTCGTCAATCGCGGCGCGGATGGCCGGATATCGCTTCGCGAAGCCATCACCGCCGCCAACAACACGGCCAACGGCACCGGCGCGGACGTCATCCGTTTCAACATCGCGGGGGGCGGCCCGCACACGATAACGGTTGTCGGCACGGCACTGCCGGACATCACCGACGCCATCGTCATCGACGGCACATCGGAGCCGGACTACGCCGGTAATCCGGTGGTGGTGATCGATGGCAGCAGTCTTGGCGTAGCCGGCAGCGGTCTGACGCTTGCCGCCGGCAGCGACGGCTCCACCATCACGGGGCTGATCATCGGCGGCTTCGACGACTATGGCATCGTCATCGACGCGGACGGTAATACGCTGACCGGCAACTGGATCGGTCTTGGCGCTGACGGCGTCACGGACTTCGGGAATGGCTTCAGCGGCATCTACCTGTCGGATGCGGCCGACAACATCATCGGCGGCACCAATGCTGCCGATCGCAACATCATCTCCGGCAATGACAGCGACGGCATTCGCATCTATGGCGCCGCATCCACTGGCAACCTCATCCTCGGCAACATCATCGGACTTGGTGCGGACGGGGCAACCGTTGTCAGCAACGGCGTTGCCGGCATCCAGCTGACCGAAGGCTCCGCCAACACGATTGGCGGCAGCACAGGCGCTGCGCGCAACATCATCAGCGGCAACGCCTACGGAGTCATCCTCACGGGCGCACTCACCACCGGCAACCTGGTCAGCGGCAACTACATCGGTACGGATGTGACGGGTCTGCTGGATCGCGGCAACACCACCGATGGGGTGCTGATCGACGGCGGCGCCTCCGGCAACCTCATCGGCGGCGCACGCGGTGCGGGCGGCAACGTCATCGCCGGCAACGACTCGGCAGGCATCACCGTACAGGCCAGCAACGGCAACACGCTGATGGGCAACCTCGTGGGTCTGGGCGCGGATGGCAGCACGATCCTCGGCGGCGCGGGCAGCGGCATCATCATCCGCGACGGCGCTTCGAACAACGTCATCGGCACCGATCTCAATGCCAGTGGCGATGCGCTCGAAGGCAACGTCGTCTCCGGCAACGGCTGGGGCGGCATCGAGATCGTGGATGTCGGTACGTCCGGCAACCTCGTGCGTGGCAACCTCGTGGGTACCGATGCCGGCGGCACGCTGGATCGCGGCAACGCGCAGTTCGGCATCTCGCTGTTCGGCGGCGCCACGGGCAACGTCATCGGCGGCAGTGCCGCCAACGCCGGCAACACCATCGGCATGAACCATGACACCGGCATCTTCATTTCCGGTGACGGCGTCAGCGCACCCTCCGGCAACCAGGTGCTCGGCAACTTCATCGGCACGGACGCCACCGGCACCCTGAACCTGAGCAACACCTACGTCGGCGTCTATCTCAGTACCGACGCCCATGACAACACCATTGGCGGCACCGGCGCTGGCGAAGGCAACCGCATCGCCAACCACAGCGACGATGGCATCCAGGTCACGGCGCTGGCGGGCAGCAACAACGCCTTCCTTCAGAACCTGATCTGGAACAACAGCGATCAGGCCATCGACCTCGGCAGCGACGGCATCACCGCCAACGACAGCGGGGATGGCGACAGCGGTCCGAACAACCTGCAGAACACTCCCGTGCTGAACGGTGCCTCGTCCAACGGTGTCAGCACGACGATAGCGTTCTCGCTCAATAGTGCCCCGGCGACGCAATACCGCATCGACTTCTATTCGGCGCCCACCGCCAACAGCAGCAACCACGGCGATGCGCGGGTCTACCTCGGCACCACCACCGTGCTCACGGACGGCAGCGGTGACTGGAGCGGGATCGCCTTCCTGAACAGCACACCCACCACACCGGGACACGTGATCACGGCCACCGCCACGGAAATCCTTCCCGGTCCGGTGTACGCGTCCACCTCGGAACTGGCGCAGAACGTGGTGGTGACCGCAAACCAGGCACCGGCCATGTCCGCCATGGAAGGCGTGGCGCTGGCCTACACCGAGAACGATGGCGCCAGCGCTGTCACCGCCAGCGTATTGCTGGACGATGCCGACGACATCAACCTCGAATCCGCGGTCATACAGATCACAGGCAACTACGTGAGCGGCGAAGACGTACTGGCATTCGTCGACCAGAACGGCATCACCGGCACCTGGGTTGCCGGCACCGGCACGCTGACGCTGTCCGGCACGGCCAGCGTGGCCAACTATCAGGCGGCACTGCGTTCGATCACTTACACCAACACGTCGGACGATACATCCACCACCACACGCACCATCAGCTTCACCGTCAACGACGGCGGCGCCGACTCGAATACGCAGACCCGGGATATCGCCGTCGCCTCGGTCAACGACGACCCGACCAACGCCGGGTCGCTGCCCACCGATATCACCGTCACCGAGGACGTGCCGAGCAACATCGACCTCTCGGCCATCGATCTCAGCGACGTCGACCACAACGGCGGCAACCTCACGGTCACGCTGACCACCAGCACCGGGGGCAACTTCTCGGCGTCTTCTGGCGGCGGGGTTACCGTCGGTGGCTCAGGCAGCGGCGTACTCACCCTCACCGGTACGCTGGCCAGCCTCAACACGTTCCTGGACACCGCCAGCAACATCCAGTACCTGCACGCCACTGCCAACCTCAACGGCAATGACGTCGACACCATTACCGTCGTCGTCAACGACAACGGCAACACCGGTTCTGGCGGTGGTGGCAACGTCAGCCTCGGCACCGTCAATGTCGACATCACGGCCGTCAACGACGATCCAACCAACACCGGTTCTCTGCCCACTGATGTGGCCGTCGCGGAAGATGTGCTCA
>JACKNX010000012.1 GCA_024234635.1 Pseudomonadales bacterium | reverse complement strand
TGCATGCGTTCCCAACGGTTGCCGGCGGCGAGGAGTTGCAGCTGCGGGGCGTTGGCGAACATGTTTCCGACAGGGAGACCAGATCACGCATCGTCGCCGCTACCGGGGGCCGACAGGGCGCACATCCGTTCGAAGCCCTGTTTCGCTGCCGCCTCGACTCGGTACTGGTCACGCATTGGGAGAACTGGGGCACGGCACAGGCGTGGCCGTCCTATCTGAAATGGCGTGCCGAGGGCGGCTCAGGCGTCTGACCGCAACTGCTGCAGATAGTCGTTGAGAAAGGTGCCCGCCGGATCCACGGCGTCGCGCTGCCGCCACCAGTCCCGCCAGCGCGGGTGGATCGCCGCCAGCGTTTCGCCGCTGAGGTAATGCATCTTGCCCCAGTGCGGACGGCCGTCGTGGGCGCGGAAGATCGCCTCGCAGGCGCGGTAATAGTCCGTTTCGTCCTCGTCGATGGTCTGGTGCACGGACAAGGTGACCGTATCGCGCTCGTAGGCTGTGGACAGCCACACGTCGTCCGCCGCCAGCGTGCGGTATTCCACCGGCCAGCTTACGTGCGGGAAGTCCGTCCGCAGCAGGGTGCGAATGGCTTCAAAACAGGCTGGCCCACGCTCCGCGGGTACCGAGTACTCCATTTCCGTGTGTTTGTGCGGACGGTGATTGGGGAATACTTCGTAGCTCCAGGCCAGGCGACTGCCTTCGTCGGCGAGGGGATACGCTGGTGGCTCGTCCGTCTCGTCCAGAACTTTCGCGAACGCCTGGTCGGTACCGGGATACCAGAAGAATTCGAAATGCCGATGCGTGGAGGACAGTGTTGCGAGCTGTTCGCGTAGCGCGGGCCAGTCGGATGCCCAGCCGTGTTCCCGCAATTTGTAGGCATCGCGCAGGGCAAGCTCGAGCGCGGTGACAATCCCGAAGGCGCCGAGGTGCAGCCGGGCGGCTCGCCAGAGTGCGGTATTTTCCGTATCACTTGCCGTAACCAGTCGGCCGTCCGCCAGCGCGATGCGCATGCCGGTTACCGCGGCGGAGAGATTGCGCAGGGTGCGCCCCGTGCCGTGTGTGCCGGTTGCGGTAGCGCCGCTGATTGCCTGACGGTCGATATCGCCCTGGTTCGTCAGCGCCAGGCCTTCACGGCGCAATGGCAGTCCCAGGGCGTGGATCTTCGTACCCGCGCCGACCCAGGCACGACGCGTCGCGCCGTCGACGCTGAACACGCCGGCCAGCCCCGAGGTGTCGACAATCACATCGTCGGTTGGAATGAGAGGCGCATGACTGTGGCCGGTACCCGTGGCGCGAACCCGGCGCCCATCGCGGCTGGCCGCTGCGGCGAGGGCTGCTGCATCTTCTTCACCATGCAGATGATGCAGGGTGCGTGGGCGTGCCTGGTGGCGTCCGGACCAGTTGTTCCAGTGGGGCACGTATGGGCTCCGCTCAGCCCTGTCCGCGCCCTGGCGGCAGCGGCACCAGCACGGAAGTGGCGCGCTTGTAGGCCTTGTAGTCGCTGTCCTCACCCCACTGTTTGTCAGCCCGGGCCTCCAGCATGCGCACGCCGCTGATCTTCGTCAGCAATAAGGTGACGAACACCGGCGAGACCAGTGTGACGTACTGTCCCCCGGACAGGTCGGGAAGCGCGATGACGGCAATCCCGGTCCACAGCAGAATTTCGCCGAAGTAGTTGGGATGCCGTGACCAGGCCCACAGGCCGGAGCGGATGAAGCGGCTGGTGTTGGCCGGGTCCGCGCGGAAGCGGCTTTTCTGCGCATCGGCGACAACTTCGATAGAGAAGCCCGCGACCCACAGCGCGACGCCTGTCCAGACGAGCGGGCCAAGCGGCGGTGCTTCATGGTCCGAAATGGCCGCCAGCGCGCAGGACGCGGTGAGGAATACCCACAGGCCCTGTAGTGTCCACGTCATGAGAAAGGTGGAAAACGAGTTTCGGATGGCCCGGAAACGGCGGTCTTCGCCGGCGCGCCGAATGCGCGTGAACAAAAACGTTCCCAGGCGCATCGCCCATACCGAAATAAGCCCGGCCAGAAGCAGTGAATGTGGATCGAAGGCCTGCTGCACGAGCACGGCAAACCACACCAGCGACAGGAAGGTGGCGGAGCCCGTGAGATCGAACAGGTGCTCGCTGCGGCGCAACCACGCGTGAACGAACATGAGCCACTGCACACCGAACGCCAGGCACGCGCACCAGGTCATGATGTGGTGTCCCATCCACATGCGGCTGTTGTGCGCGGTGGCCCACGCCACGAAAGCGGCGACGATCAGCGCCATGGCAATGGCGGAAATGGCATTACGGCGTTCGGCCGCACTGCGCTTCGCTGTCTGTGAATTCATGGCGCCCTCCCAGACTGCATGTTACCCATGCAGGGAGTGGCGGTCATCGGGGATGAGCGATCCTTTTCCGCTGGCGCCGGAAACGCCAGCCATTCAGCCAGGCGGCGCCGGGACGAAAAGCAGGGCGGGTTGCTCCAGCAGCGCCTTCATCGCCTGGATCATCGAGGCAGCATCGAAACCATCCACGAAACGATGATCGAACGAGGACGAAAGGTTCATCATGAGCCGGATTTCCACGCGTCCGTCCACGACCATCGGCCGCTGCACCGCTTTGTTGATGCCAACGATGCCCAGCTCCGGGGTGTTGATCACCGGCGTGCTGACGATGCCGCCCAGTCGGCCCAGGCTGGTCAGGGTGAAGGTGGAGCCACCCAGTTCCTCGCGGCCGGCGCTGCCATCCCGGGCACGCTGCGCCACGCTGGCGACGGCTGCCGCCAGCTGCCACAGATCCAGTTGATCGGCATCGCGTACCACCGGTACCTTCAGGCCGTCAGGTGTCTGGGTGGCAATGCCCAGGTGTACCGCCGAATGTCGCAGCAGCATGTCGCGTTCCGCGTCGTGCAGGGCGTTGATGTGCGGGTAGCGCTTGAGCGCGCGGATGAGGGCCAGACCGATGAAGGGCAGGAACGTGAGGCGCGCGTCAGGGTGCTGCGCGTTCAGTTGCTGACGCAGGCTGTCCAGCGCGGTCATGTCCACTTCCTCCACGTAGGCGAAATGGGGGATCTCGCGTTTTGCCGCCTGCATGCGCTGCGCAATGACCCGGCGTACGCCGATGATCTTCACTTCGGTGATGTCATCGCTGCGTGTCAGTGTGCCAGCTGGTGTCGACGCAGGCCCTGTCTGCAGGAAACCGTCCAGGTCCTTGCGCAGGATGCGCCCGCGCGGTCCGGAACCGGCGATGCCGGCAAGGTCGATGCCGAGTTCGTTGGCCCTGCGACGGATGGCCGGAGAGGCCAGAACCTGTGTGCCGGGTGTGCGTTGGCTTGCTATGGCCGTGGACGCGGGATCGCGATCTGGTGTGGGTTGCGATGGCGCCTCACGGCGCGCCGTGACAGGCGGCGGTGGCGCTTCGACAAGTTGCTGCTCAGGCGGGGAGGCGGGAGCCTGCATCGGCGGCGGTGGTTCCACGGTGGCCGCGGGCACCTTGCCGCTGACATCGAAGGCCACGAGTTCAGTGCCAACGGTGATCATGTCGCCAGGCTCGCCGCGCGTGCGCAGTACCCGTCCGGAGACCGGTGACGGTACTTCGATATTGGCCTTGTCGGTCATCACGTCCACGATCACCTGGCCTTCGGTCACGGCGTCGCCGGGTGACACGTGCCAGAGAATGATTTCGGCTTCCACCGTGCCTTCGCCGAGATCGGGCAGCTTGAAACTGAATTCGCTCATGACATTTCCAGCACCTGTTCCAGGGCTTTCGCCACCCGCCGCTTGCCCGGGAAGTAGTCCCATTCGAAGGCGTGCGGGTAGGGGGTATCCCAGCCGGTGACCCGCAGGATCGGTGCTTCCAGGCTGTAGAAACACTCCTCCTGCACGGTGGCGGCCAGTTCGGCGCCGTAGCCGCTGAAGCGCGTCGCTTCGTGCACGGCTACGCAGCGGCCGGTTTTCTCCACGCTCTGGCGGATGGTGGTGACGTCCAGCGGCGACAGCGTGCGAAGGTCGATGATCTCCGCATCCACCTCGGCGAAGTCGGCCGCGGCCTGACACACGTGCACCATGGTGCCGTAACAGAGCACCGTGACGTCTTCGCCGGGGCGCACGATTTCGGCGCGTCCGATGGGAAGCGTGTAGTACTCGGCAGGTACCTCACTGTGGGGATGCGTGTTCCAGGGCACCGCTGGCTTGTCGGGGTCGCCGTCAAAGGGGCCGTTGTAGATGCGCTTCGGCTCGAAAAAGATCACCGGATCGTCGTCTTCGATGGCTGCGATGAGCAATCCCTTGGCATCGTAAGGGTTGGACGGCATCACCACCTTCACGCCGCACAGGTGCGTGAAGATGCCTTCCGGGCTCTGCGAGTGCGTCTGCCCGCCCCGAATGCCGCCGCCGCAAGGGGTGCGGATGGTGACCGGCGCGAAGAAATCGCCGGCGGTGCGATAGCGCAGCCGCGCCAGTTCGCTGATGATCTGGTCGCAGCCGGGATAGATGTAGTCGGCAAACTGGATTTCCGCCACCGGTCGCAGGCCGTTCACGCCCATGCCGATGGCGGAACCGATGATGCCGCCTTCGGCGATGGGCGCGTCGATGACGCGGTGTTCGCCGTACTTGCGCTGCAGGCCATCGGTGCAGCGGAACACACCGCCGAAGTAGCCGATGTCCTGACCGATGCAGATCACGTTGGGATCGCGGTCCAGCATGATGTCCATGGCGGAGTTGATGGCCTGTACCATGTTCATGCGTGGCATGTCGGCTCTCCTGTCGGTGTGCGACGCATTGTCTGTCAGTCCTCTTCGAGTGCGCGCATCTGTTTCTTCTGGGCGATGAGGTGCGGCGGCATGTCGGCGTAGACGTCCTCGAACAGTTCATTCTTGTCGAGGAACGGCGGCGCCGTCATGGTGCCGTAGCTGCAGGCTTCGGCCCAGTCGCGCTCCACCTGGGCTTTCAGCTCTTCCACGAGTGCGGCGTGGCGCGTCTCGGACCACTGGCCGAACCGGATCAGATGGGTTTTCAGACGTTCCACGGGGTCACCGTACGGCCAGGCATCAGCTTCGTTCTTCGGGCGATAGCGGGAAGGATCATCGCTGGTGGAGTGCGCGTCCACGCGGTAGGTCACCAGTTCGATGAGCGTGGGGCCCGTGCCCGAACGTGCGCGTTCCGCGGCCCATTGGGTGACGGCGTACACGGCCGGAAAATCGTTGCCATCGACACGAATGCCGGGGATGCCGTAGCCGGGGCCACGTGCCGCGAACGGCCGGTGCTCGCCGCCGGCGGTGCCCTGGAAGGTGGAGATGGCATACTGGTTGTTGACGATGTTGAGGATGACCGGCGCGCGGTAAACCGACGCAAACGTCATCGCGTGATGAAAATCGGCCTCCGCGCTCGAGCCTTCGCCGATCCATGCGGCGGCAATGTCGTCCTCGCCTTTGATGGCGGCGGCCATCGCCCAGCCGACGGCCTGGGGATACTGCGTGGTGAGGTTGCCCGAAATGGAAAAAATGTTGCCCCGTTTCCAGTGGTACATGATCGGCATCTGCCGGCCCTTGCACATGTCGCGGCTGTTGGAGAGGCACTGGTTCATCAGATCCACCAGGCTGCGACCGCGGGCGATCTGCAATCCCTGCACGCGATAGGAGGGGAACAGCATGTCGCTGGGCTTGAGCGCCATGGCGGCGGCGACCGCCACGGCCTCTTCGCCGCGGGACTTCATGTAGAAGGAGATTTTTCCCTGCCGGTGCATGCGCAGCATGTGATCGTCGAATGCGCGCGTTTCCAGCATGTGCCGGAGACCGAACTGCAGTTCGTCGGGGTCGAGTCCCGGGTCCCATGGCCCCACCGCGGTGCCTTCGTCGTCCAGCACGCGCACGATGTCGTAGATGAGTTCGTTGGGCAGATCCCTCAGTCGCGTATGCGGGTCGGGGCGGGGCACGCTGCCGGCGGGTACGCGCGTGACGTAACTGAAGTCGGGATCCGCTCCCGGACGGGCCGGAGGATGCGGTATGTGCAGTCGGGGTGTGCGGGTCATCCGGCGCTCCCGTCGGTGCGGGCGGGTCGACCCGGGTGGGCGATCCGCGCCGCGCGTTGTTGTCGCCGTGCTGTCCAGCGCGGCCGGGTTGTCAGCGGGAAGTCTGACCGAAGGCCGCCGGGCAGGCCAGTGATGCGGTCACATTACGGTGACGGCGTGAACCGGTTCGCGGTTCGTGAGTGCCGGTTGCCGGGGTGGGGTTGTCCCCCGGTCATGCTCACCTGGCGATGCTCAGTCCACGTGGATGTCACTGGAGTCCGCGGGCAGCGAGAACACCATGCCGTCGCTGGTGATCACCGTACCTGTGGGCAGATCGCGTTCGAACATCCGGCTCATGAGTGTATTGCGGGGCGCGGGGACCAGGTGATACACGGCCAGCATGCGCGGCGCAGCCTGTGCAACGATCTGCGACAGACTCTCCGTGGAGGCGTGATAGCCCTGGATGTCGCCGAGTATCCTTGCCTGCCGGATTCGCCCAGCCGCTTCAGCAGTCTTCGCCATGGCTTGCACGATGGGCAGCGACAGGGCGTCGTGCAGCACCAGGTCCGCGCCTTTGGCCGCCGCGATGAGCGTGGGCGTGACGTTGCTGTCGCCGCTGATCACCACGGACCGTCCCTGGTAGTCGAACCGGTAACCCACCGCCGGGGATACCGGGGAGTGATCCACGGGAAACGCGGTAATGGTGAGTCCGCCGGCGTTCCAGAAGACGCCAGGGCCGATTTCGCGCGCGGACAGTTCACCCAGCGCGGGTGGCAACAGTACTTCGCCGTGGTGGGCTACCCGGTAGCCGCGATCCAGGGCGTAGGCTTCGTTCAGGCCTTCGGCGATGCGTTCGACGCCGGCGGGGCCGATCAGTTCCAGCGGTCGGCTGCGCCCACCCACCCAGGAGTTGAGATTGAAGTCGGGTATCGCTGCGATGTGGTCCGAGTGGAAGTGCGTCAGCAGGATTGCCCGCAGGTTGCTGGAGTCCTCACCCGCCAGGTTGAAGGTGTTGGCGGAACCAGCGCCTGCGTCCACCAGGAACAGGTCATCGCCCGCCATGACGGCCACGCAGGCCTGGGCGCGACCCGGTGCGGGAAGGGGCGAGGAGGTGCCGCACATGAAAATGCGCAGGCCATCGGCGTGTGTTACCGGTGACTGCGTCATGACGACACTGAGCATGCGACCAAGCAGCCAATCCTGAACCGCCGGCACGCCAAGCAGCAACCAGCCGCCGCCGGCGAGGAGGAGCGCCGTCACGGCGAGACCAGGCAGCAGTCTACGCATGTTCCGTTTCCGCTGGGTTGATGGCGCGCACCATACCAGACGAGCAGGTTGGGATTCACGGCGGCGTTGCAGGGTCGCGTCGGCTTGACCATGATCCTGATCCGCAGGTGGTCACGGGAGAGCGACGGGAATGATGCAGCGGTTTGATGTTCTGATCGTCGGGGCCGGCAGCAGTGGCAGCGCCATTGCCGCCCGCGTCTCCGAAAACACCGGGCTCACGGTGTGCCTGGTGGAAGCGGGACCGGACTATCCCAGGCTGGAAGAGCTCCCATGGGATCTGGTGAACAGCCACGACAACTCCTACCGTGATCACGACTGGGGTTTCACCTACGAGCCGACCGCAGGCCGTTCCGTGGCCTTTCCCCGTGGTCGGGTGGTGGGCGGGTCCTCCGCGGTGAACACCACAATCGCCTTGCGCGGCATGCCCGAGGACTACGACGAGTGGGCAGCGGCGGGCAACCCTGAGTGGTCGTGGACCGGCGTGTTACCCGCTTTCTGCCGGCTGGAACGCGACCTGGATTTCGGCGACGCCGACTGGCACGGCGATGCGGGCCCGATAACCATCCGGCGGTATCCGCGGGACGAATTGACGGCGCCGCAGGCCGCATTCCTCGACGCCGCCGATACGCTTGGCTATCCATACTGCGCAGATGCCAACGAACCCTGGGGATACGGCGCCGGACCCCACCCCATGAACAAGCTGGGGCGCCTGCGCATTTCCTGCGCCATCGGTTACCTGGCGCCCGCGCGGCTGCGTCCCAACCTTACCATCCGGGCTGACACTCACGTGAATCGTCTTGTCATCCGTGATGGCCGCTGCACGGGCGTGGAGATCGCTGACGTGGCCGGTGAGGTGTCCGTACTGGAGGCGCGCCTGGTGGTGCTGGCCGCGGGAGCCCTGCAGACCCCGCCCGTGCTGATGCGTTCGGGCATCGGTCCTGGCGGGCAGCTCGCCGCGCACGGTATCGACGTGATCAGTCCGCTTCCCGGCGTGGGCGCCAATCTGTGCGATCACCCGGCGCTGTCGGTTGTCTGCCACGCGCGCAAGGGGGTTGATATCGATCACGACGCGCCGATCATCCAGACGATTCTGCGCTATACGGCTGACGGCTCCGACAAACGCAATGACCTGCAGATCGAACAGATCAGTTTTGCCGGCCGGCGTGGTTCGCCGCCCTCTTTTGCCATCGCGGCGGTGCTGGAGTACCAGTACGGTCGCGGCGAACTGTTGCTGGCCAGCGCCGATCCGCGTGCCGCGCCCATCGTGCGCAACCGCTTTTGCGAGGATCCCCGCGATCTTTCCCGTCTGGTTGCCTGTTACAAGGATACACTTGCCTTTGCCGCCGTCTCGCCGCTGGCGGATCTGGTGGAGGCGGTGACGTTTCCCGATGCGGCGCGTGGCCACGACGATGCCACGCTGGAAACCCTGTGCCGCAACCTGGCCGCCAGTGGCTACCATCCCTGTGGTACGGCAAAAATGGGTCCGCGCGAGGATGCGCTGGCGGTCGTCGATCAGTATGGCCGCTGTCATGGCATGGACGGGCTCGTGGTGGCGGATGCGTCGATCATGCCGTCCGTGCCGCGGGCGAACACCAATCTCACCTGCATCATGATCGGCGAGAAGGTGGGCGAGTGGCTACGCACGCGACCCGCCCTCTACGGACTGTGAGGAGAACGCGCACATGCTCGATACGGTAATTCGCGACGTCGAGATTCTGGATGGCTCCGGGGCGGCGGCGATTCGCGGCGACGTGGGTATTCGCGACGGGCGCATCGATGCGGTAGGCGACGCAGGTGAGGCCCGCCATGTCGTCGACGGACGCGGGTTGACGCTGGCGCCTGGGTTCGTGGACACGCACGCGCACGACGATGGCGCCTTCCTGCGCTTTCCGGACATGGCGTTCAAACTGGCGCAGGGCGTGACCACGGTGGTCAGCGGCAACTGTGGTTTCAGCGCCGTGCCACGCGATCCGGAGAGCGCCCATGCGGATGTGACCGGCGGCATCCTGGCCGGTATCCGTGGCGACTTCCGCGATCTGGAGGGTTACTTCGCGGCGGTGCTGGAGCGGCGACCGGCCATCAACAACATGATGCTGGTGGGCCACAACACTGTGCGTGCGCTCGAAATGGATCTGGCGCAGCGCTCACCGACGCCACAGGAACTGGCGAACATGAAAGCACATGTTACACGGGCCCTGGAGCAGGGAGCCTGTGGCTTTTCGAGCGGCCTCATCTACCGTCCCGGCCGCTGGAGCCTGACACAGGAAGTGGCTGAACTTGCGGCCTGCGCGGCGCCGTTCGATGCGTTGTACACAACGCACATGCGCAACGAAGGCGACCAGTTGCTCGAAGCCGTCGAGGAAGCGCTGACTATCGGTCGTGACGCGGGCGTACACCTGCATATCTCGCATCACAAGGCTGCCGGCGTCGCCAACTGGGGCAAGGTGCGCGCCTCGCTTGCGCGCGTGGACAAGGCGCTGGACGCCGGTCAGCGGGTGACGCTGGATGTGTATCCCTATACCGCGGGCAGCGGGCGCATGGTCGAATACTTCAACCTCGAGCGGGTCAACCGCGAACTGGCGGAGGTGATCCGTATCGCCAGTTGCCCCGCGTTCCGCGAATTCGAAGGGCGGATGCTGAAGGACATTGCCGCCGAACGTGGCCTCGATGTCACCGAGGCGGTGAAGCTCGTGCTCACGGCGCCGCAGGGCGATCGCACCATCTGCATTCATTTCACCATTGACGAGACGGACGTGGAGACCAATCTCGCGCACGCGGACATGATGGTGGGCTCCGACGGAATTCCTGACCTGCGCGGTCGGCCGCATCCACGGCTGTTCGGCACCTTCCCGCGTGTGCTGGCCCGTTATGTGCGCGAGCGGGGCATCCTGTCGCTGCCGGAAGCGGTGCGGCGCATGACGTCACTGTCGGCGCGTACGTTCGGCATGCAGGACCGCGGCCTGATCGCAACCGGCCAGTGGGCCGACCTGGTGCTTTTCGATCCCACCGCCGTGATGGACACCGCCACGTATGACGAGCCGAAGCAGTATCCCGGCGGCATTGCCTCGGTGTGGGTCAACGGCAAGCTGTCCTGGACAGATGGCACGCACTGCGATGCCGGGGCGGGCAAGATGCTGCGCTATCGGCGCGCAGCTGTGGGCGACGCTGCCTGAACGCATTGCCGGGCCGAGCACGGCGCGACCCGCTCAGCGGTCGCGCGGTCTGGCAAGGGAGCCGGCGATCATGCCGACGGTGCTGGCGATGAATCCACCGAACTGTGGCGGCAGTGTTGCTTCCGGATCAATGATCTCCAGGGCAATCCACACGCCAAGTCCCAGAACGATGGAAAGGCCGCCGCCGAAGTTGCTGGCGCGTTTCCAGAACAGCCCTGCCGCGAGCGGCACGATGGCGCAGGCCATGGTCACCTTGTAGGCGTTCTCTACCATGGTGTGGATGCTGGTTTCGCTCTGTGCCGACCAGAGGGCGTAGGCCACCACGCCGAGCGCAAACAGGGCAACGACGATGCGCGTGAGCTTCAGCAGGCGTTCGTCGGTGAGCGTGCCTTCCGGCAGCAGTTCCTTGATCACGTTTTCGGAGATGGTGACAGCCGGTGCCAGCAGGGTGCCGCTGGCGGTGCTCATGATGACGCTGAGCAGCGCACCGAAGAACACCACCTGGGCGACGATGGGCATGTGGCTGATCACGAAACTGGGCAGCACGAGCTGCGAATCCTGTTCCATCAGCGCCGCGGTGTGCACGGGGTCCACCAGCGTGGCGGAGTAGGTGAGGTAGATCGGCACGGCGGTGAAGAAAAAGTAGGCAAGACCACCGATGGTGGTGCCCCAGACGGCCACCCGTTCGCTGGCGGACGAGTTGGCGCGCTGGAAGACGTCCTGCTGCGGGATGGAGCCGATGCCCATGGTCAGAAGACCGGCGATGAAGGTGACGATGGCACCCCATTCGAGCGGTGGCCAGAATTCGAATTTACCGGCGTTGCGGGCATGTTCGATGACGGGCGCCACACCGTTCACTTCCGGCATGTCCGCTACCAGCCAGGCAATCCACAGCAGACCGGCGACGATGATGCTCATCTGGAATACCGTGGTGAGCGCTACCGACCACATGCCCCCGTAAAGCGTATAGAGCAGCACCACGGCGGCGCCGATGAGAATGCCGCCCGTCTGGGTGATCTCGCCGCCCGAGAGCACGTTGAATACCAGCCCGAGCGCCGTGACCTGGGCCGACACCCAACCGAGATACGACAGTGCGATGGCGATGCTGACAACCACCTCCACGCCGCGATTGAAGCGGATGCGATAGAAGTCACCGAGCGTCAGCAGGTTCTGGCGGTAGAGCGGGCGGGCAAAGATCAGTCCGAACAGCACCAGGCACAGGGAGGCGCCGAAAGGATCGGAGATGGTGCCGCCGAGATTTTCGTCCAGGAAGGTGGCTGGTATGCCAAGCACCGTTTCGGCGCCGAACCAAGTGGCAAATACCATTGCTACCACCACGAACATCGGCAGGCTGCGGCCGGCGGTGATGTAGTCACTGGCATTGTGCACGCGGGTGGCGGCATACATGCCGATGCCGATGGAGATCACCAGGTAGAGGATCACGAAACCCAGCAGGGTGGAGTTCATTGGTGTCGCGGCCGTATGGCAAGGAGGCGCGTATTATTTCCAGTGGACGGTCGGCGTACCAGTGGCAGTCGCTGCTGCCATCGTCCTGTGCGGTGGTCACCCATCCGGCCGGAGGCCGATTGCAGGGTCGGCACTCACCGGCAGTCGTTGACACGCAAGGGGTTTTCATTCGCAACTTCCCGCCGGTCTGCCGAGGGCGATGAATGGCACCGGTTCGCTGAATGCCGGTAAACCGTAACCGGGCGCAGCCGGCCTGCATCGTGACGGGTGGCGTGGCGGCTTGCTGGTCCCGGGCACCGGGCTGACGACTTTCCGTGGTGGCGGGAAGCGCGGAAACCGTCAGATCCGGTACGATGCCTGAAACAGGATCGAGCGTGGCCTTGAGCCGCCGCCGCCCTGATCAGCCGGTGTGAGGGCGCCAGGACGGGCACCGCCGACTGGCCAGATTTCATCCGTGAGGTTGCGGCCGATGACGGCAAAATCCCACCGCCCGTCCACACTCTGCAGACCAACGCGGGCCCGTAGTCGCCAGAAACTGTCCTGCCTGGCCAGCGGCTCACCGTTGGAGGCGGTTCGATACCCGGCGCTGTAGATTGCTTCCGTCGAGAAAATCCCCAGCCAGCGCTCGCCGATGGGTTGCGTCCACTCAAAGCCGAGCGAGCCGTTGAACTCAGGCGCACCAGCCAACGGCTCGCCACTGAGATCCTGGAACCGCAGCCCGTCGCCATCGGGATCAACGCAGCCCTGGGCATCGGTCTGGAAGGCGTAGCAGGCGACGTTGGGATATTTGTCATATTCTGCCTTGTTGTAGCCTCCTTCCGCATAGAGCTGCAGCCTGTCGGTGGCCTGGAAGACGAGATCGAACTCGATTCCGCGCGTGAAGGCTGATGCCGCGTTGCCGATGACAAACGTTGTTGTTTCCGGGCGGAACTGACTTACCTGAAGGTCTTTGAAGGTGTAGTCGTATGCCGTGACGTTCAGGCGCATGCGACCTTCGAGCAGCGTGGTTTTCAGGCCGACTTCAAAACCGTAAGCATCCTCCTCGCCAAAGGTGATGTTTTCGGGGCCAAAGGCGCTGGTCAGCACCGTGGGCGCCGAGTAGCCTCCCGCTTTGTATCCGTTTTTCCATGCCCCCCACAGCGTGACAGTATCGTTCGGGCGCCAGGTCAGCGTCACCTCGGGCGAGAAGTCCGTGTCGTCGGTGTCCGCCCGGAGATCGATACCGGGCGGGAACCAACCGAATATCTGCAGCAACTGGTGTACGTACACGTGACGTTGTGTGCCGTCTTTCTTGTCTCGCGTGTAACGTCCTCCCGCGGCGAATTCCCATTGGTCGTTGATATCCCATATCACCTGGCCGAATACGGACCAGGAATCTCCGTCCGTTTTCTGCACGACGTGTTGATCGTTGCTGAAGCCGGTAACCGGGTCCAGTCCGAACAGTCCCAGCTTGCTCGAATTGGCGTGTACGCGTTCAAAGGTGTCGTAGTAGACACCCACCATGTAGTTGACTGGCGCATCCAGTTCCGTGGCGATGCGTAGCTCCTGTGAAAACTGTTCGTGATCGTCGGGGTTGTAGCCGATGAAGAAGGGAAACATCATGCCGCCGAAATTGTCCCAGCCTTCAAAATCATAGGCGAGCCAGCCGGTGATTGAACTGATGGTTCCCCAGTCGTGTTCCCATTCCATGTCGAGTGAGAAAACCTGTGCCTTGTAGTCGCTGAACAGGGAATCGCCGAGTTCGCCGCTCTGGTTGTTGCTCCAGAGTCTCGCCACTTCAGTGGGAATGTTGCCCTGTGAGGTCTTGTTGTCGAGCTTGCAGTCATTGTACGGATCCGTGAGGGCGGGGCGGGCGATGGGCAGAACGCGCGTGACGGGCGGCGCCGTACAGTTGGCAAGTTCGCCGCCGACCAGGCCGTCACTTTTTTCGTGCGTTGCCATGAGCTTGAGCAGTGCCGTGAAGCTGTCAGTTGGCGTCCACTCCAGTGTCAGTCGAGCGCTTTTTGTCGTGATGTTGCCGATATCGGCGCCTTTCGAACCCGGCAGATCGTAGTAGCTCTCATCAGCCGGCCAGAAACCGGCAATGTTCAGGAAGGGAATCGCCTCGCCATTGCTGTTTTCGACAAACTGCGCGCGGTTGTCTATCCAGCCGCCAATGTCGGTCAGGCGCAGGGCCAGGCGCGCGCCTAGCGTGTCGGTGATCGGTCCGGAGACCATGCCGTCGAAGATGCGCTCTTCGGCTTCCATTTCATAGCCCAGCGATACCTTCGCTTCGAACTGGTCAGTGGGGTTTGCGCTCTGCAAACCGACAACACCGGCCGGACTGTTCTTGCCGAAGAACAGCGCCTGTGGTCCTTTGAGGAACTGTACGGAGGCGAGATCGAAAAACGCGGTACGTGAAACAAATCCGCGGGCTGACTGCACACCATCTATGTTCGTGCCGACGCTGGATTCGATGCCCGAGTCACCGGCGTTCGAGCCCAGGCCCCGCATGATGAAACTGCCGCCCGCGCCATTGGTTCCAGGCGTTATTTCGACGTTGTTCGCCATGTCGGCGATCTCAGTGAGGCTGTCAGCGTCGTAGCGTTCGATCTTTTCGGCGTCCAGCGCCTCGATGGCGATGGGCACGTCCTGGAGCGACTCTTCCCGCTTACGGGCGGTGACCAGGATTTCTTCGAGAACTTCGGCGGCGCCGGCGCGAGGTACGTAGGGGAAGGAAATTGAAAGAAACACAAGTGACAGACACTTGCCGATCGGGAAACGGAATGACTTCATGATGCCCCTCCTGATGAATCCCCGGGCGGATGCTAAGCATTCTGCTTCATGGAAATCAAGCGGCTGTATTCCTGCGGTTGCCGAACGCACGCGCTGTGCGTCCCCGCATATTGCGGTGCGGCAATGGAAAGCGGAGTTGACACGACATCCAAAGCGATGCGTTGTTGTCGATAGCCAGACTGGGAGGGCAGGAATAGCGTTTGATAAAATGTTATGAGAAACGGGCATCAGCGGCCGCTGCAATCCCCGCCTGGCTGGCATCACCGCATCGATAAATCCGAGAGACAATTCAAGGCGCGATTGAGTCTGCCCGATCGTCTCGGTCCGGTTGCGCTGTCAGATTTTCACCCACATGGCCCGGGCCCGCGTGAGCCGAATCAGCATTTTGCCGGCCAGTACGGGTCGCGCAGCACCTTCTTGTAGAGCTTGCCCGTAGGCAGGCGTGGCAGTTCGGCAAGGAAATCGAAGCTGCGGGGAATCTTGTAGCCGGCGAGATGCGTGCGGGCAAAGGCCTCGAGCTCCCGGGCCAGCTCCGGCCCTGCGTCGATCCCCGGCATGGGCTGCACCACAGCTTTCACTTCCTCGCCGAAATCCGCATTGGGGATGCCGAACACGGCGACGTCCGCAACCTTGTCGTGCAGGATGAGAGCGTCTTCGATCTCGCGCGGGTAGATGTTCACACCGCCGGAGATGATCATGAAAGCCTTGCGGTCGGTGAGATACAGAAAGCCTTCTTCGTCCAGATAGCCGACGTCGCCCAGTGTCGTCCAGTTGGCGTGCACGGGATGGCCGGAGCTGGCTGTCTTCTGCGCGTCGTTGTGATACACGAACGGCCTGGCGGGCTGTTCAAAATACACCAGCCCCGATTCGCCGGTGGGCAGTTCGCTGCCATCCTCGTCGCAGATATGAATGACGCCGCTGGCGGCGCGGCCGACGGAGCCGGGATGTGCCAGCCAGTCGTGCGGTCCTATGATGGTGGCGCCGTTGCGTTCGGTGCCGGCGTAATACTCCCACAGGATGGGGCCCCACCAGTCCATCATCTGCTTCTTCACCTCCACCGGGCACGGCGCTGCCGCATGCACCGCCACGCGGTGGGACGAGAGATCATGGCGGGCACGCACTTCAGCGTCGAGACGTAACAGGCGCACGAACATGGTCGGCACCCACTGGCTGTGTGTGACCTGAAAGCGCTCGATGGAGGCGAGTGACAGCTCGGGGTCGAATTTCTCCATCATCACCACGTTGCCACCCAGGCACAGCGTGCGCATGCAGAAGCCGAATGGCGCGGCGTGGTAGAGCGGCGCCGGCGACAGATAGGTGGTGTCCGCATCGATGCCGTAGACATTGTTGACCTCCACGCCGGGAATGCCGTGCTGGATGGTCTTGCCTGTCAGCGGGCGCTTGATGCCTTTGGGGCGGCCGGTGCTGCCGCTGCTGTAGAGCATGCTGTCGCCCATGGGTTCGTGCGCAAGCGGTGTGGCGGGCTGCAAGGCAAGCAACGTCGGATAGTCCTGCCAGCCCGCGGCGTTGCCGCGTACCGCGAGGTGGTGCAGGGTGTGCGGGGTGAGCTGCCGCAGTTCGTCGAGGTCCGCCACCACGCCGGAGGCGAGCACGGCCTTCGACTGCGAATCGGTGACGATGTAGGCCATCTCCTCGGCCGTGAGGTAGCGATTCACGCAGGTGAGGTACAACCCGGCGCGCATTGCTCCCCAGGCGAAGGGGAAGTAGTCGAGGTGGTTTTCCATGATCAGGCTGACGTGGTCGCCTGTCTCCAGGCCGAGGGCGCGCAGGAGCTGCGCCACCCGGTTGGAGGCGTCGTCCAATGCGCGCCAGGTCATCACCTCGCCGCTGGTGGCGTGGCGCACGGCGGGGGCGTCGGGTTTGATGGTGGCCCAGTGTCCGGGATACATGTCTGCCTCGGTTGCGTGGCGAATGCCGACCCGGCTTAATACCAAGCCAGCCGAGAATGAAGCAAGGGGGTGAGCGATGAGCAACTGGGCCGAAGACCGGATAGCACTGATGGATGTCATGCTGCGTTACGCAGCGGGCGTGGATGAAAGGGACATGGTGATGTATCGCAGCTGCTTCCACGACGATGTGGAAGTGCACGGTTTTGGCGCTGACGGCGTGGTGTATCGCGGTGGCGACGTATGGACCGACTACGTGGTGAATGCGCTCAAGCGCTTCGGACCCACTCAGCACATGCTGGGGCCGCAGCTGGCCACCATCGACGGCGACACCGCGCACTGCCGCACCGACGTGCAGGCGCTGCATTACGTGCTCGACCAGCCGGGCACGACGCTCACGCTGTGGGCCACGTACCGATCCGACATGGTGCGCACGCCCCAGGGCTGGAAGATCAAGCGTCACGAACTGGTATCGCGCGGTACGCGCATCCAGCCGCCTACGGGCTGAGGCGCGGCGCGACTGAAACAGCTCGTCTGGTTTCGTCATGACCTGAGAGTGGCGGACAACCCGGCATTGTCCGCCGCGCGCGAGCAGGCAGAGGTCGTCGCCTGCTTTGTCGTCAGCGAGGCGCAATGGCGCAGCCACGATGTCGGCGATCGCCGGCTGGCTTTCCTGAACCGGTGCGTGCAGGCGCTGGCGGTCGAGCTGGCTCAGCTCGGCATCCCGCTACGGATATTGCATGTTCCCTGGTTTCGCGATGTGCCCGAGGCGCTGATTGCGCTCCTGCGGCGCGAGCAGTGCGCGCACCTGCACTTCAATGCCGAGTACCCGCTGAACGAGCTGAACCGGGACCGCGCGGTGGCGCGTCGGTGCAGCCGGGAGGCCATTGGCTGGACACGCCATCACGGCAGCGTGGTGCACGCGCCGGGGTCGCTCACGACCGGCAGCGGTGGCGCTTATTCGGTATTCACGCCGTTTCGCAACCGCTGGCTCGCGGCGCTTGCGCCGGGCATGCTCGACCCGCTGCCAGTGCCGGGGGCGCAAGCCTCTGGGCCAGCCGCGGTTTCCGTCGACTGGCCATTGAATGTCGAAGATGACTGCGCCGAGGACTGGCCAGGCGGCGAACGGCAGGCGCAGCGCCGGTTGCACGACTTTCTGGATGCGCACGCGGGCGACTACGGCGAGCAGCGCGACTATCCGGGCGTGTCCGGCACCAGTCGACTGTCCGCCTATCTCTCCGTGGGGGCGTTGTCTCCGCGTCAGTGCCTGCATGCGCTCACAAGGCGCGAGCCCATCGAAGAGTCGAGTTTTGCCACGGAGCTCATCTGGCGCGAGTTCTACCGGCACGTGGTCGTCGCCTTTCCACATGTCTGCCGGGGCGAGGCGTTTCACCGTCAGTATGACAGCGTCCGCTGGGAGCATGCGCCGGATCAGCTGGCCGCGTGGCAGGCGGGGGAGACGGGGTATCCGCTGGTGGACGCCGGTATGCGCCAGTTGCGCACGACCGGCTGGATGCACAACCGGCTGCGCATGGTGACCGCGATGTTCCTGAGCAAACACCTGCTCATCGACTGGCGTGAGGGGGAGCGGTACTTCATGCAGCAGCTGGTGGACGGTGATTTTGCCGCCAACAACGGGGGCTGGCAGTGGAGTGCCTCCACCGGCACGGACGCAGCGCCGTACTTCCGCATCTTCAATCCCGCGTCGCAGGGGCAGCGCTTCGATGCAAAGGGGGTGTTCACGCGGCAGTGGGTGCCGGAACTCGCCGCTGTGCCGGACAAGTGGTTGTTCGAGCCGTGGAAGGCGGGTGGAGTGACTGGGTATCCCTCGCCTGTCGTTGAGCATGCGTTCGCGCGGCAGCGGGCGATCGAGAGATTCAGGGGAGTGGGTGACGCTGGTACCGCAGGGAATAAGCGTGCGTGAACGGGTCTGGTTGCGAGCGGCACCTGGGGCCACCTGACGTTGGGTTCGGGCGTTCAGTGCCATCTTGTTTTTGAAGCGGTGGAGGCGGAGAACAGGTACGGATACCAAACGCGCCTCATGCCACTTCGCTTTGCGAAGTGGAGGGTCGGCGCTGGGGGAGTTGGATTCGTCGAGAGGCGCATTCCGCTTTGCGGAATGCGCTGGAGAGGACACACGCGCCTCATGCCACTTCGCTTTGCGAAGTGGAGGGTCGGCGCTGGGGGTTGGAATCGGCGATTGGCGCATTCCGCTTTGCGGAATGCGCTGGGATGGTGGAGCTGAGGGGGATCGAACCCCTGACCTTAGCATTGCGAACGCTACGCTCTCCCAGCTGAGCTACAGCCCCGTGCGGTGCGCATTCTGCGTCGCCGGCAGCGCCTGCTCAATCCCCCGCGTGTATGGACGTGGGTTGCTGGCGCGGTTAACGTCCGCGGGCAGAGACGGGACAGGGGGCGGGACCATGGCGCGGCAGAATCTCACACCGATCAACGACCAGCTCGCGGACATCATCGTGCGCGCGGATGCGCCCTGGATCGAGACGAAGCCGGGACAGGCGTGGATGAAGATCCTTTGGACCGGGCCGGAGACCGGTCGCTGGGCGGCGCTGTACCGGTGGAAGAAGGGTTATACCGCCGCCTCGCACAAGCATCTGTCCGATGCGCACACCTATATTCTGAAAGGCCGCCTGAAGGTTCGTGACGGCATCCTGGAAGCAGGCGACTACGACTACGAACCCAATGGCGTGTTGCATGGCGCGACTGAGGCGCTGGAGGATACGGAGTACCTCTTTTTCTGTGCCGGTCCCATCGTCTTCTTCGACGAGAACGGGCTCACGCACTATCACTCCTGGGAAGAACGCGAGCGCATGCGCGCGGCAGCGCAGCCGGCGCGCTGATTGCTGCGCATTCGTGCGTTCTTCCGTCGGTGGGCGCAGGCCCCAAAAGTCACAGCAGATGAGGCGCCAGCGCCGCGTGTGATCCAGGCACCAGTTCCGTCAGCTGCACCCGGCTGATACCCATGTCGGCAAGCCCTGCCAGCGCCTGTGCCACGTCAGCGGGATGGCCCATGAAGCGGCTGAGATAACCGTTGCCGAGGCCGGCCTTCAGTTGCGCAACGGCCGGATTCTCACCCGCGGCAACCAGAATGAAGATGCCGAGGGGCATGTCGCCGCGAATTGCGCGCACTCGCTCGGCGTTGCCGCGCACTTCGGCTTCCGTGACGGTTGCCATGATGCCGAAATCGAGATAGCCCACGCGCGTGCTGCGGGCGCTCGCCTTGATCTCCACGCGGTCCACGAGTGGCGTGACGCCACGCAACGCGACCGGCCCGCCCGCGGAGGCAATGAGCGCCGGCGGGTTGGCGGACAATGGCGCCAGGGACTGGTCGCCCGCCACGTGCACGCGATAGTGGCGGCCGTCGAAGTTGCACTGGCCGGTGTGGATGAGCGCACGCGCCACGGTCAGCGCCTCGATATAGCGTGCCACCCGCTCCGGTCCGTCCGGATAGGTTTCGCCCATGGCTTCGATCTCATCGCGCAGCCAGCCGGCGCCGAGGCCTGCCTCGAACCGGCCGTCGGACGCCGCCTGCAGGGCCAGTGCCGCTTGGGCGAATTCCACTGGCGAGCGCAGCAGGTTGTTGCAGAACGAGGTGGTGATGCGGACGCGTCGGGTGGCGCATGCCATTTGAGTTGCCGCCACGAAGACGTGGGGATAGCGGGTGCCGCCAACCCACAGGTGGTCGCTGGCGCACACGCCTTGCCAGCCCTCGGCTTCCTTGTCGGCAGCCCAGTGGCCCGGGTGCGGGCCGGCACCGGCGGGGTAGTTAACAAAATATTCCACGGGGTGCTCCGGCTGGCGGGGAGGAAAAGCATACAAAATCCGGCGGCCGGGCGGATAGAATGGCGGTTTTCGGGGAACAGGAGCGACAGATATGACAGCACTCAAGGGCAAGGTGGCCGTGGTGACCGGCGCCAGCCGGGGCATCGGCAAGGGCATCGCCATTGCGCTCGGCGAAAAAGGGGCCACCGTCTTCGTCACCGGGCGCACGACCGGGCCAGGGGAGCGCACCATCGACACCACCGCCAGGCTGGTGACCGAGGCGGGTGGCAAGGGCATCGCGGTGCAGTGCGACCACGGCGACGACGCCTGGATCGGCCGCGCCTTCGCGCAGATCGGTGCCTGGGCCGGACGCATCGACTACCTCATCAACAACGTATACAAGATTCCGGATCCGCCGGCGTGGGGCGGTGGCTTCTGGGACCATCCCATCCAGGTGTGGGACGACCAGGTGGGCATTGGCCTGCGCGCCCATTACGTGGCCAGCTGGCACGCAGCGGGCTGGCTGTTCAAGGGCGAGCCGGGCGGCGCCATCGTCAATGTCTCCTCGCCAGGGGGCCTGAGCTACCACTTCTCGTGCTCGTATGGCGCCGGCAAGGCCGGTCTCGACCGGCTCACCGCGGACATGGCCGTGGAGCTGAATCCGAAAGGTATCGCTGCCGTATCGCTGTATCCCGGTTCGGTGAGCACCGAATTCATCCAGGACGCGGCCAAGGTGCGCGAGATGGATCTGAGCAAGTCGCAGACACCGCTGTTCGTGGGCCGCACGGTGGCGGCCATGCTGGCACATTCCCAGGGGCTCATGGCCCGCAGTGGCAGCATCCAGTGGGTCGAGGACCTGGCGGAAGAGTTCGATATATACGACGAAAACGGCCAGCGGCCGCCGGGTTATCCCGAGAGGAGGAAACAGGCATGACACGCAAGCTCTACGGCATCTCCGGGTCGCGTGCGATACGTGCGATCTGGGGTATCGAGGAAACCGGCATCGACTATGAGCACGTGCCGCAGCATTTCCGGGATGCGAACGCGTCGGCGGAGTACAAGACGGTCAATCCGAACGGCCGCATTCCCGCGCTGGTGGATGGCGACCTGGTGCTGTTCGAAAGCATGGCCATCAATCTGTATCTCGCCAAGCACTACGGCAAGGAACTGTATCCCGACAATCCGGCGGACGAGGCACGCGCCTGGCAGTGGAGTGTGTGGGCGATCAGCGAGATCGAGCCGCTGCAGATGCAGATTGTCATCCAGCGTTTCTTTGTGCCGGAGGACAAGCGTGATCCGAAGGTGGTGGAGAACGCAGCAAAGTCTCTGGAGCGACCGTTCCGGGTGCTGGACGAGGCGCTGGCGAAAAGCCCGTACCTCCTGGGAGGCAGCTTCACCGTTGCGGACCTCAATGTCGCGTCCGTAATGTTGTTACTGCAGATGGTCGGGCACGACTACTCGCATCACGCCAACATTCAGCGGTGGGCGCAGGCATGTTATGCGCGGCCGGCGCTGGCGAGGGCGCAGGCGAAAGGTTGAGGATCTACGGCTGAACTTTTTTCAGGAAGTGAAATGACAAAACCCCGGCAAATGCCGGGGTTCTGTCTTATGGCCACTCTGCCGGCCAGACTCAAATGCCGAAGCCTGCCCAGAGGTGCATGAATCAGTAAGCCTGGGCGGGCTGAAGTGGCTCAGCCCCCCGACGCCATCTCTAGTCAGAACTGATTCATGGTGTTCGCCGCACCACCCGCCAGCAGCGCCTTCTCGCCAAGGAAGTATTCCTTGTGATCGTCACCGATATTGGAGCCGGCGAGATCCTGGTGCTTCACGCTGGCCAGATCGCGGCGGATTTCCTGACGCTGGATACCTTTGACGTACGCCAGCATGCCTTCGGCACCGAAGTAGCCGGAGGACAGCATATCCACGCCCAGCGCTGTTTCGTGGTACGTGGGCAGGGTGATCAGGTGGTGGAAGATGCCCGCTTCGCGCGAAGCGTCACGCTGGAAGTTCTGGATCAGGCGATCCGCTTCCAGTGCCAGTTCGCTGTCGTCGAGTTTCACGTCCATCAGGCCTTTGTCGAATTTCTTCGGATCGGGATAGGCGCTCATGTCCTTGCCGGCGGCCTTCCAGTCGTCATACACCTGCTCGCGGAACTTGAGCGTCCAGTTGAAGGACGGCGAGTTGTTGTACACGAGCTTGGCTTCCGGGCGCGACTTGCGGATGGCTTTCACCATGTCGCCGATCTGCTGGAGGTTCGGCTTTTCGGTTTCGATCCACAGCAGATCCGCGCCGTGTTCCAGGCTGGTGACGCAGTCCAGCACCACGCGGTCGAAGCCGGTGTTTTCCTTGAAGGCGTACAGGCCGTTGTCCAGGCGTTCGGGTTTGCAGAGCACGCCGTTCTGGTGGATGGTGACGTCGCCTTCCTTCAATTCGGAGAGGTCCTTCACCGGCGTTGCCTTCAGGAAATCGCAGTACTTGTGGCCGAGGTCGCCCGGGCGCTGGGACACCGGAATTTTCTGCGTCAGGTCGGCGCCCAGCGAGTCGGTGCGCGCGACGATGATGCCGTTCTCCACGCCCAGTTCCAGGAATGCGTAGCGGATGGCGTGCAACTTGGACACGAAGTCTTCGTGCGGCACGGTCACCTTGCCCGCCTGGTGGCCGCACTGCTTGGCGTCGCTCACCTGGTTTTCGATCTGAATGGCGCAGGCGCCGGCTTCGATCATCTTCTTGGCCAGCAGATAGGTGGCTTCCTCGTTGCCGAAACCGGCATCGATGTCGGCGATGATCGGCACCACGTGGGTTTCGAAGTTGTCGATCTTCGCCAGAACGGGGCCCAGGTCCTTGCCGGCGGCACGAGCGCTGTCCAGGTCGGCGAACAGATGCCGCAATTCGCGTGCGTCAGCCTGTTTGAGGAAGGTGTAGATTTCACCGATGAGCGAAGCCACCGCGGTCTTTTCGTGCATGCTCTGGTCGGGCAGGGGGCCGAATTCGGAGCGCAGGGCGGCGACCATCCAGCCGGAAAGATAGATGTAGCGCTTGTCCAGCGACTTGAAGTTCTTCTTCACGCTCATCATGGTCTGCTGGGCCACGAAGCCGTGCCATGCGCCGAGCGACTGCGTGTACCTGCCCGGGTCCTGGTCATACTCGGCCATGTCCCTGCGCATGATGTCCGCCGTGTAGCGGGCAATATCCAGGCCCGTCTGGAAGCGATTCTGCAGGCGCATGCGAACCACGTACTCGGGGTTGATGGCGCGCCATTCGTGGCCTTTCTGCATGAGTACCTTGCGTACTTCTTCCGTCTGCTGCATGTAGGTCATGGGGGGAGATCCTCATCGATGCCGATAAAAGTGGCGCGCACTCTATAGCAGTTTGGCCGGAATGGGCGGACACCAATACATTCCCATATGGAATGATTCATATTTCATTTACAACTGTTTGGATCGGATCGCGCGGCGAATACCCAACGGGTGACAGGGATTGCGCGCGCGATGTGGGAGCCTCAGAGTGCAGCGGCGGCATCGCTCGATGCCGAGGAGAGAGGGGGGATGGACATGACGCTGCGCTTCACGGCGTTGGAACTTGGATCGCTCACGGGTGTGGTGCTGCTGGCATTTGCCGCGTCCATAGGCATGGCGTTCAACATCGATGCCATTGCGTTGAGTTTCGGCGCGTCCAACGCGGAGGCCGGACTGGTAGCGTCGGCAGAACTGGCTGCGGTATCCGTGGGCATTCTCGGCTTTGCCCGCTGGGGTGCCCACTTCCCGGCCCGGACGGTGTACTTCGTGGCCTTGGTAGTGATTTTTCTGCTCAACACCGTGTGCCTGTTCACCACGGATCTCGTGACGTTGCTGCTCATGCGCATACCGACCGGCCTGGCCATGGGGTCGGTATCGGCGACGGCCATGGCCACTGCCGCCCGTTCGGCGACGCCCGAAGCCACGTTCGGGGTGATCAATTCGGCACTGGGCGGCATGGGCCTTGTGCTGGCCTGGGTGCTGCCAAGGGCCATGACCTGGCCGTCGACGGCCAATGGTGGTGGGCCTGCCTATTTCTCGGGTCCTGTTGATGGTCTGTTTGTCGTTTACATCACCTGTGGTCTTCTGGCGTTCTTCTTTCTGCGCACGGTGCCGGTTGCCGGTCGCGCTTCCGGAGGGACGGAGGGGGGGCGCGCGGCGGGCCAGGGCTCGCTGGCCTCACTCACGCTGTTTGCCATTGCACTGCTTTTCTTCGGTCACGGTTCGCTGGGCATCTTCCTGGTGCGTGTCGGGCGTGAGTTGGGGCTGGATGGCGAAACCATCGGCTACGTATTCATGGCCGGCGCCCTCGTGGGCATCGTCGCGCCGCTGATCGCGGGCTTCGTGGGGCCCAGGATGCGGCCGCTGGTGCCGCTGCTGTCTATCGTTACCTTGTTGCTGGCTGCCTGCTACGCCGTCGCGGCAACGCGCTCCGGTACGGTGTTCATGGTTGCCGTGCCGGTCTTCGGCGCGTTGCCAACAGCCTTCATGCCGATTCTGCTGGGAGTGATTGCCCGGTTTGATCCAACGGGGCGCATGGCCGGGTCACACCCGGCGTTTGTCCTGATCGGTGGCGCCGTGGCGCCGTTCGCCGGTGGCTACGTGCGCGACATGGGGGACAGTTTCCTGTGGAACGGGTACTTCGCCTGCGGCTGCATTGCCGTAGCGTTTCTTCTGATGCTGCCGCTGATCAGAAGCGATGGAAGCGTTTCCACGCGCCGAAGTGAATTGCTCCAGCCGTAATGGCGCCGTTGGCCAGCATGCCGGCGGCGATGCTCGCAAATACCCATTCCACCGACGTGTTGAACACGTGTACGCACAGGGCGGCGGCACCACCTGCAACAAAAAAACGTGCGAAGTTGGCAATGACCGGCCAGAGCACCGTGCCGGCGCCCTGCGAGGCGAAATAGAGCGCCAGCGCCATCCCCTGAAAGGCAAACACCGGCCCGGAGAAATGCAGATACTTGGCGCCTTCTGCCGCCACCTGGGCATCGCTGGTGAACAGGTTCATCCATGCGCCCGGGAAGATTGCCAGCGATGTGCCCACCACACCGGTAACGATGGCCGAACTCAGGCCGCCGACAAAGGCGATGCGTTCGGCGCGCACCAGGTTCCGGTTGCCGATGTTCATGCCCACCATGGCGTTCATGGCCATGCCGAAGCCGAAGACCATCGGCACCAGCAGGAATTCCAGACGTGCGCCAATGCCGTAGCCCGCTACCGTGGCGGTGCCGAAGCCGACGATCAGGGCGTTGACTACGGAAATGGTGAGGATGGTGAAGATGGGTGAAAACGCCGCCAGCGCGCCCACGCGGAGGATGTCGCGGAACAGCGGCCACTGCAGGCGACAGTCCGCCCAGTTCAGGCGCACCGGCGTGGACGGGCCCGCCAGTTTCCACAGTGAAACCAAGGTTGTGACGCAGGCCAGGACAAGGTTGGACACCGCCGCGCCCACCAGGCCCAGCTTGGGCATGCCGAACCAGCCGAGGATGAGGCCGCCAGACAGGGGAACCTGGATCAGCGCGTTGACGATCATCAGCATGGCTGGAAAGCGCAGGTTGCCCGTGCCGCGGATGCAGCCATTGGTGAGCGCCGCGGCCCACATCAACGCGGCACCTGAAAACGCCATCGTGCCGTAGCGCAACGCTTCATCGTGAATGGCGCCGGTGGCGCCAAGGATGGTGAGCACGCCAGATCCGAACAGGTGGAAGACGGCGGCGAAGAACACCCCGGCCACGCCGACGATGGCCAGCGCGTGCCACACGAGCTGGCTGGCGCGCGCTGTGTCGCCGGCGCCCAGCGCGCGGGCCATGGCGCTGGTGGTGGCGCCGCCGAAGGAGCCGTT
This sequence comes from Pseudomonadales bacterium, assembly GCA_024234635.1. Classification (GTDB taxonomy): domain Bacteria; phylum Pseudomonadota; class Gammaproteobacteria; order Pseudomonadales; family Azotimanducaceae; genus SYFY01. Next base: position 123,900 of record JACKNX010000012.1, on the reverse strand, counting down.
GGCCAGCATCTGCACGAGCATGAAGCCCGGGAAGATGAAGGCCATGGCCGCCAGCGACTCCCGGCCGAGCTGGCCGACGTACCAGACCTCCGTCATGTTCACCCCTGCCTGCACGAGGAACGCCATGGCGTTGGGGGTGGCGAGCTTGAACAGTGTCGAGAGTATTGGCCCTTCCAGGAAGAGCGTGCGGGTAGCGGCGGCTTGCATGATTGGCGGAGTGTACGCGAGGTGCCGGGGCGGACACACGTCCCGAAAATGAAATGCCGGGAAGGATGCCGGGAAGGACACACGTCCCGAAAATGCAGGCGAAGGCTTACGCGCAGGTTCGCTCCGGGCTGACGTTACCCGGTTTGCCGGGGCTGCGTTTGTGGAAACGATGCAGGCCGATGAAAGTGTTCCACACGGCTTCAACCCCCGGCGGTTGGGCCGGTCCTTTGCCAATTCGTCCGGTGCGTTGTGCGACTTCGCTGACAATCCCGGAACGTATGTCCTTCCCCGGGGCTTCCTGCCCGCGGCGGCGGGGCGCGTTCTCGCGCCAGCCTGGATGTGCCATCATTCGGCCACCTTTAGCCATTCACGTTTGGGACGATTGCAACAATGAGTGACACAACCGAAAACGCCGTGCTGGTGGAACGCCGTGGAAGAATCATGGTGATCACGCTGAACCGGCCCGAAGCCATGAATGCCATCAACGGCGCGCTGTCCAACGGCCTGCTGAACGCCGTTCGCGAACTGGATTCCGACAACTCCCTTACCGCCGGTATCATCACGGGCAACGGCCGCGCATTCTGTGCCGGCATGGATCTGAAGGCGTTCGCCCGCGGCGAAGACGTGGGGCCTCTCGGTACCTTCGTGCGTTCCGGTTGCACGAAGCCGCTCATTGGTGCCATCAACGGGTTTGCGCTGGCTGGCGGCTGTGAAATTGCCCTCACCTGCGACCTGCTGGTTGCTGCCAAAGGCGCCAAGATCGGTATCCGGGAAGTCAAGGTTGGTCTGTTCGCCGCTGCCGGCGGCGTGTTCCGCCTGCCGGCGCGGGTAGGATTCGCCAAGGCCATGGAAATGGCGCTCACCGGCGAGCCCATCACGGCCGAGGAAGCCTTTGCGGCCGGCATGGTCAGCGAAGTCACGGAGCCTGGTGAGACGCTGAACGCAGCCATTCGCCTGGCCGAGCGCATCGCGGAAAACGCGCCACTGGCAGTGGCGGCGTCCAAGACTCTCGTGCGCGCGGCCGCTTCCGGTATCGACGAGGAGAGCCTCTGGAAGATGCAGGAGCCGCTGCAGCGCAAGGTATTCTCGTCCAACGACGCCAAGGAAGGACCGAAGGCCTTTGCCGAGAAGCGTGCGCCCAACTGGACCGGGAACTGAGGGCTGCCCGTCCTTCCGTGCCAGGCCGCGACCCGGCGTTCCGGGCGCGGCCCCGCGCATACGCGCATATAAGTTTATGCCAATCCGGCTTGTGCGCCCTGGTACCCGGCGACCCGGCATGACGTACACTTTGCCGCCATGACGGGTCATGAATTCCTCAGGCGCCTCAAGGCCACCGACTGGCGCATATTCCTCGGTGTCACCATCACGGCGCTCTGGATAGCCCTGGGCGTCCTCTACCTCTACGTGCAGCCGGGCAATGTCCTGATGCGCGGCATTGACGAGCTTGGCGGTTTCCTTGAGGGCGCGTTCGCGCCACTGGCCTTCATGTGGCTGGTCATCGGGCTCTTCATCCAGCAGAAGGAGCTGGCGGACAACACCGAAGTGATGCGTCAGTCGATGCTGCAGGCGGAGCAGCAGGCGCAGGCCATGGCGGCCATGGAGCTCAATGCCCGTCAGGAGGCGTTTTTCACCATCGCCGGCAACGTGAAGCGGCAACTGGCGACCATTACCGGCATGCAGTTCATATCCGCATTCGGCTCCACTGAAGGAAATCTGGTGCCGGAAGAGCGGATATTCGAATTGTGGACCATGGTGTCCCACGGCGACAGCGAGGCGTTTGCCCGGGAGATCCTGATGATGGGTCCTGACGCCCACGGTGGCCGTCAGCACATCTTCTACGGCACGGAGTTGCGGCGCCGTCACAGCTTGAACTACCGGCAGACCTTCGAGCGACTCGTGGCCCTGGCGGCGCGCTGCGACATGGATGGCATGATCGGCGGCACGGTGACCCAGACCGGGCTGGGGCTCTACTACAACCTGCTGGTGCAGAGCGCGCCCGCCGAAGCCACGGTGCTGGTGGATACGTCCAACGTCGCGCCCATTCTGCAACCCCGACGACAGGGAATCTCATGACCAGCCTCGATTACGGCAACGACTACGCGGACATCCGCGACCAGGTGCGGCGTATCTGCGCGGGCTTTCCGGGCAGCTACTGGCAGGCGCTGGATGAAAAGGCGGAGTATCCGCATGCGTTCGTCGATGCGCTGACCGAGTCCGGCTATCTGGCGGCGCTGATTCCGGAAACCTACGGCGGCGCGGGGCTGCCACTGCGTGCCGCGTCGGTAATCCTGGAAACCATCCATGCGAACGGCTGTTCCGCGGCCGCGTGCCATGCGCAGATGTACACCATGGGTACGGTGTTGCGTTACGGCTCCGAGGCGCAGAAACGCAAGTATCTGCCGGGTATCGCTTCCGGTGAGCTGCGCCTACAGGCATTCGGTGTCACCGAACCCACCACCGGCTCGGACACCACACAGTTGAAGACGCGCGCAGACAGGCAGGGCGACACCTACGTCGTCAATGGCCAGAAGATCTGGACCAGCCGTGCGCTGCAGTCGGATCTCATGCTTCTGCTTGCCCGTACGACGCCGGTGGATCAGGTGAAGAAACGTACGGAAGGACTCTCCACGTTTCTGGTCGATCTGCGTGAAGTGCGTGGCAAGGGCTGCGAGATCCGTCCCATCAAGACCATGATCAATCACAACACCACCGAAGTGTTCTTCGACAACATGGTCATTCCAGCTGATGCGCTGGTGGGCGTGGAAGGGCGTGGTTTCCAGAATATTCTTGCCGGCATGAACGCCGAGCGCGTGCTGATCGCGTCGGAGGCGCTTGGCGATGGGCGGTATTTCCTCGAACGGGGTGTCGCTTACGCGAAGGAACGATCGGTGTTCGGTAACCCCATCGGCAGGAACCAGGGTATCGCCTTTCCGCTGGCTACCGCGTACGCCCAGCTCGAAGCGGCGGAGATGATGGTACGCAAGGCCGCCGCGCTGTATGACGCCGGTCAGGATTGTGGCGAGGCGGCCAACATCGCCAAGTACCTGGCGTCGGAAGCCGCCTGGTACGCGGCGGATCAGACCTTCCAGACATTCGGTGGTTTCGCCTTCGCGCGCGAGTACCACATCGAGCGCAAGTGGCGTGAAGTTCGCCTGTGGCGCACGGCGCCCATCTCCAACAACATGGTGCTCAATTTCGTCGCGCAGAACGTGCTGGGACTGCCACGCAGCTATTGACGGGGCGCGGCGGCAGCGTAACCGCCGCCGCGTTGCCAGGGCAGGGGCGGGCGGGGGACGGATAATTTACAGTCCAGACCCTCATCGCTAGAATGCTGTTTTTGTGGGGTCCAAAAATGTTGAGAATCGCCACCGAAGCACTCACCTTCGATGATGTGCTCCTCCTTCCCGCCTACTCCCAGACGCTGCCGTCCGAAACCTCCCTCGATACGCGCCTGACACGCAACATCCGTCTGAACATTCCGCTGGTCTCCTCCGCCATGGATACGGTGACGGAAGCACGGCTGGCCATTGCCATTGCCCAGGAAGGCGGTATCGGCATCGTGCACAAGAATATGCCCATCGAGAAGCAGGCGCGGGAAGTGCTCACCGTCAAGAAATTCGAGACGGGCATCATTCGCGATCCCGTTACCATCGATCCGGACACCACGGTCAGGGAGCTCATTGATCTGACGTCCTCGCGCGGCTTCTCTGGCGTGCCGGTGGTGAAGGGCAGCCAGCTCATCGGCATCGTCACCAGTCGCGACGTGCGCTTCGAAAGAAGCCTGGAAACGAAAGTCCGGGACGTCATGACCGGCAAGGCCGATCTGGTCACCGCCCCGGAAGGCGCCAGCTTCGACGAAATTACCGCGCTGCTGCACAAGCACCGCATCGAGAAGGTCCTGCTCGTCAACGACAAGTTCGAACTCACCGGCATGGTGACGGTCAAAGACATCAACAAGGCCCGCAAATTTCCGAATGCCTGCAAGGATGTCGAGGGACGATTGCGGGTTGGCGCCAGCGTCGGCACCAGCGAGGAAACCGAAGAGCGCGTGCAGGCACTGGTTGAGGCCGGCGTGGACGTGATTGTCGTGGATACCGCGCACGGTCATTCCCGGCGCGTGCTGGAACAGGTTCGCTGGATCAAGCAGGCGTTTCCCGGCATCGACGTCATTGGCGGCAACGTGGCGACGGCTGAGGGCGCCAGGGCGCTGATCGAAGCGGGCGTGGATGCGGTGAAAGTGGGTATTGGTCCGGGCTCCATCTGTACCACACGTATCGTCACGGGCATCGGCGTTCCGCAGATCACCGCGGTGGCCGAAGCCGCGGCGGTGGCGGATGCGGAAGACGTGCCGGTGATCGCCGATGGTGGCATCCGCTATTCGGGGGACGTCGCCAAGGTCATCGCCGCGGGGGCCAGCTGCGTCATGGTGGGTGGGCTGCTTGCCGGCACGGACGAGGCGCCCGGCGAGGTCGAACTGTTCCAGGGGCGTACCTACAAGGCGTATCGCGGCATGGGTTCCATTGGCGCCATGTCAGCCACGCACGGCTCCAGCGATCGCTACTTCCAGGATCCGCCGGCGGACGGGCGCAAATTCGTGCCGGAAGGCATCGAAGGTCGGGTGCCGTATCGCGGTCCGATCGGTCCGATCGTGCACCAGCTCATGGGCGGGCTGCGCGCGTCCATGGGCTACACCGGCTGCTCCAACATCGAGGAGATGCGGACGCGACCGCAGTTCGTGCGCATATCCGGCGCGGGCATGGCCGAGAGCCACGTGCACGACGTGAGCATTACCAAGGAAGCCCCCAACTACCCGCTGAGCTGAAATGAGCGACCAGAACATTCACGATCAGCGGCTGCTGATCGTCGACTTCGGCTCGCAGTACACGCAGCTCATCGCACGTCGCGTGCGCGAAGCCGGGGTTTACTGCGAAATCCATCCATTCGACATGCCGGACGCGGCGATCCGCGAATTTGCGCCCAGGGGCATCATCCTTTCCGGAGGCCCGGAGTCCGTTACCGAGGGGCAAACACCGCGTGCACCACAGGTAGTGTTCGACCTTGGCGTACCGCTGCTCGGCATCTGCTACGGCATGCAGACCATGGCGGCGCAGCTTGGCGGCAAGGTGGAAGGCAGCGACGCGCGCGAGTTCGGTGCGGCGCACATCCGGTGTGTTGAAACCAGTCCGCTTTTCGAAGGCATGCACTTCGACGATGGCCTGCTGCCGGTCTGGATGAGCCACGGTGACAAGGTGACAAACCTGCCGCCCGGGTTTTCCTGCATCGCCAGCACGGCCAGTGCACCCATCGCGGCCATGATGGACAGCACGCGCCACTGGTACGGCGTACAGTTTCATCCGGAAGTCACGCATACACGGGACGGTCAGCGCCTGCTCGACAATTTCGCCCGTCGCATCGCCGGCTGCGATGGCTTGTGGACGGCGTCCAATATCGTCGAAGACGCCATCCTGCAGGTCCAGGCGCAGGTGGGCGCCGACCGCGTCCTGCTTGGCTTGTCCGGTGGCGTGGATTCCAGCGTCGTGGCGGCACTGCTGTCGCGCGCGATCGGTCGCCAGCTCACCTGCGTGTTTGTCGACAACGGTCTCCTGCGCAAGAACGAACGTCAGGAGGTGGAAGCCGCCTTCTCGCCGACAAACGCACTTGACCTCGATCTCGTCGTCGTTGATGCCGCGGACGAATTCATGACCCGGCTCGCCGGTGTTGCGGATCCGGAAGCCAAGCGCAAGATCATCGGCGGCACATTCATCGATGTCTTTCAGCGCGAAGCGGAACGCCTCGAGGGCGTACAGTGGCTGGCGCAGGGCACCATCTATCCGGACGTGATCGAAAGTGCTGCCAGCAAATATGGCAAGGCGCACGTCATCAAATCGCACCACAACGTGGGCGGCCTGCCTGAACGCATGCATCTGAAACTCGTGGAACCGCTGCGCGAACTGTTCAAGGACGAGGTGCGCCGCATCGGCGTCCATCTCGGACTGCCCGACAGTCTCGTCTACCGGCATCCGTTTCCGGGGCCTGGCCTCGGGGTACGCATTCTCGGTGAAGTCGGGCGTGCGTCCGCCGATGTGTTACGTGAGGCGGATGCCATCTTCATCCAGGAACTGCGCGATGCCGGCTGGTACGACAGGGTCAGCCAGGCGTTTGCGGTATTCCTGCCGGTAAAGTCGGTTGGCGTGGTGGGTGATGCGCGCCGGCATGCGCCGGTCATTGCGTTGCGGGCCGTGGAGACGACCGACTTCATGACGGCGCATGTGGCCCGGCTGCCGTTTGAGCTCATCGAGCGGGTAGCCAATCGCATTGTCAACGAGATCAGCGGTGTGTCCAGGGTCGTATACGACGTGTCGAGCAAGCCGCCCGCGACCATCGAGTGGGAATGAACCGGCAGGCGGACGCCAGCACCGCGGCCAGTGCCGAACTGACAACCGCCGCGGATACGCGCTGGATGGCACGCGCGCTGCAACTGGCCGGGCAGGCTGCGGCGTGTGGTGAGGTGCCCGTAGGGGCGGTGCTGGTGAGCGCGGACGGCGAATGCCTGGGGGAAGGTTACAACCGGCCCATCGGTACACACGATCCCACGGCGCATGCAGAAATCGTGGCGCTGCGCGCGGCCGCAACCCGCGTTGGCAATTACCGGCTTCCGGGCAGCACGCTCTACGTGACGCTGGAGCCCTGCATGATGTGCTGTGGCGCGCTCGTACATGCGCGTGTCGCCCGGCTTGTCTATGGCGCCAGCGAACCGAAGGCGGGCGCCGTGGCGTCGAATTTCCGGGTGCTCGAGGAACCGAAACTGAATCACCGGGTGGTGACCGAAGGCGGAATTCTGGGCGAACGGTCAACGGCCCTCCTGCAGGCATTCTTCGTGGCAAGACGCGTGCGCAACAGGCCGCCTTCGGGGACGCAACAGGCAGAAGGGAGCACAGACGTTGAGTGAGGTGATGGTTCTGGAAGGTGGGGCGGCGTTTTCACGGTTCCGCCTGGAACAACTGCGCGCACAGCTCAACCTTGCCGGTGGACTGTATGCGGAGTTCGTGCACGTGCTTGCGGTGGACGGTGCGCTGACCGCGGCGCAAACGGCGGTGGCCACGGCATTGCTCGATTACGGCCCGCGCGAAGGCATGCCGCGGCGGCAGGGGCGCTGTATCGGAGTGGTGCTTCCGCGGGCCGGAGCCATTTCGCCCTGGTCCAGCAAAGCCACTGATATCTTCCGCATCGTCGGGCTGACCAATGTTCTGCGGGTGGAACGCGGTGTGCGCTGGTTTGTCGAAACGGATGCGGTGATCGATCCGGCGTCCCTGTTCGACCGCATGACGCAGCGGTGGTGCGCCGATGGCGACTATGGCGGGCTGTTCGACGAACATGCCCCCAGGCCACTGGCCACGGTGGCGCTGGACGGCGATGCGGCGGCTGCGCTGCAGGACGCCAACGTTCGGCTGGGCCTGGCGCTGTCACCCGACGAAATCGCTTACCTGGCGCATGCCTACGATCAGCTGGGCCGCGATCCCACGGACGTCGAGCTGATGATGTTCGCGCAGGCCAATTCAGAGCATTGCCGGCACAAGATCTTCAATGCGTCGTGGGTAATTGACGGCGTGGCCGCGGACCGCTCGCTGTTCGACATGATCCGCAACACGCATCAGGTGATCAACGGTCGCGGTGTGTTGTCCGCCTACCGGGACAACGCTGCAGTCATAGAGGGTTTCCGCGAACGCCGGCTGTTCATCGATACCGGTACGCATGCGTACCGCTACGTTGACGAGCCGGTACACGTACTGATGAAGGTGGAGACCCATAACCACCCGACCGCAATTTCGCCCTATCCGGGCGCGGCCACCGGTTCGGGCGGCGAGATTCGTGACGAAGGTGCCGTCGGTCGCGGCTCCAAGCCCAAGGCGGGGCTCACCGGTTTCACCACCTCACACCTGAATATCCCCGGCTACCGGCAACCCTGGGAGCTGGAAACGGGCAAACCGGACCACATGGTGACGGCGCTGGACATCATGGTGGAAGGTCCGCTTGGCGCGGCAGCCTTCAACAACGAATACGGCCGCCCGGCGTTGACCGGCTATTTCCGCACCATGGAACTGCGCGATGCCACAGGCGCGACACGCGGCTATCACAAGCCGGTGATGATCGCGGGCGGTGTCGGTATGGTGCGCAGTGAACACGTGGAGTCCCTGGCGTTTCCCGACGGCACGGCGTTGGTGGTGCTGGGTGGACCAGCCATGCTGATTGGTCTCGGTGGCGGCGCGGCGTCGAGTATGTCCGCCGGTACGAGCGCCAGTACCCTGGATTTTGCGTCAGTGCAGCGGGACAACGCGGAGATGGAGCGGCGGTGCCAGGAAGTCATCGACGCCTGCGTGGCGCTGGGCGAAGCCAATCCTATTCTTCTCATCCACGATGTCGGCGCGGGTGGTCTGTCCAATGCGCTGCCGGAACTGGTGAAGGATGCCGGCACCGGTGGCCGCTTTGATCTGCGCAAGGTGCCGAGCGCCGACCGCGGCATGGCGCCGCTGGAGATCTGGTGCAACGAAGCCCAGGAGCGCTACGTTCTCGGCATCCGTCGCGACGCGGTAGCGGTATTCGAGGCCATCTGCGCCCGCGAGCGTTGCCCCTTTGCCGTTGTCGGGCAGGCCACGACTGACAAGCATCTGCACGTGGCTGATCCGGAGCTCGGCAGCACGCCCGTGGACCTGCCCATGGAAGTGCTGTTCGGCAAGCCGCCGCGGATGACCCGACAGTTTGTTCCACGGGCTGCACCGGTCCAGCCACTTCGTTTCGAGGGTATCTCGCTGGCTCAGGCCGTGGAGCGTGTTCTGCAGTTTCCCGCCGTAGCCAGCAAGAAATTCCTCATCACAATCGGCGATCGCAGCATTACCGGCCTGGTGGCGCGTGAACAGATGGTGGGACCCTGGCAGGTGCCGGTCGCGGATGCGGCGGTGACCCTGGCGGGATATCACACGCTGAGCGGGGAAGCCTACGCGATGGGTGAACGCTCGCCGCTGGCGTTGATCGATGCGGCCGCGTCGGCACGCATGGCCGTGGCGGAGGCGCTGACAAACCTGTGGTGTGCCGACGTGGTCAACCGTGAGAGGGTCGTGCTCTCGGCCAACTGGATGGCGGCAGCCGGGCATGGTCGCGAGGATCAGGCCCTGTTCGAGGGCGTTCGCGCGGTTGGCGAGGAGTTCTGTCCGGCACTGGGTATTGCCATTCCTGTTGGCAAGGACAGCCTGTCCATGCGCACGCGCTGGGCGGACGGCGAAGTGGTCTCGCCGCTGACGCTGATCGTGTCAGCGTTCGCGCCGGTGGGCGATGCGTCGCGCACGCTGACGCCGGTACTGGTTCGTCGTCCCGGCAGCGTGCTTGTACTGCTGGCCTGCTCACCGGCAATGCGGCTGGGTGGCAGTGCGCTGGCGCAGTGTTTTGCACAGGTCGGCGACGACGCGCCTGACGTGGAAGCACACGCCCTGGCAGCGCTCCTCGAGTTGCTGGATGCCTGGAAGCGGGCCAACAAGGTGCTGGCCATGCACGACCGGTCGGACGGCGGCTTGCTCGCCGCGCTCGCCGAGATGAGTTTTGCCGGCCGGGCCGGTCTGGATATCGGGCTCACCGGGGACGTGATGGGGACGTTGTTCGCGGAGGAGATCGGGGTTGTACTGCAGGTGGCGGCGCACGATGCGGATGCGCTGGTGACCCAGGCCGGGCACAAGGGGCTGCATGCCTGCCGTGTGGCCACGGTGCGCGAGGACGAGCGCGTTCTGATTGTTGTGGATGGCGTGGAGCGGTTTGCCAGCACACGCGCCGATCTCGAACGTCTGTGGGCGCGTACCAGTTATGAAATTCAGCGCCTGCGCGACGATGCGACCTGCGCGGACGAGGAGTTTGCGCTCATCGACGAGGACACCGGGGGTTTGTCCTGCGCTCTTACCTTTGCTCCCACGGTGGCGCCCGCGATCTTGAGCGGGCGTCCGCCTGTTGCGATCCTGCGCGAACAGGGCGTTAACGGTCACATGGAAATGGCGGCAGCGTTCGATCGCGCCGGTTTTGCGCCGGTGGACGTGCACATGACGGATCTGCTGGAAGGACGTGTGCGTCTGCAGGATTTTCCAGTGCTGGCTGCCTGCGGCGGCTTTTCCTACGGCGATGTGCTGGGCGGCGGTGGCGGGTGGGCCAAGTCGGTCCTGTTCCACGACGACCTGAAGGCGCAGTTCGACCGCTTTCTGCACAGCGGTGGACTGGTGCTTGGCGTATGCAACGGGTGTCAGATGCTGGCGCAGCTGAAGGACCTGATTCCGGGTGCCGCTGCGTGGCCGCGGTTTGTCACCAACCGGTCGGAGCGTTTCGAGGCCCGTACGGTGCTACTTCGGATCAACGAGGTGCACTCACCCTGGCTGGATGGCATGCAGGGCAGTGTGCTGCCGGTGGCGGTGGCGCACGGCGAGGGCCGGGCCGAATTCCGCCATGCCGGGGATCTCGCAACGCTCAAGCGCGGCGGACAACTTGCCATGCAGTACGTCGACCCGCGGCACGTCGTAACGGAGCGGTATCCCTACAATCCCAACGGAGCGGCGGACGGTCTTGCCGGCATCACCGCCGCCGACGGACGGACTCTCATCCTCATGCCACATCCGGAGCGGGTATTCCGCGCGGTGCAGAATGCCTGGCGCGATCCGGCCTGGGGCGAGGATGGACCCTGGTTGCGTATGTTTGTAAACGCGCGGCGGGCACTCCGCTGAGTGACGGGCGCGGCACGCCGCCCGAGCCTTACAGGGTTCTGGGCGGCGGGCGGATGATGTCGAACGAGCGGGTACGGAAGTTGCCCTCGGCGCGATCGCTGAAAAAGCATTTCAGCGTCTCCGTGATGACCGGAAAGGCGAGTTCGTCCCAGGGAATGCCTGCTTCGTCCACCAGTTGCACGTCCAGCGATTCCGCGCCGGCCGAATAGCGGTCGCCAGTCAGGCGTGCGCGGAAAAAGGTGTAGATCTGGTTGATATGCGGCAGGCTGAATACGGTATACAGCTCGAGCTCCCCCACTTCCGCGCCAGCTTCCTCCAGGGTCTCCCTGGCGGCCCCGGCGGCAGCGGTTTCACCGTTTTCAAGGAAGCCGGCGGGCAGCGTCCAGTAGCCGCGACGGGGATTGATCGCCCGTCGCGCCAGCAGCACCCGTTCGCCGTGCGTAACGAGACAGCCCGTTACCACGCGCGGATTCTGGTAGTGAATGGTGCCGCAGTGGTCGCAGATGTAGCGCGGGCGACTGTCCCCGTCAGGGATGCGCGAGGTTACCGGGTTCCCACAGTGACTGCAGAAGTTCATGCGCGCATTCTATACAACCATGGTAGATGCGTGGTGCATGGCCTGCACTGGCGGAAGCCGGTTCGAATGGCCTGGAACAGGCATGTCACGTGACGGGAAATGACGATGGATCCAGAGCGATGACGGCCTCGCGTCAGGGGTTGTCCGGTGACCTGTATGGCGGGCTGACCGCCGCGGTTGTGGCGCTGCCACTCGGGCTCGCATTCGGGGTTGCCGCCTTCGCCCCTCTGGGACCGGAGCACGCGGCCACCGGCGCGGTGGTGGGTCTGATGGGGTGTGTGCTCGCGGGCTTTTTTGCGGCGCTCCTGGGTGGTACGCCGACGCAGGTGACGGGACCGACCGGACCGATGACCGTGGTGGTGACGGCCTTCATCGCCCAGGTGGTGGCCAGTCACGGCAGCGATCTGTCCCTCACGCTGGCGCTGCTGGCGGTGATGGTCGTATTCGGCGGCCTGACCGAAATCATCATCGGCGTGGCCGGTGGCGGCAGGCTGGTGAAGTTCATTCCCTATCCGGTGGTGGCGGGTTTCATGAACGGCATCGCCGTGATCATTGCGCTCGGTCAGATCAAGCCCGCGCTCGGCATCACCGGTGACTATGCGGCGTTCGACTGGTCACAGGGCACGCCTGCGCTCGGTGTGTGCCTGCTGACCATCATTGGTACCGTTGTGGCCCGTTTTCGCAAGGGGCTGCCGGCGTCGCTGGTGGGGCTCGCGGTTGGCATCGTGGCTTATCAGGCGTTCGCCAGCGCCGGACTGGCGCCTGCGCACGTCGATGCGAACACGCTGCTCATCGGCACCATTCCCACACCGTTCACCAGCCTGGACGACCTGCAGCGGATGCTGCCGGCGCTGCACCTGCCGCAGCTTCTTGGCCTGCCCGCGGCTGCTCTCACGAATGCGGCACTGTCCGGTCTTGTACTCGGGCTGCTTGGCGCCATCGACTCGCTGCTGACTTCCATCGTCGCCGACGCGCGTACGCGCACCCGCCACGATTCGCGGCGGGAACTCATCGGGCAGGGCATCGCCAACATCGCCAGCGGGCTCGGTGGGGGGCTTCCCGGTGCAGGTGCCACCGTGCGTACGCTGGTCAACATCGATGCCGGCGGCAAGACCCGTCGCTCCGGCATGATCCACGCCCTGGTGATTCTATTCATCATCGCCGCCGCCGGACCGCTGGCCGCCTGGATACCGTTGGCGGCCCTGGCCGGCGTGCTGATGGTCACCGCCGTCGGCATGGTGGACAAGTACTCCCTGCAACTGGTGATGCAACGGCACGTGCGCTACGAAATCGGCGTGATGCTGGTTGTCACCGCCGTCACCGTGCTGGTGGATCTCATCACGGCGGTGGGTGTCGGCTGCATCATCGCCGCGCTGCTCTACATCCGGCAGCAGGCATTCCAGCCGGTGGTGCACAAGGTACTGCGCGGTGACCAGATCCAGTCCCGCGTGATGAGGACGCGGGCACAGCGTGAGCGGTTGCTCGAAGCAGGGGGGCGCACGCTGATCTATCGCCTGCGTGGCTCGCTGTTCTTCGGTACCACGGACCGCTTTGCCCAGGAACTGGAGAAGCGCCAGGCAGACGCTGACCGGTTCGTCCTCGACTTCACCCGGGTGCAGGACATCGATCTGTCAGGCGTGCAGGTGCTGCTCGCCAGCCTCAATGCCCTGAAAGACTCGGGTCATGCGATCCAGTTGTGTGGTTTGCGGGAGCTCGAAAGCGGCACCGGATTTTCGGTGTATTCCCTCCTCAGGGAGATGGGCGTCTTCGCTCAGGTTGGCGATGACGCCGTGTGGCAGAGCCTGGACATGGCGCTGGCCGCGGTGGAGGACGAACTGCTCGGCATCGACGAGGCCCAGCCGCTGGCGCTGGCCGGGTTTGACGCCTTCGCGGAGCTTGATGTCCAGGAACTCCGCTGGTTCGAGTCCAGATTGCAGACACGGACTTTCGCGGCAGGCGCCACTGTGTTCCGCCAGGGGGAGATCGTTGATGCGTTGCTGCTGGTCCGGCGGGGACGCCTGGATCTGTACGGTCGCCACGAAGGAATGGAAAACCGGTTGTCGGCGCTGACGTCCGGCGGTGTGGTTGGCATGCGCGCGCTGCTGCGCGTGGAAGACTCCGCCATCTCAGGCGCCTTGCGGGCCGCGGTGACAACCGATGTTTTCCTGCTCACGCGCACGGTACTGGATGAACTGGCCGCGCAGCGGCCGGATCTGCTGGCCCACCTGCAACGCGGCCTGCTGCATTCCGCCGTGGAGCAGATCGACTTTCTCAACTACGAGGTCATGCAGCTCGAACGGTAGCCTGGAAGTGGCCCGCGGGCGCAATCAGTGCGGCGGCCTGCGCATCGGGATCACCTTGCCCGAAGTCTCCGGGACGTCGGCCTGTTCCGCCGTAACTTCCTCCGGTTGCAGGAAACAACGGTTCAACTCGGCGAGTTTCCAGCACATCATTTCGGACAGCTTGATGGTGGCTGCCATGGGTGTGCGTGCGCGCTGGCGTTCCATGTCGATCTGGAATGCCAGGCCTTTCAGGCGCTGCTTTTTCAGGGGGTCCGCCTGGGCGTCGATGACCGCATTCGTCAGACGCGTGCGCAGCCGTTCCAGGGCCGTGGGGTCGGTACGGGCCATATCCACCAGGACATCAAACTCTGGCAAATCGCGCATGGGCGTGAACTCTTGATACTGCGAAGATCAGTTACTATGTGACGCAGTTCCCAATGAAAGCTACGAGCGACCTGTAAGGGATTTGTGAACGGGGCGGACAGCGTCCCGTTTCCCGACCTCGGGTGGGTGGTTTGCAACCCATTGGTCTGCAAGCGAATTTTTGATGTTCCGTGCGGTGTTACGGGCAGATCCAGGGCCGAATCGATCAGCACGAGCCAGAAGGAGAAAAACGCCATGCTGTTGCAACTGGGCGATAAACGGGTCCGCGCACGCGGCCGCTATTTCGTGGCGGACAACGCCCGTGTCATCGGCAACGTACTGCTGGAGGACAATGCCAGCGTCTGGTTTGGCGCGGTCATCCGCGGTGACAGTGAACTCATCACACTCGGCGAGAACTGCAACGTGCAGGACGGCGCCATCCTGCATACCGACCCCGGTTTTCCCCTGACGCTCGGCCGCGACGTCACGATCGGTCATATGGCCATGCTGCACGGCTGCACGGTAGGTGAAGGGTCGCTCATCGGCATCGGCGCCATCGTGCTCAATGGCGCGAAGATCGGCCGCAACTGCCTCGTCGGAGCGGGAGCGCTGGTCACCGAAGGCAAGGAGTTTCCGGACAACTCCATGATCCTCGGCTCACCCGCGCGGGTCGCAAAGACCTTCACGGACGAGCAGGCGGCGGGTCTGCGCGCCAATGCACGTCACTACGTCAGGAACGGTCAACGGTTTTCGACGGAGCTCACGGAGCAGGAGCAGGCGGATGTCTGACCGATCGATGGACCCGATGCTGGGTACGCCCGGGGCGGCACATGCCACGCGGGTCATGCTGCTGGGCGCGGGCGAACTGGGCAAGGAAGTCGTGATCGAGCTGCAGCGACTGGGTGTCGAGACCATTGCCGTGGATCGCTACGCTGGCGCGCCCGCCATGCAGGTGGCGCACCGCAGCCATGTCATCAACATGCTCGACGGTGAGTCGCTCCGGGCGGTCATCGCGCAGGAGCGACCCGATCTCGTGGTTCCGGAAATCGAAGCCATTGCTACCGGGACGCTGCTGGAACTGGAAAAGGAAGGCGTGCAGGTCATTCCCACCGCCCGCGCTGCGCGCCTGACGATGGATCGCGAGGGTATACGCCGCCTTGCCGCGGAAACATTGAAGGTGCGAACGTCGCCGTATGAATTTGCCGCCACCGAGGCGGAGTTCCATGCAGCAGTCGGACGCATTGGTACACCCTGCGTGGTGAAACCGGTGATGTCGAGTTCCGGCAAGGGGCAATCCACCGTGCACGCGCCGGATCAGGCAGGTGCCGCCTGGGCGGCGGCCCAGACCGGTGCCCGTGGCGGCACCGGCGTACGCAAGGTGATCGTGGAAGGTTTTGTCGACTTCGATTACGAAATCACGCTGCTCACGGTTCGGCATCGCGATGGCACGAGCTTCTGCCCGCCGATTGGCCATCGGCAGGAGCGTGGCGATTATCGCGAGTCGTGGCAGCCGCAACCGATGTCGCATGCCGCGCTGGTGGAGGCCGAACGCGTTGCCGGCCTGGTTACGGCGGAACTTGGCGGGTATGGCCTGTTTGGCGTTGAATTTTTCATCAAGGGCGATGTCGTCTACTTCAGCGAAGTAAGCCCGCGACCGCACGATACCGGCATGGTGACCCTCATCAGCCAGGATCTGTCGGAATTTGCCCTGCATGCGCGTGCCGTACTCGGTCTGCCCATCCCCAATATCCGCACGCGTGGACCGGCGGCATCCGCGGTGTTGCTGGTGGAAGGGCATTCGACCGACGTGTCGTTCAGCGGCCTGCACGAAGCACTGGCGGAGCCGGATGTGCAGTTGCGCCTGTTTGGCAAGCCGGAGGTGGCGGGTGAACGGCGCATGGGCGTGGTGCTGGCGTTGGCGGACGACGTGGACACGGCGCGGGCGAAAGCGACCTCCGCGGCCAGTCACGTGCGCTTTCACCTGCGGTGAGTAGCGCGGCTGACGCGTTCGCCAACGCGCTCGACGGGGTGCTCGTGGTGTCCGTCGAACAGGCGGTCGCTGCGCCTTACTGTACCTCGCGATTGCGCGAGGCCGGGGCGCGTGTCATCAAGGTGGAGCGCCCTGAGGGGGATTTTGCGCGTGGCTACGACACGGCGGCGGCGGGGGAGAGTGCCTATTTCGTCTGGCTGAACCGGGGCAAGGAATCGGTGTGTCTGGACCTGCGACAGGCAGCCGACGCGGCGGTGCTGGAACGCCTCATTGCCCGGGCCGATGTGTTCGTGCAGAACCTCGCGCCAGGCGCGATGGCGCGGCTTGGCTTTGACAGCGCTCGTCTGCGCAGAACGTATCCACGTCTGATCACGCTCGACGTCAGCGGCTACGGCAATGCCGAGGCGGTTGCGCATCTCAAGGCTTATGACCTGCTCGTGCAATGCGAGAGTGGGCTGGCGTCGATTACCGGCAGTCCGGACGCGCCAGGCAGGGTTGGTGTGTCCGTGTGTGATATCGCCTGTGGCATGTATGCGTTTGCCGGGGTGCTGCAGGCACTGCAGGCTCGGGCACGCACCGGCGAGGGTATGGCGCTGGCCGTGTCCCTGTTCGACGCCGTCGCCGACTGGATGTGCGTTCCGCTTCTGCAGCAGGAAGCGGGCATGCGGGTCGAGCGGGTCGGACTCAACCATCCGACGATATCGCCGTATGGCGGCTATGCGGCGGCCGATGGTCGGCAGGTGGTCTTCTCCATCCAGAATCCGCGGGAATGGCAGCGATTCTGTACCGTGGTGCTCGAGCGGCCGGATATGACCGCTGATCCGCGGTTTGTCGACAATGCCGCCCGCCTCGCGAATCGGGCGGTGCTCGATATCATCATCAGTGGCGTGTTCGGTGCGCTGTCACACGAGGCGGTGGTCGCCCGGCTTCAGGCCGCGGACATTGCCTATGGCTCCGTCAATGAGCTGGCGACGCTCGCCGGTCATCCGGCGCTGGTTCGGGAGCGGCAGATGCTGCAGGCAGGCGAGGTCGACATGGTGGCCGCGCCGGTGCGGGTGGATGGCCATGTCGTCCCGCGCAGCCGCGCCGTTCCCGGCGCTGGTGAGCAGTCCGGTGCGCTGCGCGCGGAGTTTTCCCCGCATCAGCGTCCCATCGCGTAGAACTCCGCGTTCGGCCGCATTCCGGTGACGTTCGCCATGCGATTGGACAGCGCAAAGAATGCGGCGATGGCGGTGATGTCCCAGATATCGTCCTCGGTAAATCCGTGTGCTGTCAGAGTCGCGAAGTCCGGCGCCTCAACGGTGTCACCCCCGGCGGCGACCTTCAGTGCAAAATCCAGCATGGCGCGCTGACGCGGCGTGATGTCCGCCTTGCGATGGTTGGTGCTCACCTGATCCGCCAGCAGCGGATGTTTCGCGCGAATGCGCAGGATGGCGCCGTGCGCGACCACGCAGTACTGGCAGTGATTTGTCGCGCTGGTGGCGACCACGATCATTTCGCGCTCCGCCTTGCTGAGATTGCCAGGCTTTTCCATCAGTGCATCGTGATAGGCGAAAAAGGCGCGGAATTCGTCCGGGCGGTTGGCCAGCACCAGGAAGACGTTCGGGATGAAACCGGATTTCGCCTGTACGGCGAGAATGCGCTCGCGGATATCGTCAGGCAGGGCGGTCAGGTCCGGTATCGGAAACCGGCTGATGGGTAGGTCGGTAGTATCGGCCATGTACGGTTTGCTCCTCGTCTGCCCCACCGGGGCCGGTTGTTGAGAATGGTGGTTTTCGCGCGCGCATGCCACCCGCCTGGCGGCCGGGGCTGTTGGCGGCGGGCCCTGCTGTCGGCTTGTGTGCCGCGGAGGTGGCGGTTATAGTGCGCCGGTTATCAATTGTGCTGAACCAGTGAACCGACACGCCGTCACATCGCTGAATCTGCTTCTCCTGCTGCTGCCGGTGTAGCCGGCAACACGTACCCCCCTGCATGGGCAATCGCCCAACCCTGACAAGAATCGAAGACGAACCGGAGTCAAGACCGTTCGTTGGCTATCATGACCCGCACGCAAACTGTCGCGGGTCGGCAACCGTAAAGGATCGGACATGAACGAACACGTGCAATCGACGAATCGTGGCATCGGCCGGATGCCATTCCAGAAATACCGCCGTTTCCAGCCGATCGATCTGCCCAACCGGCAATGGCCGGGTCGGGTCATCGAGCACGCGCCGCGTTGGTGCAGCGTGGACCTGCGCGATGGCAACCAGGCGCTGATCGACCCCATGAACGTCGACGAAAAGCTGCGCATGTTCGATCTGCTGCTGGAAATCGGCTTCGCGGAAATCGAGGTGGGCTTTCCCGCCGCGTCGCAGCCGGACTTCGACTTCATACGGCGCATCATCGATGAAGGCCGCATACCGGATGGCGTAGCGATCCAGATTCTCTGCCAGGCGCGCGAGGAACTGATCGCGCGCAGCGTTGAAGCATTGCAGGGTGCGAAGAAGGTCATCTTTCACCTCTACAACTCCACCAGCGAGTTGCAGCGCCGCGTGGTGTTCAACATGGATCGCCGGGGCATCATCAAGCTCGCGCTGGACGGCACGCGGCTGGTGAAGTCGGGACTGGCCGGATTCGATGCGGATGTCACGTTCGAGTATTCCCCGGAGAGCTTCACCGGCACCGAGCTCGATTTTGCGGTGGACATCTGTACCGCGGTTGCCGAGGAGTGGGGGGCGACGCCGGAGAAGAAGATGATCGTCAACCTGCCATCCACCGTGGAGATGGCGACGCCCAATATCTATGCGGATCAGATTGAGTGGTTCTGCACCCATTTCCCGAAACGGGACTCGAGCGTGATCAGCCTGCACACGCACAACGACCGGGGCACCGGCGTGGCGGCCACCGAGCTGGCCATTCTGGCCGGTGCCGATCGGGTGGAAGGTACGCTGTTCGGCAATGGCGAGCGCACCGGCAACTGCGACATCGTTACAGTAGCCATGAACCTGTTCAGCCAGGGCGTGGACCCCGAACTCGATTTCCGGCGCATGCCGGGCATTCGTTCGACCGTGGAGGACATCAACAAGCTGCCCGTGCATCAGCGCCATCCCTATGCGGGCGAACTCGTGTTTACGGCGTTTTCCGGATCGCACCAGGATGCCATCCGCAAAGGTATCTCGCGGGTGGATCGCGATCACTGGGAAGTGCCGTACCTGCCGATCGATCCGTCGGACGTCGGCTCCTCGTACAAGGAAACCGTGCGCGTCAACAGCCAGAGCGGCAAGGGTGGCGTCGGTTTCCTGCTGGAGGAGTTCTATGGCATTTCCCTGCCCCGGGAGATGCTGGTGGAGTTCAGTGGCGTCGTGCAGCGGTTGACGGAAAAGCTCGATCGCGAGGTGAAGACCGACGAAATCCTGCAGGCCCTGCTGGATGAGTACGTGGTGGATGCGGGTCCGTACAAGTTGCTGAACTACGACCTGCTCTCGGGACGCAGCGCCGATCAGCGTGTGGTGGCGCAGGTGGAAGTATCTTCCAACAAGGTCACGATCGACGGCGAGGGCAGCGGTCCCATCGAGGCATTTGTGAACGGGCTTGTGGATACCCTCAACGAGCCGGTGAACGTGCTGGACTACCACGAGCACTCCATGGACGAGGGCAAGGATGCGAAGGCGATATGCCTGCTGGCCATCAACGACGGCGACAGCCGCCGCTGCTACGGCATCGGTGTCAGCCGCAATACGATAACGGCGTCCCTGGGTGCAATCATTTCGGCGATGAACCGACGGTGGCGGACACGCGCGTAGCGCCAGGTGGTGATGGTGGCCCGTGTGGTTGCCATCACCGACTGTAAAGCCCTGTCTACAGCCCGGCTTCTTCCACGCTGGCGGCTGCCTCACCGCTCTCGGTACGCGAATCCCACAGACGTGCGGTCTTGATGACGTTCCCGGAAATCTGCAGCGTCTCCACGCGATAGGGGCCAATCCGGCAACACACGTTGCTTTCCGGGATCATCTCCAGTTGCTCGAGGATCAGGCCGTTCAGCGTTCGTGGTCCTGTCACGGGGAGATCCCAGGAAAGCGCGCGATTCACCTCCCGCAGCCAGGCGAGCCCATCAATCAGATAGCTGCCATCCTCCTGGGGGTGGATTTCCGGCACGTTGGCCGCGAAGTCGGTGGTAAATTCGCCAACGATCTCCTCCAGGATATCGTCCAGCGCGACGATTCCCTGGACGTCGCCGTACTCGTCAACCACCAGCGCCATGCGTCGCTTGTTTTTCTGGAAATTGACAAGCTGGGTATGCAGCGGCGTGCCTTCGGGAACGAAGTAGGGTTCCCGAACAAGGGCAAGGATGTCCTCCTTGCTCAGGTCCTCTTCGTCCAGATGGCGTGTCAGTCTGCGCAGGTGGAGTATTCCGAGGATATCGTTGATGTTCTCGCGGTACACCGGCAGGCGTGTGTGCTGGCTGGTGGCCAGGAGATTCATGATCTCGGACATATCGGCATCGATGTCGATGCCGACAATGTCGGCGCGCGGCACCATGATGTCGTTCACCGTCACGGCATCCAGGTCGAGGATCGACAGCATCATGTTCTGGTGCTGGCCCGGCAGTGCGGCGCCTTCGTTCACCACCGTGCGCAGTTCTTCCGCGGACAACTGATCGGCCTCCGGAACCCCGCGTGTAAAGGGATATACCAGCAGGTTGCTGAACCAGTTCACGGCAACCACCACCGGGTAGAGCACACGCATCAACGCCGTCAGCACGTGCGCCGAGGCATAGGCGATGGGTTCCGGGCGCGCCGCCGCCAGGGTCTTGGGGCCAATCTCCGCTAGGATCAGGAACACCACCGTAAGTATCCAGGGCGCAAGCAGGACGCCGGTATTGCCGGCGACGCGCATGCCGATGATGGTGGCCACGGTCGCGGCGCTGAAGTTCACCAGGTTGTTACCGACCAGGATGAGACCGAGCATGCGGTCCGGCCGGTCCAGCAGGTCCGCGGCTTTGCGTGCCCCGCGATGCCCTTCGTTGACCTGGTGGCGGAGCCGATAGCGGTTCACCGCCATCAGGGCGGTTTCCGAACCCGAGAAGTAGGCGGACATGAGCACCAGCACGCCGAGGATTGCGAACAGTACCGACAATGGAATCTGATCGACGTTCATGGCCTGGGCGGCAGCAGGACCTCGAGCACGAACTTGCTGCCGAAGTAGCCGAGAACGAGCAGGGTGGTGGCGAACAGCACCCACCGGGTTGCCGTGGCGCCCCGCCAGCCGAAACGGTAGCGGCCTACGAGCAGTATGCCGTACACCAGCGCGGCGGCGCTCAACAGGACGGTGTGGTGTGCTACCCGCTGCGCAAACATGTCATCGAGGTACAGGAATCCGGTGACGATGCCGAGCACGATGAGCACAAATCCCGTCCAGATGGCGGAAAACAGCAGGCTCTCCAGGGTCTCGATGGGTGGTACCAGGCGTACCCATGTCAGGGTATGCGACTTCAGGTGGCGCTCGGTAACCCGCAGCAGCAGGGCCTGCAGGAAAGCGAGCAGCAGTACGCTGCCAGCGATGATCGACACCACAACGTGCGGCAATCGGTCGGCATCGAGCGCGTGTCTGGCGTGGTCTATGGGCGGTGA
This sequence comes from Pseudomonadales bacterium, assembly GCA_024234635.1. GTDB lineage: Bacteria > Pseudomonadota > Gammaproteobacteria > Pseudomonadales > Azotimanducaceae > SYFY01. Next base: position 102,121 of record JACKNX010000012.1, on the reverse strand, counting down.
CAATGTTCCCCACACAATACCGGCGATGTCGAAGGGAATCAGTACAAGCAACAGCACGGTGGCAGGAAGAAACCGACAGGCCGTGCCGAGGAAGACCGACATCACCAGCAGCATCACGTTGAGCGCGTTGACGAGGCCGAGATCGATACCCACCGGCGTCTGCATCATGTCCGCCACGGCGGTTGCATGCACGATGACGGCCGGCACGAGGATCAGCCAGTCGGTGCCGCGCAGCGCCAGCAGTCCCGCGTCGGCGCGTACCCGCCGCAGCAACACCAGGAGTAGGGCGCCGTAGAGGAGAAGGGCGGCAGCGCTGAGCAATGGCGTATCGATGGGGGAAACGACTGGCGATGAGACGTTCCGGGAGTTTGGCACAAGCGATGGGATGTCGAAAGAGCCTATAATCCCCCGCTTCGCACAGCAGCTTTCAGGGAACCATGTTCGAATCGTTAAGCGAACGTCTCACCGCCACTTTTCGTGGTCTGACCGGTAAATCCAGGCTCACCGAGGAGAATATCGCCGACGCGCTGCGCGACGTGCGCCGGGCCCTGCTGGAAGCCGACGTGGCGCTGGACGTGGTCAAGGACTTCGTGGAGCGCGTGCGCGTGCAGGCCCTCGGTCAGGCGGTCGGCGAGGCGCTGAATCCTGGTGAGACCTTCATCCGCATCGTGCACGACGAACTCGTTCAGGTCATGGGCGCGGCGAACGATGCCCTGAATCTCGCCACCGTCCCCCCTGCCATCATCCTGATGGCCGGTCTGCAGGGCGCCGGCAAGACCACCACCGTCGCCAAACTGGCGCTGCTGCTGAAGGAACGGGAAAAAAAGAAGGTGGCGGTGGTCAGTGCGGACGTCTACCGCCCGGCGGCAATTACGCAGTTGCAGACACTGGCCGGCGACGTCGGCGCCCAGTTCATCAATTCCACTGCGCTGGAAAAACCGCTTGCGATCGCCCGGCGCGCGGTGACCGAGGCGAAGATGGCGTTCGCCGATGTGCTCATCGTCGACACCGCGGGGCGACTTGCGGTGGACGAGGCGATGATGGCGGAGATTCGCGAGCTGCAGCTTGAGCTAAAGCCCATCGAAACCCTGTTCGTGGTGGACGCCATGACGGGTCAGGACGCGGCGCGCACGGCCAAGGCCTTCAACGATGCCCTCGATCTGACGGGGGTGGTGCTGGCCAAGGCGGATGGCGACGCCCGTGGCGGCGCGGCGCTGTCCGTGCGCGCGGTTACCGGCAAGCCCATCAAGTTCATCGGCATGGGCGAGAAGGTGGACGGACTCGAGCCGTTCCATCCCGATCGCATCGCCTCCCGCATTCTGGGCATGGGTGACATCCTGTCGCTCATCGAGGAGGCCCAGCGCAAAGTCGACAAGAAGAAGGCGGAGAAGCTGGCCCGCAAGATGGAGAAGGGTCGCTTCGATCTGGAGGATTTCCGGGATCAGCTCGCGCAGATGTCAAACCTGGGCGGTGTGAGCAGCATGCTGGAAAAGCTGCCGGGCATGAGCCAGTTGCCGAAGAACGTGCAGGAGCAGGTGGACGATCGTCAGTTCCGCCGCATGGCGGTGATCATCGACTCCATGACGCCGCACGAACGACGGTTTCCGGACGTGATCTCCGGTTCCCGCAAGCAGCGTATCGCGCGTGGCAGCGGCTGTGACATTGCCGATATCAATCGTCTGCTGAAGCAGCACAAGCAGATGCAGAAGATGATGAAGAAGTTCACCAAGAAAGGCGGCATGCAGAAAATGATGCGCGGTCTCGGGGCCATGCAGGGGATGATGGCGCCGGGCGGTCGACCGGGAATGCCCGGGCGCAGACGTTGAACTTGCACGCACACTGGAAAGGCGCGCGGAAATCTCTATAATTCGCCGCCTTTTCCGGCAGTGCCGGTATTCAGTCCTGTCCGGCAGGCAGTCAGATCCGCCGGGCGACACGATACCGGTGGAACGGCCAGCAATCGATTCAGCGAGAGGCTAGAGCAGCAACAGTTATGTTAACCATCCGGCTGGCGCGTCATGGCGCGAAGAAAAACCCCTTCTATCACATCACGGTGGCGGAGAGCACTTCTCCACGCGACGGCCGTTTTGTGGAACGACTGGGGTTCTATAGTCCCGTCGCCCGCAATGCCGCGGACGGCCTGCGCCTGAACCTGGAACGCTACGAGTACTGGACATCGGTTGGCGCGCAGCCGTCCGAGAAAGTCCAGGCGCTTGCCAAGCGCGTACGTCGCGCCATCGTTCCCGCGGCGGGCTGATCGCCGCGCACCGCTCCGGCGGCCTGCTATGAAATCCGGGTCGCCTGCCTTGTCCGTGGAGCCACTTCCGGTTGTCATCGGTCGTGTCCTTGCGCCGCATGGCGTCAGGGGCTGGCTGAAGTTCCGCAGTTTCACCGAAGATCCGGCCACCTGCTTTACCCTGTCGCCCTGGCTGCTGGTCACCCGGCCGGGGGATGTCCGCGCGCTTGAGGTTACGGCGAGTCAGTCGCATGGGGACCACTTTCTCGTCCGTGTCGCCGGTATCGACGATCGCGATGCGGCGCAGCAACTGGCCGGTTGTGAGGTGGTTGTGCCGGCAGCATCGCTGCCGGAGCCGGCCGAGGATGAAATCTACTGGCGTGATCTGCGGGGTATGCGTGTGCGTACGCTGGCCGGCGATTCGCTCGGAAACGTCAAGGACATCTTCGACAACGGTGCGCACCCGGTACTGGTGGTGGCGTCGGCTGACAGGGAGCGCCTCATTCCATTCGTCGATGCGATCGTACGCTCCGTGGATGAAGCCAGCCGCGAGTTGGTGGTGGACTGGGCGGTCGACTGGGAATGAGCGACGAGACGGCGCAAGGTGGCGCCCCGCAGCGCTTCTGGTTCGGCGTGGTGACCCTGTTCCCCGAAATGGTGCAGTCGGCCTGTGAATTCGGCATCTTCGGAAGGGCGGTGCATTCGGGACTCCTGCAGGTGGCCACCTTCAACCCGCGCGATCACGCGACCGACCGTCATGGCACCGTGGACGACAAACCCTATGGTGGCGGCGCCGGCATGGTCATGATGGCGCCGCCGTTGCTGGCCGCCATTGCACAGGCGCGCGATGCCGCCCTGGCGGCCGGATGCAGGCGGTGTCCGGTGGTGCTGCTGAGCCCGGCCGGCGACCGGTTCGATCACCGAATGGCGGCGGCATCGGCCGCTGAAGATGGCGTAATACTGGTGTGTGGCCGCTATGAAGGCGTCGACCAGCGGGTGATCGACCAGGCGATCGACCGCGAGGTGTCGCTGGGTGACTTCGTCGTATCCGGGGGAGAACTGCCGGCCCTGGTGATGATGGATGCCATCGCGCGGCTGCGGGATGGTACGGTCGGCAATGCCGAGTCGCTGAATTTTGAGTCGCACCTTGATGGATGGCTCGAATATCCGCAATATACGCGCCCCGAAATCGTGGCCGGCCAGCCGGTTCCGAGCGTACTTCTGTCCGGTGATCATCAGCGAGTGGCCGGGTGGCGACGTGAGCAGGCTTTCCTGTCCACCTATCGGCGTCGCCCTGATCTGCTCGTTTCGAACGGTGTGCCGGTCGAGCGCAAGGCGCGGGAGCGGCTGCTTGCGCTCACCGACGTCAGCGAGCAGAAGTAGCGGGCACCCTGACAGCCCGTCGGGCAGGCCAGGCGATCAGTGTGCCGGCAGGGCGTCGCGGACCGACATCCGCCGGCATTTTCACTAACAGATGGATTCAGAACATTGGTACCGGGCGGCAGTGCAGCGACAGACAGGCGCTGAACGACGCGGGGCCAGCGAGGAGTGAGCAACGTGCGTAACAACAAGATCATCGACCAACTCGAAAACGAACAGCTCACGAGCCACAACCTCGATTTCGGCATAGGCGATACCGTCGTCGTGCAGGTACGTGTCCGGGAAGGCAATCGTGAGCGCCTGCAGGGTTTTGAAGGTGTGGTCATCGCACGCCGCAACCGGGGACTGAATTCCTCGTTTACGGTGCGCAAGATTTCCCACGGCGTTGGCGTCGAGCGTGTGTTCCAGTCACACAGTCCGCTCATCGAGTCCATCACGCTGGTGCGTCGCGGTGACGTGCGCAAGGCCAAGCTTTACTACCTGCGCGAACTGTCCGGCCGCAAGGCCCGCATCAAGGAAAAGGTTGGTGGCAAGAAGAAGGTGGCTGCCGCCGTGCCCGTGGAAGGCGTGGCCGAAGATCCGGCCGCATCCGTCGGGGAATAAATCGCGCCCCCCTGCGGGGGAGCCTCGACAGGCTGCTGGAACAGTCCCTTCCAGACGCTTTGGGCTGTCCCCCGCGTTTCCGCCTCGCGCCAGATACGGTGTTTTTTCGCTGCATTTACGGGCCGGCCATTCCTGGCTGGCCGACCCGCTCCCCCAGTTCAATAACTTCTCATGAGTTCCATGCGCGACAGCGCTGGCAATCGCAACGTGGCCACCTGTCAGGACAACCTCGCGGAAATATCCCTGCGTTGAGCGTCGTGAAGTCACCCGGGATGGAATTGCGGTGCAGTTGCTGGCAAGCGACCGCCTGACGGGCTGGGGGAGCCAGCCTGCCGGGGGAGTCTGGGGAGAGAGGGGAGACCCGGCAGGCTGGCAGCGCCATCGGTCGGGGAGAGATCGACGTCAGGCCAAACCTGGTCCCGGCAGTGAGGGGGGTCGCTGTCGGTCCAAGTTGCCTGAACTAAAGCAGTATTCGTGCCAGAAAATCGGCGTCCCTCGTAATCCCATTATTTTCAAAAGGTTACGCTCCGGGTTTGTCCTGTCGCGCAACCAGGACCGTTTTCAGGCACCATTTGGCGTCTCATTGCGAGTCACGTTCCCCGTCATCTTGCACCGGAGTGCGTCACCCTGTCCGACGTCATAGAACAGTATCTGCACGAGCTGTGGCTCGAGCGCGGATTGTCCGACAACACGCTGGCGGCCTACCGGCGCGATCTGCTGGATGCGCGGCAGCGCCTCGACGGGCGTGATCTGTACGCGGTCTCCACGGCAGACCTGTCGCAGTGCCTGGCGGGTCGCTACGCCGACGGGCTGAAGGCTCGCTCGTCCGCCCGCTGGCTGTCGTGTCTGCGCGGCTTCTATCGTCACGCAGTTCGCAAGGGCCGGCTCAAGAACGATCCCAGCCTGGGCCTGGCTGCACCAAAACTGGGCCGGGCGCTGCCAGGGGTGTTGAGCGGCCGGGACGTGGAAGCGCTGCTTGCCGCGCCTGGCCTGGATACCGCCACGGGACTGCGGGATCGCGCCATGCTGGAACTTCTGTACGCCACCGGACTCCGAGTGAGTGAACTCGTTGGTCTGCCGCTGGTTTGCGTCAATCAACGGCAGGGGGTGGTGCGCGTAATGGGCAAGGGCGACAAGGAGCGGCTGGTGCCGGTAGGCGAGGTGGCGCTCGGCTGGATCGGTCGGTACCTGCAGGAGGCGCGACCGTCACTGGCGCGCGAAGGCAGGACAGCGGCGCTGTTCGTCAGCAATCGTGGCGAGGCGATGAGCCGCCAGAATTTCTGGTATGCGATCAAGCGGTACGCGGCGCAGGCGGGAATCCGCACGACAATCTCGCCGCACACGCTGCGCCACGCCTTTGCTACGCATCTGCTGGATAACGGCGCGGACCTGAGGGCCGTGCAGATGATGCTTGGCCATTCGGACCTTTCCACGACGCAGATCTACACTCATGTGGCACAGTCGCGTTTGAAGACGCTGCACGCACAACACCATCCGCGCGGTTGAGGCATACTGCCGCGCGGTAACCAGACTGGCAGCAAACGGGAATACAGGTATGAAGAAAGGCAAGTTGATTGGCGGGCTCACAGGGCTTTGCCTGCTGGTGCTGTCCGCGGGCGCCTTTGCGGAAGACGATGGATCGGCCAACCTGATGCAGAAGCTGCGGGCCCTGCGTCCGGACCTTCCCATCACGGCCGTCAACCCGTCTCCGGTACAGGGCTTCTATGCGATCGAGCTGCAGGGCGGTACGTTCCTTTACGGCTCCGCCGATGCGCGCTTCCTGTTCGCCGGCGACCTGTATCAGCTGGGCACGTCGCTGGTGAACGTCACTGACAGCGAGCGGGCAACCAAGCGCGCGGCACTGCTGGCGAAAGTGCCGGTGAAGGATGCACTCGTGTTCACGCCGAAGAATGGCGTGCGCAAATCCATCTATGTGTTTACGGACGTCGACTGCACGTACTGCCGCAAACTGCACAGCGAGATCGCGGCCATCAACGATCTGGGCATCGAGGTGCGTTACCTCGCCTATCCCCGCTCCGGTATCAACAGCGAGTCGTACAACCGCATCGTCTCCGCCTGGTGCGCGGACAATCCGCAGGAGGCGCTGACCACGCTGAAAGCGGGTGGCAACGTGCCGGTGCGCACCTGTACCAATCCCGTGGCTGACGAGTATCGTCTCGGCCAGGAGCTGGGCATCAGTGGTACGCCGGCAATTCTTACGGAGGACGGGCAGCTGCTGCCCGGCTACATGCCGCCGAAACAGCTTGCGTTGGCCATTGGTCTGAACTGACGCCATGAGACCACTCTCGATAGGCGTTGCCGGGCTCGGCAACGTGGCGCAGGGCGTGCTCGCCCTGCTCAGGGAAAATGGCGCACTCATTGCCGCCCGGGCGGGACGCCCCATCGCGGTCGCCGTGGTGGCCAGTCGTCGGGCAAAGGATGTCGATCTGCTGGGCGCGGACTTCACCACCGACGTTGGTTCGCTTGTCAAGCGGAATGACGTCGACGTGGTGGTCGAACTGATGGGCGGCGAAGATGCGGCGCTGTCGCTGGTGGAGAGCGCGCTCGATGCGGGGAAGCCCGTGGTGACCGCCAACAAGGCGATACTCGCGGCCCATGGCGACAGGCTGTTCGAACTGGCCGCCCGGGGGGAAGTGGCGATGGGCATCGAAGCCTCCGTTGCCGGTGGCATTCCCGTGATAGCCGCGCTGACACGGTCACTGGTGGCCAACGATATCGATCGGGTGGTCGGCATCATCAATGGCACCTGCAATTTTATTCTCACCGGCATGAGTTCGCGTGGCGAACGGTTTGATGCGGCGCTGGCCCAGGCGCAGGAACTGGGTTATGCGGAGGCGGATCCGCATTTCGACGTCGGCGGCGTGGATGCCGCGCACAAGCTGGCGATTCTGGCGGCGCTGGCCTTCGGTGTACCGTTTTCGCGTGATGCGGTGTACACGGAAGGAATCACCGAAGTAACGCCGGAAGACATCGCGTACGCCCGCGAGCTCGGTTACTGCATCAAACAGCTCGGCATCGCTCGCCGCACACCAGCGGGTATCGAAACGCGCGTGCATCCGACGCTCGTACCGCTGGACAACATGCTGGCCAGCGCCAGCGGCGTGATGAATGCCGTGGAACTCCACGGTAACGCCACGGGCAGTGTCCTGCTGCATGGCCCGGGTGCCGGTGGCCGCGCGACGGCGAGCGCCGTGCTCGCGGATCTGGTGAGCATCGCCCGCGGTGAACGTCCCGTTGCGTATACCCCGGCGGCAACCGTCCCTGCGCGCGTGGCAATGACGGACGTTGTCACCGCGGCGTACCTGCGTATCCCGGCGATCGATCAACCGGGCGTGTTTGCACGTATCGCCACCATCCTCAGCGAGCATGGCATCAGCATCGAAGGGGCGATACAGCGCGAACGCGCCATCGCCGATCGCAAAGTGCCAATTGTCGTCCTTACACAACCGGTACCGGAAGGTGAGATGAACAGGGCGCTCGACGCGTTGGCGGCGTTGCCGGCAGTGGTTGGGCCGATCCGACGCATCCGCGTCGAACATCTCGATGGCTGAGACGCGGTACGCGCCCCGGCCCGTTCCCCATACCCTGCCGGGCATGCACCCGGTTCTCTCCCGCGTCTACGCCGCCCGCCAGGTGGACAGTCCCGAGCAGTTGCGTCTCGACCTCGCACGCCTGGCGCCTCCCGACGGCCTGCCGGATCTCGACCGCGCCGTCGGACGGTTGCAGGTGGCGCTGGAGAATGGCGAAAAAATTCTGTTCGTGGGCGACTACGACGCGGACGGCGCCACTGCCGTGGCGCTGGGTGTCTCCACCTTGCGGGCGTTTGGCGTGGCGGACGTGGACTACGTGGTGCCCAATCGCTTTGCGTTCGGCTATGGCCTCTCGCCGGGCATCGTTGACTTCGCCGCCAGTGTTCAGCCCAGGCTGCTTGTCACCGTGGACAACGGTATCGCCAGTATCGACGGCGTTGCGCGTGCACGGGAACTGGGCATCGATGTCATCATTACGGACCACCACCTGCCCGGCGCGGAACGGCCCGACGCCTGTGCCGTGGTCAATCCGGTGCTGCCCGAATCCACCTTTCCAAGTCGCGCTCTCGCGGGCGTGGGGGTGATCTTCTACGTGCTGTCGCGCCTGCGGGCCCGGCTCACGGAGAGCGGCTGGTTTGCGCGGCGGGGTATCACGCCGCCCAACATGGCTGACGCCCTGGATCTTGTGGCACTGGGCACCGTCGCAGACGTGGTGCCGCTGGATCACAACAACCGGATACTGGTGCGACAAGGTCTTGCACGCATGCGGGCCAGCCGGTGTCGTCCCGGGGTGCGGGCGCTGATCGAGGTGGCAAAGCGCGATCGCGCGCGCCTTACCGCGGCGGATCTGGGATTTGCGCTCGGGCCACGCCTGAACGCGGCGGGGCGCCTGGACGACATGACCATCGGTATCCGCTGTCTGCTGGCGACCGACGATGCCGAGGCGCGGCACCTGGCCGTGGCGCTGGATCAGCTGAACGTCGCCCGCCGCGAACTCGAGCAGGTGATGGTGGCGGATGCGGAGCTAATCGTCGCGGATCAGCTCGCGGCCGGTATCCAGCGTGATGGCGTGTGCGTGTATGACCCCACCTGGCACCAGGGTGTAGTGGGCATCGTTGCCGGCCGTCTGAAGGATCGACTGCATCGGCCGGTGATCGCCTTTGCCGAGGCGGGGAATTCCGCACCGGACGAGCTGAAGGGCTCGGCACGCTCAATCGAAGGCCTGCACATGCGGGACATGCTCGACGAAATCGCCACCACCCATCCCGGCCTGCTGCCCCGTTTTGGCGGCCACGCCATGGCGGCCGGTCTGTCGCTGAAGCGGGTGCACTTCAAACAGTTCGCCAGCGCCTTCGATCGCAAGGTGCGCGAGCGCCTGCCGGAGGATCTGCGTGCGCATGTGCTGCACACCGATGGCGAACTGACGGCGGACGAACTGTCCTTGACGCTGGCGGAACAACTCGCCGAAGGCGGACCATGGGGACAGGGATTTCCCGCGCCGCTTTTCGAAGGGACCTTTGACGTGGTGAGCCAGCGGGTGGTGGGTGAGGCGCATCTGAAGCTCACGCTGGCGATCCCTTTGGGTGGTGGCGATCGCCGCCGGCTGCTGGATGCCATTGCTTTTCGCCAGCCGCCGCTGGCAAATGGCAGCCGGCAGGTGCGCATGGCGTACCGGCTGGAGCGCAACGACTGGGGCGACGTGCCGACGCTGCAGTTGCAGGTGGAACATCTGACACCCTTGTCCTGACCGGCAGGCGTTCTTCGCGCGTGTGCCCGGTGCAGCCGGAAAACAATATCCCGAACGTTGGCAGCTGACCACGTTGCGATTACCAGCGCTGTCGCGCATGGAACGTCGTTCCATGAGAGGCTGCGAAAGAGGTTGGCTGGTCTGCCCGCTGGAGACGGCTGACCTGCGAATGCAGCCGAACATGCTGCATCTGGCGCGAGTCGGCGAAACCGGCGGCTGCTGAAAGACGTCAGGGAACGGAAATTTTGTCGTCCTGTCCGGGCCAGTATTTTCTTCCCGGAATGGTCGGTGCTACCGGCGGCTCAGCCCGAAGCCGGTATCGCAACGCGCGTACACGCTTGTGTGCTTGGCCGCATGGCGCCCCTCTCCGATGTTGTGTCCTTCCGCCAGGTGTTTTGCAAGTGCCTGTTGCGGCGACGTCGACGTTCCCGATTGCGCCCCCGCAACGGTCGGCGCCCGGTGAGCCGCCGGGTAGTTCTGGGGGCGCTGGAACAGGCGCCAGTGGCAGTACACGGGCGGGCAACACCAGTCCTTCCTGGTCAATGGCGCCCACCGCGTTTCCCGAGGCCCGGTGGGCGGCGTCGATCCTCTGCCGGCGCTGCGCGCCCCGGCTCAGCCCGGTGACCGGTTCTGAGGGGCAACCAGGAGGAGCAGACCTGCCATGATGGCGAGGTTCTTCACGAAGTTCTGGGTTTCATGCGCCCGCTCCAGACCATCGGGGTAACTCCAGAAATTGTGCATGAAGAGACTGATTATCAGCGTCAACCCGGCCAGCAGAAACGCCACCAGACGTGTCCGGTAGTTGGCCGCCAGCGACAGTCCGCCCCCCACCTGCAGCACGATGGTCAGGACCAGAAGCACGGGTACGAAAGGAACGTGGTGATCGGCCATGTAGGCGCTCGTCTGCGCAAATCCGACGATCTTGGATACGCCCGGTACGATGAAATACAGCCCGAGCAAAACCCGGCCCAGGGTGGCCAGCCGGCTGCCTGCCTGTTCGATGAGCGACGTCTCCATGAGAGTTCCCGTTTCTTGAATGCGTGCACGATAGCCCCCGACGAGTTGGCATTCCATGGCAGCCGGTCGTTGCAGTGCCTGGTCAGCCCGGCGTCGGAAGCGGTGGGTACGGCAGGCAATGCTGCTGCGTGGAGCCGGGCTCCCTGGACGGTGCCATTTGCCGCCTGCTTGAGGCATGCTTGCCGTCGTATTCCTGCGCCTCCAGCGGCGGTGCCGGCGGATGCCAGGTGAACCGGCCGGTAGCCCTGCACGACGGCACAGCAGGGAATACACAGCCAATGCAGGGGAGGGCGGTAATTCCATGAGTCACTACGACATCCTGATCCGCGGCGGTACGGTTATCGATGGCACGATGATCCCGCGCTATCGCGCCGACATCGGCCTGAAGGATGGCAGAGTCGCCCGCATCGGCACCCGGCGTGGCGCCACCGCTGACAGGGTCATCGACGCCGGCGGCAATATCGTGGCGCCGGGTTACATCGACATCCACACGCACTACGACGCGCAGATCCTGTGGGATCCGTACTGCACCATTTCCGGCTGGCACGGCGTGACGTCAGTTGTGCTCGGCAACTGCGGATTCGGTTTCGCGCCGGTGCCGCCGGCGCTGCGCGAACGCGCCATGCGCATGATGACCCGCAATGAAGCCATCGGTTTCGAGACCATGCGCGAAGGCATGCAGTGGGACCGGTACGGCTGGGAGACGCTGCCCGAGTGGCTGGCGCACATCCGGCAACTGCCCAAGGGCGTGAACGCCACCATGCTGGTGCCGCTGAACCCCCTGTATGCGTACGTCATGGGCGGAATCGACGAGGCCAAGACAAGACGCCCCACGGAAGAGGAAATGCAGTGCATGAAGGCGCTCATGTTCGAGGCCTTGGACCACGGCTGTTGCGGATTTTCCTATCAGCGCTGCGGCGTGCCGTCGGTGCAACCCGACTACGACGGCACACCGATGATTACCGACCTGCTGCCGGATCGGGAGATCATCGAGTTCGGGCGCTGGCTGGGTGAGTACGGCCGTGGTTTCATCGAAATGTTCGACGCCGCGCCATCGGATCACGACAGCGTGGAAGCCTTCATGACCGCCCTGGCGCGGGCCAGCGGACGGCCGATCGTACGCAACATCCTGCTGGCGAGTGATACCCCCCGCGTGCGCAATGGCCATCGGCAGTTTCTCGACTGGCTGAACGCCGCGCACGAAGAAGGGCTGCAGGTGTTCGGTATGGGCTTCACCGTGCGGTCGCCCACGGTGCTCACCTTCCAGGACTGGAGCCTGTGGGACGGCCAGCCGGGCTGGAACAAGGTCATGAACGGATCGTTCGAAGCCCGCGCGGCGCTGATGCGTGACGAAACCATGCGCGCTCAGCTCCGCCGTGAAATGGATACCGGTACGGTGGGCGGTGTGGGCACCAGCGGCAAGCCGGCCAATCTCTTTGTCAACGACACGGCGGGCTACGCTGAACTCGACAGGTACCTGGGTCGCCAGGTGTCGGAAATCGCGGCAAGCGAAGGACGGCACATCGTGGACGTGATCCTGGACGTGGCGCTGGCGTCGGACTTCAGGGCGGAGTTTCGGGGTAATGCCTACGACACCTCCGCGGAAACGACGATGGAGGTGCTCAACAACCCCTATGTCGTCCCCGGCATCTCCGATGGCGGCGCGCACACACATTTTTCGGTACAGGGCGCCTATCCCACCGACCTGCTCGAATGGCTGGTGCGCGAAGAAGGTCTGCTGAGTGCAGAACGCGCGCACTACGGGCTCAGCCGTCTGCCGGCGCACATGTGTGGTCTGGGTGACCGCGGCATGATCCGCGAAGGCGCGCCGGCCGATCTCGTGATCTACAACCCGGACACGATCCGGCGTACGCCGTCATGGGACACGCTGGAAAAGGCGCGTGATCTGCCAGCGGGCGAATGGCGTCTCGTGCAACGGGCGGAAGGTCTGAACTACACGCTGGTGAACGGCGTCGTCACGTTCGAGGGGCTGGAGTGCACGGGCGCCAGACCGGGTGAGCTGCTGGTGCAATCCGATGCCTGAGCCAGGGTCGTGTCGTTCCGTCTCGGCGCCTGACCGGCGCCCTCGGCAGGCACGCGTCAACAACCGGAGTGCATGACAATGGAACGCAAGGCGGTTGAGGAAATTCTCGACGACATCGACTATGAATTCGCGCGCACGGCGCCGCCCGCGACGTTTCCCAACCTGCCGCGCATTCCGGCACGGCGGTACCTGGACAGGGACCTCTACGAAGCGGAGCTTGGCCTGTTCAGGCGCTCCTGGCTGTTCGCCGGCACGGTGCACGAGTTTCCGGCGGTCGGCAGCTACAAGGTCATGGACAAATGGGGCGGTGCGTCGGTGGTGCTGGTGAAAGGCCAGGACCAGCGCATCCGCGCCTTCTGGAACGTGTGTCAGCATCGCGGCGGCCCGGTGGTGCTCGGCGAGAACGGCATACTGGCGAGTCCCAACCTGAAATGCGTCATCCATTCGTGGGTTTATGACCTGGAAGGCAACCTGAAAGGTGTGCCAGGACGTCGTGACTTTCACAACGACTTCGATGCCGGCGCGATGCATCTCAAGCACGTGCAGTGCGATGTGTGGCAGGGATTCGTGTTCATCAACCTCGATCCCGACGCACCGCCGCTGAAGGACTGGTTCGGCCCGATTCATGATGAGGTGTCCTGGTTCGACGGGCTGCGCGTGGCGAACCGGGGCACAAAGGTCCTCGAGTGCAACTGGAAGGTGGCGATTGAAGCCAACATCGAGGTCTATCACATCAACACGGTGCACCCGGAGACGGTGGCGCTGTCGCTGGACTACCGGGGCAGCGCGCACCAATTGCTGGATCGCGGGCACAGCCGCATGGTGGTGCCGAACCGGGGCTATGACGCGGCGCAGGCGCGCGCCGATGTGGCACGGGCGGATATTCCGGTCAACGGGCTGATGAAGCACGTGAACGTGTCTTACCTGCTCTTCCCCAATCATCTGACCCCGTCGCAGAACCGCCGGCCCGACGGCGTGCCCACGCTGACACTTCAGCAGTTCTGGCCTCTGGGTATCGACCGCACCTTGTCGGAGTGGTACGTGATGCTGCCCGACTGGGGCGATCGCGAACTCAGCGACGAGGAGAAGCGGGGATCGGTGTACTACGGGGTGGTCATGGACGAGGACACGGCGATGCTCGACCAGATCCAGAAAGCCATGCAGACGCAGGTGCTGGACGGTTTTCTCACCAGCTATCACGAGCGCCGTATTTACCACCATGAAGCCAGCGTGGACCGTGCGCTGGGCGAGCGCTGCGTGCCCGCAGACATGCGCGTGCCGCAGATTCTGCCGCTGGAAGGCTGAATCAGGGGCGGCCGGCCTGCCGGATGAATTGGCAGGAGCGAATTCCCCGCAACTGCCCTAAAATGCCCGGCTTTTTCCGGAGCCGTCCATCCCCATGGCAGAGATCACATCGGTACGCGAACGCATCAAGGACCTGGCCGCCCGTGACGTCACGCTTCGGGGGTATCTTTGACTACGCTGGCAAGGAAGCGCGCTACGAGGAAGTGGAGCGAGAGCTGGCTGAACCCGGCGTGTGGGACAACGCCGAGCGCGCGCAGGCGCTGGGCAGGGAGCGTTCCAGCCTCGAAATGATTGTCGGTGTGCTGCGCACGCTGCACGACAACCTGACGGATCTTTCGGAACTCGCGGAACTGGCTGCGGAGGAAGGCGACCGGCAGGCAATCGACGATGTCGATGCTGAGCTCGATGCGGTGGAGAAGCGGCTGGAGGAGCTCGAATTCCGTCGCATGTTCTCCGGCGAGATGGACAGTCATGCGGCCTTCATGGACATCCAGGCAGGCTCGGGCGGCACCGAAGCCCAGGACTGGGCGGAGATGCTGCTGCGCATGTACCTGAAGTGGGCGGAGAAGCGTGGCTTCAAGGCGGAGATCGAAGAGGTCTCACCCGGAGAAGTCGCTGGCATCAAGAGTGCAACCATCCACCTGGAAGGTGAGTACGCTTTCGGCTGGCTGCGCACGGAAACCGGCGTGCACCGGCTCGTGCGGAAATCGCCCTTCGATTCCGGCAACCGGCGACATACTTCATTTGCGTCCGTGTTCGTGTCACCGGAAATTGACGATGACATCGAAATTGATCTCAACATGGGCGATGTACGCGTGGACACCTATCGGGCCAGCGGCGCCGGCGGGCAGCACGTCAACCGGACGGACTCCGCCGTGCGGCTTACCCACCTGCCGACGAACACGGTGGTACAGTGCCAGACCGAACGCTCGCAGCACCAGAACAAGGACAAGGCGATCAAGCAACTGCGTGCGAAGCTGTACGAGCTGGAGATGCTCAAGCGTCGGGCGGAACAACAGGCGCTTGAGGATTCCAAGGCGGATATCGGGTGGGGCAGCCAGATCCGGTCCTACGTGCTCGATCAGTCGCGGGTGAAGGATCTGCGCACCAACATCGAACGCAGCGATCCGGGCAATGTGCTCGATGGCGACATCGACGATCTCATCGAGGCAAGTCTGAAGGCGGGTCTGTAATGACTGACGATACCCAGCAGGAACACCACGACGTCATGGCCGTACGCCGTGCCAAGCGTGACGCGTGGCTGGCGAAAAATGGTGTTTATCGCAACGATTTCCGCCGTGAGGACACGGCGCTCGCGCTGGCCGAACGTACCCTCGGCATGGACAAGGCGGCGCTGGAAGCGGCGGCAATTCCCGCCCGCGTCTGCGGGCGTGTCATGCTGCGGCGGGTAATGGGCAAGGCGAGCTTCATCACCATCGAGGACTTCTCCGGACGCCTTCAGTGCTATCTCACGCAGGATGCGCTGGGGGAGGCTTACGAGGAATTCAAGGAGTGGTGGGATATCGGCGACATCGTCGGTATCGCCGGTACGCTGATGCGTACGAACAAGGGCGAGCTCACCGTGGCGGCCAGCGAGGCGCACCTGCTCAACAAAACGCTGCGCCCGCTGCCGGAAAAATTCCATGGGCTCACGGATACCGAAACCCGTTACCGGCGGCGCTATCTGGATCTGATCATGAACGAGGATGGCCGCAAGGTGTTCCTCGTGCGCACGCAACTGGTGCGCTTGCTGCGTGAGTTCTTCCGCGACCGTGGATTCATGGAAGTGGAAACGCCGATGATGCATCCCATTCCGGGTGGTGCCACGGCCAAGCCGTTCGTAACGCACCACAACGCGCTCGACATGCCGTTGTATCTGCGTATCGCGCCGGAGCTGTATCTCAAGCGGCTGGTGGTGGGTGGCTTCGAGCGGGTGTTCGAGATCAACCGCAGCTTTCGCAACGAGGGGCTGTCCACGCGGCACAATCCCGAGTTCACGATGCTCGAGTTCTACCAGGCGTATGCGGACTACAACGACCTGATCGCCCTCACGGAGGAACTGCTGCGTCACCTGGTGCGCACCTTGTGCGGCACGGAAGTGATTACCTTCCAGGACAGTGAACTCGATTTCGGCCGGCCGTTCACGCGCATGACGATGGCGGAATCGCTGGTGGCGCTGGCTGGAGTCGACGCGGACGTTGCCGGTGACCGCGATCGTCTCGCGGCGGCGATGCGTGCAATGAACATTGCCGTGGAGGCGGACTGGGGGCTGGGGCGGTTGCAGTCGGAACTGTTCGAGGCTCGGGTCGAGGAAAAACTGCTGCAGCCGACCTTCATCACCGGCTACCCGGCGGAGATCTCGCCGCTGGCCCGCCGCAATGACGACGATCCCGAGGTCACCGACCGCTTCGAATTGTTCATTCTGGGGCGGGAGTACGCCAACGGCTTCTCCGAGCTGAACGACCCGGTGGACCAGGCGGCGCGCTTTGCCGAGCAGGCGGCGGCCAAGGACGCTGGCGATGACGAAGCCATGCATTACGACCAGGACTACGTGGAGGCCCTGGAATACGGGCTGCCACCCACCGCAGGCGAGGGCATTGGCGTGGATCGCCTGGCGATGCTGCTCACCGGCTCGTCCAGCATCCGCGATGTCATCCTGTTCCCGCTGATGCGGCCGCTGGTGTCGTGACCGCGAGGGCGGTGCAGCTCGAAGCCTCGTGGCGGACCGCGCTCGCCACGGAGTTCGAGGCATCGTACATGCAGGCGCTGAGGGACTTTCTTTCCCGGGAGAAAGCGGCACGCAAGGTCATCTACCCGCCGGGCAAGGCAATTTTTGCGGCGCTGGACATGTGTCCCGTGGAGCAGGTGAAGGTGGTGATCATCGGCCAGGATCCCTACCACGGGCCTGGCCAGGCGCACGGTCTGTGTTTTTCCGTGCAATCCGGCGTACCGCAACCACCATCGCTGCACAACATCTTTCAGGAGATCGACAGCGATCTGGGCGGTGGCAAGCACCACATGCCGCGGGATCGGGGTTGCCTCGATGCCTGGGCACGCCAGGGTGTGTTGCTGCTCAATGCCGTGCTGACGGTGGAGCGTGGAAGGGCAGGTTCGCACCAGGGCAAGGGATGGGAACGGTTTACCGACCGCATTGTCGGCCTGCTGAACGAACGGCGTGAGGGTCTCGTGTTCCTGCTGTGGGGCAGTTACGCGCAGAAAAAGGGGCAGATCGTGGACCGGCATCGCCACTGCGTGCTCGAGGCACCCCATCCGTCGCCGCTATCCGCGCACCGGGGTTTTTTCGGTTGTCGGCATTTTTCCCGGGCGAACGCCTATCTGGAATCCCGGGGGCAAGCCCCCATCGACTGGTTCGCGGTATCCTGACGACTTTGACAGACAGCGTGGCAACACGAGGAGAAACACCATGATCCGACAGACCTCGGAGAAACTGCTGGTGGACGTGCGGGGGCATGTCCTGCTGGTCACGATCAACAATCCGCCCGCCAACACGTGGGACCCGGAAAGCCTGACGGCCATGCGGTTCCTGGTGCAGCAGGCCAGCGAAGACAAGGAAATCTATGCCATTGTCATCACCGGCAAGGGCGAGAAGTTCTTTTCGGCGGGCGCGGACCTGAAACTGTTCGCGGACGGTGACAAAGACGTGGCGCGCAACATGGCCGAACATTTTGGTGCCGCCTTCGAAGCGCTGGCCGGGTTTCGCGGCGTGACCATCGCGGCCATCAACGGCTATGCGATGGGCGGTGGTCTGGAATGTGCGCTGGCCTGCGATATCCGCATCGCCGAACGGCAGGCGCAGATGGCGCTGCCGGAAGCCACTGTTGGTCTGCTGCCCTGCGGCGGCGGCACGCAGAACCTGGCCTGGGTGGTGGGCGAAGGTTGGGCCAAGCGCATGATCCTGTGCGGTGAAAGGGTGGACGCCGCCACCGCGGAGAAGATCGGTCTGGTGGAGGAGGTGGTGGATACCGGTCAGGCGCTCGGGCGGGCGCTGGCGCTCGCCGAACTCGTGGGCAAGCAGTCGCCGCCAGCGGTTTCTGCCTGCAAGTCGCTCATCCAGCGGGCGCGGGAAACGGACATCAGTTCTTCCTACAAACATGAGCGAGAGGCGTTTGTCGGCCTGTTCGACACCATCGACCAGAAGGAGGGGGTCAACGCCTTTCTGGAGAAGCGCAGCCCCAACTGGGTGAACGGATAAGCCCATGGCCAGCGTTCTGATCGATGAAATCACACTTCCC
Source organism: Pseudomonadales bacterium (assembly GCA_024234635.1). Classification (GTDB taxonomy): domain Bacteria; phylum Pseudomonadota; class Gammaproteobacteria; order Pseudomonadales; family Azotimanducaceae; genus SYFY01. The sequence continues at coordinate 83,985 of JACKNX010000012.1, read as the reverse complement.
GGCGGGCACGTGCTGGCGCACGCCGAGCTCAATGTCCCCGCGACGCTGAACTCCCTCAGCCTGGAGATGATCGACCTGCTGCAGCCAGCCCTGGATGGCTGGGTGGCGCGCGGCGACGTCGCGGCCATCCTGATCACCGGCGCCGGCGATCGCGCCTTCTGCGCGGGTGGTGATATCCAGGCGCTGTATCATGCCATGCGTCGCAATCACGACGCCGGCAAAGTGGTCGACAGCTATCCGTTCGACTTTTTTGAACGCGAATACCGGCTCGACTATGCGCTGCACACCTGTCCGAAGCCGTTGATCGTCATCGGGCATGGCGTCGTGATGGGTGGTGGACTGGGGATTCTGAGCGCGGGCTCGCATCGCGTGCTTACCGAAAAGTCACGGGTGGCGATTCCGGAGATCACCATCGGGCTGTTTCCGGACGCAGGCACCACCTGGCTGCTGAAGAACATGCCGGAACACCTTGCGGTGTTCACTGGCATGACCGGCAGCCACTGCAATGCCGCGGATGCCATGGCCTGCGGCGTGGGAACGCTTGTCGCAGACGGCAGCCGGGTGGCAGAGCTGCGCGCGGGTCTCAAAGGTCTGGCGCTCCGTGGTGATCGGGCGGCCGACGATGCAGCAATTTCGGCCTTTCTTCAGGATTTCACCGCTGCGTCGCTGCCAACCTCGGAACTGGCGGCCATCCCAGCGGATCTCAATGCCCGCGAGACCCTCCTGGAAACCGCGGCCCGCATCGAAAGTCTGGCTGGCACCTCACCGTGGGTCGACCGTTGCATCGGCGCCATGAAAGCCGGCTGCGCCGCCTCCATCGGCGTGGTGCATGAGCAGATCCGGCGGGCGAAGACCCTGGACCTGGCCGATGCGTTCCGCATGGAAATGGTGATCGCCACGCACTGCGCCACGAATCCGGATTTCGCCGAAGGCGTGCGCGCACTGCTCATCGACAAGGACAATGCGCCGAAGTGGCGCTATGCCGCGCTGGCCGACCTGCCGGAAGGCTATGTAACCAGTCATTTCGAAGCGCCATGGCCGGTCAATCCGCTGGCCGATCTGGGTAGCGGACAGCGCAAGTAACCGCAATCAGCCTGTGCGTTGATGGTTCAGTGAACGAGGAGGTGGACGTGACAACAGTAGGTTTCGTGGGGCTTGGCAACATGGGTGGTCCGATGGCGGCCAACCTGGCAAAAGCCGGTTTTACGGTCAAGGTATTCGACCTGGTGCCCGCGTTGATTGCAGGCGTCGAAGGCGCCAGCGGCGCGGGTTCGGCGCGTGACGCGGCAACGGGCGTCGATGTTTTTGTCAGCATGCTACCCGCCGGTCGTCACGTCGAGAGCCTGTATATCGGCGCTGACGGCGTGGCGGATGTGCTGGGAAAGGAGACGCTCGTCATCGACTGCAGCACCATCGATCCGGGCACCGCGCGCAAAGTGGCCGGCGCACTCGCAGATCGCGGCATCACGATGCTGGATGCACCGGTCTCCGGCGGCACGGCTGGTGCGCAGAATGGCACGCTGACGTTCATCGTCGGCGGTTCGCAGGCCGGGCTCGACCGCGGCCGTCCGCTGTTTGAAGCCATGGGTGCCAACATCTATCACGCCGGGGATTCCGGCAGCGGCCAGATTGCCAAGGTGTGCAACAACATGTTGCTGGCCATCTGCATGGCGGGCACGGCGGAAGCACTGGCGCTGGGTGTGCGCAACGGCCTCGACCCGGCAAAGCTGTCGGAGATCATGCAGAAGTCGTCCGGTGGCAACTGGTGCCTGAACGTCTACAACCCCTGGCCTGGGGTACAGGACGGCGTGGCGTCCAGCCGGGGGTATAGCGGTGGCTTCCTCACCGATCTCATGACCAAGGACCTGGGGCTGGCGCTGGAGACGGCGGTGAGCAGTGCATCCAGCATTCCGATGGGATCGCTGGCGCGCAACCTGTTCCAGACCCATGCGCTGGCCAATGGTGCGGGGCGGCTGGATTTCTCCAGCATTCAGTGGTTGTACGCACCGGATCTGAAAGGCTGACCGGGTGGGCGGTGACACCGGGCACCGCCCTGAAGGCGCGCAGCGATGGATCTACCGCGCCAGTCGAATGTGTACCGTCTGACACCAGGCAGAACCGGTATCGCCATGCAAACTCGTGCTGGCGTGACCCGATGCGGCCTGGCTGGCCGATGACGACGCAAGGGCAAACCGCGGTCGAGATGCCGGCGTATACGTCGACCACGTAAAGAAGGTGCAACGGCAAACGGCGGGGCCGTTGGTCACCCGTTCGTGCTGAACCGGCCGACACGGGGATGCCGTGCCGGTCAGTTCGACGGGGCGCTTGTCGTCCCTGCTACGGCGCCAGATGGGTGATGCTGGAGGTGATGTTGAGCGTGCGCTGCTTGATCACCCAGTGGCCATGTTCGCGCACGGCTTCATCAGTGTATGTTCCACCGACAACAGCGGTGGAGCCTTCAGGCGCGGCGCCTGCCGGACCATACGTATGGGTAGCAATCAGGTACGAGACGACCTGCGCGTGCCGGCCGCGTATCTCACTCGAGATGGAACCCATGTGATGCTGGGTGTTCTTGTAACCCGGCCCCCGAAATGCGTTGTTCACGAAGTTCGCCCATTGCAGCGCGGCATCGGTATCTGCCGTACGGGTCGCTGGATCAGGGACCGTCAACGCGGTCACGCCGTCGAATTGCAGCGTGAACGAAAAGTCATCGGAGAAGCAGGCACGATACAGCGCGAGCCCGGCGTCAAAACCCGGGTTGCCGACGTTTGTCGTCGCGTTGAGATCGGCAACCGCAACCGCGTCGACAGCGGATCCCAGTGTATCGGTTCCCCGCGCGTAACAAACGGGCAGATCTTCCACGTCGCCCTGCTGCGCGGGCGCTGATCCGCCCTTGCCCGGATCCGCCATGGCGAGCCCGCCCATCATCATGACTGCCACCACGAAGCATGCCTTGCCTGCTTTCATCATTGTATTCCCCCCTCGAGAATGTCCTTTCTGGTCGCCGCATCCCCAGCTGCAACCTCGGTCCGATGCTACGCCCGACGGTGGGCGCGAGGCAATGCGCACGATGCCCACGGCACGAAGCACGGTGGTGCATCCTGACGAGATGCGGAAAAAGTCCCTCCTGAACTCTTTCAGCTGTCTTCGGCTTCGCTGTCTTGCGCCAAATACAGACTTTTTCGCTGCATCCGCTCGCCAGCCCTGCCTGGCTGGCGTACCAGGGCAGCGCGTTCAGCAGCTCTCATGGAGCGAAGTTCCATGCGCGACAGCGCTGGCAATCGCAACGTGGCCAGCTGTTAGTGATAGATCTCCCGCGCCATGTCAAATGCATCGCGGAAGGAGTCCAGCGTTTCACGGGCACTGTCCGGGTCCAGACCGAGACGGCTGAACGCAGATACCTCGGACCAGTCCAGTTGCGTCAGTGGGTGCTCCGTGCCGACCACGGACTGCAGCGTGGCGATCTGGACCAGATCGGTGAAGTCCGAGTCGGCAACCTCGCGGTCCCAGCGGGTCAGCTGAGACGGAATGCTTGCCAGCTCGGGCGGGAAATTCCAGCGTGTCAGGATCATGGTGCCGATACTGCCGTGGCTGCTTTCGATCACCCGGTTCAGGATCGCCTCGTCCTCCACCAGGTGGTCGTTGTGCTCGGCCCAGGACAGGATCGGCAGCACGCCGATGCTGTGGGTGAGACCGGCCAGTGTCGCCTGGTCGGAGGCGAGGTCGGTGAAGCTGCGCGCCAGCACGCCACAGATGGCGGCGATATCCACGGCATGGCTCCATGTTTCCCGCAACTTGCGGTCGATGAGCTCCGAAGTGGCCTGGAACATGTGCTGCATGGCGAGGCCGGTGGCCAGGTTCGCCGCGTATTCCACGCCGATGCGGCTGATGGCCATCTGCAGATCATCGATAGGTTTTACCGCGCGGAACATGGGTGAATTGGCAACGCGCATCAGCTGCGCGGTCAGCACCGGATCCTCGGCGACAACCGCGGCCAGGGAAGTACCGGACACGTTGCGGTCCGAGGCGACATCGCGGATACGCAATGCCACTTCGGGAAGGGTGGGCAGTTCCAGTTCGTCGCTTTCAGCGGCTTCCTGCAGTTCAGTTTCGATGGCCTGCGCGAGATCCGTCATGGGGAGAGTGACTCCGTGTCAGTCAGTACGAAGTATAGCCAGCAGGGGTTGGCGGTGACCGGGCCGGTCACTCAGCTTGTGATGTGTGCCTCGTCCGCCTGTGAATCGGGTGCGGATTCGGTATTGCCGCGACTCACGACGAGGCAGCCGGCGGAACTGGTCTGCACGAGATCCCCCTCGATGCCGGTTACCGGATCCCTGTAGCGTTCGCCGAGGGTCGGTTGGGGATCGGTTGGGGCTGCGGTGAGCTGCAGATGGCGCTTCACCTGACCGCGGTGCTGGGCGCGCGCCACAACTTCCTGGCCGAGGTAGCAGCCCTTGTCGAATGCGACGGCGCCCGCGGCCACAAGGCCGAGCGCCTGGGGCAGAAAGCGAGCGGAGGTGGCGGCGCGGATGAGCACGACCCGCCGCAAGCAGAGCAGGCTCAAAAGCCGGTTGTCGTCCGCGTGTGACGATGCGCCTGAGGCGGCGCCGATGCTGAACTCCAGAGGGGCGTCTTCCCCGGTTGGCATCCGCAGCGTAATCGCCACGTTTTCCCGAAGGCTCGCGCGCGCGCGCGCCAGGCGCAGGTATGGAGAGAGAAACGTCAGCGTGGCCTCGGCCATTTCCCGATGTACAAGCAGCTCCACACCCTCGTCATGACGACGCGCCCAACCGCTGACAACCACGCGCCCCTGCAGGTTGCACAGGGCGGTCAGCTGCCAGTGCTCTCCCAGTTCCGCGGTATCGCACGTCAGGTAGCCCTGAAGAAAGCGGCCGGACTCCGGTCCGTGGAACAACAGTACGGCCAGGTCGTCGATTTGCAGTGTCGATTCGGTCATGGCTCACTCACGCAGCGGACATTGACTATCATGCGGACCGCAGTCTAACGGCAAGGTAGTGCGATGTGCAGTGACGATGGGCGGCAGGCCCGTGAGGATGAGAGTGCCGGCGAGGCGCACGACAGGCGTCAGCGCGTGTACTGGCGCAGCCGCCGCGGCATGCTCGAGCTGGAGTTTCGGCTCCTGCCGTTCGTGGAGGCATGTTTCGATACGCTCTCACCGGCTGATCAGGCGGTGTATGCCGACATGCTGGAATGCGAAGACTGGCAGCTGTTCGACTGGCTGCAGGGGCGGGAGGAACCTGACGATCCCGCTGTGCGCGCGGTGGTCGAACGCATCATCGCGCACGGGGCGATGCCGTAGGCGTCGATCGCTCCTGCTCCGGCGCGCGATGCGGTGCGCCGGGCGCGGCGTTTTCCCATGACCGTTGTGCTTCTGCGTGGCCGAAGCCGTCGCCGCTGGTTCGCCCTTTTGTGCGCGGTGCTGGCCGCGGGTGCCTGGTTGTGGTTCGGTGCCTGCGGCGCGGCGTTGCTGCTGTTGTGGGGGGAAGCCAATGCCCCGCGCTGGTCCCGGTATCGCCTGCACATCCCGTTGGCACAGGTGTGCGAAATCCGGCTCTATCCGCGCAGCCTGGCGGTGCGTCGGTACGACGGTACCGTGGATTGGGTGTTCGCCGACGAGCTGCCGGCCGCTGAATTTGCGGCGCTCCGTCGGGGTGTGCGGGAGCAGTTGGCGGGGTTGTTGTGAGCCGCGTCGCTGCGCGGCCACGTTCACCCGCCTCAGCCGGAGCCGTCGGGTCGCAACACGGTGAGGTGTTCCATCGAGCCCGGGAACAGGATGGTGTCTTCGGCTTCCTGCAACAGCTCCGGGTAGTCCAGCGTGTAGTGCAGGCCGCGACTCTCCCGGCGGGCGGTTGCGCAGCGGACGATGAGTTCGGCAACGGTGATGAGATTGCGTAGTTCCAGCAAATCGTTGGACACCCGGTAGTGGCGGTAGTACTCGTTGATCTCCTGCTTGAGCAGATCGAGCCGTCGCTGTGCCCGCTCCAGCCGTTTGCTGGTGCGCACGATGCCGACGTAGTCCCACATGAACCGTCGCAATTCGTCCCAGTTGTGCGCAATGACCACGTCTTCGTCGGAGTCGACGACCTTGGATTCGTCCCAGTGGGGAATGCGGACCAGTTCCTCCGGCAGGTGCAGCAGGCCACGAATATGGTCGGCGCAGGAGCGCGCGTAAACCAGGCATTCGAGCAGTGAGTTGCTTGCCAGCCGGTTGGCGCCGTGCAATCCCGTGCAACTGACTTCGCCGATGGCATACAGCCCCGGCACGTCCGTGCCGCCACATTCGTCCACCACCACGCCGCCGCAGGTGTAGTGCGCGGCGGGGACGACGGGAATGGGATCCCGCGTGATGTCGATGCCAAATTCCATGCAGCGCGCGGAAATGGTCGGGAAGTGTGCGCGGATGAACTCCGGCGGCCGGTGGCTGATGTCCAGGTAGACGCAGTCCGCACCGGTACGTTTCATCTCGTGGTCGATGGCGCGAGCGACGATGTCGCGCGGAGCAAGCTCGCCGAGTTCGTGGTAGCGATCCATGAATCGTCGGCCGTTCTTCAGTTTCAGCACGCCGCCTTCCCCGCGTACGGCTTCGGAGATAAGAAACGACTTGGCGTGCGGGTGGTAGAGGCAGGTGGGGTGAAACTGGTTGAACTCCATGTTCGCCACCCGGCAGCCCGCGCGCCAGGCCATGGCGATGCCGTCACCGGTGGAGCTGTCCGGGTTGCTGGTGTACAGGTAGACCTTGCTGGCGCCGCCGGTGGCGAGAATCACGAACCGGGCCTGGAACACTTCCACGTGGCCGGTGCTGCGATTGAGGACGTAGGCGCCGGCGCAGCGACTGGAATATCGGCCGAGTCGTGACCGGTTGATCACGTCGATGGCGATGCGGTCGTTGAAGAACTGGATGTTCTCGTGATCGAGCACCCGCTGCATGAGTGTTTCGGTGATTGCCTTTCCGGTGGCATCCGCCACATGCAGGATGCGCCGGAAGGAGTGTCCGCCCTCACGGGTGAGGTGCCAGTGATTGTTTTCCGTATCGAACGTGACACCCCATTCCACCAGCGAGCGGATGGCGGCCGGGGCATTTTCGACCGTAAATCCCACAGCCCGTTCGTCGCACAACCCCGCGCCGGCTCGCAATGTGTCCTGGACGTGTGCTTCCAGACTGTCCTCTTCGCTGGTTACCGCCGCGATCCCGCCCTGTGCCCAGTGCGATGATGCAGAGCCGATTTCGCCTTTGCACAGGACTGTCACCCGGGCGTGTGGCGCCAGATGGAGCGCGGCTGAGAGACCGGCAGCACCTCCGCCGATGATGAGAATGTCCGTGGAGAAGCGCTGGTTCATGGGAGGTGCCGGTCGATACGGTAGCAAGGGATGACATGCTTAACCGCGCCGCGGGTTACTGGCAAGGGGGCAATTCTGGCAACCGCTGGTCAGGGACGGCAGAATAGCGGCGCTCGCAAGCCGCGTTGCTGTTGCCCGTCCCCGGACGGGCATGCAGTCAGACCGGCGGGCTTGTGCACCGAAGACTATTCGCAGACGACGGCCCGACAGCTTGGCGGTATCGCAGGAAACGGACAAGGAACTGGTACGCCGGGTCAAAAAGGGAGACCGTCTCGCCTTTGACCTGCTGTTTACGCGCTATCAGCATCGCATTCATCACCTGGTGCTGCGCTACGTGCGGGATCCGGAAGATGCGCTCGATGTCACCCAGGAAGCGTTCATTCGCGCATACCGGGCGCTCCCACAGTTTCGCGGTGACAGCCAGTTCTACACGTGGATGTACCGGATTGCGGTCAACACCGCGAAGCATCACCTTGCGGCGAGAGACCGCCGACCAGGCACGATTGCCATGGAAGACGAGGAATCGACGGCGGTACCGGAATCGCTGTGGGATCTGGACGATCCCGAGTCGCTGCTCGCCCGCGATGAATTGCAGGCGGTGATTTTCAAGGCGCTGGCGGCACTACCGGAGGAGCAGCGCCTGGCGGTGACGTTGTTCGAGTTCGATGGCCTGAGCTACGAAGAGATTGGTCAGGTTCTGGAATGCCCGGTGAACACCGTGCGATCGAGAATATTCCGTGCCCGGGAGGCCATCGATGTTGCCATGCGACCGCTGCTGGGACGAGGCGGGACGCGGACGTGAGCGTGTACCGGGGTAGGGGGCAGCCGGCAACGCATGGCTGCCGGCGGATGAAAGGTCCTTGCCAGACCTTTTCCTCAAAGGCGGGTTGACGCTCGCCTGCGCGGTCGATTTGGACCGTTCGGGAACTTGCAGGGGCGTGATGAACCAAAGCGTATACGGTGGGCGATTGTGCGCGCCGACGGCCGGGCGATTGGCGGCGAAGAGGGCGGATCCGGGTAGCAGACGATGTCAGAACAATTGCGAGAAGCACTTTCCGCGGTGCTGGATGGCGAAGCGGACGAGTTCACCCTGCGTCGGGTGTTGGACGAGACCAGTCGAAATGTCGAATTGCGTGACACATGGGCGCGCTACAGCCTGATCAAGGCCACGCTGCGCGGTGATGCCGACGCGGCTGTCCTCGCATCGTCCCTGGCGCTGAGGCGACGGGTGCGCGAGGCCCTGGCGGTGGACGAGCCGGCGCTGGTGTCTGACCCGGCTGCGCCAGCCCCGCTGCCAGCGCGATCCGGCCGCTCGACGTCGCGATGGTCAGTGGCGATAGCGGCCACGGTGATGCTGGGCGCGGGAATTGCGGTCTATTTTTCCGGTGTGGCGCCGTCGACGACCACGCCCTCCCTGGCAGTTGTCGAGCGACCGGTGGTGCCGTTGTTCGACGGACCGGCCTCCCAGCGGGTGAGCAGCGGAAACGGGGTAGCCGAACTGCAGCGTGACGAGGCACTGCGTCGCCATGAAGCCTACCTGCGCATGCATCTGCGCCAGGCCGCGGCAAGCGGCTACGGACCGGTTGCCGCAACCCGCATGCTGGCGTTACCCGCGTCAGAGAGTAGCCAGCTGCGAGACGGGGTCGCCCCACGCTGATGAGCGGTTTCCTGCGCAGCGTGGTGGTCCTGCTTGGTATGCTGGCGATGCAGTGGGTTTTCGCCGACGGTCAGGTACTCGATTGGTTGCAGCGCATGCGGGAGGCCGAACGGCAGGTTTCCTACGCCGGTCGACTGAGCTGGATGGATGGTGAGGATCTTGCCGTTGCCCGCATCGTGCACGTATTTGGTGCGGATGGTGTTCATGAGGTTGTCGAGCCCCAGCGTGGCGACTGGGTGCAACTGCGACGTGACGGTGACCGGTTGAGCACCTTCCGGCAGTCCGGGGGCGATGCGGTGGCTGGCGCCGATGCGCCCTTCGCGTACCCGTTCGTGCAATCGCTGATACGCGGTGTGCCATCGATGGACATCTACGACGTTTCACTTGCCAGCGCGGAGCGGGTTGCCGACCGCCCGGCGGTCTGCATCGCCTTCGCGCCGAGAGACGACCATCGGTATGCCCGCCGGATCTGGCTCGACGCGGCCACGGCGCTCCCGCTGCGGGGTGAAACCACGGCGGCAAACGGACGTCATCTCGACGTCTTCGAACTCAGCGAGCTGCGCCTGGGTGACCAGGTGAAGTTGCCGGAATCGCCGCCGGCGGAAGCGCGGGTGTCTGCGACCGCACCTGGCGGAACCGAAGCTCCTGGCGGACAGGACGGACAGCTCGACTGGGAAGCGACCTGGATTCCTCCGGGCTTCCGGCTGACGCTGCGTGGTGCCGATCAGCCTGGCGCCCCTGTCGTGCGTCCGGACGTTGCCATGTACGATGATGGCCTCGCCAGTTTCAGCATTTATGTCGAGCCCGCCGTCCAGGGTGTGGAGACGGGCATGGAGTCGCGGCGGGGGGCGACGGTCGTCGTCGACCAGCTGGTGGAAGCGGGCGAGGGCAAGCAGGGTATCGTCACGGTGGTTGGCGAAATACCGCCCTTGACGGCGCGACGGATCCTGAATGGCATGAGGCTGCGCAGTGGTAACCGCTGACTTGTTGCAACGCACTGGTGAGCTTGTTACAGATGCAAACGGTCAGCGAATGTTCAGATTACCCCGGTCAGAATGCGCGGCGTGTGTATTGCGGTGTGCCAGTCGCGTGACCCCGGAACTCGAGCTCGATGGACCCGAACCGATTGCGGTAGATGCGCCCGATGGGATTGCGCATCTCGCCTGGGGACGCCGCGCGTTGAATGAGGTCCACCTGACTCTGTATGGTCTGCCCCTGGCCGCAGTTATCCTGGCGACACTGGCGGCGACGTCCGCCGGCCTCGGCGACGGCCTCGCCGCGCTGGCCGGGGGGATTGGCTGTTTCGGGGGCATGAAGCTGGCCGTGCGGCGGCTCTCGACCAGCCGCACTTCCCTGCTGGCCGCGCTGCGGGTAGCCATGGATGCGTCCGCCCAGGGGCCGGCGGTGACGAACGCCTGCCAGTCCGGATACCGTGCGCGGGAACAGGGTGGTGGTTGACACACTCCGTATTCCACCTGACTACCTTGATCTACATGAAGGACAACCGATGACAAGATTAATGCTTCACGCGCGTACCGGCGCCAGCCTGCTGGCTGTCCTGCTGCTGTTCGCGCCGTTCGTCCGGGCGGACGGCCTGCCGGATTTCACGCGCCTGGTGGAAGCCAATTCTCCCGCCGTGGTGAATATCTCCACCGAAAGAAAGGAAGTCGTGCGGCGTGGTCCGTCACGCAATCGCGACATGGACGAATTCTTCCGGCGGTTCTTCCCGCCCGATCAGTACCCGCCGCGCGAACGCGAGTCCCGCTCTCTGGGCTCGGGTTTCATCATCGACAAGGATGGCTATGTACTGACCAATTACCACGTCGTGGAGGAGGCGGACAGCATCAAGGTACGTCTGAGCGATCGGCGGGAACTCGATGCGGAAGTTGTCGGCAGTGACCGGCGGTCCGATCTCGCGCTGCTGCGTGTGAAGGCGGAAGACTTGCCGGTCGTCAAGCTGGGCAGTTCGGAGAAACTGAAGGTTGGCGAATGGGTACTGGCCATCGGCTCACCTTTCGGTTTCGACTACTCGGTGACCGCGGGTATCGTCAGCGCCAAGGGTCGAAGCCTGCCTACCGCGCAGAACGAGAACTATGTTCCGTTCATTCAGACGGACGTTGCGATCAATCCAGGTAACAGCGGAGGTCCGCTATTCAACCTCGCTGGCGAGGTGGTGGGTATCAACTCGCAGATCTATTCGAATTCCGGGGGGTTCATGGGCGTTTCGTTCTCGATCCCCATTGATGTCGCCATGGAAGTGGTCAATCAACTGCGCGACAGCGGCCACGTCAGCCGGGGCTGGCTCGGCGTGGTCATCCAGGAAGTGAACCGGGATCTCGCGGAGTCGTTTGGTCTCGACCGGCCGCGCGGCGCCCTGGTATCCAAGGTGCTGGACGACAGTCCCGCCGCCAAGGGCGGGCTGATGGAAGGTGACATCATTACGGCGTTCAACGGCCATGCCATCGAGCGATCGGCGGAACTGCCGCACTATGTCGGGCGTGTCGCCGCGGGCGCCGAGGCCAAGCTTGACGTTGTCCGCAACGGCGAGCGCAAGGTCATCAAGCTCAAGGTGGGCGAACTTGCGGATGAAAGCGAGACGGGTGGCCCGGGCGCCGGCGAAGCAAGCCAGAATGCAATCGGGATGTCGGTCGAAAGCCTGGATGAGGCGGCGCTCGAACAACTGGGTATTGAACATGGCGTGCGCGTCACCGGTGTTGCAGGTGTCGCAGAGGCCGCCGGCATACAACCCGGCGATATCATTCTGAGGCTGAACAATGTGGTGATTTCCTCCGTGAAGGCGTTTGACGAGGCGGTGAAGAACCTGCCCGCCGGGAAGTCCGTGCCGGTGCTCGTGCAACGCAACGGAAGTTCCGTGTTCCTGGCGCTGCGGGTGCCGGAGTAGTCCACGAGGGAAGTGCCAGCGGCTTTCCGTTGGTGACTGGCAGACCGTCTTCCGGGCGGCCTGCCGGTCGAGCACGGGTGGCGCGCCCCCTTGCCTTGCAGGTTTCGTGGGGGCGGAAACCGGCGTTGCCGGCTGCTGCGACGCCATCTCCCCGCCGACCAGCGGATGATCCGCCGAGACGGACGATCCACTGTGCTGTCTGTGCCCCCGTTGCCCCCGGCAATTGGTGGGAGGGATGCGGGGAGGGATCGCCATGCAGGGTCAGTTCCGCTACACTCGCGCGCCGTCGCGTGCCCTGAAGAGGCGCGCGATATTCCCCGCCGCAAGCCCTGGATAGTCGTTGCCCGCACTCGAGCACATTCGCAATTTTTCGATCATTGCCCACATCGATCACGGTAAGTCCACGCTGGCGGATCGCTTCATCCAGTCCTGTGGTGGCCTGTCGGACAGGGAAATGGCCTCGCAGGTGCTCGACTCCATGGATCTCGAGCGCGAACGCGGCATCACCATCAAGGCGCAGAGCGTCACGCTGAAATACAAGGCGCATGACGGCAAGGTCTATCAGCTCAATTTCATCGATACGCCGGGGCACGTGGACTTCTCCTACGAGGTATCGCGCAGTCTGGCCGCCTGTGAAGGTGCGTTGCTGGTGGTGGACGCCGCGCAGGGGGTCGAGGCGCAGTCGGTCGCCAACTGCTACACCGCTGTCGAGCAGGGTCTGGAAGTGCTGCCCGTGCTCAACAAGATTGATCTGCCGCAGGCTGACCCGGAGCTGGTGAGCCGCGAAATCGAGGACATCATCGGTCTCGATGTCACCAATGTTTCGCAGGTGAGCGCCAAGACGGGCCAGGGTGTCGAAGCGCTGCTCGAAAGGCTGATTGCCGATATTCCACCCCCCCAGGGCGATCCTGCGGCGCCTCTGCAGGCGCTGATCATCGATTCCTGGTTCGACAACTATCTCGGGATCGTGTCGCTCGTGCGGGTGATGGAGGGCAGCATCCGCAAGGGCGATCGCATTACGGTGAAATCCACCGGGCGCAGTTACGAGGTGGACGAGCTGGGACGGTTCACTCCCAAGCGGCGGGTGGACCCCAGCCTGTCGGCCGGTGAGGTGGGCTACATTGTGGCCGGCATCAAGGACATCCGCGGCGCCCCGGTTGGCGACACGCTGATCTCCCAGCGAGCGCCGGACACGCCCGCGCTGCCTGGCTTCGCGCAGGTCAAGCCGCAGGTGTACGCCGGCCTGTTCCCGGTGGTTTCCGAGGACTTTGAGGCGTTTCGCGAGGCCCTGGAAAAACTGCGACTCAACGATGCGTCCCTGTTCTACGAACCGGAAACCTCTGATGCGCTCGGTTTCGGCTTTCGTTGCGGCTTCCTCGGCATGTTGCACATGGAGATCGTGCAGGAACGTCTGGAGCGCGAATACGACCTGAATCTCATCACCACCGCGCCGACGGTGATCTACGAGGTCGAGAAGACGGACGGCGAAGTCATCCTGGTGGACAACCCGTCGAAGCTGCCGGCGCAGTACGCGGACATTCGCGAGCCTATCGCGGAGGTGAACATTCTCCTGCCGCAGGAACATGTGGGTGCGGTGATGACACTGTGCGTGGAACGTCGCGGCGTGCAGAAGAACATGCAGTACACGGCGGGTCAGGTGTCCATGCAGTACGAGCTGCCGATGAGTGAAGTGGTCATGGATTTCTTTGATCGCCTGAAGTCCGTGAGCCGGGGCTATGCGTCGCTGGACTATTCTTTCGTCCGCTTTCAGTCCGCGAGACTCGTGCGGCTGGACATACTCATCAACGGCGAACGTGTTGACGCGCTGGCCATGATTGCCCACCGCGACGATGCACAGAGCCGGGGGCGTTCCCTGACGGAAAAGATGAAGGAGCTCATTCCGCGGCAGATGTTCGACGTGGCCATCCAGGCGGCAATCGGTGGCCAGATCATCGCCCGTCAGACGGTCAAGGCGCTGCGCAAGAATGTCACCGCGAAGTGTTACGGCGGCGACATCACCCGCAAGCGCAAGCTGCTGGAGAAGCAGAAAGAGGGCAAGAAACGGATGAAACAGCTGGGCCGGGTCGAGATTCCCCAGGACGCCTTCCTCGCGGCGCTGAAGGTGGAGCGCTGAGGTGGATATCGATCTTCCATTCTGGCTGACATGGGCGGTACTGATCTGCGGCGCCATCTGGGCCTGTGACGTGCTCTTCCTGCGCCGGAACCGGCTGCAGCGACTTGCAGCCCAGACGGCGGACGGCGAAACGGTGGTGGACAAGGAGCCCGTTCCGGTCGAGCTGGCGAAGTCGCTGTTTCCCGTATTGCTGTTTGTTGTGGTGCTGCGCAGCTTTCTTGGCGAGCCTTACCAGATTCCTTCCGAGTCCATGGTGCCGACGCTGGAAAAGGGTGACTTCATCCTGGTCAACAAATATGCCTACGGGCTACGCCTGCCAATTCTCGGCACCAAGATACTCGACGTTGGTGAGCCGCAGCGGGGCGACATCATGGTCTTCATCCCGCCGCACGATCCGCGCTATTTCATCAAGCGGGTCATCGGTCTGCCGGGAGACCGTATCCGTTATGTGAACAAGGCCTTGTACATCAACGGGGAACGGCTGGAATATGACTATGTCGGTGAGGTCACCCGGTACCATGCGGAGTCGAACAGTCTGTACACGGCCCGTGAATACACGGAAGTGATCAATGGCGTCGCGCACGCCACGCATCGTCTGCAGAACAGCGAGCAGGCACGGGAATGGGTGGTGCCCGAGGGTCACTATTTCATGATGGGCGACAACCGGGATCTCAGCGACGACAGCCGGCGCTGGGGGCCTGCGTCGGAGCAGCGAATCGTCGGCAAGGCAGTGGCCATCTGGCTGCACAAGGATCCCGGTTTGCACTGGCCGACGTTTGACCGCAACCGGTGGCTGGACTGATATTTCTGGCGGGAGGAATAGCCATGACGATTCGGCGAGAACGCGGCATGTCGATGATGGGCATGATGTTTCTGCTGGTGACGGTGATCCTTGTGGTGACCATGGCCTTGCGTATCGTTCCCCACTACATGACAAACGCAACCGTCAACGATCTGGTCGACGGGTTGACCCCCCAGGAAGTACAGACGGGCGGGCGCACGCAGTTGATGGAAACGCTTGAGAAGCGCTTCAAGATCAACAGCATCTACGACCTCGATCCCAAGGAAATCATTCACTACGAACGTGACAAAGGCGCGGTGAAGGTCAGCGCGGAGTACGAGGTGCGCGAACCGCTGGTCGGCAATGCCTACATTCTGCTCCTGTTCAGGCATGAACGGACATTCTGAGACGCGGCCCGGGGGACGCATCCACCCGGCGCGACGATGACGGACAGAGCGCTGCACCGTCTGCAGGATGCACTGCACTACCAGTTCAGGGACGTGACACTGCTCGAACGTGCGGTGACGCACCGCAGCGTCGGCGTGGCACACAACGAGCGACTGGAATTTCTCGGCGACAGCGTGCTGGGCCTGGTGGTCAGCGACCGGCTCTACGCCGAAAATGGTGCGGCTCCCGAATCGGATCTGACGCTGATGCGCGCACGGCTCGTAAAGCGCGAGACACTCGCGCGGGTAGCGCAGCACGTGGGCATCGGTGAGGCGGTGCGGCTCGGCGTGGCGGCGTCGAGTAGCGGTGTGCATCGCCGCGGCTCGGTTCTGGCGGACACCCTCGAAGCCGTGCTGGGAGCCATCTACCTCGACGGTGGTCTCGAGGCGGTGAGAGCCGTGATCGATGCACTGCTTCAGGCGGAAATCCAGGCCCTGAAAGGGGAGGTACTCAAGGATGCGAAGACGCGCTTGCAGGAAGTGCTGCAGGCTCGTGGGGACAGCCTCCCCGTGTACGAAGTGATCGCCACGCACGGCAAGGATCATGCACGAACATATGAAGTCCGGTGCTCCGCGCTGGGTCGGATCGCGACGGGCACGGGACGCTCCCGCCGGGCAGCGGAACAGGCCGCGGCGGTACAACTGCTGGGTTTGCAAGACCCTGGAGAATGACATGGAAACCCCTGGAGCAGGTGGCAGGCGGACGCGGCAATGACCGATTCAACACATTCATCCGACGCGCAGACAGTGGCACCCCGGTGCGGATTTGTCGCGCTGGTCGGTCGACCCAATGTCGGCAAGTCCACGCTGCTCAACCATGTACTTGGCATGAAGCTCAGCATTACCTCCCGCAAGCCCCAGACCACACGGCGCAACCTGCTGGGCGTGGACACCCGGGGTGGTGTCCAGGCGATCTACGTCGACACGCCTGGTATACACGTACCCGGGAATCGACAGCTCAACCGACTGATGGTACGCAATGCCACTTCCATACTTGCCGATGTGGATCTGGTGGTCGCGCTGTTCGAGCATGAGCGCCTTACAGAGGAAGATACCATTGTCATCGACCGGATCCGTGAGGCTGGCGTTCCTGCGCTCGCCGTACTCAACAAGGTCGATCTGTTGCGCGACAAGACACGTCTGCTGCCAGCCATGCGGAAACTGGGAGAGATGGGTGTGTTCCGTGAAATTGTGCCGTTGTCAGCGCTGAAAGGGGACGGTCTGGACCGCTTTCGTGAGCTTGTCGCGGCGTTTCTGCCGGAAGCTGCGCATCAGTTCCCGGAGGACCAGGTGACGGATGCCAGCGAGCGCTACCTGGTGGCGGAGATCGTACGCGAAAAGCTCATGCGTCGTCTGGGCGACGAATTGCCCCACCGCACGGCGGTAGTGGTCGAGGCTTTCACGGTGACTCCCGAGCGCGTGCATATCCGCGCGGATATCTTTGTTGAGAAGCACGGGCAGAAGGCGATCGTCATCGGCGAGAAGGGCAGCATGCTCAAGGCTGTCGGCCAGGACGCGCGGATGGATATCGAGAAGCTTCTGGAAGCGCCGGTGATGCTCAATCTCTGGGTGAAGGTGCGCAAAGGCTGGACCAACGACAGCCGCCTGCTGCATCGCTTCGGCCTGGATGAACGAGGCGCCTGACGGTGCGCGTGAACGGCGTGAGTGCGCTTGTCGTGCATGTGCAGCCCTATCGTGAGACCAGCAGCCTGGTGCGCCTGTTTACGGCACGCTACGGCATGCTGGCGGGCATCGCCAGGGGTATACGTCGTGCCCGCCGCGGCGGCAACGCCATGCTGCAACCGTTCAACCAGATCACGACCGGCTGGTCAGGGCAGGGTGCGCTGCTGACGCTGACCTCGGTGGAGCTGGAGTCCGCGCGCCAACTGCCTGAGTCGAGTCTGCCTGCGGGTTTCTATGTTCTTGAATTGCTGGTGCGACTGCTGCATGAGCACGATCCGCATCCCAGACTCTTTGAATTCATCTGTGTGCTGCTTGATCAGTTTGCACTCGGTGTGTCGGCGTCACCGCTGCTCAGGCGGTTCGAGAAGGAACTGCTGCTGGAAACAGGCTTCGGGGTCAGCATGGATGTGGACGCATCCGGTGCGCCTGTTGAGGCGTCGCAGCGCTATCGCCTGCAGGCCGACGAAGGGCTGATTGTCGATGCGGCGGGACCGTACGCGGGCGCCGATTTGCTGGCGATCGCCGCGGACGAGTACACCGATGCCCAGGTTCGGCGTACCGCCCGCCTGGTTTTTCGCGCGCTCATCGATGAGCACCTCGGGGGTCGCCCACTCGCCAGCCGCAGCCTCCTGCCGGTGAAGCGTTCATGAGTGGTCGTGCGAAGCTGCCGCTTGCGGTCACGGTTGAGATAACGTCGCTGACAGCCGACGGTTTTGGCGAAGGCTGCGTCGAGGGCCGCAGGGTGCGCCTGCGCAACGCGTTGCCTGGCGAAACGGTTGAGGGTCAGCTGTTCAAGCGGCGCAAGGGCTATTGGCTGGGCGAGGCGGGCCGCATCGTTGGCGCCCCATCCACAGCGCGTGTGCCCGCGCCCTGCCCGGTGGCGGCGCGTTGTGGCGGCTGCGGGTTTCAGCATGTCGCTGACGAGCAGGTATTGGCGGCAAAAGCACAGGAACTGCGTGCTCTGCTTGACGTGCATGAGGTGCACGTTGAACGATGGCTGGCACCAGTGGCGGGACCGCGCCTGGGCTATCGACGCAAGGCGAGGCTGGGCGTTCGGCGCGTCGGGGAAAAGGTGTTCGTCGGATTTCGCGAAGCCCTCAGCGGGCGGGTTGTCGACATGACGGACTGTGCGGTTCTGGACCCCCGGCTGGCCGCACTGGTTGCACCATTGCGGGAGGTGCTTGGCCAGACCTCGATAGCAGGGTTGATCCCCCAGGTGGAACTGGCTGCCGGTGATCGTTCGTGTGCCATCGTCATCCGCCACCTGACGGCCTTTTCGTCAGAAGATCTGGTGCTACTGACCAATTTTGCCGTGGCCCGCAATGTAGCGGTCTACCTTCAGGGGGGCGGCGAGGACAGTGTTGCCCAACTCGCCGGTCCGCGTGCGCCGCTGGGCTATGCCAACCCCGACTTCGGACTACATTTCGAATTCCAGCCCCTGGATTTTGTGCAGGTGAATGCGGCCATCAACCGGCGTCTCGTGCGCAGTGCCGTCATGGCGCTTGCGGGGACCCGGCGGGTGGCGGATCTGTTCTGTGGCATGGGCAATTTTTCGCTGCCGCTGGCGAGATCGGGAATTGCTGTTGCCGGCGTGGAAGCCGGTGGCAATGCCGTCGACCGTGCCAGGCACAATGCCGTGCACAACGCGTTGGCGGACAAGGTGGATTTTTCGGTGGCTGATCTTTATGAGCCCGACTGCGTTCCGGCGGCTGTGACGGCTGCCGATGCACTGCTGCTCGATCCGCCAAGAACCGGTGCGGGCGCCAACCTGCCGGCCTGGCTGCATGCGGGGGTGGAGCGTGTGGTTTATGTCTCCTGCAATCCGGTCACGTTCGCCGCTGATGCGGCCGTCCTCGCGGCGGCGGGGTTCCAGCTTGCGCAGGCTGGCGTTTACGACATGTTTCCGCAGACGGCACATGTGGAAACGCTGGGCGTTTTCCGCCGCGTTCGTGGCGCTGGCTGAGGTGGTGTCGTCGTGCGCCTGTCCCTGGTCTGCGCCCGGTTTGCGCGCTTGCCGCCGCTGGGTCAAGATTCAGCCATCATGTGTCACCTGACAGTTTTCCGTCGCACCCCCCGAGCCAACCTCACCGGGTTGGGCTGAGCGGTCGTGGTCCAGGTTACCCGGGCATTGCCGCGCGACGAACGGGGCGGGATCGATACCGCACTGTGGTGCGAGACCATGTGCCGCGAACATGTCTGGCTGCAGATCGGGCGGCTCATGGACGTCTGCCGGTATCTTGAATCGCTGCCTGGCGCGCAACGCCTTCTGGAGCGCGGGCTACCTCTCGCGGAGCTGGTGGCGAGCCTGCGTATCGACAACGAAGCACTGTTGGCCGCTCTGCTTTATCGCCCCCATCGGGACGGCCTGCTGTCCATCGGCGACATTGCCCGTCGACATTCGGACGAGGTGGCCTCGCTGGTGGAAGGCGTTGCGCGCATGGCCACCGCCAACGTCCTGGATCTCTCCAATACGCCGCTGCTCACCAGCGAACGCCAGGATCAGGTGGAGAACGTGCGTCGCATGCTGGTTGCCCTGGTGGACGATGCGCGGGTGGCGGTCATCAAGGTGGCCGAACGGGTAGTGGCATTGCGGGAGGCGAAGAGCGCCGACGAAGAACGCCGCCGGCGTATCGCACTGGAAGCGCGGCAGATCTTTGCGCCGTTGGCAGGGCGCATGGGTATCTGGCACCTGAAATGGGAGCTCGAGGATCTGGCCATGCGCTACCTCGAGCCGGACGTGTATGCCAGCATCGCCCGTCAACTCGATGGCAGGCGGGCGGAGCGTGAGGCGCGCATCGCGGCCCTGGCCGACGAACTGAAAGACCTGCTGGCCAATCATGGGGTCAGGGCCACGGTAGTCGGGCGGGCCAAGCATATCTACAGCATCTGGAAGAAGATGCAGTCGAAACACCTGACCCTGGACCAGGTCTATGACATGCGGGCCCTGCGCGTTCTGGTGGATGACCTGGAAGCCTGTTATCGGGCCCTGGGTGTGGTGCATACGGAATTCCAGCACGTACCCAGCGCCTTTGACGATTACATCGCCGCACCCAAGGAAAACGGCTATCGATCCATCCACACCGCCGTGATCGGGAAGGATGGCAAGATTCTGGAAGTGCAGATCCGCACACATGAGATGCACGCCGAAGCGGAACTGGGGGTGTGCGCCCACTGGTCCTACAAGGGCGATCTCGAGGCGGATCACGGTATCGGCGCAAAAATGGACTGGCTGCGCCATGTGGTGGAATGGCACGACGAGATGGGTGGCCGCAGCAGCATCAGCGAGGAGCTGACCCGGTCTTTCTCCCAGGAGCGCATCTACGTATACACGCCTAAAGGTCACGTGATCGATCTTGTTGCGGACGCCACGCCGCTGGATTTTGCCTTTCGGGTGCACACCAATGTGGGGCAGCACTGCGTGGGCGCTCGCGTTGATGGGCGCGAGGTGCCATTGAACCAGCGTCTGCACAACGGCGAACGCGTCGAGATTCTCACCTCCCCCACGCAGGAGCCGAGGCGGGTGTGGCTGGAGCCCGAAGCCGGGTACGTGCACACCAATCGGGCGCGCAGCAAGATTCAGGCGTGGCTCCGGTCGCGCGGCGATCAGATGAGTCGGGCTGAAGGCCTGGCTGCAGTCAGTCGCGCCTGTGAGCGGCTGGCAGTGCCGTTGCCCTCGACGGCGTCGCTGCGTGCCCTGGTGGAGGACATGGGTGAGCAGGACTTCGAGCGCTTTCTCGTCTCACTCGGTAATGGCGACTGTCCCGTACGCCCGTTGATCTCGGCATGGATCGAGGAACTGGGCATCACCCGTGGCGCGCTGCCGGAAGGCGTGCCGGACGCCGGGGTGGACCCGGCCATTGTCACCCGTGGCGCGGTGCACCGTCTGGTACTGCGCGGCCGCAATCGGGGGGGGTTGCTGCTGGATGTAACCCGGGTGGTCGATGATCACGGCATATCCCTGCTGGGGTCGATGGCGCGGGTGGTGCCGCCGGATGGTGCCACGATCGCCCTTGAATTTGCCGCGGATGACCTGCTGGAGGTGTACCACCTCATCGAGAACCTGCGACCGGTTGTGGGGGTTCTGGATGTGCGCCGGGAGGTCATCGGCGACTGATGGCGGCGCATCCACGGACCAGTGTCCGCCCACCAACCGGCGGAAACCGCCGCCGGATCATGGCAAAGTAGGCGTTTTTTCGAGGAGTGCCGGATGAGACTGATTCTGTTGGGGCCGCCGGGTGCGGGGAAGGGAACGCAGGCGCAATTCATCAAGGATCATTGGCATATTCCGCAGATTTCCACGGGTGACATGCTGCGTGCGGCGGTGAGCTCGGGCAGTACGCTCGGCCAGCGCGTTAAGGCGGTGATGGACTCCGGTGCGCTGGTCTCGGATGACATCATCATAGACCTGGTGAAGGACCGGATCACGGCGCCCGATTGTGCAGCCGGTTTCCTGTTCGACGGCTTTCCCCGCACCATTCCTCAGGCGGATGCCATGGAGCAGGCGGGCGTTGCGATCGACGCGGTTGTGGAAATTGTGGTGCCGGATGAGGAACTCGTTCGTCGCATCACCGGGCGACGCGTGCACCCCGGTTCGGGGCGGGTCTATCACGTGGAATTCAGCCCGCCGAAGGTGGCCGACCGGGACGATGAAACCGGTGAGCCGCTGATCCAGCGGGATGACGATAGTGAAGCCACGGTGCGCGAGCGCATCAACGTGTACAACGCGCAGACAAGACCGCTGGTGGACTTCTACCAGTCCCGTGCGGACAAGGGGCAGCTCCGCTATCACCGTATCGACGGTGTCGGTAGCGTGGACGCCATTCGGGCTGCCATCGTTGCCGCGTTGGGTTGAGCTGCCGCGCCCTGGCCCACGGTTGCCGCCAGCCAGATTCAGTCGAGCAGGCCTGCCAGCGGCAGCAGCGTGACGGGGGCGCCGGCAGGCAGATCGTGCACCGCCGCCGGAATTTCGACCAGGCAGTTGGCGCCCTGAAAGGTTGCGAGGCGATTGGAACTCTGATCGCCGAGAATTGAAACGACCGGAAGCGGCTGACCGGGCCGCCAGCTGAAGCATCCGCGCTGATATTCCGTGCGCCCGGCATGGTGTTCGGCCGGGGTGGCCAGGGTCGCCGGCAGACGGACTGGTTCGCTGCCTGGCTGGCCACACAGATGCAGCACCAGTGGGCGGGCAATCAGCAGCCAGGTGACGATGGTGGAGACAGGATTGCCGGGCAGCCCGCAGAACCAGGAATTGCCCACGCGTCCAAACGCCAGCGGTTTGCCGGGTTTGAGGTTCAACTTCCAGAACGCGACGTAGCCCAGCGCCTCCACGACGTTGCGCACGTGATCGTGATCGCCAACCGAGACCCCGCCGCTGGTCAGCAACAGGTCGTGGGAACGGGCGGCGACGTCCAGCTCCCTGCGTGTCGTCTGCGCATCGTCGGGCAGGTTGCCCAGATCCGTGACCGCGACCGGCAGGTGTTTCAGCAAGGCGAGAAGAGTCGCCCGATTGGATTCGTAGATGCAGCCGTAGGGCAGATCCGCCCCGGTGGTGGCGGCATCCACCAGCTCATCGCCGGTCGAGAAGACGCCGATCCGGGGCCGTCGGTAGACGCTGACCTCGCGTACCCCGTCGCTGGCCAGCCGTCCGATCTCGAGGGCGCCCAGGCGCTGCCGTTGCGGCATCAGTGGCTCACCTGCCTGCACATCGTGCCCGACGGGACGGATGTTGCTGCGGGGGTCCGGCTGACCGCTGATGAGGATGACATCGCCGTCGCGGCGCGTGTCTTCCTGCAATACCACCCGGGTGAAACCGTCGGGTACCGCGGCGCCCGTGAGAATGCGGATGCACTCACCATCGCGCGCCGCGCCCGTCCATGGGTGCCCGGCCGCACTTTCACCCGAGATGCGCCAGCGGGTGCCGGAAAGATCTGCGGACACGGGTGCTGGCAGTGCGTAGCCGTCCATTGCCGAACTGGGGAATGGTGGCGCCGGATGGGTGGCCCGCAGAGCCTCCGCCAGGATGCGCCCCTGCGCGGCCCCGAGCGGCACGCGCTCGGTGTCCACCATTGGCGCCACGTCGCTGGCGATGCGTGCCAGTGCTGCGTTCAGGTCGATTGCTTGGTTACTATCCACGTTCCTCTCTATCGGGCTCCCGCCATTCGCATGACGACGTTGCTGGCCATCGATACATCCGGAGCACTGTGTTCCGTGGCGCTGCTGCACGCGGCAGCGGAATTCGCGGACACCCGTCATCTCGTGCGTCAGCACAACCGGGTGCTGCTGGAGATGATCGATGGCCTCTGCGCACGTGCGGGCATTCTACCGCGCGCACTGGAGCGCGTGGCATACGTCAACGGGCCGGGTTCGTTCACGGGTGTGCGACTTGCCGTGGCTGCGGTGCAGGGCATCTTGGTGGCGACCGGCGCGCGTGCGCTTGGCGTGAGCACCTCGCGGCTGCTCGCCGCCCACGCCGCCGCGACGCCGGTACGCTCGGTTGTCACCATGGTGCATTCGCGCGCGAATGCCTGGTACCTGGCAGGTTACGAACGTGTGTCGCCCGCAGCGGCGTTCGAACGCGTTCACGACGATACGCTGGTGGACGCGCTGCCCGACTGGTGCGTCGGCTACGATGCGTGCATTGGTGGCTTGCCGGCATGGTGGCACGGAGAGGCGATAGCCATCGAGCCCGATCCCCAACCGGGACTCACGTTGCTCCGTTTGGCCGCGGCCGACATGGGTTCGGCGGCCTGGTCGGATGTCGCGGGCGTGTTGCCGGTATATGTGGACGGCGATCATCCCTGGGTTCCGTCGACTCCCGCGCCATCGTCGCCGGAATGAGCCGCGGGTGTCCGCCGCTGGCTGACCGGCCGCGGGCCGCTATACTTCACGCACCCATGAACGCCATTACTCCCGTCAGCACCACCATCCAGCCCGTTCGCGAGCGGCCGCAGGTAGCCGCTGCGCCTGCGCAGGAACCGCCGCGATTCCGTCGCCTGGCCAGTGTCCGGCCGGGCGACGTGCACGCGGTGCTCACCTACAGCGCCAATGCCGGCTTGTTGCGTGGTCAGCGGACCGCGCGAATCGATATCCACGTTTGACGCCTTACCTGTTTCATGCCGGCACGATGTCGCCGGAAGAACGGCAGCGGTTTGCCGGGTTTGCGCTGGCCCCCCTGGACCGGGAGACGCCGGCACGGCCGCCGTATCTCGTGTTGCGGGAAGGCCGTTGTGGCGTTGTCTACGATGACGCCAGGCTCCCGTTCCTACCTCCCGCGTTTGACCCGCGACAGGCATCCGCGCAGTCGTTGCTGGCACGCGCCGTGGGGCTGCATGTCAGGCCTTCGAAACGTATCCTCGATGCCATGGCCGGCTGGGGATCGGATGGCCTGGAGCTGGCGGCGCTCGGTGCGCGCGTGACCATGGTGGAAGCGTCCATGCTGGTCTGGGCACTGTTGCGTGAAAGGATTGAAGCGTCCACCGTTGTCGTGGAGGCGCTTGTTCACGGATCGGCCGCAGGAGTCATGGCAACGGGTACCTGGGATGTGATCTACCTCGATCCGATGTTTCCCGGTCGGGGGCGCAAGGGGCTGGCGAAGCTGCCCATGCAGGTGCTGCGAGCCATCGTCGACGATAGCGTCGACGCGCCGATGAGTCTGCTCGACACTGCGCGCAGGCATGCGAGTGAACGGGTCGTTGTCAAACGACGGCGTACCGATCCCATGCTCGGTCGGCCCGACTGGCAGTTGAAGGGGACAACGGTCCGCTTCGACGTATATCGCGGCACTGCCTGTCACACTACTGAATGAACGGTCCGGGAGGTGCATCGGGGAAACCCGCCCGGTGAATGCGGTGCATGCCGCTGCGCGCCTCAGCGAAGTCGACGAGGGCTGAACCAGGTTCGGGCGGTTCTGCTCGGTTTCCTGTCGTGCACCGTTGAGGTTGTCGGGTGATCAGGACTGTGGGGTGGGAATCAGCCGCGCCGCACGGCGCGCAGGAAATCGGGGTCGATTACGGTGCCCGCGGCGCGCGCGATCTGCCGCGTACTCTCCGCGGGCCGCAGATTCCCGTCCATGTCCTCGCGAAGGGCGTCGCGTTTCAGCATCTGATCGACAAACTGGTTGAACAGTCCGGCATCGAAGAATTCCGGCGCGTTCAGACCGTAGAGGCGCGACATCCGCTTGGCGACGGCGCGGCTGCGTTCCTGCAGCGAGCGACGATTCAGCGGCTGATCTTCGCGATTCAGCAAACCGAGGACGATGTAGAAGCGTTCCAGAGATGGCATCACCACCTGCGCCAGCAGGTGCAGCCGCTGATGGTCGGCGGTGTCCTCGCGCGGTGGTTCGAGAGCGCCCTCCGCGGTGCGGAGGACGATACCCAGTTCACACATGTGTGCCAGTACGCTGTCGAGTGATGGACTGTGTACCGGCAGTGCAAGTTCCGTTGCCAGATAGGGGTGGATTGCATCCACGACCGACGCAAGGCTGTCAGGCGCCAGCGGACGCCGGCGATTCACCAGCAGGCAGGCGATCAGGGAGGGCAGGGACAGCGTGTGCGCCACATTGTTGCGGTACCAGGTCAGCAGGATGGCGGCAACCGCTCCCGCGCTCACCACGCTGCCGAAGTCCTGCGTCTCGAGTTCCACGAGCTGCAGGCCGGCAACGTGCTGAAGGGAGTCTTCATTGTGCCACTCGACCACGTCATAGCCGGCGCGACGCATCAGCGCGCTGTGCAGCGCAATCTGTTCGTTCAGCACGCTTGCCTCGATAGCCAGGCGCGGCGTCGCCAGCAGCACCAGCGCCACCAGATTGACGGCGTTGACGTGTACGGCCGCGTTGATTCGCTCCATCAGTTCGACGGCAAGCTGTTGCGCCAGGGCCGCTTCGCCCTGTTGCCTGTTGTGTTCGAGGAGCCAGTCGGTCAGCCGTAGAGGCTGACCAAAGCGTACCTGAACCTTGCCAAAGTTCTGCCGGATCAGGCGCAGGCCACGGAACACATCGCTCATGGATTCGCCCCGCTTCGCGGCGCCACGCAGTTCGTCCAGGTAGCTCGCCGCTTCAACGAGTTTTTCGTAGGAGATGTAGACAGGGACGAAGGTGATGCCCTTGGGCAGCCCTCGAGCCTGATCGGTGAGCGTCATGCGCAGCAGACCGGTGCGCGGGGGTAACAGGCGTCCGGTCCGGCTGCGGCCACCTTCCGGGAAATACTCCACGCTGTAACCGCGCCGGTAGACCTGGTAGAGGTACTCCGAAAACACTGTTCGGTAGAGGTCATCCTCCGCGAATCGGCGACGCATGAAAAAGGCACCGCCGCGACGGAGTACGGAACCCAGTACCGGAATGTTCAGATTATCGCCGGCGGCGATGTGCGGCAGCATGAGATTGCGGTGAAACAGCAGGTAGGACAGCAGCAGGTAATCGAGGTGGCTGCGATGACAGGGCACGTACACCAGCGTGCTGCTGGCGGCGACCGCGGTGACATTCTCCATCCCGGTGATTTCGACCCCATCGTAGATGCGCGTCCAGAACCAGGTGAGCAATCGTTCCAGAACCCGGATGGTCGGGTAGGACATGTCCGAGGCGATGGTGCGGGCGATGCCATGCGCGCGCCTGCGCAAGGCGGCGGCTTTGCCGACATCGCCCGCTGCCTGTCGCGTAATGACGGATTGCACGGCACGGGCACCGGCGATCTGTTCAACCAGCGTACGTCTATGAGAGAGATCAGGACCGAGCGCGGCGATGCGCTCGTTTCTCAGGCGAACACGCATCAGGCGCGCGAGTCGACGCAGGCGTACTCCGTCCGGGAGTTCCGGGTCGGCGGCCTGGCACAGCGGCAGAGGATCACCGAACTGCAGGCTGATACCCCTGCGATTCATGAGGATATTGAGAAGTCGTTTGAAGCGGCTTGTCACAGCCCAGGCTTCAGAAACCAGAAGCCGCCAGAACGAGTGCTCGCGGGCAGGGGCCCGGCTCCAGAGAATGCACACCGGCACGATGAGCGCATCCGAGCTCATCGCTGCCGGGTTTGCCAGAAGCCGACGCATGAACTCCGAGTGGGAGCGCATCGTCTGTCGCTGTTGCCAACCTGTTGCGCGGTTCAGGAAGAAGTAACGGTGTGCTTCCGTGACGTCGCCCAGCGGCAGTGATGAAAGGGGATCCGGTAGCGCTGCCTGTGCGCATGCCAGCGACAGCAGCGCTGTATCGGTGACGGAGCGGTTCTGCAGAACGTAGACCGTTTCATGCCCCGACAGCGATTCGAAACCGGCGACGCGGGGAACCACCAGCTTGCCGAGCAGCCAGCGGGTCAGCCGATAACGCAATCCGCCGTCGGAGGACATGTCAGGCCGCCGGTCTGGGCGGATGCGGGAGGTTGCTGACTGGCCTCCCGCCTGACAGCGGCGGGCAAGGGTTGGCTCGGGCGACGCCTTCCGCTGACGGGTAGCGACGAGTCATGTCCGGGGCTCAGTCCGCCGATGCCGGTAACTTGCCTTCGAACAGGCCATCGATGGCGGTTTGTGGATCGCTTGTGATCTCCACTTCCCAGACACCCTTGAACTTGTCATGCGTGGCCTTGGTGGTCTCCTCCGTGCTGTTGATGACCACCGGGCGCAGAAAGACGAGGAGATTGGTGCGCGTGCGCTTCACGTCCTTGGAGCGGAACAGCACGCCCAGTCCGGGGATATTGCCCAGCAGTGGCACTTTCTTGCGGGCGTCGGAGGTGTCGTCCTGTATGAGACCGCCGAGCACAACGGTCTGATTGCTGTTGGCGAGCACCGTGGTTTCGATTTCGCGCTTTGATGTGACCACATCGGCGAAGCCGCTGGAGCCAACGGGCGAGTCGACGACGTTGGTAATCTCCTGGGCGATCTCCAGGCGTACCGAGGCGCTGTCGTAAACGTGTGGCGTGATGGTGAGCTGCAGCCCCACATCCTCACGTGTCACGGTGGTGAACGGATTGTTGGAGCCGTCACCTGTGGTCGTGAAACTGCCGGTGCGGAAAGGCACTTCGTTGCCAACCACGATCTTCGCTTCCTGGTTGTCCAGGGTCATCAGCGACGGCGTGGAGAGGAGGTTGGCGTCGGAATTGGTGGCCAGCGCGTTGACGACGGCGCCAAAGGAGATGGCGTTGGCGTCGATCTTGGCCACCGCAAAGGTCGGTGAGGTTGCGGCGGCGATGCCATTGAGGACGTTGATGTCGGACGTGTTGATGGCGTTGGTGGCATCCGACGGAATCAATGCGCCCAGAAGCGTACGCAATGTACCGTCCAGTGCCGTACTGACGAATGGCACGGATTCGCCGGAACCATCTGCGGCGCCGAGCTCAACCCCCAGCTTGCGGTTGTCCGATACCTTGTGTTCGACAATCGCTGCCTCGATCAGGACCTGGGAACGGCGCACGTCCAGGTCCGCAACGATGTCCAGAATTTCGCTCATGGTGCCTGGATCGGCGCGCACGACAATGGCGTTCAGACTTTCGTCGGGGTGAATGCTCGGCTGCTGGGCACCGTCCTCGCCCTTGCCGGTACCGCTGGTGACCAGATCCTTCACGATTTCCGCGACATTTTTGGCATCGCCGTGCTTCAGGCGGATGACCTGGGTGGAGCCCGCCGTGGTGGCCGGTTTGTCGAGCTGGTCGACCAGTTTCAGGACTTCGGCGATGGGACGCGGCTTGCCGCGCAGGATCATGCTGTTGTTCCGCTCGTTGGCAATGATCTGCACCTTCTGCGGACCTTTCGAACTGCGACCGATCTGCTCGGGCGCCAGCTTCTCCAGCAACGCCACCACCGTGCCCACCCAGGCCTCTTTCAGTTGCAGCACCTGAACGATGTCGTCGTTGGAGACATCGATCTGCCGGATGAGTTTTTCAAGCCGCGCAATGTTGTCGGCGTGGTCGGTGACAATCACCACGTTGGGTTCGTCGATAGGTGCGATGTGACCGTACTGGGGGACCAGCGGACGCAGGATTTTCACCAGTTCGGAAGACGCGACGTTCTGCGCGGGAATCACCCGCGTGAGCAGTTCTCCTTCGGCGATGCGGCCCTTTTCGGTTTCGGCGCCGGGGGACTGTTTGCCCAGCGCGGTCTGCTGAATGCGGATGACGTTACCCGATGGCGAGGCGGTAAAGCCGTGCGCGCGCAGTACCTGGAGGAAGAGCGCGTACACCGCATCGGCATCCATGGCGGTCTGCGAAATGACCGTCACCTGGCCCTTCAGCCGGGGATCGACCACAAACGTCTTGCCGGTGATTTCGGCCACCTGTTCGACAAATTCGTTGATGTCCGCGTTCTTGACGTTCAATCGCCAGTCTTGCGCCTGCGAAGCGACGGGCAGAACGGCAAACGCAATGGCGAACAACAGCGTTCTGGTTGGCGATTTCAGCATTACCACTTACCTAGTTACCTACTGTCGTAGTCACGAAAAACCGGCGACTGCCGCGTTGGATTTCGATGCGGGCGGAACCTCTTGCGAGCAGACCCGCCAGTTCCGAGCGATCCGCCTCCACGTTGCCGACCGGCTGTCCGTCCACGGAAACGATGATATCGCCTGGTTGCAGGCCCGTCTGCCGCAATCCAGGCGCGCTGGCAAGGTTACCCACGCGATAGCCGCGCGCGGCGCCGGCTTCCACGGGTTGTACCCCCAGGGCGTCCAGCGTGCCGACCGGGTCCGCCTGCAGTCGGGCCTGGTAGTCGTCCAGTACCTGTTGCGGATCCGTCTGCTCGGGGACGTCCGGTGGCGGCTCAGTCGACGCAGGTTCGGCCTGTATGGGCTCGGACGTGTCGTAGTCCATGCCGGCATCCGCATCCTGGTAGTCGACCGGTTGCGGCAGATCATCCATCGGCAGGGCAAGACTGGCCTTCAGGCGCGGAAAGGTCAGGCGTTCGCGTGTGGCGCCCCGACTGAGCACGACGTGGTCGCCGTATACCGCATCCAGGCGCACGCCACCGG
Organism: Pseudomonadales bacterium; assembly: GCA_024234635.1. GTDB lineage: Bacteria > Pseudomonadota > Gammaproteobacteria > Pseudomonadales > Azotimanducaceae > SYFY01. The sequence goes on along the minus strand of JACKNX010000012.1, from coordinate 54,083 downwards.
GCAGGTCGTCGCCGATGCGGTAAAGGCGGCCGGAATTGTTCTTCTGCGCCACGATCGCGCGTGATCCCTTGGGGTCATCAGTGGCAACGAAGACGGCCTGCAATTCGAGCGGCAACCGGGTCTCAGTGGCAGCCACGGGCTGGGCAGAGGCCTGTGGTGCGGCGTCGGCGATCCCGAAAAGGTGTCGTTCCAGTACGGCGTCGACGTTCAGGGCCGGGCGGGTGCGGGGTGGGGCAGTGCCAGTACCGGCTGGCGTCAACGGAGCCGAAGCGGTGGTTTCGGTGCCAGCCAGGAACAGCCAGGCAGACTGTGCAACGGTGTAGGCGATGCCAAGAATGCACAACCACTTGGCCGTCACCGCGGCGGGTATGCCGAAAGCTGACAGATTCATTGCCGGGAACACCTCATATCCTGGCCTGCATTATCCACATACCCCGGCACCATCATCTGGTCTTTCCATGAACAAGGCATGTCCGCGGCTCGAATGCGGAGTCTATCAGGTCGGAGCGGGGGAAAAAGCGTGGCCTCGTCCGCTTTCGGGCACCGCCTGACGGCAGCCTACCCATCGTCGTCCCGGTGGAACCACCGGAGCGAATCGATCAGGGGGGGCCGAGAACAGTTTCTTCCAGGCTGATGACAACTGCGTGATCCGGCTCGTCACCGCGCCAGGGCGTGCCGAGAAGGCGCGTCATCCGTTTCGTGATATCGACTTTCAGCATACCGTCCGCCGCAAGGCGTGCCTGCACCAGCGGTGTCTGTTCACCTTCGGAGACCAGTATGGCCGAAAGCCCTCCCTGTCCGTCACCGGTCAGGACAGCCGTCAGCATTGGCAACGTTGCCTGGCCCGGCCCACCCGGATTGTTGAATAGTGCCTGCCCGCCTGCCCAACCCAGTTCGCCGTCCAGGCTATCGAGGCGGCCGTCACGCCAGCGCGAAACGACATGTTTTACGTCGAGATCACCTGACAGCGACAGCTGCCAGGTCTGCAATACCTGGTTCAGTGTCTGCGTATCGACGGTACCGGCGGCGTCCAGAGTCAAGCCCTGGAAACCGATATCGATGCTGCCCTCCAGCAGGCTCCCATTATCATTGAAGACCCGCACATCGTAGACGCCATGGAGTTTGAGTGCTGCCAGCGGTCGAATGCGCCAGGTTGCTCGACCCAGCACGCGTCCGTCCGCGACGAGCGTGCCGTTTCCTGACCACAAGGTGCCGGCGGGATCGACGATATCCAGACCGGGCACGTCGTTCGTGTAGCGCCGCAACAGGCTGGCGGGCGCGTATGCCACCGCAAAACCCAGGAAAAACAACAGCAGGACGATCGCGTAACGCATCAGGCCTGGAACACGCGTTGCAGAATGCCTGTGTAGATCGCCGCGAGCGGCGCAAGTTCCACCAGTGCGATGCGCTCGTTCACTTTATGGATGGTGGCGTTGTTCGGGCCGAGCTCCACCAGGGCGGTACCTGTTGGGGCGATGAACCGGCCGTCCGACGTCCCGCCGGACGTGGACAGTTCGGTGTCATGGCCTGTGGTGTCGCGAATGGCGGCGTTGACGAGGTCCGTGAAGGCTCCCGCCGGCGTCAGGAAGGGATCGCCCGACAGCGTCCACGTGGCGGTATAGTCCAGCGCATGCCGGGCGAAGATCGCTTCGGTGCGCGCACGTATGTCGGCTGCGGTGAGCGCCGTGGAAAAACGATAGTTGGCCAGCAGCGTCAACGCACCAGGCACGACGTTCACTGCGCCGGTGCCGGCATTGACGTTGGTGATCTGCATACTGGTTGGCGGGTAATCGCGGGAGCCATTGTCCCACACCTGCGCACACCACTCGGTCAGTGCCGGTGCAAGGCGGTGAATGGGATTGACGACCTGATCCGGGTACGCAACGTGCCCCTGCACACCGCGGACAGTGAGTTCCAGATTGAGTGAACCACGTCGCCCGTTGCGGATGACGTCGCCAAGCTGTGCGGACGACGAAGGTTCACCCACGACACAGGTAGCGATGTGATCGCCACGGGCTTCAAGCTGTGCCATGACGTGACGGGTGCCATGAATGCCAGGCCCTTCTTCGTCGCTGGTGAGAAGAAACGCCAGGCGCCCTGTTGCTGGTATGCCGGTTGCGGCAACGAAGTCTTCGGTCGCCACCACCATTGCCGCCAGCGCCCCTTTCATGTCCGCCGTGCCCCGGCCGTACAGGTAGCCGTCGCGGATAGTGGGTTCGAAGGGTGGCGACTGCCAGGCGTCGTCAGGTCCGGGGGGCACCACGTCCGTATGGCCGGCAAAGGCAAACAGCGGCCCCCGATCACCCAGGGTTGCCCACAGGTTGCTGACACCGCCCGCGTCCATGCGTTCCAGTCGAAAGCCCAGCGCCGCCAGGCGTGCGCCGATGGCCTCCAGACAGCCGGCGTCTTCCGGTGTGACGGAAGCTCGCGCTACCAGCTCACAGGTCAGTGCCAGGACGCGTTCGTGGACGTTTTTGTTCACTGCGTCAGTTGTTCGCGTGCAACGCTTCGTTGAGCGCGATGGCCCGCCGGTTGGTACGGCATTCGACCTGTCCCGTGCGGCCGTTGCGCACGAACAGCATGTCCGAACCGCCCGCCAGCTCCCTGGCTTTCACGACCCTGACCACCTCTCCTGTTTCGTCGATCAGCGTCACCGGCGTGCTTGCCGTGATGTAGAGGCCGGCTTCGATGGTGCAGCGATCTCCGAGCGGAATGCCGGTACCGGCGTTGGCGCCGATCAGGCAGTTGCGGCCCAGCGACACCTTGATCGTACCGCCTCCGGAAAGTGTCCCCATGGTGCTGGCGCCACCGCCCAGATCGGTATCGGCGCCGAGGATGACGCCTTGCGAGATGCGTCCTTCCACCATGTTCGGACCGAGCGTGCCGGAATTGAAGTTCACCTGTCCTTCGTGCATCACCGTCGTGCCATCGCCCAGGTAGGCACCCAGGCGCACGCGGCTGGCGTCGGCAATACGCACGCCGGGAGGGACCACGTAGTTCACCATGCGTGGAAACTTGTCGACACTGTGCACATCCAGGTGCCTGCCCTCGAGTCGCGCGCGCAGGAGGCAGCCGGACAGTTCTTCCGCCAGCACCGGACCCTCGCTGGTCCAGGCCACAGTGGGCAGCGCGGCGAAGATGCCGTCCAGGTTCTGACTGTTCGGCGGTGTCAGACGGTGCGACAGCAGGTGCAGCTTCAGGTACGCCTCGGCGGTGTCCGTGATCGGGCCGTCTTCAGTCAGCAGCACGGTCAGCAAGGTCGTTCGCGAATCCGTCAGTGGGGCAAGGGATGTCGCCAGCGTTTCCGGCAGATGCGCGAGCAGTTCCTGCAGGGCGGTTGCCGTGGTTTCCGAGGTCCCGCGGGGAAAGCGTTGCAGGAGTTCCGCGGCGAGTTCCGGGGCCGGACGCAATACCGGGCACGGAAAAAAGACGTCGAGGATGGCGCCGGACGCTGCGCGTCGGGCGATACCCGTTCCCCATGCATAGACATTGCTCATCGTCGGTGTCCTCTTGTCGGTGTCCACGGCTGGCCGGTCGTCCGCCGAGACCGGTGCTGGTGTGCATCCGGTTCAATGAAACGCAAAGCATACCCCGCGACAGTGCCTGTCGCACTCGTCCGCACCGTGGTGTTTACAGGCTTGTGAAGGCCTTCTGCAGCCGTTGCGCCGCGTCCCGGCACTCGGCCTCAGGCGCCACCCAGGCAATGCGGACGTAGCCCGCGCCGGGATTGCTGCCGTCGCTGCCCGGTCTGCCGAGAAACGAGCCGGGCAGCACGGTGAGGTTGGCCGTTTCGAACAGGCGACGCGCGAACCGCTGATCGTCCATTGGCGTTTTTACCCACCAGTAGAAGCCACCTTCCGGGTCCTCGGCCGGGGCCGCCGCGGGTGCCAGTTCACGCGCCAGCGCAAATTTCCGGTTGTAGGCCGCACGGTTGGCGATCACATGTGTCTCGTCGTTCCAGGCCAGGGCGCTGGCTGCCTGCACGTGCGCGGGCAGGGCGCAGCCTTCGTAGGTCCGGAACAGGAAGTAGCGTTCCAGCACCCGGGCATCGCCGGCGACAAAACCGGAGCGCAGCCCCGGCAGGTTCGAGCGTTTGCTCAGCGAATGAAAGACAACACAGTGGCGGTGCGCGGTGTTGCCCATGGCGGCACTCGCCTGCAGCAGGCCGGGCGGTGGCGTCCCCTCGTGGGGATATATTTCCGAATAGCACTCATCCGCGGCGATGACGAAGTCGTATCGATGCGCCAGTTCGATGAGGTGCTGCAAGGTAGCCAGGGGCAGTACCCTGCCGGTTGGATTGGAGGGTGAGCAGACATAGAGCAGTTCAGTACGCGCCCAGACAGGGTCGGGAATGCTGTCGAAATCCGGCAGCAGGCCGTTGGCTGGATCGCCTGCCAGGAAATAGGGCGAGGCGCCGCCCAGCAGCGTGGCGCCTTCGTAGATCTGGTAGAACGGATTGGGTAACACGGCAATGCCATCCGTGCGCGCGCCCAGCACCGCGATGCCGAAGGAAAACAGGGCTTCCCGGGTGCCGGCGACCGGCAGCACCTCGGTATCCGGGTCCACGCTGGCGCCGAAGCGGCGTTGCAACCAGCTGGCAATGGCGTTACGCAGTTCCGCCGAACCGCGTGTGGCGGGATACGTCGCCAGGTCGCTTCGCAGTGCCTCGCAGTCCGTCAGGCGCGCCAGGACAAAATCCGGCGGAAGATGCTTGGGTTCGCCTATCGACAGCGCGATATGCGCCAGATCCGCCGGCGCGACGGCGCCGGCCTTCAGCGCGTTGAGGCGTTCGAAGGGGTAGGGTTGCAACAGGTCGAGTCGTGGATTCATGGATTTTCCGCGGTATCACAGTGCTTTCTGCAGGTGCCAGTCCAGGGCCTGCCGCAGCGCGTGACTGAGTTCGTAACCGCCCGCGGCATCGTAGGCCGACCCGTTTGCGGTCTGGATATCGAAAATGTCTTCGGCGCGTTCGCCCAGCGTGGCAATGCGGGCGCGCAGGACGGTGACGCCGAAATTGCTGAATAGCGAGCCGATGTCCGCCAGCAGGCCCGGTCTGTCCAGCGCTTTGATCGTCAGGCTCGAAAAGTTGCTGCCGGGTTCGGTTCTGATGGCGCACTCGGTTCGGCGGGAAAGCTGCTTCAGTTGCCGGGGCACGCGCCGGGCCCTGGTGGGATCAGGAGGGGTCTGCAGCGCTGCCGTAATGGAGCGCGCCATGCGGACGTGTTCGCGCGGCGGGATGACGGTGTTGTCGTCGTTCAGCACGACAAACACGTTGAAACAGATTCCGTCATCAGTGGTATTGATGCTGGCTTCGAAGATGGAGAGGTTGAGCCGGTCGATCGCCGCCGTGGCGCGACCGAACAGGCCCGGCTGGTCCGTCGTATAGACATACACTTCGGTGACGGCTTCCCCGGCGACCTGTGCAGTGGTGTTGTGCAGGAATACCAGTGGCGCGCTACGGGGATCGTGTTTCAGGCAGAGATGGCTGACGCGGGCGATGTGGCGCGCGCTGTGGCGCAGAAAAAACTCCTCGTTCGGTGCCGCCCACAGCGACTCCACGTCCGCCTGGTCATGTTCGGGATAGAGATCCCTGATGCGGCGGAGCGCGCTTTCACGTTTGGCCTCGATGGTGGCCGCCTTGTCCATGGGCGATTCCAGTCCGCGCCTGAGCGCGCGGCGCGTGGCGGCGTAGAGATGGCGCATCAGCGTCGCGCGATAGCTGTTCCACAAGGTTGGATTGGTGGCATTGATATCCGCCACCGTCAGCGCGTACAGATAGTCGAGACGGCGTTCCGATTTCACCTCACGGGCAAACTCGTACACGACATCGGGGTCGTAGATGTCCTGACGCTGCGCGACACTGGACATGGTCAGGTGCTGCTCCACAAGCCAGCTCACGAGCTGAGTGTCCGCCGTTGACAGCGCATGCCGGGCGCAGAAGGCCTGGACATCCGTGGCGCCGAGTTCGGAATGGTCGCCGCCGCGGCCTTTGGCGATATCGTGGAACAGGCCGGCGAGGTACAGCAGTTCGATCTTGGGTAGCTGGTGGACGCAGTGCCAGGCAACCGGAAACGTGCGGGCGGAAGTGCGGTAGAAAAAGCGGCGCATGTTGCGTATCACCATCATGGTGTGCGCATCCACGGTATAGATGTGGAACAGGTCGTGCTGCATCTGCCCGATGATGCGACCGAATTCGGGAATATAGCGCCCGAGGATGCCATAGCGGCGCATGCGCGTGAGCTGGGATACAAGTGTGTATGGCGCGCGTAACAGGCTGATGAACAGACCCGTCACGCGTGGATCGTTGCGGAAATTATCGTCGATCAGATCGAGGCTTTCGCGGATCAGCCGGATGGTCGATGCGCGCACGCCGGAGATATCGCGCCGATGTGCCATGACCACGAACAGTTCCATGAGCGCGGAGGGCGTGTCGCGGAACACCCGGTCGTGCACCGTTTCGATATACCTGTTGCGCAGCCGGAAACGTGCGTTGACTTCTTCCAGCCGATCACCGTCGGGCGCCGGCAGGATGCGTTCCGCAAAGTCCTGCAGAAGGATGTCGTTGACTTCACGCAGCTCCAGCACGTGGTGGTAGTACATCTGCATGAAGCGTTCGACGCCAAGTTTTGCATGGGTGTCGGCAAAGCCGAGACGGCGCGCGAGTTCCCGCTGGTATTCGAACTGCAGGCGGTCTTCCTTGCGGCCGGTCAGCAGGTGCAGGCCGAAACGCACCCACCACAGGAATCGGCGTCCTTCGACAAGCCAGTCCTTCTCCTGTTCCGTGAGCACACCCAGGTCCACCAGCGCCTCCGGCGATGACGTGCCGAACTGGCGCATGCAGACCCAGATTGCGGTGTGGTAGTCACGCAGACCGCCCGGCGACGATTTGACGTTCGGTTCGAGTCCGTAGTCGACGTTGTCGAAACGGGCGTGGCGCTTTATCTGCTCATCGTGTTTGGCGCGAAAGAATTCCGCCCCCGGCCACAGTCGATCGGTTGTCAGCAGCGAGTCCAGCCTGGTGGCCAGCGCCGTGTCCCCCGCGAGCAGCCGACGCTCGAACAGCGCGGTGGCGATGGTGATGTCGTCCCGGGCGAGGCTCTCGCATTCTTCCGGTGTGCGCACGCTGAACCCGACCTCCACGCGGAGATCGTAGAGGTCGTGCAGGAAGGCTTCGATGGTTGCCTGGCGCGCGCCGGCGGCGTCCACCAGCAGGCAGATGTCGATGTCGGAGCCCGGAAACAATTCCGCGCGACCGAATCCGCCAACGGCGATGAGCGCCACGCCCGTGACGGCCTGACCAAAATGGTGATGGAAAAAAACGCCCAGCAGATCGTCAAACAGTCGGGTGCGGCTGACCACCAGTTCGGCGACGTCGGCCCGTTGCCAGTAGCGGTCAGCGAGCGCGCGGGTATTGGCGTCGATCTCGCCGCGTGCCCACTCAGGCGATGTCGATGGCGTGGCGGACTCAGCCAAGTGATTCATCGCGCCGCAGCGTGAGCACTTCCGCGCCACTGCCGGTGACCAGAAGCGTGTGTTCCCACTGGGCGGACAGACGGCGGTCCCGGGTTATCACCGTCCAACCGTCGCTCAGGATGCGCAGATGCCGCGTACCGGCATTGATCATCGGTTCAATGGTGAAGGTCATGCCTTCCTCCAGCCGCATTCCCGTGCCGGCACGGCCATAGTGCAGCACCTGGGGAGCGTCGTGGAAGATTCGACCCGTGCCGTGTCCGCAGAATTCCTGTACGACGGAGTAGTGATTTTTCACCGCATGGGTCTCGATGGCGTTGCCGATATCGCCCAGGAAGGCGCCGGGACGCACCTTCTCGATACCTTTGTAGAGACACTCCTGGGCCACACGCACCAGGCGTTCGGCGTGTGGCGACACCTTGCCGACGCAGAAAGTCCGGCTCGTGTCGCCGTGGAAACCATCCTTGATGACGGTGATGTCCAGGTTGACGATGTCCCCGGCCTTCAACGGCTTGCGGTCGGTTGGAATACCGTGACAGATGACGTGGTTCACCGAGGTGCAGATGGATTTCGGATACGGCGGCGACTGCGGGCTGTTCCTGTAGTTAAGGGGTGCCGGAATGCACCCCAGGGTGTCGACGATGTAATCGTGACAGAGCTGGTTCAGGTGCTCGGTGGTGACGCCGGGCACCACGTGGGACTCGATCATCTCCAGAACCTCGGCTGCGGCCCGGCCGGCGGCGCGCATGCAGGCGATGTCGGCTTCGTTCTCTACCCTTGCGACCATGTGGTGTCCGAGTTGTCCTGAATCAGCGGCAACCGGTGTGCTGGTGGCATGGCGCGCATGCCCACAGGATTCCGGCTGGAATTGATCTATGGTATAAAGCGCGCCGCCCAGGGGCAACGAGCGTCAGGGCAATACGCAATTACCAGTCACTCAACGAAAAACACACGCCACTCGTCACACGATCGCGGGTGCCTCCGCCTGTTGGAGCATGCCTTCCGGTTGCCGGAACGGCGCTTTCACGGGCAGCGGTTCGATCGTGGGATTGGCGGAGGTTTTAACCCGGAGACAGAGAAAAATGACAGTTAGCATGCAGGACATGCTGGCCGCTGGCGTGCACTTCGGCCATCAGACCCGATTCTGGAATCCCAAGATGGCTCAGTACATCTTCGGGGCCCGCAACAAGATCCATATCATCAATCTCGAGCATACCGTGCCGGCGCTCAACGCTGCGCTTGGCGAAGTCCGGCGGCTTTCACGCCGCGGCGCCAAGATCCTGTTCGTGGGGACCAAGCGGGCGGCGGCCAAGGTCATCGCCGAGCAGGCGTCGCGGGTAGGTGCTCCGTATGTCGACCAGCGCTGGCTGGGTGGCATGCTGACCAACTACAAGACCATCCGGCAGAGTATCAAGCGTCTTCAGGAGCTCGAGAAACAGGCGGAAGACGGTACCTTTGAACACCTGACCAAGCGGGAAGCGCTGCAGCGCAGGCGACTCACCGAAAAGCTGGAACGCAGTCTCGGTGGCATCAAGAACATGGCCGGTCTGCCGGACGCGCTGTTCGTCATCGATGTCAATCACGAGCGTATCGCGATCACGGAAGCCAACAAGCTCGGCATTCCGGTATTCGGCATTGTCGACACCAACAGCGACCCGGAAGGCGTGGACTACGTCATTCCCGGTAACGATGACGCCATTCGGGCCATTCGTCTGTATGTCTCCGCGGTGGCGGATGCCATCGCCGAAGGGCAGCGCAACGCCCGCGGTGAGGTGGACGCCGACGAATTCGTGGAAGTGATCGAGGAAGAAGCCGCCGGCGCGGCCGCTGAGGAGTAAGAGATGGCGATTACCGCAAGCATGGTCAAGGAACTGCGAGAGCGCACCGGGCTCGGCATGCTCGAGTGCAAGAACGCGCTCGTGGAGGCTGACGGCGATATGGAGAAGGCCATCGAGGAACTGCGCAAGAAGAGCGCGCTCAAGGCCGCGAAGAAATCCGGTCGAACCACCGCAGACGGTCTGCTGGGCGTGCGCATGGCGCCGGATGGCAGCCGCGGTGCCATGGTGGAAGTCAACATCGAGACGGACTTTGCAGCCAAGAACGAGAAGTTCCAGGCTTTCGTCGCCAAAGTGGCCGACGCCGCGCTGACGTGCGCTGACGCTGACGTCACTGCCGCCCTCAACGCCGCCTTCAGTGCCGAACGCGAGGCGCTGGTGCAGGAAATCGGCGAGAACATCACCATCCGTCGCGCGGTCGTGTTTGTCGCGCCTGCCGGCGGTTACGTCTGCAATTACCTGCACGGCGACAACCGCAAAGGCGCACTGGTGGCGCTGAGCCGCATGAACGCGGAAGTCGGGCGGGATCTCGCGATGCACGTTACGGCCATGAATCCACTGGTCGTACGTGGCGAAGACGTTTCCGCGGAAGTCATTGAAAAGGAACGCGAGATCTATACGGCCCAGGCCGCCGAGAGTGGCAAGCCGGCAGACATCGTCGCCAAAATGGTCGACGGCCGCGTGCGCAAGTTCCTGGCCGAGGTGAGCCTCCTCGATCAGCCGTTCGTCAAGGATCCCAACAAGAAGGTGGGTCAGCTGTGCAAGGAAGCCGGTGTCGAATGCCTGCGTCTTGCCCGTTTCGAAGTGGGTGAGGGCATCGACAGGGAAGAGTCCGACTTTGCCGCGGAAGTGGCCGCCCAGGTCAAAGCCAGCAAGGGAGGCTGACGTTTGCGGCTGCTGCTGAAGCTGTCCGGTGAGGCACTGGCCGGTGAGGCCGGTGCCAGCATCGATCCGGGTGCGCTGGATGCGATCGCGGCGGAAATCGGCAGTTTCGTCGCCGCTGGCGGGCAGTTGGGTATTGTGCTTGGCGGCGGAAATCTCCTGCGCGGCGCGACGCTCGCCCGGGGAGGGATCGACCGAATCACCGCCGATCAGATGGGCATGCTGGCCACGATCATGAACGGGCTGGCGTGTCGCGACGTACTGTTGCGCCACGGCGTTGCAACGACGCTGTTTGCCGCCACCGGTATCCCGGGTGTCGCGGCGGCCTTCAATCGGGATCAGGCCGTTGTGGAACTGGACGCCGGACGCGTTGTCGTGCTTGCCGGCGGCACCGGCAATCCGCTGTTCACCACGGATACTGCAGCGTGTCTGCGTGCCATCGAGATCGGTGCGGATGCCGTCCTGAAGGCCACGAAGGTCGATGGCATCTATTCCGCCGATCCGTTCAGGCAACCCGACGCGGTGCGCTATGCTGAACTGGATTATCACCAGGTTTTGAGCGAGGAGCTGGGTGTGATGGACCTGGCGGCCATCTGTCTGTGTCGTGACCACGAGTTGCCGATCGTGGTGTTCGACATGCATACGCGCGGTGCGCTCGCGCGGATCGCGGCCGGCGACAGGATCGGATCCATTGTCCGCTCCGCCAACAGGGGAGGAAAGCTGCATGCTCGATGACATCCACCAGGACGCGGAGGAGCGGATGGGCAAGTCGCTCGAATCGCTGAGCGCCGCGTTTGCCAAGATTCGCACGGGGCGAGCCAATCCCCGCATTCTCGACGGCATCACCGTCGAGTATTACGGCGTGGAGACGCCGCTCAACCAGCTGGCGTCGATCAACGTCGAGGACGCCCGCACACTGGCCATTTCGCCGTGGGAAAAGAAACTCCTGCCGCAGATCGAGAAGGCGATTCTCAAAAGCGACGTGGGAATCACGCCTTCGACCTCCAATGACGTCGTGCGACTTCCGTTGCCGCCGCTGACGGAGCAGAACCGCAAGGATCTGGTCAAGCAGGCGCGCCACGAGGCCGAACAGGCGCGCGTCGCGGTGCGCAACATTCGCCGGGACGCGATGTCGGATATCCGGGACGCGGTAAAGGAAAAGATGGCGCCGGAGGACGAAGGCCGGCGCGCGGAAGAGAAACTGCAGGCACTTACAGATCGTTACATCGGTGAGGTGGACAAGGAACTGGGTAACAAGGAAAGTGACCTTCTGGCCATCTGAGGCAATGCTGCCCGCGATAGCTCGTACGGGTGGCAAATCGGAACGGGATCACAATTCAGGGGAGCTCAGTCGAATTTGTCGTAACCCCATGCCATAGTCGTGGGGCAAGCGGAACAGGACAGCCGGTAGCGTTCATGTCAGAGATTCAGTCGAGACCCCTCTATCTCGCCTCGTCGGCGGACAAACCCGATCACGGCGTGCAGCATCTTGCCATCATCATGGACGGCAACCATCGCTGGGCGAAGGCGCGCCACCTGCCCAAGGCGGCTGGCCACCGTGCCGGAGCGCGCAACGTCGCGCCGCTGGCCGAAGCCTGCGCGGATGCCGGCATCACCTGTCTGACACTGTTTGCGTTCAGTACCGAAAACTGGGCGCGTCCCCGCCGTGAGGTCAGCCTGCTGATGGACCTCATGCGCGGCATGCTCGAAAACGACGTCGACCAGTTGCACGAGCGCGGGGTGCGGCTGTCCGTCATCGGCGACCGGTCGCGTTTTTCTCCGGACCTGCAGGGGCACATGGAACGCGCTGAAGCACTGACACGCCATAACACGGCCATGTGCCTCAATATCGCGGCCAACTTCGGCGGTCGCTGGGACATCCTGCAGGCTGCGCGGCAGTTGGCCCGGGATGTTGCATCCGGGCGCCTGGATTCAGTGGCGCTCGAATCGATGGATGAAGCGGTGTTTTCCCGTTACCTGTCGCTCGGCGACGTGCCACCGCCCGACCTGTGCATCCGCACCGGTGGCGATCAGCGCATCAGCAATTTCCTGCTATGGGATTTCGCCTACACGGAATTCTATTTCACGGATGTCTTCTTCCCCGATTTCGATGACGTACAACTGCAGCGCGCCCTGGCCAGTTTCACAGAACGTCAACGTCGTTTTGGTCGCCGACCCTGACATGAGCCGAGCGTGATGGCGCCGGTCACGTACCGGATGTATGCCCGCCACGCGCGCCACCCGGACGGCGTTTGACGATGCTGCGAACCCGCATCATCACCGCCTTGATTCTCGCTCCGGTGGTCATCGCCGCCATTTATCTGCTGCCGTCGCTCGCGTTTGCCGGCGTATTCTGGGTTTTCATGGCGGCCGGCGCCTGGGAATGGGCACCCCTTGCCCGCTGTGGGTCGACCCCGGCGCGCGTGGCCTTCATCGCCGCCTGCTCGCTGATTGTGGTCGTGCTCCTGGTGCTGCCGGACTGGATGAACGCCTGGCTGCAACTTACGGTCCTGGGCTGGGGCGTGGCCATTGTCGCCGTACTGACCTTTCCCGCCAGTGGCCGGTGGGTTGCCAGGCCACTCGTGGCGGGAGCGCTTGGCCTGGTGTTCCTGCCAGGCGTGCTGGTCGCGCTGGTGGTACTGCACATGCAGCCCGGTGGCGCGCACTGGGTGCTTTTCGGTCTGCTGGTGTGCTGGGCGGCTGACATTGGCGCCTATTTCGCCGGTCGAGCCTTCGGGCGGCGCAAGCTGGCGCCGGGTGTCAGCCCGGGCAAAACCTGGGAAGGGGCAATCGGTGGGCTGTTGCTGGCGCTGGTCGTCTGCGGTGGCGCCCTGGCCGCGGCGGGCAGCTTCGACGGGGCATGGTTGCTCTGCTTGTGCGCCCTGGTGGTGGTATCGGTATTCGGAGACCTGTTCGAAAGCCTGCTCAAGCGCGTTTCGGGGGTCAAGGATTCCGGACACCTGCTGCCGGGCCATGGCGGAATCCTGGACCGGATGGATTCCGTCCTGGCGGTGATGCCGGCGCTGGCACTTCTGCTGATCTCGTTTCCGGTCCTCCGGTGACGTGCCATCCATTTCCAAGCTAGTCGGCCAACCAATATCCGGTATGATGCCGGCCGTCGAATTCAGGAACGGTTCAGCGGTGCCAACCAAGCTAGCGGCGAAGACGAAGGGTAGGGGGGCGTTTGCCCGGGCCCGTCGCCGACGATCACAGGAGTCCGCGCGCCGATGACGATAGCCCACTACCTACTTGCGTTTCTTGTCACACTGGGTGTGCTGATCACCGTTCACGAACTGGGCCACTACTGGGTGGCGCGGTGGTCGGGCGTGCGCATTCTGAAATTCGCCGTGGGCTTTGGCCGGCCAATCTGGAAACGCATGGATCGCCGCGGCACCGAGTGGGTCGTGGCGGCCATTCCGCTGGGCGGTTACGTGCGCATGCTGGATGAACGCGATCCGGACTATCAGGACCGGGTGACGCCGACTGACGTCCCGTTCGGAACCCTGCATCCCAGGTGGCGTATCGCCATTGCGCTGGGCGGTCCCGGCGCCAATTTTGTCCTCGCCGTGGTGGCCTACTGGGTGCTCGCCGTGGCTGGTTCCACCACGCTGATGCCGGTGCTTGGCGTTCCGGGCGAGGGGTCGCCGCTGGCTGCGGTTGCTGGCGAGACGCCGGTCGCCGGGATGGAGATAGCCAGTATCGATGGCGCACCCACGCGCTCCTGGCAGGAGGTCACTCTGGCACTCGCCTCGCGCCTGGGTGACAGCGGCGAAATTGTGTTCGGTTTGCGGGAGCCCGGTGCCGACCGTCTGCGTGATGTTGGGGTAGAAGTTTCGGACTGGCAGCGCGGCGTGTCCGATCCCGATATTTTCGGATCCCTGGGCATCCAGCCATTCCAGCCGGCGGTAATCGGCATGCTGGAGCCGGGTTCGCCGGCGGAGCGGGCGGGTCTGCGGCTGTGGGATCGGGTAGAGCGCATCGACGGTCAGCCGATAGCGGACTGGCGTGCCCTGCAGAAAGTGGTGGGCGGTCTCGGCGACGCACCGGTGGCAATCACCGTGGCTCGCGGCGGTGCCGTGATGGACATTCTGGTGCGCGCGGAACTGCGCACCATGGAAGACGGCGAACGACGGGTCCTTGGTATCGGGCCGGTGGTGAATGTTGTCGAGTCGGGACCACTTGCCGCTGTCCCGGAAGCGTTTGCTTCCACCTGGGGAACGGTTGCCTCCACGCTTGGACTGCTCAAGAAGATGCTCACGGGGAAGGTATCAACCGCAAATCTGAGCGGGCCGATCACCATTTCCAAGGTGGCCGGCGACTCGGCGCGTGCGGGCTGGCGGTATTTTGTTGGCGTCATCGCTGCGCTCAGCATCAGTCTCGGCATTCTCAATCTCCTGCCGATACCGGTACTGGATGGCGGTCACGTCATTTTTGCCGGGGCCGAGTGGGTCCGCGGGAAGCCGCTTTCCGAGCGCGTTCAGGCGCTGGGCCTGCAGTTTGGGGTGGTCATCGTCGGTGGATTGATGATGCTGGCCCTGTTCAACGACTTTTCAAGGATTCTTAGTGGTTGATTCTCTGATGCGCAGGGCGGGCTCCGCCGCACTGCTGATTGGCATCGTAATGTGCGTGTTCGCCTCGACGGCGGTCAGGGCGGAGGTCTTCACCATTTCGGATATCCGTCTGCAGGGGCTGCAACGGGTGTCGTCCGGAACGGTGTTCAATCTCCTGCCGGTGAACGTGGGCGATACGATCGATACCCAGTCCACGCGACAACTCATGCGGGTGCTGTTCCGTTCCGGCTACTTCAAGGACATCCGCATGGCACGCGACGGCGGCGTGCTGATCATCACCGTTTCCGAGCGGCCGGCCATCGAGTCCATCAAGATTGATGGCAACAAGGCCATCAAAACCGAAGCCCTGCTGAAAGGCCTGGGTGAGCAGGGCTTGAGGGAAGGGGAGATATTCCAGCAAGCGACGCTGGAAAGGGTAGGGCTGGAACTGCAGCGGCAGTACGTGTCCCAGGGACGTTACGGGGCGACGATCGATACCAAGGTGGAGGAACTGCCGCGCAACCGCGTGAATGTGTCCATTGATATCGTGGAAGGCAAGGGCTCGGGCATCAAGCACATCAACATCGTCGGCAACGAACAGTATGGCGACGAGAAACTGCGCGAGGAGTTCGAACTCAAGGAGCCGAGCCTATTCTCCTTCTACCGCAACGATGACAAGTACGCGCGTGAAAAATTCCAGGGCGATCTGGAAAAGCTCGAGTCGTACTACAAGGACCGCGGCCATGTAGCCTTCGAGATCAAATCCACGCAGGTGAGCATCACGCCGGACAAGCGCGACGTGTACATCACCATCAACCTGTCGGAAGGCGGTATCTACAAGATCAGCAAGGTGGGGCTCATCGGTGAACTCGGTGATGTGAAGCCAGAAGAGATCCGGCCGCTGTTCCTGGTGAGCGAAGGTGAGGTGTTTTCCCAGGCCAGGGTGACCGCCACCGAGGAACTGATCACCAACGCGCTCGGCAACTCGGGATTCACCTTCGGCACCGCCAGCGGGGTACCGCGGATCAATGACGACGGCACGGTTGACGTGGAGTTCATGGTCGACGCAGGGCATCGGGCGTATGTGCGCCGCATCGGCTTCACCGGTAATCGCGTGACCCAGGATGAAGTCATGCGCCGGGAGATGCGCCAGATGGAAGGTGGATGGGCGTCCACCGCGCAGATCGATCTTTCCAAGGTGCGGCTCGAGCGACTGGGGTATTTCGCCAATGTCACCGTGGAGACGCCACAGGTTCCGGGCAGTGACGACGAAGTGGACGTCAATTTCACCGTCGAAGAGCAGCCATCCGGCTCCATTTCGGCGACCCTGGGCTATGCACAGGACGTGGGCCTGATCCTCGGCGCCAACTACCAGCAGAACAATGTCTTCGGCACCGGCAACCAGCTGGGTGTCGGCGTCAGTTCGTCAAAGTATCAGAAGGCCGCCAATTTCAGCTATTTCAACCCGTATTTCACGCTGGATGGCATCAGCCGTGGTTTCAACGTGTTCGTGCGCCGCCTGGATTTTGACGAGCGGAACATTGCCCGGTACAGCACGGATGCGGCGGGTGTGGGTGTGAACTTCGGCTTTCCGATCGGCGAAACCCAGCGGATCGACTTCGGTGTGCAGGGTGAATACACCAAGGTGCTGGAAGGGCGCTTCCCGGCACGCGAAATCCAGGACTTTCTCCGCGAGAACGGCGCCACGGCGCTCAACCTGAAGGCGAATATCGGCTGGCGCCATTCCACGCTCAACCGGGGACTGTTCGCCACCCGGGGCGACTCCGAGACTGTGCAGTTCGAACTTGCCGTGCCCGGGAGCGATCTGGAGTTCTACAAGATCAATGCGCAGGCTGAAAAGTACTTTGGCTTGTGGGGAGACTGGACGCTGAGAGTGCGTGGTGAACTCGGGTATGCGGACACCTACGGCAGCAAGGAGCTGCCGTTCTACGAGCACTTCTACGCGGGCGGTTTCGGCTCGGTGCGCGGGTATCGCAACTCGTCGCTGGGGCCGCGCTCCACGCCACCTGACGTCGACCGCGACGGCAACCCGGTGCCGCTGTCCTACTTCCGGGACGATGGCGATCCGTTCGGCGGCAACGTGCTCATGGAATTTGCGGCCGAGCTGATCTTCCCGCTACCGCTGGTGAAGGAGTCGAACCAGTTCCGCTCGGCGTTCTTCTTCGATGGTGGCAACGTCTTCAGTACCAACTGCGCGTCGTACAGCCGCAACTGCTTCGATGTGGATCTGGGTGAACTGCGCTATTCCGTCGGCTTTGGCGTGACCTGGCTGACGGGACTTGGTCCCATGACTTTCAGCATCGCCAAGCCCATCAATTCCGGCGATTTCGACAAGGAAGAATCCTTCCAGTTCGAGCTGGGCCGGTCGTTCTGATGGGCTTGCGCCACATTGTCGGCGGACCGACCCGGCGCTGGCGCTGGCGGACGGGTCGATGTCCCGGCATTCCGCCCGGATGAGGCCGCCATGCCCTGCGCAGATAGTTTTCCCGTAAGCTGATAGAATTCGCCGCCGCGCGCCGGCCGCAAGCCGTGCAAACGTATTTTGGGAGATTCCTAGAGATGAAGATGTACCAGACCCTGTTGGCCGCTCTCGTGACCGTCATGCTGGGCGTGGCGCCCGCCGCGAACGCGGAATTGAAGGTTGCGATCATCAACACGATCCAGGCCATTGCCGAGTCCGATGCCGGGGCTGCTTTCATGAAGAAGGCCAATGCGGATCTGCAGAAGGATCAGGACGAAGCCAAGAAGCTGCAGGAAGAGCTGAAGGCCATGCAGGAGAAACTGCAGAAGGATGCCGATGTCATGAGCGCCGAGGACAAGCGCAAGTCGGCGAAGGACATCGAGGACAAGCAGATCGACCTGCAGTTCATCGTCAACAAGTTGCAGAAGGCGGCACAGGATCGGCGTGACGAGCTGCTGAACGAAATGGGACCGCGCGTACAGGCGGCCATCAAGGACCTGATCGACCTCGAAGGTTATGACATCGTTGCCGAGCGTCAGAGCTTCCTGTACGTCAATCCGAAACACGACATCACAAAGAAGGTCACCGAGAAGCTGAACCAGAAAGCGGGGAACTGATTCGTTCCCGCCGATGGCGGCATATTCCCTCGAGGATCTGGCCGCGCGACTTGACGCCCGTCTCGTAGGGGACGGGCGTTGTCGTATCCGCGGTGTCGGCGCGCTGGCAAGCGCAACCACCGATGAAGTGACACATCTCTCATCCGCAAGCTATCGCAGCCTGTTGCCCGCCACCCGGGCTGGTGCCGTTCTGCTGCGCGAAGCGGATGCGGCGGCGTGCCCGACAAACGCGCTCATCGTCGCCGATCCCTATCTGGCTTTTGCCCGCGTCAGCCAGCTCTTCCTGGTTGAGGACGGCCTGCCGGCCGGCGCCCATGCGTCCGCGGTAGTCGCGGCGGATGCGCTGGTGGATCCAACGGCCTGTGTCGGACCGCATGTTGTCGTCGGCGCCGGCAGTCGCGTAGGCGCCCGCGTGAGGTTGCATGCGGGCGTCAGCATCGGCGAGCGCTGCACGATCGGTGACGATGTGGAAATCAGACCCAACGCCGTCCTCTATTCCGACGTCTCCGTGGGCGCGCGCAGCGTTGTACATGCCGGTGCGGTACTCGGTGGAGATGGGTTCGGATTTGCGCCGGACGGCGCTGGTCGCCTGCATGCCATTGCCCAACTTGGCGGCGTGCGTATCGGCGAGGACGTTTCCATCGGCAGCAACACCACGATCGATCGCGGCGCGATCGAAGACACAGTCATCGAAGATGGCGTAAAGATCGACAATCTCGTGCAGGTCGGGCACAACTGCCGCATCGGCGCGCATTCCGTGCTGTGTGGTTGTGTGGGCCTCGCTGGAAGCACCACCATCGGACGGCACTGTGTCCTGGCGGGGGGTTCCGGCGTCGGCGGCGAGCATCCGGTGACCCTGTGCGACGGCGTGACGCTGACGGCAACCACCATCGTCACCACCTCCATCGACAAACCCGGTGTCTACTCGGGATCGATGCTGCACAATACCCACACGCGCTGGAAGCGCATCGTTCTGCTGCTACACGGGCTGGATGAACTGGTGAAGCGGGTGCGTTCACTGGAGAAACGACTGCCTGAAGGTCGGCGATAGGCATCGGCCTGTACGCAGGCTGCTGCCGATGGCGCTTCCCGCCTCGGGGGCCAGCCCGAACACTCCGGTGCGACGAAGTGGCCGGCAAACTGTCCAGGCGAACATGGGAATCTCATGAGCAACGAACGCGTTATGAACATCAATGAGGTGATGCAATACCTGCCGCATCGCTACCCGTTTCTGCTGGTCGATCGCGTACTTGAACTGGCGCGAGGCGAGTATGTACGTGGTTACAAGAACATCACCTTCAATGAACCGTGTTTTACAGGACATTTTCCGGAACATCCGATTTTTCCGGGTGTCCTGATTGTTGAGGCGCTGGCACAGATTTCGGGTGTGCTGGCCTTCGAGAGCAAAGGAACCAGGCCGGGTGACGGTACGCTGTACCTGCTTGGTGGTATCGAAAAGACCCGCTTCAAGCGGCCTGTCATTCCTGGCGACCGGCTGACGCTTGAAAGCCGGATTCTGGCGGATCGTTCCCGTGTCATGAAGTTCGAGTGCAAGGCCTGGGTCGACGAACAGCTGGCCTGCAGTACCGAAGTCACCGTCGTTCAGACTCAGACCACTGCATGATCGACGGTCGCGCCATCATCGATCCGCGGGCGCGGATTGGCAACAACGTGGAGATTGGTCCCTGGACGATCGTGGGCGCTGACGTCGAGATAGGCGACGGTACCCACATCGCCTCCCATGTAGTGCTCAAGGGACCAACCCGCATCGGCCGCAACAACCGCATATACCAGTTCGCAACGGTCGGGGAAGACACGCCGGCGCTTGCGTATGGCGGGGAGCCCACGTGGCTTGAGATTGGTGACAACAACGTCATCCGGGAAGGTGTCACGATCCACCGGGGACTTGTCCAGGACCAGGGTCGCACGATCATCGGCAATCACTGCCTGCTGATGGCGTACGTACACGTAGGGCACGACTGCGTGGTCGGTGACCACGTGATCATGGCGAACAATGCTTCCATCGCCGGCCATGTGATCGTTGGCGAACATGCCAATTTCGGCGGCTATTCCGGGGTTGCGCAGTTCCGGCGTGTGGGCGCGCATGCGCACATCGCCGCCATGAGTCTCGTCATAAAGGATGTGCCTGCCTACATGACGGTGGCGGGCAATCCTGCCAACGTGATCGGTCTCAACCTGGAAGGCATGCGTCGCCGAGGGTTTGACAAGGCTGTGCTGCAGGCGGTCAAGGATGCGCATCGGCTGCTGTACCGGTCCGGTCTCACGGCATCGGACGCGCAGGCGCAGATCGACCGGTTGGCGCGCGAGTTTCCCGCGGTCGCCGTGCTGCTGGACAGCGTGCGCGATTCCCGTTGGGGAATCGTGCGGCCAAGGACGCAACCGGATCCGGAGTGAACGGGGTCGCGTTGCGCCTGGGCGTCGTTGCGGGAGAAACCTCCGGCGATCAACTCGGTGCCGGGCTGATGGCGGCATTGCGCGAGCAGTGCGCCGCCAGGGGCCAGGCGGTTAGCTTCGTTGGTATCGGCGGTGAGGAAATGCTTGCGTTGGGGCTGCAGTCCATCGCTCCGCTGTCCGCGCTTTCCGTGAGTGGATTTGTCGACCCCATCCGTCACCTGCCCCGCGTGCTCGGGGTACTGCGACGGCTCCTGCGCAGCTTTCGTGAACAACCGCCGGACGCCGTCGTCGGCATCGACTTCAATGTGTTCAACCTGTTCATGGAGCGGCGACTCAAGCGCGCCGGTGTGCCCACGGTGCACTACGTCAGTCCCTCCGTTTACGGTTGGCGCCCGGGTCGCGTGCGCTCAATGCCGAACAGCGCCGATCTGCTGCTGTGTCTGTACCCCTTCGAGCCGCCGTTCTACCAGGGTCTGGCGATGCGCGCGGCATATGTCGGACATCCCCTGTGCCAGGCGCTGAACGCCGGGGCCGGTAACGAGACGCAACGACAGGCCATGAAAGCAACGCTGGGGCTGCCCGGTCGGGAACTCATCGCGCTGCTGCCGGGAAGTCGGCGTTCGGAAATACGGCACATGGCGCCGTTGTTCCTGGACGCGGCCGAGCGACTTGCGCAAACACCCGCGTCACGGCACTTCCTGCTTCCGTGCGTGCGGGAAGATCTGCGCCGGGAACTGGAGTTGTTGCTGGCGGCGCACCCGCGGCTGCCCGTGACCTTGCTGGCGGAAAACGCGCGCCGCGCGCTGGTGGCCTGTGACGGTGCGCTCATCAAATCCGGCACGGGCACGCTGGAAGCGTTGTGTCTGGGTCGGCCCATGGTGGTGAGCTATCGCGTGGGGCGGTGGTCGTATCAACTGGCGAAGCGGCTCATCCGCACGCCATACGTTGCCCTGCCGAACATTCTTGCCGGTCGCGCGGTCGTGCCTGAATTGCTTCAGGACGAGGCGACGCCGGAACGACTGGCCGCCAGTCTCGAAGACGTCATGCAACGCGCGCGTCTGGACCCGGCGGTTCTTGCGCCGCTCGGGGAACTGCGGGAATCTCTTGCCGTGGGTGAGGGAGCAAATGTGGAAGCGGCGCGGGCAATACTGACATTTCTGGACGAGCGGTCGGCGCGATGACAACGGTGACGATCGCGGGCGTTGACGAAGCCGGGCGTGGACCGCTGGCGGGACCGGTCTATGCCGCCGCGGTCATCCTTGATCCAGCGCGCCCCATTGCGGGGCTCGCGGATTCTAAGAAGCTGACCGCCCGTGCGCGGGAACGCCTGGATGGCGACATCCGGCGCGACGCGCTGGCGTTTGCCGTTGCGCGTGCGGAGGTGGAGGAAATCGATCGGCTGAACATTCTGCATGCCACGATGCTGGCCATGCGTCGCGCCGTGCTTGCGCTTGCCGTAACACCTGACGCGGTGATGGTGGACGGCAATCGGCTGCCGGAGCTGCCGATGCCCGCAACCGCACTGGTGCGAGGTGATAGCCTGGAGCCGGCCATCAGTGCCGCGTCGATACTCGCCAAGGTGGCCAGAGACAACGAAATGCAGGTGTTTGCGCGTGCCTGGCCGGGCTACGGCTTCGAACGCCACAAGGGTTATGGCACGGCGCAGCACCTTGATGCGCTGCGCGTGCTGGGACCGACGCCATGGCATCGGCGTTCGTTCGCGCCGGTTGCGCAGGCACTGCGCAAGCTTACGGGAGGTGAGCGTGACTGAGGTGAGCATGCAGCCGTTCGTGCACCTGCAGGTGCACAGTGAATACTCGCTGGCGGATGGCGTGATCCGCATCAAGGGGCTGGCCAGGCGCTGTGCGTCCCTTGGCATGCCCGCCGTAGCGCTGACGGATCGTGGCAACCTGTTTGCGCTGCTCAAGTTCTATCAGGCGTGCCTGGGCGCGGGCGTAAAGCCGATTCTCGGCGTGGAGATCCGCTATCGTTCCGTTGCGGACCAGGTGGTACGAGCGATATTGCTGGCGATGAACCACGCGGGCTACCGCAATCTGCTGCAGCTGGTTTCCACGGCCTTCGTCAGTGGCAGGGAGCATGGGCTGATCGATCGCGACCGCATTCGTGACCACGCTGAGGGGCTGATCCTGCTGTCCGGGGGGCGTCACGGCGAAATCGGGCAGGCGCTGCTGGCGGGAGATACGGCAGGTGCCCACGCAATCGCCCGGGAGTGGGCTGCGGTTTTTCCACGCCGCTTCTATCTGGAGTTGCAGCGTACGTCGCGGCCGGGTGACGAACAGTCCGTGCGGGCGCATGTTGAAATGGCGCACGCGCTTGCGTTGCCGGTGGTGGCGACCAACGAAGTCTGTTTCCTGCTCGCTGATGATTTCGAAGCGCACGAAACCCGCATCTGCATCCATCAGGGGCGAACGCTGAACGATCCGCGCCGGGAACGAGGCTACGCTGCCGAACAGTACCTGAAGAGCGCGCAGGAAATGCAGGCGTTGTTTGCCGACGTGCCGGAGGCACTCGCCAACACGGTAGCCATCGCCCAACGCTGCAATGTGGTGCTCGAACTCGGCAGGTATTACCTGCCCAACTATCCGGTACCGGCGGACGAATCGCTGGAGTCGCATCTGGATCGCATGGCGGAAGAGGGACTGGCGCGCCGCATGGCTCGGCTCCCCACCGTGGTGGCAGGGGCGCAGGATCAGTCCGAAGCGCTGCGTGCCCGTGATGCTGCGTACAGGGAGCGGCTGGCATTTGAGCTTGGTGTCATCAAGCAGATGGGCTTCGCCGGGTACTTCCTGATCGTCATGGAATTCATCGGCTGGGCCAAGCAGCAGGGTATTCCCGTGGGACCCGGGCGTGGTTCCGGAGCCGGTTCCCTGGTGGCGTACAGCCTCGGCATCACGGATCTTGACCCGCTGGCCTACGATCTGCTGTTCGAACGTTTCCTGAATCCGGAACGTGTATCGATGCCCGACTTCGACGTGGATTTCTGCATGGACGGTCGCGACCGCGTGATCAGTCACGTCAGTGAAACCTATGGCCATGACGCGGTCAGCCAGATCATCACGTTCGGCACGATGGCAGCCAAGGCAGTGGTGCGCGACGTGGCGCGTGTCCAGGGCAAGCCGTACGGTCTTGCCGACAAGCTGTCGAAACTGATTCCGTTCGAAGTCGGCATGACCCTGGAAAAGGCGGTGAAGGAAACCGCGGAACTGCGCGACTTCATCAACCAGAACGACGAAGTGGTGGAGATCATGGACATGGCGTACAAGCTCGAAGGGCTTGTACGCAATGTCGGCAAGCACGCGGGCGGCGTCGTCATTGCCCCTACCGAACTCACCAGCTTCGTGCCGCTGTACACGGAAGAGACTGGCGGTTCGCTGGTCGCCCAGTACGACAAGGACGACGTGGAACGCGCAGGGCTCGTGAAGTTCGACTTCCTCGGCCTGAAGACGCTGACCATCATCGACTGGTGCGTGAAGGCGATCAACGCCGATCGCCACGAACGGCCGCTTGATATCGAAACCATTCCACTCAACGACGCCGCCACCTTCGCGCTGCTGAAACGGGCGGAAACCGCCGCTGTGTTCCAGCTTGAATCGCGGGGTATGCGCGACCTGATCCGCCGACTGTTGCCGGACAATATCGAGGACATCATTGCGCTGGTGGCCCTGTTCCGGCCCGGGCCGCTGCAGAGCGGGGCGGTGGACGACTACATCAATCGCAAGCATGGGCGTGAGCCCGTTGTGTATCCGCACCCGACGCTCGACTGGGTGCTGTCAGGCACCTATGGGGTGGTTCTGTACCAGGAACAGGTGATGCAGATCGCCCAGGTCCTGGCGGGCTTCTCGCTGGGTCAGGCGGATCTGTTGCGACGCGCCATGGGCAAGAAAAAGCCTGCCGAGATGGCCAAGGTGCGCGCGCAGTTCCTGGAAGGGTGTTCGGCCCGCGAGGTCGATGAAACCACGGCTGGCGATATCTTCGACCTGATGGAGAAGTTCGCGGGCTACGCCTTCAACAAAAGCCATTCCGCCACCTATGCCCTGGTGTCGTATCAGACGGCCTTTCTGAAGACGCACTTCGCGCCCTATTTCATGGCGGCCAACCTGTCGGCGGAAATGCAGAACATCGACAAGGTGGTATCGCTTGTCGACGAGGTGCGTCGCCTTGGTATCGAGCTGCATCCGCCGTGCGTGAATCGAAGCGAGTACCGATTCGTGGTCCACGAGGGCAGCATCGTCTATGGCCTGGGCGCGGTACGTGGCGTGGGCGAAGCTCCCGTGGAGCTGATTGTCGCGGAGCGCCAGCGTCAGCCGTTCCGGAGTCTGCAGGATTTCTGTCAGCGCGTGGATTCCCGCCGCGCCAACAAGCGGGTGCTGGAAGCGCTCATTCGCTCCGGTGCCATGGACACACTGGTCGATCGACAGCGACTCAGGACGCTCAATGATGCGCGCGGATATCTGCTGGCGCTGTTACCGGATGCCATGCAGGGCGCGGAGCAGGTGAACCGGGACGCAACACTGGGTATCGCGGACCTGTTCGGTGGCGTCGCGGCCGGACCGACGTCAGCGGTTGACGTGCGTGACTATCGTGCATTTGACGATGCCGAGCGGCTTGCCGAAGAGAAGAGCGCGCTCGGCATCTACCTCACCGGACATCCGGTTGACCCGCATCTGGCGGAACTTTCCGCCATCTGCCGCAACCGGCTCGTGGATCTGATCCCCGACCGCAAGAACCAGTTCATCGGGGGCACCGTGGTGAGCAGCCGCGTCATGAAGGGAAAGCGGGGCGGCAATACCGCGTACGTGGTGATCGACGACAAGAGCGCCCGCATCGAAGCCACCCTGTTCAACGACGTCTATGAGCAGTATCGAGATCGCATACGCGAAGACGTGCCCGTGGTTCTGGAAGGCTACGCGCATGTGGACGAGTACAACGGCGGCGAGACCGTGAAGTACAGGGTTGAGCGGGTGCTGTCCATCGAGGAAGCCAGGCGCCGCTTCGCGCGCGCACTGGAAATTGTGGTGCCGGAGGATGCGGCCGCATCGCTGCCGGAGCATCTGCGCCGCACGCTCAGCCCATATCGCCATCCGGAACTGGGTTGCGGCGTATCGCTCGTGTATTCCACGACCACCGCGCGGGCGACCATTCGACTTGGCGACGCCTGGAAAGTGCGGCCGTGCGATGAGTTGTTGCGCGGGCTGCGGGAGAGTTTCGGAGCGCAGAGCGTGCGTCTGGCGTTCCAGAATGGCCTTCACTGAGGCCACCATCCCGCAGGCCGTGGTGGCCGCCATCCGGGAGGCGGTGGCGCCGTTTCCGGGCCGGCTGGTCATCGGTTATTCCGGTGGACTCGATTCCACGGTGCTGTTGCACGGCGCCGTTCGTGCAGGACTGGCGGATCGCATCGTCGCGGCCCATGTGAACCACAACGCCCAGCCTGCCGCCCGTGGCTGGGTCGAGCATTGCCGTCGCCAGGCGGCGCTGCTCGGCGTTGGCTGGCGTGACAGGACGCTGATCCTGCCGCTCACCGGCAATTTCGAACAGGCCGCCCGGGACGGCCGCTATCGCTGGTTTGCCGAAGTGCTGGGCAGCGGTGACTGTCTGTTGCTCGCGCATCATCAGGACGATCAGGCGGAGACCTTGTTGCTGCGCGCCGTCACCGGGCGGGGTGCTTATGGAATGCCAGCGCGGCGAGCGATTGGCAACGCCATTCTGGTCAGGCCGCTGCTGGCGTTTTCCCGTGCTGAACTCAGCCTGTGCGCCCGCGCCTGGTCGCTGGACTGGGTGGAGGATCCGACCAACGCGGTGCCTTCCAGGGACCGTAGTTTTCTCCGGCTGCAGGTGATGCCGCTGCTCACGTCCCGCTGGTCCGAGGCGTGCGGCGCGCTCGCCTCGGTTGCCACCAGCACCCTCGCGGCGCGCGAGGCGGGGCAGCACCTCGCCGCGGCGTTGCCGGAGCCGTTGCCGCTGTCATCGTTGCCCGTCGCCGCGCCCGCGGCCATCGAAGTGCTCCTGTGGTGGCTGGCCGCGCGGGGGGCAGCGGACGTTCCCCGGGCGTCCCTGCGCAGGCTGCTACCGGCGCTGCGCGACGAGCCGGGGCGCCAGCAGGTTTGCAATCTGCCCGGCGGGCGCCTCATTGCCTACCGACAGGGGTTGTACTTTCAGCCAGCGATTGTCCTGCCGGCATTGCCGGCGACCTTGACTGTGCCTGGCACGATCGAACTGGATCATGGTGTGCTAACGGCGGAGCCGCTGGTGGCGGAGGCCGCGTCGGTGACGTACACGGTGGTCTTTCGGGCGGGTGGAGAGCGCATCCGCCTTGGCGGGCGCGAGCGGGCGGTGAGCCGTCTGCTGGCAAGTCGCGTGCTGCCCTGGGAGCGGGCCAGATACCCGCTGGTGGTGCGCAATGGCGACGTGGTGGCGGTCCCGGGCATTGCCGCGGCCGACGACCTGGCGGTGAATTTTCGCTGGCGGCCGCGGATTCCCGTATTTCTGCCCGGGGTCGGTTGAGCTTGGACAGGCCATTTGTTAACGTGCGCTTCCATCTTGCGTCCAAGGTGGGATTCACACGACACATTCTCACCGCGTTCGGTCCAGCCGGGTTGAGCGCGGCGTTCGGTATTTTCCTGCCACTGCGGCGAGCGGTTGCGGAAAACGGGTTGGTCTCACGTTGCCGAACGGGGGCGGTCGCGAAAATCTCGGTTCTGGTCCGGTCAGGCTGTCCTGCGCCGGTTGGCAGGATGATGAAAATTTCCGTCGGGGATATTTTCATCCGACGCGCGCTGTCGCACTCCAGTGACAAGTCATTCGCTTGCGCGGCTGATTTGCCCCGGGCCCCTTACGGCCCGGCCGAGAGGCTGCCCATCAGCAGCATCCAGGCGGGAGAGCGGGCAGTGCGTAACCGATTTCGTGTGTCCGGATACGAGGATCAATGACCAAATATATAT
Source organism: Pseudomonadales bacterium (assembly GCA_024234635.1). GTDB lineage: Bacteria > Pseudomonadota > Gammaproteobacteria > Pseudomonadales > Azotimanducaceae > SYFY01. The sequence continues at coordinate 26,873 of JACKNX010000012.1, read as the reverse complement.
TTGTCACCGGCGGGGTAGTTTCGTCCCTGGGCAAGGGCGTTCTGACCTCTTCGCTGGCGGCGTTGCTGGAAGCCCGGCACGTCGGGGTCAATCTCCTGAAGATGGATCCCTACATCAACGTCGATCCGGGGACGATGAGTCCGTTTCAGCACGGCGAGGTATTCGTCACCGCCGATGGTGCGGAAACCGACCTCGATCTTGGCAACTACGAACGGTTCAGTCGCGCGAAGATGTCGCGCTCCAACAACTTCACCACCGGCAGCGTCTATGCCGAGGTCATTCGTCGTGAACGTCGTGGCGATTATCTCGGCGGCACCGTGCAGGTGATTCCGCACATTACCGACGAGATCAAACGACGCATCCGCCTGGTCGGCGAGAACAGCGACGTGGTGATCGTGGAAACCGGCGGTACGGTGGGCGACATCGAATCGCAGCCGTTTCTCGAGGCTATTCGCCAGCTGCGTCTCGAAGTCGGATTCCACAGTTCCCTGCTCATTCACCTGACCCTGGTGCCGTACATCCGGTCGGCCGGTGAGATCAAGACCAAACCCACGCAGCACTCGGTCAAGGAACTGCGCAGCATCGGCCTGCAGCCGGACGTTCTCGTGTGCCGCTCGGAGGTGCCGCTCTCGCGCGGTGCACGCAGCAAGATCGGGCTGTTCACCAATGTCGAGGAGCGTGCCGTCATCTCCGCGTACGATGCGCAGTCGATCTACCAGGTGCCGGCATTGCTGCACGAGCAGGGACTGGACGACTTCGTCGTCGAGCGATTGCAGATCGAGGGCACGGCAATCGATCTGGCGCAGTGGGATTCCGTGGTACGGGCGGACCTGCATCCATCCCGGCAGGTACGCATCGCCTTCGTTGGCAAGTACCTCGACCTTCAGGATGCCTACAAATCGCTGAATGAAGCGATCAAGCACGCCGGCATCCATACGGACACGCGCGTGGAGGTGAAGTACATCGACGCCGAGGAAGTGGAGCGCTCGGGGACCAGCTGCCTGGAAGACGTTTCGGCGATTCTCGTCCCCGGTGGCTTCGGGCGGCGGGGATTCGAGGGGAAGATTGCCGCCGCCGGTTATGCGCGTGAACATGACATTCCGTATCTCGGCATCTGCTACGGTCTGCACGCCGCGGTGATCGATTTTTCGCGGCACTGTTGCGATCTGCCGAATGCGCACTCTACGGAAATCGACGTGGATGCGGCTGATCCGGTGATAGCGCTCATAACCGAATGGACCAACAAGCAGGGCGACGTGGAGCGGCGCAGCGCCGATGGCGATCTTGGCGGCACGATGCGGCTTGGCGAGCAACCGTGTCTGCTCAACCAGGGATCGCTCGCGCAGCGCGTGTACGGTACCAATCTGATCCACGAACGGCACCGGCACCGCTGGGAGGTCAACGACACATACGTCGAACGCCTTACACAGGCCGGCATGGCCGTCGCCGGGCGGTCGGAGGATGGCCTGGTGGAGATGGTGGAACTACCCGACAAACGCTGGTATCTCGCCTGTCAGTTCCATCCGGAATTTACCTCTTCGCCGCGGGATGGCCATCCGCTGTTCAAGGCGTTCATCGAGGCGGCGCTCGATTATGCCGCCGACCACCCGGCCGCCATCGACGAGGGCTGAAGCATGCAACTGTGTGGATTCGAAGTGGGCCTGGACAGGCCGTTTTTCCTGATAGCCGGGCCCTGCGTGGTGGAAAGCGAGGCGTTGCAGCTGGCGACCGCCGAAACGCTGGTGCGCATGACCGGCGATCTCGGTATTCCCTTCATCTTCAAGAGTTCGTTCGACAAGGCCAATCGATCCTCCATCGATGGTTATCGCGGTCTCGGCATCGAGGAGGGGCTGCGCATACTCGAGCTCGTGAAAACGCGATTCGGCGTGCCGGTGCTGACGGATGTGCACGAAGACTCGCCGGTGGACGAAGTGGCGTCCGTCGTCGATGTCCTGCAGACGCCGGCGTTTCTCTGCAGACAGACGAACTTCATCCTCAAAGTCTGTGCCACCGGCTTGCCGGTCAACATCAAGAAGGGCCAGTTCCTGGCGCCGCTGGACATGATTAACGTCGTGGCGAAAGCGCGCACTACCGGCAATCAGCACCTCATGGTCTGCGAGCGTGGCGCCAGCTTCGGCTACAACAACCAGGTGTCCGACATGCGCTCCCTGGCCTGGATGCGCCAGACAGGTTGCCCCGTGGTGTTCGATGCCACCCACTCGGTACAGCGGCCGGGTGCCGGCGGCGATAAGTCGACCGGTGACCGCGAGATGGTCCCGGTGCTCGCGCGTGCGGCCGTGGCGGCGGGAATTTCCGGGTTGTTCATGGAAACCCACCCAGACCCGGACAGGGCGTTGTCGGATGGCCCCAACTCGTGGCCGCTGGATCGACTGCGCGACCTGCTGGAAAGTCTGCAGGCCATCGATGCTGCCGTGAAGGCGCGCCCGTTACAGGAAGACGGGTTGCGGTAACCTCAAAACGCGCGGCCGCTGCTGGCCGTGCCGGGTGTTCACGACCCGCAGACAGCCTCCTGCCCGGGGTGGATTCGAGCGTGGACACCGGAGCGAAGCAGGGCTGGTTGAGTGCACCGGCCGCATGAGAAACAGGAGTAGCTGTGAAGATTGACAAGATCATTGGTCGTGAAGTGCTGGACTCACGGGGTAATCCCACGGTCGAAGCGGAGGTGTGGACGGACAGGGGTTTTCGCGGACTGGCCTGTGCGCCGTCCGGCGCGTCCACTGGCTCGCGTGAGGCGCTCGAGAAGCGTGATGGCGACAAGGGGCGTTACCTCGGCAAAGGGGTTCTCACGGCGGTGGGTGCGGTGAACGGCGTCATCGCCGACGCGGTGCGCGGCATGGCGGCGGACGGTCAGGAGACGCTCGATCGCCGCATGCTGGAACTTGATGGTACCGACAACAAGTCGAAGCTCGGTGCCAACGCCATGCTGGCCGTATCGCTGGCCGCGGCAAAGGCCGCGGCGGCAGAAAGCGGAGCGCCGTTGTTCCGGCACATCAACCAGTTGTTCGGTGCACCACCCATGACCATGCCGGTGCCGATGATGAATATCCTCAACGGCGGCGAGCATGCGGACAACAACATCGATATCCAGGAGTTCATGGTGCAGCCCGTCTCCATGACCAGCTTCCGGGAGGCATTGCGGTGCGGTGCCGAGGTGTTCCATGCGCTCAAGGCGGTACTCAAGGCCCGTGGGCTGACCACGGCGGTGGGTGACGAGGGTGGTTTCGCCCCGAATCTGAACTCCAACGCCGAGGCGCTGGAAGTGATCGCCGAAGCGGTGGGTAACGCAGGCTATGTCCTCGGCAGGGACGTCACGCTGGCGCTCGACTGCGCCTCGTCGGAGTTCTATGTGGATGGCGAGTACCGGCTTGCGGGCGAAGGCCGCGCCTTCTCTTCCACCGCGTTTGCGGAATATCTGGCTGATCTCAGCCGTCGCCATCCCATTGTCTCCATCGAAGACGGCATGGACGAGAGCGACTGGGACGGCTGGGCGACGCTCACCCGGTTGATCGGTGACAAGGTGCAGCTGGTCGGCGACGATCTGTTCGTCACCAATACCCGCATCCTCAAGCGGGGTATTGAGTCCGGCGTGGCCAACTCCATCCTGATCAAGCTGAACCAGATCGGCACCCTTACAGAGACCCTGGAAGCCATACGCATGGCACAGCAGGCGGGATACACCGCCGTGATATCGCACCGCAGCGGTGAAACGGAAGACGTCACCATTGCCGACCTCGCCGTCGGCAGCGGGGCTGGCCAGATCAAGACGGGCTCGCTGTGTCGCAGCGATCGGGTGGCGAAATACAATCAGCTGTTACGCATCGAGGAAGCCCTGGGAGGCGATGCGGTCTACCGCGGCCGCGCGGAATTCGCGCGCTGAGCCGGACCAGGCCCACCCATGGCTCCGAGGAGGAGTGCACGTGCAACGTCTTGTCATGCTGGCTGTGGCGGCGATCATTCCCGTGCTGCTGTACAGGGGTTGGGTAGGGGGGATGACCGCGGATCGGCTTGCCGTCGAATTAAAGGCCCAGGAAGCCAGGGTGGCCGAGATTACGGCGCGCAACCAGGTGCTTGCGGCCGAGGTTCGTGCGCTGCAGACAGGCACTGACGGCATCGAGGCGCGGGCGCGGCTGGACCTCGGCATGATCCGGGAAGGAGAGATCTTTGTGCTCATGCCGGAAGACGCACATTGACGGCAACCGCACCGGACTGGCCGTCGCTGTGTGGCGGACAAGCGCCCACCGCGGAACTCCGACAGCATGCGGCCGACTTTTACGTGCGCGAGGATCTGCTCGTGCCGCCGGGCGGCGATGGTGCGCACGCGTGGTTGCACGTGCGCAAAACAGCTGTCAGCACCCCTGCTGTAGCCCAGGTACTGGCGCGCATCGCGGGTGTCCGGCCGATGGATGTCGGCTACGCCGGCATGAAGGATGCCCGCGCCATCGCCGAGCAGTGGTTCAGCGTTCCCGCCGGCTCCCATGACTGGGTGCCCGGAGAACTGGCGCCCGGTATCGAACTCCTCGGCTCCAGTCGTCAGCCCGGCAAACTGCGGCGTGGTATGCATCGTGGCAATCATTTCACCATTACGTTGCGGGCGGTCGCCCGCAATCCGGGACCGTTGCCGACGCGTATCCGCTTTCCCAACTACTTCGGAGCGCGTCGTTTCGGTCACGACAACGTGGAGACAGCGCTTTGCTGGCTGGCACAGCGCCGCCGCCGGCGCATCAGTCGGTTCCGGCAGGGCATCTATCTCTCCGTCCTGCGTGGCCTGCTGTTCAATGACATACTGGCCGCACGCGTTCGCGACGGGTCGTGGGATCAACCTCTGGACGGTGATGTGACGGACGTGGACGGTCTGCCGACGGCGCCGCTATGGGGCCGGGGGCGCAGCGGCACGGGTGGTGTCGCGGCTGAAGTGGAGCAGGCGGCACTTGCTCCGCATCGGTCCTGGATGGCGGATCTGGAATATTCCGGAGTGTCCCAGGGGCGCCGCTCACTGGTCGCCGTGGCGGACGATGTGACCCTGGAGGTGCGGGATGCATCCTCGCTGCGGCTGGCATTCCGGCTGGGCGTCGGCAGCTATGCCACCGAATTGCTGAGGCAGTATTTCACTCTGCGGGATTTTGCCGACGTATGAGCAAGCGCCTGGAAGGCATTGGCATGACATCCCGGCGCACGCGGATGCGCCTGGTTGACCTGTTGCGCGAAAAAGGCATCAGCGATGAAAGGGTGCTCGCTGCCATCGGCCATGTGCCGCGACATATATTTGTCGACGAAGCGCTGGCCCACCGGGCCTATGAAGACACACCGCTGCCGGTTGGTTTCGGACAGACAATTTCCCAGCCATATATCGTAGCGCTGATGACGCAGGTACTGCTGGAACGTGCGCCGAAATGGGTGCTGGAGGTGGGTACGGGAACGGGTTACCAGACCGCGGTGCTGTCCAGCCTGGTGCAACGGGTGTTCACCATCGAGCGTATCGAGGAACTGCAGCTGCGGGCGCAGGAGCGGCTGCGGCTGATCGGCGCTGACAACATCCGCTTTCGGGTGGGTGATGGTTATGAGGGCTGGCCGGCGGAGAGTCCGTTCGACGCCATCCTGGTCACCGCGGCGCCCCCGGAAGTGCCACCGGCGCTGCTTGATCAGCTGGCGGACGGCGGCCGCCTGGTGCTGCCGGTTGGTGGTGAAGGCGTACAGGAGCTCAAGGTCATCGATCGTCGTGGTGACGAACTGCTCACCAGCACCGTGGACTATGTGCGCTTCGTGCCGCTCCTGAAAGGCGTGCGTCCGGTGGAGGACACATGACCGGGACGCGCCAGCGCTCGATGCGCGAGTGGGGCGGAATCTTCGTTCGCGGCATGGCGATGGGCGTCGCGGAAGTCGTGCCGGGTGTTTCCGGGGGCACCATTGCCTTTGTCTCCGGCATCTACGACGAACTGGTGGGGACCATTGCCGGGTTGTCCAGACAGTCACCGCTGGCGTTGCTGACCCGGCCGCTGCACTACGTACGTGAAACGAATCTGCTGTTCCTGATGATTCTGGGCGCCGGCATGCTGGTCTCCGTGCTTGCGTTCGCCCGCCTCGTCGGATGGTTGCTGCAACTCGCGGCGCCGGCCGTCTGGGCGTTCTTCTTCGGCCTCATCGCGGCCTCGGTTGCGCATCTCGTGCTGCAGGTCCGGCGCGAAGGGGCAACCTGGCGCGCGCTGCTTTGGGCCGCGCTGGGCGCCGGGGTGGGGCTGGCCTCGCAGATTCCGCAGCCTGGGCAGGGCAGCGAATCGCTGCTGCTGTTTTTCGGCGGCGGCATGCTCGCGGTCAGTGCCTGGCTGCTGCCGGCCGTTTCCGGCAGTTTCATGCTGCTCATCCTGGGCCTTTACGAACCCGTGCTGAAGGCCATTGGCGAATTGCACATGCCGGTACTGCTGGCGCTGGGCGGCGGCTGTGCGTGCGGGCTTTTGTTGTTCTCCCGGTTGCTGGCCTGGTGTCTGGCGCGCTACCGGCACAATCTGCTGGCACTGTTGACCGGTTTCATGGCGGGCGCCATGCCGGCTTTGTGGCCCTGGCGCGAAGCGCACGCCTGGCTGCTGCCCGGACAGTACGCGCTGCAGGCGGGTGATCCCTTTCTGCTGATTTCGCTCTTCACCATGACGATCGGTGCGCTGACGCTGGTCGCCCTGACCCGGCTCGATGCCTGAACCGGCGGCAATACGCCTGCGCGTGCGAATGCTTGTCGTCGGGCTGTGCGCGGCCATGATTGCCGGCAGTTTGCCCGGATGCGCCACGCAGGGCAGGCCAACGGTGATTGACCAGACCAAACGCGCCGGCAAGACCGTTATCGTGCGCGATACGCCGGCATCGCGACGGGCAGCGAAGAAGCATCGTATCGACGTGGTGACGGTGGAGCGGGGCGATACGCTCTATCGCCTTGCCTGGCGTCACGGGCTTACCGTGGAGCGCCTGGCGGCGCTCAACCGTCTGCGTCCGCCGTACACGATCTACCCCGGGCAGCGGCTGCGTATCGACCAGCCGCCATCGACCGGGGCAAAACCTCCCGGCACGGCGGGCACCAGCAGCGGCAGTGCGAAGCCCGTCCCGCCCGTGCCAGCCAAACCGGTTTCCAAGGGGCCGGTCCCCGATCTCTGGCGGTGGCCGGTGTCGGCGACGCCGACGCGCGCCTTCGGCAAGGGCAACAAGGGGCTGGACTTCGAGCTTGCGGTAGGAACCGTGGTGACTGCCGCGGCTGCCGGTTCCGTTGTCTACTCCGGCGCGGGACTGGGCGGGTATGAAACGCTGGTCATCGTACGCCACACTGGCGGGTATCTGAGCGCCTACAGTCTGCACGGTCCCGCGGAGCGACGGGAAGGCGATAGCGTCAAGCTCGGTGATCGGGTTGCGGTCATTCGTGCATCGGGCCGTGCCGCGGCGCTGCACTTCGAGATTCGTCGCGACGGGGACCCGGTCAATCCGGCTGCACTCCTGCCATCGAAGTAGTCACTGCGGACGCGGGCGGAAGCCTGCGATGGCGCCGGGCCCATGATCGGGAACCGGCGTCCAGCGTCTGCACCGGGTGCCAGCCCCGGTGCCCGTTCAGCCTTCTTCCAGCAGGGCGCGCTTGCCGGGTTTGCCCGCCCACTCCTCGGCGTCGGCCGGTGCGTCCTGTTTCTCGGTGATATTGGGCCACACCTCGGCCAGGCGGGCATTCAGTTCCAGAAATTCCTTCTGATCATCCGGCAGCTCATCTTCCGAGAAGATGGCGTTGACCGGACATTCCGGCTCGCACAGTGCGCAGTCGATGCACTCGTCCGGGTGGATGACGAGCATGTTCGGACCTTCGTAGAAGCAGTCCACGGGACAGACTTCCACGCAGTCCGTGTGTTTGCACTTGATGCAGTTTTCCCCAACGACGAATGGCATGACCGGCTGACCCGTTACAAAAGCCGGCTATTCTAACCCGTTGTCCGAGGCTGTCGAGACCAGTTGACGCAGCCGATAGAGCAGGTCCAGCGCCGCCCTGGGTGTGAGTGTGTCCGGATCGATGGCCATAACCGCATCCCTGACCTCCAGCGCCGCGTCGATATCGGCATCCGGCGTCACTGGCGGTTCGGGAGGCGTCCCGGCGAACAGGTCTGCCTGCGGATGGGGGGCCTGCTGGCGGCGCGATTCCAGCCGGTGCAGATATTCCCTCGCGCGCCGCACCACCGCACCGGGCACCCCGGCAAGCCGGGCCACCTGCACCCCGTAGCTCTGACTGGCCGGTCCCGGTTCTACCGCGTGCAGCAGGATGATCTCGCCGCGGTGCTCGGTGGCGGCGAGATGCACGTTGGCGACACCTTCCACTTCCGTTGCCAGCGCCGTCAGTTCGAAGTAGTGGGTTGCGAACAGCGTCAGCGCACCGATGCGTTCGGCCAGGTGCCGGGCGGCGGCCCAGGCGATGGCTAGCCCGTCGTACGTGCTGGTACCGCGACCCACTTCGTCCAGCAGCACGAGGCTGTGGGACGTGGAGTTGTTGAGAATATTGGCGGTCTCGAGCATCTCCACCATGAAGGTCGAGCGCCCTTCGGCCAGATCGTCGCCGGCGCCAATGCGCGTGAAGATGCGGTCGATGGGACCCAGTATCGCGCTTTCGGCAGGCACATGACTGCCGGCATAGGCGAGGATGGCAATCAGCGCGGTCTGGCGCATGTAGGTGGACTTGCCGCCCATGTTCGGCCCGGTGATCACCAGCATGCGCCGGCCCGGGCCGAGTGCCGTGTTGTTGTGAATAAAGGGCGTCCGCAGTCGGGATGCCACTACGGGGTGCCAGCCGCCGGCGATCTCGATGCCTGGCACCGGTGTAAAGCCGGGAGCGCTCAGACGCAGTGCGGCAGCGCGTTCGGCGAAGCAGGCCAGAACATCCAGGGTGGCCAGCCGTGTGGCCACCGCGCGCAACCGGTCATGCGCGTCGCCGAGGCGCTCGACCAGTTGCGTATAGAGGCTGCGCTCGCGCGCCAGGGCCCGTGCGCGCGCGGTCAGGGCCCGGTCTTCGAACGCTTTCAGCTCCGGCGTGATGTAGCGTTCGGCGTTCTTCAGGGTCTGGCGCCGGATGTAATCCGCCGGTGGTGCGGCGGCGGCCCGGGTCAGCTCGATGTAGTACCCATGCACGCGGTTGTAGCCTACCTTCAGGTTGGCGATGCCGGTGCGCTCCCTCTCCCTACGTTCCAGTTCCTGCAGATAGCTGCCCGCGTCGGTGTCGAGCGCACGCAATTCATCGAGTTCGGCGTCATAACCGGGCGCCAGCACGCCTCCGTCCCGAATCGTCGCCGGTGGAGTCTCGATCAGCGCGCTCGCGAGCAGCGCGGCTTCAGCGGAGCAATCCGGCAGCGTTGCCAGCTCGCGCAGCAGTGGTGTATCGATTGGCGCCAGCACGGCAAGCACTTCAGGCAGCAGAGTGAGCCCTTCCCCCAGCCGGGTGAGGTCGCGCGGTGAGGCGCTGCCCAGTGCGACGCGTGTGGTGATGCGCTCCAGGTCGCCGCAGCGGCGGAGCACGCCGCGCAAGGCGTCGGCGGGCGCTCCGAGCAGTGCCGAAACCGCATGCTGGCGGGCGGTTGCCGCATCGGCGTCGCGCAGCGGTTCAATCAACCAGCGGCGCAGCAGGCGTTTGCCCATCGGCGTGCGGGTGGTGTCCCACAGCTCGAAAAGGGTACCTCGCAGGCTGCCGTCGGCGCGGCTGTCGATCTCCAGGTTCCGCCGCGCGCTGGTGTCCAGCAGGATTCGGTCGTCATCGCGCAGGACGCTGAAACCGTCGATTTTCGGTGGGCTGCCAGCCAGCGTCTGCTCGGCATAGGCGATGGCCGCCAGCGCCGCCGGAATGATGGGTGAGCCGTGCTCCACGCCATAGCCGCCGAGATCGCTGACGCCAAGGAGGTCCCGCAGCCGCGCGGCGGGGTCAGCGGCTGGCAGGGGCAGGGCTACGTATCGCAGACCCGCGTCCGGATACGCGTCGTTGATCTGCGCCACCAGTCGCTCGTTCGCGCAGATGGTCTCGCTGGCTTCGTACCGTCTCAGCAGGCGCACGGCGGCGTCGACGGAGTCCGCTACGCTGGCTTCGAGCGTGCCGCGGGCGAGATTCAGCAACGCCACGGCAATACCGTCCTCGTTGCGGTGCACCGTTGCCAGAACGCTGTCGGTGCTTTCCCCGAGCAGGCTGTCCTCCACCAGCGTTCCCGGTGTGACAATTCGTTGCACGCGTCGTTCCACCGGTCCTTTGCTGGTTTCCGGATCGCCGACCTGCTCGCAGATCGCTACCCGCTCACCAAGCTTCACCAGACGGGCGAGGTAGTTGTCCACCGAGTGAAACGGCACGCCGCACATGGGAATCGGCTCGCCCGCCGACTGACCGCGCGCGGTCAGGGTGATGTCCAGCAATCCCGCGGCGCGCCGGGCATCGTCGTGGAAGAGTTCGTAGAAGTCGCCCATGCGATAGAACAGCAGGCAGTCAGGGTGCTGTGCCTTGATGCCGAGATACTGCCGCATCATGGGGGTGTGCTCGGCGGTGGGCTGCATGGCTGCTCGGGTTCCGATTGCTGGGCGGGGATGGAGGGCGTGGGAGATTTGCATGACGTGGCGTGCGAATCAACCCATCCGGCCCCGCGTGGGGTTGCCCTGAACTACTGTTTGAATATACAGTATCGACGCTGCTGTGGAGATTGACCCGCGAAATACCGGGCGCTGACGCCTGCAGGCGGATGAACGTGGCAGAGCCATCGTGAAAGAAGGCATCGTACAAGAAGCCATCGTACAAGAAGCCATCGCGAAGCAAACCGTCGCAGAATAAACCGATACGAACGACAGAACAGGATTGCATATGAGCCGCACACCCACCGAACGAGCCACCAAAGACGTTTCCTCCACTGGTCGTGGTGACGACGCCCAGCGCGAACGTGCGTTGTCCGCCGCCCTGGCGCAGATCGAGCGGCAATTTGGCAAGGGTTCCATGATGCGCCTGGGCGATCGCGAGCAGGTCACCATCCCCTCGATCTCCACCGGTTCCCTCGGGCTCGACGTTGCGCTTGGTATTGGCGGTCTTCCACGCGGACGCATCGTCGAAATCTACGGGCCGGAGTCGTCGGGCAAGACCACGCTCACCCTGCAGGTCATCGCCGAAGCGCAGAAGATGGGCGGCACCTGCGCCTTCATCGACGCGGAACATGCGCTCGATCCGGTGTATGCGGAAAAGCTGGGTGTAAACATCGAGGATCTGCTGGTATCGCAGCCGGATACCGGCGAGCAGGCGCTGGAGATCTGCGACATGGTCGTGCGCTCCGGCGCCGTCGACGTGGTGGTGATCGACTCAGTTGCCGCGTTGACACCGAAGGCCGAAATCGAGGGTGAAATGGGCGACTCTCACGTTGGCCTGCAGGCACGTCTCATGAGCCAGGCGCTGCGCAAGATGACCGGCAGCATCAAACAGTCCAACACCCTGGTGATTTTCATCAACCAGATCCGCATGAAGATCGGCGTCATGTTCGGCTCCCCTGAAACCACAACCGGCGGTAACGCGCTGAAGTTCTACGCGTCGGTACGCCTGGATATCCGTCGCATCGGCGCCGTGAAGGAGGGCGACGAGGTCGTTGGCAATGAAACCCGGGTGAAGGTGGTCAAGAACAAAGTGGCGCCGCCATTCCGTCAGACGGAATTCCAGATTCTCTACGGGTCCGGCATCAATCGTCTGGGTGAGATTCTCGATCTCGGCGTGCAGCAGAACATCATAGAAAAGTCGGGTTCCTGGTACACCTACAAGGAAGATCGCATTGGCCAGGGGCGCAAGAATGCTGCGGACTTCCTGGGTGAGCACCCGGAGATTCGCGACGAAATCGAGACCCGTATCCGTACGCAGTTGCTGCCGCGAGGCTCCACGCTGGATGATGACGTCGTGGTGCCGGAACCGGCGGGCGACACGCTCTGAACCACCGGGCGGGTTGAGATGACGGGCGTGCGGTTTCCGGCGCAATGGCAAAGGATCGGAGGCGTGGCGAATGGCGGCGTATCTGCGATTGCTCAGGCACAGGGATTTGATGACAAGTGCCGATGATCAGGCACGGGTCGACGGTTCGGGCGACGACGCCAGCGGTATGGGTGCGAGCGATCGCAGCCGCGATGAGCAGCAGCAGGAGGCGCGTTCTTATGCGTTGCGCCTGCTGGGCAGACGTGAATATTCACTTGCCGAACTGGTGGCGCGCCTGGAAGGCAAGGGATATGCGCGGCCGCTGGCTCAGCAGGTTGGGCGACAGCTTCAGGAAGACGGTTACCAGTCGGATAGCCGTTTTGTTGAGGTTTTCGGCCGCAGCCGTATTGCACGAGGTGTCGGCCCCATGCTGCTGCGCGCGGAGTTGCGTGGGCGAGGCATCGACGATGAGTTGATCGACGAGGCGGTTACGCACCCGCAGTCGTTCTGGATTGACGTAGCCGCGCAGGCGGTGAATCGCCGGTTTCGAGGGAGCGCCCGTACCCGCGACGACTGGGCCCAACAGGCGCGTTACCTGGCGCGGAAAGGTCACAGCGCGGACCTGATCTACTCGGTGCTGGGCAGCCAGCCTGGCTGATGATTGTCGCCGGCCCTGCGTGGTCGGCTGCTTCCTCCGGAAATTGAAGCCCGGGATCAGATACCGGATGCTCCTGACCTCCCCGCTTTGGCACTCGTGATCGAGGAAGAAAGGGAACGAAACAGGGAAGAAAACAGGGAAGAAGCAGGAAACTGGGGAAAGAGAAGGAAACAGGGAAAGAGAAGGAAACAGGGAAAGAGAAGGAAACAGGGAAAGAGAAGGAAACAGGGAAAGAGAAGGAAACAGGGAAAGAGAAGGCAACGGTGGAAGCGGAAAGCCGTAGAAGCACAGAATGGAAACCGAAGCACGCGGAATGGCAAGAACGGCCAGGGAAAGCGGCGGAGCGGGTGTCGTTCAGGAATTGGCGTAGTTGCAGGAAACCGGGTACGAGGCACGCAGACGTCGATCGGGCTGCGCGACGGTCTTGCCCGGAAATTCCAGTCCCGCATCTCTGACCAGCGGATGAAGTCTTTCGAACCGGGATTGCCTCAGTGCATTAACTTCGGGGCTGACTGCCGTCCGGCCGTTCCTAACACCCTGCCGGGACGCGTATAATCTGGCGCTTTTTTCAACCGGGGCATTTATGAAGGCCTGGGAAATCCGCCGCGCTTATCTGGACTTTTTTGCGGCGCGCGGACATCACATTGTTCCGTCGTCCAGCCTGGTGCCGCTGAACGATCCAACGCTGCTGTTCACCAACAGCGGCATGGTGCAGTTCAAGGACGCTCTGCTGGGTCGGGAAAAGCCGGGCTATACGCGGGCAACGTCCTCCCAGCGGTGCGTGCGGGCGGGCGGCAAACACAATGACCTCGAAAACGTGGGATATACGGCCCGTCATCACACGTTCTTCGAGATGCTGGGAAATTTCAGCTTCGGCGACTACTTCAAGACTGAAACGATCCACTGGGCGTGGGAGTTCGTCACCACGGTGTTGAAGATTCCCCGCGACAAAATATGGGTCACGGTGCACCCGTCCGACGATGAAAGCCGGGCTATCTGGCGTGATGAGATTGGTATCCCTGCCGATCGTATCGTGGATATCGAGGACAATTTCTGGACGATGGGAGACACGGGGCCCTGTGGTCCGTGTACCGAAATCTTCTATGACCACGGACCGGAAGTTGCCGGTGGTCCACCGGGATCGCCAGACGAAGACGGTGATCGCTACATCGAATTCTGGAATCTGGTGTTCCCCCAATTCGACCGGGCGGCCGATGGCACGCTCAGTCAGTTGCCTCAGCGTGGTGTCGACACCGGCATGGGCCTCGAACGTGTTGCCGCCATCCTGCAGGGTGTGCACAGCAACTACGACATCGACCTGTTCACCAATCTCATTCGTGCGGTGGAACGGGAGGCGGGAATCGGTAACGACCCGGTTCTGCGGGCGAGTCCTTCCGTGCGTGTCATTGCGGACCACATCCGGTCCAGCGCCTTTCTGATTGCTGACGGCGTGATGCCGGGAAATGAAGACCGCGCTTATGTGTTGCGCCGAATCATCCGTCGCGCGCTCCGCCATGGCCACAAGCTGGGTATCGAACACGCGTTCTTCCATCGTCTGGTGGCCGATCTCGTCCTGGAAATGGGTGATGCCTACCCGCTGTTGCGCGAAAAACAGGCGGAGGTCGAAAGGGCGCTGGAGCGGGAAGAGCGCAAATTTGCGGAGACGCTGTCCCAGGGCATGACGCTGCTGAACCGGGAAATTGCTGAGCTCGAAGGTGATGTGATTCCCGGGGAGCTGGTGTTTCGCCTGTACGACACGTACGGCTTTCCCGCGGATCTCACCGCGGATGTGGCCCGGGAGCGGGGATTGACGGTCGACACGGCCGGATTCGATCGCGCGATGGAGGCGCAGCGTGATCGCGGCCGCGCCGCCACCCGCTTTAGCGCCAACCTGGGTCAGATCGTCCATACGTCCGGCAAGGTTGAGTTTGCGGGGTATGCCGCACTGGATGGCCAGGCAATGGTCGCCGCGCTGCACGACATGTCGGGCGCGCCGGTCACCCATCTGCTGGCGGGAGAGGAGGGTATCGTTGTCCTCGACCGCACGCCGTTTTACGCCGAGTCGGGTGGTCAGGTCGGGGACACGGGTACGCTCGCAGGTGACGGCATTGTCTTCGAGGTAACAGACACCCAGAAAGCCGGCGAACAGCACCTGCACGTTGGCCGTGTGCAGGCCGGGCGGCTTGGCGTTGGGCAGGTTGTCAGCGCACAGGTGGACGCCGACCGTCGCGCCAGTATCCGCCGCAATCACTCAGCAACGCATCTCATGCATGCCGCCCTGCGTCGTATTCTGGGCGCGCACGTGCAGCAGAAAGGCTCGCTGGTCGACGCCGAACGGCTCCGGTTCGATTTCTCGCACCCAGGGCCGGTTTCAGCGGACGAACTCGCCCGAATCGAGACGCTGGTGAATGCCGAAATTGTGCGCAACGATGCGGTTCGCACCGAGGAACTCGGTTACGACGACGCGGTGCAGCGTGGTGCCATGGCGTTGTTCGGCGAAAAGTATGGCGATCGCGTGCGCGTGCTGACGATGAACGAGGGTTATTCCGTCGAGTTGTGTGGCGGTACCCATGTGGCACGCACCGGCGATGTCGGACTTTTCAAGATCATTTCGGAAGCCGGTGTGGCCGCGGGCGTTCGGCGTATCGAGGCGGTCACCGGATCGGCGGCGGTTGCCCGCGTGCTTGAACAGGAGCGCGCGTTGCGGGCCATGGCGGAGCTGCTGCGCACACCCGTCGCTGAACTGGAAGACAAGCTGGGTGCGTTGCTGCAGGAGCAACGTCGGTTGCAGAAGGAGGCAGCGGAGCTCGCGCAGAAAGTGGCGGCGGTCGGCAGTGGCGATCTCGCTGGCAGGGCCGTTGAGGTGGCTGGCGTGCAGGTTGTCGCCGCCACCGTGGATGGCGGCAACGCGGCGCTCATGCCGGCACTCGACACGCTGAAGAGCCGGCTCGGCTCAGCGGTGCTCGTGCTGGCGGCGGTGGACGAAGGCAAGGTCAGCCTTGTGGTCAGTGTCAGCAAGGACATCACCAGCCTCGTCAAGGCCGGAGAGCTGGTAAACCTGGTCGGGGAAGATGTCGGCGCAAAAGGCGGCGGACGACCGGAACTTGCGCGTGCCGGCGGTGGTACGCAACCGGATGCCCTGACAGCATCCCTCGCCAAGGTTGTGCCTTATCTGCAACGCAAACTGGACTCCGGAGTAACGGCATGAGTCTCATCGTCCAGAAGTACGGTGGCACCAGCGTCGGCGATCTCGATCGCATTCGTCATGTTGCCGAGCGGGTGCATCGGTATAGGGATCAGGGGCATGACGTCGTTGTGGTGGTTTCCGCCATGAGCGGTGAGACGAACCGGCTGGACGCCCTGGGCAAGGAACTCGTGAAGCGTCCACATGCACGCGAGATGGACGTGCTGCTCGCCGCGGGCGAGCAGGTCAGCATTGCTCTCCTGGCCATTGCCCTGGTTGCCCGCGGTGTGCCGGCACGCTCCTTTCTGGGCTATCAGGTACCTATCCGCACGGACGCCGCGTATGGTCGCGCCCGCATCGAGAGCATTGAAACCGAGGCACTTCGGGAGGCCATTGCTGACGGGGTGGTTCCGGTTATCGCGGGTTTCCAGGGTGTTACGGCTGACGGCGCGCTCACTACCCTGGGACGCGGTGGCTCGGACACCAGTGCGGTTGCCGTTGCGGCGGCGCTGGAAGCGGATGAGTGCGAGATCTGCACGGACGTGGACGGTGTGTACACGGCCGATCCCCGCCTCGAGCCGCACGCCAGGCGACTGGACACGGTCACATTCGAGGAGATGCTTGAACTGGCCAGCCTCGGCTCAAAGGTTCTTCATCCCAGGTCGGTGGAGTTTGCCGGCAAATACCAGGTACCCCTACGCGTGCTGTCCACCTTCGTCAACGAGGGCGGCACACTTATCACCATGGAGAATGAGAGCGTGGAACAACCACTCGTATCCGGTATTGCCCATACACGGGACGAGGCGAAAATCACGATGTCCGGCGTTCCGGACGTTCCCGGTGTCGCCTCGCGAATCCTTGGCCCGATCAGTGCCGCGGCCATCGAGGTGGACATGATCGTGCAGAACACGGGCGCGGACGGGCTCACGGACTTCACGTTTACCGTCAAGCGCGGCGACTACGAAAAAGCGCTGGAGCTGCTGGCGCCGGTAAAGGCGTCACTGAATGCCCGCCGCCTCGAAGGTGACGCCAGCATCGCCAAGGTGTCCGTCGTTGGCGTGGGCATGCGTTCGCATGCCGGGGTTGCCACCCGGGTATTCGACGCGCTCGCTGCCGAGAACATCAATATCCAGATGATCTCGACTTCCGAAATCAAGATCTCGGTGGTGGTCGCGGAACGTTACATGGAACTGGCGGTCAGGACGATTCACTCGGAGTTCAAGCTGGGCGAAAGTACCTAGTGGGCCGCTTGATAAGTTCGGGGACTTGAGGATGGCTGAAGTGTTCCAGGCCAAGGCGTGGCTCGCAGAGCTTACCTGGCGTAAGTTCAAGAGCCGCAAGCAGGAGTCGGACGCTTCAGCCATCCCCTGCGGCCGTTTCCCAATGGTCCGGTGGCGTTGTTGCGCCTCTTGGACATGGCACCACCATGCCCTGCGAGGCGCGCCTGTCAGGATGCTGAAAAAGCCCATCCTGGACTTGTTTCCGCAGTCGTCGGCTTCGCCGACTCGCGCCAAATGCAGCGTTTCCCGCTGCATTTTCGGGCCAGCCGTCCCCGGCTGGCATACCAGGCTGCTTTTTCAGCAGCGCCTCTCTTGGAACTTCAGTTCAATGCGCGACAGCGCTGGCAATCGCAACGTGGCCAGCTGCCAGCCACCAATCCTGTGGGAAGCGCTCAAGTGACCTAACTTATCAAGCGGACCACTGGCAGGGGGCTGGATAGCCGGATGGGGTGGCTTTACCTCCCAATCCCGGAGCATTAGTCTAGCGAAGTGCAGGTCACGAGGGACGTGTGGCAGGAATCGGGTAGCGATCTGCGGTTGTTGCGCCTACCGTGCCACGGGTGCATAGCCGGCAGAGCTTGTCAGGAAGGATCCGGACAGCTGGATGGGATGAGTGAGCGTTGGACGCGAAGCCCTTTGCGGGTGCACTTCGAGAGAAGAGGCGGGCTTGACGCGTTGGCCCGTGGCAGCAACAGGTTAAGGAAGCAGTGGAGAGACCCATGGAAAGAGACACGCGTGTTTGCGATCTGCCGCGCCTGGAGACAGCGTCATGCTGATTCTGACAAGGCGCATCGGTGAGACCCTGATGATTGGCAACGACATCATCGTGACCGTACTTGGCGTCAAGGGCAACCAGGTCCGCCTGGGTGTTGGCGCCCCCAAGGACGTTGCGGTTCATCGTGAAGAAATCTATCGGCGCATCCAGAAAGAGCAGGATGACGCGCTGCACGACGACGACTGAACGTACGCGTTCCCGGCCCCTCATTTCTGAGCTTTCCTGACCCGCACCGTTGAGAGGCGGCGCGGGTGGTCTTCTTTCCGGTGCTGGACTGAATGGACGTCTGACCATGCCGGAATGTCGGCCCCTTCCCGGAAATGAGACCCTGCAGAATGCAAAACGGGCGGCACCTGGCCGCCCGTCTTTTCCTGGCCCGCGCGAAGCGGGCCACGCCAGACGCTACTGGAAGGCGCCGAACTTGTAGCGCACTTCCAGGCCCCACAGACGCGGGTCGGTGACGGCGCCGGTGCGGCGGTAGTTGGTGGTTTCGTTCGCCTGATACTGGTCGATCTGACGGATACCGATTTTGTCGAACACGTTGTTCACAAAGCCGGCGACCATCCACTTCTCGTCAGCGCTGCGCCAGGTAGCGCGGAAGTCGAAGCGGTCGTATCCCTTGGCGGAGTGGTCCTTGTCCTCGAAGGTCGTGAAATAGACGCGACCGATAAAGGAGTAGTTCACCAGGAATTCGATCCGTCCATTGTCGGCCAGCGGAATGGAGTACTGCGCGTAGCCGCCACCTTTCCACTCCGGCACGCGGATCATCTTGTTGCCGTACAGATCGCCCGGGGTGCTGAAGGCGTCGAACAGCGATTCCGGTGCACCTTCGTCGATCGGGTTGATGATCGGGATGTGCGACTGGTATTCGCTGTCGGTGTAGCTGAGGTTGCCGCCCAGACTGATTCGTTCGGTAGCGAGCCACGTGATGTCCGCTTCCACGCCGCGCATCTGCGCTTCCGGTACCGCAAACACGTTGGTGGCGTAGCCGCCCGCGAACGACCGGCCGATTCCAAAGGTGTGCACGTTCTTGTAATCGTACTGGTAGATGGAGGCGTTGACCTGCAGGCTGCCGTCGAGCTTGGTGCCCTTGTAACCGAGTTCGTAGGCCACCAGCTCCTCGCCGTCGTAGGTGCCGTTGCTGGAGAAGAACACCAGGTTCATGCCGCCGGAGCGCAGACCCTTGGTGGCGGACAGGTAGATCAGGTCGTCATCGGTAGGCGACCAGTCGACGTTGATGCGCCAGGTGATGTCCTCGGTGTTTTTGTGCAGATCCCGCGTGAGTGAGTTGCTGAAAGGAATACCGGCAACCAGCACCGAGTTGGGATCGAGGATATTCCCGTTGGCGTCCACTGCACCGATGATCTGGTTGAACAGTCCAAGTGTCGATGTACAGGTATCGACCCCAGGTGTACCCGTGCAGCCCGCGCCGCCCGCCCCGAAACCGAGCGGAATGATGCTCTCTTCGTTGTAATAGAAGACATCTTCGGCGCCGGACAGGCTGTCTCGCGCCCAGCGCAGGCCCAGCGTCAAGGTCCAGTGCTCGTTGAAGTCGTATGCCGCCTGGCCGTATGCCGCGTAGGCATAACGTTCGGAGCGCGTCTGGTACTCCAGGTTGGTTGCTGCGGTTGCGGGACCATGCTGTACACGGTCACCCGTGTCACCGCCCCAGACTCCGAAGCAGTACACATCAAGCTGATCCTGGGCGGCGATAGCGGTGCCGGTGAGGCATCCCGGCAGCATCGCATCACCGCGATCAAGTGCATCCTTGTTCAGGCGCGCTGTGAACAGGTCCATCTTCGGGAACACGGCGGTGGAGCCGGCGAAACCGAAGAGGGAGTCATAAATCGCGGCCGGGAAGTCACGGGAATAGCGCGAGTTACAGGTCTGGCCACCCCAGCAGTTGTAGTCGAAGTAGTCGCCCCGCTGCGTGATCTTGGCGTCATACGCGAACAGGCCGGCTGTGATCGACAGCTTGTCCGTGGGGTCGATGAAAAACTGCAGTTCGTGGGAAACGTATTCGGTTTCCTGGCTCACATAGAATGTGTTGTCGAACGTCGGGTTGCTGGTCAGGTCGACGTCCGAGGTGCGGTCGTAGAAATAATCGGTGTAGCCGAAGATGTACTTCATCGAGAACTTGTCCGACGGCGTCCAGGTGGCGTCGAAGTTCACTGCCTGGTGGTCGAAGAACTCGTCCTGCTGGCCGTTGGTGTCGGTTACCAGGTCGTCACCGTCCAGGCTGCCGACACCGACCATGCGCTGCCGGCTGAGGTCAGTGCCGTAGGCCATGTTGGGCATGTTCGTGGTGCCGATGACCGTCTGGTCGAAACCGGGTACCACGCGCTGGGCATTGATGGTCGCGCCGGTTGACGGGTGCGTGAACTGGAAGATGTCACGGCCGGCGACCGCGCAGCCGATACCGCCAATCACGCCGGCGCTCGGCGTCGGTACGGTGCGGGTGAAAGCGTCGGGGCAGGCAAGGTTGGGATCCACCGCCCGATAGCCGTTCACGTAGGTCTGATTGTCGCGGACGAGGCCGCCGTTTTCCGAAAAGTTGATGACACCCGCGGCGTCCGCGCCTGCCATGCGGCGGGCGTAGCTGCGTTCGTTGCCGCGTATATTGAATTCCAGCGTGTCAGTGGGCGTAAAGCGCAGCGCCAGCGCGTAGTTCTCGTCGCCGTAATTGCCGGGATCGGGATTGCCGGACAGGTCGTTGTAATACCCGTCGCGCTTGCGCTTGGTGCCGACGATACGGGCGTCGAGCAGTCCTTTGATGATGGGACCGGAAACCACGCCGTAGGTTTCCATGAGGCTGTAGTCGCCGACCACAACGCGGGCTTCACCCTCGAACTCGTCCGTCGGCCGCTTGTTGATGAAGTTGATGGCGCCGCCGATGGCGTTGCGGCCGTACAGGGTGCCCTGGGGTCCCCGCAGTACCTCGATACGCTCGATGTCGAACAGACCACCCTCGGTGGACGCGATACCGAAGTCCTCGGAGTAGACGCCGTTCAGATAGGTGGCCACACCGGGGTCGCCGCCCAGGGAGCGAAAGTTGCGTCCCACGCCACGCACCGCCATGTCGTACGGTTCGATGACCGCGGCGGGCACCAGGTTCTGCAGATCTTCCTGGTTGCGGATACCGAAGTCTTCGATGAACTCGCCGGTAAACGCGGTGATCGACATGGAGGTATCGCTGACCGTCGATTCCCGACGCTCCGCGGTAACCACCACTTCTTCAATCTGACGCCGCCCTTCGGCGCCAAAGGCATGCGGGCTGTTGATCGTCAGCACCGGTACCACAAGGGCAGCGGTGAGCGATGCGCCCGCGACTCTCTTAAACTTCATCTTCACCTCTCCAGACAAACCGAACGGGTTTTGATTGGAGACGACGCCACGCAAACGTACCGCAAGTGCGCGGATGCCGGCCCCTGTTCAGGCGAATTGAATTGCCAACTCCCCAGTTGGCGACCCACTCCCGCGCTCGTTTATAGGGGATGGGCTCGACGAAAGTCAAACATCCTTTTACACCCTGTGACATTCCCTGGCGGCGGTGGAACCGGCAACCCTGCCGAAGACAATTGCGTTGGCAATCGAGTTGCCGCCACCGATGTACCGTTCGCCCAGAACGTTGCCGCAGGTCTCGCCCGCCGCATACAGCCCGGCGATGGGCAGGCCGCGGGTATCCAGCGCCCGCGCGTCGGCGTCGATGCGAATACCGGCGGAGGTCAGACAGACGATGGCGGGCAGGATCTCCACGGCATGGAAGGGCGGCTCGGCGATCGGGCGCAGATCATCGGCTGCCTTGAAGAAGCGTTTGTCGGAGCCACTTGCGACATCGGCGTTGTATTCGGCGACAGTAACCTCCAGGGCGCCCGGGCGCAGACCAATGCGCCCGGCCAGCGCGTCGAGGGAGGCGGCTGATACCACCTTGCCCGCACCGGCCTGGTGCGCCAGTTCGTCGGCTACCCAGTTCAGGGGCAGCGCGCCGGACGCGAAGGCATCAGCGTAGCGGGGCAGGGGGCGGGCATCACGGCGTGATGCCTCGTCGAAAATGGCGAAACAGGTTCCCCCGGTCTGCGCCTGTACGACCCCGGCCATCACCGCATACTCGGCGGTTTCCCGCACGAAGCGCTGACCCTCGCGATTGACGTACACCAGCCAGCCGGGCACGAACACCTCCAGTACCTTGCGGAAGTTCGGTGTGGTGAGCAGCAGACCACGGTCATGACCGACGATATCGGCGCCCGCGCGTTCACCAAGGGTGATGCCGTCGCCCACGCACTGGGGTTTGCCGATATACCAGGCCGCGTCACCGTGTACCGTGGACTGCGGATACAGGCGTTGTCGCAGCGCGGGGCTGGCGCCGAAGCCGCCGGTGGTGAGAACGACGGTGCGTGCGGCAATGCTGTCCGCACCGGCGCGGATACCGGTGATTCGACCGCCGGCATCCGTCAGCAGACCGTCGACACGGGTACCCAGCGCCACGTCGATGGGGCGTCTGGATACCTCCCGGTCCAGAGCCGCCGCGATGGCCGCGCCGTTGCCGGCGGCGCCGTGACCGCGAGGCACCGATTCCACACCGGAGGCATAGAGCCCGGCGGCGGGGAAGTCGACACCCATGGCCATGAGCCAGTGCAGGCCCTCCGCCGCCTGGTCACACAGCACGCGCACGAGTGCCGGGTCGACGCGGTACTGGTTCAGCGTGAGGTAGTACTCGAACATGGCGTCCGCGGTGTCGCCAGTGATGCCAAGCTGCTGTTGCACGCGCGTGCCGGCGGCATAGTAGACGCCGCCGGACAGGGCCGTGGAACCGCCCAGCGTGCGATCGGCCTCCACCAGCAGCACGGAGGCGCCGCTGTCGCTGGCTGTAATTGCCGCGCTCATGCCGGCGCCGCCGCCGCCCACCACGATGACGTCCACGTCTGCCATGTCAAAACCCCTCCCCGATGCGGGACGAGGGTAGCACGGGTGGCGCATGGCGGCCTTTCGGGAGGTTACCCGGGAGGTTGCCAGGGAGCTTGCCCGCGATGTTGTTGACGTTGTTGTTGATGTTGTTGACGTTGTTGTTATAGTGGCGCCCCAGATTTTCCGGTAGTTGTTGATCATGGCGCTGCTGCAGTTGTCGGATGCCTGTCTCGCGTACGGTCACGTACCGTTGCTC
The DNA here is from genome assembly GCA_024234635.1 of Pseudomonadales bacterium. Taxonomy (GTDB): domain Bacteria; phylum Pseudomonadota; class Gammaproteobacteria; order Pseudomonadales; family Azotimanducaceae; genus SYFY01. Next base: position 3,877 of record JACKNX010000012.1, on the reverse strand, counting down.
GATCACGCGAACCTGGTCATCGAGCCCGCCGAACGCGTGTGTCTGATCGGGCGCAACGGCGCGGGCAAGTCCACGCTGATGCGCGTACTGGAGGGGGGCGCGGCGCTCGACAGTGGCACGTTGCTCATGCGCGATGGCGTGTGCCTCGCCTGGCTGCCACAGGAAGTACCCGCCGACATGGACCTGGATCTGCGCGCCGTCATCGCGCAGGGGCTGGGCGACGTGCAGGCGCTGCTTGCCGGTTACCACACCGCGCTGGATGCCCTGGCGGAAGGCAGACCGGGCGCCGAGCGGGAGGTGCATGCCATCGAAGCGCGCATTTCCGCCCAGGACGCCTGGTCGGCGGAGCATCGCGTGTCTGAAACGCTGGCCCGTCTGCGCCTGACGGGTCATGCCCGCATGGGTGAATGCAGTGGTGGCGTGCGCCGCCGCGCGCTGCTCGGGCGGGCGCTGGTGTCCGCGCCGGACCTGCTGCTCCTGGATGAGCCGACCAACCACCTGGACATCACAGCCATCGAGGAACTGGAGCAGGCGGTGCGCGGCTTCGCCGGCACGGTGCTGTTCATTACTCACGACCGGCTTTTCATCGATCGGCTGGCAACCCGCATTGTGGAGCTCGACCGGGGCGTGCTCAGGTCCTATCCCGGAAACTACGCGCAATACGTCGCCCGCAAGCAGGCGCAGCTCGACGCGGAGGAGGCGCAGGCGGCGCAGTTCGATCGCGATCTGGCGGCGGAGGAAGTGTGGATCCGCCAGGGCATCAAGGCGCGTCGCACGCGCAACGAAGGCCGCGTGCGACGGCTGGAAGCCATGCGGCGTGAGCGCGCGGCACGGCTTTCCCGCCAGGGTGACGTGCGCATGGCGATTGCCGCGGCACGCCAGTCCGGGCGTACGGTGCTGGATATCGAGAACCTGGATTTTTCGATCGACGGCCGCGCTATCGTCCGGGAGTTTTCCGCCGTCATCGAACGCGGCGATCGCATCGGCATCGTCGGCGCCAATGGCAGCGGCAAGACGACGTTGCTGCGGCTGCTGCTCGGCGAGCTGACCCCCACCGCCGGCACGGTGCGGCGTGGCACGAAGCTCGATATCGCCTACTTCGACCAGGAGCGGGCGCAGCTTGATCCGGATGCACGTGTGCGTGACTGTGTGGCGCACGGCGCGGATCACGTGGCGATCAACGGTTCGCGCCGGCACGTGGCGGGCTATCTCGCGGATTTCCTGTTTCCCTCCTCACGGCTGCATTCGCCGGTGAGTTCGTTGTCCGGTGGCGAGCGCAACCGGCTGCTGCTGGCGAAGCTGTTCGCGCAGCCGGCCAATCTGCTGGTGCTGGACGAGCCCACCAACGATCTGGACGCGGAAACGCTGGACCTGCTGGAAGAGCGCATCGGTGAGTTTGACGGCACACTGCTGCTGGTCAGCCACGACCGTCAGTTTCTCGACAACACGGTGACAAGCCTTTTCACGCTGGCTGGGGACGGCTTGGTCAGGCAGTTTCCCGGTGGGTATTCCGAGTGGCGTCGTTACGAGGACTCGCTTGTCGCGCAAGCTGTGCAGAAGGTCAGCGACAAGGATGCACCCGAAAAGCCTGCACAGCCCCCACTGCCCATCCGCCCCACGGCCACGGGAGGCAAGGCCAAACTGTCGAACAAGGAGCGCTACGAACTGGAGGCCCTGCCGGCCCGAATCGACGCGCTCGAAACGCGTCAGGCGGCATTGGCGGCGAAGACGGCGGATCCGGGTTTCTATCGGGAGAAGCAGGCAACCATCGAGTCCACGCTCCGGGATCTCGCGGAAGTGGAGGCCGAACTGGCCGAGGTCTACGAGCGATGGACGGACCTCGAGGATCGGGCTGGATGAAGGCGAAAAGAACAAGGTGAAGGAGAAAACAGCGCATGACCATGACCGTTGAATCCACGGGCCGCGCCTGCGGCGCCCTCGTGCGCGGAATCGATCTGCGGCAACTTGACGATGCCGGCGCGCAAGCCGTCCGCGCGCTCTGGCTGCAACACGGCGTTCTCGCCTTTCCCGGGCAGCATCTCGCGATCGACGAGTTCGAACGGCTGGCGGCGCGTTTCGGGCCCTGGGGCTCGGACCCGTATTTCCAGACCTTGCCCGACCATCCGCACGTCGCGGAAATCCGCCGCGAAGCGGATGAGAAGACACCCCTGTTTGCGGAAAGCTGGCACTCGGACTGGAGTTTTCTTGCCGTGCCGCCGGCGATGACGTTGCTGAGCGCCTGCGTCCTGCCGCCCACTGGCGGCGACACGCTGTATGCCTGCCAGGTGGCCGCCTACGAGGCGCTGGATGCCGCGATGCAGGCGCGGCTTGATAACCTGATGGGCGTGCACTCGGCCCGCCGTGGTTATTCACGGCAGGGCATGTACGGCGATCGCGATGTCGGTCGTTCCATGGCCATCGTTCCGGACGACAGCGCCATGGCGACGCAGTTGCATCCGCTGGTCAGGACGCATCCCGAAACCGGTGCGAAGGCACTGTTCCTGAGTCCGGGATATACCATCGGCATCGACGGCATGGACGATGCCGAGGCACAGGCGTTATTGATGCAACTGTTTGCCTGGCAGTGTGAAGAGCGGTTCGTGTACCGGCATGTCTGGAGCGACGGCATGGTCACGCTGTGGGACAACCGCCGGGTGATTCATTGTGCCACGGGCGGCTACGACGGTTATCAGCGTGTGCTGCAGCGGATAACCATCGGCGAGCGTTCGCTCCGGTAGCGGTTCAGGCGATACCGAACAGCGTTTTCAGGTGCGCGTTGAGCAGCCGGCCCTGCGGGTCGAGTGAACGCCTGACCGCCAGAAATTCGTCGAAGCGGGGATACAGCCTGCGCAATCGGGTGGCGTCCAGCGTATGCAGCTTGCCCCAGTGCGGCCGGCCGCCGTACTTCCAGAAAATCGGCTCGATGCGCGAAAAGTACGGCCGATAGTCTTCACTGGCGGAGCGGTGCACGGAGATGGCGGCGTGATCCTCGTCGCCGTAACTCATGCTCAGCCACGCATCGTCCCGCTTGACGTAGCGGTATTCCAACGGCATGACCACGTCCAGCCGTTCGCGCTCGATGGTCGCCAGTACCTCGCGCAGGCAGTCCGCGCCGGCCGCCGCGGGCACGGAGTATTCCATCTCGTTGAAGCGATGCGTGCGCACGTTGGCCAGGATTCGCCAGGACCGGTCCACCCGCTCGGCGGGCTCGGCCTGCTCCGCCAGACCATTGATGTGCGGGCGTCGATCCTGCGGTGGAATCTGCATCCAGCTGCGCATGACGTCGTCGAAAGCCGTGGCTTCCTCCGGCGTTTCCGGCGCATTGGCAATCGGATCGTCGGTTTCGTCGATGGCCAGTACCAGTGCGTAGTCCGAATGCACCAGCGGAAACATTTCAAAATGCCGGTGTGCCGCGGCCGCGGCATCGAAAGTCTGCAGCACCTCGTCGGTACGCTGCACCCAGGTACGGGCCTTCAGTCGATACGCGGGACGGGTCCTGAGCGTGATGCGGGTGACGACGCCTAACGCACCCAGACTCACCCGGGCGGCGGGCAGGCGTTCGTCGTCTTCCGCCAGGTCCAGGGTTTCGCCGTTACTGGTCACGAGGCGAAGGCGGGTGATGTATCCGGAGAGGTTGGTGAAGCCGATGCCTGTGCCATGCGTGCCCGTGGCGGTGGCCCCGGCAAGCGTCTGCCGGTCGATGTCGGGCAGCACGAACATGCCCTGGTCGATCGCATCGAGCAGTGGACCTATATCACCCAGACGGGTACCGGCACCCAGCGTAACCTGAGCACGCGCCTTGTCGACGTCGAGCACGCCCTGCAATCGATCCACCACCACGAGATGGCCGTCGGTTGGTACAAGGGCGGTGAACGAA
>JACKNX010000011.1 GCA_024234635.1 Pseudomonadales bacterium | reverse complement strand
CGAAACAGGCGTGGAACTGCTCAGCCCCACGGCGGTGCCGGTTTCCGCGCGGGTGGTACGCACGCGAGGCGGTATCTCCGGCTACTCGAAGGCGCTGCTGCTCCCGGCCATCCCCGCGTTACAGCGGGAGGCGAGCATCATTACGCCTCGCATGCCCTTCCAGCCCATGCAGAAAGTGCAGATGCAGCGCGGCCGATCGCAAACCAACCTGCACCTCGGGCCATGCATAGCGCAGACTGAAAACTACAACCAGTTCGCATTTCGACTGTTGGGTAGTTACTTGGAAAACGGGCGGTCACCGAGGACCATGGCCTCCCTGAATAGTCGAACTGGAGTACCCCGGCCCACGAACGATAGTTAGGGACGATCGTGGCTCGCAAAGGACATGTCGGCAGCGCTTACCGCAAAAGCCCCAATCCGCGTTCTGGTGGCGGAGGAATCGGAGGAAACCGCATCCCGGATTGACTCCGTGCTGCGCGACGCCGGGCATGCCACCCGTATCCAGACGACCGCCGATCCGGACGAAATCGGGCGCTGCCTCGCCGACAACGACTGCGATATCGCTTTTCTGCCAACCGCCGCCGAACACTTCCAAACGCTCATCGAGCAGGCGCGGGCCGCCAACCGCAACATTCCGCTTATAGCCTATTCCCAGGGTCCACCACCGGAAACCACCGGCACGATAATGGCCTTTGGTGCTTCAGACCTGGTCTGCCTGGGTGACACGGAACACGTCACCCACGTCGCCGCGCGCGAGATCGAATACATCTGCCAGCGCGTGCGCGCTGCTCAGCTGGCGCGGCAGCTCAAGGAAGTGGACCAGCGCTGCATGCTGCTGCTGCAGGGCTCACGGGCACCGATCGCCTACCTGCACGAAGGCATGCACGTGTATGCCAATCCGGCGTACCTGCAGTTCTTCGGCTGCGAAGACGTGGACGACATGCTGGGTGTTTCGATCATGGACTTCCTGCAGGGTGACTGCACAGGCGACTTCAAGGAACTGATGAAGGCGCTGCGGACGAGTGATGAGGAAATGCGTTTCCCGTTCAGCGCCACATCGCTGAACGACACATCCCTGGACGGCATCATGGTGCTGGCCAATTCGATGTACGAAGGCGAACACTGCCTGCAGGCCACCATACTGCCCGCCCAGTCCGCACCGCTGCATAGCGCGCCCACACCGGTGCAGAGCAATCTGGATCTCGGCTCGTTCCTGAAAGTCTGCGACGACACGCGCTCGGAAGTTACGCAGGACACCGCCTTCATGTTCGTCGCCGGCCTGGACGGCCTTGACGCCGTCCGGTCGGAGTTCGGATTGCTGCGCGCCGAAAAATTCGGCGACAGGGTATTCATGTTGCTCGAGGAACACGCCGGCAACCGACCGTTGCTGCGCCTGTCACCCCACGAATTCGCCATCGGCTTCTTCGGCGCCGAACACGAGGCGGCAACAAACTGGGCACAGGAGGTGCAACGCCTCGTTCGTGACGCGGACTTCGATCTCGATGCAGGGAAGCATCCCATTGCGCTATCGATCGTTGGCGTACCCATTGCCGCAGACGTGGAACACGCGCTCGATGCGGGCTACCAGACGCTGCTGGATCTCGACACGGCCGCCAAACCCGGCCAGCTGATGGTAGAGGGCGGCATTGCGGCGATCGAGGAAACGCCGGAACTGGACGAAGCCGGCCGCATGCTGGCCCGCATTACCGAGGCGATCGAAAACCAGTCCTTCCGTCTGCTGTACCAGCCCATCATCAGCCTGCGCGGCGATGACGACGAACACTACGAAGTGTTCCTGCGCATGATCGACTCCGAAGGCAACGACTATGTGCCCGATCAGTTCCTGCGCACCGCCATCGAGCACGGCGTGGCGGCGAAAATGGATCGTTGGGTCATCCTGCAGTCCATCAAGGCACTGTGCATTCATCGTGGCAAGGGACACAACACGCGACTCACAATCAACGTCACGAGCAACAGTGTCGCCGATCGCGAATTCATCAAGTGGCTGACCGTTGCCATCAAGGCGGCCCGGCTGCCCAGCGATGCGGTCATCTTCCAGATCACCGAACAGGACGCGTGGAACTACCGCGAGCAGACCGCGGACTTCGTAAACGGACTGCGCCGTATGCACTGTCAGACCGCCATTGGTCGCTTCGGGCTGAAGGATGATCCGTTTGACCTGCTGGGCGATATCAGCGTGGACATGGTAAAGGTGGACGGCTCGCTGATCCGTACGCTGCAAACCGACAGCGACGCCATCTCGCCGCTGCTGAAGGAACTGCAGAAGCTCGGCAAATTCACCGTTGTGCCGATGGTGGAAAGTGCGGCACAGCTCACTGCGCTGTGGCAGGCGGGCGCCAACTACATCCAGGGCCACTACCTGCAGGAGCCGCGTCCCGAAATGGACTACGACTTCAGCGTGGAAGAGGACGACTGACAGCTGGCCACGTTGCGATTGCCAGCGCTGTCGCGCATGGAACTGAAGCTCCATGAGAGGATGCTGAAAATGTCCACCCTGGCCTTGTTTCAGCAGTCGCCGGCTTCGCCGACTCGCGCCAAATACAGCGTTTTCCGCTGCATTTTCGGACCAGCCGTCCCTGGCTGGCATCCCAGGCTGCTTTTTCTGCAGCCTGCCAAGCAGCGACCACGATCAGCGATCGAGTTGCCGCAGGTCGTAGTCTGAAAAGCCCAACAGATAGAGCACGGCATCCAGACCGAACGTGGATATCGCATGCCGCGCTGACTGCCGGACCAGCGGCTTGGCATGCCAGGCCACCCCCAGTCCCGCAACGCCGAGCATGGGCAGATCGTTCGCGCCGTCACCGATGGCAATGGTCTGGGCGATGTCGATCTCCTCCTTCGCCGCAATTTCCGCCAGCGCCTGTGCCTTGCGCGCCGCATCGACGATGTCACCGGCGACTTCACCGGTAATCACCCCGTCTTCGATGACGAGATCGTTGGCAACCACATGATCGATCTTCAGACGTCGGCGCAGATGATCGCCGACATACGTAAACCCACCCGACAGGATCGCCGTGCGATAGCCGAAATGCCGCAGCGTGCTGATAAGACGCTCCGCGCCCGGATTGAGTTGCACGTTTTCGGCCACCACGCGAAAGGCATCGGCCGACAAGCCCTTCAACGCAGCGACGCGCGCGCGGAAGCTGGCCTGGAAGTCGAGCTCGCCGCGCATCGCGCGTTCCGTGATGGCCGCCACCCGATCGCCAACACCATGGAGCTTGGCAAGCTCGTCGATGACTTCCGCATCAATGAGCGTGGAATCCATATCAAACGCCACCAGCCGGCGGTGCCGGCGATAGACGCTGTCGCGCTGAACGCTGAAGTCGAAACCCATCGCCGCCGCGGCCTCCAGCAACGCCGCCTGGAAACGATCGGCCACCTCCAGCTCGCCACGCAGGCGCATCTCCACGATGGAGGGACGCGGACTGTCCAGACGCTCCATGGTCACGCGCTCGGACAGCCGGCGTATCGCCTCGATATTCAGGCCTTCTGCACGGGTGATGCTGCTGACCGCGTTCAGCTCCGCCGACAGCGCACCGGATGCCATCAGGGTGATGATGTAGCTCGGCTTGCCTGAAGCATCCACCCACTGCCGGTACCGCTGTTCGGAGACTTCCTCGATGTTGAGCATGGCGCCAAGGCGGTGACACAACGCGGTGATTTCGTCTATCGTGTCCCGCTGCAGCGACGTGTCGACACGCAGCAGGAAACCCAGCGCAAGCTGGTCGTGAATAACCGACTGGCCGACATCCAGGATCTGGACTTGAAATTGCCGGAATGTCGATGTCAACATCGCCATCAGTCCGGGTTTGTCCCTCCCCGCGACCGTCACCAGCACAATCTTTTTCACCTACAACCTTTCCGGAGTCACAAGCGCGGTGACGCTAGCGTTTTGGTCAGACCTCGTCAAACGGCAACAGGTTACCGGCTGGGTGGCCCTTGCCTGCACACTGCTGGTGCTTGCAGGCACCTGGCTGATCTGGCACGACGGCAACCACACGCGCCAGCGAGCCACGCAATTCGGTCACCTGCTCACCGCCACCCTGGCGAACCAGGGCCTGGAAAATGTCGTACAGGCAGACGCAGTACACCTGCTTGCCCTGACGAACGGGCTCATGGCGCTCGAGGACGTTCAGGGCGCGGGTTTTTATTCCGGCGATTCGCACCCCCTCGCGGAGAGTGGCGACATGCAGAGCCGTGTTGCGCCCCGCCAGGAGTTCCGACAGACACTGCGCGTCGCGGACAGCATTGCCGGCGAAGTACGGGTACGTCTGCGTGCTGCCGCCTTTACCCGTGCCCCCAGCCGGTATCAGCTCATAGCTACGGCGGCACTGACTCTGTTTACGCCGTTTCTTGCGATGCTGCTGGCGGAACTCAATCACCTCAGGCCCCGCAGGCTGCCCATCGTGAACATGGAAGTGGAAGCCGACGAGCCCGCGTTGGAATCACGGTATCTGGTGGTCGGCAACTTCTACAACCAGATCCATTTCAGCGGCGACATGCGGCGCGAAATCCACAGTCGCATACTGCCCAAGGCACAACTTGTCGCGCAGCTCTACGATGGCCAGGCCCGCATCTTCGGCGGTGGCAGTCTGCTGCTCGAGTTCCACGAGGACGCAGACATCGCCTTCAAGGCGATGTGCGCGGCATGGTTGCTGAACGAGATGCTCATCGAAAGCGACCCGGACGTGGAATACCGCTTTGCCCTTCACCGCGTCATGGCGTCGCCGACACGCGGCGTGCGCCCGGAAGTGCTCGCGGACGTATCCTTCCTTGCGGCGCTGACACCCGAGGACACACAGGTGGCGAGTGGCGAGTTCATGACGGCCCTTGAGAACAAGGACCGTTGTCTCTACGGCACTCTGGAGCACCCCATGCTGGGCGACATCAATACCTTCAAGGGGCCTGCATTCACCATCAATGCCCTCAATGAACCCCACGCCAGCCTGATGCGTCGTCAGGCAAGCGTCATGCTCGGTCACTCCACCGCGATCGCATCCACGCGCTGAAATCCACGCGGCAGCACGCGCCCGCGTCGGGCCCGCTCGCCAAGGTAATGTTCGAGGTCGCCCCGCTTCAGCCGCAGGTGGCGCTGCCCTGCATGAACGATGAGGTGCTGACTGTCGACCACTACCTGCACACCCAGCAGGAACTCGTTGCCTTTCCTGAAATCGGCCGTGGGGATGTTGAGTATTTTGTTACCCTTCCCGCGCGGCAGTTCCGGCAGCTCGCTCAGCGGAAACACGAGGAGTCGCCCCTGATTGGTCACGGCGCAAACATTCGCCGCCGCATCGGAGTCCGGAATCAGCACTGGCGGCAGCGCCGTGCCACCCGCCGGCACCGACAGATAGGCTTTGCCGGTGCGGTTCTTGGTGAGCATGTCTTCCAGACGGCCCACGAAGCCGTATCCGGCATTGGACGCCACCAGTACGCGTGTGCGGGCCGCCCCCATGATCAGACCGATGAAGCGGGCCGCCTCCGGTGGCTTGAGACGCCCGGTCAGCGGTTCACCCTGCCCACGCGCCGACGGTAGCGTGTGCGGCGCCACCGAATAACTGCGCCCCGTGGTATCGAGGAACAGTAACAGTTCATTGCTGCGCCCCCGCGCCGCCTGCGCGAAACTGTCCCCGGAGCGGTAGCTGAGCTCTTTCGGATCGAGTTCGTGCCCTTTGGCGGCACGTACCCAGCCCTTGTCCGACAGCACGATGGTGACCGGCTCGTTGGAAATCAGGTCCTCTTCGGTGAACGCGGCGGATTCGACAACCGTTTCGGCGATCGGTGACATCCGGGCGTCGCCATACTTCTTTGCCGCCTCCTGGAGTTCCTTCTTCACCAGCGTGACCAGGCGCGCCTTCGAACCCAGGATCTTCTCAAGCTCCGCGCGTTCCGTTTCCAGCCGGTCACGCTCGCCGCGGATCTGAATTTCTTCCAGCTTGGCGAGTTGCCGCAGACGGATGTCCAGAATGGCATTCGCCTGTCTTTCCGTCAGCCCGAAGCGGGCCATCAGCGCATTCCGCGGGTGGTCCTCCTCGCGAATGATACGAATGACTTCGTCGATATTGAGGAAGGCAATCAGCAGACCTTCAAGGATGTGCAGCCGATCGTTGATCTTCTCCAGCCGGAAACGCAGCCGTCGGGTAACCGTATCCTGTCGGAAGCTCAGCCACTCCCTGAGAATATCCAGCAGTGTCTTGGTCTGCGGCCGTTGATCCAGGCCGATCATGTTGAGGTTGACGCGGTGCGTGCGCTCGAGATCGGTGGTGGCGAAGAGATGGCTCATCAACCGGTCCACGTCGATGCGGTTGGAGCGCGGCACCAACACCAGACGCGTGGGATTTTCGTGGTCGGACTCGTCTCTCAGATCGTTCAGCATCGGCAGCTTCTTCTGCTGCATCTGCGCCGCGATCTGTTCCAGCACCTTCGCGGGCGAGGACTGATACGGCAAGGCGGTGATGACGATGTCACCATTTTCGCGCGTGTACTTCGCCCGCGATTTCAGTGTGCCGCGACCGGTTTCGTAAATGGCGAGCAGGTCCGCCGAGCCAGTGATGATCTCTGCCTGGCTGGGAAAGTCCGGCGCACGGATGTACTGCATGAGTTCCGCGATCGTGGCCTTCGGATTGTCCAGCAGATGCACGCACGCGTTCACCACTTCCACCATGTTATGCGGCGGAATGTCGGTTGCCATGCCAACGGCAATACCGGACGAGCCGTTCAGGAGCACAAACGGCACCTGCGAAGGCAGCACGCGTGGCTCCGTGAACGACGCATCGAAGTTGGGCACCTCATCGACCGTACCCTGATCGATCTCGTCCAGCAGCAGCGCCGCGTAGCGGGAGAGCTTCGCTTCGGTATACCGCATGGCGGCGAAGCTCTTGGGGTCGTCAGGCGATCCCCAGTTGCCCTGGCCGTCCACCAGCGGATACCGGAATGAAAATGGCTGCGCCATGAGGACCATGGCTTCGTAACAGGCCGAATCACCGTGCGGATGGAATTTACCCAGGACGTCGCCGACTGTGCGCGAGGACTTGGCGTACTTTGCGGTGCTGTCCAGGCCCAGCTCACTCATGGCGTACACGATGCGTCGCTGTACGGGTTTGAGGCCGTCACCGATATGCGGCAGCGCCCTGTCGTTGATGACGTACATCGCATAGTCGAGGTACGCGCGCTCGGTATAGGTACGCAGCGGCAGTGTTTCGTGATCGAGCGTGTCTGTTGTCATTTTTACCTCGCCTACGGGCATCCTGCCCTTACGGCGGAACCGGTCGCTCCGCTCCCTTACGCGAATCCTCACGGATTCGCGGGCCCGGCCTTCCATGGCCGGGGGTTTGTAACCTCGCCTACGGGCATCCTGCCCCTACGGCGGAACCGGTCGCTCCGCTCCCTTACGCGAATCCTCATGGATTCGCGGGCCCGGCCTTCCATGGCCGGGGGTTTGTAACCTCGCCGCTGCGGCGACATCCGCAGCCGGCTGCCCGGGCTCAGGCAATGGTCGCCTGATCACCCTTGGTTTCCAGCCACACTCGACGATCGGCGGCGCGTTTTTTCGCCAGCAGCATGTCCATCATGTCATCCGTTTCCTGGCCACCATCCAGCGTGAGACGAACCAGTCGCCGGGTGTTGGGGTCCATCGTCGTCTCACGCAACTGCATGGGGTTCATCTCGCCCAGCCCCTTGAACCGCTGCACGATGACCTTGCCACCCTTCTTTTCCGCCGCTATGCGGTCGAGCACGCCGTCGCGCTCACTTTCATCGAGCGCATAGAAGACCTCCTTGCCCACGTCCACGCGAAACAGCGGCGGCATGGCAATGAATATGTGTCCCGCCGCCACCAGCGGCCGGAAGTGACGCACGAACAGCGCGCAGAGCAGCGTGGCGATGTGGGCGCCGTCCGAGTCCGCGTCCGCGAGAATGCACACCTTGTCATACCGCAGGTTGGAGAGATCCTTCGACCCCGGATCCACGCCGATGGCCAGCGCGATGTCATGCACCTCCTGAGAACCCAGCACCTGGTCGACATCCACCTCCCAGGTATTCAGGATCTTGCCGCGCAGCGGCATGATTGCCTGGAACTCGCGATCCCGCGCCTGCTTGGCGCTACCGCCCGCCGAGTCACCTTCCACCAGGAACAGTTCCGCACGACTGGCATCCTGCCCCGAACAATCCGCCAGCTTGCCGGGCAACGCCGGTCCGGCGGTAATCTTCTTGCGCACGACTTTCTTGGCGGCCTGCGCACGCCGCTGGGCGTTGGCGATTGCCAGTTCCGCCAGCCTCTCGCCATCCTGAGGGTGTTCGTTCAGCCACAGGCTGAAGGCATCCTTGGCAATTCCGCCCACGAACGCCACTGCCTGGCGCGAGGACAGTTTCTCCTTCGTCTGACCGGCAAACTGGGGATCGGCCATCTTGGCCGAGAGCACGTAACTGCACTGGTCCCACAGGTCTTCACCGGACAGCTTGATGCCGCGCGGCAACAGGTCCCGGAATTCGCAGAACTCCTTGAGCGCATCGACGAGGCCGGAGCGAAGACCGTTGACGTGAGTGCCGCCCTGCGGCGTCGGAATCAGATTGACGTAACTCTCCGTGACCAGTTCGCCGCCATCGAGCGACCAGTTGATCGCCCAGTCGACCGCTTCGGTGTTGCCCGATGCCGAATGCTGGAACGGCTCCGGCAGCACGCACTCCTGCCCTTCCATTGCCCGGCGCAGGTACCCGGCGAGCCCGTCCTCGTAGTGCCAGGTCTCGTTTTCCTCTTCGCGGCCTTCGATGGACAGGCTGACGCGCAGGCCCGGACAAAGCACGGCCTTGGCACGCAGAAGATGTTTGAGCCGGCTGACCGAGATGTTGGGCGAATCGAAGAACGACGCTTCGGGTTTGAACCACACCCGCGTGCCGGTATTGCGCCTGCCGACGCTGCCGACTTCCTTCAGCTTGCTCTTCGGCACGCCCCGTGCGTAGTCCTGCTGGTAGATGACGCCGTCACGCTTCACTTCCACCTGCAGCTTGTCGCTGAGCGCATTCACCACCGAGACGCCCACACCATGCAGACCACCGGAGAAGCGGTAGTTCTCGTTATCGAATTTGCCGCCGGCATGCAGACGCGTGAGGATGAGCTCCACGCCCGAGACCTTGTGCTCCGGGTGAATGTCCACGGGCATGCCGCGCCCGTCGTCGATGACTTCCACCGAACCGTCCTTGAACAGCCGTACATCGATGTTGTGCGCATACCCCGCCAGCGCTTCGTCCACGCTGTTGTCCACCACCTCCTGCACCAGGTGATTGGGACGCGTGGTATCGGTATACATGCCGGGACGGCGGCGAACCGGCTCCAGGCCGGTGAGTACCTGCAACGAGGCAGCGGAATAGCGGGCTTCTGACACTATGTATGGTCACTCTGAATGGCGGGTGGATCGGAAAACGGCCGGCCCCGGATCACGGCCGACACGATGCTGCCGTCGTCGTACAGTCGAATGCGCCGGAAACCCGGTGGCAGGGTGTCCAGCGTAAAGCGCGCACTGCGCGGAAGAAACTGGAAACAGGTACTGGGCGAGCCCATGAGGCGCACATTGCCCAGGCGCGCCTCCACAATCTGGTGTACATGCCCGAACACCACCGCGCGCACGGCCGTGGACGCCGCCAGCCACGCATGCACGTCGGCACCGGCAATGCGATCTCCGTCGAGCCAGGGACACTGTACCGGCAGCAGGTGATGATGCGTAACCAGCAGCGTGCGACGATCACCAACCCGCGCACTGAGCTCGGCAAGTTTCTCCGCCGGCACCACCGAGGCGAGGGACTCGTCCGCGTGACTGTCCAGCGCCACGATCCGCCAGTGGTCGAACTCGAGATCCTGCATGGGCAGGCCGGCATCGCGCATCGGCGCGAGCAGATCGTGATTGCCCGGCGTGCACAGCAGTGGACCGTCATAACGGCTTCGCACCGTGTCGAGAAACCGCGCGTAAACGTCCGCGCGGCCTTCCTGTGCAATGTCGCCGGTGGCAACCAGTGCATCCGGTCGACCGTCCGCCAGCGCCTGATCGAGCACCGCTTCCAGGCAGCGTTGCGTATCGACGTTCACCAGGCGGGCGCCTGCATCCGGCAAAAGATGCACATCCGTGATGTGCAGCACGTCGAGCATGGCGTTCCGGTGTCCTTGCGGAAGGTAAATTTCAGCCGGACATTGTCTCCAGCGCGGGCGCGCTGGCAATACCGAATCTGAGACAGTGTGCGAGCACCTCACCCAGGAACAGATTGACCTGGGCTTTTTCGTCGCGCTGACGCATGAGCTGATTGGGATAGGCGTACACCGCCGCAAAGCGCTTCTGACGCTGAAACTCCACCACTTCGGCACTGCGCGCATCATGATAGACCCGCACTTTGAACACCGGCTCCGGCAGCACGCCCTCCGCCGCGACGTGGGTAAGCCCGATGAGCGTGGTATACGGTCCGCGTTCGAGCACGTGAATGCGCACGACCTGGGCGACCGTGCCGGGGGTTACGCAGAATTCGCGGGCGTCGTGATGGCGCATGTCCGGGAACAGTTTCTGCAGGCGCAGGAAATTTGCATCGCACACGGCCATGTGTCTGGGCAGATCGATGCTGTAACGCCTGTCGGCCAACGTCCCGTTCCTCGCATTTCCGGCAGGCCGGAGAATCCGGCCGAACCAACCGCCGGTTGCACGGCGGTCGCGTACTATAGCATCCGCTCGCAGCCGCTCCGCCAGCCCGAAGCAGCTAAATCATGCCAGGGCCGGGGCGCCTTCCGCGCCTGCCGATCAACCGACGTCGCGAATGTGGTGTGGTGCACATCTCGCACGGTTGTGCGCAAGCCGCTCACCGCCAACGGCCCGGCGCTCTGATAGACTGCACATACCCTGACAGTGGATTTCAGCGTACGTGAAACCCTTCGCCTCCAAGCTCGCCGGCCTGTTTGCGCTGCTCCTGCTGCCCTGCCTGGCGCAGGCCGACAACATGGTCACCATCTATGATGCGGCGCTGGACAACGACCCCGTGCTGGGCGCGGCACGGGCCGGCCACAAGGCCCGCAAGCAGGCCGTACCGCAGGCTCGCTCGCAACTGCTACCCAATATCACCGCGGGCGCCTCCACGACCTGGAATGAACGCAGCTTTCCGGTGCCACCGATACAGGACACCAATCCCGCGAGTCCGACGTTTGGCCAGTTCGTCGACGTGCCCGATCAGAATTTCAACGAACATGCCTGGCAGGCCCGACTTACCCAGCCGCTCCTGGACATGGAGGCGTGGTATGGCGTGGGCAGCGCCAAGGCTACGGTCAAGCAATCCGCCAGCCTGCTCGCCGCTACTGAACAGAACCTCATCGTGCGCGTCATTCAGTCGTATCTGAGTGTACTGCGCGCGCAGGATCTGCTGGATTCCACCGTCGCCGAGGAAGCTGCCGTAAAACGCCAGCTCGAGCAGGTACAGCAACGTTTCGACGTGGGGCTGGTCGCCATTACCGATGTGCTGGAAGCGCAGGCGGCTTACGACAATTCCGTTGCCCGGCGCATCCAGGCGGATGGTGACCAGGGCATTCAGTTCGAAACCCTGCGCACGCTCACCGGCATGAGTCACGAATCCCTGGACCGGCTTGCTGCTTCCCTGCCCATCATCGACCCGTCACCGCGCAACGAAGAGGACTGGGTCAATTCCGCCCTGGGCAGCAACCTGAACATCGCCGCCGCGGAAGCCCAGCTCAGGGCCGCCGAAAAAACCCTCCGCGCCCGACAGGCCGCACATCTGCCCACCCTGAACGGTGTGATCAACCACAGCCACTTCTCCACGGGCGGACCGTCCTTCATCGGCAACAAAATCGATACGACCTCCTACTCACTGGAGCTGTCGCTGCCACTGTACCTCGGCGGGTTCAACCACGCGCGACGCCGCGAAGCCGGCGCACTCGCTGAACAGGCCCGCGAACAGTTGCAGGATCAGCGTCTTACCGTCAGCCGGGATACGCGCAACCTGTTCCGCGCAGTCGCCACCGACGTGGTACGCGTAAAAGCCCGTCTGAAGGCCATCAAGTCGTCCGAATCCGCCCTGGATGCAACGCAGACGGGTTACGAAGTCGGCACCCGCAACATTGTCGACGTACTGCAGGCGCAACAACGTTTGTACGGCACCCAGTTCGAATATGCGGATGCGCGCTACAGCTACGTGAACAACCTCATGCGCCTGAAACAGGCAGCCGGCACGCTGGTCGTGGACGATCTGCAGGAACTCAACAACTTCACCGACGCCGGCAACCCGGTGAAGCGACAGGTACTACTCAGTAACCAGTAGTGGCAGCGCGGTCAGCAGTTCCAGGGTGCGGGCCAACGCACCGGTGTTTTCCGACACCGCTTGGAATGCTTTTTCACCCAGCGCTCTCGCCGCGGCGGTATGCGCAAGCAGATCCGCCGCTGTCGCCGCCAACGCCGCACCGTCCGTGACGATGACCAGCGCGTCATGTTCCGTAAACCGCGCCACCGTGTCTTCGAAATTGAAAACGTGTGGCCCCATGACAATGGGTACACCCCAAACGGCCGCTTCCACCGGATTGTGACCACCCGTTGGCACTAGGCTGCCACCGATGAACGCCACATCGGCCAACCCGTACAACGCACGCAACGAACCCATGACATCACCAACCACGACGTCAGGCGCAGGGCCGTCGAGTTGACTCTGCAGCGCCGCGTTCCAGCCGCGACGACGCGCCATCGCCAGAATCGCCGCGGCACGGACGGGGTGACGCGGCACCAGCACGAGACACGCAGACGATCTGGCGGAACGCACGGCGGCATAGGCATCGAGTACCTGCCCGTCTTCTCCTTCGTGCGTACTGGCGCCTAGCAGAACCGGACGCTCCGCCAATTGCCAGCGCGCCGAGAGTTCGGCCGCTGTCCGACGGTGGGCGACGTCCAGGGACTGATCGAACTTGATGTTGCCGGTAACAGATACGCGACTGGTGTCCGCACCCAGCAGGACAAACCGTTCGCGGTGCATCGCGCTCTGGCAGGCGATCAGCGCAACATTGTCCAGCATCTGCCGGGTCAATCCGCCAATCCATCGATACCGACGGGCGGAGCGCGCGGACAACCGGGCATTGATCACGGCGACGGGAATCCGTAGTCGCGCCGCGGCAGCAAGCAGATTCGGCCACAACTCCGTCTCCATGATCACCAGCGCATGCGGGTGTACGACACTGAAAAAACGCCGCACCGCCCAGGGAAAGTCGTATGGGGCGTAACAGTGCGTCACACGCCCACCGAAGCGGCTCAGCACCTCACTGGCGCCTGTAGGTGTGGTTGTGGTGACAAGTACCGGCACGCCCGGATACGTCGCCAGCAGCCACTCCACTACGGGCACTGCCGCCAGCACTTCCCCTGCCGACACGGCATGCAACCAGATCGGCCGCCGGCCATCCGTCCATGCGATGTCACCATAACGTTCGCCAACGCGTTCGCCATACGCCGGCTCGCGACGCGTGCGCCAACGCCGCCTGAGGGCAATGAACGGCCAGGCGATGAGAAGCAGCCCCTGATAAAGGGCGAACAGCAACCCGGCGTTTTTCGGGAGATCAGCGACTGGCGGGTTTGCACTGGATTGCGGCATCCCAACATACTAACCGCCATGATCCTGTCACGAACAACGGCATGTGACGTCAGCGTCCGCGGCGTCCCCCCGCGCTACCAGCGCCGCACAAGGCGCTTACCGGCGTGACCGTACATACAGCCGATGTTGCCATTGCCGGCGGCGGCATAGCCGGGTTGTGGGCCCTGCGACGTGTGCTCGACGCGGGCTACAACGCGGTGCTGTTCGAGGCGAGTGTCCTCGGCGGCGAACAGACCCTCGCCAGTCAGGGCATGATTCATGGCGGACTGAAATACGCGCTCGCCGGGCTTCTGAATCCCGCGTCGGAAGCCATCGCCACCATGCCTGCACGCTGGCGCGCCTGCCTCGCCGGCAGCGGGGAGATCGATCTCTCTGGTCTGCCATTGCTCAGCGACAGCTATTACCTGTTCGCCGAACGCAATTCGCTGGGCCGACTCAGCACATTCTTTGCCAGCAAGGCGTTGCGCGGCCGCATCCGCCGGCTCGAACGCGGGCAATATCCACCGGCGTTTACCGGCTTCAACGGCGTGGTCTATGCGCTGGAGGATTTTGTAGTGGACGTACCGGCCCTGACGCGGAGGCTGGTGGCGGGCGCCCGGGGCCGTCTTTTCAGATTGACGCTCAACCGCGACAACTGCCAGGCCAGGGGGGATGGCGTGGAGATCGATACGGGTGACGGGCGTCTGCAGGTTCGCCGTCTCGTCAACTGCGCCGGAAACGGCAGCGCCGATCTGAGTAACGCCCTTTCCGCCTCGGCACACGCCATGCAACGACGGCCGCTGCACCAGGTGATGGTCCACGCGCCGCTGCCCGCGCCACTCTTTGCGCACTGCCTCACGGGACTGCGGAGGACCGAACCACGCCTCACGCTCACCACCCACACGCACGAAGGTGGAACGGTTCTCTACCTGGGTGGCCAGCTCGCCTCGGACGGCGTAGCGCGCTCAAACGCCGAGCAGATTGCCATCGCCCGCCAGGAGCTGGTGGCCTGCTTACCCTGGCTCGATTTCGGTGAGGTGCACATCGATACCCTGCGTATCGATCGGGCGGAACCTCGACAGGCTGCCGGCTTACGACCCGATCAGGCATTCGTACACGCCAGCGGACCGCTGCTGCAGTGCTGGCCCACCAAGCTGACGCTGGTGCCGGATCTGGCCGATCGCGTACTGCAACAGCTGCCGCCAGCCATTGGCGGCGACGCGCCCGCGCTCTCACTGCCCACTCCGCCATTCGGCGCACCGCCGTGGACACGGCGATGATGGCCACGCGCCCCCTCGGCAACACCGGCCTGGTGGTGTCGCGCCTGGCACTTGGAACCGTCAAGATCGGCCGCAACGCGGGGCTGCGTTATCCGGCACCGGCGGAACTGCCGGATGACAACGCCGTCCGAACTTTGCTCGATACAGCGGCTGAGCTTGGTATCAATCTGCTGGACACCGCGCCCGCCTATGGCAGCAGTGAGGAACGGCTCGGCGGATTGCTCACCAGGTACGGCGAACGATTCCTGCTCTGCACGAAGACCGGCGAAGCGTTCGAGCATGGCAGTTCGCGACACGACTTCTCCGCCAGGCACACGCGGATGAGCGTCGAGCGGTCGCTGCGACGCCTGCGTACCAAACGTCTGGCAATTGTGCTCATCCACTCCAATGGCGACGACGAAAACATCCTGCGTCACACGGATATCGTGGCCACGCTCAGGGACCTCAAGACACGCGGCGATGTTGCCGCCATCGGACTCTCCGCAAAATCCGCCGCGGGTATCCGCGCCGCGGTCGCCGCGAATCTCGACGTGGTGATGGCTACCCTGAATCCGGCGTATACCGCTGAACGCGACGCCATGCGCGAAGCACACGCCGCGGGGTTGGGCGTATTGGTGAAGAAGGCGATGGCGAGTGGCGGCGCGGGAATGGAAGCCCTTGCCTTCGTCAGTGGCGAGCCGGCCGTGGATTGCATCGTCAGCGGCACTGCCAATCCCGGCCATCTGCGCGCCAATGCCCTCGCCGTAATGGCGGGCCGGGCCGCCGGAGCGGCCTGTGACGGCACCTGAAAAAACCAAAAAATTCACTTTGCACGTACCCCTCCCGGCCCTACTATGCGCGCCGCTCGACATCCGCAGGTGTGACCCATGACGCCGATCATCACCGACTACTACGATCTCGAATCCTTCCAGCGGATGAAAGCGTTCGCCGATACACGGGAGACGCCTTTCCTGGTCGTCGACAGAAGCATCATCGCCCGGCAGTACGACGAGCTGCTGGGTGCGTTCCCCTACGCCAAGGTCTTCTATGCCGTGAAGGCAAATCCCGCGCAGGAAGTCCTGGAGCTGCTGCGGGACCGCGGCTCCAGCTTCGACATCGCTTCCATCTACGAGCTGGATCGCGTGCTGGGACTGGGCGTCGAACCGCATCGCGTGAGCTACGGCAACACCATCAAAAAGAGCCGGGACATCCGCTATTTCTACGAGCGCGGCGTGCGCATGTTCGCCACCGACTCCGAGGCGGACCTGCGCAACATCGCCAAGGCGGCACCTGGCTCAAAGGTCTATGTGCGGCTGCTCACCGAAGGCACCCAGACGGCCGACTGGCCGCTATCGCGCAAGTTCGGCTGCCAGACCGACATGGCGCTGGACCTGCTGGTGCTCGCACGCGACCTCGGGCTCGTGCCCTGGGGACTGTCGTTCCACGTGGGTTCGCAGCAGCGCGACATCGGCGCGTGGGACGCCGCGATCGCCAAGGTGAAGGTGATCTTCGAGCGCCTGGCGGAAGAGGACAACATCCGACTGAAGATGATCAACATGGGTGGTGGTTTCCCCGCCAACTACGTGACCCGCACGCACGATCTGGCAACCTATGCCGAGGAGATCACACGTTTTCTCGTGGAGGACTTCGGTGACGACCTGCCGGAAATCATCCTGGAACCGGGACGGTCGCTGGTAGGTAACGCCGGCATGCTCGTCAGCGAAGTAGTGCTGATCTCGCGCAAATCGCGCACCAGTCTGCATCGCTGGATCTACCTCGACGTCGGCAAGTTTTCGGGGCTTATCGAGACGATGGACGAATCGATCAAGTACCCCGTGTACTCGGACAAGCAGGGTGAGCTCGAAGAAGCGATTCTTGCCGGGCCAACCTGCGACAGCGCCGATATTCTCTACGAGAACTACCGGTACCCCTTGCCGCTCACGCTGGCGATCGGCGACCGGTTGTACTGGTTCTCCACCGGCGCATACACCACCAGTTACAGCGCCATCGAATTCAACGGCTTTCCGCCGCTGAAGTCGTACTACATCTGACGCATCCCCGGGGGCGCGGAAGCATCATTCCGCGCTCTGGATCCTGCGCAGCATCGCGGTGGTGGAACAGTCCTCGACAAGACCGAGCACGCGCACCGTGCCCCCGTACCCGGTAACGATTTCGTGCCCCACCACCTGATCCGGTGCGTAGTCGCCACCTTTGACAAGCACGTCCGGACGCAGCAACTGCAGCAACACCTCCGGCGTGTCTTCCGGGAAGCCGACGACCCAGTCCACCGCAGCCAGGCCAGCCAGCACCCGCATGCGGCGATCGAGCGCATTCACCGGCCTGTTCGGCCCCTTGTCGAGCCGCGCCACTGACGCATCGTCGTTCACCGCGACGACCAGACGATCACCCAGTTGCCGCGCTTCTTCCAGATACGCCACGTGCCCGGCATGCAGCAGGTCGAAGCAGCCATTGGTAAAAACGATGCGTTCACCACCCTCTCTGGCGCGCGCCACCGCATCCACCAGTTGCTCGCGGGTCAGCACGCCGCGATCGCGGCCGTCGCGCCGGGCAACGGCATAGGCCAGTTCCGGTCCGCTCACGGTCGCCGTACCCTGCTTGGCCACCACGAGACTCGCGCCGTGATTGGCCAGTCGTGAACTGCGTACGATATCCCACTCGAGCGCGGTCCCGATGGCCAGTATGGCCGTCACGGTGTCACCCGCGCCGGTGACATCAAACACCTCCACTTCGTGCGCGGGTATGTGGCGCGCGGCGCCGGTTGCGGGCACGACATCAATACCCAGCCGGCCCCGCGTGACCACCAGCGCGCCCAGACCATGGGTTTCGCACGCCGCGCGGGCCCGCGCATGCATTGCCTCGTCATCTTCCCAGGCGCCGGCCGCCAGGCGGAACTCGGCGTCATTCGGTTTGAGCACGTCCGCACCCGCATAGACCGAAAACGGTTTGGCCTTGGGGTCCACCACCACCGGCACCGCTGCCGTGCGCGCCTTGGCAATGAGCGCTGCGGGATTGGCAAGCGTGCCCTTGTCGTAATCCTCGAGGACCAGCGCGCTTGCGCCGGTCAGCAGAGCAGCCGTGCGTCGTTCCACTTCATCGCGCACGTCGGGCACCGGGGTTTCGAAGTCTGCCCGCAGCAGCTGCTGGCGCTGGCTGACGAGCCGCAGTTTGACGATGGTCCGGAAGTTTGCGGGCGTGACGAATTCGCAGGTGACACCTGCCGCTTCGAGCTGCCGCCGCAGCGCCGCGCCCGCGGCATCGTCGCCCACCACGCCAATCAACGTGCAGCGCGCGCCCAGACTGGCCACGTTGAGAGCCACGTTGGCGGCACCGCCCGGCCGCTCTTCTTCCCGAACGACATCGATCACCGGCACCGGCGCTTCCTGGGAAACGCGGCGCGCCGGGCCATGCCAGTAACGATCCACCATCAGGTCACCGACGACCAGGATATGGATGTCGCGCAGGGAGGGGAGCTGGAGATCGTGCATGCAATCGGTTACCGGATGGCCACGCTGAATGGTAGCAAGCGCCAACCCACGTCCCAATAGCGCGAGGCCGCGCGCGCGCGTTTGGTGGAATCGAACGCGTGGCATAGACTGCCGCCATGCCAACCATCGACTTCGCAGCCGGCACTTTCGTTTCCACGCCCGAGGAGCGATTCGCCACGTTGCGGGACTTCCCGTACACGCCGCGTATCGGGATGTGGCGCGGCCTGCGCATCGCCTGCATCGACGAAGGCCCGCGGGAAGCACCGGTGGCGCTGCTCCTGCATGGCGAACCGACGTGGAGCTATTTGTACCGGCGCATGATTCCGCCGCTGCTGGCGGCGGGCTACCGCTGCGTGGCGCCCGACCTGCCCGGCTTCGGCCGCAGCGACAAACCGCTCGATGACAACTGGTACGTCATCGAGCGTCACGTCGAATGCGTGCGACACCTTGTCGATACGCTGGACCTCAACCGCATCACCCTGTTCTGCCAGGACTGGGGCGGACCGATCGGGCTGCGCCAGGTGGTGGATCAACCAATGCGCTTCGAACGCCTGGCGATCATGAATACCTGGCTGCATCACCCGGGCTATACGTATTCGGACGGGATTCGCGCCTGGCGGGAGGCTGCCGTCAACCGCATGTGGCTGGGGTGGAGCGACGGCAACCTTCCCGTTGGCGCCATTGTGGCCAGATCCCTGCGGCGGCCGGGACATGATCGGACCGCCCTTGCCGCTGCCTACGAGTTGCCGTTTCCTGACGGAGGGCGCTCGAAGGCGGGTGCTCGCCGTTTTCCCTGGTGCATCCCCTTTGCGGAGCCTAAAGCCGGCAATGCCGCCGATCAGGCGCGCTGCTTCGCTGCGTTGCCAGCACTTGGCTTGCCCATTCACCTGATTTTTGGCGATGCGGACGCGGTATTCACGGCGGACTGGGGGCGACAGTGGGCCGTGCAACTGCCCGGCGCCACCTTCGACACCGTGGCGAACGCGGGGCACTTCGTACAGGAAGAGGCTGGCGAAGAAGTCGTGGATATTTTTCTGCGCCGACGCGCTGGCTGAACATGGCAGCGGGCGATCCTTCGCGGCACGCACCGCCGCCGCCCGCCTGGTCACCCGTCACCTGGCCTGCGTGGCTGCTCATCGGCTTCGGCTGGCTGATTGCGCGGTTGCCGGTCGACAGCGTCTTTCGACTGGGAAGGCTCGGCGGCTGGCTGCTGTATCACCTCGGCCGTCGGCGCCGTCACATCGCCGAAACCAACCTCAGGCTGTGCTTTCCCCACCTGTCCGCGAACGAACGGCTGCGGCTGCTGCGGCGCAATTTCACGCACACTGCCACCGGGGCCATCGAGATCATGCTGCCCTGGCTGAACCCGGCGCGGGATCTGTCGCCGCGCATCGACATGGTAGGCGAAGCGCATTATCGCGCCGCCATCGCCGGGGGACGGGGCGTAATCGTTCTGGCCACCCACTTCACGACGATGGACGTGATCAGTCAGCCGCTGGCCCGATTCGGCGATTTCGACGTCATGTACCGTTACAACAAGAACCCCGCCTGGGAATGGCTGCAACTCACGGGCCGGGGACGCTACTTCGACGGCGTGGTGGAACGGGAAAACACACGTGAAGCCGTGCGGAGGCTGCGACGCGGCCGCGCCCTCTGGTACGCGGTGGACCAGGACTACGGACGCCGCCATTCCGTGTTCGCACCGCTCTTCGGTATTCCCGCCGCAACGATCACAGCCGCTTCACGCCTGGCAACGCTGACCGGCTCCGCCGTGCTGTTCATGACCATCGGCCGGGACATCGACGCACAACGCTGGCGTATTGAATTCCACCCGCCGCTCAGGGACTTTCCTTCCGGCAGCCTGGAAGCGGACGCAACTCGCATCAACGCGATGCTGGAAACCTTCATTCGCGAGCGGCCAGAGCAGTATCTCTGGGCACACCGACGATTCAAGACCCGCCCGCCCGGCGAGCCCCCCGTGTACTGACAGGTTGTCCTACCGAACGAAACCGTCATCGCGGCAGCCCCGCTGCGATCAGAGCACGTAGTACGGCGGCAGATCGCTTGCGGTGATGGGCTTCAGCGTTTTCATCGGCTCAACACCGAAATAGATGTCTTCACCGATCAGCTTGCCGGCCGCATCAGCGGGCCAGACAGTAATGAGCTGCGCATCCGACAGCCAGAGACTATCGTCGCTCACCGCCGTGCCACCGACCTCGGTGACGCCCATCGCCCTCAGCGCCGTGCCCCGGTACACCTGCTTGACGCGCCCTTCCGTCACCACATGATTCGTGTCCGCGATGACACGCTCCACCACCACTTCAAACTGCTGACCGCCCGCGGCCATCATGTTGGCGTAGAAACCGCGGATCGTCTCCCGGCCTTCCAGCACCATAGGCTGACCGTTGCCCCAGAAGTGATAGACGGGTTCGGCGGTCAGCGTTGCCATCAAGGGCTCGAGCTGACCGGTGATCTCCGTCTCCATGTGCACCGCCACCTCGCGGATGAGCTGCGCGCGGCGCGGATCTTTCTCACTGTCCGCCGCCGCAAGCAACGGCAGCCAGCTTTTGTGGGGGTCTATCGCGTAGCCCATGGTTCATTCTCCTTTTCCGATCGATGGAATTCCCGGCAGCGTCGCCAGGTGGCGCGCCAGCGCCGGTACCGAAAATTTCGCCTGCGTGCGTGTCAGCATCGCTCGGGCCCGCGCGCCTGTCGAATCGCAATCGCCTGCAAACCGGTGTATCGCGCGCGCCACGTCGGCAGGCGTGGCTTCGTCATAGTAGATGCCATGTTCGCCCAGCACCTCCAGCGGCCCGGAGACGCGCTGGCAGATGACCGGTACGCCCGCGGCCATGGCTTCGAGCGCCGCCATACCGAACGCCTCCACGCCACCGGTGGTCAGCAGCACCGCATCAAACGCACGCAGCAGGCGGCGCGCACGCGGTACAAAACCGGCGAAGATGACCCGGCTGTCGTCCACCCGCAACCCCGGTGCGAGTTCGCCGTCGCCCACGAATACGATGCGGCTGTCCGGCAGATTCGCAGCCAGGAAGCCATCGCGGGCAAGTGCCGGCTGCTTCTTCGCGTGCAGGCGACCGATGACGCCAAGCGTCAGGGGGCCTTCGGTCAAGCCGAGTTCAGAAAGCGCCGCCTTTGCAGAGAGCAGTTCCCGCCCCATCGCCTCGACGTCGAGGGCATTGGGCAGCGTCACTGCCTGTCGCGCCACCGCGGCGAGTTCCACCGTCACGGCTTCCGACACACCGGCAAACAGGGTTCGCGACGCGAAACGCGCATGCCAGCGGCGTATGGCCCGGGAGAAAAAGCCGAACTCATGCGCCACCACAATACGGTGAGTCACATCGACCCGGCTTTTCGCCAGCGTGCGCCAGGCCCGGTACCGGTGGCAGATGGCCAACGCAAACTCTCCCTTGAGCGCCGCGTGCAACGCCTGCACCACCTGCCGGTCTTTCGACAGATCCGGTTGGCCGAGGTAGATCGCGTCTTGCACCGCATCACCCGAAGCCCTGCCCAGAATGACCGTGGTGCAGGTACAACCCAGCGACTCGACAGCCAGACGATACACGTGACACAGATCCGCGAACGGCGGATCGTCATGCGGACAGATCTGCAGGACGCTGACTGTCACGACGGCTTGCGGGTAACCAGGTAGTCCCCCAGCACCAGATACTCCAGGTCGCAGCCGAGGAACATCGCCAGTGCGTCATCCGGCGAACAGACCATGGCTTCGCCGCGCCGGTTGAGCGATGTGTTGAGCACCACCGCGTTGCCGGTACGCGCTTCCATGGCCTCAAGCAGTGCGTAGTATCGCGGATTGGTATCGCGCTCCACGATCTGCACCCGCGCCGTGCCATCCTCGTGCACCACCTCCGGAATCCGCGTCTTCCACTCCGGCGCCACATCGAAGGTGATGGTCATGTAGGGTGCGGGATGATCCGTGCCGATGATCTCGCGCGCCACCCGGTCGAGGATACTGGGGCAGAAGGGCCGCCAGCGTTCGCGGAACTTGATCTGCGCATTGATGCGGTCGGCGACACCCGGCACCGAAGGACAACCGAGGATGGACCGGTTGCCCAGCGCACGCGGACCGAACTCCATGCGGCCCTGAAACCAGGCCACCGGATGCCCCGCCGCAAGCAGGTCCGCGGTCGTACTGACAATATCGCTAACGCGTGTTGACGCGACCTTGTCAGCCCGCCGCGCGACGGCGGCTTCGATCGCCGCGTCACCAAACGCCGGCCCGAGATACGCATGGCGCATGCGCGGCGGACACTCGCCAGCCTGCGCGGCGACGAAGCTGGCGGCACCGAGCGCCGTTCCGGAGTCGCCGGAAGCGGGTTGCACGAACAGTTCCCGCAGATGCGGCAACGCCACGATACGCTGGTTGAGCTTGACGTTGAGCGCACCGCCACCGGCGTACGCCAGCAGACCGGTTTCACGCAACACACCGCCGAGATGACGCTCCAGCAATTCCAGTACGCGTTCCTCGAACAGCGCCTGCATCGCCGCGGCGATATGGATATAAGGTTCGTCCGCGGCATCGCCCTGTCGCCTGGGTCCCAGCCATTCCACCAGACCCGGACCAAAAAAAAAGCCTTTGCCCCCCTCCCGGTAGCGCCGCCAGCCAACCGTGTTCACCAGTCGCGAGTCAACGCGAAAGCCGCTGGACGTCCTTGGCAGAATGCGACTGAGGTCATAGCGCGTCGCATCGCCATAGGGCGCCATGCCCATGACTTTGTACTCACCATCGAGCATTTCGAAGCCGAGGTATTCGGTGATGGCGCCATAGGCGCCGGCAAGCGAATCGGGATCGTAGTATTCGTGCAGGCGACGAATGCGGCCCTTTTCACCGATCCCGAAGAAGGTCGTGGCGTATTCGCCTTTGCCGTCCACGCCAAGTATCGCCGCAGGCGCCTCGAACCCGGAGAGGTGATATGCGCTGGATGCATGCGCCAGATGATGTTCCACCGGCTGAAAACGCGTGCGCTGCCAGCTGATGCCGAGCTCGTCACCCAGCGCAAGCACCCGCCGTCGATTGCGGCGATACCGGCGATTGCCATTGAACAGCGCATCCAGCGCCCGATCCGGCGCATACCAGTAACGACGGGCGTAGTGCCATCGATCCGGGCGGAACAGGGAGATGGGCGCGTAGGGAAAGGCCACCACATCCACGTCCCCGGCCTGGATTCCGGCTTCGGCCAGACAGTACCGGGCCGCATGCAGCGGTAGCCTGCCTTTGGCGTGCTTGTCACGCAGGAACCGCTCCTCTTCCGCGGCGGCAACGATTTCCCCATCAGCGATCAGCGCCGCCGACGGGTCATGACCGAGCGCGCCCGACAAACCGAGGATGATCACGCCGCGCTACTCCTGCCCGACACCGTTGCCGCCGCCGTGCCTGAGAATCCGCACGTACGTACGCACGCCCTGCGCCAGCGTGTCGACGGCCAGCTTCTCGTCCGTCCCATGAAATCCGGTCATGTCTTCCTGTGTGACAACCATGGGGTTGAACCGGTAGGCGTCATCCGCGATCTGTCCGTAGTGCCGGGAATCGGATGCCGCCACCATGATGCCCGGCATCACACCTACGTCGCCGTAGACCTCGCGCACCGCCTGACCGATGCTGGCATAGCCCGGCCCCTGCCAGTCGGATACCGGCGACGCCGCATTCCCGCCCTCCTTCGGGCGCACTTTCACGTGCTCGTTTTCAACCAGACCTTTCACGTAGCTGACGATATCCTCGACGCTGTCACGCGGATGCAACCTGAAGTTGACCGTCGCCACCGCCTCGATGGGCAGCACGTTTTCCTTCACGCTGCCACTGAGCATGGTGGTGGCGGTGGTGGTGCGCAGCATGGCGTTACCAAAAGGTACCCGCGACAGCTGATTCTCCAGGACACTGCCGAACGCCCAACGATTGGCAAATGCCAACCGGTAGCCGAAATCCATGTACCGGCTGGCGGTATCGAACATCGCACCGCTCAGGCCATCCAGACCGCCGGGTACCGGATTGTCTTCCAGCGCGCTGATGGCCTGGGCCAGGTGACCCGCGGCGGTATGCACGGGTGGCATGGACGAGTGGCCGCCTTCGGAGGAGGCAACGATATCCAGCGTCAGATACCCCTTCTCGGCGACGTTGATAGGCGCCAGCAGCGTTGTCACACCCGGAAACATGCCATCGAACAGGAACGATCCTTCGTCGAGCGTCCAGGCCAGCTGCACACCCTGGCCACGAAGGATGTCGACCACCGCCGCCGCGCCACGAGTGCCGCTCACTTCCTCGTCATGACCAAAGCTGAAATACACCGTGCGCGCCGGCCGGTAGCCGTCGCGCAGCAGCACGGTGGCGGCTTCGAGCTGGGCGACCACCGCACTCTTGTCATCGAGCGCACCGCGGCCGTAGATCATGCCGTTCGACACGTTGCCGGCAAACGGTGGCTGCGACCAGCGCGCTTCCGTACCGGGAATGACCGGCACCACGTCGTAGTGTCCGGTTACCAGGATGGGCGCAAGCGTCGGATCGCTGCCCTCCCAGCGGTACAGGAGGGTGTACTGGCCGGCCATCGTCAACGTCATGGCGGCCTGCACTTCCGGATAGGTGCGTTTCACCCAGGCGATGAACCCCTCGAACTGATCCACCGCCATGTCCGCCTCATTCTGATAGGACACGGTGCGGAAGCGGATGGCTTCTCCCAGGTGGCGGGCGGCGATGTCCGCATCGACCGCCACGTTCACACGCTCGACGCGCGCCGACGCATCCGGAGTGTGCTGCATGGCGCGAATGCTCATCGCCCCACCCAGCACCAGGAGAATGACGACGACAACAAGGCCTGTTTTTTTCATGGCGACGGACTCCGTTGACCCGGGGGACGGTCGGCAGCTACCGGATAGGTCGCGCATGTTCGCATGAACACCACGGGGCACACAGCACGCAGCCCGGGGCATGGCCGGCTCACGGCGGAATTGCCGCCGCAAGCCGACGCACGATCTCCGAGTCCGGCGACCAGTTGGCCAGAAGACGCTGACGATCCCTGCGATGTCCGCCTGGGGCCCGGCGCACCGCGTCGACGTCGATGAGGTGCAGCCTGCCTTCGTCCAGCAGCAGGTTGGTGGACTTGAGGTCGCCGTGGAGGAGCTCCGCCTCCCTCAGCCAGCCGAGAATGTCCGCCACCTCCTTCACCGTGATGCCGTCAATGGAGCCGCTCGCCGTAAGCGTGGCGAGGTCCTTACCCCGCAGTTGTTCCATCAGCAGATAGGCAGGCCCCGGATTCCCGCGGCTTCCGGTCTCGAGCAGCCCGAGCGGCAACGCCGTGGGGATACCCAGGAACGCCAGTCGCAGCGCGTTGCGCCACGCAAAGCGGGCGCGCGGTCGCAGCAGTCGACGCAACCGGTGCCACACCGTCGGCAGGTTATAGCGCTTGGCGACCAGCGGCACGCCCTGGATATTCAGTTTCACCACCGTAGCGCTGTTGCCGCGTTTCAGGAAAACGGCGGATTCGCCGAAGTAGCGCTCGGGATCACGGGCGAAGACCTCGACAAGGGACGCCACCTCCCGCCGCAGCAGCAGTCGTTGCCCCTGCTCCTCACGACGTTCGAAAAGCGAGCACGAACGCAGTGTCTTGCGCAGGTAGTGCTCAACACGTTTTGCCCGCGCCTGGCGCAGCAGCCTGTGCAGCGTACGTGTCGTCAGCGCGCCGTCGGGTAAAGCGCGGCCGCGCAGATAGGCGGCCGCCACGGGGTCGAGTTCCGGCGTCTGGGGAATCGGGTATTGCGCGAGCAGGACTGCCAGCTCCCGGTAGCCCGCCCGCCGCGACAATACCCGCGGCACCACGGTATCGGCATCGATTGCCAGGAGTTCGCCCCCCGGCGTACGCAGGAAATTACCAAGATGCAGATCTCCGTGACTGAAGCCGGCGTGATGCAGCCGGCCCAGCATGGCGGCCAGTTGCGCACAGTCGGCAGAGGCGGGCGCGGTGACGCCGGGCAGCCGGGGGAACAGCAGCCAGGGCACATCGCCACGGCCCTGCGCCGCAATTTCCACGGTGGGCACGCTGGCGGACGCCAGCGCCTGCAACCCTCGCCGTGCACGCTGGAAGTCGCGACGCGCACGCGTCCCGTAGAACACCTTGAGCACCCCCGGCGTACCGCCGGCGCCGCACACGCCCACCGTAAGGCGGCGTCCCGGCAGATTGCGCAGGATCTCCACCACCTCGAAGGTGCCGTCGTCCAGAACCAGGCTGAACGGCGCAATCAGCGCATGATCCGCTGCTGCCAGTACGTCTATGGTCAGCCTGCGCATTCGCAAGGCTCCCGGCGCTCCGTCACAAACCGCTCGAACAAGGCGACCGCCGTCTCCGCCAACGCGTAAATGGTTGCATCCTGCGCAAGCTGACGGCCGGCTGCCTGCCACCCGGCCCTGTCCGCACTGGTCAGTATCTCGACTAAATCCCTGTCGAAACGCGCCTGCGTGAAGGGTACTGGCGTGACAAGACCGCCTCCGCAATCGCTGATGTAGTGCGCATAACCGCAGTTGGCCGTGGCCAGTACCGGCAGGCCGGCGATCATGGCCTCAAGAATCACCATGCCCGCATTCTCGTCATACGCCGGCAGCACGAGCGCATCTCCGGCCAGCAGCAGATCGGGAATATCATCCCTGCCCCTGTCGAAGAATTGCACCTGCGCCTGCACGCCAAGCCTGAGCGCCATGCGTCGGAAGGGTTCGGCATTGTCGTGTCCCACCACCACCAGGCGGGTGTTCGCGCACAAGTCCGCCGGCAGGTGTTTCAAGCCCAGCAGGACGCGGTCGAGCCCCTTCTTGATGAAGCCGCTGCCGATGAACAGCAGGAGTCTGTCGGCTTCGCCGACATGCAGGCCATCCCGCATCGCGCGCCGTCTGCAGGTACGCTCCGTCACGTCCACCGGCGCCGCGCGCGAGCGTTCGATACCTGGCGGCAGACGAAAGAAACGTTCCGCCGGCGTTCCGTAGTAGATGCGGAAGAAGGGCGTGTACACATCCGAGATGGTGAGGATGCGCGTGCCCGCGGCGGGGTCGAACACGGCATGTTCCGCCGCGCGAAAGCTGCGGTAACGTGGCGTGAGCCGATACAACATCCCTCGCTGGTTACGCGCCTTCTCTTCGAAACAGGAGTCGCCAGCGTAATAGACATCGAGCCCCGGCATCTTGTTGAGGCCGATGACCAGGTCAACCGGACGGGCCTGCAGATCCCGGGCAACGGCGGCTGCGAACTGCTCGTAGCGACGATGATTGGTGACCGCCGAGACGGCAATGCGCACCACGTCGACGCCCTCGGGCTCCGCGCCTTCCCAGGTAATGACATAGACGCGAACGCAATGACCGCGCGCCCGGGAGGCGTTCAGGAACTTCACAAGATCCCGCTGAATACCTCCGTAGGGGAAGTACTTGAACAGGCAGAACGCGAAGCGCACCGTTCACTCCGGCCCAAGCAGATGTTGCGCGGCACTCCATACCCGCGGCGGCGCCAGCGTGCCGTAACAGGCCGGCTGTACGTCGGTGCCGGGCACAGCGGCGAACCGGCAGACCTGCTGGAGGCAGGGAGCACAGTCTTTCCGCGCGGCGAGCGTCACGGCGCGATGGCCGCGCACACCGGTAAGCGCCGCGTCCGTACTGCCGAACAGCGCCACGACCGGCACCTCCAGCGCAGCCGCCACGTGCGTGAGGCCGGTATCGACGCCGATGACCAGGCTGGCCCCGGCCAGTCGCTCGATCAGCTCCGCCAGTCCCATGTGCGGCCATACCTCCACGCCCTGTTTACGCAGGTCTTCGGCGACCGCCCGCTCCTCATCGGTACCCCACGTGACCACAACACGGAAATCGTCCGATCGGGCCAGCACGGCCAGTTCGCGCCAGAAGGCGAGCGGATAACGCTTGCTGGCCCACGTCGTGCCGTGCACGAACACGCACACCCGGTCCGCGGTGGCGGGCATGGCAGGCAGGCCGTAGCTGAGCCCTTCCGGCACCGCATACCCGAACACCTGCGCAAACAGCGCCCGTTGCCGGTCGATGGCATGGCGATTGCGATCGACAGAGCAACAACCGTCATACAGCAGGGTCGCCAATGGTTCGCGGGCGGAATCACGGCCGAAACCGACACGCCGGTCACCCCGCGCCAGACGTGCCACCAGCGCACTCTTGTACAGCCCCTGGGAATCGAGCACCACGTCGTATCGTTGCGCCGTGAGGCGCTGCCGGAACCGTCGCATCTCGGCGAGCGAGGCGCCGACATGGCGTCGCCACCGTCGCTCGGCGATGGGCAGCACCGCACGAACCGCCGGATGGCGCGCCACGAAAGGCGCATAGGCTTCCTCCACCACCCAGTCGAAGCGGACGCCGCTACGCGCCGCGTCGGTGACTGCCGGCAGGGCATGCGCGATATCGCCGAGCGAGGACATTTTCACCAGCAGTGCATGCGTCATAAGCACTCGATCACCCGTTCGGGCGCCAGTTTACGCAAACAATCGAGATGCCCCAGCGGACATTCGCGACGGAAGCACGGGCTGCACGACAACCGCAGACTCACAACATGCGCATCTGCCGACAGCGGCGGTGTGAAAGCATCGGACGTGGATCCGAAAATCGCCGTCACCCGCCGACCGAGCGCTGCCGCGACGTGCATGAGGCCGGAGTCGTTGCATACCACACGGTCAGCAAGCGACAGCAGATCGATGGCCTCCGCAAGGCTGGTCCGGCCCGCAAGATTGGCCACGTCGCCGCCGCCAAGCGCACAGATCCGGTCACACACGGCCGCGTCGCCAGCCGAACCCATGAGCCACACGTGCGCGCCGTTCTCGCGCAGATGTTGCGCGATACGCGCGAAATGCGCCTCCGGCCAGCGCTTGGCCGGTCCGTATTCGGCCCCGGGGCAGAGCACGGCGATGGGGCCGTCGGTGCGGAGTTTCAACGCCGCCGCAATCTCTCTGCCGCGCGCCTCATCCGCGCGCAGGCGGGGCACCGGCAGGGGCTCGGGCAGGGTCTCCCGGGCCGACACGCCGAGCGCCGCGAAACGCTGCACCTGCAGGGGGGTGCGCAGGGGATCAAGACGACGACGATCGGTAAGCACGCCATAGCGCTGCTCGCCATGCCAGCCGATTCGCGCCGGAATGCGCGCCAGCCAGGGCACGAGCGCGGACTTGAAGCTGTTGGGCACCACGATGGCCTGCGCAAAGCGGGCATCGCGCAATGCGCGGGCCAGTCGCCACCGTCGTCGCAGACCCAGTTCCCCGTGTCCCACCGCCAGCTCCCACACACGGGCGACGTCCGGCATGCGCCGAGCCACCGGTGCCGTCGCGGGAGGCGCCAGCAGGTGTACTTCCGCCTCGGGATGCCGTTGGCCGAGAACCTGCACAAGCGTGTGCGACATCACCATGTCGCCCACCCAGGCGGGACCGACGATCAGTATCCGCATCAGGCAGCGCCGTCCTGCGCCACGGTCATCGGCGTCTCAGCGCAGCGACGTATGCCACTCCGCGTGCTTCGCGGACCGACCGCGCACCTGGTCGAAATAGGCGGTCTGCAAACGCTCTGTGACCGGTCCACGCCGTCCGCTGCCTATCGTGCGTCCATCCAGTTCGCGGATGGGCAGCACTTCTGCTGCCGTGCCCGTGAAGAACGCCTCGTCGGCGATATAGACCTCATCACGGGTAATACGGCGCTCGTGGATGGTGTAACCAAGCTCCCTTGCCAGGGTAAACACCGTATTGCGCGTGATACCGTCCAGGCAGGAAGTGAGTTCGGGCGTGTGCAGTTCACCATTGCGCACGATGAAGACGTTCTCCCCACTGCCCTCGGCAACGTACCCTTCGGGATCCAGCAACAGCGCCTCGTCGCAACCGGCGTCCAGCGCCTCGTGCAGTGCCAGGATGGAATTGGTGTAATTGCCGGTGGCCTTCGCCTTGCACATGGTGATGTTCACGTGATGCCGCGTGTAGGACGACGTGCGCACACGAATACCCTTCTCGCGGGAATCGGGATCCATGTAGTTGGGCCATTCCCAGGCGGCAATCGCGGTGCGTACGGTGAGCCCCTTGGCCCGCAGCCCCATCGCTTCGCTGCCGAGGAACACCAGCGGCCGGATATAGCCCTCATCCAGTTTGTTCGCCCGCAACACTTCCACGTGCGCGGCGTTGATCTGCGCCTGCGTGTACGGAATCTTCAGACCCAGGATGTGTGCGGACTTGAACAGCCGGTCCGTGTGTTCCGTCAGCCGGAAAACCTGCGGCCCCTTCGGCGTGTCGTAACAGCGCACGCCTTCGAAGACACCAACGCCATAGTGCAGGGAGTGGGTGAGTACGTGCACCCTGGCATCGCGCCACGGAACCAGGGCGCCGTCCTGCCAGATGAAACCGTCACGGTCGGCAAAAGTGGATGCGGTCATGAGTCTCTCTTCAACAACCTTCGAACTGCGTTGAGGCGAGGCGGACAACACCGACGTTGCCCGCGCATCGCGGAAAGCGGCTGATTGTATCCCACCGCCGGCATGCCGGCGCCCGCCCGCGCTGCGTTTGCGGCGCGAAAACCCGACGACTTACCATGCCCGGCGTGGTCGGATCCGGGGAGGTGGCGACGTGACCAGCCTGCGGGAGCAAATTTTCGAGCAATACAAGCGCTGGTCGCCGCGATCCGCGGCGCTGATCGCCGAGGCACGCGAGGTCTTCCCCGGCGGCGACACCCGCATGTCCGCGCATTTTGCGCCCTACCCACTGTTCATCGAGCGGGCCGCCGGCTGCCGGCAGTTCGACGCCGATGGCCATGAAATCCTCGATTTCATGAACAATTTCACCTCCCTGATCCACGGTCACGCCAACCCCGCCACCGTCGCCGCGGTGCGGGAACAGATCGCCATCGGCTCCGCTTACGCCGCGCCCACGCGCTCGCAGATCGCCCTTGCCCGACTCATCCGCGACCGGGTGCCGGGCGTGGAGCAGTTGCGCTTCACCAGTTCCGGTACCGAAGCCACGCTCATGGCCATCCGCTGCGCCCGCGCGTCCACCGGCCGACAGAAGATCATGAAGATGGAAGGTGGCTATCACGGCAGCTTCGAACTGGCGGAAGTGAGCCTGGTGCCCCGGCCGAACGAAGCGGGCTCGCTCGAAGCGCCGCGCGCCGTACCCATCGATGCCAGCATCCCGGACAGCGTGCTGGGCGACACCGTGGTGTGTCCCTACAACCAACCGGCCCTGGCCTCGGCGCTCATCGACCACCACGCGAAAACACTGGCCGCCGTGATCGTGGAGCCCATGCTGGGCTCGCTGGGCATGATTCCCGCCACGCGCGATTTCCTGCTGGCCCTGCGCGAAGCGACGCAGCGTCACGGCATCGTGCTGATCTTCGACGAGGTGATCACGCTGCGGCTGCACATGGGCGGCGCGCAAGCGCATTTCGGCATCACACCGGACCTCACCGCGATGGGCAAGATCATCGGTGGCGGCCTGCCCATCGGCGCCATCGGTGGCCGCACGGACCTGATGCGCAGGTTCCATCCCGACGAGGCGCAACCGGTGATGCATGCCAGCACCTTTTCGGGCAACCCCCTGAGCATGGCCGCGGGGTACGCCGCCATGACCCAGCTCGACGCCTCGGGCATCGAGCGCCTCAACGGACTCGGCGACCGCCTGCGTGCCGGATTCAACACGGCATTCGCGCGAAACGGCATTCGCGGTCAGGCCACCGGCCTCGGCTCGCTGGTGAACCTGCATCTGACCGACGCACCACTGCATGACGCCCGCGACGTACTGGCCGGACTGACGCGATCGCGCCACCTGAATCAGCTGGTGCACCTCGGCATGCTGCAACGGGGTGTCGCAAGCGCCGGGCGCCTGATGTACTGCACGTCCACGCCAATGGGGGATACGGAAGTCGATACGGCCATCGATGCGCTCGATGACACTTTGCGGGAGCTGCGGCCGGGCATCGGGCGCGAACTGCCCGGGCTGCTGGCCGGATGACAAGAGGAGTCACGCGCCGCCATGGATGAAGCACTACGCCGACAGATTGCCGATGCCGCAGCCGCGGCACGGGACGACGCCCGTCCGGGCATGCGCACGGCAATGCACGCCGGGGGTCGACTGACCGCGCGCGAACGCATCGACACCTTGCTGGACACCGGCTCGTTCGCGGAATACGGCATCCTCGCCGGTCGCACGGGCAGGGAGGACGATACGGATTTCGCTGACGGCCTGGTCTGCGGTGGCGGCAGGGTGGCAGGACTGCCTGTCATGGTCGCCGCCAGCGACCGCAGCGTGCTCGATGGCACGCAGAGCGATCGCAACCAGCGCAAGCTCTCGCGCATCCTGCAGATTGCCGAACGCGAGCACTGGCCACTGGTGCTGCTGCTCGATGGGGACGGGGCACGCCCCGACGATCCGTTGCCACCACCGCCCGTGATGGTGAACCCGCGTGGTCGATGGGGGCTCTACGACGGTCTCGCGCATCTGAACGGACGGCTCCCCACGGTCGCCTGCATACTCGGGCGCGCGCTGGACGGTGAGGCGGGTGCGGCCTTGTTGTGCGACTTCTGCGTTGCCGTGCGCGGTACGCCAATCGGCACACGCGAGACCGATGGGACTCTTACCACGCATCCGGCCGAAGACTACGCGAAGCGTGGCGATATCGACCGGGTCGAGAATACCGAGCTGGCAGCCCTGCTCGCGGCGCGTCAGTTCCTCGGCTATCACCTGCCTGATCGACCGGACCGCGACGAAAACCCGGACTACCCGTCCATCGCCACGATCATCCCGGACAACCGGCGGCGTCCCTACGATATGCGGCAGGTCATTCACGCGTTCGCGGACGCGGACAGCACGCTGGAGCTGCAACCTGACTTCGGTCGCTCGATGCTGACTGTACTGGCCCGCCTGTACGGCCGGCCGATCGGCATTTTCGCGAACCAGCCGAAATCACCGCTGGCTGGCTCCATCGATCCGCACGCCGCGGACAAGGCGACACGCTTCATCGAGATGTGCGACGCCTACGGCTTTCCGCTGGTGTCGTTCATCGACAACCCTGGCTTCATGGTGGGGCCGCAGGCCGAAGCGGATGGCATGGCGCGTCACCACGCGCGACCACTGGCTGCGCTGCACCACCGCACCGTGCCGCTGTGTTCCGTGCAGATCCGCAAAGCCTACGGCCTCGGCCCGTATGCGATGTACGGCTGGGGCACCAGCCACAATGCGCCGTTGCTGAAACTCGCCTGGCCGACCGTGGAGTCAGGCGGCATGTCGCTGGAAGGCGCGGCGTATCTCGTCAAACGCAGGGAAATCCAGGCAGCGGCCACACGCGAGGAGGCCATGGCTATTCGCGACGAGTACGCGGAAAAGATGCGCAGCACGCAGTCCGGGCTGCGCGCCGGCCGCATCTTCCAGTTCGACGACATCATCGACCCGCTGGATACGCGCACACGTATCGGCGAGATGCTGGCGCGCACGGCCGCGCGCCGGTTCGGCGCATGGCGGCATGGCATCGAGTTGCGGTAGAGCATGACAGATCATCCCACTCGCACGGAATTGTTGCGCCTGGCGCGCACCGCGCTCGGCGACGCCGCCCGGCCGGATGTCGTCACGCGCATCCGCAAGACCGGCAAGCTCACGGCACGCGAGCGCATGGCGCTGCTGGCCGATGCCGGCAGCATGGTGTCGTACGGAACGATCGCCGCCGTCGATCCGAACGACACCGGGAATCCCTGGGTGGCCGAAACCGGTGGACTGGATGCCATCGCCACCATCGACGGCCATCCCGCGATCATTTCGACAACCGACTATACGGACCACGGCGGCGGCTACGGCGCGGCGCGACTGGGCCGCCTGTTTGCGCTGGCGCGTGAACACCGCTGGCCTTTCGTGGCTTTCGTGGACGGCGGCGGCAGTCGCGCCCGGCATCCGCGCAACGGACTCGGGCACATCGAACTGTCCGGCGCCATCGGCCCCTATACGCTGTTCGACGGCATGGCGGAGTTGTCCGGTTGGGTACCCACCATCAGCATCGTGTCCGGCCCTTCCTTTGCCGGCCACGCCAGTGTTGCCGGCTTCTCCGACATCGTCATTGCCACCAGAGGCTCCGCCATCGGCATGGGTGGACCACCCATGGTGGAAGCCGCGATCGGCAGACGTCTCACGCCAACCGAGTTGTCGGGTGCGCAGATGCAGTACGAGACGGGTGGCATCGAACTGCTTGCCGGTGATGAGACGGAGGCAGTCGCAACCGCCAGGCGATTGCTGGGCTACTGGCATACGCGCGATACCGGTCCGGCACGCAGCTTTCACAACCAGGACGCCATCGCCAGCCTCGTACCGTCAACCGGCCCTTACGAAATCCAACCGGTGATCGACACCCTGACGGATCCCGGTTCCTTCATCGAGTTGCGGGGGGGATTCGCCCGTGCACTCGTTGCCGGCGTCGCCCGGTTGAACGGCCGCGCTATCGGCGTGCTCGCCAGCAATCCCGCGGAGAACGACGGACTGATCGACGAAGCTGCCGCACAGAAGATCAACCGCCACGTGGAGCTGTGTGATGCCTGGGAACTGCCGCTGCTCGTATTGATCGACAGCACAGGCACCACAACCCGCTGGCAGGACAAGGCGCGAGGGTCATACGTCGAAACCGGGCTTTCCCGGGTGCACTTGCGCTGCATCGTTTCCCATCAGACGCGCACGGTCCCATTACTCAGCGTGCAGCTCCGTTCGGGTCGCGGTCTGGCGCCCGCACTCATGACCGGGTATTCAACCGGCGCCTCGGTTCCGGTGTTCATGGGCGCGTGGCCCGATGCCGAACTGAACAGGGCCGACGGCTACGCGCTGGTGCGTGATGCCAATGCTTTTGATGACATCATCGACCCCAGGGAAACGCGCACGATTCTGGCAAGGCTGATCCGCTTGTTGCCGCTGGCGGGCAATCGTGAGGCCAAGCAACACCCCGTGGACAGCTGGTGAGGGACCACCCGTTCACGGCGAAAACAGTTTGACCCATGTTCCCCTCACCAGGGCCTCGTGATCCCTGAGCAGGCGTTCCGCGCGTTCACGGTCGGGCAGGTCCAGCGCACGGCGATGGTTTTCCGCCCGCAACGCCAGGTAAGCCGCCGTCAGGGCTTCCGCCGTTTCCCTGGCCAGCACACCACTGGCGCCCGCTGCCTCCAGAATGCGCACGTTATCGGGAAACACGGCTAGCGCCGGATGCTCCGCCGCGTGAGCCAGCACCAGGTACTGCACCATGAATTCGATATCGACGATACCGCCGGCGCTGCGCTTGAGATCAGCTTCGGCCTTGTGGTGTTTCACCATGCGCTCGCGCATGGCCGCCACATCCTCCCGCACCTTGTCCCGGTCCCGGGGTTCACAAAGCAGCGCACGGCGCAGGGTTTCGAAGCGTTCCCGCAACGCAGGATCGCCGGCGACGCAGCGGGCACGCACCAGAGCCTGATGTTCCCAGGTCCACGCACGCTGGCGTTGATAGGTTTCGAAGCCGGCGAGACTGGTCACCATGGTGCCGGCATTGCCCGACGGACGCAGGCGGGTATCAATCTCGTAGAGCGCGCCAAGATACGTACTGGCCGTCAGAATGTGCAGCAACCGGCGCGCCAGGCGTTGCAGCATGGGGGCCTCATCCGGCGGAAAGTCATGCAGGAACACGAGATCGAGATCGGAATCCGGCCCCAGCTCCAGACCGCCAAGCTTGCCATAGCCCACGACGATGAACGGGCGATGGTGCGGTCCGCCGATATCCGCCCAGGCCATCTCCAGGGCTTCCTGCAGCAGCGCTTCCGCAAGAAAGGTGTAGTAGTCGCTGATACGCATCAATGGCAGCTTTGCCCGCAGTTCCGCCAGCGCGATACCGAAACCGTACTGTTCGCGGAACTCGCGCAGCACATCCAGTCGCCGCTCCTGGTCGTCCGCGTCGACCGCCGCGAGTCGCTGCCGCACCGATTGACGCAGGGCCGCCGTGGTCGGCAGGTCGTCGATGCCCCGCTCATCCAGCAGCGCATCCATGTGCATGGGCTGCGCGCACAATCGCTCCGCCACCCACCGGCTGCGACGGACAAGTTCGACCAGCAGGCGACGCGCATCCGGGTTTTCGTGCAGCAACGCAAGGTAGGCGGAACGACGCAGCACCGAACGGAGGATGGGCACCAGTCGTGACAGGACAACACCTGCATCCACCTGGCCGCGAAGATCCTCGAGAAGCGCCGGCATCAGGGCATCCAGTCGCTGCCGCCCTTCGTTGCCGACACTCGACCTGTCCCGCGCCGTGCGCAACTGTTCGAGTTCACGCGCGGCGATCTCCGCCTCCCCGAACTGGTGCGCCTGCACCGTGGTTTCGATCTCGTCCCAGGGCACTGTTGTCGTCGCAACCTCCACCGGTGCGATCACGCCGGTAAAGAACGCGGACACCTTCGTCCGGTGCTCGTCGAGCGCCAGCCGCATTGCCAGGCGGTCGGCGTAGCCGAGCATGAGCGCCACACCATCGAGCGCGTCGTCATCCGTGGGAAGCAGTTGAGTCTGCTCATCCGCGACGGCCTGCAGGCAATGTTCGAGGTCCCGGAGGAACTCATAGGCGGCAAGCAGATCGGCAGCGACCGTAGCATCCAGGTGATTCAGTCCAACCAGCTGAGGCAGTGCCTGCATCAGCGCACGCGTGCGCAATTCCGGCTGCCGTCCGCCCCAGATGAGTTGCATGACCTGGACGCCGAACTCGATGTCGCGGATACCGCCAGGTCCCAGCTTGATGTTGCGCGGGCCATGTTTCTCCGCCTGGATACGCGCCTTCATGTCACGCAGCGCCTGCACCGCGCCGAAATCGAGATAGCGTCGGTAAACAAAGGGCTGCAACCGCGCCAGCATGGTGTCACCGGCCGCGAGATCACCGGCACAGGCGCGGGCCTTGATGAAGGCGTACCGCTCCCAGTCCCTGCCCTGGGTTTCGAAGTAGGACTCCATGGCGTCGAAATGCATGACCAGCGGACCGCTCTCTCCCCAGGGGCGAAGCCGCAGGTCCACCCTGTAGACAAAGCCGTCAACCGTGATCGGATCAAGCGCGTCCACCAGCATCTGCGCCAGCCGCACGAAGTACTGCTGACAGGTCTTGCCTGTGGTGGTGACGCCGGCCTCTGGGTAGGCCAGCACCAGATCGATATCGGAGGAGAGATTCAGTTCGCCGGCGCCCAGCTTGCCGAGCGCGAACACCACCAGATGTTGCCTCTCACCTGTCTCCGTGCGTGGCTCACCGTAGGCGGGCGTGGCGGCCAGCGTCCGGTCGCACCAGTCGAGCGCGGCCTGCACGAAT
The DNA here is from genome assembly GCA_024234635.1 of Pseudomonadales bacterium. Taxonomy (GTDB): domain Bacteria; phylum Pseudomonadota; class Gammaproteobacteria; order Pseudomonadales; family Azotimanducaceae; genus SYFY01. The sequence goes on along the minus strand of JACKNX010000011.1, from coordinate 113,187 downwards.
ACATCCGCCAGTGCCGAGACATCAGCGACCGTTTCCGTCATCACCGAGGTGGCGAGTACGTGCCGGTAGATCAGGTGAAACTGTGCGAGGTTACGCATCTGCCGCAGCAGGCGTTTGACGCCATCCATGGTTGGCGTCTCAGCCAGCGTCGCCGCCAACGTATGCGCATACCACGCGCTATCGGGCCGCTGATCGAACACACCACGTTCAACCATCTCGCGCACGGCCTGCGTCTGGCGCTGCGCCACGCCCGCGGCGAATGGGGACAGGGTGAACACGCGTACCAGCGATGGCGTGGGAGCAAGATCAAGGCTTGCGCACAGCGCCTGACCAGCGGTTTCAAGATGCTGCGGCAGTGGTGTGAGGTGGCGACTGCTCATGGTTGCGACCGGACTGTGCCGAACGAACCGCCGTCAGGCAGCATCGAACTCCAGTGGCAACGACCAGGGTTGCAGACGTATCGCGATGGGCGTCGGTTTGCTGCCGGGTTTGAAACGGGGGTTACGGATCACCTTCATCAGTTCCCGTGTTCCCACCACCGTCTCGGCGCGCGCAAGCTGGTAGCCGGCACAGAAGTGTTTGCCCAGACCGAATCCCAGGTGACCGGACCGGCCGTCTTTCTGAAATCCCGACCGCAGCTCCCGGCCCATGTTCAGATCGTCCCGGAAGATGTCGAACTGATCGGGATTGCTGAACACGCGCTCATCCCGGTTGGCACCGTAAATCGACAGGTTCACGAACGAACCCGCGGGGATCGTGACGTCATGCAGGGTGACATCCACGATGGTTCGGCGCATCTGGCCCGACGCCGGTGGATGCACGCGCATCATTTCCGAAAACGCCGGCTCCAGCAGCTCGGGATCACGCTGCACCGCCTGCCACTGCGCGGGATTCGCCAGCAGCTGGTACCAGAGATTGGCAATCGCCTTATCCGTGGTTTCGGCGCCCGCGACCAGCAACAGGCTGGCGAACGACTTGATCTCGTCCTTTGTCATGCGGTGGCCATCCACTTCCGCCACCGAAAGTCGCGACAGCAGGTCTGCACCCGGATTGCGGGCACGCCGCTCGATGAGCGGATCGAGGTAGTCGTGATAGGCCTGGTTGGCGGCAACGCCCAGCGCGCGGTGCTCGGGCGAGCCGTTGATGCCGTTCATCATGGCCGGGTACCACGTGTGGAACATCTCGTGCGCCTCCTGGGGCAGGTCCAGCACATCGAGAATGACGTTCAGCGGCAGCCGCGTGGCGAAGTCGTCGACGATATCGATCTCGCCGACGCTGGCGGCACTGCGCGCGATGCGTTCCGCCTGACTGGTCGTGAATTTTTCGATCAGCGCCATGGTGTTACGCACGATGACGGGCATCAGCGCCTTCAATTTCAGGCCAACGAATTCCGGCGCCACGATATTGCGCAGCTTGGTGTGTTCGTCACCGTCGTATTCCATGAGCGTCGGCCCGAACACCGCGCCGATAGTCAGGCCATTGGGTGACGCGGAGAAGCGGTCCGAATCGCGGAAGCAGGCCACCACGTCGTCATACCGCGTGATCATCCACATGCCAGAGCGGGGATTCTGGTAGACGGGGTAGTGGTCGCGCAGCAGTTTCAGCGTGGGGTAGGGGTTGGCGGCGTATTCGCTGCTGGTAAAGACGTCCGCGTCGATCGTTGGCCGTGTCGCCGTCATCTGCCTGCTCTCCTCACTCACCACAGGCGATGACTGTATCAGGCGGATGCCGCGGCACCCAGTACTACAGCGGCACCACCCGCATCACTTCACTGATGGTGGTCAGCCCTGCACCGACCTTCTGGGCACCGGCCAGGCGCAGGGTGCGCATGCCTTCCTTCATGGCCTGCCGACGCAGCCCGTCTATATCGACTTCGCCATGCAGCAACTGCTGCAGCGGTTCGGTCATCGACATCACCTCGTACAGACCGATGCGCCCGTAATAGCCGGTATCGCGGCACTCGAGGCAGCCCACGGGCGCGCAGATCTTCGCCGGAGGTTTCACCTTGAACGGACGCGTGAGCGCCGCCCAGGCGTCTTCGTCCACAGCTTCTTCCGCCTTGCAGTGCGGGCACAGCGTGCGTACCAGACGCTGCGCCATGATGCCGAGTACCGTCGCCTTGATGAGATAGCTGGGCACACCCAGGTCCAGCATCCGGGTGACGGCGGTGGGCGCGTCGTTGGTGTGCAGCGTGGAGATGACCAGGTGACCGGTGAGGGCCGCCTGAATGGCCATTTCGGCGGTTTCCAGATCGCGGATCTCGCCGACCATGATGATGTCCGGGTCCTGGCGCAGCAGCGCCCGCACCCCGTCCGCGAAACCCAGATCGATGTTGTGCTGCACCTGCATCTGGTTGAATGACGGCTCCACCATCTCGATCGGGTCCTCGATGGTGCATACATTCACCTCGGGCGTGGCGAGCTGCTTCAGCGTGGAATAAAGGGTGGTGGTTTTGCCGGAGCCGGTGGGACCGGTCACCAGTACGATGCCGTTGTTGGCAGCGGTCATCTGCTGCCAGCGCTTGAGATCCTCACCCGTGAGTCCCAGTTCCGTGAAGCTGCGCAACAGCACATCCGGGTCGAATATCCGCATCACCATCTTCTCGCCGAAGGCGGTGGGCAACGTCGACAGGCGCAGTTCCACCTCGTCGCCATCGGGACGCTTGGTCTTCACCCGGCCGTCCTGAGGCCGACGCTTTTCCGCCACGTCCATGCGCCCCAGGATTTTCAGGCGACTGGTGACGGCGGCGTTCACCGCGCCCGGCAGTTCGTACACTGTGTGCAATACGCCGTCGATGCGAAAGCGCACGATGCCCTTCTCCCGCCGCGGCTCGATATGGATATCGCTGGCCCGCTGTTCGAAGGCGTAGTTGAGCAGCCAGTCGACGATGTTGACCACGTGCGCGTCATTGGCCTCGGGCGACTTGAGCGCACCCAGCTCCAGCAACTGTTCCAGGTTGGTGACGGCGGACACTTCCATGCCGCTTTCCGCGGCTTTCGCCACCGAGCGCGCCATGGTGTAGAACTCGAGCATGTAGCGGGTGATGTCGGCCGGATTGGCCACCACCCGCCTGATGCGGCGCCCCCGCAGCGTCTGCGTGAGCATGCCCTCCCAGGCATGCATGTACGGCTGGCCACTGGCGATGGTGACCGTGTCGTCGGTCACATCCACCGCCAGGATGTGGTGCCGCTGCGCAAACGCGTACGACATGATCTCGGTGACAAGATTGACGTTGATCTTCAGCGGGTCGATGCGCAGGTACGGCTGGCCGGACTTCTCCGCCAGCCACAACGTCATGGTGTCCAGGTCGAGTTTGGTGCCGGGCTTCTTCCTGCTTTCGTATTCACGGGAGGCCAGGATTTCCATGGGGTGCTGGGAGAGTTCGCGCTTGGTACGCGGGGCGATGAGCACGTCTTCCGCCTGGCGACGCGAAATGAACCCTTCGGCCACCATCTCTTCCAGAAAACCATGCAGATCAATGCGCCGTTCATCCGAAGCGGCGGCGAAGCGGGCCTTGCCTGGTCTGATTTCCGACGGTTCCGCCACGCGGTTGTCCCTGGCGCGTCTGCTGATACCGGCGAGTTAACTGGTCCGGTTCTGTATTTGCAAGGCGCCGACGCCATGGCTTTGCGCGCAATCACACATCTTTTACCCCTACAATCTCCGTCAAGCCTTTTTCGCAGGATGTCCGTGGCGCACCCCACACCCGGCTTTGATGCCATGCTCGCCGACCTGGTGGCCTGCCCGTCGGTCAGTTCCACCAGCCCGGAGTTCGATCAGGGCAATCTCGGCGTCATCAACACCCTGGCGAACTGGCTGGAAGCGCTCGGCTTCGCCTGCGAGGTGCAACCGCTGCCCGACCGGCCCGGCAAGGGCAATCTGATTGCCCGCCTGGGCGCCGGTGACGACGGGCTGGTGCTTGCCGGACACACCGACACCGTGCCGTTCGACGCCGATCTCTGGCAACAGGATCCGTTCCAGGTGAAAGCCACGGACGCTGCCTGGTTCGGGCTCGGCACCTGTGACATGAAAGGCTTCTTCCCGCTGGTGGTGGAGACCGTCAGCCAGTTCCGTGCCAGGGATCTGCGCGCGCCGGTTACCGTCATCGCCACCTCCGATGAAGAAAGCTCCATGGCCGGCGCACGGCTGCTGGCGGCAAAGGCGGAAACGAAGGCACGTTATGCGGTCATTGGCGAACCAACCAATCTCGTTCCCGTCTATGCCCACAAAGGCATCATGATGATCGGTATCCGCCTCGATGGCGCGTCGGGCCATTCCTCGGACCCGAGCCTCGGCAACAACGCCCTCGACGCCATGCACGCCGTGATGGGCGAGTTGCTGGCCTTTCGTGCCGAACTGGCCGCCAACTACACCAACCCGGCATTCCAGGTGCAGGTGCCCACGCTGAACCTGGGCTGCCTGCGTGCCGGCGACAATCCCAACCGAATCTGTGGGCATGCGGAACTGCAGATCGACCTGCGACTGCTGCCGGGCATGGACAGTGACGCGTTTTTCGAAGCGCTGACCCGGCGCGTGAATGCCGTCTCCGAGTGCTTCGGCACACGCTGTTGTGTTACCCGCTTCTACCCGCCCGTCCCCCCTTTTGCCGGCGCGGACGATGGCCTGCTCGCACTGACGCTGGCTGAACTGAGCGGCGCCGCGCCCGATGTCGTCGCGTTTGGAACCGAGGGCCCGTTCCTGCAACAACTGGGCATGGAAACCGTGATCTTCGGACCCGGCAGCATCGATCAGGCGCATCAGCCGAATGAGTTCCTCGAACGCGCACACGTCGCGCGCGGCCGTAAGATCCTGTCCGGCCTGATCGAACGACTCTGCGTACGCATCTGACGTATTGCGACGTCCCTCGCCCTATCGCCACGCGCCGAACTCTACAATTCACCCCGTTGGAAGCAGTTGAGGAAATGGCGTGCGAATCAGTGCACTGATGACCAGCAGCGGCGTCGGTTTTGGGACCAGCGGCGCCCGCGGGCGGGTGGTGGACATGACGGACGCCGTCTGTTTCGCCTACACGGCAGCCTTTCTTGCCGTCCTGCAGCCCAGAGCCTCGGGCCGGGTGGCGCTGGGGATGGACCTGCGCCCGAGCAGCCCGGCCATTGCGAGCGCCTGCGCCGCGGCCATTCGCCACGCCGGGCATGACCCCGTGTGGTGCGGTGCGCTGCCGACCCCCGCACTGGCTTTCCATGCGCAGGAACACGGCCTGCCGGCGATCATGGTCACCGGCAGCCACATTCCTTTCGATCGCAACGGCATCAAGTTCTATCGCGCCGACGGGGAAATCTCGAAGGCGGACGAAGCCGCCATCGCCGCAGCCGACGTAGCGCTGCCGGACGACGGGCTGTCCACCCAACTACCCGCTGTGGACGACACGGCACGCAGCGAGTACATCACCCGCTACCTGGACTTTTTCCCGCCACGCGCGCTGGCCGGCATGCGCCTGGGCATCTACGAGCACTCCAGTGTCGCGCGCGACCTGCTCGGCGATCTGCTCACAGCACTCGGTGCCCAGGTCGTGTCCCTGGGGCGTACCGACGAGTTTGTTCCCATCGACACCGAAGCCGTCGCCGAGGTGGATATCGCGCGTGGCCACGCCTGGTCGGCGGAGCACCGGCTCGACGCCATACTGTCCACCGACGGCGACGCGGACCGTCCCCTCATCGGCGACGAACGCGGCAACTGGCTGCGCGGCGACATCGTCGGTCTGCTATGCGCGCGCCTCCTCGGCGCGGATGCCGTGGCGGCGCCGGTGAGCTGCAATACCGCCATTGAAGCCTGCGGCGCATTCCAGCGCGTGATGCGCACGCGCATCGGCTCACCCTACGTGATCGAGGCCATGCAAACCCTTGCCACGGCCGGCGGAACTGTCGCCGGCTTCGAGGCCAATGGCGGATTTCTGCTCGGCAGCGCCCTGACCCGGGATGGACGATCGCTGCGACCACTGCCGACCCGCGACGCCGTACTGCCGGCACTGACGCTGCTGGTCGGGGCGCAGCGGCAGGGTATGGCGCTTTCGGCGCTGGCTGCCGACCTGCCCCGGCGTTTCACGGCAAGTGACCGCCTGCAGAATTTTCCGACCGCCGACAGTCATGCGCTGATTGCGCGCCTGGCAGCATCCACCGCGGCCATTGCCGACCTGCTCGGCCAGCAGGCCAGCCACATCGATCAGACGGACGGGTTGCGCATGACGCTCGCCAATGGCGATATCGTGCATCTGCGACCTTCCGGCAACGCGCCGGAACTACGCTGTTACGCGGAAGCGGACAGCCCGCAACGGGCAGCGGCGCTGGCCTCGGAGTGCCTGTCCCGGTTGCGGTAGCGTCCGCCCTGTCTGGCCTCCCGGAGCCAGGCGCGCTGCCCGCCACCCGTAACATCGCGGCGATCCCGCCGGCGGGCAGCGGACAGCGCACGGCGCTGCTAAACTGCCGCACCTCCTGAAATAACGACCAACGTGGATACGCACGCCTACGCGCGCTGGTTCAGGGACTCCACCCCGTATATCAGCGCCCACCGCAGGAAGACATTTGTGGTGCTGATCGGCGCAGACGCCCTGACCGGGGCGGACCTGACCAGCATCGTGCATGACCTCGCGCTGCTGCACACCCTGGGTGTGCGCCTGGTGCTCGTGCATGGTTGCCGGGAACAACTGGACGAAGAGTTGCCCGACGCCACGTTCGTGGGCGATCGCCGGGTCACGGACGAATCCACCATGCGTCGCATCACGCATATCAACGGGCGCATCCGCAGCCAGCTCGAAGCCCTGTTCTCCATGGGGTTGCCCTCCACGCCGATGCACAACACCGACATCACGGTGGTTGGCGGCAACTTCGTCACCGCGCGTCCCGTCGGCGTGATCGACGGCGTGGATCACCTGTTCACCGGTCGCGTGCGTAAAGTGCGCACGGCCCCCATCCACGCCGCGCTGGAGCATGGCGCCCTGGTTCTGCTGTCGCCAATGGGTTACTCGCCCTCCGGCCAGGTATTCAATCTCACGGCCAGCGAACTGGCGGCCGATGTCGCCATCGCCCTGAAGGCGGACAAACTCATTGCGTTTGATGTTCTGCCTCACCTCAAGGACGCGGATGGCCGCCGCGTCAGTGGCATCAACCCGGGTGAGCTCGATACGCGGCTGGACGACCCGTCGATCGGCGACAACACGGCAAACCATCTGCGCGCGCTCGGTCGCGCAGTGCGGAGCGGCGTCGCACGCGGTCACCTGGTGAGTTACCTGGACGACGGTGCGTTGCTGGCGGAACTGTTCACTGCTGCCGGCGTCGGCACGCAGGTCAGTGAGAAGCTTCACGGCATGGTGCGCCGGGCCAACGTGACGGACGTGGCCGCCATTGTCGACATCATCCGTCCGATGGAGGAGTCCGGCGCCCTGGTGCGCCGCTCCCGCGACCGGCTGGAGGCGGAAATCGACCACTTCCTGGTGGCCGAGGTGGACGGCATCGTGGTTGGCACCTGCGCCCTGTTTCCCCATGACAAGGCCGCGGAACTGTCCTGCGTGGCTGTGCGCGAATCGTTCCAGAACCAGCCCGGCCTGCGTGTTGGCACCCACCTCGTGGAAGCCGCCGAACGGCTTGCCGCCGAGTCCGGCATCACGCGCCTGTTCGTGCTGACCACGCAGGCGCATCACTGGTTCGAACGTGCCGGCTTCACGCTGGCCACCGTGGACGATCTGCCCATGGAAAAGAAACAACTCTACAACCTGCAGCGCCAGTCCAAGGTGCTGTTCAAGACCGTGGAATCCGTATGACCAAGCGACCCTACTCCTCCCAGATCGTCGACGGCGTCGAACATGCCGCCAGCCGCGCCATGCTCTACCCCGTCGGCTTCACCGAAGCCGACTTCGCCAAGGCCCAGGTGGGCATTGCCTCCACCTGGAGCATGGTGACGCCGTGCAACATGCACATCAACGCATTGGCGGACGCCGCTGCGATGGGCGCGGACGAAGCCGGCGCCAAGGCCGTGCTGTTCAACACCATCACGGTCAGTGATGGCATCTCCATGGGCTCACCGGGCATGCGCTACTCGCTGGTGTCGCGGGAAGTCATCGCCGACTCCATCGAAACCGTGGTCGGGGCGCAGGGGTTCGACGGTTTCGTCGCCATCGGCGGCTGTGACAAGAACATGCCCGCCTGCGCAATGGCCATGGCGCGGCTGAACCGGCCCTCGGTGTTCGTGTACGGCGGCACCATTCAACCCGGCGCCGAGCGACGCGACGTGATCAGCGTGTTCGAGGCGGTGGGCGCATATTCGGCCGGACGCATCGATGCGAAGGAACTGAAGGAGGTGGAGCGCACCGCCATTCCCGGGCCCGGCTCCTGCGGCGGCATGTACACCGCCAACACCATGGCGTCGGCCATCGAGGCCCTTGGCCTGTCGCTGCCCAACAGTTCCGCCCAGGAAGCGGTGTCTGATGCCAAGCGACGCGACAGCTACAACGCGGGAGCGGCCGTTGCCCGGCTCATCGAGGCGAACATCCGGCCGAGCGACATCCTCAGCATGAAGGCGTTCGAGAACGCGATCACCGTCGTGGTGGCGCTGGAGGGCTCGACCAATGCCATCCTGCACCTGCTGGCCATCGCTTCCGCCGCCGGCATACCGCTGACGCTGGATGACTTCACACGCGTCGGCAAGCGGGTGCCCGTGCTCGCGGACATGCGCCCCGCCGGCAAGTACGCCATGAGCGAACTGATCGCCGCCGGCGGTATCCAGCCTTTGATGAAGCGTCTGCTGGACCGCGGTCTGCTGCACGGTGACTGTATGACCGTCACCGGTAAAACCCTGGCCGAAAACCTGGCTGACGTTGCGGACTACCCCGCCGGCCAGGGTGTGGTGCGACCCTTCGACAACCCGATCAAGAAGGATTCCCACCTGGTGGTGCTGTACGGCAATCTGGCGCCGGACGGCGCCGTGGCCAAGATCACCGGCAATGAGGGGCTGGAATTCACCGGCACCGCGCGCTGCTATCACGGCGAGGAAGCGGCCATGAAAGCGATTCTGGACGGCGAGGTGGTTTCCGGCGATGTGGTGATCATTCGCTACGAAGGACCACGCGGTGGCCCAGGCATGCGCGAGATGCTCAGCCCGACCAGCGCCATCAACGGCCGCGGTCTGTCCAAGGAAGTGGCGCTGCTGACCGACGGCCGCTTCTCGGGCGGCAGTCACGGTTTCGTCGTAGGGCACATTACTCCGGAAGCGTTCGACGGCGGGCCTATCGGCCTCGTTGAGAATGGCGATCGCATCACCGTCAACGCCGAGACAAGAGAGATCACGCTGCACGTCAGTGACGAAGTGCTTGCGGCCCGGCGCGCGCGCTGGCAGCGACCGGCGCCCTACGCGACGAAGGGGCTGTTGGCGAAGTACGCCCGCCTCGTGAGCTCCGCCAGCCAGGGCGCGATCACGGATGGTTTCGCGGACTGACCGGGCAGAGGGAGGTAAACCAGCGTATCCTTGGCCCCGCCCGGACCGGAGTGTCGATTGGCGCACATTCCGGTGCCGGACAGCGGATTATGGTGACGCCTGGATGGAATCGACGGAGCGCTCCACACCATGAGGTCTTCTCTTCGCGTAATCGTGCGACGCGGACTGGCGAGCCTGCTTTTCCTGCCGGCGGCCGTGCTGGCGGTGGGTTCGGATCAGCCCTGGGAAGTACAGTCCGACAGCTACGAGATCCTTCTGGACCAGCGACAGATCACCTACGTGGGCAACGTGGTCGCCAGTCAGGGAGAGTACCGGATTCGTGCCAGCCGACTGCGCGCCTACCTGAACGAAAAAAACGAGATCATCCGCCTGGAAGCGGACGGCAGCGCGGCGACGCAGGCCGAACTGGAAGCCCTGAATCAACCCCAGGAAACCCGACTCTTTGGCGACCGCCTGTTGTATGACATGCGGGCTGACAAGGTCACGGCACGCGGACACACGCGACTGTTCCGCGGCACCGACACCATGGATGCCCACGAGCTCGTGTACAACCTCACCGACGAGAAGGTAGTGGCCATGCGCAACACACAGGAGCGCGTACGCGTGGTGATGTACCCGGAGGGCACGAAGCCCGGCTCACCGATTCCCTGAGCAAGGCGCATCAAGCGCCTGCGTCATCCCGCTGCTATGTTGGCGGCATGCACAAGGTAACTGCAGGCTACTACGCCGACATCGTTCGCGAAACCATTCGCATCATCGCGCACAACCTCGATACGGCGCTCGATCTGACGGCGCTTGCCGCTGCGGCGCGGCTGTCACCGTTTCACTTCCACCGTCTGTTCCGCGGCATGACCGGAGAGACGCCGCTTGGCATGCACCGACGCCTGCGCCTGGAACGCGCGGCGCTGGCGCTCCAGTCGACGGCGCGCCCTGTCACCGATGTCGCCTTTGAAGCCGGCTACGAGACGCACGAGGCTTTCACCCGGGCATTCCGCGCAGCTTACGCCTGCCCGCCATCACAGTTTCGAGACGGCATTCACCACCGGGCAACCGGGGTGGCGGGACATTTCCGCACCCAGCTCGCCGCGCGTACGGGCGTTCACTATTCGACCAACGCCACCTGCGCGCCCAACTTCCACACAACCACCGGAGAGAGCACCATGAACGTCGAGATCCGCCATCTGCCCGCTGTCCGGCTCGCAACCGTCAGCCACATCGGCCCGTACAACAGGATAGTGGACGCCTTCGGCAGGCTCGGTGCCATCGCCGGCCCGGCTGGCCTGATCGGACCGGACTCGGCCATGATCGCCATCTACTACGACGACCCAGAGTCCACGCCCGCCGAAGCGTTGCGCGCTGACGCCGGCTTCAGCGTACCCGACGACGCGCAGCTACCCGCGAACCTGGAGGCCCGTTTACTGCCAGCCGGACGCTACGCCTGTACCGTGCATGCGGGCAGCTACGCCACGCTGGGCGATACCTGGGCGCGCTTTCTGGGTGAGTGGCTGCCGCGCAGCGGGTCGCGCCTGCGCGACAGCGTGAGCTTTGAACGCTACCTCAACACGCCGATGGACGCTGCCGATGAGGATCTACGTACCGAGTTGTTCATCCTGCTCGACTGACACCGGTTCTGACACCGGTTCAGACGCCGGATCCGCCGCCGTCCCGTCCGTCAGGGGCGCTTCTTCCACCGGATCGCGCAGTTCCGGTGGCAGCTCGCCTTCCGGCACCGGCTCCAGGCGCACGGGTGTTGCCTTGTCGCGGCCGAACATCTGCTCGATGACCTGATCCGCCCAGCCGTACTTGGCGCGCATGCGGGCGTTGATCACATCCCGCTTCTCCGGCTCGGGTACGGCGTCGTACGCCGCACGGACTTCACCCCGGACCAGACCGACACGCGGGGTCTTCTGGAGACGAAGCAGCCAGCCGGATTCGGGTTGTCCCGCCCGCAGATACTGTGACCCCTCGAGGTCCACCACCCACAAGCGGGTCTCCTGCGGCGCGCCTTTCGCATCGAGCGTACTGAGCACCACCACTTCACCGCTTTCCGATGCCGCGAACTGTAGTGCCATGACCGCCGCGAACAGGCTCACCACCAGCCATAACAATCGCTTGATCCAGCGCATCTCAGTTCTCCAGGCGCAACAGGGACAGCAGAGTGTGCATCACCCTGTCGGCCAAGTCTCCCAGCACCTTGCGCATGACAGCACCGGCACCGATGCCCACGAGGTCGACCAGGAAATCCTTCACTTCAGCGAACCGCGCACCCATCAATCCCTGAACCACTTCGATACCCAGGCCGTAAGCCAGCATCGCCAGTGCCGGCGGGAGCAGGGTGGTGCGAAAATGTGCCTGGCAGCAGAGGAACATCAGCACCGTAAACGCCGCTGCGTGCAGCACGATATCGCTGAAATAGGTCACCGGCCTGGGTGGGCTGGGCGTGAGCGCCAGCCAGGTCACCAGCGCGAGAGTGAACCAGAATCCGAGCAACCAGACCCTGCGCGCCGTGATCGAGACAACCGGTTGGGAGTCGTTCAACGGGCGCTGAGCCGGTGTACCGTGTCCACCAGGTGTTTCACGTTGTCCACCGGTGTTTCCGGAATGATGCCGTGACCGAGGTTGAAGATGTGCCCCGGGCGGCCACCTGCTTCGTCAAGAATGGCCCCGGCCTGCGCCGTAATAGTGGCGGCATCGCTGCACAACACGATCGGATCCAGATTACCCTGTACTGCCCGGCATCCCAGCCGTTGCCACGTGGCTCCCAGCGGCGTACGCCAGTCAAAGGCGATCACGTCCGGCGCCAGCGCGGCCACATCCTCCAGCAGATGATGGTTGCCGGTACCGAAATAGATGATGGGTACATGCGGCGCTACGGAACGCAGGTGCGTGAAGAGCTTCGTCAGCGACGGGGAAACATAACGGCGGAAGTCCGCCACGCTAAGGTTGCCGACCCAGGTGTCGAACAACTGCACGGCGTCCACGCCGCTGGCGATCTGCAGCGCCAGATAATCGCCAACCTGGGTCACCAGCTTGTCGCACAGCAACTGCCACGCTTCTTCGGCCTGGTACATGAACTTCTTTACGTGCACGTAGTTGCGCGACCCTCTGCCTTCGATGGCGTAGGAGGCCAGCGTAAACGGCGCGCCGGCAAAGCCGATGAGCGCCACGTCCTTCGGCAGGCCGGCCAGTACGTTGCGCACGGTCTGGCCGATGTACGCCGTGCCTTCCAGTGCCGGCACCACGCGCAGCGCTGAAACATCCGCGGGTGTACGCACGGGATTCGCGAAAACCGGCCCTTCACCGGGAAGATAGTCGAGGCTCAGCCCCATTGGCTCCAGGATGGGCAACAGATCCGCGAACAGGATGGCAGCATCCACACCGAGAATGCGCTGCGCATCCAGCGTCGCCTGCGCCGCGCGCTCCGGATCCTTGAAGAACTGCAGGCTTGGCAGCTTGCCCTTCACCTGGTGGTACTCCGGCATGTACCGGCCGGCCTGCCGGTTCAGCCAGATCGGCGTGTACGGCGTCGGCAGCCCGCGCGCCGCGTCGAGAAAAACTTTGCCCATGCGTTGTTCGCTACTGCCTGTTGTCAGATGTCGCTGCCGTCGGGATTGACGTCCGCGTCGTAGTCCACACCGGGAAAGCCGAACCCGAAGATCTTCAGGAAGTCCTCGCGGAAGCCGGCCAGGTCACCCACTTCGGCCAGATTGCCTGTATTGACGACGGCCCAGCGGCGACGCACTTCCTCCTGGATGTCCGGCAGAAGTTCCACGTCATCCATGCGGATGCGGCCGACATCGTCCAGGCGCAGTGTGGAACCCGCCGCAAGCTGCGTGGCGAACATGCGGTGGATGTGGCGCACGCAATCCTCGTGCACGCCGCGCTCCTTCATCACCTTGAACAGCAACGCCACGTACAAAGGAACGACGGGGATGGCGGACGACGCCTGACTGACGATGGCTTTCAGCACCGCAACCCGCGCATCACCCCCCGTTGCCGCCAGCATCGGGCGCATGGCCGCGGCAGCGCGATCGAGATCTTCCTTCGCCTTGCCGAGGGTGCCCTCCCAGTAGATGGGCCACGTGAGTTCGGTGCCGATATAGGTGAAGGCCAGCGTGCGGAAGCCCGGAGCCAGCAGGCCAGCCCCGGCCAGCGCATCGATCCAGAACTCCCAGTCTTCGCCTCCCATCACCGCAACGGTAGCGGCGGTTTCTTCCGGTGTGGCGGGTTCGAGGTCCACCTCGATCACCTCACCGCGATCCACGTGCACGGACTTGATGTGCAGCGCCTCGCCCAGCGGCTTGATGGCTGAGCGGAACAGCTCACCGGTTTTCGGATGCTGGCGCACCGGCGCCGCCAGGCTGTAGACCAGCATGTCGATGGGGCCCAGGTCCGCCTTCAGCGTTTCGATGACGCGCGCTTTCATGGCATCGGAGAAGGCATCGCCGTCGAGGGTTTTCGCATACAGACCGGCTGCCTGTGCGGCCTTCTCGAAGGCGACGTTGTTGTACCAGCCGGCGGTGGCTGTCTTGTTGTCCACCGGCGCCTTCTCGAACGACACGCCCAGGGTGGAAGCGCCATACCCGAATGCCGCCGCAATGCGCGACGACAGGCCATACCCGCCGGAGCAACCCAGCACCAGCACGTTTTTCACCGAGCCGCCGTCCATTGCCGCCTGCGCGCGCACGTAGTCGATCTGCGTCTGCACGTGGGCAGCGCAGCCGGTAGGGTGCGCGGTGGTGCAGATGAAACCGCGAATTCTCGGTTTGACGATCATCAGGCCTCTCGATCCGGGGACGGGCGCGCAATGATACCCGCTGCCACCGCATGGCGCATGGCGCCGCGGACGTCGACGACGGGCGGTCCGTCACGACGGATTTCCACCACCGCCGACTCGTGCAGTTCCAGCCGGTGATCGCGGTCACCGTCCAGCGCCAGCACGCCCTTGCCGCGGAACGGCACCGCCACGCCCAGCGGTACGCGGGTGATGCTCTGCACCTGCACGGGCTGGAACCAGCCTGGCGACAATGGCGCATCGAACGCGTAGCCACCCGGACCCATCTGCAGCAGCAGACCGCCGTCTTCCTCCGCGTAAACCGGCTCGATGAGCCCGCCGATGGGCGACATGCCGATGGCATCGGGCTCCGCCCGGGTGAGCAGGATCTGGCGCAGCCGGCCGGCGTCGAAGGGCAACAGGTTGCCCACGTGATCCCGTTCGAGCAGCACGGCGTCGATCAGGCCGACATCGTCACCGCGCGGCGAGCGCACGTGCAGCACCTTGACCGGCTGGCTGAGCGTGGCGGGCAGAAGCCCCCGCGCCTGCAGGCCCGCCGCCATACCGGCGATGGTGGGTTCCACCTGCACGGGGAAGACGTTGTTGGTGCCCGTGGACAGGGGAATGAGGTGGTAGTTGCACGACTCGCGCACCATCGCGCGATTGGTGCCATCACCACCGAGGGAAACGATGGTCGCCACCCCCTCTTCCAGGAACCGGCGCACGGCGGTCTGCGTGTCCCCGGCCGACGCCTCCAGTTTGAAGTCGAGCACGTGCACGCGGGCATTCAGCGTCATCTGCTCCAGCGCCGCGGCGGCAATGCGGAACGGCTCGCGCGTGACGTAGATATCCGTCACGCCCATCGCATCCGCGCCGGCGGCGATGCGGGCGACGATGTCGCGCTTGGCTTCGTGGGTCATGTTGGTGGCACGCGCGGCCAGGCGACGCACGTCGCGGCCGGACATGGGATTGACGCAGATGGCAATGGCGGACATCAGGACGGTTTCCGGTTGGTTTACGATGGCAGCGCCGGGCGCGGCCCGGCAGAACAGCAAAGCGCGAGTTTGCCACATGCCCGACCTGCAACCCTGCCCTCATCTGTGTGCCAGCGGCCTTGGCATCGAACTGGTGCTGGACGACTACCTGGGGATCGCGGAAGCGGTCGCCCGATGCCCCGTCTGCGACACCCACTACCTGCTGGAGCTGCTGGACATTGGCGGCAATGTGCGTGCCTACCGCCTGGCGCCGCTCGCCGCGGCGGTCGCCACCCGTCTGATTCGCGACCTCACGCGCGGCAGTTGCGATGCCAACCGGGCCGGCGCCGAGGTGCAGGCGATCAGGGTGCAGCACCCCGTGTCGCGCTGGTGGCTGCGCGTGATGGACGGCGACTTCAAGAGCGTGCAACTGCAGCACGCCGCCACCAACCTGCCCATTACGCCGTGGCGTGAGCTGCCACTGGACGGGGGGCGGCTGGCAGAATCAGCAACCGCATCCTGACCATTGCGGACGACCGGGACGATACATGGCCATTCTCAACTTCGGCTCGCTGTGCATCGACAACGTCTATCGGGTACCGCACTTCGTGCGGCCCGGTGAAACGCTTCCGTCGACGGACTATCAGGTGTTTGCCGGCGGCAAGGGGTTCAATCAATCGCTGGCGATCGCCCGCGCCGGAACGCCCGTGGTACACGCCGGGGCCTATGGCGCTGGCGGCGAATGGCTGGTGGACATGTTGCGCGCCGACAACGTCGATGTCGCGCACCTGCATCGCGCCGGCGTCCCAACCGGGCACGCGGTCATCCAGGTCGCCGAAGACGGCGGCAACGCCATCGTGCTGTTCCCCGGCGCCAATCGCGCAATCACCCGCGAACACATCGACAGCACGCTCGCCGGCTTCGGCGCGGGCGACATCCTGTTGCTGCAGAACGAGATCAGCCACCCGGGCTACCTGATCGAACAAGGTGCTGCACGCGGCCTGCGCATCGTCATGAATCCCGCGCCCATGGACACCGTGGTGAAAGCGCTGCCACTGCACCTGCTGCACATGCTGGTGGTGAACGAAGTGGAAGCCGAAGACCTGACCGGCAGACAGTACGTGGACGAGATGGTGCAGGTACTGGGCGAACGCTACCCCGACACCATCAGCGTGGTGACGCTTGGCGCGGGCGGCGCCGTGTGGCTCTCGCCCGCCGAGTGCTTCCACGTGCCGGCGCACAAGGTGGATGTGGTAGACACCACGGGGGCCGGTGACACGTTTACCGGTTACCTGCTGGCAAGCCTCGAACAGGGCATGGCGCCGGAGGCGGCAATGCGGCGTGCCACGGCCGCCGCGGCATTGTGCGTCTCCAGGGCCGGCGCGGCGGATTCGGTGCCGCGGGCGGGGGAAGTGACAGTGGCATCGCATGCCCGTTGACCGCTCGCCCTGGAAGAGCGGGCGCAAACACTCGCAGCCACCGGCTCCGTTCCGTCGAGCAGCCTCGACCCCTGATATGGGGTGGCGTTGAGTGGCGTGGACCCGACACGACAGTCGACACAGCGTCCAACATCCCATCAACCGGCCTTGCTATCGGCTGCTGCAAACCACTACCAGTTGAACACCTTCTTGAACCCCTTCTTGACTGACTCCTTGGCCTTTTCGGCCGAATCCTTCAACGTCTGTTTCGCTTTCTGCTCACCATCGCCTATCGACGTCCCGACGCCACCCTCACCGGACGCTTCGGATGTCGCCTGCGCACTCACCGTCGAACCGCCCTTGTCCGCCTTCGCCGGCTGAACCTTCGTTTTACCCGGGTCACAGGCAAGCCGGGCTGCCACCGACGTCTGTACAAGCGTATTGGAATCCAACGGGTATTTTCCGCTCGCAAACGAAGCGGCCCGACGATCGCCTGCGCATGCACAGTAGTCGGCAAACGTCAGCCCAGGTGTTTTCAACGTCGTACGACCTTCAGTCTGCATGCAGGCAGCCACCTCATCGCTGCGAAGCCGATCGAGATCGAAGCAGATGTTGTGTCCCGTTGGCATGGAAGCGGGGGACGGGTCGAAGCTGGCCCTGCCGTTGGGCGTCGCCAGTAAACACAGGTTGTCCAGCAGCCGTGTGGATTTTCCGGGAAGCTGACTGCGCAGCGACTCGCGCCGATCCGGCGAGGCGCACAACGCCGCTGCGTTGTCCCTGTCGAGAGGTAGTTCGGGCAGCCCGTTGAGCGTGTTGAGCCTGGCCAGGCTGCTGTCGAGGCTCAGCCAGTAGTTTTCGCTGCGCAGATAGGTATAGGCGAACTGCATGCATCGGCCAACGACGTAGTCCCGGGTCTCAGGGCCCCAGAAGGCTTCACGCTGGATTTTCTCCCTTCCGGGCAGGAAGGGAATCAGCTCAGTGCTCCGAAGTGCGGCTGGCAGATCCAGTTCTGTGTACTGGCGCACTGCAGGCGGCGGTTGCGACGGGACCTTCCCGGACTCTGCCAGCACCGCGTTCTGTGGCACGGTTTCCGGTTTGGCGACCGCCGCCGGCGCCTGTGTATCCGGGCCAATGCCGTGCCAGATACGCTCACCACTCGCCGGGTGCAGAAGCGACAACTCGATGCGTTTGGCGCTGAAGAATCGTTTTCTGTAGGCAACATATGGGTGGTTGCCCAGCCTCGGCTGTCCCGCCAGATGACACCTGTAGTATCCGAATTGACTAAGCTTGCCGGTCGTTTCCGTGAGAATCCCATCCTGGTCAACGACAACTTTGACAGCTTGACCATCACACGCAGGCTCACCCTCGAGCTGACCAATCGTCCAACCCAGCACAACTGTTCCACCAGAACCGCCGAGACTGATGCCGTCGACGAGAACGTCACCAGCTGCGTTCGCGGTAGCGAGGACACTGACAAGGCTGATTACTGGCAGAAAG
Source organism: Pseudomonadales bacterium (assembly GCA_024234635.1). GTDB lineage: Bacteria > Pseudomonadota > Gammaproteobacteria > Pseudomonadales > Azotimanducaceae > SYFY01. Next base: position 95,080 of record JACKNX010000011.1, on the reverse strand, counting down.
CGATTTCTCCGACCGCGCAGCCGCCCGCTTCCGTCAAGTCGCGTTCCCAACGTGTTTCGGATACCGGGTTTTCCGTTCATTGCTTCTGTCTCCTGTGGGATGGCAGGCAGTACGTTTGCCGCGGCAAACCAAATCTGCCCTCTCCCTGCCAGAAGCGACATATCCGGGAAAAAGGGATCAACGATCCTTAAAAAAAATCTGCGACCAGGAGGCGTCCAACCTGAAGACAGTCGGTCCTGTCGCGGTGGAGACGAGCGGTCCCGGAATCGCTAGAGCAGACCTCGGCTTCCACAGTCAGCGACATATTCCGAGCTGCTGGTCAATTCATCCTGATTGAACGGATGCATGGGCCAGCCGTTTTCCTCGAACCGTGCATAAAGGGACACGACTTCATCGGCCATGCTGCAGGCCTCGGCATCCAGGCCCGCCTCGATGAGCACCGAGCTGATGGACCAGAGCGTGTTGGCCAGATCGGTGTTGACGTTCGGATTGTCCGGCTGGCTGGCCAGTGCTGCTCGGCGCGCCGCGATGGCCTGCTGCGCCACCCGTAGCGCATCATCCGCCCGGCCCAGACTGATCAGACAGGCTGTCTGCTGCACGAGATTGTGGGTGTTGTGCTGCGCGGCTCGCTGATCGCGCGGGTTGGCGGCCTGCCAGGCCATCCCGAGCGTGAGCGCCTCGACCAGATCCGCCAACCCGGCTTCCGGGTGGGGAGGCGGCAGGTAGCACGTCGTATTCGCCCGTTTGAGGAGCGCAATCACAAGTTCATCACGCACCCTGCTGTCAGACGGGGTATCGCCGGCCATGGCACGCCATCGGGCCACGCCCGCATCAAACAGCGCGAGCGCTGGCGCATAGTCCGGTTGGGCGCTGACATAAGTGGACCACGAATGGACTTCCGCTGCCGTGACTTCAGCCCGCGCCAGTCCAAACCGCGCATCAAAACTGGTTGGCTGTTCACGGGCAAGCTGCCGGTATGCATCCAGGGCACGTTCGACGAATTCCACCGCCTCGCCGTAGCGCGCCAGAATCCTGAGGCTGTAGCCCAGCATCATCTCGACATGCGCGCTCGCCAGCCGGTCATCGAAGGCAGGCGGCTCCGTTGCCGCGAGTTCCGCGTAGACCGACTTCACCTGGAGCAGTTCGGCGACGGCCGCATCCAGATCGTTGCGCGAGAAGATCTGCTGCACCGCGCTGTTGTGCAGTATTTCCGCGTAGGTTCTCAGGCTCCGTGCATCCCGGCGTTCGTTGATCAGTTGCGACGCCATGTCGACGGCGCGACGCTGCAGGTCAAAGGCGGCTTCCCGCTCGCCCAGATTGGCCCGCGCCGGATTGCCGCGCACGTCGCTCAGCCGCTGATAGCCAAGCGCAAGTTCAGACCGCAGGTCAACCGGGACCGGACCGAGCGCGGACAGCCTGTCCAGGTACTCGATGCCACGCGCAAGCACGTGCTCACGGGCCACCGCGGAACCCTCGAGCCGGTCCAGCTCATCATGCAGCCCGAAAATGAGATAGTTTGCCAGCGATCGCACCTCCTCGAAGCGCTCCTCAGCCTCATCGCTGCTCGCCTCTGCACGAAGATAGAGCACCACGCTGGCCGTTGATGCCACCAGCACCAGCGCCAGGGCCGTGATCCCCGCGCCCACCTGCCACCGCCATCGCTGGAAGAAACGCGCGAGCCGGTACGGGTAGGACGGTGTGACTGCCCGCACGGGACGTACCTCGAACCAGGCGACGACATCGTCCATCAACGCATCCGCGGAGGCATAACGGTGATCGGGTTGAGTCGCGGTCGCTTTCCGGATGATCGCGATCAGATCCTTTTCCCTGGGCGGTTTTGCACCCGCCATCAAACGCTCGAGGATCTTTCCCAGGGAATAGACGTCCGTAGCGGTTGAAGACACCGCACCATCCATCCGTTCCGGGGCGGCAAACCCGGGTGTCATCGTGAACAACGGGGCGCCGGTCGGCGCCTGAAGAAGATCGCCGGCCTGAAGATCGTGGGCAATCCCGAAGTCGATGATCTTCACCTGCAGCGCTTCGTTGACCAGAATATTGGCCGGCGACAGGTCCCGGTGAATGACAAGGTTACGGTGCGCGTGGGAAACCCCGGCACATACCTGGGAGAACAGGGACACCCTGTCCGCAAAACCCAGCTGCCGGTTGGCGAGCACCGATCCAAGCTGGGCACCGTCGAAGTACTCCATGACGAGGTAGGGCGCGCCATCCGGTAACTGGCCGCCGTCGTACAGCTGCGCAATGTTCGGATGTTTCAGCCGGGCAAGCGTCGAGCGTTCAGCTGCCAGCCTTTGCACGTTGGCTTCGCCGATACCAGCGGGATTGACCACCTTGATGGCAACCGTGTGGGAAAAGTCGTCCGCCTGCCGGTGTGCCAGGTACACCGCACCCATCCCGCCGCGTCCGAGCTCACGGTCGATCCTGTACATATCGATGACGGCAGGCATGGCCAGTGCCTGCTCGATTCCTGCCGCGCCACCGGTCGAGAGGCCCGAGACGCCGGGGTCGGTCCGAAGCAGTTTCAGCACATAACCGGCAACTTCCGGATCGTCCCTGCACTTCTGTCGTACGAATGCCTCTCGTTCGGATTCGGCAACCGCCAGCGCAGCCTCCAGCCACGCCATGGCAAGTCGCTCCCTGTCAGGTGTCACTGTCGAGGTTCAGGGTCAGCCAGCGAACCGCCGCGTTCCAGGCGCGTTTTACCGTTGGCACGGATATGCCAAGGAAGGCTGCCACTTCTTCGTTGGTGAAGCCGCCGAAGTACTTCAACTCGACCACATCCGCCCATCGCGGGTGCAACGCACGCAGGCGATCGAGCGCATCAACGAGAGCCAGCAGGCTCACAACCCGATCGGCCCCGCTGGCGTCCTCGATCTGGTCGAGGTTCAGGGTCACGAGAACTGCCCGTCGCTTTTCGCGCCGGCGTCGCTTTGCCGCGTCGGTGAGCGTGTTGCGCATTATGCGCGCGCATAACGCGCGCAGGTGCGCTTCATCCACAATCTTCAGCGTACCGGACTTCAGCAGCCGCAGAACCGTTTCACCGACGAGATCGCCGGTGGCAAGGGACAGGTTGCCGGCGTCCCGGCGAAGGAGCGACGATGCGATCCGTTTCAGATCCGAATAAAGCGAATCGAACAGCTCGTTCCCGGCTTGTTCGCTGCCGCGCCGCCACTCCGCGTAAAGCACATCCAGCGCCGACTGTGACTCGGGTGGGTCGTCTTCAGGCCAATCGATCATTTCAGTCGAACGCGGTCACTACTACGTCGCGGGTGGTTACCGCGATCAGTCCCGGACCATCGCTTCGACACCATGCCTCCCGCGGCGGCCGGCCGTCAGTCGGTCACCCGCTCGAAGACCACGGCGATGCCCTGCCCGCCGCCGATACACAGGGTGACCAGGCCAAAGCGCCCGCCAGTACGCTCGAGTTCATACAGGCACTTGGTGGCGATGATGGCGCCCGTGGCGCCCACCGGGTGCCCCAGCGCAATGGCACCGCCGTTGGGATTGGTGCGGTCCGCGGGAAAACCCAGTTCCTTGGCCACCGCGCACGCCTGTGCGGCAAATGCTTCGTTGGATTCGATCACATCCATGTCGTCGATACCCAGCCGCGCCCGCTCAAGAGCCTTGCGCACGGCGGGAATCGGACCGGTACCCATGACAGACGGATCAACGCCCGCGCGCGCGTACGATACAACGCGGGCAATGGGCTTCCTGCCATTGGCCATGGCCCAGGCCTCGGAGGCAAGCACCAGCGCCGCCGCGCCGTCGTTGATGCCGGAAGCATTGCCCGCCGTCACCGTCCCGCCATCGCGTTTGAAGGCCGGCTTGAGCGCGGCAAGACCTTCAGCGGACACATCCCGGCGCGGATGCTCATCGGTATCCACATGCACGGTGCCTTTCCGGCTCGTGATGGGCACCGGCACGATCTGGCTCTTGAAATAGCCCTGGTCGATGGCGTTGATCGCCCGACGATGGCTCTCCTCGGCAAAGGCATCCTGCGCGGCACGGTCGATCTGGAACCGCTCTGCGACGTTTTCGGCGGTGATGCCCATATGCCCGGCGCCAAACGGATCGTGCAGGGTGGCCAGCATGTCATCGTCCAGCGTCACCGCGCCCATGCGGGCACCGAATCTGGGTACGGCGCTGGAGAAGGTGGAGCGGCTCATGGACTCCACGCCACCAGCCAGCGCGAGGTCCACCTCACCCAGCTGGATCTGCTGCGCGGCATTGACGATGGCCTCCACGCCCGACCCGCACAGGCGATTGACCGTCACCGCACTGGATTCTTTCGCCATGCCGCCCTTGATGGCGCAGAGGCGTGCGATGTAGGAATCGTTGGCCTTGGTGCGCAACACGTTACCGAACACCGCTGAGGATATCTGTGCCGGATCGATGCCCGCCCGGTCTGCGGCGGCTCGAACCACCAGCGCACCCAGATCCTCGAGGGGCACATCCGCGAGCCCGCCGCCGAAGCGGCCAATGGGGGTGCGGGCGGCGCTGAGTACGACGGCGGTCTGGATTTCGGCCATGATGAACTACTTCCGGAATGACAGGGGCTGGTAGTCTAACCCAACCTGATGGGGTGCAGACCGGACACAATCCAGGACAGGTCTGAGCTACCCATCCGCAGCGGAATGCCCTTCAATAGGCGCAATCCTGCGACACGGCTCGCCACCACACCACCCAACGCGAAGGGAAACCATGTTGAGCAGATTCCTTTTCCTGTGTTCCGTGATGACCCTGGCCGCCTGTGGCGATCCGCTGTTCGTGTTCCCCGGAGGCGCGTTGACCGGGGAGTCGGCGGCGCCACCGCCGGACTGGTCCGCAGTCGCCGACGAGGACGTGATACAGGTCGAATTCCGCCCGTCAGACCCCTACTCCCACAATATCTGGGCTGTTGGTCTCGGCGCCGATCTGTACATCGCCACGAGCGCCGAAGGCACCCGCTGGACACCGTTCATCGACACGGATCCCCGCGTGCGGGTGCGCGTGAAAGGCGCAATTCATGATCTCGTGGCCAGCGCGGTTGGCGGCGAAGGCGACGAGCGGGGCCGTGTCGCCGCGGCGTACACCGAAAAATACGACATCGACGAAGAAGACAACTGGGTGACGGACGCCCTGATCTATCGCCTCGATCGTCCCTGAACGAACCTGGAGACACTTGATGGACATCGGCATCAGCAACTTTCCCACCGACTATTCCATCAGCGCGGTCGATCTGGGCCGTGAGCTGGAGAGCCGTGGCTTCGAAAGCCTGTGGGTGGTGGAACATACGCATATTCCAGCGTCCCGCGAAACGCCCTACCCCATGGGCGGCGAATTGCCCGCCATATACTGGGAGGCGTACGAGCCCTTTACCTACCTGGCGCAGGCCGCCGCGGTGACCGACCGACTGCAGGTAGGCACAGGCGTCTGCCTCGTGGCGCAACATCATCCCATTGCCCTCGCCAAGCGCTGCGCTTCGCTGGACTCCCTGAGCAATGGCCGCCTGCTCCTGGGTGTGGGCGGCGGCTGGTTGCCCGAGGAAATGCGCAATCACGGTTTCGATTTCAAGGACCGCTGGGCAATCCTGCGTGAGCACGTGCTGGCGATGAAGCAGTGCTGGACACAGAAGGACGCCGAGTTTCATGGCCGCTTCGTGGACTTCGATCCGGTATGGGTACAGCCAAAGCCGAAGCGCGCTGGTGGCCCGCCGGTGCTCATCGGCGCCACCTCGACGTGGGCCATGCAGCGCATCGCCGAGTACGCCGATGGCTGGTACCCCGTCATGACGCCGGGCTTCGATGCGCAACTGGCGCAGCTTCGCCAGGCCTGCGAGGAACGCGGACGCGACGTTAGCGAGCTCGACATCACGGTGCTGACCCAGCCCGCTGATCGCACGGCGCTCGAGGTATTGCGGGACAAGGGTGTGAACCGGGTGGTGCTGTCTCTGCCGACGCTGGCGCGCGACGAGGCGCTGCGGGTGCTGGACAGCTACGCCCCGATCGTAGCCTGGGCTGCCTCCGTCTAGGCCGCGCGTGCAAACCGGATTGCCGCAATGACCGCGTTTCCCGCCGAACCCGTCACTGAGGCCGGACAGCGATTCGTCGATGCCGCGCGTGCGGTCAGTCCCCTGCTGCGCGAGCGGGCCGCCGCCGCGGACGACGCAAGCGCCATGGACCCTGCCAACGTGCGGCTGCTGGTCGAATCAGGCGTGGCAAGTGCGTTCGTGCCGGAGTCGCTGGGCGGTCTGGGCCTGGATTGCATCCACGACTGGGCGCTCGGCATGAGCAGCCTCGGGCAGGGAGACGGCTCCACCGCCATCGCCATCAACATGCACCTTGGCGTCAGCCGGGGACTGGCGGCAGGCTGGCACGCATCCGGCGGCACCAGCGCACCTCTCGGCGAGCAACTGCGTGCCATCGTTCGGGGCGACATGCTGATCTGCGCCACCGCCACGGAACGGGGTACGGACAACCTGCATCCCCTGACGGAAGCCTCATTGGCGGACGGTGGCTATCGCATCGACGGGACCAAGCTGTTTGTCACCCTGTCGCCCGTGGCCACGCACCTCGGCATGAACCTGCGGCTGCGCAACGACGAGGGCGATCATCTCGTGACGACACTGCTGCCCATCGGAATGCCGGGCATACAGCCACAAGGCGACTGGCAGGCCCTGGGCATGCGCGCCTCCGGGAGTCAGTCGATCGTGTTTGACAACGTGCGGATACCGAAGCAGGCACTTCGCCACCTGGGTCCCTGGGGCCGATGGAGCACCACCTCGCTGACCAACCGCGCCCTGGGCAACCTGACGCTGGTGGGCGTGTTTCTCGGCATCGCCGAGCACGCGGCCGAGCTTGCATTGACAAGTCTTCGCCAACAAAAGCGAAATGGCCGCCCGGCTGCTGAACTACCGGGCGTGCGCCACATGACGGGCGAAATGGCCATTGAACTTGCCACGTGCCGGGACGTGCTCCTGGCCACCGCGCGCCGGGCGGATGCATTTCTGCGCGTGCCTCAGCCCACACTGGCGCAGTCCCACGAACTGATGCGCGACTACCAGACCGCCAAGTGGGTGGTGAACCGCGGCGCCATCAACATCGTCAACACGGCCATGGATCTGGTGGGCGGCAGCAGCTACATGCAGTCCAGCACCCTCAGCCGGCTCTATCGCGACGTGCGCGCCGGTCCGTTCATGCAACCCGGCGCACGACCCGAGGCGCGCGAATACATTGGCCGCGTCGCCCTGGGCGATTATCCCGAGGACTGATCGTCCACCGGATCGAGCCGTACCACGAGCACATCCGGATCGTCCGGCGCCAGGAATCGAACCCAGCGATCCGCGAGCCCATATTTCTCACGCAGAAGGCGATCGATCTCCGGGTGTGGTCCCGGTACGGGCGTTGCCCGATAGACGCTAACTTTGCCGTTGCGCGCCAGACCAACCGTCACGGGCTGTGCAAATAGTGCATGCCAACTCGTCCCCGTGCTGTGCAGCCACACCGCGCCATCAAAATCCACCGCCCACAGCCTGCGTTGATGGCGCTCTCCCCCGGTGTCGGTCGTCGAGAGCACCACAACTTCGCGACCGATTTCGATGAAAGCCATATGCCCCGCGGCAACGAGAATCAACAGGGCGATGACGCCGCCGACGAGGCTGCCAAACCGCTTCATGTCAGCCTCTCACCCCATTCGCCCCGCAACGTCCCGCGGCGTCAGCGCGACCGGGCGCCTGGCGTGAAAATCGCGTAGTTGCCATTGGCCATGGCAACCAGCGAATCGCCCACGACAATGCGGGACTGAAGATTCGCCACCGTGCGCCCGCGGTTGATCATTTCCGTCGTGCATACGAGCTGGCCACGGGTGACCGGTTTGAAGTAGTTGATCTTGATCTCGATGGTGGCGCAGATCTCCCCTTCCGCCAGGGACGGCGCCAGCGCCGCGCCCATGCCGGTATCCGCCAGCGCATAGATCACCGCGCCGTGCACGACGTTGTGCGGATTCATGTGGTCTTCGGTGACAACGAGTGACAATCGACTGTAGCCGGTCTCCCGCTCATCGACCTGCATAGCGATCAGTTCCGCAAAGGGATGTTTCAAGCCTCTCTCCCAGGTCTGTGGTCACCACACCCTGCTGCCGGAAATGACAGCCGGGTCAGATGTCGATGAATCGGGGCGCCACCAGCAGGCCGATGCCGAGGGCAATCAGAACGGCGGTATTTTCGAAGAAATAGGGAAAGATCATCAAGGCGACACCGGTCCAGCGATAGGCAGGCTGCTCACTCCGCTTACCGTACAGGAAATAACCCATACCGATCGATCCGAACACCAGACCGAGAATCAGCGTTGTGCCGTCTGGCATCGCATTTCTCCTGCATTGCCGCTGCGCGTAGACTCACTCGACCCCGTCCGCAAACGTCGCCAACGGTAGACCGACGCTGGAGAGGAAACGACGCTTCGCATCACAGTCCAGTGCAAGGCTTTCAAGCCGATGAGGATTCCATGAAACAGCTACTGACACTATGCCTGACCTTGCTCTTCACAAACTCCGCCTTTGCCGCGCTTGCCACCGGTGACCAGGCGCCCGCCATCGATGCGCGGGCATCGCGCAATGGCGAGGCCTTCGACTACTCACTGGCCAATGCGCTGAAGACAGGCCCGGTCGTGGTGTACTTCTATCCCTCCGCCTATACGGGCGGCTGCAACGTGCAGGCGCATACTTTCGCGGTGAACGTGGAACGCTTTGCCGCGGCTGGCGCCACGGTGGTGGGGGTGTCGCTCGACAGCATCGAGCGTCTGAACGACTTTTCGAAGGATCCGGACTACTGCGCCGGCCAGTTTCCCGTCGCGAGCGACCCCGACGGCACTATTGCCAGCGCCTATGGCTTGCGGGTGGGTGAGGCACGCGCGGGGGCCACCGATACCCGCGGCGTGGCCATCGATCACGGCTTTGCCGAGCGCACCACCTTCGTGGTGGGTGCCGACGGTCGCATCGCCGCCGTCGTTGGCGGCGTTGCGCCGGACGAGAACGTGCGTCAGGCGCTGGCGGCGGTTCAGAAGTTGGGGCACCACCGCTGACATCGCGGCTGCCGCGCGGGGAGCCTGGCAGCCAACATCACTGGAGAGGGGAGCGTACGTGGATTCACCTGTCAGCATCAGGCCGGAAAACGGTCGGAGCATCCGACAATCCGTTGTCCTGATGGCCGCATTTGCGGTCTTCATCTGCTACATGGACAGAGTGGTGATGTCCATCACCATCCTTCCCATGGCTGCGGAGTTCAACTGGAATCCGGAACAACAGGGTCGCGTGCTGTCCTCCTTCTTCGTGGGCTATCTGCTGACCCAGGTCGCGGGTGGCTGGCTGGCCGAACGGCACGGCGGCAAACTGGTGCTGGGCTGGGGCGTGGTGTTCTGGTCACTGTTTACACTCATCACCCCCTTTGCCGCCGCGGGCGGCATGCTCTCACTGCTACTGACCCGGGTGCTCATGGGCATTGGCGAAGGCGTTACCTTCCCGTCCATCTATGCACTCTTCGGCCGCTGGATCCCAGCGGCGGAACGCTCCCGCGGCATCGGCATCCTGTTTTCCATGATTCCTGCCGGCAGCGTATTTGCCCTCGTCGCCACACCCTGGCTGGTTGAACACTGGGGCTGGCAGTCGGCTTTCTTCTGCTTTGGGCTGATCGGCTTCGTGTGGTGGGCGGTCTGGCACCGCATCGCCACCGCAACACCGGAAGCCCACCCACGCATCAGCGCCAATGAACTTGCCCTGATCCAGGGCAATCGCGATGACAGCATTGGGGACATGCCGGTGCCGGCGCTGGGAACCCTGCTGCGCACGCCGGCCGTGTGGGCCATCATCGTCAGCCACTTCAGCGCCAACTGGGGCAGCTACGTGCTGCTCGCCTGGATGCCCACCTACATCAACAAGGGGCTGGGTGTGGACTTCGCGTCGGTGGGCCTGTTCACCATGATCCCGTCCGCGTTTTCGTTTCTGTCACTGAACGCCGGCGGCTGGATGGCGGACAGGCTCATCCAGCGCGGCATGGACACCACCCGCGTGCGCAAGCTGATGCAGACGATCGGCTTCGGCGGCTCCGCGGCGGTACTGGCCGTGGTCGGCTACGTGGAGAGCATTCCGCTGGCGATTGCACTGATGTCGCTGGGCAACATCTTCGGCGGCGCCACCGCCGGCGGCTTCGGCGTGAATCACCTGGACATCGCCCCGCGCGGCGCGGGCGTGATCATGGGGCTGTCCAACACCGCGGCCACCATCCCCGGCATCGTCGGCGTGTACATCAGCGGCCTGATACTGAACGCAACGGGTTCGTGGACGCTGGTGTTCCAGACGGCGGCCGGCGTGATGGTTGCCGGCCTCCTCGTCTATCTCGTGTTCGCGAGTTCACGCAAGCTGTTCGACTGATCGGCGCCCAGTATCAGGCCGCCCGGAAATCGGGCGCCGAATTGCTTCTGTTTTTAGCGGCTTGTACAGTTTCGGGTCGATCAAGGGGACAGACATGTTGCTGGAAAACAAGGTAGCAGCCGTCAGCGGCGGCTCGGCGGGTATCGGACGCGCAATTGTGGAGGCGTTTCTCAAGGAAGGCGCGCGTGTCGTCATCATGGCCCGCAACGCGGAGAAGGCCGCAAAGACGCTGGCCGACATAGGCGCGGGCGACCGGCTTGTATTCATTACAGGTGACGCCACGCAGCAGACGGACGTGGAAGGCTTTGTCGATCACACCGTGAAAACGTTCGGCACCATCGACATCCTGGTCAACAACGCCGGCGGCGCCGGTGGCGACCTTCAGCCGCTGGCCGAACTTTCGGACCGGGAATTCGACTATTGCATGAAGGTCAACGTGTACAGCACCTTCTGGGCAACACGGCGCGCATTGAAGACGATGCTGGCCAACAAGTCCGGGCGCATCATCAACATCTCCTCCGTGGAGGGCAAACACGGCAAGCCCGTAATGTCGCCCTACACCACCGCCAAACACGCGATCAACGGCATGACCAAGACGGTGGCTCGCGAGGTTGGCACAAGCGGTGTCACGGTGAACGCCATCTGTCCGGGCATTGTCCTCACGGACGAAGTACAGAACTCCGGTCCGGCCACCGCCAAGGCGATGGGACTGACGTTCGATGAGCTGATAGGGCTCTATACGGCCGATAGCGCATTGAAACGACCGATCACGCTTCAGGAGGTATCCGCCATGGCCCTGTTTCTTGCCAGCGATCTGGGATCCGGAATTACCGGCGCACAGCTGAGCGTGGACGGCGGAACGGCGCAGTACTGATCCAACGCCGACAAGCCTCGGCACCGCCATCCCGGGGGTGCGCATTCTGCGAACAGCGTTCGCTGGCGCCGCAGCCGAATCAGGCGCCAGGCTCCGGCGAATACCGGCTGGTCGCCAGTTCAATCCGTGGTCAGGCGGTAGCCGCGTGTCCTGATCACGGTTTGCGCGGCGGGCGAGCGGAGAAAGCTCAAAAACGCAATCGCCGCCGCGTTGCGCTCGCCATGGCGCAGCAGCACGGCGTCCTGCCGAACGGGGGCATACAGATTCGCGGGAATGTCCCAGCGACTTCCCGCGTTCGGGTTGCGTGGACTCAGGACGCTCGACAGGGCCACAAAGCCCGCCTGTGCATTGCCCGTGGCCACCAGCGTAAAAACCCCACCGATATCCGGTGCAAGCACAATCTTTCCGGAAATGAGATCGCTTCGAGGCAGACGTGCAACAACCTGTTGGGCGGCGAGGCCGTACGGTGCAAGCGCCGGATCCGCCATCGCCACGTGCTGCACCTTGTCAGAGGCCAGCACCGAGGCCGCGTTATCCGTGAGCAACGCGGCATCGGCACTCCACAGCGTGAGAATGCCGATGGCGTAGGTAAATTGAGTGCCGGGAACACCGGGACCTTCCTGCACCAGTCGCGAGGGACGTTCCCGATCAGCCGCCAGCAGAACATCGAAGGGCGCTCCGTGCAGGATCTGCGCGTAGAGTTTGCCGGTTGATCCCACAGCAAATGACACCGCATGCCCGCTCTCCTGTTCAAACAGCGGGGCGAGTGTTTGCGCCACCTCGAGAAAATTCGCCGCCACCGCGACAACGGCTTTTTCAGCGCGCGCAACTGGCGCACAGGCCAGCACCGAAAGGAGGAAGACGGCGCCTGCAACAAATCTCAAGCCAGCGCCCCGGCGTTTATCGCCGCTCCAGCACGAGAATACTGCACGGATACACGTCGCGATCGCCCGCGGGCACGTCGCGGCGGCTCACCTCCCGCCATGCCGAGCGATCGAACTCGGGAAAATAGGTATCGCCCTCCACATCAGCGTGCACCTCGGTGAGATACAGCCTGTCCGCCCCCGGCAGCGCCATGGCATAGATGGCGGAGCCGCCGATCACGAAGATTTCCTCCTGGCCATCCACTTCACACTGCGCGGCCGCAACGTCGAGTGCAGCGTCCAGCGTTGGCACCACCGTGGCGCCGGCCGCCCGGTAGTTCACGTCACGCGACAGCACGATATTGGTGCGCCCGGGCAGGGCAGCATCCATGGATTCGAATGTTTTCCGGCCCATGATCACGGGTTTGCCCAGCGTCGTGCGCATGAAGTGACGCATGTCGGTATGCAATCGCCACGGCAGGGTGTTGCCACGACCGATGACCCGATTGCGCGCCATGGCCCAGATGAGGGACACGCGAATGCCGTTGATCATCTTGTGAATCCGGCTGTCGGAAGTTCAGACCGCAATTGGCGCCTTGATCCCCGCATGACATCGGTAGTCACGCAGTTCAAAGTCATCAATCGTGAACGCGAACAGATCACGCACCTCAGGATTCAGATGCATCGTCGGCAACGGCATGGGCAGCCTCGCCAGTTGTTTGTCCGCCTGCTCCACATGATTGGCGTACAGGTGCGTGTCGCCGAAGGTGTGTACAAAGTCGCCGGGCTCGAGATCGCAGACCTGCGCGATCATCATCGTCAGCAGGGCATAGGAGGCGATGTTGAACGGCACACCAAGGAACATGTCGGCGCTGCGCTGATAGAGCTGGCAGGAAAGCCGCCCGTCGGCCACATAGAACTGGAACAGCAGGTGACAGGGCGGCAACGCCATATCGTCCACATCCGCCACATTCCAGGCATTGACGATGTGCCGGCGGGAATGCGGGTTGGCCTTCAGGTCATGCAGGATGCGCGCGATCTGATCCACGGTGCCGCCGTCCGGCGTGCGCCAGCTGCGCCACTGCGCGCCATAGACCGGGCCCAGGTTGCCGTTCGCATCCGCCCATTCGTCCCAGATGTGCACGTCATGCCGGGTGAGGTAATCGATGTTGGTGTCGCCGGACAGAAACCACAGCAGCTCGTGGATGATGCCGCGCAGGAACATCTTCTTGGTCGTGATCAGCGGGAAGCCATCGGCCAGGTTGAAGCGGAGCTGGCGGCCGAACACGGAATAAGTGCCCGTACCCGTGCGATCGCCGCGGAAAACGCCGTTGTCGCGTACGTCGCGCAGCAGGTCCAGATACTGTTTCACCTATCGTCCCCCACGGATAAGCGGGGAATTTTGCAGCAATCGGCCGTGCTATGCAGCCGTTGTGGACACCCATCTGCGCCCCCACAGGACCAGGATGGCGCCGGCCGCCACCATCGGCAGACTCAGCACCTGCCCCATCGTCAGCCAGTCGCCGGCGAGATAGCCGATCCACGGGTCCGGCGAACGGAAGTACTCCGTCACCACCCGCAGCGCGCCATAGCCGGCGAGAAAGGTGCCGGACACCACCGCCGCCGGGCGCGGCTTGTTGGCCACCAGCCATACGATGATGAACAGCACGACACCTTCGGCCATGGCCTGGTACAGCGGCGACACGTGCCGCGCGACCGATTCCCATTCACCGGTGCAGGTGAAGGTGAGTCCCTGCACGGCGTCGCACGGGTAGTGCAGGCCCAGCGGCGACTCCGTGACGCGTCCGGGCAGTTCGGTATTGGCAAAATTGCCGAGACGGCCGAAGCCAAGGCCCGTCGGCACGGCGGGGGCGGTGAAATCGGTGACGGTGAAAAAACCGCGACCTGTCTTGCGACCAAACCACCAGAGCCCGGCGATGGCACCGAGCAATCCGCCGTGGAACGACATACCACCTTCCCAGATACGCAGCAGGTACAGGGGATCGGCGAGGAAGTGGTCGAAGTTGTAGAACAGCATGGAACCCAGACGCCCGCCGATAACGGCGCCTAGTGCCCCGTAGAACACGAGGTCTGACACATCCTGTTCGCTGAATCCGGCCGGCCGGTGGCGTGTGCGCCAGACGAGCAGCCAGTAGGCGGTGACGAACGCGGCGAGATAGGACAAGCCGTACCAGCGGATCGCCAGCGGCCCGAGGGAAACGATGATGGGATCGATGATCGGGTAGTGCACCTGGCCAACCTGCTCTGGATTTCACTTGGGCGCGCGAGCCCTGTTTTTCGCGGCGCGACGCCATCATGCCGTGAACGCGCCGGTACAACGAGCCGCAATGTCACGCAGGCTGCTTTTTCCAGGGCCCCTTCGCTACACTGGCGCCATGTGTCTGGTTCTCTTTGCCTATCGCACCCACCCCGGACTCCCGCTGGTGGTGGCCGCCAACCGCGACGAATTCTACCGGCGCCCCGCGCTGGCGGTACACCGCTGGGAGAACGATTCCCGCGTACTGGGCGGTCGCGACCTGGAAGCCGGTGGTTCGTGGATGGGCGTGAGCACCGGCGGGCGGTTCGCCGCTGTCACCAACTTCTCGGATCCAACGGACAACGCGCCACTTTCGCGCGGTGCGCTCGTGGCGGACTTCCTGCAGGGCACCATGACGGTCGACGCCTACATGGATGGCATCGACGGTCCTCGCTATCGCGGCTTCAACCTGCTGCTGTGGGATGGCGAGCAGCTTGCGTATACCTCCAACCGGGCCGAGGCACGCGTGCTCGCACCCGGCATCTACGGGCTCAGCAACACCATGCTGGGTGGCGAGTGGCCCAAGGTGATCCGCGGTCGCAACGCCCTCGAAGGGGCGCTTAGAGAAGCGCCCAGCACGTCGACGCTCATCGATCTGCTTGCGGATGACAGCGTGCCGCCCGACGATCAGCTGCCCGATCGGGGCCGGCCACTGGACATGGAACGCCGTGTGGCACCCATGTTCATTCGCGGCGACGAGTACGGCACCCGCGCCAGCACCGCCGTGCTGATCAGCGACGATCACGTAACCATCGCCGAACAACTCTACGGCCCCGGCGGGATGACCGGCAGCCGCCAGGAACATCATCTACCCAGGGAACGCCCATGCAACTGACGCTGTCCGGCCGCACGGCCATCATCACCGGAGGGTCGCTGGGCCTCGGCCAGGCCATGGCGCAGGCGTTCTATCAGGCAGGGGCGCGCGTCGCCATCGTCGCCCGGCGCGAGAATGTGCTTGCCGAAACGAAGGCCGCAATCGCCGCCACCGAAGCGCCCATCGGCGCGCGCATCGAAGCCTTCGCCTGTGACGTCGCCGATGGCGGGGCGCTCTCGCGCATGCACGACGCCGTGGTCGCCACGCTCGGGCCGGTGGATATCGTCGTGAACAACGCCGGCAAAGCCGTCGCCAAACCTTTCGAGAAACTGACGGATCAGGACTGGCAGGACGATCTGGACCTCAAGCTCATGGCAGCGGTGCGTCTCACCCGCCTGGTATGGCCCGGCATGGTGGCGCGTCGCTGGGGCCGGGTTATCAACATTCTCAACACGTTCGCCAAGGCTCCCGGCGCCAACACCTCACCCACCTCCGTGACGCGCGCGGCGGGCATGGCGCTCACCAAGGTCCTGGCCGGCGAAGGTGCCCCGCACAACGTGCTGGTGAATGCGCTGCTGATCGGCCTGATCAGGAGCGATCAGATCCGCCGGCAATGGGAACGTTCAGGCGCCAATCAGGACCTGGAGACTTTTGTAGCCGAATTCGGCAAACGACTGCCCATGGGTCGGATGGGCGAAGCCGGGGAGTGTGCCAGCACCGCCCTGTTCCTGGCCTCGGAGGCCGCAAGCTATGTCACCGGCTGCGCCATCAACATGGACGGCGGCATGTGCCCTGTTGTGTAAGCAAGCGCTCACATACTGGAAGCGTGCACGGCTGCTGACGGGCGTCAGTCAGCCTTTTGACCCCCGTCGCGCGCAAGCCGGGTAAGGTAGACGGTACCTGCCGCCAGCAATGTCGCCACAACGGAAAGGCCGGCCAGCGCGCCGTGAAAGTTGCCTGTTGCGTCATACAGGATGCCAAGTCCCAGTGGCCCCAGCACACCACCGATTTCCGCCGCTGAAAAGAACATGCCACTGGCCGTTCCCGCACGCGTCTCGCCGATACCAGGCAACTCCACGAGAGTGAGCACTAACACCGTCATCAGTGCCGAGCGCGCAATACCCTGCATGATCAGCCCCAGCGTCATCAACGGCCCGCCGCCGGCCTGCAACAGCAGACTTGCCAGCAACGCCGCGCCACACAGTGCCAGCAGGATGCGGAAACGCCTGTCCGGCGTTGCCAGTCGGGGAATGAGCAGCGAGCCACCAATACCAATGACCGTGGGCAGCGCCGCCCAGTAGCCAGCCTGAATCACGGACAACCCCTGGGAGCGCAGTACCTCGGGCAGCCAGTTGTTGAGCCCATGGTTGAACAGGAAGACACCCACGCTCATCAGCAGCACCACCCGTACCGCCGGCGCCCGCGCCAGCTCCAGCATCACCCGCCCCTGTGGTGTGGGTGGCCCGCTCATCGCCGCCTGTTCGCGGGCCCGCAGTCCGGACAGACCAGCCAGGCTGAACCACACCACGCCGGCCACCACCGCAAATGCGGACCACAGCAGCATCACGGTGCGCCAGTCGCCGAATGTGGGCAGCAGCACCGAGTGCGTCATCGTCAGCGACACGACACCGCCGATCGCGGGGCCGGTCATGTAGATGCCCATGGCCAGGCCGCGCTGACTGCCGGTGAACAGTTGCGCCACGACCTTTGGCGCCCCCGAGGAGATGACCGGGCCGCCGAGACCAAAGAGGCCTACGGCGAGCAGCAGCGTCCAGTAGTCCGTGGCCAGCGCCCGGCCCACGGCCGACAACGCCACGAGAATGCCGCCTATGAGCAGCGCTTTCTGGCTGCCCAGCCGGTCCAGCATCACACCGCCGGGCATCGCGGCAAAGATATAGACCAGTTGCCAGGCGCCCATCACGCTGCCCATGGCGGCATGCGAAATGTCGAGATCCGCCTCGATCAGGGTGACGAGCGGGGCCAGGCTGGTGGCGGTGAGACCAAAGGCGGTGTAGAGCAGCCACAGTCCCGCCAGCAGGCCCCACCTTGTTTCAGGTGTTGTTTCAGGTGACTGCGCGGCAGAAGCCAAGTGAGCGTGCCTCGCCTCGATTTCGCATGCCGCGCAATCCAATGGCCATTTGTCAGTCGTGAATCCGTGGTATGGCGCGACCGAGCCCGGCGTCGATCATCTCCTTGCGGGTGAAACGGTCGATCTCGAGCGGATCGTCCATGGTCATGGCGCGGGACAGAATGCGTCGCGCGCGACGGAAACTGATGTTGCGGATCACCCACTTGATGCGCGGCAGGTTGGTGGCGTTCATGGACAGCACGTCGTAACCCATGCCCATGAGCAACACCGCGCCCACGGGCGTGCCCGCCAGCTCGCCACAGATGCCGATGGGCTTGCCTTCCGCATGCGCAGACTTGGCCACGTCACGCAGCGCCGCCAGTACGGAAGGGTGCAGTTCGCGATACAACTCAGCCACCCGGGGATTGTTGCGGTCCACCGCCAGCATGTACTGCGTGAGGTCATTTGATCCCACCGCAAGGAAATCCACGCGCCGGGCCAGCACCCGCGCCTGGTAGACAGCGGCGGGCACTTCGATCATCACGCCGATCTGCGGATGTTTCACATCGATGCCTTCCTCGCACACTTCGCGGTAGGCCTGTTCGATGAGTTTCTTGGCTTCATCCACTTCGCTGACGCTGGAGATCATCGGCAGCATGATGCGCAGCTGCCCCTCAAGGCCGGCGTTGGCCTTGATCATGGCGCGCACCTGAACGAGGAAGATTTCCGGATGATCCAGCGTGACCCGGATACCACGCCAGCCAAGAAACGGGTTTTCCTCGTCGATAGGGAAGTAGCTCAGCGCTTTGTCACCACCGATGTCCAGCGTACGCATCGTCACGGGTCGCGGTTCGAACGCCGTCATGTGCTCCCGGTAGATGAGCCGCTGCTCCTCCTCGGTGGGAAACCGGTCCTGCGTCATGAACGGCACTTCCGTGCGGAACAGGCCGATGCCCTCCGCGCCCCGGTCGAGAGAGCGGGAAAGGTCGCCCGCCAGACCGATGTTCACCCACAGGCGCACCTGCCAGCCGTCCGTGGTCTCCGGTGGCAGGTCCTTCAGGGTGTCCAGTTCCGCCACAAACTCCTTTTCCGCCGCAATGAGCAGGGCGTATTCGTCCAGCAGGTGTTTCGAGGCATTGACGTACACCTCACCACAGAACCCATCCACCACCAGCGTGGTGTGCTCCACGTCGTACAGCGGCACGTCCACGGCGCCCATGACCGCTGGTATCCCCAGCGAGCGCGCCAGGATGGCAACGTGGGAGGCTCCGGAGCCGGCCAGCGAAACCACCCCGACCAGTCGGTCGGCCGGCACCGCCGCCAGCATGCCCGGTGTAATCTCTTCGCCAACCAGAATGGTGTGCTCTGGAAAATGCTGCTTCTTCTGCCGCGTATCCTGCAGATACGCCAGCACACGCAGCCCAAGATCCTTCACATCGGCGCCACGCTCCTTCAGATAAGGATCTTCCATCTGCTCGAAGGTTCTGAGGTGCTCGCGGATGACCTGCTTCAACGCACCCTGCGCCCACTGTCCAAGGCGGATGCGCTCGCGCACGTCACCGGGAATGGCGGTGTCATCCAGCATGTGCAGATACACGTCGAACAACGCCAGCTCCTCGGCGGGCAAACTGCCGCCGAACTGCTCGCCGATGCGCCGGATATCCTCCCGCGCGCTCTCCACCGCGCGATCGAAGATCAGCAGTTCCTGCGTGACATTTTCCGTTTCACGTTCCCGCACGCTGTTCAGATCAGCCAGTGGCTGCATCACGACCGCCGTACCGATACCGATGCCGGGCGAGCCGCCCACGCCGCGGAAAAGCTGGTTTTCGCGAACGGCGTCGTTGGAAGTCAGCGCCAGCACCTCGCCCGTCGCCTCCGCGTGCGCCAGCAGCGTCGCAAGCTGGGCCGCCAGCGTGACCAGGAAGGCTTCTTCGCTTTCGTCGAACTTGCGTTCGTCGCGCTGCTGCACCACCAGCACGCCCAGGACGATGCGGTGGTGAATGACCGGTACGCCCAGGAACGAGTGAAACGGCTCCTCGCCAATCTGTGGCAGATAGCGGAAGCGGGGATGGCTCATGGCATCCTTCAGGTTGATCGGCTCCGCTCGCTCCGCGACCAGGCCCACCAGGCCTTCGCCCGCGGCCAGCGTGTACTGACCTACATAGGACTGGTTCAGTCCCTCATTCGCGGCGAACAGGAAGCGATCGCGGGTACGGTTGATCAGGTAGACCGAACACACCTCGGTGCCCAGCGCCGCGCGTACGTTCACGACCAGCAGATTCAGCGCCTGACGGAAGGAACTGGCATTGGCAACGTCGTCGACGATCTCCCGCAGGCGACTGAGCATGTTCATGCGAGTGGGTCGCGTCGTTGCCGGATCAGAATGGGCATGAGCTCACGTAACGCGCGCCGGTAGACCTCGCGCTTGAAATCCACTACTTCCAGCACCGGGTACCAGTAGCTGACCCAGCGCCAGTGATCGAATTCGGGGTCGTCGTGGTGATCGAAGGAAACGGCGGAGTCTTCCGCCAGCATGCGCAACAGAAACCACTGCTGTTTCTGACCCTGGAAGCCAGGCGTGGAATTGTGCCGACGCAGCCGCGGCGGCAGGCGGTATCGCAGCCAGCCCTTTGTGCGGCCCAGGATTTTCACGTCTTCCGGCTTCAACCCCACTTCCTCACCCAGTTCCCGGAACAACGCATCCTCTGGCGATTCGCGGTGCTGGATCCCCCCCTGCGGAAACTGCCAGGCGTCATAGCCACCGACACGGCGCGCCCAAAGCACGCGGTCGTGCTCGTTCACGAGCACGATGCCGACATTGGGTCTGAACCCGTCTGCATCGACCACGGGAGTCTCCTGACAATTGGCCCGATTGAACACGAAGCGCCCCGAAATTACTACGCCGCGCGTGGTGTGCGATCATGCGGCCATGAACAACCGCCTGCACGAAGAGACCAGCCCCTATCTGCTGCAGCACGCGAACAATCCCGTGCACTGGCAGCCCTGGGACGACGCGGCGCTCGCCGCCGCACGCAACGGCGGCAAACCGATTCTGCTGTCGATCGGTTACTCCGCCTGTCACTGGTGTCACGTGATGGCGCACGAGTCGTTCGAGGATGCCGCCACCGCGTCGGTGATGAACGAACACTTCGTCTGCATCAAGGTCGACCGGGAGGAGCGCCCGGACCTGGACAAGGTGTATCAGCAGGCGCATCAGGTACTCACCCGCAATACCGGCGGCTGGCCGCTCACCCTGTTCCTGGAGCCGGAAACGCTCACGCCGTTTTTTGGCGGCACCTATTTTCCGCGCACGCCGCGACACGGCCTGCCCGGCTTCACCGACCTGCTGCTGCGCATCGCCAGCGTGTACAGGGAGAAGCGCGACGAACTTTTGACCCAGGGCGAAAAGGTGCGGGAAGTGCTGGTGCAGCTCCAGGGCGAGACCACCGCTGCAACCATGGCGGACGAAGCCTTGCTCTCGGCCGCGCGTGAGGCATTGGGCAAGACGTACGACCACGAATTCGGCGGGTTCGGCGATGCGCCCAAGTTCCCGATGCCCATGACCGTGGAACGGGTGCTGCGTCACTGGGCATTTGCCCAGTACCGGGGCAGCCGCGACAGGGACGGACTGGACATGGTGATGCACACGCTCACGCAGATGGCGCGCGGCGGCATCTTCGATCATCTTGGCGGAGGTTTCTGCCGCTATGCCACCGACCGCCGCTGGCGCATTCCGCATTTCGAGAAAATGCTCTACGACAATGCGCAGCTCATCCATCTGTATGCCAGCGCGCTGCGCGTGGGCCCGGATGCCCTGCTGGCCGGCACGCTGGAGGAAACAGTGCACTGGCTGCTGCGGGAAATGCACGACGATGAGGGCGGCTTTCACACCGCGCTGGATGCCGACGCGGACGGTACGGAAGGCAGCTTCTATGTCTGGCGCCGGGAACAGGTACGCCGACTGCTCACCGACGATGAATACCTGCTCATCGAAACGCTCTACGGGCTCGACAAGCCGGCCAACTTCGAGAACAAGTGGATTCTCTACCGCACCGATAGCTGGCGCAGCGTGGTGCATCGCCTGTCGATGGATTCGGACCACGCCGCCGGATTGCTGGCCAGCGCGCGACGCAAGCTGTTTGTCGCGCGGAGCGAGCGGGTGCCGCCGGGCCGCGACGACAAGGTGCTCACCGGCTGGAACGGACTGGCCATCAAGGGGCTTGCGGCCGCGGCGACATCGGCAGACCGCGTGGAATGGCTGGAGGCGGCACATCGCGCCGCCGACTTCCTGCGCAACAACGTCTGGAAGAGCGGCCGGTTGCTGGCCACCTGGAAGCACGGGACAGGCCGCCATGGTGGCTGTCTGGACGACTACGCGTTTGTCATCGACGGCCTGCTGGCGCTGCTGCGCCGCGACTGGCGCGACGAACACGCGACGTTCCTGCTCGACCTGGTCACGGTCGTGCTGGACCAGTTCGAAGACACCACGGATGGTGGTTTCTATTTCACCCCGCACGACCATGAAGCGCCGCTGGTGCGCCTGAAGAGCACGGTCGATGACGCCGTGCCACCGGGGAATGCGGTGCTTGCCCAGGCACTGACCGAACTGGGTCACCTCTTTGCGGAGCCGCGTTATCTGGACACCGCGGCGCGCACCCTGGCGTTCGCCCGCCAGACGATGGAACAACTACCGGCCGGTCATTGCGCCATGCTGTCAGCGCTGGAAGATCAGACCTATCCCCCGCAGACCATCATCCTGCGGGGGCCGAAAGCCGCGGCAGAGGACTGGCGGCGCACCATCGACACCGGCTACAGACCCTGGCGTCACATCTACGTCATTCCCTATGAGGGCGTACACACGGCACCTGCCTACCTGCCTCGGCTGGTTTCCGCCGCGACACGCGAGAAGGTAACGGCGTTTGTCTGCCACGGACTGCAGTGTGGCTCGCCGCTCACCTCGCTGGAGGAACTGCAGGCGCAACTGGAGTGATGCCCGGTTGCCGCCCGGTGCCTGCCCGGCGCCGCGGCATCACCCGCGCCAGGCCAGATCCAGATCCCGCGCCGCCTTGACATCGTCCAGGCGCCGAACGGACATCGTATGTGGCGCGGTGCGCACCAGGTCCGGCGTCTCCTGCACTTCACGCATAATGGCCCGCATCGCATCCACGAACGCATCCAGTTCCTCGCGGCTTTCCGTTTCCGTGGGCTCGATGAGGAAACACTCCGGCACCAGCAGCGGGAAGTAAGTGGTTGGCGAATGAAACCCGTAGTCGAGCAGACGCTTGGCAATATCCATGGCGCTGACGTTGTGCTTCCTGGCCGTATCCCGGAAGGTGATGATGAACTCATGAGTCGCGCGTCGATCGGGATACGCGAGTTCAAAACCGGCGGCGGCGAGCCGTTCAGCCAGATAGTTGGCGTTCAGCGTGGCGTACTCGCCCACGCGATGCATGCCTTCCCTGCCCAGCAGCAGCGCATAGATGAGGGCACGCAACAGGATGGCGGCGTTGCCGCCAAACGTGGACAGGCGTCCGATACTGCCCGGCACGTCATCCTCGTCTAGCCACCGATACACATCGCCATCACGCACGACCATCGGCACCGGCAGGAACGGCAGCAGCCGCTCCCCCACGCCGACGGGGCCCGCGCCTGGCCCACCCCCACCGTGCGGTGTCGCAAAGGTCTTGTGCAGGTTCATGTGCAGCACATCGAAACCCATGTCGCCCGGTTTCACCTTGCCCAGGATGGCGTTGAGATTGGCGCCGTCGTAGTAGAGCAGGCCGCCGGCATCGTGCACCACGCCGGCGATCTCCTGGATGGAGCGCTCGAACACACCGCACGTGGACGGATTTGTCATCATGAGCCCCGCTGTCTGCGGTCCCACGCGCGATCGGAGCGCTTCCACGTCGACGTCACCGGAGGCATTGACCGGCACTTCCGTGACCTTGTAGCCGCACATGGTTGCGGTGGCGGGATTGGTCCCGTGGGCTGTGCTGGCGACGAGGATTTCGGTGCGGGCGTGGTCACCCCGGGACTCGTGGTAAGCGCGGATCATGGCAATACCGGCAAACTCCCCCTGGGCCCCCGCCATCGGCGCGAGCGACACCCCCCGCATGCCGGTCACGTCCTTCAGGATCTCCTGAAGGTCATGCAGGCAGGCCAGATATCCCTGACTCACCGCCTCCGGTGCCAGCGGGTGCCGGGCCTGAAAGCCGGGCAGGCTGGCGCCGCGGTGCGCGCCGCGCGGGTTGTACTTCATGGTGCAGGAACCCAACGGGTAGAACTGTGTGTCAATGGAGAAGTTGCGCCGGGACAGATTGGTGAAATGCCGCACCACCTGCAGTTCGGACAATTCCGGCAATGCCGCCGGCTCCGCCCGCAGCAGGTCTGAAGGCAGATCGTCCAGGGCACCTTCGGGTGCGTTGACATGTTGCGCCCGCGCGCCGCGACCCGGTTTGCTCAGCTCGAACAGGCTCTTCATGCCAGCACCTCACCCAACGTGCGCACGTAGTGGTCGATTTCCTCCACCGTGCGCTTTTCTGTCACGCACACGAGCAGGTCGTGCGATCGTTCGGGGAACAGCTCACTGAGTGGCAGGCCTGCCTGGATCCCGGCTTTGAACATCGCATCGCGTACCGCCGCCGCGGGTTTCGGCAGCGTCAGCACGGTTTCATGGAAACAGGGTGCGACATGTGCACGAACAACGCCGGGTATGCCACAGACACCTTCGACGAGCCGACGCAGGCCGGCGTGACTGGCTTTGGCGGCGCGGGCCAGACCTTCCGGTCCGAGCAATGCCATGTGGATACTGGCCGCGGTGACCAGCAAACCCTGATTGGTGCAGATGTTGGAAGTCGCCTTCGCGCGCCGGATGTGCTGCTCACGCGCCTGCAGCGTGAGCGCGTAACCCGTGCGGCCTTCAAGATCCACCGTCTTGCCGATGATGCGGCCGGGAATCTGGCGCACCAGCGCCTGCGTGCAGCACAGGAAGCCGAAACTTGGCCCGCCGGATGCCATGGGGATGCCAAGTGGCTGACCTTCGCCGCACACGATGTCAGCCCCCTTCTCTCCCCAATGCCCGGGCGGCTTGAGCACGCTCATGACGAGCGGGTTCACCACGCCGATGACCAGCGCACCGCGCGCGTGCGCCCAATCGGTAATCGTATCCACATCCTCGATACAGCCGAAGAAGCCGGGCTGCGGAACCACCACCGCCGCGGCGGGCGGCAGCGCGTCCAGGCAATCCGTGTCGACGCGTCCGTCTTTCAGCGGCATCGATTCGAATACCACCTCCTGGTAGCGCGCCACGTTCCACGCTGCACGCCGCATCAGGGGGTGCAGCGAATCCGCCACCAGGATGCGCCGCTCCTGGCCTTTCTTCGCCGCGCGGATCGCCATGAGCACGGCTTCCCCCAACCCCGAGCCGCCGTCGTATACCGAGGCATTGGAAACGTCCATGGCCATGAGGCGGGTGATCATCGACTGGTATTCGTAGATGAGCTGCAGCGTGCCCTGACTGGCTTCCGCCTGATAGGGCGTGTAGGCCGTCAGGAACTCCCCCCGTCCGACCAGGTCCCACACCGCCGCGGGTATGTGGTGGTCGTAACAACCCGCCCCCAGGAAACAGGTGCCGGCACGATCCTGCTCCGCCCGCTGCTGCATGAGGCGCAGCACGTCCATTTCGGGCGCCCCCGGCGGTGTGACCCGCAGGGCGCCGGAGCGAATGGCCGGCGGGATCTCGTCGAACAGTTCGTCGATGGAGGTGGCGCCGATGACCTGCAGCATCTGGGCGACATCGGCATCGTTGTGGGGAATGAAGGGCATTTCAGGAGTGCCTTGTGGTCAGTGATCGTCGTTGGCGCACACGTCGGCGTAACCGGAGGCGTCCAGCAGCGCGTCGAGTTCGCTGACGTCGTCCGGCTGCAGGCGGAAGAACCAGCCATCGCCATACGCATCCTGGTTCACCGTTTCCGGCGCGTCCTCCAGCGCTTCATTCACCGCCAGCACGGTACCGGCGATGGGTGCATAGATATCCGATGCGGCCTTGACGCTTTCCACGACCGCAATCTCGTCCCTGGCCGCCACCCTGGCGCCTACCTCAGGCAGTTCCACGTATACGACATCGCCCAGAGCATCCTGGGCATGATCGGTAATGCCCACCGTGACGGTACCGTCGCTTTCCAGCCGAGCCCATTCGTGGGAGGCCGCATACCTCAGCTCCGCGGGTATTTCGCTCATCGATCTCTCCTGAATAATTCGCTTCGCACCGGACCCGGAGGTGGATCGGTGCGCTCAGACCAGTGCCTTGCCATGCCGCACGAAGCTGGGTTTCACCAGACGTGCAGGCAACCATTTGCCGCGAATGTCGACTTCACAGTCCCCTTCCGCCGCCCTCGGGACACGCACCAGCGCAACGCTGTAGCCGAGCGTCGGTGAAAACACGCCGCTGGTCACGGTGCCATCGCCGGCGTTGGTGCGCACGGTGAAATCATGACGCACCACCCCCTTGCCCTGAAACACCAGACCAGTGAGTTTGCGTGTGTAGGTGGCGCGCAACGATTCCATTGCCGGGCGACCGATAAAATCCCTGTCGGCGGGCTTGAGGGCCACCGTCCAGCCCATGTTGGACTCATAGGGGTGGTTGTCTTCGCTCATGTCCTGACCGTAGAGGTTCAGCCCGGCTTCCAGGCGCAGGGTGTCCCGCGCCGCGAGACCGGCCGGTTTTACGCCCGCGGCGAGCAGCCGCGCAAACAGCGCCACACCCTCCGCGGCGGGCAGCATGATCTCCACACCGTCTTCACCGGTATAGCCCGTGCGACCGACCATGCAATCGCCCCGCACGGCGGCACGGAACCCGGCCAGATCGGTAAGCGCCGGCCAGCTCAGCAGCTCGGAAATCACGGCCACGGCGTCCGGCCCCTGCACGGCGAGCATGGTCAGATCACTTCGGTGACGTCGCGGCGCACCGTTGTCGTTCGCCGCGAACCATGCCAGTACCTTGTCACGCGTGGAGGCGTTGACCACGGCGCGGAAGCCCGAGTCGGTCCGATACACGATGAGGTCGTCGAGGATGCCGCCCTGATCGTTCAGCAGGGCGCCGTAGAGGGCCTGGCCGGTTTCGGCCAGACGACCGATATCATTGGCCATCAGCCGGGACAGAAAGGGGGCCGCTTTGTCGCCGTCGATATCCACGATCGTCATGTGCGAGACGTCGAATACGCCGGCCGCACCGCGCACGGCTTCATGCTCGGCAATCTGCGAGCCGTAGTGCAACGGCATTTCCCAACCGCCGAAAGGCACCATTTTGGCACCGGCGGCGACATGGGCATCAAACAGGGGTGTACGGTGAAGCATGGCTGGCCCTGGCCCGGAAGCGCGCGATTCTACCAGCGTCGGCGAGCGAAAATACCGGCGTATCTCTCGCTGTCACTCATCGCATCGCGCGCGCCACCGGTCCCAGCCCGAGCGCTTCGCGCATGATCTGCCGCTTCAGCGCCGGCAGGCTGTCCACAAGTCGAATCCCGGCATTGCGCAGCCAGGTACGTCCCGGCGTCTCCCAGGCGTAGACGTCCCGAAATCCGGCCATCAGCTCAACGAGCGTGCGCGAGCGGACCTGCCTGCGGCGGGCGAATGCCTCCAGGCGTCCGGATGCCCCTGGATCGCCGCCGCCTTCCAGGGCGCGCCCAAGCCCGCTCACATCCTCGAACCCGAGGTTGACCCCCATGCCCGCCAGTGGATGCAACACCCTCAGGGCATCACCCACCAGAGCGATTCGCGGGTGCGGCACTGCTTCGTCGGCGAGGTGCTGGACCAACGGGAACACGAGACGCTCATCGCATGCCGTGATTGCGCCAAGCACGCTTTCCGTGGCGCGGGTCAGCGCCGTGCAGAACGCCGTGTCGTCCAATGTCCTGCGCGCCTGCGCCTGCGCCGGCGGTTGCGACCACACCACTGCGGCAAGGTTCGGCTGGGTGCCGGGCAACAGCGCCACCGGACCTTCCCGGAGAAACCGCTGATGCGCGACTCCGGCGTGCGGCCGCGTGGTGCTCACTACCGTCGCCAGCGCTGCGTGTCCGGTCTGCCAGCGACGCGTCTCGCCGCCGAGCAGCGTGCGCACGCGGGAGCGGCCGCCGTCCGCGGCAATGACAAGCCGCGCGGCCACCGCCAGGTCATCGCCCCGCAGAATGACGCGTTCGGACTCGGCCTGGAGTGTCTCGATTTCCGGCGCCAGCCGGACTTCGATTCCCGCCTCGTTGGTCAGATGACGCCATAGCGCCGCCACGAGGACATCGTTTTCGACAATACGGCCAAGTTCAGGGAGTTGGAGATCCCCGGCATCGAAGCGAAGGGTTGCCGTGCCCAGCTCTTCCCATACGTGCATTGCCGTCATCGAAGCGCCAACGGGCACAATGTCGAGACTGGCGAGGAGAGCGAGGGAGGCAGGAGACAACGCAACGGTACGAATGCCCATTCCCAGACGATGCGCCATCTGCACAGGCGCCTGTCGCTCCCACATCACCACGCGCCAGCCCTGGCGGGCTGCCTGAAGGGCGGTGGCGGCGCCGACCATTCCGGCGCCGACGACGCAGATGTCACATTCCACGCATTCGCTCATCCGGCCATCCACGCCTCGATGTCAGCCACGGTCTTCGGCGCCGCGGCCGTCAGCACTTCCGGCGCGCCCCGGGTAATGAGCACATCGTCCTCGATGCGAATCCCGATGCCACGCCATTTTGCGGGGATGTCCGCATTGCTGTCGTCATCCCGGATATAGATGCCGGGTTCGACCGTGAGCACCATGCCCGGCTCGAGCTCCCGCCATTCGCCGCCCAGCCGGTAGTCACCCACATCGTGTACATCCAGCCCCAGCCAGTGGGAGGCCTTGTGAGGACAGAAGCGGTGATAGGTGCCTTTCTCCAGAATTTCGTCACGGCTGCCTTTCAGCAACTTCAGTTGTCGCAGGCCATCCACCATGACTTCCGTGGCGGCCTCGTGCGGGTCGTTGAAGTGATGCTGCCGCGTGCAGCGCTCGATGGCGGCGGTCTGCGCGGCCAGAACAATTTCATACAGGGCTTTCTGCGCCGGCCGGAAGCGGCCGTCCACGGGAAACGTGCGCGTGAGGTCGCTTGCGTAGTAGTCGAATTCGCAACCGGCATCGATGAGCACCAGGTCGCCCTTGCGCAGGCGGCCGT
Source organism: Pseudomonadales bacterium (assembly GCA_024234635.1). Taxonomy (GTDB): domain Bacteria; phylum Pseudomonadota; class Gammaproteobacteria; order Pseudomonadales; family Azotimanducaceae; genus SYFY01. The sequence goes on along the minus strand of JACKNX010000011.1, from coordinate 66,533 downwards.
TGTTGGCGGTGTAATGCAGGGTACAGCCATTGTTGCCACTGCCGACGATGCTCTCGTAGGCAGGCCAGCGCGCGCCCTCCTGCATGAACGCATGCAGCAGCTCCGCCTCCAGCGCCAGTTCAGTGAGCGCTGTCCTGCTGGCGCGCATGGCGCGTTTGTGCGCGGCGATGGTGATCTCCGCGGCCCGGCGCATCAAGGACAGCTCACGCGCGGACTTGAACAGCCGCAGCTCGTGCAGCATGTGTTTGGCGGCTACGAACTCGCCCGGCGCAATGGCGCCTCCGGATTCCCGCCCCCGAATCGCCCCCACCCACTGCAGCAACCGGCGATCCATGTCCGGGTGATCGCCCAGGGTCATGTAGATGCGCTCCTTGCCTTCCAGCAGGCCCGGCAGGATGTCGCCCATGTCCTGGAACGGAAACGCATCGTCCACGCCGAGCGCATCAACGGCGCGATCCGGCCCCAGGCGTTCGCCGTGATAGGTTTCAAACCGCTTTTCCCGTTCCTGGCAGAACAGGATTGCCTCCCCATGACTGCGCCCGGGCACCAGCACCAGCAACGCGTTGTCCTCGGTAAAACCGGTGAGATAGTAGAAGTCGCTGTCCTGGCGAAAGGGGTATTCCACGTCGCGGTTGCGGATCTTGCGCTGTCCGCCGGGGATGACGGCCAGCGAGCCCGGCTGCATGAGCTCCATGAGCCGCTGGCGGCGGCGGCGGAATTCGGCAAGCGGAATGCTCACGCCTCGTCCCCGCCGCCCGGTTCCAGCAACAGCAGTACCGTGACCTTCACGTACTCCAGCAGTTCCATGAACAGCGTTTCCTCGTCCTCGCCGGCGGTATCGCCGACCTCGGCGGCGCTGATGGCGCTGAAGTCCTCCACGATGTCACGTTCCTCATCGCTGAGCGTGAGGCTGCCCAGAGCGAAAAAGCCGGCGAGAAAGGCCGCGCACCACTCCGCCAGGGCTTCCACCCGGGCATCCATCGTGTGGTCGTCGTCCGGCAGCAAGGGCATGAACCGCATGTCGTCCGCCACCAGTTCCTCGTGGGCAAGCTCCACGAACGCCATGAGCGCATCGATATCCGTCACCGCATCCGCACCGACCAGCCGCAGGTAGGCATCCACCGGCAGCACCGCGGAATATTCCGGCAGTTCGTCCTCGTCGCCTTCCGTCTGCGCCAGAGGATCCAGGCCCAGGAAGCGCAGACGCGAACGGGCACACAGCATCCCCACCACCGTGCCATGCAGTTCCGCCGGTGACAGTTCCGCCGACGCGTTTTCGGCGCTGAGTGCAAGATCGGACACGCGGTTTCGGGCTCCGGGCCAGTGGTCGGGCACTATGCTAAGGAATCTGCCCGGAAATCGCTTCAGCGATTTACCGTCCGCCGCCCGGGCGAGCCTCCCGCGGTCATCGATATGCCCCCGGGGCATGCGGGTTTGCCAAGGCCCCGGCCGCCGCGGATCGGGAGCGCCCATGCTTCCCATGTTCCAGAAAGTTGCGCAGAATGGCCGCTGCCTGAACGAACCTCCTCACGGATGCCACCATGCCGACAGTGACCTGGGAAGCGCTGGAGAAGCGGGTAGAGGAACTGATTACTCTCACCGATACATTGAGCCGGGAGAATCGCGCGCTGAAGACACAGCAGATGAACTGGTCCACGGAGCGCGCACGGCTGATCGAGAAGAACGAGCTGGCCAAGTCCCGCGTGGAAGCGATGATCAGCCGCCTGAAGGCACTGGAACAGGACTGACCGAGCATGAGCGAACTGACGACGATGACCGTGCAGATCCTCGGCAAACCCTACCAGGTAAGCTGCCCGTCCGACGAAGTGGATGCCCTGTCCGCTTCCGCCCGCTATCTGGACAGCAAGATGGTTGGCATCAAAAACAGTGGCAAGATCATCGGGCTGGACCGCATCGCCGTGATGGCAGCGCTCAATATCGCCAACGAACTCATCAGCGCCGAGGCCACTGCCCGCGACAGCCAGGAGGCGACGGCTTCGCATATGGACAACCTGGCCCATCGCCTGGATCTGGCCCTGGCGCGACTGCGCCAGCAACCGGAAGCCTGAGCGCTCGGGCACCGCTCATCTCCGACACCACCACTATCCGCGCGTGCTGGTTCACATCCGCATGAGGCAATTCAGATATACTCCTCCTGTCGCCTCGGACGTTCGCCAGCGTAGGGAAGTCCTTGAGCCGTTATTGAAACGATAGGAGTTGTCGGCGCTGGTCTCGGTGTGCATATCCGGCGAGGAGTCTTCGGACACCCCCGGGCAGCCTGATGGGATCGCCTGCTTCTCCGCCCTGAGCCACAACGGTTCAGGGCAACCTGTGCAGCGGCGTCCCGGGTGACCTTGTTTTCCTACCAGACCTAGCACCAGCAATTCCAACCGCTCCACGCGTGCAGAATAGATTTACACCGAGCGAGCAAGCCAATCGTCGCGCAATTCGGCGGTACTATCGCCGTGTGCGCCGCGCGCTCGCCGCCAGCGTCCAGCACGAACACGCCACCGCGGCAGCCATCGCGTTGCGCAGATCGCGGCTGTGGCTGCACGGCGCCACCTTCGCGGGTTACGCGGCAGCGGACGGCGAGCTCGACCTGCAACCGGCGTTTGCTGCACTTCGGGCCGGCGGCAAGTGTGTGGGTCTGCCTGTCATACCGCGCCTGGGCAAACGACTTGAGTTCTTCGAAGATGATGGCCGGCCGCTGATTGCCGGGCGCTACGGTATCCTGGTACCGCCGCTGAACGCCGCATTCCTGTCGCTTCTGCGCATCGATGTACTGCTCATGCCACTGGTCGCTTTTGATGCACACGGAACGCGTCTGGGCATGGGTGGCGGCTACTACGATCAGACGTTGGCCGGCTTGTCACCCGGCCTGCGGCCTCACCTGATTGGCGTGGCGCATGCCTGCCAGGAACACGCGGAAGCCCTGCCTCGGGAACACTGGGACATTCCCCTGGACGGCGTGCTCACCGAACACGGGCTGCGCATGTTCGCCCGGGACCGATCAACGATAGGAGTCTGAGTCATGGCCGTTCGCCGCATCATCCGCATGGGCCATCCGCACCTGCGCCAGCCGGCCGCGGCGGTGGACCCGACCGTCCTCGACACACCGGAGTTCGCCCGCCTGCTCGACGACATGTACGACACGCTGCACGACTATGGCGGCATCGGCCTGGCGGCACCACAGATCGACGTATCGCTTCGCCTTGCCATCATCGAACTGCCTGGCGGTCCCAGCCGCTATGGCGAGATCGAGCGGATTCCGCTCACCGTGTTCGTCAATCCCGTGCTATCGGTTGTTGATCCCGCCGCCGCCGGTTACTGGGAAGGGTGCCTGTCGGTGCCGGGTTTGCGCGGCTTTGTCACGCGTCCCCAGCATGTTCACGTGCGTTACCTGGATGAGCTGGGCAACGAAGCGGAAATGACGCTGCAGGGATTTCCAGCAACGGTTGTACAGCACGAGTTCGACCATCTGGACGGGCGCCTGTATATCGACCGCATCGACGACCCGACCAAACTGGTGTTCGAGGACGAATTCGACCGCTACGTGCTGCCGGCGCTGCAAGGCTCGCCTACGGTGTGACGCGCGCGCCGCTCAGCGCAGAAACATCTCGTAGGCGGGATTGTCCGTCTCCTCCCAGTACCGATAGCCGATGGCCTCGAGCTGACGGCTGAGCTGCCTGCGGTCTTTCGGCTGCCCTTCGAAACCCGCCAGTACACGGCCCCAGGCAGCGCCATGGTTGCGGTAGTGGAACAGCGTGATGTTCCACCGGCCTTCAAGGCCGCCCAGGAAGCGCCCGAGCGCGCCGGGGCGCTCCGGAAATTCGAACCGGTAGAGCAGCTCCGGTTTGTGGCCAATGGCGTGCCCGCCCACCATGTGACGCACGTGCAGCTTGGCCGTTTCGTTGTCCGTCATGTCCTGCACCGGATAACCCTGGCGTCGCAACTCGACGACCAGGTCATCGCCGTCTGACGGTGTGGCCACCTGCACGCCCACATAGATGTGCGCGGCCGCGTCACCCGCATAGCGGTAGTTGAACTCCGTGACCGAGCGCTTGCCGAGCGCGCGGCAGAACTTGCGGAAACTCCCTGGCTGTTCGGGAATGGTGACGCCGAGGATCTTCTCGCGCTGCTCGCCCACTTCAGCGCGTTCCGAAATGTGCCGAAGACGATCGAAGTTCACGTTGGCGCCGCTGATCACCGCAACGGCTTGGTCAAACCTGCCTCCGGCCTGGCGGTACTTCTTCATGCCGGCGATGCCCAGTGCTCCTGCCGGCTCGGCAATGGAGCGCAGGTCATCGTAGATGTCCTTTATGGCGGCACAGAGTTCATCGGTGTTCACCGTGATGACCTCGTCCACATACCGGCGCGCCACCTTGAAGGTTTCCGCCCCTACCTGCGCGACCGACACGCCGTCGGCGAACAGATCCAGCGTCTCGTAGGGCAACTGCACCCGTCGCCCGGCAGACATCGCGGCCTTCAGGCAGGCAGATCCCTCGGCTTCCACGCCGATGACCTTCACGTCCGGACGCAGGTATTTCACGTAGGCGGCAATACCCGCCACCAGCCCGCCACCGCCCACCGGGACAAAAATGGCGTCCAGGGGGCCGTTGTGCTGATCGAGGATTTCCTTGCCCACGGTGCCCTGACCCGCAATCACGTCCGGATCGTCATAGGGATGCACATAGGTGAACCCCTGCTTCGCCTGCAGTTCGCGCGCGTGATCGGCGGCATCGTTGTACGTGTCGCCGTGCAGGATGATGTGGGCGCCGTAATTGCGTACCGCCGTCACCTTGATGCTCGGCGTGTTCCGGCCCATGACGATATGCGCCCTGATGCCGAGTTCACGCGCGGCCAGCGCCACCCCCTGCGCATGATTGCCCGCCGAGGCAGTGATCACGCCGCGCGCGCGCGCCGCTGCGTCGAGCCCTGCCATCTTGTTATATGATCCGCGCAACTTGAACGAGAACACGGGCTGCAGATCTTCGCGCTTGCCGAGCACTTTGCCGCCCAGGCGCGCGGACAGACCGGGCAGGGTGACCAGCGGCGTCACCATCGCCACGTCGTAGACCCGTGCCGACAAAATCTTCTTGACGTAGCGCTCGAGCATGACCATTCGATTCAGCGGGAAGGCGAAAGTATGAACCAGGACGAGCAAAAGCGCAGTGTGGCCCGGGCTGCACTGGACTACATACTGCCGCGCCTGGCCAACGACAGCGTGATTGGCGTGGGCACCGGTTCCACCGCCAACCATTTCATCGACCTGCTTGCCACGATCAGGGGTCAGTTCGACGCCGCCGTGGCGAGCTCCGAGGCAACTGCCGCGCGATTGCGCGATCACGGCGTGCGGCTGATGGAGCTGACCGCCGCACCGGAACTCGCCGTCTACGTGGATGGCGCCGACGAGGTCACGGCAGAGCGGATGATGATCAAGGGCGGCGGCGGCGCGCTGACGCGAGAGAAGATTGTTGCCAGCGCCTCACGCGAATTCGTGTGTATCGCCGATGCCAGCAAACTGGTGGACCGACTCGGCCGGTTTCCGCTGCCGGTGGAAGTGATTCCCATGGCCAGGTCCATCGTCGCGCGGGCACTGGTCAGACTCGGCGGCACGCCGGAGTTGCGTCCGGGCATCACCACCGACAACGGCAACCTGATCCTCGATGTGCACGGGATGGACCTGGCGGATCCGGTGACGATGGAAGCGCGCATCAACAATATTCCCGGCGTGGTGACGTGCGGCATTTTCGCGGCGCGGCCGGCGGACGTGGTGCTGCTTGGGAATGCCGATGGCACCGTGCGTCGCCTCTGATCGGCACCGCACATTCGCCGGCGTACACGCGCCACGAACCGCTATCGATTGAGCCACCGCCATCCGGCGCTACTGTAAGCCAACCTGAATACAGCGGGATTTTGCATTTCTGCCCACTGCTCGTGGCCAAAAGCCGGGTCGATGGTATGCAGAAAGACGGCAATCAGATTGCCGTGCGAGCAGGCGGCAATCGTCTGACCCGGATGTTGACCGGCCAGCCTGCCAAGGCAGGTCGCGATCCTTGCCTGACATTCGCGATTGGTTTCACCGCCCGGCGCCCGATAGTCGAAGTCCTGCCACGAACGACGCACATGCTCCTGCCAATCAGGCAACTGGCGGTCTGACAATTTGCGCTCGCGAAGATCCGGCAGGCGTACCGGCTCAAAGCCGAGTCGGGTGGCCAGCGGATGCACGGTCGCTATCGCGCGCGGGAACGGGCTCGAGTAGATGTGCTGGATGCCGAGGTTTTCGAGCTGGTCGGCGAGTTCACTCGCCTGTTCTATACCTTTGTCACTGAGCGGCCAGCCGGGCTCTGCTACATCGGCGCTCGGCTGGCTCTGGGCGTGACGGATGAGGATGAGCGTTGTCATCCGCTCATGCGCCGGGCACCGGAAGGATCGGCATCACTTCCACCGCCTCGCCGGGAAAGATGGCGAAGTGCGGGTGGTCGATGAACAGCGCAGCCGCCTCTTCGTGCGAATCCGCCTCGAAGAGGACAAATGCCGCGAGATTGTTGCTGGCGTCCGCAACACCATTCGGATCGACGCGCTTGGTCACACCCAACGGACCTCCGCCATCGACCAGGCGATGCGCGTTGACCTGCATCCACTGCCCCCACGCTGCACGGCCGGCCATCTCCCGGGCCTCCCTGTCCGCGTCAGGCAGAATGTCGAAACCGGACCGTTCGCGCGCTTCGGCACTACCGGTCATTACCGCCAGGAATCGAGGCATGCTTGCTCACCCGCTCAGCCGTTGCATCGGCACGAGCGTAGCACGTCCGTGCCGACACAATGATCGTCGGGGGTAACCCACCGTCGCGGCTGTCTATGCGCCGGGCGCCCTCGTCCGGCGCAGCCCCGGCCAGCGGGAGTCGAACCTGAAACTGCTCTGGCGCTACATCAACTCCACGCCAGCCGCTGCCACATGAACCGCCGCCTCAACTGTTTCGAGCGTGGTTTCGTATAGCAGCATGATCTGCATCCCGACTATCCCGACGATCCCGATGAACGGCAGATTGAGCTGCCCGCGGCTATCGCCTGTCAGGTGAGCCACAACCAGATCACCTGGCTGAACGGATAGGCCGCCCCAACCTCATTGCAACCGATACAGGCGGCCGCAGACCGACGTCGTCAGAGAAGCTTGCCGGGATTGAGAATGCCGTTCGGATCGAACAGGGTCTTCATTGCCCGCATGGCCGCAATCTCTTCCGGCGCGCGGGAGTAACCGAGGAAATCCCGCTTGAGCAATCCAACGCCGTGCTCGGCGGAGATGCTGCCGTTGCGCGCCTGCACCAGCGCGAACAGCTCCGGACTGATGTGGTGACAGCGATCCACGAACTCAGGTTCGCTCAACGCCGCCGGCTTGAGAATGTTCAGGTGCAGGTTGCCATCGCCGATGTGCCCGTACCACGCGACTTCCACATCCGGATAACGGCTTTTGACAAGCGTGTCCACCTCGCGCAGGAAATCCGGCACGTCACTGATGCGAACCGCGATGTCATTCTTGTAGGGTTTCTCCTGCGCCAGGCTTTCGGAGATGTTCTCACGCAGTGCCCAGAGCGATTGCATCTGTGCATCCGACTGACTGAGCACGCCGTCCGTTGCAACGTTTGCGGCAATACACGCTTCGAACGCGGTCACGGCCTTGTCGTCAGCACTTGCGTCGAACTCCAGCAGCGCATAGAACGGGCTGGGCGTCGCAAACGGACGCTGGCCCCTGCCGTGCGCCAGTACACGCCCCAGCGCAAGTTCGGAAAAGAATTCGAAGGCCGAGAGGTCCACCGCCGACTGGAAGGTCTCGAGTACCCGCATCAGATCGTCGAGCCGCGGCACCGCCAGCACCAGCACCCGCTGCGCCTCCGGTGGCCGCGCGAGCCGCATCGTGGCTTCCACGACAAAACCCAACGTACCTTCCGAACCGATGAAAAGGTGCCTGAGGTCATAGCCGGTGTTGTTCTTCACCAGACCATGGTTGAGATCGAGCACATCCCCGGTGCCGGTCACTACCTTGAGGCCGGCTACCCAGTCGCGGGTCATGCCATACCGGATCACCCGGATACCACCGGCGTTGGTGGCGATGTTGCCGCCGATGAAGCTGGAGCCCGAGCTGGCGAAGTCGACCGGGTAGAACAAGCCTGCCTGCTCAGCGGTTGCCTGCAGCACCTGAGTGATCACGCCAGCCTGACAGGTGACGAGTCGATCCGCCGCGGAAATCTCCAGCACGCGATTCATGCGCTCGAGTGATACCACGGCCTGACCGGTACCGGCCACGGCACCGCCGGAGAGTCCTGTTCGGCCGCCGGATGGTACAAGTCCCACGCGGTCGCGGTTGGCTGCTTCCACGATCCGCACGACTTCATCGGTTGTTTCGGGCAGAAGCACGACACAGGGATCCGCCACGAAGCTGGTGGTGCGGTCACGGCCATAGCGAACCAGCGCCTCGTCGTCCGTTCGAATGCGCGCTGCCGGCAGGCAGTTGTTGAATGTCGCTGCCGTCATGCGTCGTTGCGCCAGGCAATGTGCGCATCCAGCCAGGCGAACATCCGCGCCCGTCGCTCCGCATTCTCGTTCACCAGATGGTGGCCTGCTTGCGGAACTTCCAGCACTTCCGGTCGGTAACGTCGACGCAGCACGGAGAGGTTGTACTGCCAGTCAACCACCCTGTCTCCCGTACCCTGGATGATCAGCGGTGCGAAGTCAGGTCGCTCGGGATAACGGATGAAGCGGTTCTTCCAGTTCACCATGGCCTGAACCCACTGCAGCGGCAGGATCTGCGACTGCAGCGGGTCCACTGAACGCAGTTTCTGAAATTCCGCGGTGTCCGTGTTGACCCCCTGGCCTCGCGGACGGGTTTTCAGAAAAGGTTTCGCCAGCGCAAAAACGATCCGGTTGAGTTTCCACAGATAAGGCACGATCAGCGGCGCAAACAGGGTGACAGACCGAAACGGTGCCTGCCCGTGCTGTTCCACGTACTCCATGGCAATGGCGCCACCCATGCTCTGTCCAAGCAGGTGGCAGGGGCCCGGGAAGTGTCGAAGATCCTCCTGCATCACCTGCGTCACCACGTGCCGGAGAACGCCAACATAGGTATCGAAGGCGTCGATGGTGACGCGATCCCCACTGGACAGGCCATGGCCCGGCAGGTCGAAGCTGAGCACACTGAGCCCCTGATCGAGCAGATGTTCGATCAGGTGGACAAACAGCCCGACATGATCGTAGTAGCCGTGTACGACCACGGCGGTGCCGACGGGCTTTTCGGGTAGAAATGCCTGAACGGCAATGTCGTGTTCGCCGATGGCAAGCCGGCCGATCCGGTGTTCGGTGTCGGGCCGAAAACCGTAGAAGCGGCGATAGGCATCCAGTTCGTCCGGTTCGTCGGACAGCGGCAACGCCTGCCACGGCTTGAGTTGCCGCAACAGCGTCGCCGCCGAGAAGTCCGCATCCCCCCGCGCCACGATCGTCCGTCAGTTGATGACGGGATCGAGCTTGCCGCTGGCGTACGCCTCGAACATGCCTTCCAGGGAAACAGGCGAAATCTTCGATGCCCAACCGGCGGTGCCGAACGCTTCGTAACGCTCCACCACAACCTGTTTCATGGCCTTGATGCTGTCCGCCAGGTACTTTCGGGGGTCGAATTCCGCGCGTTTCGTTGCCAGATGCTTGCGGATCGCGGCCGTAGCGGCCAGGCGCAGGTCGGTGTCGATATTCACCTTGCGCACACCGTGTTTGATGCCTTCCTGGATTTCCTTCAGCGGCACCCCGTAGGTTTCAGGGATCTCGCCGCCGAATTCGTTGATGATCTTCAGCAGGTCCTGCGGCACCGACGACGAACCATGCATCACCAGGTGCGTGTTCGGAATGCGCGCGTGGATCGCCTTCACCTGGTTGATGGCCAGGATGTCGCCTGTCGGCGGGCGCGTGAACTTGTAGGCGCCGTGCGAGGTGCCGATCGCAATGGCAAGCGCGTCCACGCCAGTAGCCTTCACGAAGTCAGCGGCCTGCTCGGGATCGGTGAGCATCATGTCGTGCGTGAGTTTGCCAACGGCGCCGACACCGTCTTCCTCACCGGCTTCGCCGGTTTCCAGCGACCCCAGGCAGCCAAGTTCCCCTTCCACCGAGACGCCGCAGGCGTGGGCCATGTCCACCACCAGCTTTGTCGTGCGCACGTTGTACTCGTATTCCGCCGGCGTCTTCTGATCCTCCAGCAACGAGCCGTCCATCATCACCGAAGAGAAGCCGAGCTGAATCGAGCGCTGACACGCCGCCGGCGAGGCGCCGTGATCCTGGTGCATGCACACCGGGATATGTGGAAACTCCTCCACCGCGGCAAGAATGAGATGGCGCAGGAAATTGGGGCCCGCATATTTGCGCGCTCCCGCGGACGCCTGCACGATCACCGGCGAATCGGTCTCGCTGGCGCCCTCCATGATGGCGCGCATCTGCTCCAGGTTGTTCACATTGAACGCCGGCACGCCGTAGCCGTTCTCGGCGGCGTGGTCCAGCAGTTGTCGCATGCTGATCAGAGCCATGAATACCGTCCTGACTTGTCGTCTTGTCTGAAGTCGAAAAAAGATTCAGCCGTTGGCGCGCGCTTCGAGGATTTCCACGGCCGGCAAAACCTTGCCCTCCACGAACTCCAGGAATGCGCCGCCACCGGTAGAAATATAGGACACGCCTTCGGCGATGCCGTATTTGTCGATGGCCGCCAGCGTGTCGCCGCCACCCGCAATGGAAAACGCATCGCTGCCCGCGATGGCCTCGGCCAGCACCCGCGTGCCTTCGCCGAACTGGTCGAACTCGAAGACGCCGACCGGCCCGTTCCACAGTATGGTCTTCACCGAACCGAGTGCCGCGGCCCAGGCGCGCGCGGTTTTCGGCCCGATGTCGAGAATGCGGTCGTCTGCCGCCAGTTCACCGAGCTGCTTCACTTCGGCCACTGCCGTCTCGCTGACTTCCTTGGCCACCACCACGTCTTCCGGCAGCGGCACGTCCACCCGTGCGGCGATCTTCTTTGCCATGGCCACGAGATCGGGCTCGTACAGCGACTGACCGACGTTGTATCCCGCCGCCGCAATGAAGGTGTTGGCAATACCGCCACCCACGATGATGCGATCAGCGATGGCGGCCAGTGACTCCAGCACCTCCAGCTTGGTGGATACCTTGGAACCACCGACGATCGCCACCATCGGCCTTGCCGGCGCCTTCAGCGCCTTGCCGAGCGCATCCAGTTCGGCGGCCAGCAGCGGGCCGGCGCAGGCGATCTTGGCGAACCTGGCGATGCCGTGCGTGGAACACTGCGCGCGGTGTGCAGTGGCAAACGCGTCCATCACATAGACATCGCAGGCAGCCGCCATCTGCCTGGCCAATGCATCCTCGTTCTTGCCTTCGCCCACCAGGAAACGAATGTTCTCCAGCAGTGCAATCTGGCCATCGCTGACACTGCCCACGTCGTCCAGGGACTTGAGCAGGGGCACGTCCGCACCGAGCAACTCACTCAGGCGACGCGCAACGGGCGCCAGCGAAAACACGTCCTCGTACACGCCTTCCTTCGGCCGACCGAGGTGGGACATGACGATGACGCGGGCACCGGCATCGCGGGCCTGCTTCAGCGTCGGCAACGCCGCCAGGATGCGCGCATCGCTGGTGACCTTGCCATCCTTTACAGGAACATTGAGATCTTCGCGGATGAACACCCGCTGGCCAGCCAGCGGAATATCCTTCATCAGCCTGGGCATGACGTCTCCTTTAACCCTTCATGGGCTCGCACAAAGGGACCGCACGGGGTCCCGCCAACTGCCTTCAGGCCAGCCGGCTCAGCGTCCGTCTGACCGCATTCACGACCGCCTCTGTGGTGATGCCACAAGCCGCCATCGCCTGGTCGCCCGGCGCTGACAAGCCAAACCGTTCGATTCCCACCACTTCGCCATCCAGCCCAACGAATCGGTACCAGTAACCGGGATGGGCCGCTTCCACCGCCACGCGCGCACGCAATGCCGGCGGCAGAACAGCGTCTCGCCAGCCTGCATCCTGGGCCAGAAACAGCTCGGCGCACGGCATGGAGATTACCCGAGCCGGCACCCCGTCCGCCGTGAGTGAGTTGGCAGCCTGCAGGGCCAGACCGACTTCGGAGCCGGTGGCAATGATGGCCACCACCGGATCCACGCCTTGCGGGTCCGAGAGCACGTAGCCGCCGCGGGCAATGCCCTCCAGCGTGGCTGGCGAGTGCGCCTGCGGCGGTGTCTTCTGCCGGGTGAGCACCAGCGCGCTGGGTGACCGCCGCGCCCTGATGGCTTCCCGCCAGGCCACCGCGGTTTCCACCGTGTCACACGGGCGCCAGGTGCGCAGATTGGGCGTGGTGCGCAGATTCGTGAGCTGCTCGATCGGCTGGTGGGTGGGACCGTCCTCGCCCAGCGCGACGGAGTCGTGGGTGTAGACGAGAATATTGTTGAGATGCATCAGCGCCGCCAGGCGGACGGCGTTGCGGGCATATTCCATGAATACCAGGAACGTGCCACTGAACGGCCGCAGTCCGCCGTGCAGCACCAGGCCATTGGTGATCGCGGTCATGCCGAACTCGCGTACGCCATAACTGAGGTACCGATCACCGGCATCCTTCCAGTGGGTGCCGTTGCTCTCCGACAGATCCGCCGAGCCACCGAACAGTTCGGGCAGATCCTCGGCAATGGCGGCAATGCAGCGCTGCGACGAGACGCGGGTCGCCAGCGATTCCGGTGTGTCAAGCTCCTTGTTGATCAGCGCGGTCAGGGACGCGTCCCAGTCCTCAGGCAGATCTCCCCGCATGCGTCTTTCGAATTCCGCGGCCAGTTGAGGATGCGCCCGGCGATAGGCATCGAACCGCGTTGTCCAGTCGGCGTGGGCCGCGCCACCTCGAGGGCGGCAATCCATGGCTTCATAGATATGCCCGGGTATGTCGAACGGCGCATTGCCCCAGTTGAAAGCTGTGCGCACCGCCGCGATGGTGGCGGCACCAAGCGGCGAACCGTGCACACCCGCCGTGCCCTGCTTGCCCGGCGCCCCGTAACCGATGACCGTACGGCACATGACCAGCGTCGGTCTGCCATCACCTGCCATCGCCGCCTTCAGCGCAGCTTCCACCTTGTCTGCTTCGTGCCCTTGCACGTCCCGGATCACGCGCCAGCCATACGCCTCGAAACGTGCGGCCACATCTTCGGGAAACCAGGCATCGACCGCGCCGTCGATGGAAATACCGTTCTGGTCGTATATGCAGATGAGCTTGCCAAGCCCCAGCGCACCCGCCAGTGCCGCGGCTTCGTGTGAGACACCTTCCATGAGGCAGCCGTCGCCCGCGAACACCCAGGTGCGGTGGTCGACAACGGTGTGACCATCGCGATTGAAAGCGGCAGCCAGTTTCGATTCCGCGAGCGCCATGCCAACGGCGTTGGCAAAACCCTGGCCCAGCGGCCCGGTGGTGGTTTCCACACCAGGACATTCATGCACTTCGGGATGACCGGCGGTTGGCGAACCAAGCTGGCGGAAGTTCTTTATGTCGTCCATCGACACGGCGTAACCGGTAAGGTGCAGCAGAGAATAAAGAAGCATCGAGGCGTGACCGTTGGACAGGACGAACCGGTCGCGGTCCCACCAGTCCGGCGCCGCGGGATCGTGCTTGAGAAAGTCCACCCAAAGCACTTCCGCGATATCCGCCATGCCCATCGGCGCGCCCGGGTGGCCTGACTTCGCTTTCTCAACGGCATCCATGGCCAGCACCCTGATGGCGTTGGCTCGCTCTATTCTTGTCAACTTAACGTCCTGACCTTCCCACAGCGGCGCCCATTCTCCCCGGATCGTCGACAGGTCGCAATTTGCATGCCGTCAATTCGTTTACAATCGCGCGACTTCCAGGCGCGCCCCGTGGGATTCAATAGCGCGCCGATAATCACCAGATTTCAAGGAACCTCTTCATGGCCGACTATTCCGTCTTCACCTCCGAATCCGTATCCGAAGGCCACCCGGACAAAATGGCGGACCAGATCTCCGACGCCATTCTGGATGCGATGCTCGCGCAGGACCCGGAGTCCCGCGTCGCGTGTGAAACGCTGATCAAGACAGGCGTTGTCGTTGTCGCGGGCGAGATTCGCACGGCGGCGAAGGTGAATGTGGACGAACTCGTTCGCCGGGTCATCGCCGAGATCGGCTACAACTCCGACGCAATCGGCTTCAACCCGGAATCCTGCACCGTGGTCAACGCGCTGGGCATGCAGTCCGCGGACATTGCCATGGGCGTCGATGAAACGTCGGATCATGAGCAGGGCGCGGGCGACCAGGGTCTGATGTTCGGCTATGCCACCAATGAAACCGATGTGCTGATGCCTGCGCCCATCACGTTCGCGCATCGCCTCTGCAGGCAGCAGGCGGACAAACGCCGTTCCAGCCTCAAGTTCCTGCGCCCGGACGCCAAGTCGCAGGTCACCTTCCGCTATGGCCCGGACGGCCAGCCCACGTCCATCGATGCCGTGGTGCTTTCCACCCAGCACGAGCCGGACGTGACACAGGCAGACCTGCGTGAGGCGGTGATGGAAGAGATCATCAAGCCTGTTCTGCCGGCCAACTGGTTGTCCTCCAGCACCAAATACTTCATCAATCCAACGGGGCAGTTCGTCATCGGCGGCCCGGTGGGGGACTGCGGGCTGACCGGGCGCAAGATCATCGTGGACACCTATGGCGGCATGGCCCGTCACGGAGGTGGTGCCTTCTCAGGCAAGGATCCTTCCAAAGTGGACCGCAGCGCCGCTTACGCCGGTCGCTATGTCGCGAAGAACATCGTCGCCGCCGGTCTGGCTGAACGCTGCGAGATCCAGGTGAGCTACGCCATCGGTGTCGCCGAACCCACTTCCATCAGCATCAACACCTTCGGCACCGGCAAACTTTCCGACGAGAAGATCGTTCAACTTGTACGTGAGCATTTTGATTTGCGACCTCGCGGCCTGATCCGCATGCTGGACCTGAAGCGCCCAATCTACCGCGATACGGCTTCTTACGGACATTTCGGCCGCACGGAAGACCAGTTCACGTGGGAGCGCACGGACAAGGCGGACGCGCTGCGCACGTAAAATCGGCGCGCCGCTACCCCAAACGACACGGAGCAGTACGTCATGGGCAGACAGAGCCGCCTGAGTTTCGAGTTCTTTCCGCCGCGTGAAGGCGACGGCATCAGCAAGTTGCTGAGCAACGTGGTGCCGCGCCTGCAGGCAAAATCTCCCGCCTTCTATTCCGTCACGTACGGCGCGGGCGGTACCACGCGCGACGGAACGTTCGACACCGTGAAGACATTGATCGAAGCGGGTCACGACGCCGCTCCGCATCTTTCCATCGGCGCGGACAGCGAAGACACGGTCGTGGCGCTTCTGCAGCGTTATCGCGATATCGGCGTAAGGCGCATTGTCGCCCTGCGGGGCGATGTTCCGTCGGGGCTCGGACGGTCACTGCGCAGCGCCAATGCGCAGGCGCTGGTTGCCCTCATCCGGGGCAATTTCGGCGACTACTTTCAGCTGGAAGTGGCCGCGTATCCGGAAATACATCCCGACGCCACATCGCCGGACAGCGATCTGGATTACTTCGCCGACAAGGTGGCGGCCGGCGCAAACAGCGCCATCACGCAGTACTTCTACTCTCCCTACGCCTACTACGACTTTCGTGAGCGCTGCAGTCGTCGCGGACTCGATTTGCCGATTCACGTCGGCATCATGCCTATTACCGGTGTGGAGAGCATCGTGCGTTTCTCCGCCAAGGCAGGCGCGGATATTCCCCGCTGGATGCTGAAAAAGCTAGACAGTCTGGCGCATGACGACGAGGCCGTGCGCGACTTTGGTTGCGACGTGTGCACACGACTGTGCGAGGACCTGCATGCCGAGGGCGCACCCGGCTTTCATTTCTACACGCTCAATCGTTGGGGCGCCACGCGCCGCATCGTCGATCGTCTGAGCTTTCTCTAGAGCACGCATGCGCAGGCAGCGCCTGTACGTTCCCGATATCTCCCCCGCGCCTGGGGACATCGTGACACTGCCTCGCGAACAGGCGCACCACCTGACCCGTGTACTTCGCGCCCGCGAAGGCGACGCGATCGCCGTGTTCAACGGTCTTGGGGACGAATGGGAGGGTAATGTCACCAATCCCGGCAAGCGCGGCTGCGACGTCACGATCACACGAACAACGTCAGGAGTCGAACCGCCACAGCCGATTCACCTCGCCATGGCGCTACTGAAAGGCGACGCGCTCGACCGGGCCGTACAGAAAAGCGTGGAACTGGGCGCGCAGATCATTACCCTTCTCCACACGGACCATTGCGCAGTGCGCTGGCAGGACGAGCGCGGCGAGCGGCGGCTGGAGCACCTGCGCCGCATCATCGTCGCCGCCTGCGAACAATCTGGCGCACGTTTCCTGCCGCAACTTCGCGAGAGCGTTCCGCTGAGCGATTTCCTGCGCGAAGGGCCCATCGCCGAGGGCGCGCCCCGTATCGCACTTCACCCCGGTGGCGAGCCGCTGCCGCAGGCGCTTCCCTACGGACCGATCACACTGTTCGTCGGCCCCGAAGGCGGCTGGTCACCCGCGGAAACGGAGCGCTTTCACAGGGAGAACATTACCCTGCACGGGCTTGGAGGACTGATTCTGCGGGCGGAGACCGCACCGCTGGCGGCTATCGCGGCAGTACGGCAGAGCTGGGGGTGGCGACTGTAGGCCACGCAGCAGGACTCCGTCAGAGCAGGCGGGCAACCTCGTCTTCGATGTAGCGAAGATTCGGGATGACAAGTTCTTCCGTCCCCACCATGACCCGCGACAGGATCGCTGGCGACAGCCTGTCCGGCGGGCAGTCGCGAATCTCGTCTTCCGCCAGATGCACCAGGCGAGGCAGTGTGGACACGGCAAACGCATAGAACCCGGCGCCGTCGCGTTCACCAACCCGATTGATGACAACGAGTGAGCGTCGTCCACTTCGCGCTGGTTCGCCAAGACCAGCCATCACCTGGAAATCGACCACCACGATCGAATGCCCTCGCCAGCCAAGCGAGGCAACGCACCAGCGCGGCGCGGCAACCATGGGCTTCACCCGCCGCCATGGCAGAATCTCGGCCACACAGCTGTTGGGCAGCAGCAGGCCGCCGTTTTCGGCTGAAACGAGCACGCAGGCAAGTTCCTCCGCGCTCTGAAGTGCGGGTAACGCCATTACCTATCTCCCGTGCGCCAGTTCATCAATGGCGGCTAGCAGTTCGCTTTCCTGAAACGGTTTTCCCAGGAATCGATTGACGCCCAACGCTGCCGCATGCTCCTGGTGTTTATCACCCGTACGGGAGCTGATCATGACAATCGGCATCGTACTGGTACGGCTGTCGTGTCTAACCTGCCGCGCCACTTCGAATCCATCCATGCGTGGCATCTCGATGTCCAACAGCATGATGTCCGGTGTCCGTTCGCTGAGTAGCGCCATGGCCTCCACACCGTCCTTGGCGACGATCACTTCCAGGCCCTGTCGCTCCAGCAGGCGCGACGTGACCTTGCGCACCGTGACGGAATCATCCACCACCATCACGCAACGCGGCCGGGCTTTCGCGGCAACATCGCGATAGACCGGTGCCAGTGACTGACGGCCATGCGAACGGATCAATGCAACCAGGTCGAGAATGACAACGACGCTACCATCGCCGAGGATCGTTGCGCCGGAGATACCACCAACACCGGCGAACTGCGGCCCGAGACTCTTCACGACGATCTCACGGCTGCCCAGCACACTGTCCACGGCAACGGCAATAGCCTGATCGCCGGAACGAACGAGTACCAGGGGAACCCCACTCGTACCACGACCCGTGCTGAGCTCGCGCCCCAGGTAGGTTCCCAGATAGCGCACCCGGTAGTTGATGCCCGCATAGTCGAACAGCTTGTCGTCCGACTCGGTGATACCGTCGAGCTGGTCACCGTCGAGCAGTACGATGCCCTCGATGGTGTTCAGCGGCACGGCGTACTGATCCTCGCCGACGGTAACCATCAGCGCCCTGTTCACCGATACCGTAAACGGCACCCGCAGAACAAAGCGTGTGCCTTTGCCCGCCATCGAGCTGATGGAGACACTGCCGCCAAGCTGCTTGACTTCGCTGTTGACGACGTCCAGCCCAACACCGCGTCCGGAAATCTGCGTGACCGCCTTTGCCGTACTGAAGCCCGGCGCCAGGATGAACTCCAGCACCTCCTCATCCGACAGGCGTGCGTCGCTGCGCAACAGGCCGCGCTCCATCGCTTTCGCGCGCACCGCTTCGACGTCGATACCCATGCCATCGTCAGCGATTTCAATGACGATATCGCCCGCTTCCCGGGACAGTCGCAGATCGATGCGCCCCTGGAGCGGTTTGCCGAAACTGCGCCTGACGCTGGTCGCTTCGATGCCATGGTCGACTGCGTTGCGCAGCATGTGCTCCAGGGGCGGCACCATGCGCTCGAGGAGATTTCGATCGAGTTCGCCTTCCGCATTCGTGGTATGGAATTCGACGTCCTTGCCCACTTCGGTGGCAATCTGTCGGACGATGCGCCGCAGCCGTGGCACCAATCGGCTGAAAGGAACCATGCGCGTGCGCATGAGCCCCTCCTGCAGTTCGGTATTCACCCGCGCCTGCTGGAGCAGAATCGTTTCCGCTTCCCGGGACTTGAACAGCAGGGTGTCTTTCAGGTCCAGCATGTCGGAAGCACTCTCCGACAAAGCGCGCGAGAGCTGCTGCAACTGCGAGTAGCGGTCCATCTCGAGCGGATCGAAGTGTTCGTGCCGCCGATCGGCAACCTCGGTGCGGAACAGCACCTGGGCTTCGGTTTCCATCTCAAGGCGCCGCAACTGCTCCCGCAGGCGGACGATGGTGGTTTCCATCTCCTCCAGCGAGAGCGTGAATTCGTTGATGCCCTGCTCGACCCTGGCCCGCAGAATGCTGCTCTCACCCGCCAGGTTGACCAGGTTCTCCAGCAAGCCGGCGCGCACCCGGATCATGTCCTGGGCCCCGCCTGCGGTGAGCGCGTCACCGGTGGATTCATCGGTCACGGCCGAGCGGGAAAGGACAATTGGCCGGCTCGCAACCGGCGCAGCGGCCGCAGTTTCCTCCCCGGTCCCGGCGGCAGCGGAAGAGCGCCCGGCAACTGGTATCGGCACGATGGCCGGCTCGGCCGCAGTCGTGGCGCTGCTTGTCACCGTCACTGGCTCGCGGAACGCATCGCGCACCCGCTGCACATACGCCGACACTTCATCGTAGCCACGCTGAATGCTGACGATTACCGGTTTATCAGGCGGATCACCGTACTGCAGCACGCTCATTTCGGATTCAAGCTGGTGCACGCGGTCACCGACTTTTGCCAGACCCGCCAGTCGCGCGCTGCCTTTCAGCGTGTGCAGACCTCGCAGCGTGTTCTCGAGGTGCAGACCATTGCGCGGCTCTCCGACAAATTCCTGGACGCTGGCGTCAAGCGCCTCCAGCAGTTCTTCGGCTTCCTCGAAAAAGACGTCGGCAAGCTCCGGATCCATCTGCCGCGCCTCACGTTCGAGCGTGGCGATAACGGCCGGATCGATAGGCGCCCGGCCGTCCGGCAAGGCTGGCGTTGACGGCTCTGCCGGCATCGCTGACGGTACCGATTCCGAAGTCATGGACAGCAGTGTTGGCGTCCCGGAATCGGAAGGTGCGCTGGCGCTGCCGTCGGCGCCCGGCAACAGTCCACTGCTCAGATCGCCCAGCGCCGTAACCACCTCATCAACGCGGGGCAATACCTGCTCGGCGGAAATGGCGTCTATGACCTCCAGCAGCCGGTCACAGGCGGCGACGAGAGTATCCCGCTCCACACCGGAGATCGCCCGATGCGGATCGAGCGGTACAAGCGCATTCAGCAGCGCCTTCGCAATATCGGTGATCTGCGGGCGGAAAGTGGCGCCCAGTATCGCCTGCAGAGCCGCCTTGAATTCCGCATGAAACGCACTTGCATCGGTACCGGCGTGCCAGGCTTCGAAGGACTCTCTGGCGTCGAGCACGATGTGCAGATGGGTGAGCCCGTGCAACATCTCTTCAGCGGGAGATTCATCGGCGTTGGCCAGGATGGCATGGGCGGTGGCGAGCAGATCATCCAGCGCGTCATCGTGCTGTTCCTGGTGGCTTTCGAAGTTCTGGAAGGTCGCTTCGAGCACCTGGGCCGCCGATTGCAGCAGCCTTGCGATATCCACCTCGACATTCGGACCCCGAAGTACCTGGAGATTCGCCGCACGGCCTATCTCGTACAGCAGCTCGACAAGCTGACTCACGACGCCCGGCATCAACAGGCTGACGCTGCCGACGAAGGTATGCAGCCCCATCAGTAGTTCTTCGTCCAGGTGTACGCGCCGGCGACCGGTCTTGGCGCGCAGCAGCGCCACGTATTCCCGGGCCTCGTCCAGGAACAGGCGGCGCTCCTCTTCGTCCGAGGTGAGGTCGACCACATCGTCGTCGTTGGAGCCGAGACTGCCGCCGCTGGCGAGAATATCGGCGTTGTCGATGATGTTGGCCGCCATCTCGCCCGGTGCGGCGCGACGCTCCACAAATGCCGCCAGCATTGCCGGCATCAGGTCCTTCGCCTGTCTGGCAAGGGCCACGATCTCCGGTCTAATCGGTACGGTGCCATCGATGACCCGGTTGAGCATGTTCTCAACCGCCCACGCCAGCTCACCGATTTCCGTTGCCTGCACAATGCGGCCGCTACCTTTCAGCGTATGGAAGCCACGCCGGAGCTCGCGCAATGCCTCGGCATCGCCGACATCGGCGGACAGCCGCTGCAGGTTTACTTCCAGCGCCTCGAGGACTTCGCCCGCCTCCTCCGTGAACACCTCACGGATTTCCTCGTCATCGTCTTCCGAAGCTGCTGGCGCGGGCGCGGCCTGCTCGTCGATGTTGGCGAAGGCATCACTGGAGAGATCGAACTCACCCAGCATCGACTCCGCATCGGAACCGGGCGCCTCGCTGTCGTCTTCCGTACCAACAGTCGCGTACAGGGCGGGCTCACTCGTGTGGGCGGCATCCAGACCGGCATCGGCATCGGCATCGGCATCGGCATCGGTATCGGCATCGACGCACTCAAGGCTCCGGTCCTCCGGGAAAACCTCGGTCGCCACGCCATCGGCCGGCGCGCTCGCCGCCTGGTCGCTGTATTCAGCCGCGGGCACGGTCGGGTCGTCCGCCGCGGCGGTGAGCGGCTTGCCGGGCTCACGTCCTGTCGCTTCGTCATACCCGGAAAACGCGATGTCCGGGCCAAGGTCCAACCAGTCCGGCGCAGCTTCCAGAGGTGGCGGTGCCAGCCCGGAAATGCTGTCCAGGGGCGACGTGGGCGCAGTTTCGTCCAGCGGCGCATCGAGGAACTGAACCGGTTCGTCGGCCATCGGCGACATCAACGCCTCTTCGCCCGCATCGGCTTCGCCCAGAGCGGGCACCATGTCCGCCATAACGGACTCAGCCGGCACAGTCGTCGCCGCTATCGGGGCGGACACCGCCTCCTCAGTGGTATCCGCCAGGCCATCGCCGTCGTTTCCAGGCGCCAGATCCGCATCGGCATGCTCACCCGTCCGGGCTGACGCCACAAGCGCATCGCCGGCGGGCATTGTCATCCCAGGGTCGGTGACCTCCGGGGTATCCCGCCCCTCGAGGGCATCCACCAGCGCGTCCATACCGGCAAAGGCTTCGAAATCTGTATCGGTGACCGGTGCGTCGCCGTCGTCCGCAAGTTCAGGACCCGGCAGCTCCGCACCTGCCACTGCCAGCGTGACAGCGGGCGCCACCTCGACCGGCACTGCATCGTCGCCAGCAACGACCGGCATCTCATCCATCGGCTGCAGCCCGGATGCGCCGCTCAGCGCATCAGCGTCCCGGGATGGCTCGGCGTCCCGCGCCGCTGGCTCCGCCGCAGGTTGGGGCATCGTCTTGCCGCGCCCCAGAAAGCCAGTCGCCAGCAGGTTGCGCTCCACCACATCGAGGATGTCACCTGCCTTCCCCTGGGTGCCTTCGCCCAGGCGCTCCAGGTGATAGTCGATACCGCTGAGGCAGTCGGCAAACCGGTCCAGCCGCTCCCACTGCGTGGTGTCCTCTGCTTTCGAATAGCTTCGGATTTCGTCGGCAAGAAACGCGCGACAGTCTTCCAGCAGCGCCGCCGGACGCTCGAGGCCAATGACGCTCAACGCGCCACTGACCGCATGCATGCGTACTTCCGTGCCATCGAGGTAGGAGGCGAGAAACTCGTTACCAACAAAATTGACCACGGCCTGCTTGATATCGCCCAACGCCGCCCGCGCTTCCAGCAGTACCTGCTGCGCCGCATCGGAGAGGTCATCTTCGCGCGCCCGGCCGCTGCGCAGTGTATTCACGCTGTTCAGGTTTTCCTCGACCTGCAGCAGCGAGGCAGCGATACCGAACAGCGCATCCCGTTCCACCGAAGGTGCCGATACAAGCCGCTCCAACCGGCGTACCTGCTCTTCCACGATCAGGTGGGAGTTCTCCAGCCCAAGCACGGCACAGGTGGAAGCAATGCGCCGCAGCGTCGGCGCCACCGGCTCCAGGTCCACGCCCTGGATGGCGTCACCCCGCACCAGCAGATCAAGTTGATCCTTCACGCTGGTGAGTTCGTCCATCAGCACATGGCTGGCGGCGACCAGCGCTTCCCGACCGGAGGCGATAACCTGCTCATCCGCCTCCGGTTCCAGACGCTTGCGCAGCGTCTGCAGACGCTCACTCTCCGAGCCACGCTCCAGAACGCTGTCGAGTAGTTGTTTGAGCAGGCGCTCCGGAACCGGCGCCAGAATGGCATCCGCACCATCCTGCGCAAAACGCCGGATTTCCGCATCGACGCGACGCAGTATACGAATGACGTCCGCCGACAGCGGCAGCGGCGCGCTGCGCAGACTCTCGACAAATTCGCCGAAGCTTTCCCAGACCATCTGCGCCGGCGTGTCCTGACAAATCCGCTCGAGACCGACAGCGACTTTCTGCAGTGTGTCGATGAAATGGGGCTCGTGCTGACCTTTCAGCAATCCAAGCAGGACGTTCTGATAGGCCGCCCGGATGCGCCGGATCTTGCCTCGGCCATCAATACGCTCGAAGCGATCCAGCGCCGCCTCACCCGCAACCTGGCGGATGAGCGCCGGACGCGCCATGAGTTCCAGCGAAAGCAGGGCACGGCAACGATTTACGAAGCCCAATACCGCGGCTTCACTGTCTTCCCCGCCGTCCTCGATACGTTCCAGGCGCACGGGAAGCTCGAGAATTCCCTGCATCAGCAACTGACAGGCGTCGTCACGGGACTTGTCCCGCCAGCGACCGTTGAGTAGCTCCTGCGCAAGACGCTCCAGATGATCCGCCAGCAGCGCAACGCCTTTCAGTTCCAGCATGACCAGCGAGCCATGCACCTGATGCACCTGTGTCAGGCACGTGCGCATCCGCGTTTCGTCCTCGCCGAATTCCGCGTATGCCTCCAGTGCCTGACGCGCCTGTTCCAGCGCGCCGAGGATTTCACCTTTTACCCAATCGAGGGCAAAGAGCTCTCGGCCTTGACTCATCTGCTTGCCTTACCCCTGCTCCTGAACGCCTGGATTCCATCCCGGAAACGCAACGCAGCAGCGCTGTTGCTGAACGTGTGCATCATCGGCGAAATGTGCTCACGGCAAAAGGTCGGAAGGTCACGGAAGCTTGAAGCCTTCCACCGACTCCTTCATCGCGCTTGCCATGGAGGCCAGATTGCCAATCGACTTGGCAGTCTGGTCCGTGCTCTCGGCCGTCTTCACCGTAATGTTCTGAATGACGCTCATCGTGTTCGACACGTTGCCGGCACTCACCGACTGTTGTCGGGCGGCATTGGAGATACTCTGGATGAGTTCCGCCAGCGAGCGCGACACCGTTTCGATCTCCTCGAGCGCCACTCCGGCGTCCTGGGCCCGCTTCGCACCGTTCACCACCTCACTGGTCGTCTGCTCCATGGAGGTCACCGCCTCGTGCGTGTCGGTCTGAATGGCTTTCACCAGGGCCGCAATCTGTTTGGTGGCAGCGCTCGACCGCTCCGCCAGCCGCTGTACTTCGTCCGCCACGACGGCGAAGCCGCGGCCGGCATCGCCCGCCATGGACGCCTGAATGGCGGCATTCAGCGAGAGAATGTTGGTCTGGTCAGCAATGTCGTTGATCAACGAGACGATGTCGCCGATTTCCTGGGAACTCTCACCCAGCCGCTTGATGCGCTTGGAGGTTTCCTGAATCTGCCCGCGAATGCTGTCCATGCCCTTGATGGTGTCGTTGACCACCAGCGAGCCGTTCCCGGCGATGGCTACCGCGCGCTGCGCTACCGACGCGGACTCCTGGGCATTGGCCGATACCTGCTCGATGGAGCCGGCCATGTCGTTGATGGTCTGCGACGCGGCTGACATTTCGCGCGCCTGGTGCTCCGCCGCCTGCGCCAGATTGCCTGCCGTTGCCTGGGTGCTCTTGGCGGCACTGACCACCTGTCCGGAAAGGTCATTGATCTTGGCCACAAGTTCGCGCATCTGCTCAATCGCAAAATTGATCGAGTCGGCGATGGCGCCCGTGAAGTTTTCGGTGACCGAGGCCCTCACGGTGAGGTCGCCTTCCGCCAGATCCGCCAGCTCATCGAGCAACTGCAGGATAGCGCTCTGATTGCGCTCGTTCTGCTCCGCCTGCTCCTCGAACTGCGCATTGACTTCGCTGACCATACGCCAGTTGGCGAGGCCGAGCACACCCATCGCGAACAACGCAACCAGAAGCGGGTGGTTATCCAGAAGCGGTCGCGCATCCGTCAGTGCCAGATAGACGACACCTGCCACGAGCGCCGCGAACAGCACCAGGAGTGCAATGGAAACTGCGGAGAGTCTTCGGTGATGCATCATCAATTCCTTTGGCTACTACTTCCTGTCCGTCGAAACGGGTCGTTCTCCACACCGGGCCGCCCTCGCCGATCACCGGTGCAAACCGGGAAGGGACCGGCCCTTCCGTTCCGCCAGCCGTCGCTAGTGCAGCGTATCGGCCGGAGTTCGTTCCTCATCGTGAATCGCCACGTCGCGAAAACGTGGCTGTTCCAGCAAGCCACTCAACTTCGCTTCGTAATAGATGCGGCCGCCATGTCGATAGGCGCCGCGCACCAGTGGTGCAATGGCTCCCGGCACATCCGCCCCCGGAAGCTCAAACGCACTGACCATGAAGTGCTGAATACCGAGCGACGCCTCCACCAGAAGTCCGGCCACCAGGCCACCGCCTTCCACGACCAGCACACGCGCCAGTGACGGCGGCAGCGAGGCGTCGAGGTCCAGGTAACGGTGCAGATCGATGATGGGGATCAACCGCCCGCGAATGTTCGCTATACCCAGCACCCAGCTCTGTACGCCAGGCAGCGGGGTATACCGGGGAGGCTGAAGCACTTCCCGCACCTCGCCCATTGCGGAAACCAGGCGGATGCCGCCCAGCTGATACCCGATACCCTGCCACTGCGGTTCGCCATTTTCGCCGAGCGGCAACGGCAGCGCGTTTGCCTGCGCCGCGGACTCCAGATCGCGCAATGCCTGAAATGACGACGCGCTCACGGGGCGGCCTTGCGCGACTGCAGCAGCGAATCCAGACAGGCAATCAGCGCGTCGTGGTTCACCGGTTTGACCATGTAGGCGCTGGCGCCCTGCCGCTCGCCCCACACCCGATCGGCCGGCTGCTTCTTGGAGCTGATCATGATTACCGGGATGTGCCTGGTTTCAGCGCCTCGCGTGATCTGCCGCGTGGCCTGGAATCCATTCATGCCGGGCAGCACCACGTCCATGAGGATGGCGTCGGGCACCTCTTCCCGAGCCAGCGCCAAACCGTCATCGCCGGATGTCGCGGTAAGCACCTGATGACCGTGCTTGACCAGAAGGTTCACGAATTGATGCGTCTCTATCGGCGAGTCTTCCACAACCAGGATTCGAGCCATGTCAGTTCACCCCGTCCCGCCACGCACCGTGCGTGGTCGGCTCTGGATTTGCCGTCCTCCGGGCCAGCATCCCGTCACCCGACCAGCGTGCGGATGGTGCCGATCAGCTCATCCCGGCTGAACGGCTTGGTGATGTACTGGTCCGAGCCGACGATGCGACCTTTCGCCTTGTCGAAAATGCCGTCCTTCGAGGACAACATGACCACTGGCGTGGTGCGGAACTGGCTGTTGTTCTTGATGAGCGCGCAGGTCTGATAGCCGTCCAGACGGGGCATCATGATGTCCATGAAAATGATAGCCGGTCTGGATTCGGCGATCTTGGCCAGGGCGTCAAAACCATCGGTTGCGGTAATGACTTCGCAGCCCTCCTTGCTCAGGAGATTCTCCGCGCTGCGGCGAATGGTCTTGCTGTCGTCGATCACCAGTACCCGCACACCCTTGAGTTCATCATCCATTGCATTCGTTCCATGGTTGAGTAGCGATTGGCCTTCGCCACGGCAACGGAATATGTAACACCCGGCCTGAGCGCCCACCAGCAAGGTGCCCCCGGGAGGAGACGCGGTTCTCACCGTTGTTGCCGCCTGCCACACATGCGGCTACTTTGGCTGTCCGCAACGACCCGGACCCCAAGATGGCCGAATTCGCGTTTGTAATGGATCCGCTGGATACACTGGCGCTGAAAAAGGACTCCACGCTTGCCATGATTCGCGCCGCGCAGGTGCGCGGACACACCGTCCAGTATCTGACGCTTGCCGACATGATCTATGCCGGCAACCGGCCACAGGCGGTGATGCGCCCGGTGAGGCTGCGTGACGATTTTGCGGCAACGCTGGACTATCGCTCGGCCGGCGACGACTGGTACCAGCTCGGTGAACCGCGTCTGCGCGATCTCGCCAGCGTCGATGTGGTGATGATGCGCAAGGACCCGCCGTTCGACATGGAGTACATCTACGCCACCTACTTCCTCGAACGGGCCGCCGAGGCCGGTGCACGGGTGGTCAACAACCCCCGCAGCCTGCGGGACTGCAACGAGAAGTTTTTCGCGACCGCGTTTCCGGAGTGTTGTCCCCCGCTCATCGTCGCCCGCTCGATGGAGACACTGCGCGCCTTCCATAGCGAGCACCGCGACATCGTGCTGAAGAAGCTGGACGGCATGGGCGGCATGAACATCTTCCGTATTCGCGAAGACGACCCGAACCTGGGCGTGATTCTCGAGACAATGACGCGCCGGGAAACGGAGCTGGTCATGGCCCAGCGCTACCTGCCGGAAATAAAGAACGGCGACAAACGCGTGCTGGTTATCGACGGGCAGCCGGTTCCCTATGCCCTTGCGCGAATCCCCAAGTCCGGGGAGTCCCGCGGCAACCTTGCCGCCGGCGGCACGGGCGAGGGACGCCCGCTTACCGAGCGGGATCGCGAAATCGCCTCCATCGTCGGCCCGGAGCTTGTCAAGCGCGGGCTTCGCTTTGTCGGTCTGGACGTCATCGGCGATCACCTGACCGAGGTAAATGTCACCTGCCCTACCTGTATTCGTGAACTCGATACCCAGTTCGGGCTCGACATCGCGGGTACACTGATCGACGCAATCTGTGCGAATCCCAACGGTTGACGCAAGGTGACCTCTGCGCTGATGGCGGATATCAGACCCCGAGACAGGCTGGGCTTCACGCTGTTCCTGGCGGCCAGCCTGCACGCCGCGCTGATCCTGGGCATCGGCTTTTCCTCAGACCTGAATCTCGAGCGTACGCCCAGTATCGAAGTGACGCTGGCATTGACCAGGGACGACACGGCCCCGGATGACGCCCGCTACATCGCCGCCACCAGCCAGCTCGGAAGCGGCGACGACAACAACGCCGCGGAGCCCACGACCACCGAGCGTTCACCATTCCACGACAACCGCGCGCATCAGGTTGAGCAGCAGCAGCAACCGGAACAGGCAAGCACCATGGACACGGCAACGCAGGCCGTCGTCTCGACCATGCAGGGTGACGATCCGCCACCGTCGGAACTGCCCCGCTCGGACTCGCTGATCAGCCAGCTGCAGCCAAAAACCTACGATACGCTGCTCGAGGAGATCGCCAGTCTGGAAGCCCGCATCGCCGCGGAGGAGCAGGCCCGCGCCGATGCGCCTCGAACGCACCGACTCACCAGCGTTTCCGCCAAGAGCGCCGCCGAAGCCGCCTATCTGCACACCTGGCGGGAGAAAGTGGAACGCGTCGGGAACGCGAATTTTCCAAACACCGGCATCTTCGGCGCACTGCGCCTGCTGGTGGTGTTGCGGGAAGACGGCACGCTGGCGGACGTGCGAATCATCGAATCCTCCGGCCATCAGTCTCTGGATCTCGCCGCGGAGCGCATCGTGCGCCTGGCGGCGCCGTATCCGCCGTTTCCGCTGGACATGCGCAAGAAATACGACCGGCTGGAGATCATCCGCACCTGGAAGTTCTCCCGTTCAGGCAACAGTTTCGGGAACCAATGACCGGGCTCGCCAACCGCTTCCTCATCGCCACGCCGGGACTGGCCGGCGGCTATTTCGCCGACACCATCATCTATCTCTGCCAGCACGACGCCAACGGCGCCATGGGCCTGGTGATCAATCGCCTCGCCCACATGAGCGCACGACGGCTGGCGCGCAGCCAGGGACTGCCGGCCCTGCCTGAACCGCTGAGCGTGAACGTACTCGAGGGCGGTCCCGTTTCTCCGGATCGCGGCTTCGTGCTGCACAGCGACGAGAAGACATTCGAATCCACACTGCTCATCACCAGGGGCGTCGCCCTGTCGAGCAGCGAAGATGCGCTGCGCGCCGCGCTGGGTTTCGAGTCGCCGCGCCACGTCGGTGTTTTTCTCGGTTATGCGGGCTGGGGCGCAGGTCAACTTGATGCGGAACTGGAGAACAACGCCTGGCTCACCGCTCCCGCGAGCCGCTCCATCCTCTTCGAAACGCCCGTGTTGCAGCGTCGCCAGAGCCTGGCACACCGGCTTGGCTTCGATCCCCGAATGCTGGCGGTAAAAGCCGGCCATGCCTGACACGAGTGCCGACATCGAGCGGGTGCTCGGATTCGATTTCGGACTGCAATCCATTGGCGTGGCCGTCGGCCAGTCGATAACCGCAACCGCCACACCCCTGCCCGTGCTGCCGGCGCGCAACGGCAAGCCGGACTGGCAGCGTGTGGCCACCCTGATACGGGAGTGGAAGGTGAATCACCTTGTTGTCGGCCTGCCACTCAACATGGATGACACCGACAACCCCGTCACCGTCAAGGCGCGTGCTTTCGCGACCGCGCTGACAAAACGTTTCGCCCTGCCAGTGACCCTGGTGGATGAGCGGCTCACAACACGCGAGGCGATGGAGATCACCGGCGGAGATCGCGCGCGCGGTCACGGCGTGGCCGCGGCGCTGCTGGTCGAGTCCTACCTGCGGTAGCTGATACCACTACTCTTGGGATCTTCCTCCAGCCGCAATCCTTCCATGCTGGCGGACATGGCGCCCGGGTTCGCATCCGCGCCGAGCTTGATCATCAGACGCAGATCGTTCGGCGAGTCAGCATGCTGTAGCGCTGCCTCGTACGTGATATCGCCTTCAGCGTAAAGTTGATACAACGCATGGTCGAAAGTTTGCATGCCCATTTCCCGCGACTTCGCCATCAGCGCCTTGAGCAGATGCACTTCGCCCTTGCGGATGTGGTCCGCGGCAAGCGGCGAATTGATCAGAACCTCGATTGCCGCCCGCCGACCCTGGCCATCCACCGTGGGAACCAGCTGTTGCGCCACCATTGCCCGCAGGTTCAGTGACAGGTCCATCCACACCTGCGTGTGACGGTCGCTGGGAAAGAAATGAATGATGCGATCCAGCGCCTGGTTGGCGTTGTTGGCGTGCAGCGTACACAGGCAAAGATGGCCGGTTTCCGCGAAGGTCAACGCATACTCCATCGTTTCCCGGGTGCGCACCTCACCAATCATGATGACGTCGGGCGCCTGCCGGAGCACGTTTTTCAGCGCCACTTCGAACGACTCCGTATCCACTCCGACTTCCCGCTGCGTTATCACGCAACCCTTGTGCTGGTGCACGAATTCGATGGGATCCTCGATGCTGACGATGTGACCTGTCGAGTTTTCGTTGCGGTGACCGATCATGGCGGCCAGCGACGTGGACTTACCCGTTCCCGTGGCGCCGACGAAAATGATCAGACCACGCTTGGTCATGGCCAGATCCTTGATCACATGGGGCAGACCCAGATCGTCCACACGAGGGATGTTCACTTCAATGCGCCGCAGCACCATGCCCACCAGATTACGCTGGTAGAACGCGCTTACACGGAATCGGCCAACACCGTGCGTGTTGATCGCAAAGTTGCACTCGTGACTGGCAAGAAATGCTTCCTGCTGTTCCCGGTTCATCACGCCAAACACCAGATCGCGGGCCTGCTCCGGTGCAAGCGCCGTGCGGCCGACCGCATGCAGCGTGCCGTTGACCTTGATCATCGGGGGTTTCCCGGCCGTCACGAACAGGTCGGAGGCGCCTTTTTCGACCACCAGTCTCAGCAGTTTCTCGAGTTCCACTAGAAAAGCTCCGGGTTCTTGGCCTTCTCGCGCGCCGTTTCGCGTGTGATGACACGTTTGGCCACCAGATCCTGCAGACACTGATCCAGCGTCTGCATACCTACCGCATGACCGGTTTGGATGGCGGAGTACATCTGCGCCACCTTGTTCTCGCGGATCAGGTTCCGGATCGCCGGCACACCGATCATGATTTCGTGCGCCGCGACGCGACCGCCCGTGGCACGCTTGAGCAGCGTCTGGGAAATGACCGCCTGCAGTGATTCCGACAACTGCGAGCGAACCATGTCCTTCTCGGCCGCGGGAAACACATCGATCACACGGTCGATGGTCTTTGCCGCCGACGTGGTGTGCAGTGTGCCAAATACCAGGTGTCCGGTTTCCGCGGCGGTCAGCGCCAGGCGAATGGTTTCCAGGTCGCGCATCTCGCCGACGAGGATGATGTCCGGGTCTTCCCGCAGCGCGGAGCGCAACGCCTCATTGAAGCCGTGCGTATCGCGGTGCACTTCGCGTTGGTTGACAAGGCATTTCTTGCTTTCGTGCACGAATTCGATGGGGTCCTCGATCGTGAGGATATGGTCGTATCGACTATCGTTGATGAAGTCGATCATCGCTGCCAGCGTGGTGCTCTTGCCGGAGCCTGTCGGGCCGGTGACGACAACCAGTCCGCGCGGCACCATCGACACATCCTTGAACACCTGGCTCATGCCCAGGTCCTCCATCGTCAGCACCTTCGATGGAATGGTCCGGAACACGGCACCGGCACCCCGGTTCTGATTGAAGGCGTTGACCCGGAACCGGGCCACACCCGGCACTTCGAAGGAGAAGTCGGTCTCCAGAAACTCCTCGTAGTCCTTGCGCTGCTTGTCGTTCATGATCTCGTAGATCAGCGCATGAACTTCGCGGTGCTCCAGCGGCGGCAGGTTGATGCGGCGCACATCGCCATCCACGCGGATCATCGGCGGGAGGCCGGCGGAGAGGTGCAGGTCCGATGCGCCCTGTTTGGCACTGAAGGCGAGAAGTTCGGTTATGTCCATCTGCTGTCCCTGTCGTGGCCCCAAGGGACCGGTTGCCAGGCCATCGGAGCGGGCATCCCGGCGGGATACAACACGCCGCCACCGAGGTCCCGAAGGCAGTATCGCGCCGTATAGTATTATTTCGCCCCTGACTGCACCACGAAGGGAGCCGGGAACCTGACCGGCGCCCACACGAACTGAGAAGCGGTACTCATCTGCACCATGACGTCCCCGGAATCCCGCATTGATGTCAACGTTCCGACGGTGGTCGCGCGAATCGAACAGGCGGTTCGCGCGAGCGGCCGCGATCGCGGCGCTGTCACGCTGATTGCGGTGAGCAAGACGCGTTCGGCCGCCGAGGTGCGACACGCTCATGCCCTCGGGCTGTCTGACTTTGGTGAGAACTACGTGCAGGAGAGCATGGAGAAGATTGCTGCGCTCAGCGACCTGCCGCTTACCTGGCATTTCATCGGCCGGCTGCAGGCGAACAAGACCCGCGCCGTGGCGACACACTTCCAGTGGGTGCATACGCTGGATCGGCTGCAGCTGGCGCAGCGCCTGCAAGACCAGCTACCCGCCGACAAATTGCTTAACGTCTGTCTTCAGGTCAACGTCGACGACGACAGGCACAAAGGCGGCCTCGCCCTCTCGGCAACAGACGCCATTCTCGAACTCGCGGCCGCCGTACGCGGCATGCCGGGACTGCGGTTGCGGGGCCTCATGACAATTCTGGCGGAGACGACTGTGCCGGCACTCGGCTATCGTCGCCTGCGCATGCTGTTCGAAACGTTGGCCTCACCCGAGCATCCGGAGTGGGACACACTTTCCATGGGCATGAGCGGCGACTTCGAAACCGCCATCGCTGAAGGCGCCACACTGATAAGGGTGGGACAGGCGCTCTTCGGTCCCCGGCCACCCGCGTCAACAGACTGAGCGACACCAGGCGCCCGGACGGCCATGGCCCGGATTCCGGCAACGCCGCAAGTTGACCGGACGGAACAGACAAACATTCACCACTGAGGAGTACGGCAGATGACCTTACAGCCACTAGAAGGCAAGCGGATCGCCTGCATCGGCGCGGGAAACATGGCCTTCAGCCTGCTGAGCGGATTGCACCGGGCAGGTATTGCCGGCATCGAGCTGCGGGTGACGGATGTGGTCAGCAGCCAGCTCGGCAAGTTTGCCGCGCTTTCCGCGCGCACGGGCACGGACAATCGGGCCGCTACCGACGATGCCGACATCATTGTCCTGGCGGTAAAACCCCAGGTGCTGCCCGCTATCCTCGCGGCCCTGCCGCTTGCGCCCCACCAATTGCTCATCTCGATTGCCGCAGGTATTCCGCTGCGGACCCTCGCTGCCGGCAGCGCCGTCAACCAACCAATCGTTCGGTGCATGCCGAATACGCCGGCCCTGGTAGGTGCGGGCATCACCGCGCTGTTCGCCAACGCTCACGTAACCGGCGTCATGCGTGAGCAGGCGGAAGCTTTTCTGCGCAGCGTCGGCCGCGCCGTGTGGGTGCAATCGGAAGCAGACCTCGATGCCGTAACCGCGGTGTCCGGCAGCGGTCCCGCCTATTTTTTCTACCTCATGGAGGCGATGGTTCGAGCTGGTGTGGAGCTTGGCCTGCCACCGGATCTTGCTCTGGAGCTGACGCGGGAAACCGCCTACGGCGCGGCGCTGCTGGCCAGGAACTCGGAGCACGATCCCGCGACATTGCGCGCCAACGTCACCTCCCCGGGCGGTACCACCGAGCGAGCCATCAGCCTCATGAATGAAGCCCGTTGCGCCGATGGTATAGTGCGGGCGCTTCACGGCGCCGCGCAGCGTTCAGCGGAACTGGCAAAGGACTCGTAGCTACATGGCAAATGCCCTTCAATACTTGGTGAATGTGGCGGTTTCTCTGGCCACCTTCCTTTTTCTTGCACGTTTCCTGTTGCAGGCGTGTCGGGCCGATTTCTACAACCCCATCTCCCAGGGCATCGTCCGCTTCACCGATCCCGTGCTCAAGCCGGCGCGAATGCTCATTCCCGGTTATCGCAACCTGGACTTCGCCGCCTTCCTGGCCGCTGTTCTGGTGCAATTCGCCGAGCCCCTGCTCCTGGGTTACGGGTTTGCCAATGCAGGCCTGTTATTCGCCAGGGCGCTGGTCAGCACGTTTCTCCTGATGCTGATGTTTCTCCGCTGGAGCATCATCATCGCGGCAATCTTCAGTTTCCTTGCACCAGGCAGTTATCACCCGGCCCTTCGCCTGCTGGATCAGATCACCGAGCCGGTTCTGGCTCCCGCAAGGCGCATTCTGCCGCCAATGGGGGGACTGGACCTGTCGCCGCTGATCGCCATTGTTGTGCTGGTCATGCTGGAGATGATCATTCCCGATCTGTTCACACGGTTCCTCGGGCTGTTCATGTGAGTAAATCGGCCTTCGCCGGCGGCAATCTGGGCGTCGTCACGCCGCGCATATTCAGTCACGATGCCCCCTTCCGCCTGCGCAGCGGCGCCGAATTGCCGCGCTTCGACCTGGTCTATGAAACCTATGGCACGCTGAACGCCGATCGATCGAATGCCATTCTGATCTGCCACGCCCTTTCGGGTCACCATCACGCAGCCGGCGTACACGCGCTGACCGATGAGAAACCCGGTTGGTGGAACAACTGCATCGGACCGGGGAAGGCAATCAACACCGACCAGTGGTTCGTCGTCTCGCTGAACAATCTGGGTGGCTGCCATGGCAGTACTGGTCCCCGCACGAGGCGGCCGGACAGCGACGACATCTACGGCCCGGATTTCCCCATCGTCTGCGTGGAGGACTGGGTGCGCAGCCAGGCGCTGCTCGCAGACCACCTCGGCATCGAGCGCTTCGCCGCCATCATCGGCGGCAGCCTGGGTGGCATGCAGGCGCTGCAATGGACCATCGACTTCCCTGAGCGTGCGGGCGCAGCGGTGGTCATCGCCAGCGCCGCGAAACTCACGGCACAGAACATCGCCTTCAACGAAATCGCCCGCCATGCCATCACCAGCGACCCGCACTTTCACGGCGGCCGCTACCAGGCAGCCGGGCACAACCCCGACGTCGGGCTTGCCATCGCACGTATGATCGGTCACGTCACCTACCTGTCCGATTCCGGCATGGGCCAGCGATTCGGGCGCCAATTGAAGTCCGGTGACCTGAAGGTGGGTGACAACGTGGAGTTCCAGGTACAAAGCTACCTGCGCTACCAGGGACAGACTTTTTCACGTCAGTTCGACGCCAACACCTACATACTCATGACCCGCGCGCTCGATCTCTACGACCCGGCCTCCGCGTGCGGTGACGATCTGGTCAAGGCGCTGCTGCAAACCAGCGCGAAGTTTCTCGTCATCTCCTTTTCCAGCGACTGGCGTTTCTCCGTTGAACGTTCCCAGGAAATTGCGCACGCTCTGGTGAGGGCCGGCAAAGACGTAAGCAGCGCCGTGATCGAATCGGAACATGGTCACGATTCTTTTCTGCTGCCCATTCCACGGTATCTGGATGTGTTCGGCACCTATCTCGCCCAACTGCACGGAGCGCTGTGAGACATGCGCCCTGACCTGAAGATCATTGCCGACCTCGTCAATCCTGGCGCGCGGGTACTGGATCTCGGCTGCGGGGAGGGTGAACTGCTCGCGCACCTGCGGGCGAACAAAGGCGTGAACGGTTACGGACTGGACGTTGACGCGAGCAACATCACCACCTGTCTTGCAAAGGGCGTGAACGTCATCGAACACGACCTGGATGCCGGCCTGCAGCAGTTCGCTGACGATGCCTTCGATATGGTCGTGATGACCGAAACCCTGCAATCGGTTCATCATCCCGAGGAGCTTCTGAAGGAGATGCTGCGCATCGGCCGGGAATGCATCGTCACCTTTCCGAATTTCGGACACTGGCGCTGCCGCTTGCATCTCGGCCTGCGTGGCCGTATGCCAATCGTCAACCACCTGCCATATGCCTGGTACGATACGCCGAACATCCGGCTGTGTACTTTTGACGATTTTGAGCGGTTGTGCCACGCAAGACGCTACCGGATCATCCAGCGCTTCGTGACCGGGCCGGACTATCACCCCCGCCATCTGGCCGGCAGCCTGCCCAACCTGTTTGGCACCATTGCCTTCTATCGTCTGGGACGCAGCACATGAAACGGTTGCTGGTGACTTTGTTTGCGCTGGTCTGCTGCTGCCCGGCCGCGGCCGAGCAGAAGGAAACTTTCGACGGCATCGACGTACACTACATCGTGCTGCCCACCACGGATCTCGATGCCGACATCGCCGCCCGCTACGGTATCGTGCGCGCGCCACTGACCGGTTTCGTCAATATTTCCATGGTCGTGGCTGACGGTCCGTTCGAAGCCCTGTCAGGCAACGTGGACGTCACCGTCAAGGACCTGCTCGGCAACGTTGTCCACCTGGACATGCGAGAAATCAGTGAACCGCCGGCGCGCTACTACCTGGGCACCTTCACTTACTCCAACGAGGAGACCATGCGCCTGCGCATCACCGTGACGCTGCCCGACGGCCGCGCGCACACCTTCACGCACCAGCAGAAAATGTACCGCGAGCAGTGACTTCACGCGTCGTACTTGCCACCCGCAACGCCGGGAAAGTGCGGGAGATGCAGTCGCTTCTGGCGCCCCTCGGCTGGACCGTACTGAACCAGGCCGACCTGGACATTCCATCAGCGCCCGAAGACGGTCTGACCTTCCTGGAGAATGCGCTGGCAAAGGCACGACATGCCTGTCTTTTGTCCGGACTGCCCGCCATCGCCGATGACTCCGGGCTGGTCGTGGACGCACTCGGCGGCGCGCCAGGCATCCAATCCGCTCGATTCGCGGGAGAAAACGCGGACGACGACGCCAACAACAGACATCTGCTTCAGGCGCTCGGATCCGGGTTGAGCCGACGCGCTCACTTCTACTGCGTGCTCGTCTACCTGGAGCACGCACGCCATCCCGCGCCTACGGTTGCCGTGGGCCGATGGTCCGGCCACCTGCGCACCACACCCGCCGGCAGTGGCGGCTTTGGCTATGATCCACTGTTCCAGCCGGATGGCCTGACCTGTACAAGCGCGGAGCTGACCGCAACGGAAAAGAACACACTCAGCCATCGTGGCCAGGCCTGTCGGATGCTGCTGGACATGCTGGAAAAGCGGTGAACCCGCCACTCAGCCTCTACGTGCACTTCCCGTGGTGCGTGCGCAAGTGTCCCTACTGCGATTTCAATTCACACCCGCTGAAAGACGGTCTGCCCGAACAACAGTATCTGAGCTTTTTGCTGGCGGACCTGGAAACAGAGTGGTCACATGCCGGTCAGCGTCCGTTCGAGACAGTTTTTTTTGGCGGCGGCACGCCGAGCCTGTTTTCCCCGGACACCTTCGCGGCGCTGCTGTCCACTCTGGGTCATGCACCGCATGAGATCACGCTGGAAGCCAACCCGGGTACCACCGAGCATCGCGATCTCGGCGCCTGCCGGCAGGCTGGCATCAATCGCCTTTCGCTTGGGGCGCAGAGTTTCGACGACGACATGCTCACGCGACTGGGCCGGATTCACAAGGCAGCCGACACAACGCGCAGTTTTGCCAGGGCGCGTGACGGCGGTTTCGACAATATCAACCTGGATATCATGTACGGTCTGCCGGGGCAGACCGTGGACGGCGCGCTCGACGATCTGCGCCATGCCATTGCACTCGGCGTGGAACATATTTCCTGGTACGAGCTGACCCTGGAACCGCGGACGGTGTTTCATCGCCAGCCGCCGGTCCTCCCGGATGAGGACATCCTGCTCACCATCGAAACGGAGGGGCGCGCGCTATTGACTGACGCCGGCTATGAGCGATACGAAGTTTCCGCCTGGGCTCGCCCGGGACGGCGGTGTGCTCACAACCTCAACTACTGGCACTACGGCGACTACCTGGGTGTCGGTGCTGGCGCCCACGGCAAACTCACGCAGGGTGCGGTGGTGACACGCTCGGCAAAGGCCTCGCAGCCTCGCCTGTACATGACCGCGGATCGCATCGACACGTACGCCGCGGTTCCGGCCGAACGAATCCCGGGCGAGTTTTTCCTGAATGTGCTCCGTACGGTAGATGGTCTGGAGTTCGGGGCCTTTGAATTGCGCACCGGTCTGCCCTGGTCCGCGGTTGCTGAACGCTGGAACCACGGTGTCGCCGCCGGACTCCTGCGCAGCAATCGGATCGCCACGACGCCGATGGGCTTTCGCTATCTCGATTCGGTACTGCAACCGTTTCTTTGACTGGATGACCAATTTGTCTGTCAGCAGCAGGCTACGTTGCGATGGCCTGCGCTGTCGCGCATGGAACGTCGTTCCATGAGAGGCTGCTGAGCGCGCCCTGTCTGGACCTGTTTCAGCCGTGGTCGGCATTCGCCGACTCACGCCAACTGCAGCATTTCCGCTGCCATTGTGGGTCAGCCATCCCTGATTGACATACCAGGCGGCTTTTCGAGCAGTCGTGTTCGGGCTGATTTCTTCGAGCGTGGTACGGCGCTGGCGCCTACACGCGCACGTACACCTGCTCATGAATCCGGTGGCCGAGCCGTAGCCCACGTCGTTCGAACCGCGTGACATTGCGCGCAAAGGCGGCATCGGCTGCCTCGACGGATCGAAATGCCGCATTGCCGCCAAAGATGACCGTAGACCACTCCGCGTAGGCATCCCAATCGGTCGCCAGGCGAACGATTCCCCCCGATTCCAGCTTTCTCGCCAGCAGGGCAACAAATTCCACCTGGATGAGGCGTCGTTTCGCATGCCGCTTCTTCGGCCAGGGATCTGGGAAAAAGATGCGGAACTCTCGCGCTTCGCCGTCAGCGAGCGCGGTTGCGATAAAGGCCTCCGCCCGCGCCGGGGCGATGCGAACATTGCTGATCGTCAACTCGGCGAGCCGATTCACGGCGGCACCAATACCGGGTGGATAGACTTCCACACCCAGCAGATTCCAGTCCGGGTTTTCCATCGCCCACTGAACAAGTGCGTCACCCGTGCCGAAACCAATTTCGACACCGAGGGGAGCGCGGCGAGCAAATGTCGCGGCCGCATCCAGCGGCGCGTCGATCGGCACCGCGTAAAGAGGCAGTATCGACTCGAGGCCACGCTTCTGCGCCGTGGTCAAACGTCCCCGGATCAGGACCCGCTCCTCAGGGCGCCGACGAACAGGGCGCCCCATCCAGCCATCAGTACAACGCCCCCTGCGGGCGTTATTGGACCAAGCCACCTTGGACCGCCGAGCACCAGAACATAGATGCTGCCCGAGAACAGCAGAATGCCGACAAGCCATGCAATGGCGGCGGTGGAGAGCCAGGAAGAGGTGGTCGAGCGGAGCCAGACCGTAATCGCCAGGACCGCCACAACGTGGAGCAAATGATAGTGAACGGCTGTCTGCCAGCTGGCCAGCTGGGCGGAGGTGACTCCCCGCCCGGCAAGCCCATGGGCCCCATAGGCGCCAAGTACCACACCCAACAACCCCAGCAGGGCGGCCATTGCGGCCAGCGTCGACGGCATAGCGGTGCAACTAAGCGGCGATAGAGGCCTTGAGCTTCTTCATGGCGTTCTGCTCGATCTGCCGGATGCGCTCGGCGGAAACGCCGTACTCCGCGGCCAGTTCGTGCAGTGTCGCCTTGTCGTCCTGCAGCCAGCGACGCTGCACGATATCGCGCGACCGCGTATCAAGCGAACTCAGTGCCAGGGACAGGCTGTCAAGGCTGGCGTCCTGATCATCTTCCTCCATGACGACTTCCGCCGGATCCGCATGTTTCGCATGCAGGTAGTGCGCCGGTGCATAACCACCGCTGTCGTCGTCATCATCGTCGGCGTCAAACGAGATATCGGCACCGGCAAGTCGCCCTTCCATGCGGGTGACTTCCTCAACCGGTACGCCCAGGTCTCTTGCCACCGCCTGCGTCTCTTCTTTCGTCAGCCAGGCGAGCTGCTTTTTTGCGCCACGCAGATTGAAGAACAGCTTGCGCTGCGCCTTGGTGGTGGCGACCTTGACGATGCGCCAGTTGCGAAGGATGAACTCGTGAATCTCGGCACGAATCCAGTGCACGGCAAACGACACCAGCCGCACGCCGACATCCGGATTGAACCGCTTCACCGCCTTCATCAGACCAACATTGCCTTCCTGGATGAGGTCCGCCTGTGCCAGGCCGTAGCCCTGGTAGCCACGAGCGATATGCACCACGAACCGCAGATGCGAGATGACCAGTTGCCGGGCGGCTTCAAGATCGCCCTCTTCAGAAAAGCGCCGGGCGAGGGTCTGTTCTTCCTCGGCCCCAAGGATCGGAAACGAACTCACCGTATGCAGGTAGGCATCAATGTCCTTACCCGGGCTCAGGTTCCCCAATGCCACGATATTTGCCGTCATGTGATACCTCCGGTAACACTCAATGGCGAAATATTAGCACTCTCCCATGGAGAGTGCTAAACGAAATTCACAACTTCCCGGCACCCCGATTCAGGCCTCGTTCAGCGATCCGCCGTGGTCGCCCCGTCAGTGAATTTCAAGCGCAACGATGCGCTGGCTGGCTGACAGCACCGCGCCAAGTACGCCCAATACCCCACCAAGAACCAGCAGTACGACCAGAAAAGCCGGATCGAAACCAATGAGCTGCAGTTCTGAACCATAGCTGGAAAACAGGGACGTGAGTGGTCCTTCGATGAACAGCAGCGTCGTGGAAATAAGCATGAGCGCCACCAGCGCGCCGCCCGCCCCATAGATAGCGCCAAAATAGAGGAATGGTCTTCGGATCTGCGCATCCGTCGCCCCCACCAGCTTCTGGACGCGCAGTTCCTCAAGTCGCGCTTCGATGGCCAGCCGCACCGAGCTGGCGGTAACCAGCACCGCGCCCACGCCGAACAGAACCGCCAGCACCATCGACAGCCGTCTGACGATGGTCGAGATGTCCTTGACCCGGGCCAGCCAGGTTTTTTCTTCGACCACCTCATGCACTCCAGGGGAGGCACCCGCCAAAGCTGCCAGCGCCTCCAGATCACTTGCTCCGGCATCCGAATCGAGAATCACGCGCAACGACGCTGGCAGGGGATTGCCCGACAGCATGTCCAGCGTGTCACCCAGCCCCGAATAGGCCTGGAACTCCCGGAGGGCGGCATCTGGCAAGGTCACGAGCACCGAAGCGACGTGTGCCTGCGCGGCGAGGCGGGTCTTGAGAGTTTCGACCTCGGCCACATCAATGCCCAGATCCATGTAGATGGACAGCCCCGGCCGGCCGTCCCACGCCGCACTCAGATCCTGCAGGTTGCGCTCCAGCAGGTAGAGGCCAGCCGGCAGCGCAAGTGCAATGCCCACGAGAAGCCACACCAGCAGGCTGGTACCCAGATTGGCGCTCACGAAATGCGCGGAGTCACGAATCACGCGCAGGTGATCCCGCCCCCAGCCGCCCCGCGTGGCGGCGTCGTCGTCGGGAAACGGATTTTCAGATCCCCTGGGCACGCCACTGCTCCTCGGTGGATATGGGAGCATCACACACCGCCATGTCCACGCTCATGGCCGGTGTATCCGAAACGATGCGACCCGCGGCAAGCTCAATGATGCGCCGGCCACTCGCTTCGATCAGTTCGCGGTCGTGGCTGGCGACGATAACCGTGGTGCCTACCTGATTGAACTGCTCGAACAGCGCCATGATGTCGCGGGACAGATCCGGATCGAGATTGCCGGTTGGCTCATCCGCAAGCAGGATGCGCGGCCGGTTCACCACCGCGCGCGCAATGCCGACCCGTTGTTGTTCACCGGTGGAAAGGTACAACGGCAACAACTTTTCCTTTGCCAAGAGACCGACCCGCTGCAATGCCGCCCGCACGCGACGCGCAATGTCCTTTTCCGGCATACCGATCACGCGCAGCGGCGTGGCGACGTTGTCGAACACCGAACGCCCCGCCAGCAGATGATGGTCCTGGAACACCGCACCGATATGCCGCCGGTAGAACGGCAACTGGCGTTTCGACAACTGGGTGACATTGACGCCATTGACGAGAAGCTGCCCCCTCGTGACATCCTCCAGTCGCAACAGCATACGCAGAAAGGTGCTTTTGCCCGCGCCCGAATGGCCGGTGAGAAAGGTCATGGAACCAGCGCCGAACTCCACGTTCAGATCACGCAGCGCTTCAAAGCCGTTGGAATACCGCTTGGTTACGCCGTGAAGTTCTATATATCCCACTAACTGTGTCCTGGCTGTACTGGGCAGTACGAACGCGATTGGAACTTACCACTCTACGGCTGGCAACCACCACCGAGGGGCCGGAAACCCTGCACCGCTGGCATCCCGCCACGCGGCTGCGGCATCCGGTGACTACCCATGCGCCTCCGGCAACAGCGCCTCCACAAACTTTTCCGCATCGAAGGGGTCCAGATCGTCCACCCCTTCACCGACCCCGATGTAGTAGATCGGCTTTTTCGCCTGCGCCGTGACCGCGAGCAGGACGCCTGCCTTGGCGGTGCCATCCAGTTTGGTCACCACGAGACCCGTGACACCGACAGCCGCGTCAAACTCCTTCGCCTGGCTGAGCGCGTTCTGTCCGACGCCGCCATCGAGAACCAGCAAGGTTTCGTGAGGCGCATCCGGAAGCAGCTTGCTGACCACGCGCCGAATCTTGGCCAGTTCCTCCATGAGGTTGGTCTTCGCCTGCAAACGCCCCGCGGTATCGGCGATGAGCACATCGACACCGCGGGCCATCGCCGACTGCACAGCGTCATACACCACCGACGCCGCATCGGCACCCTGACCCTGGGCGATGACGGGAACATCATTGCGACGCCCCCATTCCTGCAACTGCTCGACTGCGGCCGCCCGAAACGTGTCCCCCGCGGCGAGCATGACGCTGTGCCCCTGCTGGCTCAGCCGACGTGCCAGTTTACCGATGGTCGTAGTCTTGCCCGCGCCGTTCACGCCGACCACAAATATGACAAACGGCTTGCGCGCCGAGTCGATGTGGAGCGGCTTCTGGAAAGGCAGCAACTTGTGTGTCAGCAGCGTGCGGAGTGCGCCATAGAGTGCGCGGGTATTGTTGAGCTCCTTGCGTCGCACCCTCTGCGACAGCTCCTCCATCACCTCCTGCACTGTCTGGGCGCCAACGTCCGTCGTCAGCAACGAGGTCTCCAGATCATCCAGTACTTCGTCGCTGATCTCACGCTCACCCAGCAGCAGATCACCGATACCGCTGGCGATTTGTTCCCGGGTTCGCGACAGGCCAGCCTTCAAGCGCTTCCAGAAGCCACCCTCGCCTTTTTGTTCCTTTTCTTCCACCATCCCCCGGCCTGTCCTCCTTACCGGGCGCCACAATTGCACCACGGGGACGCGAGACACCTGCGTGGCACGCGGGCGCAGCGATCCCCCAACGGATCGGAGTTCAACTGAAAAACGAAGTCCGCATTATCAGCGGGAAGTGGAAAGGGAGAAAGCTTCACTTTCCTCCCGCGACCACAATTCGTCCCACGCTTGGTCGCGCGCGCGTGACGCTGTTCAATTGGTTGGCCGGCTATATCGAGAACAGACGCTGCCTGGACCTGTTCGCCGGCAGCGGCGCCCTGGGTTTCGAAGCCCATTCCAGGGGCGCCCTGCATACCACGCTGGTTGACGCGGACGGCCGCGTAGTGGCGGCGCTGAAGGACAATGCCGCCCGCCTGCAGGCAACGAACCTCAGCATCCTGCGCCAGGACGCGCTGCGCTTCCTCAAAGACAGCGAACAGATGTGGGATCTCGTATTCCTGGACCCGCCCTACGACAGCGATCTCCTGGTTCGGGTCTTTCAGCGCCTGAGCGAGCACCTGACACCGGACGCCATCGTCTACTGCGAATCGGGTCAGCCACTGGAGCCCCCTGCCGGTTATCTGTTGGTGAAACGCAGCCAGGTAGGAAACATCTGCATGTCCCTGCTTTCGTCAAACCAATGACGCCACCGGGTTCTCGGTCCGCGCCGCCTGACCACCGGCAGACGACCTCTCATGGAACTTCAGTTCCATGCGCGACAGCGCTGGCAATCGCAACGTGGCCAGCTGTACGGGAATGCCGGCCGGAGCGGAATCGCCGGGAGACTGCACCGACCGACACCAGGCAGCGCCTCGTCGCCATTGATCGGACGTTCAAATCCGCGAGGCGGTGGAATACCGGCGGCGAAAGGAGCGCGAAATCGGCTCTCCGTGGAGATAAGGTGGAGAGAGTGGTGGACAGACGGCGACCTGAGCAGCCCCGATCACCCGGGCCAAGGGCCATTTCTGTTCAGTTGCAGCAGCCGGACTGCTACCATCCGGGAATTTCACCGTGCCCGCCCGGAGTTTGTTGTGCGTACCGTTATCTACCCAGGCTCGTTTAACCCCATCACCAACGGGCATACCGATCTCGTGCGCCGCGCGCTTCGCCTGTTCGACCATGTCGTGGTCGCGATCGGCACCTCCGCCCAGAAAGACCCGAAAGTGGACCTCGCGGACCGGGTGGCGCTGTGC
The DNA here is from genome assembly GCA_024234635.1 of Pseudomonadales bacterium. Lineage (GTDB taxonomy): Bacteria > Pseudomonadota > Gammaproteobacteria > Pseudomonadales > Azotimanducaceae > SYFY01. Next base: position 22,478 of record JACKNX010000011.1, on the reverse strand, counting down.
GAGGAGGTTTTGACGGAATATGGCGACCGCGTAACGGTCGACGGCTTCAACACCTTGCTGGTGGACTACGCCCGCAGCAAGGGAACACGGTTCATCCTGCGCGGGCTGCGCAACATGATGGACTTCGACTATGAATTCCAGATGGCGGAAATGAACCAGTCGCTCGACCCGGATATCGAGTACGTCTTCCTGCCTACGTCCACGGAGACCAGTTTCATCTCCAGTTCGCTCGTCAGGGAGATCGCGAACCTGGGAGGCGACATCTCAAAGTTTGTTCACCCTGCCGTGGTCAAGGCGTACCACCGCCCTTGAATCCGTAGCGGCTGAAAACGACTCGCACGGCGCACTCACGTAAGCCGTGCGGTGTCAGCCCGGTGAACTCATTCCGCCCGTTTCGGCTTCCGTCCCGGATTCTTGCAACCCAGGCAACGCACGAACGTGGTTTTGGCCGGTCCAACGACCAGCGTCTGCGCCGCGTCGCCAATGTTCCCGCCCGCCGCACTGAAAGGCAGTGTGACCACAAACGCCACGGCGCCCACGGCCGTCATGACGGCGCCAATCGGCCGCGCAATCAGCGCATCGCCGACCATCGCCGTGGCCGTCGGCTTGTCCAGTTCCCCGGCATATGCCTGTGGCATCAGCAACAGCGCCGCAACCGCACCCGCCACACCGAAGCGGCGAAGTGCCGCTGGAAATTTGCCTGTTCCCACAATTTTCTTGCGCATAGACATGACTTCCTTCCCAAGGGTCAATCAATGACCGAACTCTAGCACGCAGCCGGACCGAATCCTTGTGACGGTTGGCACTCGGGACAGTAAAACGTGCCCCGGCCCCCGAGCACGCGACCGACAATCGCCGAACCGCAGCGGCGGCAGGGCTCGCCCGTACGATCGTAGACCAGCAGTCGCTGGCGGAAGTAACCGGGCTTGCCCTCCGGGCTGATGAAGTCACGAAGTGTCGTACCACCCTGGGTGATGGCCTCGGCGAGCACACGCCGCACGGCACTGGCTATGTGGTCGAATCGCGCCGCAGGGATACGGCGCACGGACCGGGTGGGCCGGACGCCCGCAAGGTGCAGCGCTTCGTTGGCATATATGTTACCCACGCCAACGACAACGCCGGCATCCATCAAAAACGGTTTCACCGCCACCCGTTTCCCGCGGGCCAGTTCTTTCAGGTGATCGCCGGAAAACGCGTTGCCAAGTGGCTCCGGGCCGAGCCGGGCAAGCAGGCGGTGAGTGTCCACGTCTCCCGCCTGCCACAACACGCACCCGAAACGTCGCGGGTCGTTCAGGCGCAGCAGCACGGGCCCGCCGAAATCCCACTCGACGTGATCATGCTTGAGCAGCGGGGTGTCCCTGGGAACCAGCCGCAGACTGCCCGACATGCCGAGGTGGAGAATCATTCCTCCGGCAGCAAATTCAACGATGATGTACTTGCCGCGCCGGCGAAGTCGCAGCACGACCTGTCCCGCCAGCGCAACAGGTATGTCCACAGGCCAGCGCAGCGCGGAATTCAACACACGCCAGGCAATGAGCCGCTGCTGTTCGAGATGGGGGGCAATGCCCCGAAGCGTGGTCTCGACTTCGGGTAGTTCAGGCATGACGCACGCCGGTCGCGCGCGACGATGGTCGTCTTACTTGATCTTGGCTTCGGTGTAGAGGACGTGCTTGCGGACGACCGGGTCGTACTTCTTCATCTGCAGCTTGTCCGGTGTCGTGCGCTTGTTCTTGTCAGTGGTGTAGTAGTGACCGGTGCCGGCGCTCGATACCAGTTTGATCTTGTCACGCATCTGCTTGTTGTCCTCTGCCTTGCTGTTGCCAACGTCGCCAACCCAGGCTGGCGTCTACTTGCTCCGGGTCGTCAGACCTTGTGGCCGGCGGCTCGCAGGTCGCCCAGAACCGCATCGATACCGCGTTTGTCGATGATACGCATGCCCTGCGTGGAAACCCGCAGTCGAACGAACCGTTGCTCGCTTTCCACCCAGAAGCGCTTGCTCTGCAGATTGGGGAGAAAGCGACGCCGCGTCTTGTTCTGGGCGTGACTGACCTTGTTTCCGCTCTGCGGTCCTTTTCCGGTGACCTGGCAAACCTGGGACATGGCTGGTATGGCTGGCAAAAATGGAGCGGCTTTATACACCAGCCACCGCACGGCGTCAAAGCCACTCAACGCACCAGCCCACGCTCCGCCATGGATACCACCTGTCCCAGCCCGACGACGACATGGTCAAGCAACCTGACGCCAACCTCGGCGAGCAGCGGCCTCAGACGTTCGGTGAGCGCAACATCCGCCACGCTGGGCTCCGCCACACCGGACGGATGGTTGTGTGCGAGGATGATGGCGGCGGCGTTGACATCCAGGCAGCGACGAAGGATCTCCCGCGGATAGACGCTTGCGCTGTCGATCGTGCCCGCGAACAGTTCCTCGTAACGCAGCAGTCGATGCCGGCTGTCCAGCATGAGGCAGGTGAACACCTCGCGCTGCAAGCCACCCAGCTTGAGCTGCAGAAAACGCGTGACCGCTGCCGAAGAGCTGAACACCGGACCCTCGCCCACTGCTTCAGTGGCAAGCCGCTCCGCTATGCCCAGCGTCGCCTTGAGCGTCGCCACCTTCGCCGGACCCAGCCCCGTCTGACGCAGCAGTTGCTCCGCCGGGGCCCTGATCACCGCGGTCAACGATCCGAACTGCGCAAGCAGTGCGGTCGCCAGGGTCGACACCGGGTATCCAGGGTGTCCACTGCCAAGGCACACGGCGAGCAGTTCGCTGTCCTGCAGACAGACGTGCCCGCCTTCCAGGAGGCGCTCCCGGGGACGATCGCGGGAATGTCGGACTCCAGCTGGCGGCAACACCGGACGTGCGCCGGTTGGTAGTTGACACGAAGTACTGGTGTTATCGTCCGCCGCGCAGGCATCGACAGCATCCTTCATTACCGCGGTGACCATCATGCAACTGTCAGGAAAACACATCCTACTCGGCGTTTCGGGCGGTATCGCCGCGTACAAAGCGCCAATGCTTGTACGCCAGCTACGTCAGGAGGGTGCGGACGTACAGGTCGTACTGACCGCGGCTGCACGTGAATTCGTGAGTCCGCTGGCATTGACAGCTGTCGCTGGCAAACCGCCCCGCGAGGAATTGTTCGATCCACGCGCGGAGGCCGCGATGGGTCATATCGAACTTGCCCGCTGGGCCGACCTGGTACTCATCGCACCCGCCACGGCCAATTGCCTCGCCCGTCTTGCACACGGCTTCGCTGACGACCTGCTCACCACGCTGGTACTCGCCACCGAAGCGCCGGTGCTGGTGGCACCGGCGATGAATCGCGTGATGTGGGCATCCGGCGCCGTACAGGACAACGTCACGACGCTGCAGCGCCACGGCCGGATCATCATCGGCCCGGACAGTGGCGAGCAGGCCTGCGGCGAAACCGGTCCGGGACGCATGTGTGAGCCGCCAGCCCTGGTACAGGCTGTGCTGGCACAACTGCAACCTGCTCGCCCGCTCGCGGGTGTCAATATCCTCATAACCGCGGGGCCAACCCGCGAAGCCATCGATCCGGTACGCTACATCTCCAATCACAGCTCCGGAAAGCAGGGCTACGCCGTGGCGGAAATGGCGGCCCGGCTCGGCGCCCGGGTGACACTCGTGAGCGGACCTACGGCGCTCGCCTGTCCGCCTGGGGTAGAGCGGGTGAACGTCGTGAGCGCGCGCGAAATGCTGGACGCGGTTCTGGCGTCACTGCCGGAAACCCGGATCTTCATCGGTGTTGCCGCGGTGGCGGACTACCGGCCGGACCACGCGCACGAGCGCAAGATCAAACGTCACCAGGCCGGCATCAATGCCATCGCGCTGGCGGAAAATCCGGACATCATCGCCACGGTGGCGAAACACGCCTCCCGCCCCCCACTGGTGGTCGGATTCGCCGCGGAGACGCACGACGCCCTGGATCACGCGCGCGAGAAGCGTGTCCGCAAAGGCCTGGACGCCATCGTCGTCAACGATGTCTCCGACACGACCATCGGGTTCAACAGCGATGACAATGCGGCTACGCTGATCGCAGCGGATGGCGAAACGGCATTCCCGGCCCAGGCCAAGACGGCGCTCGCCCTGGCGCTCATGCAGTCGATCGCGGAACTCTATGCCGCGCGGAACGCCGCCGGAAGTTGAATGCAGCCCAGGTGGGTTAGCGCCCACCATCGCAAAACTCCGCTGAAACTCTGGTCTCGCTTTCGCCCCATCGTTACCATCGACAGCGGCAGAAGGTCATCCATCGAACCCCAGCTCCGAGGACATGCAGTGGCAAAATCTCCCGCGGTCAAGGATCAACCCGCCTCCAATCACGCTCTCAGGGATGTCCAGCCTTACCTGTACCCGGCACTGGCCATCGCGGCGACAGGCGTTTTCTTCGCCATGCTCCTCACCTGGTGGACATCCATCGTGCTACCCACGGCGCAGATGCGCGCCAATGCCACCGAAGCCATGTCCGCCAACCTGCGGCTGATCCTGGACACTCGCATGACGGCAATCCGCGACCAGGTGGAAACACTTGCCTCCTCCGCAGTGGTCAGAAACGCCTTGTTGGAAAGCGCGGACGCACCGGCGGGCATCGAGCTGTCGCTCACCGATGCGCTGCCGCACGTAAAACGCATTACGGTCTACCCGCACGGCCGGGCCCAGGTGGACATGTCGGCTGCGGTACCAGTCAACTTCGCCGCCCTTGACCTTATCAACAAGGCCGCGACCCAACCCTACATGGGACCGGTGGTCATTCCAGTGCAACCCGAACTGCTCTATACCGCAGCCCCCATCACCTACCTGGGCAAACTCGCAGGCGAGTTGCTGGTGGTGTTCGACGTCGGCTACCTGCGCGAGCCGTTCACGGACCTGCCGCCTGATCTCGGGACCGTGGAAGTCGTGCAAACCCTCCAGGGCGCGCCTTCCACTACGGTGCTGCAACAAGGCAGTTCCGGCGACGCAGCCCTGCGGGTCGAATCCGTATCGTCAAACCCCAGCTGGATCGTTGCCTTCGCTCCAGCAGACGCCTTCGCCAACGCTGGCGCGTCGGCGACTTCACTGGTGGCACCACTGGCCGTGGCGCTGGTCATGGTGCTCGGTGGCATTTTCCTCGGATTCTCGCGCCTGGCCCGAAAACTGACCGCGGACTTCGACGCCCTGCAGGCTGCCGTCGCCAGCGTACGGGTAAAAGGCCGGCCGGATGCGGGAGAGATGAACTTCAGCAGTGCCCGGGCACTGCTCGCCAATCTCGGCCAGATCGCCGCAATCAGCCCGGCGCCGGAAGCGGCTTCACAACCCGCAAGCGGCGGCACCGCCTCGGTGAAAACCGCCAGGAGCGCGGCCAAGGCAGCGAAGGGAGGACAGGAAAAAGTCGGCAGCCGCGTCAACGAGCTGCTGGCGGCCAGCCGGGAGGATGAGAACACCAACGACTTCCTGGAAGTTTCGCCGGTACCCAATGCCAGGAAGCGGGGCTCGTCCATGGAGGTACGCGACGACCTCGGGCCAATGGAGCTGGGTCTGCAACTCGACCCGGAGATATTCCGCGCCTACGACATCCGCGGAATCACGAACACCAACCTGACCGAAGACGTCGTGTACTGGATCGCCCGCGCCTTTGCGGCGCAAGCGCTTGATCAGGGGCGCAAACGGGTGGTCGTCGGGCGCGATGGCCGCCTGTCCAGCAGCGCCTTGCGCGACGCGCTGGTGAGAGGTCTGAACGAGGGCGGCACGGAGGTGTTCGATATCGGCGAAGTACCGACGCCACTGTTGTACTTCGCCACGCACGAACTGGAAACCGGCACCGGCATCATGATCACCGGCAGCCATAACCCGCCGGACTACAACGGTGTGAAGATGGTGTTGGGCGGTGTAACGCTGGCAGAAGAGGCACTGCAGAAGCTGAAGCTGCGCATCGAGAAGAACGATCTGTCTTCAGGCCAGGGCAGTACACAGGACGTGTCCATCACGGATCGCTACATAGCGCGTGTAGTCGGGGATGTTGCGTTGGCGGATCAACTCAAGGTCGTGGTCGACTGCGGCAACGGGGTGGCAGGCGCCGTCGCTCCCCGTCTGCTCGAGGAAATGGGTTGCGAGGTCATTCCGCTGTACTGCGAGGTTGACGGCAATTTCCCCAATCACCACCCCGATCCCGCCGACCCCGCCAACCTCGAGGACCTCATTACCGTTGTGCAGGCGGAAGGGGCGGATCTTGGTATCGCCTTCGACGGCGACGGCGATCGGATCGGCGTAGTGACCAACCGGGGCGACATCATCTGGCCGGACAAGTTGATGATGCTGTTCAGCCAGGACATCGTCGGCCGCAATCCTGGTGCGGACATCATTTACGACGTGAAATGTTCACGACACCTGAACACGCTCATCAGCGAATATGGCGGCCGCCCCATCATGTGGAAGACTGGCCACTCGAACATCAAGGCCAAACTCAAGGAAACCGGTGCGCTGCTTGCAGGCGAGTTCAGTGGGCATATCTGTTTTGCTGAACGCTGGTTCGGCTTCGACGACGCCCTCTATTCCGCCGCCCGGCTGCTGGAGATCATCAGCGCGGAAAACCAGCCCGTAGATACCTTGTTTGCGCAGTTTCCGGTGACTTTCGCGACACCGGAGCTGAAGATCAAAACCACCGAAAAAGCCAAATTCGCCGTTATGGACCGACTGCGCAAGCAGGCGGATTTCGGCGAAGGCACCGTCACCACAATCGACGGCTTGCGCGTGGACTACGCCGACGGGTGGGGGCTGATCCGACCTTCCAACACTGGTCCGGTGCTATCACTGCGTTTCGAAGCGGACGGTCAGGCCGCGCTTGAACGCATCCAGGATCTGTTCCAGAAACAGCTCAGCGCCATCGATCCTTCTCTGCAAATCAGGTAGTCAACAAAACATGATGAATAACCCCGCCACCACCGCGCACGTCCTCATCGAGGCACTGCCGTACATCCGCAAGTTCCAGGGTGCCACGGTAGTAGTGAAGTATGGCGGCAACGCGATGATCGAGGACCAACTCACCATCGAATTCGCCCAGGACGTGGTTTTGCTGAAACTGGTGGGGCTCAACCCCGTCGTGGTACACGGCGGCGGGCCGCAGATCGGCGAACTGCTCAAGCGGCTGAACATCGAGTCCCGGTTCGTCGATGGCCTGCGCGTCACCGATGAACAAACCATGGACGTCGTGGAAATGGTGCTTGGCGGGCTTGTGAACCAGGACATCGTCTCCCTGCTCAACCAGCACGGCGGGCGCGCCGTTGGCGTCACGGGCAAGGATGGCAATCTCATCCAGGCGCGCAAATTCAAGATTGAACGCCATACGCCAGGGCTGGATGCCCCCGAAATCATCGACATCGGTAACGTTGGCGAAATTGTCAACGTGCAGACGGATATCATCACCACGCTGATTCGTTCGGGCTTCATTCCCGTCATTGCGCCAATCGGCGTTGGTGAACACGGCGAGTCCTACAATATCAACGCCGACACCGTGGCGGGCAAGGTTGCCGAATACCTCGGCGCCGAGAAGCTGGTGCTGCTCACGAACACGCCGGGCGTACTGGATGCCGGGAAGCGCACGATCAGCGAACTGTCGCGTCAGGACGTGACGCGGCTGATCGAGGAAGGGGTCATCGGCTCCGGAATGTTGCCCAAGGTCGAATGTGCCCTGCAGGCACTCACCGGCGGGGTCGGCAGCGTGCAGATCATCGACGGCACGGTCTCGCACGCGCTGCTGCTGGAAATATTCACGGACAGTGGCGTAGGTACAAAGATCAGCTGACGGAAAACTTCACGCACGCATTCAAGGGAACTCGCGCAAGCCGGCGTTCCCCGCCCTGCAGAGATGCCAGACCGGATGCGCAGCGTGACAAGGCGGCAGATTCATGGAGCGAGCTGAGCTCGCCGGCAGGCTTGCATCGCAGACGCGAATAAAGCCGAGACCAGTCAACAAGAGAGCACGCGCACATGCCAAGGGAAAAGATCAACCGCAAGCAGCAGATACTGCAGTCGCTGGCCATGATGCTGCAGGCCAATCCCGGCGCGCGCATCACAACGGCAAATCTCGCCCGTGAGGTTGGTGTTTCCGAAGCCGCCCTGTATCGCCACTTTCCGAGCAAGGCACGCATGTTCGAAGGTCTCATCGAGTTCATCGAGGAGAGCCTGTTCTCACGCATCAATCGCTTTCAGCGCGGCGAAGCCGACGACGACGGAGACGCGCTGGCACCGCAGGAGCAGTGCGGCGCCATCCTTTGGCTGATTCTGTCGTTCGCGGAGCGCAACCCCGGTTTTGCGCGTCTGCTCGTCGGTGACGCATTGCAGGGGGAGACGGAACGCCTGCGTGCCCGCATGAGGCAGGTATTCGACCGGCTGGAAGCTCACCTTCGGCAGAGTCTGCGCGCGCATCAGGAAGCACAGACTGGCATGCCTGTGACGCCCGCCGCGGTGGGCGCCAATCTGCTGTTGGCCGCGGCGGAAGGGCGTATAAACCAGTTCGTGCGCGGAGAATTCAGAAACCCGCCTACGGCGGGTTGGGAAGAGCAGTGGCGGCTTCTCAGCCAGGCGGTGCTGGGCACTCGCCCTGTCTGAATGCGTCGCGCTCCGCCTCGAAACGCGCTTCGATAGCTTGCTTGGCAGCTTCCCGGCTGCGGATGCTGCCCTCCAGGACCTTGATCTGGCTGCTGGCCCGCTCGATGTTCTGAATGAGCATCGTGGAGAGCGAACTGCCGGCCCGCTCCATGCGCGCCGCCTGCGACAGCAGCTCATCGTGCTGGTTGCGGGCTACCAGCAGGTTCGCCTGCTCATTGGCAATGGCGGTGTCCTGCGCGTCAAGATTCTGCCGCTTTACCCGATCGATATCGGCTTCCGTCTGATACATCGCGGAAACGCGTCGCCAGTTTTCCTCGCACTCCCGGTGCGCCGCTTCCAGCGCGCGCTTTTCCTCGATCTGCGCTTCCGTCAGCTGCGGCGGAATGCGTTGCAGCACACGACCGGTCTCATCCAGTACGTCATACCCGTGCTTTACGCGGTCATTGGGAATGCTGCTTGATATTTCCGTCCTGCCATCGCCATTGACGAAACGATAGAGGCGACCAGCGGACCAGGACTCGCTGACGGAAAGCATCAGGCAGGCGAGAACCACCCACTGCGCGAAACGGGCAGACCGGATCGATGTCCCGCGAGCGAGCGTATTCCGTTTCATGTCACGCAGTAGAGCCGCTGATAGCGGCGAATGGTTTCACACAGGGCGAGCCGATCTTCGACAGGGCATTCCGGCGCGTCAAGGTAGCTGATCACATCCTGGAGATTCACGAGGCTGATTACAGGCAGACCATGATCTGCCTCGAGCGCCTGCGCGGCGGTGATACGGCGGCCGTCGAGATACTCCTGACGATCCAGCGCAATCAGCACGCCGCAGGGCTCGGCGCCGGCGCCTTCGATCATGGCCTTGGACTCCAGTTTGGCGGCACCATCGGTAACGACATCATCCACGATGAGCACCCGCCCCCGAAGCGGTGCGCCGATAAGCTGACCACCTTCGCCATGCGCTTTCTTTTCCTTGCGATTGAACGCCACGGGCAGATCGATGGCCGGCGTCCCGCGCGCCAGCGCTATTGCCATGGCCGTGGCGATCGGGATGCCTTTGTAGGCGGGTCCGAACAGTCCATCGCAGCGAACAGCCTGGTCCCGGAAGGCCTGCGCATACCCATCGCCCATGCGCGCCAGCGCCGAACCGGTGGAGACTGCACCCAGATTGAAGAAGTAGGGGCTGCGCCGACCGCTCTTCAGGGTGAAATCGCCGAACCGCAGCACCCCCTGTTCCACCATCAGCGAGATGAACTCCCGCTTCCACCCCACCAGCGCGCTCATTATTTTCTCCCACCCACCGCTTCACGCTGGTGTCGGATGAGCCCACCGATGCCAGCCTCCGCAAGATCCAGCAGCGCGTCGAGTTCACGGCGTGTGAACGTTGCGCCTTCCGCAGTGCCCTGTACTTCGACCAGCCCGCCCGTTTCGAGCATAACGATGTTCATGTCAGATCCCGCCTTGCTGTCTTCCGCGTAGTCCAGATCCAGAACGGGCTGGCCGTCCCAGATGCCGACACTGACAGAAGCCACAAATTCTCTGAATGCGGCCTGAAGACCATTTGCCGCAAGTGCGTCGAACACCGCAACCGAGGCGCCCGTAATGGACGCCGTGCGCGTGCCCCCATCAGCCTGCAACACATCGCAGTCGATCTTCACCGTGCGCTCGCCGAGACGTCCGAGGTCTACCGCCGCACGCAGGCTGCGGCCGATGAGGCGCTGAATTTCCTGCGTTCGCCCGCTCTGCTTGCCCCGGGCGGCCTCCCGGTCCGAGCGGGTATGGGTTGCACCTGGCAGCATGCCGTATTCCGCCGTCAACCAGCCCTGGCCGCTGCCGCGCAGGAACGAAGGCACACCGTTTTCGACGCACGCCGTGCACAGCACGCGGGTATCGCCAAATGAGGCGAGGACGGAACCACCCGCATGGCGGGTAAATCCCCGCTGCAACGAAACATCGCGCATGTCATCGGGCTGGCGGCCGCTTGGACGTGGCATGACCTCTTCCTTATATCGCCTGAATCTGGACGCCGCAGTATACCCCTGCACCACGCCGCCAAATTTTCGTTGGATCGAAAAAAGCGGTCGCATCCAAAGGCGGGTATCCGCCTGGCAGAACAATTCACGGAGCTGCGATTCTGAATCGAGCCGACTGGGGAACACAGGCCCCCTGGTTTGCCTGGAACGCACGGCCCCTAGGCAGTTCATGAATGTTGTGGGATAGAATCGCAACCATGCAGAGCATGACCGCATTCGCCCGCGCCCAGGGGGACCACGCCCGCTTCCACCTCGTTTGGGAGCTACGCACCGTCAATCATCGTTACCTGGAAACCCAGTTCCGGCTGCCGGATGCGTTTCGCGCACTGGAACAGTCGCTGCGCGATACCGCGCGCACGCACCTCAAGCGCGGCAAGTTCGACGCCGTGCTGCGTTACGACCGCGCGCTTCGTGAAGGCGCCTTCGATATCAACCGCTCTCTGCTGCTGCAGCTACTGGCGTCGCTGGAACAGGTCCGCCGCGACGCTCCCGAGATCGGCGCAGTCAGCCCGCTGGAGTTGATGAAGTGGCCCGGCGTACTGATGGACGCCCACGCCGAGGACGAAGCACTGCTGCAACAGGCCAACGAACTGTTCGAGGCCGCGCTCGGTGAGCTCCTGCAGCACCGTCAGCGGGAGGGCAGCGCCATTCGTTCGACCATCGTCGAGCGCCTGGACGCCATCGATGCGCATCTCGATGCCCTGCGACCACTGACCGCGCAGGCCAATCAGGACCTGCTGGTCAAACTCCGGCAACGGGTCGCGGAGCTCGGCGTGGACATCGACCCCCTGCGCCTGGAACAGGAAGTAGCCCTGCTGGCCCAGCGCGGCGACGTGGCCGAGGAACTGGACCGGCTCGGCATCCACGTGGAAGAGTTCCGCAGCGCCATGCGCGCCGGTGGCCCCCATGGTCGCCGGCTGGATTTTCTTACCCAGGAAATGAACCGCGAGACCAATACCCTGGGCGCCAAGTCCGCCAATGCCGAAATTTCCCAGCGCGTGGTCGATCTGAAGGTCATCGTGGAGCAGATTCGCGAGCAGGTGCAGAACGTCGAATGAACCCCCAACGACCCGGCGTCCTGTTTATGGTGTCGGCGCCTTCAGGTGCCGGCAAGACTTCACTGCTGGCGGCCCTCATGAAACGCTCCGCCAACCTGGCGGTGAGCATCTCCCACACCACCCGCGCACGCCGGGGCAACGAAGAGAACGGTGTGAACTATCACTTCGTGGATGTTCCCACCTTCAGCCGCATGGTGAGCGACGGCGCTTTTCTCGAACATGCCGACGTTTTCGGCAATTACTACGGCACGGCGCTGTCCAGCGTCGAAGGGCCTCTTGCGGCAGGCACCGACCTGATCCTGGAAATCGACTGGCAGGGTGCCCAGCAGGTTCGCCGGCTCATCCCGGCCGCCATCGGCATCTTCATCCTGCCGCCCGACCGGGCCACCCTGGAACAGCGGTTGCGCTCGCGAGGCGAGGACCGCGATGACGTGATCCGTCAGCGGCTATCGAAGGCGGTCGAGGAGATGTCCCACTGCACGGAATACGACTACCTGGTGGTCAACGACGACTTCGAGAGGGCAACCAACGATCTCATCGCCATCGTCCGCGCGGAGCGTCTGAAGCGCGCCCCCCAGGCCGCAGCCCTTGGCCCCCGTCTCTCGGCTTTGCTGGACACGTCAAGCGCCGCTTGAGTAAACTCGCGCGCTCTTTCAACCGCCCCTCCCCCTTTTTATGGCACGTATCACCGTTGAAGACTGTCTGGACCACGTGGAAAACCGCTTCGAGCTGGTGATGCTGGCTACCCGGCGGGCCCGCCAGCTGCGCGCCTACGGCGCGTACTCCCTGGTTCCGGAAGAAAACGACAAACCGACGGTCATTGCCCTGCGGGAGATCGCCGCCGGACTGATCTCCGACGAAAAGCTTGACGACCTCGAGATTCACGTCGAGGATGAGCCGGTGATCGTACCGTTCGGTTCTCCAGATGAGGGGTTCGGCGACCTCTGACGGCCCGGGGCTGACGCAGCCCCCGCCCGCGCCCAAACATAGCGGTTCCTATTTTGTCACCCGGCTGGCCGAGCGCGCCCGCACGGACGCCGTTGCCGCGCCCGTCACTTTTGAAGCCCTGCGCGATAACCAGCTGGTCAACTATCTGGATGCCGCACAGATAAACGAGGTGGAAGCAGCCTACCGTTATGCGGAGAAGGCGCATGCGGGGCAGCGGCGTCGCACCGGCCATGCCTATATCACGCATCCACTGGCGGTGAGCGAAATCCTGGCGTCCATGCGCATGGACCATCAGTCACTGATGGCCGCGCTGCTCCATGACGTCATCGAGGACACGAAGATCGACAAAGCCACCATCGCCAGCCTGTTCGGGCAGCCGGTGGCGGAACTGGTGGACGGCGTTTCCAAACTGTCGAAGATTTTCAAGACCCGCCTCGAAGCCCAAGCCGAGAACTTCCAGAAGATGGCGCTCGCGATGGCCAAGGACATCCGCGTCATCATGGTGAAGATGGCCGACCGTCTGCACAACATGCGCACCATCGGAGTCATGAGCGACGAGCAACGCAAGCGCGTTGCCCGGGAAACACTCGATTTCTACGCGCCCATCGCCAATCGCCTGGGCATCCATCACATGAAGCTGGAATTCGAGGACCTCGGTTTCCAGGCGCTGTACCCGCTGCGCGCCGACCGCATCAGTCGAGCGGTCAATGCCGCACGCGGCCATCGCAAGGAACTGACGGAAGAAGTCCGCACGTCCATCGCCCGCGCACTCATGCAGGAAGGCATCCAGGCCACCGTGCAGTCACGGGAAAAGCACATCTACTCCATCTATCGGAAGATGCGCTCGCAGCACAAATCGTTCCGCAAACTGACGGACGTCTTCGGCTACCGCATCATCGTCTCGCAGGTGGACGAGTGCTACCGTGCACTGGGCGTCGTGCACAACCTCTACAAACCAATGGCTGGTCGTTTCAAGGACTACATAGCCATTCCCAAGTCGAATGGTTACCAGTCCCTGCACACCACGTTGTTCAGCATGCACGGGCTCCCGATCGAGGTGCAGATCCGCACCAAGCACATGCAGTCAGTAGCCCAGCACGGTATCGCCGGGCACTGGTTGTACAAAGCGTCCGAGTCCGACAACTTCGATGCATCACAAAGGCGCGCACGCGAGTGGGTGAGAGACCTGCTCGAGCTTCAGCAACGCGCCGGCAATCCGATCGAGTTCATTGAAAGCCTGAAGATCGATCTGTTTCCCGACGAGGTCTATGTATTCACGCCCAGGGGTGAAATCATGGAACTGCCGCGTGGCGCCTGTGCCGTGGATTTCGCCTATGCCGTTCACACCGACATCGGCAACACCTGCAACTCCTGCCTCGTGGACGGCAATCCGGCGCCGCTGTCGCAGCAACTGCAGAGTGGACAGTTTGTCGAAATCCGCACCTCACCGGGCGCGCGGCCAAATGCGGAGTGGCTGACGTTCGTCGTCACCGGCAAGGCACGCTCCGCCATCCGCCACTCCCTCAAGCACCAGCAACTGTCGGAGTCCATTGCGCTCGGCGAGCGGCTCCTCAACCGTTCGCTTGCCGGCGGCAATCGCAACATCCACGACTTCGATTTCCGTCGTCTGCGCAAGGTACTCAAGGAATTCGGCGCCCGACGGCTCAACGATCTGCTCGCCGCCATCGGCAACGGCGACCAGATGGCCTACGTGGTGGCACAGCGCCTGATCTCCGCGGACGATCCTTCCCGCGAGGCGGTGTTCGTCGAACAGGAAGGTCCCGTCAATATCCGCGGCGGCGAGGGCCTGGTGATCAAGTACGCACGGTGCTGCGGTCCGGTGCCAGGTGATCCCATCGTCGGCCACATGACACCTGGCAAAGGCTTCGTGGTGCACGTGGAAACCTGTGCCAATATCAGTGAGATCCGACGACGCAAAGCCAGCGAAATCATCCCGGCCCGTTGGGCGGGGACGACAAAAGGCGAATTCGAAACTGCGCTGCGCATCGACGTAACGCGGCAGAAGGGTGTCATTGCCGAGCTGGCCGCCACGCTCACGGACACCGACGCCAACATCGAGAACATCACCGTTGATGAACGCAGTGCCAATGTCACCTCCGTGGTGGTTGTCATCGGCGTACGCGATCGCACGCACCTGGCGCGCGTAATGAGGCGTATCAGGGCCATTACCGCCACGCTGAGCATCACGCGCACCAGTCCCTGACCCCTGTTTTGACCTGTCCCGCACAGACGGCACCAACACGGGACGCCAGCAACGGAGACCAGACATGCCAGTTCAAGTCATCAGCACAACCGAGGCTCCAGCCGCCATCGGTACCTACTCCCAGGCCGTGCTTGCCGGCGACACGCTCTATATCTCGGGACAAATACCCCTGGACCCGACTACCGGCGAACTGGTGCAGGGCCAATTCAGGGACCGCGCGGATCGCGTGTTCCGGAATCTCGCCGCCATTGCCCACGCGGCGGGACTGCAGCTGTCCGATGCCGTCAAGGTGACCGTCTATCTCACCGATCTCGCGGAGTTCACGGCATTGAATGAGGTGATGTCGCGTCATTTCAGCCAGCCCTACCCCGCCCGCGCCGCCGTCCAGGTGGCTGCGTTGCCGAAAGGCACGGATGTGGAAATCGACGCAGTACTCGTACGGCGTTGAGCGAGCCGCTGGGGGAACGATCCGTTCGCGAACTGCGCGGTGTCGGTCCCGGCATCGCGGCGGCACTCGGTCGGCTTTCCGTCACGACCCTGAAAGACCTGATCTTTCACCTGCCGCATCGCTACGAGGACCGCTCGACTCTGACGCCACTCAATACCGTCGGCCATGACGGCGACTGCCTGGTGGAAGGCGAAATCGTGGGTGTTGCCCAGGGTCACGGTCGCGTTCCCAGCGTCGTGGTGACCATCAGCGACGGCACGGCGCTGCTCAATCTGCGCTTTTTCAACATGGGCGCGCGCCAGCGGGCCGACTATCGCCCCGGCCGCCATGTGCGTGCCTATGGCAGAGTCACCTACGGTGGTCACGCGCTGGAGATGATGCACCCCGATCACCAGGTTGCCGATGAAGCCTTCCCACCCCCCGCGCCGGAACTCACCCCCGTCTATCCGGTAACACGCGGGCTCACGCAGCGCACGCTACGCAGGCTGCTGGCCACCGTCTGCGCGCTGCCCTGGCCGGAAGGCGCAGGCTATCCGTATCCCGCGCTGCGCCTTCTTCACAGACCGCCAAACGCGGATCAGGCAGTCGTCAACAGCGCGCGTGAGAGCCTGGCGCTGGATGAGCTCACCGCCTATCAACTGGTCATGCAGCAGCAGTCGCGACTGCGTCTGGCGGCCACGACGACAGCATTGCCTCGAGGGCCCGCGCTCGGCCGGGAACTGTTGCGGTCGCTTGGTTTCGAGCTGACCGGCGCACAGAAACGGGTGCTTGCCGAAATTCTCGTGGACCTTGAAAAACCCCTACCCATGCTGCGCCTGCTCCAAGGAGACGTGGGCTCCGGGAAAACGGTCATTGCCGCGTTCGCGGCCATCCGCGCCGCCGAGAACCAGTGTCAGACGGCGGTTATGGCGCCCACCGAACTACTGGCTGAACAGCACTACGACAACTTCCGGCGCTGGCTGGCGCCCCTGGGATTGAACACCGTGCTGCTTACCGGCAGTGTGAAGGGCACGGCACGACGCGAAGCACTGGCAGCGGCCGGGGATGGCACCGCTGCCGTCGTTGTCGGCACCCACGCGCTGTTTCAGTCAGACGTGCTGTTCAACCGGCTGGCACTGGTGGTGATTGATGAACAGCATCGTTTCGGCGTTCACCAGCGTCTGGCGCTCCGGGACAAGGGACTCTACCCCCATCAGCTGGTCATGACCGCAACCCCCATACCCCGCACGCTC
This sequence comes from Pseudomonadales bacterium, assembly GCA_024234635.1. Classification (GTDB taxonomy): domain Bacteria; phylum Pseudomonadota; class Gammaproteobacteria; order Pseudomonadales; family Azotimanducaceae; genus SYFY01. The sequence continues at coordinate 5,940 of JACKNX010000011.1, read as the reverse complement.
ACCATGGCCATGTACGCGGATATGGACGTGTCGGTCCTGAACGAGCTACCGAAGGGCCGGCAGGGAATCACGACGCGCGCCATGGGTGAGCGCCATCGGTCCACCCTGATCGCCTGGCTGGACGCACTGCTCAAACGTGGCGAACAGGCTTACTGGGTGTGTACGCTCATCGAGGCCAACGAGGACATACCGGCACGGGCCGCCGAAGAGGCCTACGAACTGCTGCAACGCGAACTGCGCGGTCACACGCTGGCGCTGCTGCACGGGCGCATGAAAGCCCCCGAGAAAGCAGACATCTTCCAGCGCTACAAGCAGGGCGCCATCGCCATGCTGGTGGCAACCACCGTCATCGAAGTCGGCGTGGACGTGCCCAATGCAACCGCCATCATCATCGAAAATCCCGAGCGCCTGGGCCTGGCGCAACTGCACCAGTTGCGCGGCCGGGTGGGACGCGGTGACAAGCCAGCCCACTGCGTACTGCTGCACGCGGGGCACCTGTCGGCGCAGGCACGCCAGCGCCTGCGGGTGATGTGTGAGAGCCAGGACGGTTTCTATCTCGCGGAAAAGGATCTGGAACTGCGCGGCCCCGGCGAAGTGCTGGGTACCCGGCAAACCGGCGACGCGGCGTTCAGAGTGGCCGACCTTACGACGGACAGCGCATTGCTGGACCGCGCGCAGCGCCGTAGCACCGCCCTGCTCGAACACGACCCTGCCACCGCCCGGCACCTTCTGGAGTCCTGGACCACCGGCGGCGGCGATGCCCTGGCCGTGTGACCCACATCCATCGCCATTGAGCGAATGGTCACAAAAGCGGGTAAAAGTGAGAACCGGTTCCCGGCAGGCACGCATGCGCTGACTACACTTCTGCAAATCCAGCGTGGACTGTCAGACCCATGACCGAATCCAATCCGATGCGGGTGCGCGCAACCGCCCTGGCCGGCTCAGAGCCCGGCGACGCGCCCGTCGTACTGCATCCGGACGACCTGATCTTCGATCTTCCCGCGTTCAATCGCATGGAAGCGAAACACTATCGGGCCCTGCCCGCGGAATCGCTGAACGGCCTACCCTGCGAAGCGCTGGCCAGATACCGCCACCTCCTTGTCGACCACCATCTGCTCGAAAGCAACCACCTGATAATGTGGAGCCAGAACGGCGAGCGTGTACCGCTGGGCGTGCAGGGTATCCGGCGCGCGCGCGTGATCGACGCCTGCGTGAGCTTGCCCTGCACCGACGACACCCGATCGGACCGCGAGCGGATCAACCAGACGATCACCAGCTTTACGGCTCGCCGTATCCGTCAGCGACTGGATGAAACGCTGGAAATACCCCCGCTGCCGACGGCGGCGCAGAAAATCGTCGCGCTGCGGTCCAATCCCGATTACACGCTGGCGGACCTCGTGAAGATCGTGGAGACCGATCCCGCCATCGCCGCCCAGGTGATGAGCTGGGCGTGCTCAGCTTTCTACGCGGCCGATCCGCCACCGAAGTCGCTCAGCGACGCCATCATGCGCGTGCTTGGTTTCGACATGGTGATGAACCTCGCGCTCGGCCTCGCCCTTGCAGGTTCATTGCGCCTCCCGGAACAGGAGATTCGCGGCGTCCCCGCGTTCTGGACCGAGGCCGTATTCACCGCCGCCGCCATGGAAGCCCTCTCCGGCCGCCAGCGGGGGGCGGACAGAAGCCAGGCGGGGCTGAACTATCTCATCGGCCTGCTTGCCAACTTCGGCACGCTGGTCGTGGGCCATGTCTTCCCCCCCCAGTACGCGCAGATCTGCTCGCTGCAGGAGGCGAATCCCCAGCACCCCGTGCACCTGCTGGACGAGCACGTACTGTCCGTCGGGCGCGAGGTGATCGGCGCCGAACTCCTGGACCAGTGGGGGCTGCCTACACCGCTGGTGCAGGCGGTGCGGCATCAGAACGACGTCGACTACCTGGGGCCATTCGAGGAGTCGGTGTATCTGCTGCGCGCCGCGAAGGCCATGCTTGGCTATGGCGCCAACGCGCTGATAGATGTGGAAGACCAGACGCTTTCGTCCATCGGCATCGAGCGCGAGGACATCCTGGATGTCAGCAGCCTGCTCTCCGATTCGCATGCGGCGCTCGAAGGAATCGTCAGGGCCGTCGCCTGACATCGCGGCCCTCAGTCCCTGCACGGTCTGAGGCGCCGCTGGCCTCCCGCAGCGTCAGCGCGTCTCGCTGGCGTCAGCCAGCAGGTCCTCGGTACGGGTGTTGAACACCGTTTCGTCGAACTGCCCTTCGCTACGCGCCACCACCACCGCGACCGTCGCATCACCAGACACGTTGACGGCCGTGCGCATCATGTCCAGCAGTCGGTCCACGCCAATGATGAGCGCAATCCCTTCAACCGGCAGGCCCACCTGGGTAAGCACCATCGCCAGCATCACCAGGCCCGCGCTCGGCACGGCTGCCGTACCGATGGAGGCCAGCGTCGCCGTGAGAATCACTGTCACGCACTGCACGAAGGTCAGATCGATACCGTAGAACTGCGCGATGAAGACGGTCGCGACGCCCTGCATGATGGCGGTACCGTCCATGTTGATCGTGGCGCCCAGCGGCACAACAAAGGAAGTCACGTTGTTGCTGACCCCCAGGCGCTGCTCGACAGTGCGCATCGTCACCGGAATGGTGGCGCCACTGGAGGATGTGGAGAAGGCCACGATCATGGGTTCACGCATCTTGCGGAAGAACATCATCGGATGCACGCGTCCGAGCAACACCAGCAGGCTTGGATAGACCACCGACACGTGCAGCAACAATACTGCCGCAACCGTGAAGAAATATTCGATGAGCTTGCGAATCTCCTCCCAGCCCAACGTGGAAAACAGTTTGGCAATGAGGCAGAACACGCCCAGGGGCGCCAGGCGCACCAGCAGGTTGATCAGCACCATCAGAACTTCATTGGCGTCTTCGAACCACCGCCGCAGCCGCACACCGTGTTCTCCCGCACGGCTGATGGCGATTCCCAGCAACAACGCAAACGTGATGATCTGCAGCATCTTGCCTTCCGCCATCGATGCCACGGGATTTTTCGGCACGATGTCGATCAGGGTGTCCTTGATGCTGGGGGCCGGCGCCGATTCATAGGTCTGCATCTCGCCCATGTGCACACCTTTGCCGGGACCGACCAGCAACGCAATGACCAGCGCCAGTGTGATCGCTACCGCCGTGGTGGTGAGGTAGAGCACCAGCGTTTTGACGCCAAGCGCTCCCATGTGTCCACTGGCGCCCAGACCGGCGGCGCCACATACCAGGGACACAAGAACAAGCGGCACCACGAGCAGGGTGAGGCTGCGGATGAACAGTTGACCACCCGCGTCGAAGACACCGTTGACGAGCACCTGGTAGAGATCGCCACCAGGATCCACCACTGCCTTCAGCAGAACGCCAGCGGCGAGGCCCGCTGCCATACCGAGGAGAATTTTGACCGTGAGGCTCATGGCGCCTCACTGTAACAGGATGATGCGAAAAGTCTTGCCGAACCGACCAGGCCGCCGGCGACGGCGATCAGCCGACCTCGATCATCTCGAAGTCCGCCTTGCTCACACCGCACTCCGGACAGACGAAATCGTCGGAAATATCCTCCCATGCCGTGCCGGGGGCGATACCTTCTTCTTCACAACCCTCGGCTTCGTCATAGATCCAGCCGCAGACAATACACTGCCACTTGCGCATGAGCAGACGCGTTCCCTGAATTCGAAGGCGCGCTAAGGTACTGGCGCCGCACGGAAAAAGCAAACCAATACCTCGCACTCACAGGGGATGGTAAATTGCCCCGCACGCATCCTGCTACCACTGCCACCCCGTGCAAATTGCCCACTCGCCACCAAAACTGACCGCCCTGTTGCGTCTGGCCCGACTGGATCGGCCGGTGGGGACGCTGCTGCTGCTGTGGCCGACCCTGGCTGGCGTATTCCTGGCCAGCGGCGGCTGGCCGGATCCGCGGCTTCTTGCCATCTTCGCGCTCGGCACCATTTTCATGCGCAGCGCCGGCTGCGTGATGAACGACATCCTGGACCGCCATCATGACGGTCTGGTCGAGCGGACCCGGGATCGCCCACTACCGCTGGGCGACATCAGTGTGCATGCGGCCATGCTGTGGTTCGCCGTACTGGCCATCGGCTCACTGGTCCTTGCGCTCATGCTCAAGCCGATGACGCTGGCGGTAGCGGCCGGGGGCATGCTGGTCGCCTGCATCTACCCGTTGATGAAGCGCTACACCTATCTGCCGCAGGTGGTTCTGGGCATCGCTTTCAGCTGGGGGCTCCTGATGGCCTACGTGGAGGTGGAGGACACCTTGCCGCGCTCCGCCTGGGTGTTGTTCACAGCCAGCCTGCTGTGGATCGTCGCTTACGATACCTGGTACGCCATGGTGGACCGCGATGACGATTTGCGGGCCGGAATCAAGTCCACCGCCATCCTGTTCGGCACGGCGGACAGGTTGATCATCGGGGTGTTGCAGGGCACCGCGCTGGGGGCGCTGATACTGTTCGGCCTGCAGACCCAGGCCGGCTTGTTCTACTACCTGGGCGTGACGGGGATGGCGGCTACCTTCCTTCACCAGCATCGATTGGGCCGGCGACGCGACCGGCGGGGCTGTTTTCACGCCTTCACCAACAACGTATGGACAGGTTTTCTGTTTTTCGCCGGGGTGGTGCTGGATGCCGGCCTCTGGCCGTGGGTGAGGACGCTCGTTGGACTGGATTGACCGCCTCAATGGCCTGATTGGCCGCCTTGTCGCCTGGGGTGCGCTGGCGATGACCGCTCTCACCCTGGTGGTGGTCGTGCTGCGGTACGTTTTTGACGAGGGTACGCTGGTTCTGCAGGAGTCCGTACTGTACCTGCACGGGATTGCCTTCATGCTGGCGATCCCCTGGACCTTGAAACAGGGTGGTCACGTTCGTGTGGACCTGCTCTACGGTCGCCTCGACGAACGCTCGCGCGCGCGCATCGACCTGGCCGGGCACCTGCTGCTGCTCCTGCCGCTCTCGGCCTTCATCGTCTGGACCAGCGCGCCGTATGTGGCGGCATCCTGGCGCATTCTGGAGGGCTCACCGGATGTGGGGGGTATCCCGGGCATATTCCTGCTGAAAACACTGATCCCACTGATGGCGACGCTCCTGTTTCTGCAAGGTCTGGCCGAGATCGCCAGGGCGTGGCGGCAGGCACGACGCTGATGTTCGAGCTCATTCCACTGCTGCTGTTCCTCGTGGTTTTCGCCGTACTGCTCAGCGGCTACCCGGTGGCCATTTCACTGGGCGGCGTGGCACTTCTGTTTGCGCTGATCGGCATCGCCACCGGCCATTTCCATGCCGGCGACCTGGGCTTCGTGCCCGGCCGCCTGTTCGGCATCATCAGCAACGCCACTCTCATGGCCGTGCCCCTGTTCGTGTTCATGGGTGTGGTGCTGGAGAAAACCGAGATCGCCCGCGAGCTGCTGGGCAGCCTGTCCGCCCGGCTGCGCCGCATTCCCGGCGGGCTCGGTATCACGGTGGTGCTGGTGGGCGCGCTACTCGCCGCCAGCACCGGCATTGTCGGCGCTACCGTGGTGACCATGGGTTTGATGTCGCTGCCCAGCATGCTGGACGACGGCTACGATCCGCGCCTCGCCACCGGCACCATCAGCGCCACGGGCACCCTCGGCCAGATCATTCCCCCGTCCATCTCGCTGGTGCTCCTGGGCGACGTCCTCTCCAATGCCTATCAGCAGGCACAGCTCAGCCAGGGCGTGTTTTCGCCGAAAACGGTTTCCGTGGGAGATCTGTTCGCCGGCGCGTTGCTCCCGGGACTGGTGCTGGTGATGCTCTACTTCGTTTACGTGGTGAGCGTCGCGATGCTGCAGCCCCAGCGTGTCGGCGCCAGCAGGCCGCTGTCGGGTGGCGACAGCCACGGCCATATCGTGCAGTCGCTGGTTGCGCCGAT
>JACKNX010000010.1 GCA_024234635.1 Pseudomonadales bacterium | reverse complement strand
GCATCTGTTTGTCGGGCGTGAATCGTTGATACATGTGAATACGGTGGGACTTCACGGGTCAACGGGGTGGAAATTTCCCGAATCGCTGGCTCAGGCGAGTTGTCTGGTGACTGAGCCTTGCGAGGATCAGCTGCCGTCTCCGCTGATTGACGGTGAGCACTATCGGGTGTTTCGCGATCTTTCGACTTGCGTAGCTGCGTGCGACGAACTGTTGACCGATCGGAGCAAGGCAGACGCGATGAGGGCGAATGGTTACGCCTGGTATCGACAATGGGCGCGCCCGGATAGCGCGTTGCGACGTTGCCTGTTGCAGGCACTCGATGGAGTCGAGGATGCGCGGAAAATGTCCTGACGGTGAGTCACTCCGGGTCCGCCAGGTAAAGGCTGTCGCCCGGCGACGGCGTGGATGCTTCCGTGGTGAGTGGCCCCGCGAGCGCATGGAAGCCATTCCGCGTGTGAAAGCCTGTTCTGCGCGGGCAACCGGGAACTGGTTGCTGTTCTGGATATTCACCTGGTCATGGATGTGTGCGCCCGCCGAGCTGCGCGCGGCGGAATGCGAAGAGTATTCCATGCCCATCAACGGCGGCTTCGAAACGCCTGTTGTTGGCGTCGTTCCCCCGGTTCCCGTTGAGAAATACCAAACCTCCGGCCTGTATGCACAGCAGGATGTCGACGGCTGGAGTACCTACGGCCCTTCCGGACTGATCGAGATCTGGGGCAACAAGCCCACTCCTGCACCTTACGAAGGCTTGCAGTACGCCGAAACCCAGGCGAAATCCATGCATGCCATCTATCAGGATCTGCCAACCGTTCCCGGTTCCACCCTGCGCTGGTCGTTTGCACACCGCGGTCGACTCGGAACCGATACCATTCAGATGCTGCTCGGCCCTCCGGGCAGCGCCTCGGTGCAGGGTACATTCACCACCGGGCCGTCGAAGTGGAAGCTCTATAGCGGCAGCTACGCCGTTCCTGCGGGGCAGACGGTCACGCGACTGGAGCTCAAGCCCAGGGTTTCGGGGTATGGCAGCTCGTCGGTGGGCAACTACGTGGATGCGGTCGAGGTATCCGTGACGTGTGACTACGGGGATGCCGCGGACACCTTCCCCGTTCTGGCAGCGGACGACGGCGCGGCGCATGTCGTGGGAGGTCCACATCTCGGCGCCGCGATCGATGCGGATGCGGATGGACAACCGTCGGCGGCGGCAACGGGCGACGATGCGACCGGAACCGACGATGAGGATGGTCTCCCGGTGTCGACATCGCTTGAGATCGGCGGCACTTCCTCTGTCATCGTGACGGCGAGCAGCAGTGGATATCTGAGCGCGTGGCTGGATCTGAACCTCGACGGGGTATGGCAGCCGTCGGAAAAGGTGGTCAGCGATCGTCAGCTGGCCGCGGGCGCCAACACGGTCCCGCTGCCCGTGCCGGACGGTGCAACGCCGGGGCAGGCCGCCCTGCGTCTGCGGCTAAGCCCTGACAATGCAGCGGGTTCGATGCAGCCAGGTGGGTTTTGGCCGGGGGGTGAGGTGGAGGATCACCTCGTTCTGCTGGAGCGAACACCTTACTATCTCTGGCACTTCGATGAAGCGCAGTGGTCGAACGCGGCCGATGACGTCCTGGGAGTCGGCAATGACATCGTCAATGGCAGCGCGTCGGGCGGGTCGACCACGGTACAGGGCGCGGCGGCGCTCACCGGTGAGCCCGGCACCTGCAGCTATGGTCACTTCGACGGCGTGGATGATGTCGTCGAGCTTGGTCCCATCGACAGCCTGGACCTCGACTATCCGGCAGCAAATCTTACCCTGGCGGCATGGGTGCGACCCGGGCGGATTGATGCCAGTGAACAGATGATCCTGGTCCGCGGACTGGCCGGCACCAACAGCACGCGGCTGGAACTTGGGCTGTTGACCGCAGGTGGTCAATATCTGCTGCGGCAGCTGCGCGGTACCGGATCCGTAACGGTGAGCATGTCGCAGCCGAATTCGGATCTTGGTCAGTGGGTGCACGTGGCGGCGGTCTACGACGGATCGCTGTGGAGCCTTTATCGCAACGGCGTGCAGGCCGCGACGAGTGCCGCAACGAACGGCCCGATTCGCAATCGCGATGCGTGGTGGGCCGTTGGCGGACGTCACTCGGCCAACGGCGGCGGCAGCCATTTCCAGGGCGATATCGACGAGGTGAGGCTCTGGCGGCGGGCGTTGTCCGGTTCCGAGGTCGCAGCATTGCCGATGGAGCGGCATGCCTGTCCGCAACCAAGTCTCATGGTCGTGAAGTCCGTGGTTGCGGAGGCTGATGGTACGAACAGTGTGCATCCGAAATCGCTGCCGGCATCGACGGCGGTCTACAGCATCTCGGTGTCCAATGGCGGGCCGGGGGCAACGGACGATGACAGTGTTGTGGTTGTCGATGCTCTGCCGGCGCAGGTGGTGTTCTATTCCGGGGATTTCTCGGGCACTGGCTCGCCACTCGAGTTTCTCGACGGCACACCGCCATCCGGACTGACGTTTGACTACACGGCGCCGGGTGACCTGGCGGACAGCGTGGAGTTTCTCGATGCTGGCGACAACCCGGTGGTACCCAATGGCGACTTCGATCCGAACGTGCGCAAGGTTCGCGTCAGACCGACTGGCCGAATGCGACCGGCGCCGGCGTCATTTCAGCTGCGTTTTCGGGTGCGCCTGGAGTAGCGTGCGGCGGCGTATCCGGAGCGTAATGCCAGTGGGTATGGCGGTGCGTGTCGCCCAGGTCGTCGATGCCACATCTCAGGAAAAGACCCCAATGATGCGATCCAGTGTCCACATTCCGGCCACGGATCCCATGACCCAGGCATAGGTCGTAAATGCGCGTTCCGATGCTGTCAGGCGATGCACCACGGTGATGAGGATGAGCATGGGCAGAATCACCAGCAGCTGGCCGATCTCGATGCCCACATTGAACAGCAGCAGCGACGCGGCGAACTGACCGCTTGGCAGGCCGATCTCGGCCAGTACGCCGGCGAACCCGAGGCCGTGCAGCAGGCCGAACAGAAACGCCATGATCCACGGACGTGCGCGCGTGAGCATGGAGCGACGCTCCACGGGCACGACCAGCTCGCGGGCAAGGAAAAGAATGGACAGTGCGATGATCGCTTCAACGGGGGCCTGTGGCACCTTCACAAGTTCCAGCACCGAGAGCGCCAGCGTCAGCGAATGCGCCAGCGTAAATGCGGTTATGGTTTTCAGAAGGTCCAGGCGCCCGGGGATGAACAGCACAAGGCCAACCACGAACAGGACGTGGTCGATGCCGAACAGGAGATGCTCGATACCAAGGCGCAGATAGCCGAGCAGGGGGAGCCCCTGTTCGGAGAGATCTACCGATGGATTGTCGGGACGCAACAGAAAGGAACTGGTATCACCGTTGGCATGATCGAGACGCACCATCACGTCGGTCAGTGTCGCGGTGAGGCCGTTGATGGTGATGGTTGCCTTGTCCAGCGCACAGTTTGTTGTCCAGCGGGTCAATAGTGCCGAGCCCGTGTTCTCGGACAGTCCGTCGGCCAAGAGCTCACAATCCGGCCCGAAGTCCGGCGCAATCGGCAGCTGCATGTCCTGCAGTATCGGCTGTTTCCAGAGGATGGCCCAGGAGTCCTTGGCCGTTTCCGTCAGTTGCAGATAGGCTGGCCGCACTTCGTGCGCCAGGGCGGAACTGGTGGCGGCAGAGGCAACCAGTGCCAGCAACAGAAAGACAAACGCGTTTGGACGCGACATGGTCAGGGCTCCGTCACCACGGTGTAGCGTGAGAGAAGCTCCTGATAGTAGGCATCGTTGGCTTCCTTGCGCGCCTGCATCTGCAGATCCGCCAGTACTCTGTCGCGACATTCCGCGAAGGGGATGCGCGCGGCTGGCAGCTTTTCGCTGATACGCACCAGGTGCCAGCCGTAGGCCGAACGGATCGGTCCCTGCCAGTCGCCAGGTTCCAGTGTGAACAACTCAGAGGCGAACGTGCGGCCGAACAGGTCGCCGATTTCCCGTTCGGCACGCTGGGCATAGCTGCGCTGAAGCATGAACGGATCGCCGGCCTGCGTGGCGTCCGCGAGGGCGGCCGTGGCGTCCTCCTGGGCATTCTCGCGGCGATCGACGCTGAAGTAGCGATGTTCGAAGGACATGCGTGGCGGCCGCGAACAGGCATCCGGGTGTGCGTCATACCAGGCCAGAAGCGCTGCATCGTCCGGTTGCGCCGCCGTGGCGATGTCTTCCGTGAGGAAGGTCAGCTTCTGCACCAGGCGTCGTCGCACGATGGTGTCGTCTGCATCCAGGCCCATGCGCATGGCCTCGCGGTAGTAGATCTCCTCGCGGATGAATGCATCCACCAGACCGGCAAGTTCCTCAGCGGTCGGGAGGCGCCGCATCTGCATCTGCCACTGGTCCGACAGGCGTGCGCGCACGCCGTCGCTGACCACGATGCGTTCGCTGGTATCGCTGCCGCTCCACCAGCGGCTCGCGAGCAGCAGCACGGCCCCAGCGGCGAGGAACGCCACCAGCGGATCTCTGAGGAAACGCATCAGTTCATCTCGAAACCACCGGCCACCGACAGGGCGATGCCGGTGACATTTGGTGCACTTGCGAGGTAAACGACGGCCTGGCCCATATCCTCCGCCGTCTGGGGGCGCTTCAATGGCACCATCGTCGCCATCAGCGCGTTGAAGTCGGCGTCTTTGCCGGTGTTGTCGGTGGCATTGGTCGGCAGCAGGTGTTCGAGCCACATGGCGGTGCCAACAAAGCCGGGGCAGATGGCATTGACGCGGATGCCGTCAGCGGCGAACTCGCCGGCCATGGCCTGCGTGATGCCGATGGCGGCAAATTTGGAGCCGCAGTACGCGCTCATGTTGGGGAAGCCCTTTTTGCCCGCGATGGAGGCGGTATTCACAACGCAGGCGCTGGACGATTTGCGCAGCTCGCCAAGCGCGGCACGCGTCATCAGGAAGATACCCTTGGTATTGACGGCGAAGATGCGGTCCCACTGCGCTTCATCGAATGTCTCCACGGGCCCCGAGCCGACGATGCCGGCGTTGTTGACGAGCACGTCCAGGCCGCCAAAGCGTGCGACCATGGCGGCGACGGCGTCCGCGCAGCTGTCGGCGTCCGTGACGTCCACGGTAGCACTGGCGACATCACCCAGGGCGGAGAGTTCGGCAACGGTGTTCGCCAGTTCCGCGCTGCCGGCAAGCTGGTACTTCCACGCCTCTTCGCGGGCCGGCAGGTCAGCGATCATCACGCGGGCGCCCGCCTGCAGGCAGGCACGGGCGATGCCCCGACCGATCCCGCGAGCGCCACCAGTCACCAGCACTCTTCGATCACGTAGCGTCATCCCCTCTCTCCCTTCATGTGCATTGGATGGCGAGATGCCGGAGCATCCTCCATCGGGCCGGGAATTATACTGGCGAGTGCAGGTGGGGCGAGGGAAATGCGATGCGTCGGGGAAGAATCCGTGAAAATGGAACCTGCCCGGGCATCAGGTTGCCCCGCAGGGCAACCCGATCAGGCCTCGGTCAGGCGGCGAACCGGTACAGGTGATGATCGGCATTGCCGAACATGGCGTCGATCACAAGCAGGCGCTTGAAGTAGTGACCGATGCGCAGCTCCTCCGTCATGCCCATGCCGCCGTGCAGCTGCACCGCGTTTTCGCCCACGAAGATCGCCTGTTTGCCTACCAGAGCCTTCAGGGCGTGCACCGTGCGCGTGGCGCCGCTGCCTGACGCCGCCACCTCCATCGTCGCGCGCAGCAGCATCGACTTGCACTGCTCGTACTCCATGAACATTTCCACCATGCGGTGTTGCAGTACCTGGAAGTCGGAGAGTGGATGGTCGAACTGCACACGCTGTTGCGTGTACTCGATGGTGTCCTTGTACAGCATCTCCATCGCCCCCACGGCTTCGGCGCAGATGGCGAGAATGCCATCGAGCATTACGTCATGCAGCAGGGCGTAGCCATTGCCGGGCTCTCCCAGGGTATTGTCGCGTGGCACCTGTACGTTGTTGAAAGTGATCTCCGCTGCCTGCAAGCCATCCACGGTTGCGAAGCTCCGGTGCTCCACACCGCTGGCCGTGGCATCGACGAGCAGTAGCGTTATCCCGGCTTCGTCGTACTGCGCGCCGGCCGTGCGGCAGGAAACCACCAGGTGCGTGGCGCTGCCGCCGTTGATTACCATGGTCTTGCTGCCGCTCAGCGTCCAGTGATCGCCGTCATCGCCGGCCCTGGTCAGCACATCGTTGAGATCGAAGCGGGACTGGTCCTCCATCGTGGCCAGCGCCAGCTGGGCGGAACCGTCAATGATTGCCGGGACGATGGTGCTGCGCAGCGCCGCGCTGCCACCGCGACGTACGGCGCCGCCACCGAGGACTACGGACGGCAGGTAGGGCTCCACCACGAGCCCGCGACCGAACTGCTCCATCACCAGCATGACGTCGATCTGGTTGCCGCCGAAACCGCCATCGGCTTCTCCGAAAGGCAGCCCCAGCCAGCCCAGCTCCGCCATGGTCCTCCAGTTGTCGTCGCCAAACCCGCGCGTGGATGAGGTGTATTTTTTCCGCTTTTCGAGATCGTAGTTGTCGTCAACAAACCGACGCACGCTATCGACGATAAGCTGTTGTTCCTCGCTGAGGTCAAAGTTCATTTGTCACCCCGTTTGTTCATTCGCGTTTCGGACCTGGCGATGCCCAGGACATTCTTGGCGATCACGTCTTTCTGCACCTCGCTGGCGCCGCCGTAGATGGTGTAGGCGCGACTGGAGAGATACCCGCTCATGCCTTCGCGGGCGAAAGATGGCCCCACTTTCCCGCCGCCCCAGGCCGCTGAGAACAGGCCCCCGGCCTGCATCGTCAGTTTTTGCAGCCGTTGCTGGATGTCCGTGCCTTTCAGTTTGAGGATCGATGATTCCGGGCCGGGAGCCGCGCCGCTGGAAGCAGCGGCAAGGCTGCGCAGCTCGGTGTATTCAGTGGCCATGAGATCGATTTCCAGTTCCGCGATCTTGGTGCGAAAACCCGGATCGTCCAGCAGCGTGCCATTCGGACGAGTGACGCTCGCCGCGCGTTTCTTCAGGCGTTCAAGCGCCACGAGGGAGTTGGAGATACCGGCGATACCGGTGCGCTCATGCTGCAGCAGACCCTTGGCCACGGCCCAGCCCTTGCCTTCTTCACCCACGCGGTTCTCGACGGGCACCTTGACGTCGGTGATGTGCACCATGTTCACGGTGTGCGCGCCGCCCAGTGTAATGATGGGCTTCACTTCCACGCCTGCCTGCTTCATGGGGAACAGCAGGAACGTGATGCCTTCCTGTTTGCGGCCGGTGTCGCTGGTGCGGGTGAGGCAGAAGATCCAGTCCGCCATGTGCGCGGCGGTGGTCCAGATCTTGGTGCCATTGACCACGTAGTGCGAGCCGTCCGCGCTGAGCTCCGCGCGCGTTTTCAGGTTCGCAAGGTCCGACCCCGCGCCGGGCTCCGAATAGCCCTGACACCAGTTCACGCGGCGGGCGCGGATATCCGGAAGGAAGCGTTCCTGCTGCTCCGGGGTGCCGTATTGCATGAGCATCGGCGCCAGCATGACAGGCCCGAACGGCAGGTCCATGGGTGTCTGGCGGGTGGCCGTGGCGCGTTGCCAGATGTAATGCTGGGTGGGCGACCAGCCGGGGCCGCCGAACGCGGTGGGCCACTTGGGTACGTCCCAGCCGCCTTTTTCCCGGGCTTTCGCGAACCAGTCGAGTCGCCAGGCGAAATAGTCGGTGCCGGGCTTGTAGGCGTTGTCGTCCAGGAAGGTCTCCACCGCTTTCTGAAAGGCGAGATCGTCCGGGCTCAGGTCGATGTCCATCTGGGTCTCCGACGCAATTTCTGGAGCGCCAAGACTAGCTCACGACCGAATACGATTCTAGAACGATATTCCAATACTTTGTGGGTACCATGTGCCCATGACCACGGCCAGAACCCGCCCCGCCACCGAAGCCCGCAAGCGCGAGATCCTCTCCGCGGCGCTGGACTGTTTCGACGCCACCGGGGTGGAGCCTGCCACCATCCAGGATATCCAGCGCCAGGCGGGGTGCAGCGTAGGCAGTCTTTACCATCACTTCGGCAGTAAAGAAGGGGTGGCGGAAGCCCTGTGGCTGGCGCTCATCGAGGAGTTCAATGCCTACATGCTGGCAAGGCTGGGCAAGGCGGAGAGCGCCGAGGACGCGGTGCGGGGCGTGGTGCAGGGGTATATCAACTGGAGCGTGCGTCATCCGAAGCGCATGCGCTACCTGCATGCACGCGACATCGAGTTTTCACCGGAAGGACGCGCGCGCAAACGCGAGTTGCACGGCCGCTACATAGCCGAAGTCTTTGCGCTGTTCGCACGCTTCGTGCGGGATGGACAACTGGCGGAACTGCCGCCGTATACCTACGTACCGTTGATCAGCGGACCGATCGAGGCGTACGTGCGCCGCTGGCTCACCGGCGATGCCCCTTCGCCGCGTGGCGTGGAGACGCTGTTTGCCGACGCGGCGTGGAATGCGGTAAAAGGCGCCAGTACTTCCCGCTGAGCCAAGAGCATGCAATTCGAAACGCTGAAGGTGGACATCGATGCCGGTGTCGCGACGATTACCATCAACCGGCCCGACGCCGCGAACGCCATGAGTCCGCTGTGTGCGCGGGAGTTCTCGCTGGCCGCCACCCGTCTCGAGTCGGATACCGCGGTACGGGCAGTTGTCATTACCGGAGCGGGACGCATGTTCTGCGCGGGTGGCGATCTGGGTGCCTTCGCGGCCGCCGGTGACGACGCCCGGCGCCTGCTCGTGGAAATGGCCGGTGATCTGCACGTGGGGCTGTCGCGTCTGGCGCGGGGGCGCGCGCCGGTCATTGCCGCCGTCAATGGCACCGCGGCAGGGGCCGGCTTCAGTCTCGTCATGGCCTGTGATCTGGCCATCTGCGCGGAGTCCGCGGTGTTCACCATGGCTTATACGCGCGCCGGACTGTCTCCGGACGGCAGCTCCTCGTTCTACATGCCCCGCAAGATCGGAGACCGACGTACGCGGGAACTCATGCTGACCAACCGTCTGCTGAAGGCACCCGAAGCACTGGAGTGGGGTATCGTCAACCGCGTAGTTCCCGACGCCGAGGTGATGCCGGAAGCGTTGAAACTGGCGCGTGATCTCGCCAACGGACCAACCCAGGCGTTCGGCGCGGTGAAGACGCTGCTCAACGGTACCTTCGACCAGACGCTGGAATCGCAGATGGAACTGGAAGCGCGTGCCATTGGCGACATGGTACGCACGCATGACGGCCAGGAAGGCATCAAGGCGTTTCTGGAAAAGCGCAAGCCGGCGTTTCGCGGCGTCTGATCCTCAAGCTGTCGAGTCGCTTTCCGGCGTCTGGTCCGGCGCGCCGGCGACCAGGATGCCCAGGACAATCACGGCCAGGCCACCAACAGACCAGGCCGTGACCGACTCGCCGAGGATTGCGCCAATCAGGAAAAGTGAGAGGAACGGCGCCAGGAAGACAAGCTGACCAATCCGCGCGGTGTGGCGGGTAAGCGCCAGGGCGCGCCGCCACAGCAGGAACGTGACGCCCATTTCCACCAGACCGATCCAGACAACGAGTCCGAGCTGTCGCAGATCGCCAGCGTTGATCGCGTGTCCCTGCCAGATGACGATGGCTGCCAGCGCCGGAAGTGCAAGCGTGAAGCTCCAGGCCAGCAGGGGGATGCCGATTGTGTCGGCGCGCCGGGCGACGATCCAGTACAGCGCCCACAGGAGCGTTGAGGCCAGGATCAGTACGATGCCCGTGCCGTTCCAGGCTGGCCAGGCGGAGAAACTGCCCTGGCTCAGCACCAGCAGCACACCGCAATAGCTGACGACCAGGCCAGCCACGGTACGTGCGCGCAATGGCTGATGCAGCAGCGGCACCGCCAGAATGGCCAGCATCAGTACCCAGGTGTAGTTCAGCGGCTGGGCGATCTGCGCCGGCAGACGTGCGTACCCCTCGAACAGGGCAAGGTAATACAGCACGGGATTGAGCAGTCCCATGGTCAGGGCAAGCGGCCAGGCAACGCGCGGCAACCGCCACTCGCCGCGCATGGCCGCAGCAATCCAGAAGCAGGCCGCGGACACGGCGGACGCGCGCAGCAGGAGATCTGCCGGCGCCAGCTGGACCAGGGCGAGTTTGAAGGCGGTCGCCACCGTGGACCACAGCATTACCGCGCTCAGCGCGAACAGCACCGCCAACCGTTCATTGGCATGCGGCGTGGTGCTTGCGGGAATCGGGGTGTCGTCACGCACGGCCTGTATTCCGTGTCCGGCTGTTGGTTATGCTTTGTCCATGGTACGCGATGACGATTTGCGACAGACACTGCTTGCGCGCTTGCAGGGGTTCCCCGTGCGTTACGCCAATGTGGGCGAAAACCATCATGCCGCGGTGGCGGTGCCGCTGGTGGCGACGGGCTTCGGGGCGGATCTGCCGGGGCTGCCGATTGGCGAGCGCTGGACAGACGACGCGGCGCTGCTGCTCACGCGACGTTCCGCGCGGCTGCGCAATCATCCCGGTCAGTGGGCATTTCCCGGCGGGCGGCTGGATTCGGGCGAGTCGGTGGAAGCCTGCGCCTTGCGGGAGATGCACGAGGAAATTGGCCTGTCGGTGGAGCCGGCAGCGGTGCTCGGACGGCTTGACGATTTTGTCACCCGGTCCGGCTTTGTCATCTCACCGGTAGTGGTCTGGGCCGGCGATGCGCGTGGAGTGCAACCCAATCCCGAGGAGGTCGCTTCCGTCCATCGCATTCCCGTTACCGAGTTTATGCGTCCGGATGCGCCGATACTCGAGACCTCGGGCAGTTCCCCCCACCCGGTGCTGCGCATGCCGGTAGGCCGGGACCATATCGCGGCGCCGACCGCGGCAGTGATCTATCAGTTTGCGGAAGTCTGCCTGCGCGGCCTGCACACCAGGGTTGCGCATTTCGAGCAACCGGAGTTCGCCTGGCGCTGAGTGGTGCATTCACGCGCTTCGGTCACGAGTCGTCCTCGCTCTCGGTTTCTGCATTGGCTGGCTTGTCAGTCTGCGCCGGCTTGCTGGTGGCGTTCGGGTCGGGAATGAACCGGCCGTCAATGGTGGGCACCAGCGGTACGGTGTTGCCAAGCGGGTGGATGTGGTCGCCTTCATCGACGAATTCACCGTCATCGTCGGAGTAGTCCTGCATGCCGTCCAGGGGCAGCAGATCGATGTCCTCCCTGGGCGTTGGCAGGCCGAGGTGATAGACGGCGAATCCGGGCATGACAAACTGATTCACGGCCATGCCCAGGATGCGACCGTTGCGCGTGCTGCGGATTTTACTCACCTTGTTGGTGATCGGGTCCGTTACGGTGCCGAGGAGATCACCCGCTTCCACTTTTTCGCCGAGCCTGGCCTGGCTGGACAGGATGCCGCCTCCGTCCGCTCGGAGCCACGTGGTGGTATAGAAGTAGGGTTCCGGGGTACCGGCGCGTACGCGTTTGCGCGTCATGCCCAGCGCATACATCAGCGACTGTATCGCGCGCACGGAGTCCTCCACGGCGGATTCGTCCACGCGCAATGGTTCGCCGGCTTCAAGTGTCACGGCTGGTATGCCGGAGGCCGTGGCGGCGAAACGCAGCGTCCCGCGTGCGCCGGTGCCATGCAGGATGACCATGGAGCCGAACCCGCGGGTGAGCTTCAGCACGCCGTCGTTTGTCAGATCACCCCGGATCTGCGGCAGGTTGGTGCGATGGAATGATCCGGTGTGCAGGTCAACCAGGGCGTCGCAATAGAGGATGACTTCGCGAAAGAAGCTGAACGCCATTCGGGCCGCGGAGCTGCCGCGCTGATTGCCTGGAAAATAGCGGTTGAGATCGCGGCGGTCCGGCAGGTAGCGCGACTGCCGCTGGAAGCCCTGCAGATTGACGATGGGAACGCCGATGAGTTTGCCGGACAGCCGGTCCGGGTCCGTTTCGTACATGATCTGGTGTACGGCCTTGATGCCGTTGAGTTCGTCGCCGTGGATGGCGCCCGTGAGGCAAAGCGTGGGGCCGTCCTCCTTGCCGACGTTGACCAGTACCGGGGTGGGTATGGTGGTGCCGTGAAAGTCCTGACCGGCCTGCCACAGTCGCTGAGTCAGCGTGCCGGGTACGAATGGCTCACCCAGGAACCTGTCCAGGACAAATTCGGGCGTTGGCGTCGCCGGAAGCGCGGCGGACTCGCTCGCGCTGGCGGTCCCGTTGGCGGCATCCGGGGCGATTGCCTTGTCCAGACCCTGACGCAGCACGCGGGTGGCAAAGTCCTCTTCACTGTCCGCAGTGACGCTATCGTCGCTTTCCGGGATGGTATTCAGCGGTGCCTCGGCTTCCTCGCTGTCAGGCGGTGGCGGGCTTTTCTGGGCGGCCTCCAGGCGGCGGTTCAGGTCGATGCTGGCATATTCGGGTGCCGGCTCCTGCACGGGTACGGCAACGGGCTGGTACACCGTCAGCATGGGGGCGATGGATGGCGGTGCCCGACCTGCCGGTGGGGCGGGTTCGCAGCCGGCACACAGCGCAATCGCGAGAATCAGTACTGCACGTAAGTGTGGTGCCATGAAGGTGCTGCGTGCGTTCGTCCTGAAAGTGTAACGCAGGGGGAAATCGTTCCACCGGGCAGCGAGTATCGGATGCGGCTCTCAGGGTTGCAACCTGAGACAGGGTTCGCGGTGGCAGCGCCAGCCGGTTCGCGTTTGTTTTCGTCGCGTTGACCGCTCGCGGGGGAATCACCAGAATGCAGTGGCATTGGATTTACCAGGAGTGAGAGAAAAATGGCGATTAAAGAAGGTGACAGGGTACCGGCGGCTACGCTGCACACCATGCGCGATGGCAAGCCCACGGCGGTAACCACCGCGGAACTGTTCGATGGCAAGAAAGTCGTTCTGTTTGCCGTGCC
Source organism: Pseudomonadales bacterium (assembly GCA_024234635.1). Taxonomy (GTDB): domain Bacteria; phylum Pseudomonadota; class Gammaproteobacteria; order Pseudomonadales; family Azotimanducaceae; genus SYFY01. The sequence continues at coordinate 141,639 of JACKNX010000010.1, read as the reverse complement.
GGGCGCGTTCACGCCTACCTGTTCCATGGCCCATCTGCCCGGTTACGTGGTGCATGCGGACGCCATCAAGGCCAAGGGCGTGGACAGCATCATTTGCCTGTCCGTAAACGATGCCTTCGTCATGGACGCGTGGGGCAAAGGCGCCAACGCCGAACACCTGCTGATGGTTGGTGACGGTAATGGGCAGTTCACCGCCGCCGTGGGGCTGGAGATGGACGGTTCCGGCTTTGGCCTTGGCAAGCGCAGTCAGCGCTACGCGATGATCGTCGATGACGGCGTCGTCACCAAACTCGCGGTAGAGGCGCCAGGAAAGTTCGAGGTCAGCAAGGCCGAAGCAGTTCTGGAAGCCCTGTAACCGGGCTCCGTCGGCGAGCTTGTCCAGAACCGTGCAAGCTCGCCGCACGGCCTCGGGAGCTGGCGGCCAGCCGCGCTGTTCAGCGCTTGCGTGGTGCGTCCAGTGGTCGGATCAGGCATTCCTGCGCAGCGGTTGCAACCAGTTCCCCGGCCTCGGTAAAGAAGTGTCCGCGTACGAATCCCCGGGCGCCGCAGGCGTTGGGGGAGGTCTTGGCAAACAGCAGCCATTCGTCCGCGCGGAACGGTCGGTGAATCCACATTGCATGATCGAGGCTCGCGCCGTAGACGTGGTCGCGCAGAAGCCGGCCGCCGTGAGGCAGCATGGAGGTGCTCATGAAATCGAGATCCGACATGTAGGCCAGTAGCCCGAGGTGCACGCTTTCGTCAGCCGGGAGCGGCTCCCGTGCCCGCAGCCAGGTGTGTTTGAAGGGTGGATGCGGCTCCTCATTGACCATCAGAAGGCTTTCCACCTGACGCGAATCGATGGCGTCGAACCGGAAGGCATACCGCTTGACGTCGGGTTGAGTCCTGGCCAGTTCCGCAAACAGTTCACGGTCGCTGCGCAGACACTGGGGCGGCAGGACGTTGGGCATCGGTGTCGTGTGACGCAGACCCGTTTCCGGCGTATGCCAGCTGGACGAGAGATTGAAGATCGCCTTGCCATGCTGGATGGCCACTACCCGTCGGGTGGAGAAGGAACGGCCGTCGCGAATCCGGTCGACTTCGTAGAGGATCGGCAGCCGCCAGTCGCCTGCGCGCAGGAAATATGCGTGCAGGGAATGCAGATGGTGTTCCGGGCGTACGGTGCGGTGGGCTGCGGTGATCGCCTGGGCGAGTACCTGACCGCCGAAGACGTGTTCCGTGTCGTGATTGCGACCCCGATACAGGTTCTGCTCGATCGGCTCGACGTTCATGATGTCGAGGATGTCGTCCAGCACGGCATTACCCGTGCGCGCCGGAGTGGGATTTGCCGGGGAGCCCGGGGCTGGGGATGGCATCGATGTCAGGCCTTCGTTCGCGGTGTCGAAAGGATACACGCACTGCGCCGTGCGGAGCGACGCGGTGGTTGTCAGTGGACAGGTTGCGGGACGGTGATTAAGGTCGTCGCCTTCGGGTTGGCGGCAAGCCCGCTACAGGACGGGGGAACGCGTTGAAAGTTACACGGATATATACGGGCGCCGACGGCGAAAGCCACTTCGAGGACGTTGACGTCGGGCTCGAGGACCGGGGTGGCGCGGGACGCATCTCCGCATTGTGGCGCGCCAGTGGCGTGATGTTCCGGGAAGTGGACGGTGACTACGATCTCGGCTTCCACACTGCCCCTCGCCGGCAGTTGGTGGTCAACCTGACCGGCAGCGTCGACATCGAGCTGGGCGATGGCACGGTGCGCCGCCTGGGGCCGGGCAGCATCCTGCTGGCGGAGGACACCACCGGTCGCGGCCACAAATCCAGAAATGTCGCTGGCGAAGCGCGCCAGTGCCTGTTCATCCCGCTGGAGGACTGATCCATGTCACTCGAAGTTCACCAATTCCTTTGCCTGTCGGACAACTACGGGTATCTGCTGCACGACCCGGTCAGCGGTCAGACGGCGGCCGTGGACAGCCCGGATGCCGAAGCCATCAACGGCGCGCTGCAGGCCAAGGGCTGGACGCTCACACACATCTTCAACACCCACCACCACTTCGATCACGCTGGTGGTAACGAGGCGCTGAAAGCCCGGTGGGGGTGTGAGATCGTTGGTGCCGCCAACGACGCGGCGCGCATTCCAGGGATCGATCGACAGGTTGGTGATGGTGACAACTTCCTTTTTGGTGGCGTGACCGTGCAGGTGCTGGAGGTGCCGGGTCACACCTCGGGTCACATTGCCTATTACCTGCCGTCGGAAGGCATCGCCTTCGTGGGTGACACACTGTTCGTGCTGGGCTGCGGACGCCTGTTCGAAGGTACCCCCGCGCAGATGTGGCACAGCATCGGCAAGCTGATGGCATTGCCCGACAGTACGGTGCTGTATTGCGCGCACGAATACACGCAGTCCAACGCACGCTTTGCGCTGTCCGTCGAGCCGGACAACGCGGCCCTGGTTGCGCGCAGTGCGGAAATCGATGCCCTGCGCGACAAGGGGCAGCCGACGGTGCCGACCACGGTGGCTCGGGAGAAGGCCACCAATCCCTTCGTGCGCGCCACCAGTCTGGCGTTGCAACGAACGCTGGGCATGGAAGGCGCCGCGGCGGTTGATGTCTTTGCCGAGACACGTCGCCGCAAGGACAACTTCTGATTGGGTGCGGATGAACGACGTGGTGTTCTCTACGGGATCATCGCCTACCTGATCTGGGGGCTGGCGATCCCGGCCTATTTCATGGCCGTGCGGTTTGCCGGACCGCTGGAAGTGCTTGCGCATCGGCTGGTGTGGTCCGTTGCATTGCTCGCGGTGCTGCTGGTGATTACGCGGCAACTGCTCGTCTTTCGGAACCTCACTTCCCGGCAATGGGGCTGGCTTGCGATAAGTGCGCTGCTGTTGTCCATCAACTGGCTGGTGTTCGTATGGGCCGTGTTCAATGACCACATGCTGGACGCCAGCCTGGGTTATTACATCAATCCTCTGGTGACTTTCCTGCTCGGCGCGCTGGTGCTGGATGAGCAACCCTCGCCGTTGCAGTGGCTGGCTGTTGGCGTTGCGGCACTGGGGGTGGGGCATGAACTGCTGGTGCTCGGACGCGTGCCGTGGATTGCGCTCACGCTGGCCGTCAGTTTTGCGCTGTACGGACTGGTGCGCAAACGGCTGGGTGTACCGTCGGTGCCGGGGCTGGCCGCCGAGACGTTGTGGATGTTCCCTGCTGCCGTGGGCTACCTGCTCTGGCACTACACGCTGGCGGAACCGGTACCGACCGGTTACACGGCAACCGAGTGGCTGCTGCTGTCGGTTGGTGGCTTTGTCACGGTGGCGCCACTGTTGGCGTTCGCGGCCGCGGCGTTGCGCGTGCGTCTGGTCATTCTCAGTTTTCTGCAGTATCTGTCGCCGACGCTCACGTTTCTGCTGGCGGTTGGTGTCTACGGACAGGTGTTGCTGCCCGGTCAACTGGTCACCTTTGGCTGTATCTGGCTGGCAGTGCTGATATTCACGCTTGGCGGGCGGTATCATCGCCAACCAGACCAGATGCGGGAAAGCGGACAGTGATCACCCTGTTTACGATGGAGCGTGAGTATCCCTACGGGACGCTGCGATCCACCAATGGCAGCAAGACGAAGGTCGTGCTGGAAGAAAAAGGACTGGCCTATCGTGTGCAGACGGTGCGCCCGGGTGACGTCTGGAAGAAAGTGCCGGAAGTGCTGCACTACCATCCGCTGGGCAAAGTGCCGTGGATCGTCGACGGTGACTATGTGGTGTACGACTCGACGGTGATCAACGAATATCTGGACGAGGCGTATCCACAGCCGCCGCTGCTGCCGAAGTCGCCGGCAAAGCGCGCGCGCGTGCGGGCGCTGGAGAACTTTGGCGACGAAGGGGTATTGTCCACGCACCTGCCGCTGATCTGGATGCCGTGGTGGTCACCGCCGGAACAGCGCGACACCGCAAGCCAGGAACGTGGCCGCGAACGCCTCCGCGAACAGACGTTCCCGTTTCTCGAGCAGGAACTCGGCGGGCGTGACTATCTTTGTGATGAATTTTCCCTCGCCGATGTGCCTTTCATGGCCGTGGCGATGGTGCTGGCGGTGGATGGCATGAGTGTCAGCGAATTTCCACGCGTGGACGCCTATCTCACACGACTGCGCGCTCGTCCGAGCTATCGGGCCATCGATCCGCGCACACCTTTGGCAGACTCACAGGGGAGGGAAGCATGAGCAGTCTCTTGAACAAGGTGGCATTCGTCACCGGCGGCGGTAGTGGCATTGGTCGGGGCATCGCCCTCAGGCTGGCGCGCGAGGGGGCGGATATCTGCGTACCGGATGTGGACGAGGCCGGCGCGCGCGAAACGGTTGACCTCGTTACCCAGCTCGGTCGGCGCGCCATGACGGTAAAAGCCAACGTGGCGTCGCAGGTGCAGATACAGCAGGCTGCGAAGGCCTGCGTCGCGCAGTTTGGTCGGCTCGACTTCGCGGTGGCCAACGCCGGCATTGGCCGTGGTGGCTCCGTGCTCGAGATGTCGCTCAAGGACTGGCAGGACCAGGTGGATGTCAACCTCACAGGCGTCTTTCTTACCGTTCAGGCCGCGGCGAGAGAGATGGTGGCGCTCGGCCATGGCGGCCGCATCGTCTGTATCTCTTCGCTCGCCGCGTTGAATACCAGTTCCACGATGTGGGCGTACTCCGCCACCAAGGTCGGGGTGCGGATGATGGTACGGGGCTGGGCACAGGATCTGGGCCAGTATGGGATTACGGTGAATGCCATCGGTCCCGGTGTCATCGAAACACCTCTGGCCGCGGGACTGGCAGGTGAACCGGGCGGCAACATTCGCGGTTCGCTGGAAAGCCGAACGCCCGTGGGGCGCGTTGGACGACCGGACGATATTGCGGGCCTGGTGAATTTTCTGGTGGGGCCGGATGGCAGCTTCATGAGTGGCAGCTATCTCGTCATGGATGGCGGTCTGCGCGACGCACGTGGTGGCTGGGAGCCGGATGCGAAGGCAGCGGAAGAACTGGCGCGCATTCAGGCGCGTAGCCTGGAACGGCACGTACGCATGCAGGCATGGCTCGACGACAGGGATTGAGGAGCAGGGCAGTCTTTGGCGGCGCGTTACCGGAGCGGGTGCCGTCGCACGGGTTGATCAGAACTCGGAACTGCCAGTCATTTCGTCCGCTTTGCGCATGGCGGCCTGTAGCGAACCCACCGTGCGCAGCAGTGGATGATATTTGTCGTACGGTGGCGGCATATCCGTGATGGCACGCGTAGCGTTTTCCCTGGTCTCGTAGATGCCGAGCAGCAAAACGAAGAACAGGCGGTCACCACTTGCGATTCTTGCCGCTGACAGGCCGTGCAGGTTGTGCTCTTCAGCGTAGCTTTCCAGGAATTCCTTGCTGGAGACGGCCATGATCTGGGCCACCCAGAAATTGGCCGGCAGATCGAGCAGAGACGTTGGTTTGTCTGGAACGTAGGCCAGACGCTGATAGTCGGGCAAGGACTCCCTGTCGACAGACGTGGAGCCAGTCGGCAGTGTGGTTTCTTTCACCTCGGACGCCTCTGGAGCGTCCACGTAGTCAGTGACGGTCTCGTTGACAGTCTCTGTAACGGTCTCGGCAACGGGCTTCAGCGCGGGGGGGACCACTGGTGGCACCTCCGGCTCGGCCTGCACGGCAGCCGGCGTTTCCTCGCCGACGTCGGAGGTCTGTTCCGTGGCATCGATGCGCTCTGCAGCGCGCGCGGATAATTCTTCGTAAGGCTGTGAGACGGATGGGTCTATCGGCGCACCGCTGTCGTTGCCTGACACATTGACACCGGCGCTACCGATCCCCTGGTCCGTCGTCGTCGGTTCGCCGTCCCGCGAGCAGGACCAGCGTCCCGTGTCCTCGGCCTGCACGCATCGCCAGTCGCCGTCGCTCTCGACCGCGTAACTATCTGCGCCCGCGACACACAGTAGCAGAAGGGAAATAAAACGGATCACAGCACGCCGTCCCGTTGCGAAGGTGAATCCAATCATGGCGCGCTACTTTGCACGCGGTTCATAGGCGTGTCAAAGGAAGCAGGGATACTCGAGGCGGGGTGCCAGTCGACCCGGACGGTTGCTGACAAAGACTTGCCAACCGTGCGCCTGCGGGGTGCGTTGCGCAGCCACCTGGGATTCGTCATCATCCGCCGGCTGTCGGAGATGAACCGGTTTCCCCGGGCGGGTGGTCCCGTTGCCAGGATGCCGGATGCGGAGCATCAATGATGGAAGAGCTGTTCGCCGCGACGAACACACTCGCGGACTACATGCGATCGCCGCGCATTCTGCGGCTCAATGTCGCGGGGCGTCCCGTGGACTGGGTTACGTGGCAGGAGGCGGTGTGCCTCTATGCGCGCGATATCGTGGTCTGGACGCTAGGTTCCCCGGTGCTGCGAATTCGCGGCGGTTATTCCCGGCTGGATGGTGTGCAGTCCAGCATCGCCGTGCATTCGATCATCGCCTGTGACGGTCGCGTCATGCCGCCGCCCGATGGCGTTCCACCGTTGACCAATCAGGCGTTGTTCGTGCGGGATGGCAACACCTGTCTCTACTGCGGGCAGCACTATCGCGACGGTGATCTCACCCGGGATCATGTCGTACCAGGCAGCCGTGGCGGGCGCGACCAGTGGGACAACGTGGTGGCAGCCTGCCGACGATGCAATCATCTCAAAGGTAACCGTTTGCTGGAGGAATGCGGCTTCGAACTGCTGGCGCTGCCCTATGCGCCCAACTTCGCGGAGTATCTGGCTCTCATCAACTCAGGCCGCATTCTGGGCGACCAGATGGATTTCCTCAGGCGCAGCTTCAGTGCCAATTCGCGTCTTCACCGGCGTCACTGACCAACGTTCAGGAGGCGTGCTGACGGGCCAGTTCGGCAATCACATCGGCGACGCAGGCCGATAGCCGTTTCGCCGTGGGCACATGCAGGAATTCGTTGGGGCCGTGGGCGTTGGAGGCAGGGCCGAGTACGCCGGTCACCATGAAAGGTGTGGTAGGGAATGCGTCAGCGAGCATGCGCAGGAATGGGATCGTGCCACCCATACCCATTGCCATGGCTGGCCGACCGAAATGGCTGATGGATGCCCTGTCCAGTGCCGCTTCCAGCCAGGCGGCCCGGACGCTGGCGTGCCATCCTGTCTGCGGCGTTTCCACCGCGAATTCCACCACCGCACCATTTGGCGGGTCAGCCTCCAGCAGCGTGCGCACACATTCGGCGGCGTCGTGTGCATCGCGATTCGGTGGCAGGCGGAACACCAGCTTCGCCCGGGTGGACGGACGCAGGGTATTTCCAGCATGCGCGGGATCCGGTGCGCCGCCAATCCCCGTGACTGCCAGGCTGGGAGACCAGGCGTTGGCAAGCAATGCGTCGAACGGGTCGGTGTGGTCCGGCTGCGTGTTACCTGCCCACGGGAAGCGTTGGGTGGCGGCGGTACCCAGCAGTGTGGCTACTTCGCGGATACGCGTGCGCTCGGCGTCGGGAATACTGGATTGAAGACATGCATGGAGGGTGCCGTCCGCGGCATTTTCCACACGATCAAGCAGAAGACGCAGCAGGCGGAAACTGGAGGGGACGATACCTCCTGCTGCTCCGGAGTGCTGGCCTTCCTCGAGTACCGTCACCGACAGCACGCCGGGAAGCAGGCCGCGCAGCGACGTTGTGGTCCACAGCCGCTCGTAGTCGCCGCACTCGGCGTCAAGACAGACGAGCAGATCCGGCGTGCCAATGCGGTCAGCCAGTGCTGCCGTGTAGGCAGGCAGATCGAAACTGCCACTTTCCTCGCAGCCTTCGATCAATATCAGACAACGTCCATGGGGAATGCCGTGGTGCTGCAGGGAAGCGATGGCCGCCAGCGCTGCGAAGATCGCATAGCCGTCGTCCGCCCCGCCACGGCCATACAGACGGTTCCCATCCCGCACCGCGATCCAGGGCGACAGACCTGCACGCCAGCCGCTGAATTCGGGCTGCTTGTCGTAGTGCCCGTAGATCAGCACATTGCCGGCGCCGTCCGCGAATGCGGGAATCTCGAGCACAAGTGTTGGCGTGCGTCCCGGCAGTTCGACGATATCGACCTGGAGCCCTGTGATACCGGGCAGCGCGCGGCATTCCGAGGCCAGTCGTTGCGCCGCGGCGTGCATGTAGCCGTGAGCATGCCAATCCGGGTCGAAGGCCGGTGACTTGTTGGGAATGCCGATATAGTCCACCAGCGCGGGAATGAAACGCTGTTCCCAAAGCGCGTCGATGAAGGCGGATTTCATGACCGTCGATACCCCGGAAGTGTTCAGTCGAAGCCGCGAACGCAATCGTACTCGAACTGCCAGTCATCCTGCTGCATCGCGATTTCCGGCAACAGGCGAAAGCCCAGCGACTCCTTCAATCGGTCACCGAACCGGGCAAGCGGGTGGCGTTCCGCGCAGCGTGCGGCAATTTGTTCGGCACGCTGTTGCATGGCACGCGCCCGTGGCCGCCGGTAGTGTTCGTACTCCATGAACGCGTCGGCAAATGCCTCGCCGTGCTGATCGAGCATGCGGACCAGGACCCAGGCGTCTTCGATTGCCAGCGCCAGCGCCTGCGGCGAAAACGGCAACAGCGGATGCGCGGCATCGCCGATGAACACGTGATTGCCCTGGTGCCAGGTGAGGTTGCCCGGATCGAGTGGCGTTCGCGCCCAGTGCAGTTCGGTGTCCCCGGCGCACAGTTCCCGCAAGCGCTCCGGTGGCGGCGTTGCACGGACGATCAACAGCGTGTCCGTGCGGTTGCCGGCGGGGAGCTGGCGCGCATAACAGCTTTCGCCCAGCCAGTCGATCGGCAGCGGCAGATTGCGTGCCGAACGCGCCCATGCGAATTGCCAGGGGCTGTCCTCGCTCACGCTGTCGCCGGTGATCTGAGTACGCAGAGGCGAGCGCGCATCGGTGGCGATGATCACGAGATCCGCGCCCGGTGCGTCGGTATCGCCAGGGCTTTGCATGCGGATGCCCAGGTCTGCCATCGCCCTGCTCAGCAGGGCGCACAGTACATCGGTGGCGATGAACAGATGGCTGCTGCCATAGCGGTCGTTCACAAACGGTCCGAGGGGTCGATTGGCGATGAGGTAGCCGGTTGTCGTTCTCAGCATCGTTGACAGGGGCGCGTATGCATTGTCCAGGAGCGGCTCCTTGAGTCCCAGCGCGTAGAGCACCCGCGTCGCGTTGGGCGGCAGTTCACTGACAGGGGGGACGGTGTCGCTGCCGACCGGGTACCAGGAAACATCGCCGATATGCGCGCGCGCGCAGGCAAGTGCCGCGGTCATGGCGCCCGGTCCATCCCCAATGACATGTACGCGCACGTTCGCTCCGCCGGTCAGCTGTCAGTGCGCCGCCAGCGCGTACCCTGACGGGTGTCCTCGAGTTCGATACCCTGCGCTGCCAGCTCGTCGCGGATCGCATCGGCGCCGGCGAAATCCTTTTGTCGCCGGGCTTCGTTGCGCGCCTCGATACGTGCTTCGATTGCGTCGGTATCAAGGCCGCCACTGCCTTCTGCCGTTCCCGTGAACCAGGTTTCGGGATGCTGCTCGAGGAGACCCAGCAACCAGCCGCCAGCGAGCAGATGCCGCCGCAGATTCGCGCGTTCCGTGTCGTCCGTCGAGCGATTCAGGGCCGACGCCAGCGCGTGCATGGCCGACAGAGCTTCCGGCGTATTGAGATCGTCGGCGAGCGCCGCCGTTACGCTGACCGGAAACGTGTCGGCATGCTGAAGCGCCGAAGCCGTTTCGCTGGACGGAATCTCCCGCAATGCCTGATACAGGCGATCGAGCGAAGCTTTCGCCTGGGCCAGCAGTTCCGGTGACCACGCCAATGGCGATCGATAGTGCCCCAGAAGGAGCGCGTAGCGGAGCTGTTCTGCCGGGTAGCGTTTGCGCAGGTCGACAATCGTCTCGATATTGCCGACCGATTTCGACATCTTTTCCTGACCGAGGGTCAGCATGCCGTTGTGCAACCAGTAGCGCGCGAGATGCGGCGTGCCCAGCGCGCAACGGCTCTGCGCGGATTCGTTCTCGTGGTGGGGAAAGATCAGGTCCGAACCACCGCCGTGAATGTCGATCTCAGCGCCCAGATGCGCGTAGCTCATGGCGGAACATTCGATGTGCCAGCCAGGCCTGCCACGTCCCCATGGGCTGTCCCAGCCTGGGAGCTCCGGGGTGGACGGCTTCCACAGCACGAAGTCCTTTGGATCGCGTTTGTAGGGCGCAATCTCCACGCGGGCGCCTGCCAGGATGTCTTCCAGGCTGCGGTGCGACAGATGCCCGTAGTTCGGGTCGGAATTCACGGCAAACAGCACGTGACCTTCCGCCGCGTAGGCATGGCCCTTGGCAATGAGCGTCTCGATGAGTTCGATGATCTGGGGAATGTGGTGCGTGGCCCGGGGTGTCACGGTGGGGGGGAGTACCCACAACGCCCGCATGTCCTCCTCGAACGTTTCCGCGTAGCGATCGGCCAGGGCCTGGATGGGCTCGCCATTCGCCAGGGCCTGCCGGTTGATCTTGTCATCCACGTCCGTGATGTTGCGGGCGTATACCACCTGCGGGTATTGCGTGCGCAACAGGCGCGCCAGCACGTCGAACGCCACGAAAGGCCGCGCGTTGCCGATGTGCACGAAGTTGTAGACCGTGGGACCGCACACGTACATGGTGACGCGGTCCGGGTTGTGGGGAACGAACGTTTCCTTGCGGCCGGAGGCCGTGTTGTGCAGCTTGATGTCGAGGGTCATGGCGTTTCTGTCGTCCGGTTCAACTGTTGCTGGTATTCAGGCTGGCGTTGCGAGCTGGCGGCGGGCCGGGCTGACGCCCACGGGAACTGGCGTGTCGGCGTTACCGGCGACAACAGCGGTGCGTAGAGGGGAGCGGACGATTCGTATGAGTGCGCATGGCGGGCAGTATAGAGCAGAAAACGCGGGTGTCGCACCTCTCAGGGTGCGTCGCCTTCCACAGAAAGACCACTCTGCGATAGCCGCAGGTAGAAGCATGCCGGACGGTTTGTATGACACGCAGGACCGGTTTGTCTGACACGCAGCAGCAGGGCATCACCGTCACAATCCAGGTGCGCTGAAACCAGTGACTGCAGATGACCCGAGGTCTCGCCCTTGCGCCACAACGCATTGCGGCTGCGGGAAAAATAGGTGGCATAGCCGTCCCGCAGGGTGGTTTCGATGGCCGTCCTGTTCATCCATGCCAGCATCAGCACGCGGTTGGTGTCCGCGTCCTGGGCGATGGCCGGAATCAGCCCGTCGGCGTTGAACGGTATGGCGGCCAGCGCGTCGTTCAGCGCGACGCGACGGCCGTCGCCGGCAGCTTCGAGCTCACGGAACAGCGTTGGCATAGCGTGCACACAGATAGTCGTAGACGGCGCGCAAACCCATGGCTTCGCCGCCCTCGGGGCGGGCGGGACGGCTGCGCGTATTGTAGGCCATGGTGTCGAAGTGGACCCAGTCGGTATCGCCGACAAATTTGCGCAGGAAGAGCGCCGCGGTAATCGCGCCCCCGTAGGGCGAGGAGGCGGAGTTCACCACGTCCGCCACTTTCGAGCGCAACATATCCGCGTACGGCAGGTGCAGAGGCAGGCGCCACAAAGCGTCATCCTGGCGGACACCAGCGTCATGCAGGCCCTGGGCGGTGGAATCGCGAACGGCAAACATCGCGGAAATCTCGGCGCCCACGGCGCTCCTGGCCGCGCCGGTGAGCGTGGCGAAATCGATCAGCAGATCCGGTTTCTCTTCCATGGCCAGGCTCAACGCATCGCACAGCACGAGCCGCCCTTCCGCGTCGGTATTGTCGATTTCGACACTCAGCCCCCCGTACGTGCGCAGGACGTCGCCAGGTCGATAGGCATTGCCGCTGACCGCATTTTCCACCGCCGGAATCAGCAGCCGCAGGCAGACGGGTAGCTGGCGGTCCATGATCAGCTGCGCCAGGCCGAGGGCGATGGCGGCGCCGCCCATGTCCTTCTTCATGAGGCGCATGCCCGACGCCGGCTTGAGGTCCAGGCCGCCACTGTCGAAACACACACCTTTGCCGACCAGCGTCAGCCTGGGGGCGGACGGATTGCCCCAGCGCAGGTCGATCAGTCGGGGGGCATCCGCGGCTGCGCGGCCAACGGCGTGGATCGTGCGCAACCCCCGCTCGAGCAGGGCCTCACCCGTGGTGACGGTGACGGTTGCGCCGCGGCTGGCGCCAACCGCCTGGGTCATCGCGGCCAGGTGGCGCGGCAGCATGTCGTCGGCGCCGGTGTTGATCAGGTCGCGGGCAAGTCGGCAGGCGTCCACCACCTGGCGGACGATGTCGAGGGTGGCGTCATCCACCAGCAGCGTGGCGGCGTCCCGTTCCGGCTTGCGGTACCGGTTGAAACGGTACGCGCCAAGCCCCCAGCCGATGAGTGCCAGCAGGCCGACGTCCGGCTCCAGGCGATACCTACCCGCCGGCAACCGGAACGGCAGATCCCCGAGCGTGGTCAGGCTGTCCAGGCTGTCGTAGCCGACGACGACACGGGCCGGACTACCCTGTGCATCCGGCAGCCAGGTGAACTGGCCGGCGCGGCCGGTAAACGCCGAGCGTTGCAGCCATGCCTGCGCGTTTGGTGGCAGTGTCTGGCGCCAGCCGGCCAACGCCTGCGCGTCGACCAGGTGGAGGGTGGTCGCGGAATCGCCACTTGAGAGGGGTGCGTACATTGCCGGGTCCGAAATAGCTGCGGCCGATCGTCCACCAAGGCCGCGTCCGTCGCAAGTTCCAGGCGATGGACGATCGGCCATGGGGCCAAAAAAATGCAACGTGATCCATTTTGATGGGCGTTGCCGCTTGCCGGCGCGGTCCGGCGGGTCCTATCATCGGGGACCACACCGGTCGTCCGCGACTCTTACGGGGAATGTGCACCATGTCCAAGTCCATGCTCATCGAAATTGCCAAGACGAATATCGCGCATGCCAATGCCGGGACCATCGTCCAGGCGCCGGATGTCATGAAGATTCCCGCGTCGAACTATATCGACCAGGAGCGCTACGAGCGGGAGAAGCGGCAGATATTCCACCGTCTGCCGCTGGTGCTCGCGCCGACGGCCGAGCTGCCCAATCCCGGCGACTACAAGGCGTTCGAACCGATGGGTTTCCCGGTGCTTCTCACGCGGGGACGCGATGGCCAGGTGCGTGGTTTCATAAACAGCTGCACGCACCGTGGCACAAACGTGGTGGTGGAAGGCTGTGGCAACCGCAGCCGGTTCATCTGTCCTTACCATGGCTGGACCTTCGACCAGAAAGGCACGCTCATCGGCGTCTCCTCGAAGGATGATTTCGGCGATATCGATCAGTCGGAATACGGCCTGACCGAGCTGCCGGTGCTCGAGCGTGCCGGCATCATCTGGGGCATTCTGGATCCCACTTCCGAACTCTCCATTTCGGACTTCCTATGCGGGTATGACGAGATGCTGGCGCATTTCGGCATGGAGACGTGGCACCTGTTCGCCAAGCGCACGATCCGCGGCCCGAACTGGAAGATTGCCTACGACGGTTACATGGATCTCTACCACCTGCCGGTGCTGCACCGCGAAACCTTTGGCCCCGATAGTTCCAACCAGGCCATGTACTGGGCGTGGGGACCGCATCAACGGGTGCTGTCACCGTCGCGTCACGAGCAGCTGGCAGGTGTCGCGGAAGAGGATTGGCCCACGGAAACGCTGATGACGGGTGTGTGGACGATCTTCCCGCACATCTCCATCGCCTCCTTCTGGGGTGGCGGTCGCAGCATCATGCTGTCGCAGTTGTTCCCGGGCGAGTCGGTGGACGAGTCGTACACCACGCAGTACTACATCATGGAAAAGCCGCCGACGCCGGAACAGGCGCTCGAGGCGGAAAAGCAGTTCGAACTGCTGAAGTACGTCGTGGAAGTCGAGGACTACCAGACGGGGCTTCGACAGGGACGGGCGCTGAAGGCGGGCGGCGTGAAAAACGTACTCTTCGGTCGAAACGAAGGGGGCGGCCAGCGTTTCCACGGCTGGGTCGAGCGGCTTCTCAATGCGGACGACCAGCAGTTGCACGGTCTGTTCGCGGACCCGAAAGGCTGACGCTTCCGGCGGTAGTCGTCGGCTGCGGGACGGCAACTATCGTACCGCGCCCGGCTTCCAGCGAAGCGCCGTCGAGGCGGGCGTCAGTTTGATCAGGTGCGGCGCTCGTTCGCGAGCTGCTGCTCCATGCGATGCCACAACAACGTGCCACCGGCGACAGCAAGCGGCACCGTCAGGATGTTGAGCAGCGGAATCGCCAGAAGGGCTGCAACCACTGCGCCGAAAGTCAGGCTGCACAAGCGAAACCGACGTAGTCGCGATAACGTTTCCGTGAACGGGATGTGGCGGTTTTCCGCGGGCAGATCGATGAACTGGGCGGCGAGCAGCCATGCTGCCAGCAGCAGGCTCGCGGGCGGTGCGATGACATTGACCACCGGCACGACGTACAACAGGGCAACTGCCAGCAGTCGCGGCAACTGATAGCGAAGTTTGCGGCCCTCACGGCCGAGGCTTTGCGCCAGCATACGCGCAAGGCCCGGATCGGGTGGCAGAGGTGTGGTTGCAAACCCGGTTTCCAGCGCGGCGGAGAGGTTGCCGTGAAAGGGGCTCGACAGCACCACCGCGAGGAAGCCGAACAACCAGGTCCCCGTCAGGATGAGCAGCAGCTGGAGCAGCGGCTCGACGACCGCGGCCAGGAAGTCCAGCCACTCCGGCAGAATACGGGTAGCCCAGCTACCGAGGCCGGCCGTGGCGGACAGCGCTGCTGCCAGGCCCGCGCCGACAATGACCATGGACACGACCAGCGGCCACCACACGTACGGGCGTACACCGGGTTGTCCCAACAAGGCGCGTCCATCAACAAGCGCGCGCACTGCATCGGCCGGATTCATGCTTGCATCTCCGTTCTAACCGGCTGCTTGCGCGAAATGCCTGCTGCGGGCGCCGGTTTCCGTGTTGAGCCGGAAGGTGCCCCGTTTGTGTGCCTGAAGCGCAGGGGGCTCGACACCTGCCCGCGCGCCAGGCTGCGCCAGCCCGTGCTGTCGCGGCCAGCGGCACCCGTGCGTTGACGTTTCATGGAACGCGCGCGCACGCCGTGTGCTTCAGCGGGTGACTTCGTCCACGCTCTCCCGCAGCACGGCCACCAGGGTCTCCAGTTCGGCGTCCGTGATGATGAATGGCGGTCCCATGCAGACAATGTCGCGCACGCTGCCCGTACCGCCACCGTAGAAGAAGACTCCCTTGCCGAGCGCCTTGCCAACGATACGTGCGGTGACGTTGTCCGCCTGGGGGAAGGGTTCGAGCGTCTCCACATCCTGTACCACCTCAATGGCCTGAAGCAGTCCCCGGCCGCGGCACTCGACGACTCTGGGATGGTCCGCGAAGGCGTCCTCGAGCAACCGGGAGAGCGTCTCGCCGGCGGCGGCCGCACGCGTGACCAGGTCTTCTTCGCGAAGAATGCTCAGCACTTCGGCGGCGGCCGCGCAGGCTGCGGGATGGGCGCCAAAGGTGTTGAACATGACCCCGAAGCCGGCGTCCTGAAGCGCGCTGCCCACTTGTTCCGTGGCGAACACGCCGCCAAGCGGGGCGTACCCGCCTGCCAGGCCTTTTCCGCTCACCAGGATATCGGGCAGAACCGACCAGTGCTGGCAGGCGAAGTCCCTGCCGGTGCGGCCGAAGCCCGTCATGACTTCGTCCATGATCAGCAGGATGCCGAATTCGTCGCACATTGCCCGCACCGCGGGCCAGTAGTCGTCCGGCGGCACCAGTGCGCCACCTGACGAGCCCGTGATTGGCTCGGCGAGGAACGCGGCAATCGTCTCCGCGCCTTCCCGCTGAATGGTTGCCCGTAGTGCTTCCACATAGAACGCCCCGCAGTCCGCGTGATGTGAGCCCAGTGGACAGCGCAGCGGGTAGGGAGTGGGGGTGACGGGGTACGGTGTCAGCGCACGCTCGAGGCCGCGCCGGCGTCCCTCGTGGCCGCTGACGGCGGTCGTCGCCAGCGTGGTGCCGTGGTAGGACAGGTCGCGGTGGATGATCCGGCTTCGCGTTGGCTCACCGATGGCGGCCTGGTACTGCACGGCCATCTTCATCGCCGCTTCATTGGCTTCCGAGCCCCCCGAGGTGACATGCACGCGGGTCAGCGATTCCGGCAACCAGTTGTCCAGCGCGCCAAGCAGCGCCTCCCGCGAGGGTGTGAGCCAGGGCGGTACTACGTACGTGGTATCCAGTGTCGCCCGATAGACGGCGTCCGCGACACGTTGGCGGCCGTAGCCGATATTGCCCACGATGGCGCCGCCGGCAGCATCGAGAATGCGTTGGCCGTCGCGGGTGACCAGATACACGCCCTCCGCGCGGTCGATCGCGACGTTGCGGGACGGCAGGAAGGGCCAGTGGCGTTCGGTCATGATGCGATCTCCTGGTGGTCCGCTTGATAAGTTAACAGCTGGCCACGTTGCGATTGCCAGCGCTGTCGCGCATGGAACTGAAGTTCCATGAGAGGCTGCTGAAAACAGCATCCTGCCCGGTCACTTGAGCGCTTCGCACAGGTTTGGTGGCCAGGCGCGCCGCGCCTTGGCCTGCAACGCTTCAGCCATCCTCGAAGCACCGAACTTATCAAGCGGCCCGCTAGCCTGGACGATTCATGGACAGACTACTACGGCGGTCGATATCGGCGAAAACGGCAGGTGTTGCGTGTCGCGTCGGACCGGCCTCCAGCCACTCAGTGCCCGCGGGATGGTGTCCTTCCTCGTGATCACCATTGCCCCCTTGCCCGCGCTGCCGTTCGTCATCAATAGCCCGTACGGGGCGGCTGTACGACACAACCAGTGCGGGCCGCGGGGCCAGGCGTCGGTCCGGCGGGACGGGCACCCGCGTTGCCACCTGCGTTGCAAGGGGTTTTTCCCGCGGCGCAAACGCAGCCGGAGCGACCCGGGAACGTGTGGTCATTGCGTCATTTCTTCCGTCGCGTGGATTCCGGATGCCGGATGGTCCCCGCCGCTGGTTGGTGTCGACACGGTATCGGCATCAGATGGCGCTTGCGCTGCGACGACATACTGCCGTGCCTCCTCGGTGTCGTCCGTCTGCGCGGCGTCGAGGGCCCGTTTTCGGAGCCGTTCCGCTTCGTCCGTCTCGCCACGGCGTTCGTGCAGAACGGACAAAGTGTCCAGGTCACGCCAGTCACCACAGGTCATGGCGCTGTCGTGGACGAGTGTCCAGGCCGTCGCAAGGTCCTGCCCGCTGGCCTCCCCGTCGGCAGCCAGCAACCGGGCGAGTTTCGAGCGCGCCCGCATGCTGCCCAGTTCTGCGGCGCGGGCAAGGGCGGCCTTTGCGCCCGTCGGGTCCGTGGGCAGCAGGTCGCCCGTGGCGAGCAGCGTGCCCAGTTGTTCGAGCGCCGACACGTGGTCGTTCGCCGCCGCTTTTCGCAACCAGTGCAGGCGGTCCTGGCTATCGAGCTCGAAGCCGATCGTCGCCAGCGCATACTGAGCGTGAGCGTTTCCCGCTTCGGCCGACGCCAGTAGCTGCGCGCCAGGGAACCGCCATTCCTGCAGCGCTTCCTGCGTGCCGGCTAGTTTCCGGGCGCTGTCGAGCCAGATCGCCGCCGTGGCGTTGCCGGCATCGGCTGCGCTGCGCAACCATAGGGCAAAGCGGCTGCTGATCGTGTTTTCGCGCGGATACAGCGAGCCGGCATAGGTTGTACCGTCGGGCAGGGTCACCATGCCGGATGTCGGTCGGTCACCTGTCCAGGACGCATTGATTTCCGTGCCGTCCGCCTCGTGACGCAAGCCTGGTCCGGATGGCTGGCCAAATTCCCAGGCCCCATCGTGAAAGGCTCCCGTGGCATCCGTCGCGACGCCGGTTCCGGAAGCTTTTCCTGCCAGCCAGTTGCCCCGGTAGGAACTGCCATCCGGTCGGGAGAGCGTTCCCTCCCCGTCGGGCCGCCCCCCGGCCCATTGACCTGCGTAGCGCAGGCCGGCGCCGTTTTCAAACGTACCCTCGCCGTGCGGTTGTCCGTTCCGCCACTGGCCCCGATAGCGACCATTGGCGGTCTCCACCCAGTCGCCTGCTGTGACGATACCGGCGATAAGGGGCACCAGAACCGGTGGCGCATCGCAGCTGGTCAGGGATGCGGCCCGGGCATTTGCCAGCAACGCCATGCCAATCGTGAGTAGTGCCACGAGCCTGCAATTCATGGTTCGTATGCCTGCGCGTGTGAAATCTTCAATGGTAAGCTGTCTCCGCTGAAGAACAGGGAGAATGCGGGATGGTTGCAGGCATCAACGGTGACAAGGTTACCGCCTGGCTCATGGGGCACGTCGAGGCATTGAAGGCGCCCGTCGAGTTTACGCTGATCGCGGGAGGCCACTCCAATCTTACGTACAAGGCAGTCGACGCGACCGGACGTGCGATCGTATTGCGTCGCCCGCCGCTCGGTCACGTGCTGGAAAGTGCGCATGACATGGGGCGCGAGCACAAGATCATCTCAGCGCTGGTAGGGAGTGGCGTGCCGGTAGCGCCCACGCTGGGGCTGTGCACGGATCCGTCCGTCAACGATGCGCCGTTCTACCTGATGGACTTTGTGGAAGGCGTGGTGCTGCACGACCATGCGGCGGCGGCGGCCATGGCGGAAAGCGACCGTCATGCGCTCGGACTGCATGTTGTTGAAGTGCTGGGGCGGCTGCACACAATCGACGCGGATGCGGTGGGACTGGGTGATCTCGGACGCAAGGAAGCATATCTCGCGCGCCAGCTGAAACGCTGGCAGAAGCAGTGGGAAGCGTCCAAGACGCACGAAATTCCGGCGATGGAGGAAGTAGGCGCCCTCCTGGCCGAGCGCATGCCGGAGCAGGTGGGCTACGGCATCGTGCATGGCGACTACCGATTGGGCAACATGATGGTCGGACCCGGCCACATCCGGGCAGTACTGGACTGGGAGCTGTGCACATTGGGTGATCCGCTGGCCGACTTCGGCTATCTGCTCAATTCCTGGACCCAACCGGGTGAGGCCGGCGCGGATGTGGCGCCAACCGGAGCCGGAGGTTTTCCGGATCGGGACGAGCTGTGCAGGCGCTACGCGACGGCGACGGGGCGTGATCTCAGCGGTATCAATTACTATCGGGCGTTTTCCCACTGGCGGCTGGCCGCCATCGGTCAGGGTGTCTACAAACGCTATCTCGTCGGTGCAATGGGCGAGAACCGCGGCATGGACCTGGACACTTACAAGACAAGTGTATCAACGCGAGCGGAAGCCGCGTTGGAGTTGCTTACGGCGCGATGACACACATGTCGCGGGGCATGGGTTGACAAGGATGCGGACACGAAGGGGCGGTCCGGGATCAACGGTCGATCGACTCGCCGGGCGCGAAGGTCAGTTCACCGAGCTTCGTGCCGTCATCCAGTGACACGAGCACGCGGGCCGCGTCCGCGGTTTCCATGCCCACGACGATGCAGGGGCTGGTAATCATCTGCGCGAGCACAGCGTCGGGCTCCGGCGTTCGCCAGTGCAGTCGCAGTTCAATGTCCCTGCCGTGTCGGCTGGCGCCCAGAAGGTCGAATCCGTACCCTGGCGTCGGCTGCTCGCCGCGGGAAATTGCGATCAGTTGCAGTGCCGGGTCGGTATCCACCGGTGGGTTGGTCATACCCAGAAGCCTGCTGCTGCGAAGGGATGCAATGTCGCCCAGAGAGACTAGCGCCACGGACGCCTCGGCCGTCGTGCAGCGATCATAGTTCAACACCTCCGTTACCGGCACGGATGTTCCGCAGGCGGTCAGCGGCGCACATACGGCAAACAGGAGTCCGCGCAGCTTCATTGTCGACTCTCCGTGGCAGGTTTTGATATCGCGAAACCGCTGCTTTGCCGCGGGTTCCCGGCAGTTGCGGAGAAGGTGCCCAGCGTGGTCCGGAAACCGGACAGGAAAGTCAGTCCCGTACGATCGGCGTTGACCTGCAGTGTTTCGGGTGAATCCAGGGTTGAGTAGGCGCCGCACGCTTCACCGGGATCACACAGGAAGTCATCGTTGTCGGAATCCGTGCCGGCGAACAGGCGGTACTGACCACTCGGCACGTCGGAGATGGTAAAGGTGTATTCGCCATCGGCGAACGTTGCGATCTCGGCGGGAAGAATGGAATTGTCATCACTGTCTACCAGGATCACGAAGTGCAGCCCGGCATTTGCCGTCAGATCGACCGAGGAGACTTGCATGAGTACATTGATAACCAGCGGATTGGCGGTGCTGGCGACGTTGATGGTGGCCGTGTGGATGCCGTCGGCCAACCCCGTGCGGTCGACCGTAATCGTATAGTCCCCCAGGCCCTCATCGCCGGTGTCGGAAGCAGTGACCGTCAGCCAGGTCTGAGAAGCGCTGATGCCGGTCACGCTGATGGCGCCTGTGCCTATGTTCATGAGCGTGAGCGGCAGTTGGGTACCGAAGGGGCCGAAGTTCAGCGTGGCAAGTGATGCGCTGAGAATGGGGCCAGGATCCACGCCCTGACCGGCGGCCATGCGTGTTGCTTCCGCAATCGCCTTCTGCGCATTGATCAGGCCGTAGCCGAAGGAATCGTCGCGTCCGGCTGCGCCCAGGTCATCCGTGAGTACACCACTTGCGAGCGCAGCGTCGAACTGGGCTGGAGTAAGCCCCGGGTGTATCGCCTTCATGAGTGCCGCCACGCCGGCAACGTGTGGTGCGGCCATGGACGTGCCGTTCAGCGTGTAGTAGCCGAACTGCACCGGTCCGCCGCTGCCATCGTCGCCCAGCGTGCTCACCACGCCATCGCCGACACCGTCGCCGTTGATGTCTGTTGCGCTGTTCCCGCCCGGAGCGGCAATGTCGATGCCCGGGCCGCGATTGGAATACCCGGCAAGACTGTTGGTGATGGTTGTAGCGCTCACGGAGACGACACCTGCGTAGGACGCGGGGTAGCTTGGTGCGGTGCTTGCTTCGTTGCCTGCCGCGGCGATGATGATGACGCCGTTCGACCGTGCTTCGTTGATGGTGTCCTGTTCCGCCTGGGAAGAGAAAGCGCTGCCCAGGCTCAGGTTGATGATGTCGGCGGGCCTGGCGGGAACGGTGCCGGAATCGTTGCTCAGACCAGCAGCATAGCGAATCGCCTGCATGACATCGTAGGCGGTGCCGCCGTCCTTGCCCAGGGCGCGTAGTGGCATGATACGTGCGTTCCAGGCGACGCCCGCCACGCCGACGCTGTTGTTGCTCTCCGCCGCCACCGTTCCCGCGACATGTGTACCGTGAAAACTGGATGAGCCGCCGTATGCCAGGTCGCCGTCATCATTCGGATTGGCGTCGATCCCGTCGCCGTCGCGGGCGCGGGTGGAGGAGGAGATGAAGTCATAGCCGGCAACGAGTTGTGCATCCAGGTCGGGGTGTGAGAGCAGTACGCCGGTGTCCACCACCGCCACTACCACGTCTGATGAGCCGGTGGTGACATCCCATGCCAGCGGCAGATTGATGGCGCGATAGTGCCATTGCAGGCCGTAGTACTGGTCGTTCGGTTCGAGCAGGGGGCGACGGATGCCATTGGGCTCCGCGTTGACCACTTCGCCACTGCGGCGCAGCCCCTTGATCTCCGTCAGTGTCGCCAGCTTGAGTTTTTGCGATTCGCTCACCCGTCCTCCGGCCGGAAGCGCACCTGGCATTCGGCCCATTGCGGCGATGCGCTGCTGCGGCTCGGCGAACCGGTACAGACCAGGCTCGCGTTCGCGCAGATCACGCCGGCTGGTGCGCTTGAGCTGCTGGCGTGCAAATCCTGGCCTGCGGGCCTGCACGATCAGTTCGCCGGGTACGAAATCGCTGCTGAGACGGAGGGCATTGATGGCAAGACTCGAGACGCCGAGGTTCTGGCCGACGTTCAGCACGTAGTTGCTGGCGCCGCTGACCGGGAACACTTCGATGAAGTAGTCGCCCGGCGCGGTAACGGCAATCGACTCCGTTTGCGTTACGCCAACCGAACTGTCCACCAGGTTGCGGTTGGCGTCCCACAGTCGCAGATCCAGGTCAGCCTGGGGGTTGGCGATCGTGAGCAGAATTGTTTCACTGCCGGTGAAGGTCGCCTGGTAGAAGTCGCCTGGATCACCGCTCGTGCGCAGGTTTCCGGTGCTGTCGCCCGTGCCAGGCATATTGGCAAAGCCGCCAGCCGTTACGGGATTGGGAATATGCTGCGCCTGATCGAAGCCATTGTTGTCCTGAGCAATGGAAAATCGATCGTTGGTATCGCTGTCGATGGCGCTGGAAGGCAGCACCTTGATAGCGCCGGACAAGGTAAATGTCGCTGCGCTGTCGTTGACGCTGATTGTCGTCGTTGCGGTGCCGGTAGCGCCGTCATCGTCCGTGACGGTCAGCCGGAGCGTGAACGAGCCTGTCGTGGTGTAAGTGTGCGACGTGATGGAACCAATTGCTGAATCGCCGTCGCCGAAGTCCCACGCATAGGCGGTAATGCTGCCGTCACCGTCCGTCGATGTGCTTGCATCCGCGGTGATCCGCAGCGGCGTCAATCCGGAGGTAGGGGTGGCCGTGAAGCGCGCCGTCGGTGCGTTGTTGACGGGGGCCGGCGGCGGTGCCGGCGTGGCGGACGCTCCGCTGCCTCCCCCACCGCCACAGGCCGATACGAGGCAAATCAGCAGGATGAGGGCAAGTGAACGGGGCATTGGCTATTCCAGACTCTTCACGCAATTAGTTTGGCACAGCAGCGAAGGGGTGGCCGTGGACTGTGGATGGTTTCAAGGTGGGACGGAGTCACGACGCGGGGCGAAATTACGCCGGAATCTTTGCGGCGTCGCACGCGTACGCGATGTGTTGCGCTCCGGCGCCCGCAGATGGAACGCGCGGTATCTTTTGAAGGTGCCGGGAAGCAGGCGGATGAGCGGTGCGATCAGGGTGATGCTGGAGCGAATGCAGGGGAAGAAAAAAAAGGCGTGTCAGCAACCGGAGTTGGCTGAACGCGGCTTCACTTCTGGGGGAAGGACACTAGAAAGGGAGGACTGCATCTAAGAAGCCGCTGCACGCCGTAGAAACCTTTCTTGTACGCATTATGTACTGTACAAAAACCAAGTCAAGCGCTTTTTGTACTTTTTTCTGTACAGGTTGCTTTCAATGACGTGTGACGCGCTGCCGCTCGGCATCCACGAGGCGCTGAAGTGCAGTTTCGAGTCGGGCACGGGCGTGCGTGACTTCGGCGTAGACGTGGTCGCAGAGGTCGGCGGCCGTGGCAGGACGATCTTTGCCCACCGTCTCGAGCTGCTGCTGGTCGGCGCAGTCCTGCGTGAACTCCCCGAAGGCATTGAGTTGCAGGATCATTTCCACGAGGTGTCTGGGCAGGGCGTGGGGATCCTCGTCCGAGGCGGCGATGGCGATCAGTTCTTCATCCGCGAATAGTGGCGGCGACGGTTCGGCCGATTGCGGCCGTTGACCCGCCACTTCCGCGCACGTGGCTTCAATCTGCTCCCAGGATACCGGCCAGCGCAAGGTGGGGATGCCCTGTGACTGAACCTGTTCGATCTGGCCGTCCGTAGCAAACTGATACAGCACGACCACTTCCGCGGTTGCGACTTTTTTCTTTATGAATTTCACGCTTTCCACGGACAGAACAGGTACTTGGGCCAGCACCACGTCCATCTCGCCAACAGCATCCAGGCCGTCGTCGGCGAACGTTTCCATGTTGGACCAGCGGCCCATGATCTCCAGTCGCGGCGGTTGCTTCAGCCGTTGTTCCAGGGCGACCAGATTGGGGCCGATGAGTCCGGTACGGATGGTGCCGAGGCCGGGTAACGGCGTGACGCGGCTGGAGAGTCGGGCGTCCAGATGCTGGTCCGACAATTCCACCAGGGAGCTGATGGGATGGCCGGCATCGATGAGTCGCTTGATCTTCTTCAGGCGTTCCAGCTGCGCCTGGGAGTAGTAGCGGGTCTTGCCCTGGCGGAGCGCGGGGACGAGTTCATAGCGTCTCTCCCAGGCGCGCAGGCGTTCCACCGACAATCCGGTGAGTTTGGCGATGGTGCCGATTCGAAAGTGGTCGACGTCTTCCTGCACGATTGAGCGTCCGCGTGAGCTGTACGGGATTGTAGCTGCATCGATCGTGTTGTCCACGTTTTGTACAGGTCGTGGTGCGGCGACCTGTACGGCATGGCGGCGATGGAAGTTGTGTTGTACAGGCATGGCGCAAGCCTGCAGTTTCCCTGTACGGGCTGATGCATGGACGTGTTCAGGGGAGCCCGGAGAAGAAGGCGTGGTGGGCGAAGTCGTCGACAACGCCCGTTGCGGTAAGGGAGGAAGGGGAGAGAGCCCGCACCACGCCGTTTCGTCATTCCAGCCGTAGCCGGACGCGAGGAGCGGCATTCTACGCATTGCATGCTGCGATGCAACATCCAGGGATTCTGCTGTGATGTTTTTTTACGAGGCCCGGCCGTGTGCCTGCTGTTGCCTCGGCTGTTTACAAGGCGCGGGAGGGAATGCACATTCGAGCGACGAAGCAGAGCGAGTGGAGGGAGGAAGGGTATGTACGACAACCTCGGCGGTTTTCTTTCCCGCAGGGCGTTTCTGACGCCGCAGCGGGAGGCCTACGTCGACAGCCACTCGGGCGAGCGGCTCACCTATGCGCAGCTCAACGCCCGGGCAAACCGGCTCGCCAACCGTCTGCTACGCGCGGGTCTCGAGAAGGGCGAACGGGTCGGGCTTTTACTCATGAACAGCGCTGAGTTCATGGAGGCCTATTTTGCGCTGGGGAAAATTGGTGCGGTGGTGGTCCCGCTCAACTGGCGGCTGGTGGCGGATGAGCTTGCCTTCATTCTCGCCGACAGTGGCACTACCCGGTTGATCTTCGGTCACGAATTCCTCGACACGGTTGCCGACCTGCACGCTCGGGGCGAAAAAACCGCCATTCGGCATTGGCTGCAGGTTGCGGATATCACCGGGCCGTCGACGCCGGCATGGTTCGCTGCGGACTACGCCGCGTTCCGCGATGGTGGCGAGGACGGCGAGCCACCGATCCGCGGGCGCGACGATGACTGGCTTTACATCATGTACACCTCGGGTACCACCGGGCTGCCCAAGGGTGTCGTTCACTCGCACCGCACGGCCATCTGGGCGGTGTTTACCATTGCCTCCATCGTCGAATACCGGGAGGCGGACCGCTACCTGGCGGCGTTGCCCATGTTCCATGTCGGCGCGCTGACCCCGCTGGCCGTCAACGTCTATCGCGGCGCCACCTCCATCGTGATGCGTAGCTTTGATGCGCGCCAGGCGTGGGAACTCATCGAACGGGAGCAACTGACCTCCGGGCTGGTCGTGCCCGCCATGCTCAACTTCATGCTGCAGGTGCCTGATTTTCAGCGCCATGCCTTTGCCCGGATGCGCTGGCTGATGACGGGGGCGGCGCCGGTGCCGGTGGAGCTCATGCGGCGGTACTTTGACCTCGGCATACCCATCCTTCAGGTCTATGGCCTCACGGAAACCTGCGGGCCGGCATGTGTCATGGATGGTGAGAATGCGCTGCGGAAAGTGGGCTCCACGGGCAAGAGTTTCTTTCACACCGATGTTCGCGTGATCGATGAGAACGGCGCAACCTGCGCGCCGGGTCAGGCGGGAGAAGTGCTGGTGCGCGGGCCGCACATCATGCTCGAGTACCTGAATCGGCCCGAGGCAACGGCGGAGTCGATCCGGGATGGCTGGCTGCATACAGGTGATGTGGCGGTCATGGACGAGGAAGGTTTTGTATTCATCCAGGACCGCATCAAGGACATGATCATCTCTGGCGGCGAAAACGTTTATCCCGCGGAACTGGAAGCGGTGCTGATGACCCACCCGGACGTTGTTGAAGCGGGTGTCATTGGCCAGCCCAGCGAGCGCTGGGGTGAGTCACCTTTCGCCGTCGTGGTGGCTGCGCGTGCGGATCTGACCGCGGGTGAAGTACTGGACTACTGCCGCGGTAAACTGGCGCCGTTCAAGCAGCCGAAAGGTATTGCATTTGTTGACGTGATACCACGCAATCCGAGCGGCAAGATACTCAAACGTGTGCTCAGGGAGCAGTTTCCGGGGCCGGCCCCGGTTTGAGGAAGCCCTGAACTGTCTGCCTGCATGGCGATGCATCGGTGCGCGGGCAAGCAGGCAGTCGGGCGGGCGGTGGTTTTGGTGGATGAGGTGAGCTGAACTCGCCGGCGATTGATTCGCGGGGTCGACTCAATCAGCAGCTAGATGACTGGAGGATCGATGGATCTGGATACCCTGTCGGCAAAATTGCCGGCATTCGTCGCCGCGAAGTACGGCCGTGCCTTGCCCGTGTTCGATGTCGTGAAAATGCCCGGGCATGCCGGTTTTGCATACGGCTTCCGGGTGCAGAACGATACGATGGTGGATTCCTGGTTCATTCGCCTGCCACCACCCAACGTGAGTTGGAAGGGCACGGCGGATGTCCTGCGTCAGGTCGCGGTGCTCAACGCGCTGGACAGCACCAGCGTTCCCCATTGCAGCGTGAAGTGGTCTGGTGATGACCTGGAATGGTTCGGATGTCCGTACTTTGTGGTGCCGTGGCTCGACGGCGATGTCCTGCGTCTGGGTGAGGGAGAATGGGGGCGTACGCTCAGCGATTCGGTGCTGCTGGATCTCGGGCGTCAGGTGATGACGGCGCTGGCTGGTGTACACAAGGTAGGGGCTGACAAGGTGCCGTACCTGGGAGAGCCGCTCCCCTTTGACGACGATGTCACGCGCTGGGACCGGTTCATCGAGAAGGCGGCGGAGCCGCAGCGGTTGGCGGAGGCGCCATATGTGAGGAGAAAACTGCTCGAAAACCTGCCTGCCGATGCGCCGGTCGGCATCTTCCACGGTGATTTTCAGACAGCCAATCTTTTCTGTTCGAAAGCGGGCCGCCTGCTGGCTGTCATCGACTGGGAACTCTGCGGTCTGGGCGCGACGCTGAATGACCTGGGCTGGATCGTGACCTTCAGCGACCGGCAGGCCTGGCCCGCTGCGGCACCCGGTCAGCCGGCTCGCCCCTCGTTTCTCGACCCGGATACGCTGATCGGTCTGTACCGGCAGGCGTGGGAGGGGCCATTGCCCGACCTGAACTGGTTTCGCGCGCTGGCCGCGTACAAATTTGCCATTATTTCAGGCTTCAACCTCATGCTGCATCGGCGCGGAAAACGCATCGATGAAACCTGGGAGCAGACGTCGCTTTGCATGGAACCCTTGATGCGACGCGCCAGCGAACTGCTCGGCTAGTGGGCCGCTTGATAAGTTCGGTGATTTGAGGATGGCTGAAACACGTTCCGCAAGGCATTTTTCAGTGTCAGGGTAGCTCACGCATCGGCGTAGGTCCCTGCCCGGAGCGGCAGGGGGTCGTGCCTATCGATCCGGGCAAGGACCCTGTTCCACCTGGATGGTGGAATGATCGATGCCGAAGCGGTCGAGCAATACCTGTTTGATGCAGCTCGTTGTGCTGCTCACGTCGACGTCGGTCTCGACATGCGCATGCAGCGTCACCAGCGGTCGCTCGGAAGTGAGCGACCAGGCATGCACGTGATGGACTTCCCGCAACCCCGGCACGCTCTCGAGCAACGCATGACGGATCTCATGCAGATTCATGCCTTCCGGTACGCCTTCGAGCAGTATGTGCGCAGAGTCGGCAATGACGCGCCATGCGCCGCGCCCCAGCAGCAGCGCGATGGCAAGTGCAAGCAGCGGGTCAGCGTACAACCATCCGGTCGTATAGACGATGAGCGCGGCCATGATGGCGGCCGCTGAACCCAGCAGGTCCCCCAGCACGTGTATGGCGGCGGCGCGCACGTTCATGTCGTGCTGTCCCGCATGCAGCAACCTGTAGGCAGCCACATTGACCGCAAGGCCCAACGCGGCAATGACCAGGGTCGGAATTGCTGCCATGGGCTCCGGTTGTCCAAGGCGCGTGGCGGCCTCGATCAGAATCCAGACCACCAGCGCGGCCAGCGTCAGCCCATTGACGAATGCGGCCAGTACCTTGAAGCGGTGGTAGCCATAGGAAAGCCGGTTGTTGTCTTCGCGTTGTGCCAACCGTGCGGCGTACCAGGCGAGACCGAGCGCGGTCGCGTCCAGAAACATGTGTCCGGCGTCGGCGAGCAGGGTCAGCGAGTTGGCCAGCCAGCCGCCCACGAACTCCACGGCCATGAAGCTGGCGATCAGTACAAATGCCTGCCGCAGCATCCGTTCGCTGGCGCCCGCCGGAACATGATCGTGGCGCGTGTGATCGTGGTGATGATCGTGATCGTGATCGTGGCTCATCCTGGAAGGGTACTCCGAAAGCGTCGCCGCCTGTCCGTCAGCGGGCGGTTGTGCCGATTGTCGGTCAGGTATG
Organism: Pseudomonadales bacterium; assembly: GCA_024234635.1. GTDB lineage: Bacteria > Pseudomonadota > Gammaproteobacteria > Pseudomonadales > Azotimanducaceae > SYFY01. The sequence continues at coordinate 113,296 of JACKNX010000010.1, read as the reverse complement.
TGTCCATTGCCATGTCAGAGAAGCGTCTGCGGGTCGATGCCGAGCATTACCTTGCCGGCCACCTCGAAAGTGGATTGGCCGACCATGATGTGCTGCGTGGCGACATGGATATCACGCAGACAACGCTGCAGCGCACTTCCCTCGTAGATCGAGGTTGCACCAGCAGCGTGATAGAGCTTGTCGACCGCGCTGACCGATGACCAGGTCGCGTGCGAGGCGGCAAGCCTCAGGCGGGCTTTGTCGCTCGTGGCCAGCCGTTCACCGCGTGCAGCCCGGTCGAAAAGGTCCTGTGCGGTGGCGTGCATGAAGCAGATGGCGGCCGATGTACCGGCTTCAGCTTCGGCGAGGTCCTGTTGCACGCGGGGGCGACTGGCCAGTGCAAGGGTGCTGCCGGTGGGTACCTTGCCGGCCGCGAGTTCGAGGAACTCGGCGATTGCCCGCCTGGCGATGCCAACCGCGACGCTGGCGACACCCGTTGCGAGCAAACCCAGCGTAGGAAAGCGGTAGAGGGGCGCATCGATCCGTGGGCGGCCACCCAGTGTCACCCAGCGTCCTTCGGGCACGAACACGTCGTGGACTTCAAAGTCGGTGCTGCCAGTACCTCGCAGACCGGCGACATGCCACGTATCGAGGAGGCTTACTTCGTCGCGCCGAAAGAACACGAGACGCACTTCGGGCTGGCCGTTGGCCAGCCTGCGTGGCTCTCCCTGATCGACGACATGGCAGCCGCCGCAGATCCAGTCCGCGTTGTGCGAACCACTGCCGAACGGCCAGCGGCCGCTGACCCGAAGTCCGTCCCGTTCGGGGATGGCGCGTCCCCTCGGCGCCGTCACGCCCACGGTCACGACGTCCGGACGGGCGGCGTAGATCGACTGTGCCCAGGGATCGGGCAGTGAAGCGGATAGCAGTCCCGTTGTATTGCCGATCATGAGGTTCCAGCCGGTGGAGCCATCTGCCGCGGAGGCGTCGATCAGCGTGTCTATGAACGTGGATGGATCGACCTGTTCGCCGCCGAGGCTCTGTGGCACCAGCAGGCGGAACAGCCCGGCGGCAGCCATGTCCTTTGCCAGGTCCGCCGGTAGTCGTCGTGCAGCCTCCATGGCGTTTGCGCACCGCCTGATTCGCGGCAGGAACGGCTGGAGCGTCTCCACCGCTGCTGATTTCATGCTATCGACCGATCGACGAAGGTAGCGGGATTATTCCGCAAGGCAGCCGGGCATGAAAGCTGGAAGCGTGGGCGGTGCATGACCCGGTTTGCTGCGAATCTTCACGAGATCGCCGTATTCCCCGAACAGAAAGCGTGCGCCGTCCGGGGTGCGCCGGGCTATCTCAGTGGTCTGTGGATCGTGTTCCGCGCGGAAACGGTTGCCGCCGATGTGCAGCAGACGTTGTGTCGAACCTGCCCGGATGATCCGTAGTTCCTGTTCGTCAGCTTCGACCTGAACCCGTGGCAGCGCGCACGTCCGCCAGCGATCGTGCGCAAAACGGGTGGCCGCCGGGTAGTACCAGCCGCTGAGTGCATCGCCGCCCGCAAGGCGCTGTGCCGGCGGCGGGGCAGGTCGTTCGAGACCCGAGGTGAGGTGTTTTTCGAGCACTGTTTCCATGGCGGCGAGTGCTTGTGGGTTGTCCGTATTGATGACGATGGCGTAGGCCGCGTGATGACTCTCCAGCAACGCAAACCGGGAACGGTAGCCATCGGCATCGCCACCGTGCGTGTGCCACGGGAAGCCCTGCCGAATGCGGCCATAGGTGCCGGCAGCGTAGGTCGTGGTGAGTCCGCTGTCGGCGGCGCGATAGCCCTGCGGTGTCAGCAGGCGGTGCTGGCTCTGCCTGGACCATACGCGCTGCCCCTGCCACACCCCGCCGTCGACCACGGTACGCAGAAATTTCCCCATGTCCCGTGGCGACAGATTGAGTGCGCCGAAGGCGCGGAAGGTGACATGCCAGTAGGGAATCGGCGTCCTGCCATCCGCTTGGTAACCGCCCGGCAGACTGCTGACCGGTTCTACCGAGGCGCTGGCCAGGTGCAGGGGCCCAGCCAATGACTGTTTCAGTGCTTTGTCGAATGTCTGCCTGGTGAGGGTTTCGATTACCGCTTCCGTGAGTCCCGGAGTGGCATTCGAATACGAATGTACCAGCGCCGGCGGCCAGACCGGCCTTAGCGCATCTCCGTACCGTTGCAGAGCATCGCGCAGCGCGTGCGGCGTATTGTCAGCAAACGCCTCGCGACCCAGATCGGTATGCCCCGCGGACAGGGTGATGAGATTCTCCAGTCGCATCGACTCGGGCAGCGTGTGGCCGGTCAACCCGGTATCGAGCACGTTGACGACCGGTGTGGTCAGTGGCACGCCGGCCTGCTCCGCGACCTGCATCAGTGTGAGCGCGGCGAATGTCTTGGTGATCGAACCCCAGCGCATCGGTGTGTCCAGCGACACATCGTCACCGAGTATGACAACGCGATCAGTCCGGCCGGGTTGAATCAGTATCCAGGCGACCACCGGGATGCGCGCATCCCGGCGGATGGCGGCTATCGCCTGGTCCGGGTCGGCGTGTGCCCGCGTGGCGCACGCCAGCAGGAACAGCGCTACCGCCAGTTTCAAGGTGATTTCCGATACCCCGGGATCAAGTGTGTGCCGGTCATTCGAAGCGCCGGGGAATGCGACTGACCCCGGGAGCAATGGATTCTCCGGAATCCCTGGCCCGGATCGCTTCCTTGAAACCTTCGCTTTCCGCCTTTTTCTTGAACCATACCCCTTCTGGTGAATGACGCGCGATGCCGTCGAACAGCGTAGCGAGCGTCTGCGTGCTGGTGAGCCCCATATTCTCCAGCGCCTGGTTGACCATCAGCTTCTGCATCATAAGCTGATTGCGGGGGACGCCCTGGATGCGTTCGGCAAGTTGTTGTACGCGCTGATCCAGTCGTGCGGAGGGTACGCTCTCCAGCACGAGGCCCATGGCGGCCGCCTCCCTGCCGCTGATGAGGTCTCCCGTGAAGAGCATGCGCTTCGCGCGCTCGGCGCCTACCCGGTACACCCACCAGGCGGTGGTCGGACAGCCCCAGACCCGCGCTGGGGGGTACCCGATCCTGGCGTCGTCGGCCATGACCACCAGGTCGCAACACAGGGCGATGTCGCTGCCGCCGGCAACCGCATACCCGTGAATCTTGGCGATCGTCGGTTTATGGCATCGCCAGAGACTCATGAAATGCTGGGTATTCCCCTGCATCAGATGGAAATCGGCCATTGGATCCCAGGGTCTGCCGTCAGCGTCCATGGCAGGTCCGGCTGCACCCTGCGTCTGGTTTTCGGCGTGCAGAACGAGATCGTAACCGGCGCAGAAAGCGCGTCCGGTGCCCGTCACCACGAGTACATGAACGTCCGGGTCGTCGTTGGCGAGCGCCACTGCGGCGGCGATTTCCCGTGGCATGCCAGGACAGATTGCGTTCAGGCGCTCCGGCCGGTTGAGGGTTAGCGTTGCGATTCGACCCTGTCTCTCGTACAGGATGTGCTGGAAGGTCATGCGGGCGGACTCCTCGAACGACGCCTCTGAGCATACCAGCCGCTGGCGGCCAAGCGGCGTCTGCCGTGTGCCGGTTCTTTCCGCGCTGACGCCGATTCCGCCAACCGGTACCATTTCGGCTTTTTTCTGCCACGGGAGAGACCATGTCTCCGCGCGAATGTCGATTTTCGGGAAGCGACGTCACTCTGTGCTATTTCGACTGGGGGGACTCCACCGCCAGCCGTACCGTATTGCTGTTCCATGCCACAGGGTTCCATGCCCGCTGCTGGGATCAGGTCATTGCCGCGCTACCGCCGGATGTACGCGCGATAGCCGTTGATCTTCGGGGTCACGGCAGGAGCGAAAAGCGTGCGCCGTATACCTGGTCCAGTATTGCAGGCGACCTCGTGGAACTGACGCGGTCGCTGGAGTTGCATGGGGCGGTCGGCGTCGGTCACTCCATGGGTGGGCATTGCCTGGTCCAGGTGGCGCATGCGCTGCCAGCGTCATTTTCCCATCTGATCCTGGTCGATCCAGTGATCATGCCGCCGGAGGTGTACGGTCTGCGCGGCAGGCATGCGTTCGACAACGTGGAAGATCATCCGGTGGCCCGTCGTCGTGGCATCTGGACTGGCTGGCGTGAAATGTTTGACCGTTTCGTGGAGCGGCATCCATACAGTCTCTGGCGGCGGGAGGTGCTCGAGGACTATTGCAGGCATGGCTTGCTGCCGCTTTCCGACGGTACGTTCTCGCTGGCGTGTCCGCCCGAGGTCGAGGCGTCCATCTATATGGCCAACGCGACGACAAACGTCTACGACCTGATTCCGGAGGTGGAGGTGCCCGTAACGGTGATGCGGGCAAGGACCCGCGATTTTTCCGCGCCGGCAACGGCGGAAGCGCGCATGGATTTTTCGACGTCACCCACCTGGCCTGGTCTGGCCGCGGCGTTTCCGCATGGCGAAGACCTTTATCTGCCTGAACTGACGCATTTCATGCCGATGCAGGAACCGCAGATGCTGGCGGCACGCATCGTGGCGGCGTTCGAATCAACGAAAGTGGCCGGTTCCGGGCGTTAACAAGGTGCTGGAAAAGTGCCTCCAGGCCTTGTTTCAGCAACCTCTCATGGAACGAAGTTCCAAGCGCGACAGCGCTGGCAATCGCAACGCAGGCGAGGGACGCTTCAGCCATCCTCAAATCACCGAACCTATCAAGCGGCCCACTAGCCGTCGGTACGAGACTCGTGTTGCCACAAGCCGCTTCGGAACACGCCCAGCAGAAAAATCAGCACGGAGACGCCGATTCCCGGGTACAGGGCGGACATGGGAGTGAAGGCATTGATGAGCTGGCCGAGCAGGTAGCTGCTCACCGGTGACGAGACCATGAAACTGAGCAGCAGAACGGACAGAATCTGCGATCTGAATTCGGGGGTTGCCAGTTCCTGTACGGTTGTGCGCACCATGGTGGTCGTGATGCCCATGTTCAGTCCCCAGCAGAACATGAGAACGTGGAACAACCACAGGCGCGGTGTCGTCAGCAGCAGGCCCAGTATGGCGATGCGGGTAATCTGCATCACCAGGAACAGGCGCCCGGGCCGTCTGAGTGGCATGAAGAAGAACAGAATGATGTTGGAGCCCACGCTGCCCAGGGTGAAGACGATCATCAGTGTCGCCAGAAACGCCGCATCGCCCGCGTAGACCTGCTTGGCAATGTAGGGGACGGCGATGACATACGCTCCGGCGTTGAAAAGGCTGGAGAGAAAGTTCAGGCCAATCAGGTTGCGCGCGAGTGTGGCTTTCCAGGTCGCCTGCAACCCGGTCAGCAAGGATGGTCGGGCGGTGGTGGCGATGGGCAGTTCGGGCAGTCCACGCACGGCAAACGCGCCGACGAGAAACAATCCCGCCTGGATGCTGAGCACGGTGGTCAGTCCAAGCGATTCCAGGTGCCCCCCGAGGTAGAAACCGCTCATGCCGACACCGGTCGTGACAATGGTCATGAGCGTTACCGAGCGCTGGATATCCAGCGGAGTGACACGGGACAGGGTCGATTGCCTGGCCGGGTCGGATAGCGCCTGGATGCTGGCGGTACTGACGCCAAACAGGACCACCCACCAGTAGGAAAGATTGTCGGTTGCGTAGATGGTTGCGACGATGGCGGGTGGCAGGGCCATGGCCAGATGCATGACCACGAGATACCGGCGGGCGTTCATACGATCGCCCAGCACGCCGCCCAGCAGCAGCAATGCCAGTGGCGGGAGTTCGGCAATGAACCTTGCGGTGCCTGCTTCGTCGGCGGGACGCTCGAGAATGCCCACCAGCAGCCAGGTGAACAGAAACCCATAGAGACTCATGCCGGCCATCCACAGGCTGGAACTCGTCAGGTAGTAGGCGAATGTCGCGGCCGTGCGTTCCGCCCTCATTGCACAAGCCGCCTCGGGAGGGTCCGGGATGAATTCCTGTTGGGACTTTGCAAACCCTTTCCTGGTCTGTCACTGACAAATTGCTACATCAGTCTTACAGACCGCGTTTGGGGGAGCAAACACACTTGGCATCAGGAGGTTTGTAAGGAAGCAGTATGCAAGTCCACCGTCGAAACGAGCCCGATCACGCCTGGTTCCGGTCGCAGCGTACTTTCGCCAGCGATGGATTCTGGTATTTCAGCACCCGGGAAGGAATCGAACTGGGGCCCTATCCATCTCATGCGGATGCGGATCGGGATGCGCGACGCCTGCGTGACCGTCTGGCGCCGATGTGCCCGGGTAAGCAATCAAAGGTGGTGATCTGCGCGTTCATCGTCGAAGCAAGGGATCACGGTCGACAGATCGTTCCGCAGTTCACCCGCGCCGTCGGAGCGGGTTGACCGTTGCGCGGCGAGGCCGCGGCTCTCCAGGGATGACATCGCTGATGCGATGTCATCCCGCGACATTTTCCGGCACGCGGGCAGTCGCACCGAGTGAGCAATGCACCGGCTGGATCCCGGCCAGGCGTTCAGCGAGCCGATTTCAGGCGAGATCGCCCACCGCCTCGAGGTAATTTTTAACCCTCTCCAGATGACCGTCGACGTTCGTCGGTCCTGCATTGTGCGTGGCAACGGCCAGGTGCGTGGCGCCAAGCGCTTTCCATTTGCTGGCATGACCGTGCCATCGCTCCGGCGTGCCACCAGCAAACTGGGCCTGGCCCTGGATACCGAAGGAAGCCCAGTTGAGCCCCGCGGCTTCCCGGGTTTCACGCAACATCGTGACGCACTCGGCAGCCTTGTCGGAGGGTCCCATCAGCGGCATCCAGCCGTCGCCGAGCACCGCGCACCGTGTCAGCGCTGCTGGCGCGGAGCCGCCGAACCACACCGGTATTGGCTTCGAGGGCCTGGGATTGATGCTTGCCAGTGTCACGGTGTGCAGGTGCCCGTTGAAGGTGACGCTGTCTTCCCGCCACAGCGTCTTGAGCAGACGCACCTGCTCATCCAGGCGCGCGCCGCGGTTGCTGAACGGTACGCCCAACGCTTCGTACTCCACGGCGTTCCAGCCGATCCCCACACCGAGGCGGAAGCGATTGTTCGACAGGATCGCTACTTCGGCGGTCTGTTTGGCGACCAGCGCAGCCTGGCGCTGCGGCAGGATCAGCACCGTGGTTACGAGTTCCAGCGAGTTCGTGACGGCGGCGATGAAAGCGTGCGTGGTGAGCGGTTCGTGAAACGCGGTGTCCTTGTCGTACACCCCATTGAACCCACCCGGACGATCAGGATCGGCGCCGAGGACATGGTCATAGATGAGCAGGTGGGAGGCGCCCAGCGCCTCAAGGCCCTGCACGTAGGCTTTCATGGCACCCGGATCTGTGCCGATTTCATTGTGGGGCAGGACGGCGCCAAACTTCATGGAAGAACCTCGTTTTCTGTTTCAGGCATGACCGGGGTGACTATGCACAATCCCCGGCAGGCGTGCACGCCCCTGGGTAATCAGGTCTGTCGTCGGTGGAAGCGCGAACGCTGGGAGAAAAAGCAGGAGGAAAAGTGGCTAAAATGCGCGGCTCGACAACTTCCATGCCAGGACGATGACCGAACCGACGGCCAACAGCGCGTTTTCCTTCGTGGATGCCGAACACGAAGTGCTCGGATTCTGGGAGCGGGAATCGATTTTTGCCCGCACTCTGAAGAACACGGAAGGCGGCAAGCCCTACATTTTCTATGACGGTCCACCCTTTGCCACGGGACTGCCGCATCACGGCCATATCGTCGCCAGCACCATCAAGGACATCGTGCCGCGCTACTGGACGATGCGTGGTCATCACGTGCTGCGCCGGTTCGGCTGGGACTGTCACGGACTGCCGATTGAGCACGAGATCGATAAAAAGCTGAACATGTCGGCACAGCAGGCGGTCGCTGAACTCGGAGTCGCCGGCTACAACAACCAGTGCCGGGCCATTGTGCAACGCTATGTCAGCGAGTGGCGTACAACGATCACCCGCCTGGGTCGCTGGGTGGATTTCGACAACGACTACAAGACGATGGACCCCTGGTTCATGGAGTCCGTGTGGTGGGTCGTGCGTCAACTCTGGGACAAGGGCCTTATCTACCGTGGCGTCAAAGTGATGCCGGTGTCCACGGCGCTGGCGACGCCCCTGTCGAATTTCGAGGCGACGTCCAACTACATGGATGTTCAGGATCCCGCCATTACGGTACTCCTCAAGCTGGAGGATGAGGATGCGAGTCTGGCGATCTGGACGACCACTCCCTGGACTTTGCCATCAAACCTTGCGGTGTGCGTAGGGCCGGATATCGAGTACGCGCGGGTGCGGGATGCTGAACGCGGCGTGCGCTTCTATATCGCAACGGCGAGGCTGACGGATTACCCGGGGCTGGAGGTGGAGGCAACCTGTGCGGGCAGGGATCTGGTGGGGCGCCGCTATGAGCCGCTGTTCCCGTATTTTTCGGAGGAAGCGCAACGCGGTGCGTTTGTGGTTGTCATGGATGACTACGTGACCACGGAAAGCGGTACCGGGCTGGTGCATCAGGCGCCAGCGTTTGGTGAGGATGACTACCGCATCGTACAGGGCGCGGGCATCGAAGCCTTCGTCTGTCCGGTGACGCTGGAAGGCAAATTCACGGACGACGTCCCGGACTTCGCCGGTCGGTACGTCAAGGAAGCTGATGCCGACATCATCCGCGCGCTGAAGGCGACCGGTGTGCTGTATCGCCACGACACCATCAATCACAGTTATCCCTTCTGTTACCGCTCGGACACACCGCTGATCTATCGCGCGATTCCGTCCTGGTATGTGCGGGTAACGGCGTTGCGCGATCGCCTGCTGGCGGCAAACGCCGGTATCCACTGGGTGCCGGATCACCTGCGTGACGGGCGTTTTGGCAACTGGCTGCAGAACGCCATCGACTGGGCGATCTCGCGCAACCGCGTCTGGGGCACGCCCATTCCGATCTGGGTGAACGACGTTACCGGCAGTGAGTGCTGTGTCGGATCGCTGGATGAACTCGAAGAGCTTACCGGGGTACGTGTCGAGGACATGCACAGGGAACACGTGGATCCGCTGACCTTTACGCGGCCGGGTGAGGAGGGAGTGTACAGGCGCGTACCCGAAGTGCTCGACTGCTGGTTCGAGTCGGGCTCCATGCCCTACGCGCAGCTTCATTATCCGTTCGAGAACGCCTCGCTGTTCGCCGACGGCTTTCCCGCTGAATTCATCGCGGAAGGTCTGGATCAGACCCGTGGCTGGTTCTACACACTGACCGTGCTGTCGGTGGCACTGTTTGACAAGCCTGCGTTTCGCAACGTCATCGTCAACGGCATGGTGCTGGCCGAGGACGGCAAGAAGATGTCGAAGCGGCTGCGCAACTACACCCCGCCCGATGAACTGATGGAGCGGTACGGCGCTGATGCGCTGCGGTTGTACCTGATCACTTCCGGGCTGGTGAAGGCGGAAGAGCAACGGTTTTCCGACAATGGCGTGCGGGACATGGTCCGTCGCGTCCTGCTGCCCTGGTACAACGCCTACGCATTCCTGCGTACCTATGTGGAGATTGATGGCTGGACCCCGGACGCCTCCGGTGCAGGTGCCGGCAATATTCTCGACCGCTGGATCCTGTCCCGGTTGCAGACCCTGAAAGCCGGCGTGCGGGAAGAGATGGAGGGTTATCGCCTCTATGCGGTAGTGCCACAGTTGCTGGATTTCATCGAGGATCTGACAAACTGGTACATTCGTCTGAACCGTGCCAGGTTCTGGGAGGCCGGCCTGTCGGCGGACAAGCAGTCGGCCTTTGCGACGCTTTATACGGTGCTGGTTGAACTCAGTCGCATCATGGCGCCGTTTTCCCCGTTTCTCTCGGACTACCTCTATCGCCAGTTGACCGGGCTGGTGAAAGCCCCGGACGCGGAGGCATCAGTACATCTGTGTACCTATCCGGAGGCGGATTCGACTGCGCGTGAACCGGCCCTGGAGCGAGCGGTTGGATTGATGCAGCAGGTCGTTCTGCTCGGCAGACAGAAGCGCGAAGCGGAGCGGATCAATCTGCGTACGCCGCTCGCCAGGCTCACGGTGGTGGGTGAGGCGGGTGCCGCGCTGGCGGACATTCCGGAGCTGGCGGAGACGATCAAGCGGGAGCTCAACGTGCAATCCGTTGGCTTCGAACGGGACGAGGGGGCCTATATCGAACTGGTCGCCAAGCCGAACTTCCCGGTGCTGGGTAAACGCCTGGGTAAGCGCATGAAGGCGTTTCAGCAGCAGATCACGGCGCTCGATATGGCCGCCATCCGGGGGTTGCGTGAGACGGGCATGGTCGAAATAGGCGGTGAATCGTTCTCGCGCGAGGAAATTGACGTGCTGCAGAAGCCGAAGCCGGGCGCCAACATACTGTCCAATTCCGTTGTCGGTATCGATCTGGACTGTCGTCTCACGGAGACATTGATTCGTGGCGGCCAGGCACGGGAGATCACGCGCGCAGTGCAGCAGGCACGTAAGGACAGCGGTCTGCATGTCGCTGACCGCATCCGCTTGCGGTATCACGCGGACGCGTCAATACAGCGCGTTCTGGAGGAGCATCTCGCGACTATCTGCAAGGAAACGCTGGCTGTTGACGCCACTGCCGATGCCGAGGTTCGCGGCTTCACCGTGGACCTGGATGGCGGGCGCTTCGAATTTGCGCTGGAGCGGGCGGCCGTCGTTTGATCGGCCGGGCGCAGCAGCATGCCGGAACAGTCATTCCAGCCGCCGTATGAAGGGTCCCGCGTGGATCACGTGGGTACCTGGCAACGCAGTCTCGGCGTCAGTCTGGAACGTATGTTCGAGAATGCGCTCGACTGGGCGCATCTGCCGCACCTGCATGCATCGTCATTCACGTCGATCGTCTGCCTGGAGGCCGGGCCATGGGGCTGGCGTGCGCGGGCGACCGACAGTGCAGGTCGTGAATCGCTGCTCGAACTCCGGCTGAGTGCCGCGCAGCGCCGCTGGGTGACGCGCAACCTCGAGGGACCGCACGCTGGCGCCGAAATCTGGACGTATGTGGTTGAGCGGGCCGCGCGGGAAATAGATGTTGTGGTCGACTTTTTTGTCCCCGGACTTGCAGCGTCCGCCCGCGAGAGCGTCGGGCGCGCGTACGCCAGCCTGTATGCCACGTTGTATGACGAGGACGAAGCGATGATGGTGGCTCGTCAGGCGCTCCTGGATAGGCGGGTCAACCCCATTCCGGCGGCGCTTGCGCCGGTCAATCTTGGTCCGGCTGCCGAACTGCGGTTACCCATGCCTGTCAGGATTGGCGGTCGCGAATTGCTTGTCGTCCGGTCGGCGAACGGCTATCAGGCGCTTTCGGCCCGATGTCCGCACATGGGGGCGCCGCTGGAGAACGCAGCAATCGACGCGGGGGAAATTGTCTGTCCCTGGCATGGATTTCGTTTCGACGTGTCGACCGGCGTGTGCCGGAAGGGAATGTCGGGAACGCTGGCAAGCGGCTTTGGTGTCAGCGAAGTGGCGGGGGAAGTCTGGGTTTTGCCGACGGAGAAACAGGGCTGAGGCGAAAATATCGCCTCCAGCCGCTGGAAGATTCGAGGGATACCCGAAGGGGAGGGGAGGGAGGGGAGGATCGGGTATCCCTCTTAACTGCCCAAGTGAACGAAACGACAATCACTTGGTTCCTAACTGTGCTTATTCGAAACGTCTAATCAGTTTTTTTGTTACCGTTTCAGACCAGACCTTGGATATGCATGTTACCTTGGGTAACACATAGTGCAACCGTCTTTTTTGCAACACCTAATTTCATTTATGCAACACCGCTGATCCTGATAGGCAGGCTGATGAAAAAACCAGCCTGGATGCCAGCCAGGATGGCTGGCTTGCGAAGGCAGCGGAGAATGCTGCGTCTGGCGCGAGTCGGCGAAGCGGACGGCTGCTGAGAAAAGTCCATGAGAGGCTGTTCCTGCAGCCTCTCATGGAACGACGTTCCATGCGCGACAGCGCTGGCAATCGCAACGTGGCCAGCTGTCAGGCATCGGCGCCGGCAATCGAAAATTCCACGTTGGAGGTGGGTATGCGGGGTATGGACTGGGATGCCTATCGGATCTTCTGCGTGGTAGCGGAAGTCGGTACGGTGCGGGTTGCCGCCAACCAGCTGGCGACCAGCCCGTCCACGGTCACCCGCCGGCTGGATGAGCTGGAGAGGCGGCTCGGCGTGCAGCTTCTGGAGCGCAATGCCGCCGGAGCGGTGCTGACGCCAGCTGGTGAGCGACTCGCGGAGCGTCTGCGCCCATTGCAGGCGGAGCTGCAGGAAATCGGCTCGAACCCGGCGGGAGCCGAGGGCGATGTGTCGGGGACGGTTTCCCTGGCCTTGCCGGATTACCTGGTACCCTGGCTGAGCAGCCGCTTACCCGCGTTGTTCCAGCGTCATCCCGGACTGGATCTTCATCTGCCGGCCCAAACCCGCCAGCAACCGGCGGATATCCGCATCAGTGGGCAGTCCATGCCCGATCCGCAGTGGATCGCCCGCATGCTGGGTCGCTTTGAAACAGGGCTGTACACGCGAAGTGGAACCGCGGCGCGCGTGAGTCCAGCGTCGCCAGAGGTTAAACTGCCGTGGCTGACGCTGAACGATCCCGATCTGCTGCTCGAGGACGAATGGCGAACGCGATATCCGGCGCTTGCCGGGTTGGCTGAGCGCACCGTCGTGACGTCGGCGAGCCGGCAGCTGACTTTGCTGGTGGAACTCGACGGCGTGGGCGAATTGCCGCGAGTACTCGGCGATGCTGCCCCGGCGCTGGAGTTAATTGCGCAGTCCAGTACTGTCCTCTCGGGGCCCGTGTGGCTGCTCGTGCGCCAGGATCTGCATCGAGTGCGCCGGTTGCGGGTGGTTTATGACTGGCTATTTGAGGAATTCACCAGTGCGGCCGCGGAATTGCGTCTGCGGCTGGATGGGGTGTAGCGCGGCCTGCACAGGCCCCCGCCTCGCGCGCGGGCAGGAAGTCGCGACGCGTCACGGTCGCGATTCAGAGCAGTAGTTCCAGGCTTGCCGGGGAGGATTGGTCGATACGTATGCTGGAACCGCGCGCGAGTTCGCACTACTACTTTTCACAGCGTCTGCGTCTGCACTATCTGGATTGGGGCAACGCGTCGGCGCCGCCGATGCTGCTTGTGCATGGCGTTCAGGATCACTGCCATACCTGGGATTATTTTGCGCGCGAATTCCAGGCTGATTTCCACATCGTCGCTCCGGATCTGCGGGGGCACGGTGATTCGGACTGGCACCGTGGCGGCGCCTACCGGCATGCCGACTATGTGTATGATCTTGTCAGGCTGCTGAAGCAGCGGGATCTGGCCGGCTGCGTTGTCGTGGCGCACTCGATGGGCGCAACTGTTGCGGCCATGCTCGCCGGAGGCTTCCCGGAACTGATCACCGGCCTGGTTCTGATCGAAGGCGTAGGTTTGTGGCCAGGCTGGTACCAGGGCATGTCCGTGCGCGAAAAGGTAAGGGCCTGGGAAAGCCAGACCCTCGCGCTGGCGGATCGCTCACCTCGGCGCTATCCGTCGCTGGAAGCTGCCTGCAAGCGCATGCGACAGGTGAATCCCCAGCTGACCGAGGCGGTGGCCAGGCATCTGACGATACATGGCAGTCACCAGAACGAAGACGGGACGTTCAGCTGGAAGTTCGACAACTACACGCACGGACCGTCCCTGTACGGTATTCCGCCAGAAGATACGGTAGCCTTCTGGCAGGCGGTCGAGTGTCCAACGCTGATCCTCAACGCGGCGCAGGGATATCCGCATCGCATTGGCCATGAAGGCACGGAGGCGCATTTCCGACGTCACACCATGCTGAATATCGATGAGGCGGGTCATTGGCTGCATCACGATCAACACGGACGTGTCGTCGATGAGGTTGCGCTGTTCGCCGCCAACCTCCGGTTGGTCACGGATCCTGAGTCCAGCAACAAGGAAAGCACGGTATGAACGCGCCGCCGGATCGACTGCGAGCGGACCACTTGAGCAACCCCGTAGGATTGCCGGTGACGGTGCCGCGTCTGTACTGGCGCTCGGGAGATGATCGCCCGGCAGAGGTTCCCACGGGCTGGCGCGTGCAGGCGGCGTCGTCGCCGGAACAGCTCGATACGTTCCCTGACTTGTGGGACAGCGGCGCGGTGGACGGTACGCCGTGGTCCGGCATCGAATATGGTGGCCTCGGCGTTGAGCCGCGCTACCGGGTCTGGTGGCGGGTGTGCAGTCTCGACAGCGATGGACTCGCCAGCGCCTGGAGCGAACCGGCGTTCTTCGAGTTCGGACTGCCCGAGGCGCACTGGCGGGGCCAGTGGATCGGCGTTCCGGTACATGGCACGCGCATGCAGTCACCCCCCGTTCCCCTGTTGCGCCGTCGTTTTCGCATTGGCGGCGAAGTACGGCGCGCCCGCCTGTACCTGGCGGTGGCAGGAGCCTGCAGGGTCTGGATCAACGAACGTGAGCTCGACATTGCCGAAGTACCGTCCGGCGCCAGCCACTTGCCCGGCTGCTTTCCGGCAGTCACGGTGTGCGTCGAGGACCTTGTTCGGCAGGGCGCCAATTCGCTCACGGTACTGCTTGCGGATGGCTGGTACAGCGGTTTTATAGACGGTCGCACCCGAGAGCATTTCGGTACGCGGCCCCGCCTGCTGGCGCAGGTTGAGGTGGACGATGAGCGGGGAGCTCATGTAGTGGTACCAACCGACGATCAGTGGGAGTGGCGAACCTCGCCATTGGTGCGCGCCGATATATCCAGGGGAGCAAGCATCGACGGTCGCGCGTTTGGTGGACTGGGCGAGTACGTACGACAGAAGCGGCTGTGGCTGCCGGTCGAGGTGTTGGCGGACGAAAAGGCGCGCCCGTTGGCGTGGGTGGACGATGGCGTGCGCGCGCTGCCCGGCAATCGACCCGGACGAGTGGTTCGGCGCCAGGCAATGCGTGCCGGGGAGCGTCGGTGGCTCGTGGAGTTGCCGGAGCCCATGCTTGGCCGGCCGCGCATCAAGGTTGAAGGCGAAGCAGGTGACTACCTGCGGGTTCGCTATGCGGAGCGACTTGGCGAAGGCGGCCAGCCGGAATATCTCGCGGGAGTGCAGGACGACTACACGCTGGGGGGGGAGCCGGGCGGTGAGGTGTTTTCGCCGCCGTTGGTCCGGCATGCGGCAAGGCTCCTGGAGATAACGGGCGATCTACCGGCGGACGGGCTGCTGGGGGTGGAATACACGCCGGTTGGCCGGGTTATTCCCCGGCTGACCGTTGTTCACACGGACCATCCGCTGCTGGAGCGGTTGATGAGCAGTTACGCGTCCACCGTTCAGGCGCTGGTCCAGGAAGTACCGTGGTCGACGACCAATATCTGGAAACGGGTCTGCGACGCCGTCTCCCTGTTGCCCCAGATTGACGCCATTGCGATGCACTTCGATTCAGGGGCCGTGCTCAAGCAGTTGCTCGTGCAGTTCATTGCGGATGAGCGCATACCAGCGGGCATCGGCCCGTCGTTGCCGCCGCTTGCCCGTCCGCCGACACTGACGCCAGGTATCGGCAGCGTGGAACCCGCCTTCGATCCCGAAGGCGGTGATCTCGGGCGGTTGGGTGAGGTCGTGCTTGCACTCGCCGACTCGCTCGCCCGGTATCACGGCGACAGGCAGGCGCTGGAACTCGCTTTCCCGTTTCTGCGGCGCCTGGTGTTTGCCATAGAAACCGCCTGCCCCGATCTGATCCGCCCGCTCAGTTCGGAGTACCGGCGGTGGCCGCCGATCCTGCGCGACGTTCTGGGCACCGCTTTCTACCACGATACGGTATGTCGCGTGGCCGCATTTGCGGAAGCGTTGGGGCACGAAGAGCAGGCGGCGTCATTCACGTCGCTGGCAAGGCGCGTCCGCCAGGCGTTCCGCCGTCGGTTCGTCACCGCCGATGGTCTGCTGGTCACCGATGCGGTGGAAGCGTACATCGCCGCGCTGTCCATGGGATTGCTGGAGGAGGCGGAGCATGCAGGCGCGATAGCACGCATCGTGGCGTGGCTCGACCATCACCGTTATGTATTGGACATCGACCCGTTGCTGCAGGGGCGTCTGCTGGATGCCCTGGTCGCCGGTGACAGGGCCGAAATTGCTGCCACGGTGGCCCTGCAGGTTGCACCCGGATCGTGGCTTGCCGAGCTCGTCGAGCAGCCCGCAACCTGGATTCGCCACCGGGGCGATGCCGATCTGGCGACAGGGATTCCAGTGCAATGGATCACGCATCACCTGGTGGGAATATGTCCCTCGATTGCGGAAGGGGACGTTCTTGCCGGGATGCGGCATGTGCGCATAGCACCGACCTTGATCGTTGATGACGCCGTGGGCGCTCCCCCGGCGGTCCGCTATGCCGAGCTGCGTTTCGATTCATCCTTTGGCGAGTACCTCGTGCGCTGGCGGCTGGAGCGGGGCGAATTTTCGCTTCACGTCTGCATTCCCTGCGGCTGCTCCGCGGACGTCCGGCTGCCCGATGGACGGGAACACCGGGTGGTGGCTGGCGCCCACGACTTCCGTTGCGTCCTGAAAGGAACGCACGACGATATCCCTGTGCTCAGCGAGGTGCTCTAGTCGTGGACGGTATTCATGATCTCGGTGGCCGGCAGGGTCATGGCGCCGTGGATGTCGGTGCCGGTGCCGCGATCGACGCGGTGTGGGAGGCGCGGGTGTTTGCGCTGGTGCAGGTGGCTTTTCGCGCGGGTTTCATCCGCAATACGGACCAGTTCCGACATGCTGTCGAACGGATTGATCCGGCGGCCTATCTGACACAGGGGTATTTCGGGCGCTGGACCGGTGGCCTCGAAACGCTGCTCGTCGAAGCAGGGGTGCTAGATTCGGCCACCATCGACAGCCGGGCCCGGGCTTTGGGGTTGCCTGACAATGCCCGCATTGCCGCCCGCCCCCGATTGCAGCCCGATCGCATTCCCCACCCGCCGACGACGTTCCACAACGCGCGGTCCCTTGCGACGCAACCCCGGTTCGCGATCGGTGACGCGGTGGTTACCTGTTGTCATGGCACCTCGACACATACGCGGCTGCCAGGCTACGCCCGTGGCAGGCATGGTCGTGTCGTGGCCTGTCACGGTGGGTGGGTGTTTCCTGACAGCAATGCGCACGGGCACGGCGAAGACCCGCAGTATCTCTACACGGTTGCGTTTTCGGCGCAGACCCTGTGGGGCGAGGAAGCGGACCCCATGCTCAGTGTGCGACTGGATCTGTTCGAACCCTACCTCGAGGCTACCGGAGACACGGATGGGTGATACTGACGCGGCACTGCGAGCGGAAGCGCTGGAGCGCCTGCTGGTGGAGAAGGGACTCATCGACCCCGCTCACCTCGATGGCATCATCGAGATGTTCAATACCCGCGTCGGGCCGATGAACGGCGCGCGCGTCGTGGCCAGGGCCTGGCGGGACCCGGTGTTCAGACAGTCGCTGCTTCACGACGGCTCGAGCGCCATTGCGTCGTACGGCTTCGAAGGCGGCCAGGTGGACAAGCTGGTGGTGGTGGAAAATACGCCTGACGTACATAACGTGGTCGTCTGCACGCTGTGCTCATGCTATCCATGGGCGCTGCTGGGCCTGCCACCGAAGTGGTACAAGGATCCGGCTTACCGCTCCCGAATCGTTCGCGAGCCACGCGTCGTGCTGCGCGAATTCGGCCTCGCCATCGCGCCCCAGCGGGAAATTCGGGTGTGGGATTCCAGCGCCGAGATCCGGTACATGGTTCTGCCGATGATGCCGGATCGGCTGCGGGACGCGGACGATGCAACGCTGCTGGACGCGGTGAGCCGCGACGCCATGATCGGCGTTCAGGAGCTCACGTGATGCTGCGCATTCCGGACGCCGGCGCCGCACCGCCGCTTCGCAACGGCGAACTGGATTTCGAGGCGCCCTGGCAGGGCCGGGTGTTCGCCATGGCAAATGCACTGTGCGAAGCAGGCGTCTTCGAGTGGCAGGAGTTTCAGACTGCGCTGATCCGGGTCATTGCATCGTCACCGGTTGCAGAGGGCCAGCCATACCAGTACTACAACCTGTTTCTTGCCGCGCTGGAGTCGCTGCTTGCTGACAAGTCCGTTCTGCGCCAGCAGACGATAGGCCAGCTGGTGGCCGAACTTGCGGCCAGGGAACACGGCCACGATCACTGACGGTAGCTGAACGCGCCGCCAGGTAGGACAGCCAGGGATTCCCGGCGCGCAAGTGCACGGGCAACACGCATACGCCGCGGCGTGTGCGTTCCGCCAGCTGTCAGGCCGGGCGGGAGCAGGCGGGCCAGTGCGTCGTTGACAGGCTGCCGCATGGGGCAGCCTGTCAACGCGTGGGCGTCAGCGGGGTGCGAATCGCTGGCCGGCGTCCACCCGCAGGGTAGAGCCATTCATCATTGCGCATTCGAAAATGGCAATGGCCATCACCGCAAATTCGTTCGGCTTGCCCATGCGGCGAGGGAACGCACAATCCTTGGTGAGCTGCGCGGCACCGGCATCGGGAATGCCTTTGGTCAGGCCGGTGTCGAAGAGGCTGGGTGCAATCGTCATGACGCGTATGCCCACGGCGCCGAGATCGCGCGCCATGGTCAGGGTCATGGCGGCGATACCACCTTTGGCCGCGCTGTAGGCAACCTGGCCGATCTGGCCTTCAAACGCGGCAATGGATGCCGTGTTGATCATCACGCCACGCTCACCTTCTTCATTGGGCTCGTTCTTCGCCATGTGCTCGGCAACAACCCGGTTGACGTTGAACGATGCGATCAGGTTCAGGTCGATCACCCGCTGGAAGACATCGAGCGGGTGCTTCTGTCCGTCCTTGCCCAGTGTGCGGATGGCGGCGCCGCCACCCGCCGTATTCACGCAGAAGTGCACGCCACCAAGCGCGGCCACCGCCTCGCCAATGACCTTTTCCATGCCTTCGTAGTCCATGACGTTGCAGGGATGGAATGTGCCGCCCAGTGCCTTGGCGGTATTGGCGCCATCGGATTTTTCGAGGTCGAGGATCGCGACCTTGCCCCCCTTCGCCGCGAATATCTCCGCCGTGGCCCTGCACATGCCGGAGGCGCCGCCGACAAAAATGCCCTTGCTGCCTGAAATCTGCATCCTGAACTCCTGTGGTTGACTAAGACTGTGGGTTGATTATCCCGGTTGTGGGTCGTGGTTGTCGCCAGCGATTTCCCGGTAGCCGGCCTCGAGTTGTGTGTCGAGAAATGCACCGACATCGCGGGCGGCGCCCGCGTAGCGGATTCGCGCGCGCTTCTGCGCCAGCTGGTAGTCGTACATAGGGTCGTAGTACCAGGTGAGCAGGCGTTCGATCCAGCCGTCATGCTCACCCGTGGCGAATCCATGGCGCAGTGCCTGCTCCACGTCCTGGTGCCGCTGACCGCCCAGTCTGCGGCGAATTCGTTGCAGGGCCCGAACGTAGTGCGCTTCGAGCGCCTCGGGATTGCTGGTGAGCAGCGGCTGGGTCACATACTCCCCGCGTATGTTGGCGATGCGCGCTTCCAGGGGCGTTTCCAGCAGCGCCACAGGCGCGCGTTGCATTGCCCGGTGCACCGCCTCGGGTATTGCCAGCCGGCCGATCATGCGGCTTTCATCCTCGAGCACCAGGTGGCTGTTACCCAGTCGCAACAGGGCGCAGGCAAGGGTGTTTTCGAATGTCGCCACCGCTGGTTGCGGCGTGGTCCTGGCGCCGAAAGCGGAACCGCGATGTGCCGCAAGTCCTTCCAGGTCCACCGCACGTCGTAGTGTTTGCAGGAGCAGGGTTTTGCCGCTGCCCGTGCGGCCACCGAGCAGCCACCACGACGCCGTCTGCGGCACGCTCACTGCCAGCGTCTCCAGGCACAGCGCGCGGATTGCCTTGTAGCCGCCCGGCACCCGCCACGGCTGCTGACCCTGTTCGGCAAGCCACTGCGCGGCAATGGTTGAACGCGCGCCCCCCCGCCAGCAGTACAGGTAGGCGTCCGGATGCTGGCGTAACGCGTCCAGCCAGGCGGCAATGCGCGCCTGGCGTATCTCGCCCGATACCAGACGATGGCCAAGCGCATGCGCCGCATCGCTGCCGGTGTTGCGATACGTGGTCCCTACCTGCCGTCGCTCCTCGTCATCCAGGATGGGCAGGTTGATCGCGCCCGGCAGATGCCCCTGGGCGTATTCCGCGGGGGAGCGGACGTCGATCGCCGCCGTGGCCCCGATGAGGTATTGCCTGAGCGTATGCAAGGGGTCAGCAGTCACGCGGGTGCGGTATGACAGGACGGCAGGAGGAAATAATGTGACCGGGCATGCGGCGTCGGGGACTCAGGAGCGGTGCGCCTGCGCGTCAGGGCGCCCGCTCGATGATCACCTTGCGAGCACGGAAATTCGCGAGATGCTCATCAAGAATCTCGAGCACATCGCCGCGGTCGAGGGCATGCGCACGCTCGAGCGCCTCTTCCTGTAGCGCCACGGCCCGCTCGAACTCGCCATTGGCGGCGTGAATGGCTGCCCAGGTGTCCAGATATTCCGGTCGCTGACGCGCCTCTTCGTCGCTCTCCATCAGGCTGTCCATGATGGTGCGGGCATAGCGTGGCTGCCCGAGGCCTTCGATGTCGCTGACCGCCAGCGTCCAGGCGACTTCGTTCACGATGTTACCGTCGGCGGGATTTGCTCTCACCGCGCTCCGGTACCAGCGGAAAGCCGTACGCGGGTTGGCGCGTGTTGCGATGCCTCTGGCGTACAGATTGCCGAGTTGCACCATTGCTTCGGTGTCCCTGTCGGCCTTTGCCTGCTCCTGCAGCCAGTCGACGATGCGTTCGTCGGCGGCGATGCCCTCGCCATTGGCAACCAGCAGTCGCGCGTAGGCATACCGTGCCTTGGGGTTGCCGAGCTCGGAGGCGTGCAGAAACAGCTCCGCCGCCTTGCCGGTGTCCTGCGCAACATGCAACCCCTGGTTGTAGAGGTGGCCGAGGTAGGTTAGCGAGTCCGCATGGCCCAGCGCGCTCGCCTGTTCCAGCAATGGCAGGCCCGACGTCGTGTTCTCCTTGCCGAACTGTTCATTCAGGTAGAGCACGGCCAACGCGTACATTGCGTCCGTGGAACCGAGGGCAACGGCGCGCGTGTAGTTGTCCAGGATCTCGTCCTTGTAGGCCTCCCGCACTTCGTCGTTTTCGGCGCCGCGAATCTGCTCCCTGTAGATACCCGCCAGCAGCATGTTGGCGATGATATTGCCGGCTCTTGCGGAGGCGCGAAGCCAGCCGATGGCATCCTCCGTGCGGTGGCGCGCCGTGAGGAACGCACCAACCGACGCCTGTGCGGCGCTGTCGGATTCCCTGGCCAGAATGCCGATGCGCGCCAGTGCGGAGCTCTCCTCCGAGCCGGGCTCGGCGGGGTATCGCTGGCGCAGTGAGGCGTACATGACATCCAGCGCGTAGTAGCGGGTTTCCACCGCGTCATTTTCGTGGCGCCCCATCAGGGCGAGCACGAGCGGGTGTACGTCACCGGCCTGATAGATTCCGCCGACAGGTTGCTGACCGCGAAGCTGGAGGTAGGCCCGTGCCTCGGTCAGCCCGGTGACGCGGTACGGGTCCTCGGCGTCACCCGCGGCGGTTTCGATGTGATGGCGGATTGTCTCGATCCACTGCTGATGTGGTGCCGCTGCTTCGGGGGAGTCGAGATGTTCATAGAAGCGCACCAGCGCCATGTGTCCGGTGAGGCTGCCCGGGTACTCGTCGAGGATTGCCGTGCCGATCGCGCCAAGCTGCAGTGGCTCGTCCACCATGATGGCCAGGGCCTGTTCCTCCAGCTCCTGCAGGTGACGATAGCGCTCGCCGATATCAGTCAATGCCGCAAACGCGGTCTGCAATTGACCGACGTCAACGCTGTTGCCTTCAGCGATGCGGGACGTGAGCACGGCGAAATCCGCCGGTTGGCCGGCGGACTGACAGGCCGTCAGTGCCACGAACAGGCAGGTCAGGAGGAGTAGGCGCATTTGAGCGTCTTTATATCATCCCGCCCGTACGCAAGGGAACGAGCCGATTGTGAGTGGTGATGCCCGCCGCAACATCGTGGTGTAAACGGTATATCGTTTGTCCCCTTGCGATGGCGAACGGTAACATCTGCGCACTCGATGGCCTGGTCCCGGCACGTGGCGGCGTATGTGGGGAATCGGGGCGCGGCGCGGATAAATGAGCATGCGGAGAAATTCATGAACCACGCGATGAAGTTGCGGCTGCCGACGGCGGCGGAGGCTTTGCCAGGGCGCGCCCAGACGATGCCGGTCCTGAATCGGCACTTTGTCCACGGTCGGCCTCTGCTGCCGCCGTTTCCCGCCGGGATGGAATGGGCGTTGCTGGGCATGGGGTGCTTCTGGGGCGCCGAGCGACGGTTCTGGCAAACGGAGGGCGTCTATACGACGGCCGTTGGCTACAGTGGCGGCATCACGCCCAACGCGGGGTATGAAGAAGTGTGCTCCGGTCTGACGGGGCACACCGAAGCTGTCCTGGTGGTCTACGACCCGGCCAGGGTGAGTTTCGAGGCGCTGTTGCGTGTGTTCTGGGAGTCGCACGATCCCACACAGGGCATGCGCCAGGGGAATGACATCGGCACGCAGTACCGGTCCGCGATCTATTACACCAGCGACGGGCAGGGTGCGACGGCGACGCGGTCGCTCGCGGCCTATCAACAGGCGCTGGATGCGGCCGGTCACGGGACGATAACCACGGAGATTGCCCCGGCGGGGGCGTTCTACTACGCCGAGGACTATCACCAGCAGTATCTCGCCAAGGTGCCGAACGGGTATTGCGGGCTGGGTGGTACGGGGGTGTCGTGTCCGGTTGGTCTGCAGCTTCCGGAGTGAGAATCCGCCGCTCCCGGAAATGAACCCGTAGCGCCAGCCGGACGCCGTTCCGGCTGGTCTGCACGCTGTCCTTCGCCGGTACGATCAGGCAGACTTTCGCGCTTTTCCGGAGAGGCTCGACCGAGATGGCGGGTTACGAACACCGCGCGCTGGAAGCGAAATGGCAGACGTACTGGGCGGAAAACCAGACGTTTGCAACCCCCAGTGATCGCACGCGCCCCAAGTACTACGTTCTGGACATGTTCCCCTATCCCAGCGGCGTTGGCCTGCACGTCGGCCACCCCAAGGGTTACGTGGCGACGGATGTCGTGGCGCGTGCCCGACGCATGTTGGGGTACAACGTGCTGCACGTCATGGGTTGGGACTCGTTTGGACTCCCGGCGGAACGTCAGGCCGTGCGTGAGGACATTTCGCCGCAGCAGGTCACTGAGCGCAACATCGCGACATTCAAACGCCAGTTGACGATGCTGGGCCTGTCGTATGACTGGTCACGTGAGCTGGCGACTTCCGATCCCTCCTACTACAAGTGGACCCAGTGGATTTTTGCCCGCCTTTTCGAGCGGGGGCTGGCCTTCGAGGCGGAAGTGCCGGTGAACTGGTGTCCCGCACTTGGCACGGTACTCGCCAATGAGGAGGTAAAGGACGGCGTGTACATCGAAACCGGGGACGCGGTGGAGCGCCGCTCCATGCGGCAATGGATGCTGAAGATCACCGACTACGCGGAGTCGCTCCTGGCGACGCTTGGCGATGTCAACTGGCCCGAGGGCATCAAGAAGATGCAGCAGGACTGGATTGGCCGCAGTGAGGGTGCAACCGTTCGCTTCCAGGTCGATGGCAGCAATCGTGAAGTGGAGATCTTCACCACGCGCCCGGACACGCTCTTCGGCTGCACCTACCTGGTGCTTGCGCCGGAACACCCGCTGGTGGAGGACATCACCGCGCCGGAACATCTGGGCGCCGTGAACGACTACCGGGAACAGGTCAGTCGCCGCTCCGACCGGGAACGCACGAGTGATGCAGCGGATGCGCCGAAAACAGGTGTGTTCACGGGTGCATCTGCCGTCAACCCCATCAACGGCGAACGTGTACCAATCTGGATTGCCGATTACGTTCTTGCCAGCTATGGCACGGGCGCGGTGTTTGCCTGCCCCGCGCACGATGAACGCGATCACGCGTTTGCGCGTACATTTGACCTGCCGATCCGGCAAGTTGTGCTGGGGGGAGAGGACGTTCAGAAAGCGGCCTATACCGGGGACGGGCCGCATATCAACTCCGGATTCCTCGATGGGCTGGACAATGCCGCAGCGATCAGTGCTGCCATCGAACGATTGCGCATCGGCGAGCGAGGCGAGCGCACCATCACCTATCGATTGCGTGACTGGCTGTTCAGTCGCCAGCGTTACTGGGGCGAACCGGTCCCGGTTATCCACGTGAATGGCGAAACGCGGCTGTTACCGGACTCATCCCTGCCGGTGGAACTGCCCAGGCTGGACGACTATCGGCCGACTGGCGACGGCCAGCCACCGCTCGCGCGCGCCGAGGACTGGTTGCATACCACCGACCCGGTAACCGGTGAGCCGGCGTTGCGCGAAACCAATACCATGCCGCAGTGGGCGGGCTCGTGCTGGTACTACCTGCGTTTCATCGATCCGCACAATGACAAGGCGCCGTGGGATCCCGAGGAGGAAAAGTACTGGATGCCCGTGGACCTGTACGTCGGTGGGGCGGAGCATGCGACGCTGCATCTGCTCTACGCACGTTTCTGGCACCAGGTACTGCACGATCTCGGCTACGTATCCACGCGTGAACCGTTCCAGCGGTTGTTCAACCAGGGCATGATCCACGGCCAGTCCTATCGCGATGCGCGCGGCAAGTACTACTACCGGCGTGAGGTCGAAGAGCGGGATGGAGCCTGGTACACACTCGACGGCGTGCCGGTGACGGCGCGCCGCGAGAAGATGTCCAAGTCGAAGTACAACGTGGTGACGCCGGAAGACATGTGTGAGGAGTACGGCGCCGATTCCCTCCGGCTGTATGAACTGTTCATGAGTCCGCTTGAAGATGGCGGCGACTGGGAGACCAGTGGCGTTGCCGGTTGCCGGCGCTTTCTCGATCGCGTCTGGCGCGTGGCTACCGATCCCGGCAAGCTGGTGAGTGAACCTGTCGAGGCCGCGGAGATGGAACGTGCGCTGCATGGCGCCATGAAGCGGGTGCGCGAAGGTGTGGAGTCCCTGCGCTTCAACACCGCTATTTCGGACATGATGGTGTTCATTAACGAAGCCACCAAGGCGGACAAGGTGCCGCTCGCCTGGTTCGATGCCTTTGTCCGGATCCTCGCGCCGTTCGCGCCGCATATCGCCGAGGAGTTGTGGCGCATGCTGGGCCATTCGACGTCGGTTGCCCACGCCGCGCTGCCCGAGCATGACGAGGCCAAGCTGAAGCTGGATATCGTCACCATCGCCGTGCAGGTGAACGGCAAGATGCGCGGCTCCGTCGAAGTGCCGGCGGATGCGGACAAGTCGACGCTTCTGGCGGCGGCGCGTGCCGAGCAGAACGTGGCGCGCTACCTGGAGGGCGCCACGCTCAAGCGCGAGATCGTGGTGCCCGGACGGCTTGTCAACTTCGTAGTGGGCTGAGCGCGAACGCGGCGTCTTCGCGCGAATACGGCCGGGGGAACGTGCTGCTGGCGATGCTTCGCCGGTTGCGGCGCGCTAGTCGAGCGTTGTGCGGGTTGCGTTGCAGCGTGTACAGCGTCGTATGGTGACCAGCTTGCCGCTTTTGACGTCGAACTGCTTGCGCTGGTCGATTGTCCATTTGTGGTGACCGCTGCGGCACAAGGTAACCCCCTTTGCCTTCTCCTTCAGGCTCGGCCGCACGAATTTGATGACATCGCCCACGATTCACTCCCGGATGGCGCACGATGCGGGGACAGGCTGGGCATTCTACGCCGCCAGCGGCAAGCCCACCGCCTCGGATTGTAAATGTGCTCCTTGCGGCACGGACGTAACCGGTGCGCGACTGTCCCGCGCGTGCCTTCGCCCGGAGTAGCCTGCCTGCTACACTCCGCTCCCACTTTTTGCTCCGGATCAGGCGATGATCTCCATCGAAGCCGCGCGCTACTGTTCGCTGCGTACCTATCGCAGGGATGGACGCCGTGTGGATACGCCGGTGTGGTTTGCACAGCAGGGAGGGCGCTACTTTGTATTCAGCGCCGGGGATGCCGGCAAGGTAAAGCGCCTGCGCAACGATTCGCGCGCCGAGGTGGCGCCCTGCGACGTGCGGGGACGGTTGCTTGGCGACTGGTATCCCGCCCGGGCCGAACTGATCGCCGATCCCGGCGAAATTGCAGTGGCGCTGCATGCGCTGCGCCGCAAGTACGGGGTCTGGATGTGGCTGACCGATTTACTGGCGCGGATCAGTGGCCGTTATGACAAGCGAGCGTACATCGCCTTCCGGCTTGAGGCGGCGGCGGGCGGTGAGGAATCATGACCGCTCGACGCACCCGTATCCGTCGTAACGCGCGGCGTGCGGTTTACGATCGTCCGATCATCGACGCGGTGCTCGATCGTGAGCTGCTGTGTCATGTTGCGTACGTGAATGACGGTGAGCCGCGCATCATTCCCACGCTGTACATTCGGGAAGGCGATACGCTGTATCTGCATGGCAATCGCCAGAGTGCGCTTCTGGCACACATCGCCGCCGGAGAGCCGGTGAGCATCGGTGTGACGCTGCTGGATGGCATTGTGGTTGCCCGCAGTGCGTTTCACTGCTCCGTGAATTATCGATCCGTCACGTTGTTCGGTCGCGGCCACCTGCTGGCTGACGATGTGGCGATTGCCGTGCTGGATCGGTTTGTCGAACGTCTGATACCCGGGCACTTGTCCCACCTGCGGGCGTCCACGCCGCAGGAACTTGCCGCTACCGCGGTGGTGGCCGTGGCCATCGAGGAGTGCGCGGCGAAAATCCGCACGGGTGACCCCATCGACGACGACGGCGACCTTGCCGCACCGGTCTGGGCGGGTGTCATTCCCGTGCAAAGGACGACCGGTCAGCCAGTACCCAGTGCCGATCTGCACGCCGGCATCACCTTGCCTGCCTACATCGATGGCTGGCAATACCCGGACGCAGTGGATGCCTGAGCGTCTGGGCATCGGTATTGATTTCGGCACGACGAATTCGGCGGCTGCCGTTTACGATGGCAAGCGATTGCAGCTGGTTCGCCTTGAAGCGCACGACGCGATCATGCCGTCCGCGACGTACATCGACACGGCGCTCCGGGCGGATACGGGACAGCACGCCATCGATCGGTATATCCAGGACAACACCGGGCGAACGGTTGAAATGGTTCCGGAAGTGATCGGGGAAACCAGTCAGTTCGTGGAACACGGCGACGAGGAGCACCCGTCGGCGGTGGATACCGTGACACAGAAGGTCTATGGACAGCCGATGACCGACAGTGGCTTGCCGGGTCGCCTGTTCCGTGGCACCAAACGCCTGCTGGGCGATGAGCGGGTACGACGTCTGCTCGTGTTCGATCATCCTTTTCGCCTGGTGGCACTGATCACGCCGATTCTGCTGCGCATACGCAAGTCGGTGGAGGCATCGTGCGGCACCTTCCCGGAAGCGCACCTCGGGCATCCCGTGAATTTCGAGGGGCGCGATGACTACCGAAACCAACTAGCGTTGTCCCGTTTGTCAGAAGCCTACCGCTATGCGGGTGTGCAGGGTCAGCGGTTTTATCCGGAACCGATCGCTGCAGCGGTGAGTTATCTGCACACCGGCGCCTTTTCCGGCACTCACCTGCTGACGGTGGATTTTGGTGGCGGTACGCTGGATTTGTGCATCCTGCGGCGCAGGGGCATGGCGTTCGATGTGGTCGCCACGCACGGTATCGGCCTGGGCGGCGACCATATCGACCAGCGGCTGTTCAGGGAGTTGTTATTCCCGCTGCTGGGCAAGGGTGAGATCTGGCGCCGTCGCGGTATGGACCGCGAGATCGAAACGCTGTTTCCGTTCGAAGACTATGAGGATCTGCTGGTCAACTGGGCGGTCACCTACACGCTGAACCAGAATCGGTATACGGCGCCGGTGATGGACTGCATCGTTCAGGGCGGTACGGCGGCGCGCAAGTTCCAGCGGCTGCGGGATATCATCAAGCGAAACGCGAGCTACATGCTCTTCCAGTGCATCAAGGATCTGAAGGCCACGCTGTCGGAGCAGGATTCAGCGAAGCTGGACATCCCGGAACTTGATATCGAGCTCACCGTCACGCGTGAACGGTTCGAGAGCATCATTGCGGATATTCTGGTGGCGGTGGCGGAGGTCGTGGATGCCACGGTGGCAAGGGCGGGGCTTGCGCACAAGGATATCGACGTGGTCCTGCGAACTGGCGGGTCGAGTCTCATTCCGGCGGTCACCCGCATCCTGGAAGGCCGGTTCCCTGGCCGGGTGGATCTGCATGATCCGTTCACGAGCGTCGCGGCCGGTCTCGCGATAGCCAGCTACGAAGGCCTCGCGCCACCGGGCTGAGACGCGCTACTTCTCCGGTGGATACTGCCAGTCCGGATCCAGTGTCGTGAAAAACGACTTCAGGATGCGATAGGTGAGCCCCCATACGAAATGACCGCCTTCAAGTCGATAGCCGTTGAAGATGATGTCTTCGCCCTGCAGTGGCCGGGTTTCCGTGTCGTGCCGCTCGTTGCGGGCCAGTTCGTGAAGCGGTGCCCACACTACGTCGGCGACTTCGTAGTTCGGCTGGAACACCGGATCGCCTTCAATTTCGAACACGTGCGGCGCGATCAGCATGTCCAGCACGCGCCCCCGCGGCTGGGCGCGATGGTGGTCGAGCGCGCCCAGATAGTGTCCTGCGGAAAGATCGAGGGCAATTTCCTCCAGCGTTTCCCGCATGGCGGCTTCCCGCAGCCCGGCATCGCCGGGATCGCGGTGACCACCTGGAAAGGCCATGTGACCCGACCACGGATCGCCGTCCTTCTCGGCGCGCTGGATGAACAGAACCTCCGGTGTGTCGCCGCGCTGGCGCAACACGATGGCCACCGCGGCCTGGCGGGTCTGTGGTCCGGGCTGGACGAATTCGGGCTGGTGGCTGCTCATGCGCCTGCGTATCAACGGAATGGGGAACACGTGGTACTGGCTCCGGTGCGCCGCACTGAGATGTTGCGCACATCATAGCCTGCCAGCCGCCGTTCCCGGGAACCCTGCCACGCCGGCAGCGAATGGTGCCGTGTTGTTCCCCGGAGTAGTGGTGTAGATTTGCCTGCGCACTGCCGCACGGTGGCGTAGCCGCGCCCTCGGTGGTGGCAACGGTTGACCGTACGTTCGGGTAGCGGAAGGGTTCCGCTGAGGTGATTCCTGAGGTCTAAGAAGGGGATGTGATCGATGGCTGGATCAGTATTTGTGCATGGCGCGTCCGTGGTTGTTGTTGCCGGCATGCTGTTGCTCGGCGGGTGCGGCGGCGGTGGCGGTTCTGGTGGTGGTCTCGGGGGCGCGCCCGTCAACAACAATCCGCCCGCCACGGGCTTCGATGCCGGCCAGTTCCAGCCGTCTTCGCAGTTCGAGAATCTGTGTGCCAATCCGCGCGGCGGCAACTTTCCGGATCGCCAGGGCACGGCCACGGACGAGAACAACTGGCTGCGCTCGTGGAGCAACGAGTTGTACCTGTGGTATGACGAAATCACCGACCAGAATCCGAAGAACTACACCACGCCCGCGTACTTCGATCTGATGAAGACGACGGCCATCACGGGTTCCGGCGCGCCGAAAGACCGCTTCCACTTCACCTATCCCAGTGATGTCTGGGAGCAACTGTCGCAGTCAGGCATTCAGGCCGGTTATGGCGCGGAGTTCGTCATCGTCGCCGGTACGCCGCCACGCGAGGTTGTGGTGGCGTTTGTCAGCGCCGGCACGCCTGCGGCCCAGGCCGGTCTGGTGCGGGGCACGCGACTCGTGTCCATCGACGGTGTTGCCGTGGTGGATGGTGACGATGTGGATACGCTGAACAACGGTCTGTTCCCGGAAGCGGCGGGTGAGACCCACAACTTTGTCATTCAGAATCCGGGCGCGGCGCAGACAACCACCGTCAGCATGACCTCCGCGGAGGTTGAACTCGATCCGGTGCAGTTCGTGCAGGTCATCGACGTCGGTGGGGGACCGGTTGGCTATCTCCACTTCAATGCGCACATTGCCACGGCGGAAGAGCAGCTGGTCAGCGCTTTCCAGTTCCTTGAGGGACAGAATGTCGTCGATCTGGTGCTGGACCTGCGTTACAACGGTGGCGGCTATCTCGACATTGCCAACGAAACGGCTTACATGATTGCCGGCAACGCCGGCGTTGGCAGAGTGTTCGATCAGATGCGCTTCAATGACAAGAATCTGAACACGAACCCGGTAACCGGGGGTGCCCTCGATCCCACGCTGTTCCATCAGACGACCCAGGGTTTCTCCGGTCCCGCTGGCGTGGCGCTGCCGGCACTCAATCTGCCGCGTGTGTTCGTCCTCACCACCAGCGGCACCTGCTCGGCGAGTGAAGCGATCATCAACGGGCTCCGGGGCGTCGGTGTGGAAGTGATCCAGATCGGTGGCACCACGTGTGGCAAGCCTTACGGCTTCTATCCCTGGGATAACTGCGGGACCACCTACTTCTCCATCCAGTTCCAGGGTGCCAACGCACAGGGCTTCAGTGACTATCCGGACGGCTTCGGGCAGTCCGCGGGGGCGGTGGCGCTGCCGGGATGCGAGGGGTCGGACGATTATGATCATCAGCTTGGCGATCCTGACGAGAATCTGCTGGCGGCGGCGCTGGAATACCAGAACACGGGCAGCTGTCCCGTCGGCTTTGCCGCGACCGCGACCGCGACCGCGGCGCAGCGGGGCATTGCGGCGAGTAAGCCGGGTGATGCGGGTGGTCGCGAACTGACAGGCCGGCCTGGTCTTGGCAGCATTCTCGTGCATTGATCCGCGGGCGAGTGGATGAAACACTCGCCAGCTTTGCTGGCAGGCACCTGTCGCCTGCGTCAGCACGTGAACGATGGCGCGGCAACGTGCATGGGGAGGTCACCATTTCAGAAGCGTCTGGCGATTCCGGAAGGAGCAACGCACACCACTGTTTCGTTTGCGGCGCGCGCAACCCGATTGGCCTGCATGTGCATTTCCGCCTGGAAGATGGTGTCTGCCTGGCGGAATTCACCCCCAGGGACGAACACATGGGCTATCCCGGCGTCACGCACGGCGGCATCGTGTTCAGCCTTCTGGACGACGTGATGGCCAACTGGTGGTTTCTGCAGGGCGTGAACTGCTTTACCGCGAAAGCGGACATACGCTACCGGCAGCAGTTGCCCATCGGCACGCCGATACGTCTGGAAGGCCGTTGCCAGAAACGCAAGGGCCGGCTGGCAATCATGGAAGGGCGCGTCGTGCGGGCGAGTGACGGCGACGTGTTCGCGGAGGCCACCGGTCACTTCATGGCCTGGGAATAGACCCGGGCCCCTTCCTCCGATGAGACGTCCTGCCTTCAGGCGGGATAGTGACGCTCAAGCCACTCCAGCATCGCAGCGTTGGTTTCCTGCGGGCGCTCCTGCTGTATCCAGTGGCCGCAATCCAGTGTCACCACCTCCAGGTCGTCAACGACGCTGTCCAGCGTGGGCGACGGGCGCACCATGTCGTACTGGCCGTAGATCATGAGCGCGGGCTGGCGTACGCGCTCCTCGACGCTACCAAGAGTGTCCCAGTTGCGGGAGAAGTTGCGGTACCAGTTGATGCCGGGCGTGAAGCCGTTCTTCTCGAACGCGGCGGCAAACACCTCGAGTTCGGCATCGGACATCAAGGCATCCCCCGCGGCCGTCTCGCGCGCCGCGAGATTGATGAGGGCCATGCCGGGTTGGGGTTCCGGCGCCGGTGACCGCCACTGGTTGGTGCGGTACAGGTTGCGCAGGAACTGGCGCGTGTTGGCCGCGAAAGCGGCATCCGCTACGCCGGGCTGGCGGTTGAAGTGCACGATGTAGAAGTCGCCACCCAGCATCTTTTCCCAGAAGCCAACCCATTCCGTGCCGCCGCGTTGCAGGTAGGGAACGCTGAGGTTGATCACGGCGGACACCCGCTCCGGGTGCAGCACCGCCATCGCCCACACCACGATCGCGCCCCAGTCGTGGCCGATGAACGCGGCATCGCGGTAGCCGTAGTGGTCGAGCAGACCGGCAAGATCACCGCACAGGTGGGTGATGTCATAGTCGCCTACCGCCTCGGGACGACTGCTGCCGCCGTAGCCGCGCTGATTGGGCACGATCACGTGATAGCCGGCATCTACCAGGGGTTGTATCTGAAATCGCCAGGAATACGCGTGTTCCGGCCAGCCGTGACACAGCACCAGGGGACGGCCGCTGCCGGCGCTGAATACTTCGAGTTCGATACCGTTCACCGGGATGATCGTGGGCGATGGAAACGACACTGGCGGCACTCCGAAATCTGACATCGCGCATCATAGCGAACTGACCCCCTGAAGGGAGATTTCCGGCGGACGCCTCGCAACCGTGGCGCGAAGATGGCCTTTCAATTCCCTATGAGGTGCAGACATGAAAATCCTGACCAGCGACGCCTGTCGACAGGTGAGCGGCGGCAGCGTCGCCGCCTGGTGCAAACGCCCGATCCTGGCCCGAGGCACCGCCGCCGAAGAGGCGCCAGTGCTGCAGCCCGGCGTGCGGGGCAGCATCGGCCTGGGATCGGCGTTGCCGGGCGGCTTTGCCGCACCCGTGCCGCAGCCGATCCGGTGGCGCGTGACCTAGTCCCGCATGGGTACCCGTTGCCCGGCGGTTGTGGGCTAGCCGTTCCTCCCCGCACAATGCGGTATCGACATCTGGCGGGGAGAGAACATGACATCCATCAACCGTGACAAGCTGTCCAACTACATCCGGATGGTCGGCGGCAGCGTGGCGCAGGGATTCAACTGTGCCATCAGCGCTGTCGGGGACCGGCTGGGTCTGTATCGGACGCTGGCGCATTCCGGCCCCGTCACCAGCGGCGACCTGGCGGAACAGACGGGTTTGAACGAGCGCTGGCTGCGGGAGTGGCTGCGCCATCAGGCCTCGGTTGGTCATCTGGACTATGACGCCGCCACGGATCACTTCTCCATGTGTCCCGAGGCGGCCATGGTGCTGGCCAACCCGGAGAGCCCCGCCTTTCTGGCGGGAGGGTTCGATGCCGTGCTGGCCGCCGCGCCCGCCGTGCCGCAGGTGGCGGAGGCGTTTCATACCGGTCTTGGCATGTCGTACGACGACCACGGCGCCGCCTGTGCCTGCGGCATCGAGCGCCTGAGCGCCTACAGCAAGAAGCAGGCGCTGGTGAATGAAGTGCTGCCTTTGGTGGACGGCCTTGCGCACCGGCTCAGGGAAGGCGCACGGGTGGCCGATGTCGGTTGCGGCGGCGCGCTGTCCACGCTGGCCATGGCGCGCGCCTTTCCCGCCTCGGAATTCGTGGGTTATGAAATTTCCAGTCATGCGCTGGAAAGGGCTCGGGCCAATCTGGCGGAGGCGAAGCTGGGCAATGTCCGGCTGGCGCATGCCGGTGAAGAGCCGCTGCCGGACGCGCCCACCTACGATTTCATTACGACGTTTGACGTCATTCACGACACGCCATACCCGGATCAGCTCATCAGCGCCATTCGCGGTGCATTGAAGGCGGACGGGATGTGGTTGTGCGAAGACATCAGGGCTTATCCGACGTTCGCGGAAAACCTGGAAAAGCAGCCGTTGGTGTCCCTGCTGTACGGTTTCTCCATTCTCGTCTGCATGTCCTCCGGCCTGTCGGCGCCCGGTGGCGCCGGCCTCGGTACGCTGGGATTCACCGAGCCAGTGGCACGGCGGATGGCGGCGGATGCCGGCTTCTCCCGGTTCAACAGGCTGGACTATGACAATCCGTTCAACGCGTACTACGTTATTCAGCCATGAGGGTGTCAGTAACCGGGCGGGAGACTCGCGGATGACGGATAACGATACGCACAGTCTCGGCGTCGGCTACCTGCTCTGGATCTTCGGCTTCACGGGTTCGCACCGGTTCTATTTCGGCAGGCCGGTGAGTGGCACGATCTATCTTTTCACGCTGGGCTTGTTTCTCATCGGCTGGATTGTCGACCTTTTCCTGATGCCGGGGCTCGAGCGCAAGGCGGAGCGCCGGTATGTGTCGGGAGACAGAAGCTACACGGTGGGGTGGGTGTTGCTGGTGTTCCTGGGCGTCTTCGGCCTGCACCGGTTCTATCTCGGCAAGTTCGTCACAGGGGCCCTCTATCTGCTGACGCTCGGTCTCATGGGCATTGGCGTGATCTACGACTTCTGGACCCTCAACGAACAGATCAGCGCACGCAACCACGAACTACGCAGCGGCTGAGGTGCGCTGGAAAGCGGCGGCGGTTCCCGGGCGGCTTTGCGGTCGCACTTGCCGCCCCGTCGATCTAGGACAGTCAATCGATGGCATCGAACGCTGAAGGGACTGTTCGGGCGACTGGAGATCGTGCGGAAGTACTTTGGTGGTGCTTGGCTGGAGGTCTGTTACGAAGCCTCGTACGTTGGCTTCTCGCTGCAGCGGGACCTGCAGGCCAGTGGTTATTTAAGTGCAGTCGTATCGACTTCGAGCATTCCGCTGCGAGCAGGTAGGTCCGTAAAGACGGATCGGATCGATGTGGTGGATCTGGCGGAGTTTCATGCGTATGGTCTGTTGACGGTTGTTGCACCGCCGGATGCGGAAGTTGAACGGGATCGGGGTCTGTTGCGCTCACGGCAACGGTTGATCCGGCAACAGTGGGAACTGCTGCGGCGCAACGGTGTGAACTACAAGGTCGATTACGCGAGCAAGCCACACTGGCGAACGCACACCGGTATTTGCATCATCGACCGAGTCTTGACCTTCGCGAAGTACTTCGCCAACGGTATCTGGAAAGATTCACCGTGCCCCAGCCAGAGCACCGTTTTGGGTGAGCAGCTCGTGTTCGAGAGATGAAATGTCATTCTGTGTAAGACCAAGGTTGGCCTGCAGTTGATTCAGGACTGCCCGGTCAACCGCCGAAATGAACCCCTTTCGTCTAACTGTGTCGCTGACGGCTTCACCGTACACCTGTAGCTTACGATACTGCAGATACTCTGGGGATTGCTGTACTGTCGGCATGGCAGCATCCGAGAGGCGCTCCGCCCACCGCTGAATGGGCGTCAAAAACAGCAATAGCACGCCCGTAGTGATCAGTCCCACGAGCACACCAAACTGATCCGAGAGGAATGATGCGGTGCCTTCGGAAACGATGAAGAAAAAGACGACATAGATCGCCATCACGGTGCCGCGCTCGAGCGTCACCTTGAGCTTGATGTCTATATCGAACAAGTGTGTTGCCAGAGCTCCGTAAGCTAGCGCAATCACATAGACAATGAGTCCGATGGCGGCCACCTGGGTCAGGTAGTAGGCGCTGAAAAATGCAATCTTGAGCACGTTGTCTATTCCCAGAGCCGCCGCTTGGATGTTTGTGTACGTTGCAAGACCGAACAGGAGACCAAATGTCAGATCACGGGCGCCAAATGCGAGAACGAGAACACCATTCTTGCGTTTCTGCAGCTCTGTAGTCGATTGCCGCCAGGCGAGAATCGTTGCCACCAGGCCGTATACGTAACATGCCGCAAGCAACAGAAATCCCAGTTGCGAAACCACTCCTACCTCCACGAGATAGCCGGGATACCCGATAATCGCGTCCTTGAACCCGGCCGCATGCCATTCAACCGGCCCGAAGGCGATTGCGATGGTACCCGTTGCACCAATCAGGAAAGACAGAAGCGTACCTGTGCTGGTTCGAAAAACTCGCAGCATGGGTGAGTCAATCAGCCGTGCCAACGCGGGAAGATAGATGCCTGCCACAACGAAATCGTTGACGAAATGAAACCTCATTAGCGCAATGTTCAACCAGCTTTCTCGGTCGGGAAGCCAGGCCATGAACCCTGAGTAAGCAGTCGCGATCAGAATGGATTCAACGACAATCAGAGCACCCAACAACCAGGCGGCCCGACGGTCGGGCATGTATTTGAGAACAAACGCTGCTGCCGCAAACCCCAACAACGCTGCCAGCGTGCCGGATACGCCGAACCAGCTGAACTCGAATTCGATCAAAGACAACCCCCCCATATACCAGATCAGGTTTACAGCATTTCGTGAACGTCGGGAAGTGGCCGTAGGCTTCCTGGGCCTCCCACGTTATCTTCCCCATCCGCAGCAGTTTTGGAATGTTTCACAGTGACCTTGGACCAATCAAGTATCTGACTGAGCGATTCTGGAAGCAGAATACAGGCAGGATAGGTAACTCGACGGACCCTTTCCACGATCGTGCCTGGCGCGTGTGGAGAACGCACCCGTTGATCGCGAGGCTTGTGGCCGCGTTCTCTGAATCATCGAGCGCATGGCACACGCACACTGAGGTCTTTGCCGGACACTGGGTATCGGGGAGTTGGAGATCCGTTCGCGCAGGCAGTCCGGTTACCGGTAGCTTGTCGGCGTTCGGTGAGCAGATCGGGTCGGGTGTGGAGTGGCTCGGCATGCTTTGGCAGCGGCGCTCGGCTGTTGGTGTGGTCGAGGATCTTGCGGATAGGGTCTGGATCGGTGGTATCCGACATGACCCGCAAATGTCCTCCCCAGAGCGGGCAGAGGGTGATGTCTATGTCCAGGACGCGCTTCCATCGCCGCGCACCGGCCAAACGGCGCGGTAGGCGGATCGTTGCAGTCGCTGCGTGAGTCTGGAAGAGCACACTGCCGGCTTGCCGGTGCAGCGGCTGGGTCGTTGCGTTTCCCTGAATGTCCACGGCCAGGCCTGACACCGTGCGTTTACACCGCCACTTCCAGCTTTTCGATGCCGCGGAAGAACGGCAGGGCTCGCCAGACGATCTTCTGTTCCGGCAGGGTCATGTTCGGATACCGCTCGAAGAGCTTCCGATACACGCGGCGCGCCTCGATCCTGGCGAGTGGCGCGCCAATGCAGATGTGCGCTCCACCTCCGAAAGAAATGTGGGAACGACGTTTCACGGTGATATCGAAGGCTTCAGCGTTCTCGAACCGCGTTGGATCACGATTGGCAGCCGCAAGGGACATGAACACGGGCTGGCTCTTGTGCATCGGGCAGCCGGCCACTTCGCGATCTTCTGACAGAATCCGCGAGGTCGCCTGCACCGGAGCCTCGTAACGCAGCACTTCCTCAACTGCCGGCGCGTCCAGCTTCGGATCAGCTTTGAATGCTGCCAGTTGCTCGGGATGAGTCAGGAACAGCCATACACCGTTCCCGATGAGATCGGTGGTCGTGAGGTTCCCGCCAACCAGCAGCGCCTGCAGATTGATACGAAGTTCTTCATCGGCGAAATCACCACCGGCGGCTTGCGCCTGCACCATGTCGCTGATCAGGTCGTTCCGCGGATGCTGACGACGTGCCGCCATCAGCTCCGTGAAGTAGTCATCGAGCTTGTCCCTGCTCGCCTCCATATAGGCGGTTTGCTCGGCTGTGCGCATTGGATTCAGGCCGAGGATCAGGCCTTCCGACCACTCGCGGAACTCTCCCAGCCGGCTTTCGTCGACACCGAGAATGTGTGCGATGACCAGAATCGGAATCGGTATCGCGATGTGCGCCATCAGATCGAAGCGTCCGGAACTGGGCGCGGCGTCGATAACGCCATCGATCAACGCGACAATCTCCGCCTCCATTTTCTTGATGCGCTGATAAAAGGCCTGCATCAACGGACCCCGATTGCGCGAATGATCCGGGTTGTCCATGAACAGGATGCTGGTTCGCCCCCCTTCGGGATCGTCAGGATCCGCCAACATCCGGGTGATGGAGCCTTCCTCGGCTTTGCTGGGGTGACGAACGAAGGTTCCATCGTTCACCGTGGCGCGGATATCGTCATGGTGGCTCAGCAGCCAGGCCTTCACGGTCTCGTCCCGCAGCACACGTCCCGCCTCACGCAGCGCCCGCATTCGGGGGTGGGGATTTTCCCTGGCCTGCGGATCGAATGCGGAAATCTCCAGGATGCGGGTCGGTGCTTCGGGGGGCGAGTTCTCGTCACGCATAGCGGCTTTCTCCAGATCTTCGATTCGTGGATGAGGTTAGGGAGGATAACGTGGCTCTCCGCCGAGTGCTGGGAGTATTGACGTCGGGGGCAGCGGGATGTCCGGCGTCCTCGAGGTCGATGCGGAGGGTCGAGGTGGATCTGACGTCGTACGGCGGTCGGGGTGATTGGCGTACGGATTACCTGGTGGAAGGGGAAGCCCGGGAATGCCGTGCGCAGGCGCTACGGTTATCGGAAGCTGATCAACGCGCGCGCCGAGGGGGTGGGCGCGGGGGCGCCCGGCTGTTGAGGTGGTCGAGGATCGTGCGGATGAGATTCGGATCGGTGACGTCTGCGATGACGCGCAGCTGCCCGCCGCAGAGCGGGCAGAGGGAGATGTCAATGTCGAAGACGCGCTTCAATCGCTGCGCCCAGGTCAACGGCGCGGTGGGCGTATCGTTGCAGTGATTGTGGGAATCTGGGGGAGCGCACAGCCGGCTTGCCGGTGCAGCGGCTGGATCGTTGCGCTGCCTTCGCCGGCGAGCATTTGATTGCTGCCGGACGTAATGCACCAGTGGAACTGATTGCTGAAAAAACCAGGTGATTACAATGGCCGATACGCTGGATCCACTGGATGAATCACGCTTCAGTTACCAATCGCGCAAAGATTGCACGGTACATATCGCTTTTCATAGGAAGGTGGTGACCACGCTTAAAGGGCGGGAGGCCGAGCGTTTTCTGCGTCGGGCGGAAGGCGCAGTGCCGCGTGAACAGCAGATGGCAAAGGCCAAGGCGACAGGGCATTTCAAACACGGAAACGAGCGGCAGGCGAAGCCAAAGCGCGGACGCTAGTTCAATCGGTTGAATGGTCTGTAACCAGATTGCTGCGCCCGAACAGTAGAAGGTAGAAGTTGTGGATGCTTATCCACAGTGCATACAACAGGCCGATCAGAAATGTGAGCTCCTGGAAACGGATCACGTTGAACACGCTTGCAAATTGGGCAACATAGACGAGTACGCTCATTGCTGAAATGATCTGCTGGCTGCGGGTCACTGCGCTTTTGTGTTTCGCTCCACGCGCCAGAAAAAGACCGTGCCCGATGGCATGCAGGCCCAGAAGCCCGGCGTTAGCGACCCGCCACAGGTGTTCAGGTGATACGTCGGCCAGGGCGATGAGTAGTGGCAGCAGCGATCCCAGCAGTACCACCATGCTGGGCTCCACCAGCGTACGCAGCTGTAACAGCTCGGATGCCGACCATCGTTCCTTCTCTGCACGACCGAGAGTGACAACCACACCACTGAATCCGATGATCGATACTGCAATCTGGGCCAGAGCAAGCAGCACTTCGTCACTGAGTGTGAAATACATCCCTCATCCTTTGTATTGAGCGTTGCGGCATTCTGAGGTCTGGTTTCCGTTTCGGGAAGCGGGTGATGTGGCGGAGGGCTCTCTCGAACGCACCAGGTGAAGCACAGCTCTGTCTCCGGCGAACGCCACGGGAAACCCCTTATAGGCGCATCTAACCTCCGGGAGGATAGGGAGGATGTTGCTGGGGGGCCTGTTGCGCGGGGTCCTCGACAAGGAGCCCGTCGCGGGTGAGTCTGCGCACGATGCGCCGGACGAGCCGGTTGAGCAGATGCTCGAGGGTTTGCGGGTCCGGCGCCCTGACACGATGGAGCCGGGGAGCGTTCTGTTCCATGGTGTAGACCCCGTCCAGGATCAGCCTATGCAGGTGGACGTTTAGATTCAGTGCACTGCCGAAACGCTGGATGAGGGTGACGACGCCGGTGCGCGAGCCGCTACCGGCTGTGAGACCCGCCCAGCGGGCAAGGTCGGTCTGGATGGCGCGGACGATGACCGTGAGTCAGCGCCCGAGGGCATCCGGGCGGCTTGCGAACAGCAGACGCAGAGGCCAGGGGACGCTGAGCACCCATTGACGGACGGGCACTTCGGGAAACACACGATCGATCCGATGTGCCGACGCTTCGATCATGCGCCGTGCGCCACAAGACGGACAGAAGCCTCGGCGTTTACGGGAGAAAGCCACGAGGTGCTCATGACGGCAGCAGCCGACGACTGTAGAAACCAGTCCAGGAGAGACTGTTTCTGCATCCTGCCGGGCAGCAGCCGGTTACACTTGCCGCCCTGATCGGTTCGCGACAGCCAATCGATGGACGTCAGCGCTGACCATTCAGGGCTGGCGGGAGTCATTTCGACATGCCTGACGGGGAGTTACCGTGGCTTCAGAACACAAGGCACCGCGCGGCCTGGGATTCGATACGTTGTCCGTGCATGCGGGGCAGGCGCCCGACCCCACCACGGGCGCGCGCGCAACGCCCATCTATCAGTCCGCGTCGTTCGTTTTCCCCGACGCGGACTATGCCGTGGGGCTGTTCAACATCGAACGTGCGGGGCATGTCTATTCGCGACTGTCCAATCCCACCAACGCGGTGCTGGAGGAACGCATCGCCGCGCTCGATGGCGGGGTGGGTGCGATTGCCACCGCCAGCGGCCAGGCGGCCATGCACCTGGCGGTAGCCACGCTCTGCGGTGCGGGGGATCACATCGTCGCCTCCCGTTCGCTCTACGGCGGCACCCACAACCTGCTGGCCTATACACTGCCACGTTTCGGTATCGAAACCACGTTCGTCGACCCCAGGGACGTTGACGCTTTTGTCAGTGCCGTGCGTCCGGAAACGAAGCTGGTGTTTGGCGAAATTCTCGGCAATCCAGGCCTGGAAGTTCTGGATGTTCCAACGCTGTCGGAAGCGGTACATGCCGCCGGATTGCCGCTGCTGGTGGATGCCACCTTCGCCACCCCGTACCTTTGTCGCCCGCTCGATCACGGCGCGGACCTGGTGCTGCACTCGGCGACCAAGTTTCTCAGCGGTCATGGCGTGGTGATCGGCGGCCTGCTGGTGGACGGCGGTACCTTCGACTGGGAGCGCAGTGACCGGTTTCCCACGCTCACTGAGCCGTACGCCGGCTTTCACGACCTGGTGTTCGCGGAAGAATTCGGCCCCGCCGCGTTTCTCATGCGGGCGCGCAAGGAGGGCATGCGTGACTTTGGCGCCTGCATGGCGCCCATGACCGCGTTCCAGGTGCTGCAGGGGCTGGAGACGCTGCCGCTGCGCATGGCCAGGCATGTGGCCAACACCATGGCGGTTGCCCGGATGCTCGCGGAGCACGCCATGGTGGAACGGGTGAACTATCCTGGACTGGTCACGCATCCCGATCATGCTCTGGCCGCGAAGCTGCTGCCGAATGGCTGTGGCGCGGTACTCAGCTTCGAAATTCGTGGCGGCCGCGAGGCCGGGCGCCTGTTCATCGAGAAACTGGAACTGTTCAGTCATCTCGCCAACATCGGCGATGCGAAGTCACTGGTCATCCATCCGGCCAGCACCACGCACCATCGCATGGATGCACAGGCGCTCGCGGACGCCGGTATCGGTGAGGGACTCATCCGGCTTTCCATCGGGCTGGAGGATCCGCGCGATCTCATCGACGATCTGGGCAGGGCGCTGAAAGCCGTCGAACGGGCGGGCAGGGGGAAGTGACGTGCGGGTAGTTGTTGACGGTGAGAGCGTATTCGTCGGCCAGGGCAGCGGTCACGGGGAAGGCCTGGCCATCCTGATGCTGCATGGGGCGGGCATGGACCACACGGTGTGGACGTTACCGGCCCGTTATTTTGCGCGGCACGGTTATCGGGTCATCGCTCCGGATTTGCCGGCGCATGGCCGGTCTGCCGGAAAGGCAATGCTTTCGATCGCTGACATGGCGGCCTGGGCATGGCGGCTGCTGGATGTGCTTGGCGTCGACAGGGCGGTGGTCCTCGGGCACAGCATGGGCTCGCTGATCGCTGCCAGCATGGCCGCCAGCGCGCCGGCGCGCGTGCTGGCGCTTGGCCTTCTGGGTACGTCCCAACCGATGCGCGTGTCCGATCCCCTGCTGGATGCGGCGCGGGACGACGACCCGGCGGCATTCGCCATGGCCAACACGTGGAGTCACAGCGCGCGGGGACGCCTTGGCGGCAATCCACAGCCAGGCATCTGGCTCATGGCTTCCGGCAGCCGGCTGCTGGATCGCAACCGTCCCGGCGTCTATGCGGCGGATCTGTCGGCCTGCAATGCCTTCGAACCGGTCGCGCCAGCGGACGGACTATCCGTGCCGGTACTGATACTGGCGGGCGAAGCGGACCAGATGACCCCGCTCAAGGCGGCCTTGGGCGTTGCCTCGGCGTTTCCCGCATGCACGGTCAGACGCCTGCCCGGTTGTGGGCATTCGATGCTTGGCGAGAAGCCGAACGAAGTGCTGGATGCGCTGGCGGGGCTGGTCGACGCCGTGTCCGTGTCGTAATGACAAACTGACGAACGGCTTTTCGTCAGTCCGACACGGGCGAGAGTCGGGCGAGGATGCTTCCGTCATCGCGTGCGGTGAGCCTGCAACCGAGTTCAGTGCACAGGTTTGCCGCTGGTGAACTGGTGCTCCGGAGCGACGCCTGGAGGTCGCGAACCTGTCGCTGTTGCGCATAGTCGATCACCAGGGTCAGCAGCCGCTGCATGCGCTGGGCGTCTTCCGCGCCCGGAAGCAGCAGGCAGGAAAAATTGGCGCGCTCACGGTTCGGATCCTCCATCAGGCGCAGTAACCCGTGAACCGGGGTATGACCGGGAGTCCCCGGTTCGGTCACCACCCACACCATCTGCCGGTCGTAGTCCACCTGCGTCAATCGCGCGGCGCTCAGGCGATCTTCACCTGGCGGGAAGTCCAGATCCGTGAATGCGCCGGTGCCGGGCGTGCCCGCGGCCAGAAACGTTGCCACGGCGGGCTCGTCTTCCGGCAGTACGGGACGCACCAGCACCCGCTCGCCGCCGTCCAGTGTGAGCGTGCGTTCCAGCTGGCTGGGATACGGGCGAATGCACAGGCGTGTGTCACCGCCGGCGTCAGGCCGGGCAATGCGGACACGTGCATCCAGCGCCACGATGCCATTGGCGTCAGCCAGTAGCGGATTGATCTCCATCTCGGCAATTTCCGGAAGGTCGCAGATGAGTTGCGAGAAGCGCACCAGGGCCAGTGCGGCCGCGGCCGTATCCGCGGGCGGAATGTCGCGATAGCCGGCAAGCAGGCGGCTCACCCGTGTGTGCGCGATCATGTCGGCAGCCAGTTCCAGGTTGAGTGGCGGCAGTCCCATGGCTTTGTCGTTGATGACCTCCACCGCGGTGCCACCATGGCCGAACATCAATGCGGGGCCGAACTGGGCGTCATCCAGCATGCCCACCAGCAATTCCACGGCGTGTGGGCGATGCACCATGGTCTGCACGGTGAAGCCCTTGATCGTTGCATCCGGCCGGGCGGATTTGACGCGCGCGAGCATGGCCGACGCCTCGTCGCCCGCGGCCTCCGCCGGGATGTCCAGCGCCACGCCGCCAACGTCTGTTTTGTGCAGGATGTCGGGTGAGAGAATCTTGATGACCACGCGACCGCCCAACGCCGCCGCGATCTCGCCGGCCTCACTGGCGCTGGCTGCCACGCGGGTCGTTGCCACCGGAATACCGTATGCCGCGAGCAGCGACTTGGAGGCATGCTCGTCCAGCCACGTCGTACCCGCGTTCAATGCCTCGTCAATGAGCCGTCGGGCGGTAGTCGTATCCACCGGAGAGCCGGTGGGGAGGGACGGCGGCGCGTGACGCAACAACTGCTGGTTGCGCTGGTAGTTGGCCAGATGCATGAATGCGCGTACGGCATCTTCCGGGGTGAAGAACGTTGCGATGCCCCGCTGCTGGAACAGCGTGCGCGCGTCGCGCATGGAATCGCCGCCGATCCAGCTTGTCATCACGGTCTGCACCGAACGTGACGGCAGGGTCTCGATGACGGTGCGCGCGATGCTCGTGGGATCGGTGACCGCCGTTGGGCAGTGCAAGACCAGCAGTCCGTCAGCCGGTGGACCCGAAGCCAGTGCATCGAGCGTCTGCGCATAGCGCGTATCGGTCGCGTCCCCGATGAGGTCGATGGGATTCCCGTGCGACCAGGTTGCGGGCAGTACGGAATTCAGTTGTTCCATGACGGCGGGCGACAGTTCGGCGAGGCGGCCGCCGGCATCCGCCAGCGCATCAGCGGCCAGTACGCCGAGGCCACCACCGTTGGTGACGATGGCAAGCCGGTTGCCACCCGGTAGCCGTGCGCAGGCAAGCGATTCCACCGCCTCGAACAGCTCGTCCAGGGTGATGACCCTGAGCATGCCGGCGCGGCGGAAGGCGGCATCGTAAACCGCATCCGAACCAGCCAGCGCACCGGTATGGGATGCCGCCGCGCGGGCGCCGGCCTCATGACGACCGGCCTTCACCACGACCACCGGCTTCAGACGCGCCGCCGCGCGGGCCGCCGACATGAACTTGCGTGCGTTTGTCACGGCTTCGATGTAGAGGAGTATCGCGGTGGTGTCCTGCGACGTCGCGAGGTAGTCCAGCATGTCGCCGAAATCCACGTCGGCCATGTCGCCGAGCGACACCACGTGCGAGAAACCAATCCCGCGGGACTGTGCCCAGTCGAGCACGGTCGTGATGACGGCGCCGGACTGGGAAACCAGCGCCAGTGAGCCCGCGGTGGCGGAACCGTTGGCGAAACTGCCGTTCAAACCAATGGCGGGCACCTGCAATCCGACGCAGTTGGGACCGAGGATGCGCAGCAATGCGGGGCGCGCGGCGTCCAGCATGGCTTGACGGCGTGCCAGCGCCTGCGGATTGCCGCTGA
Source organism: Pseudomonadales bacterium (assembly GCA_024234635.1). Lineage (GTDB taxonomy): Bacteria > Pseudomonadota > Gammaproteobacteria > Pseudomonadales > Azotimanducaceae > SYFY01. Next base: position 68,679 of record JACKNX010000010.1, on the reverse strand, counting down.
ATCCGGCGGTGATGACGCAGGCGCCACGGGTGCCCCTGGCCGCGAGTTCGGCAATGATGCCGGGTACGGTTTCGGGCGGGGTGATGACAACCGCCAGATCGGGCGTTTGCGGCAGATGCCCGACGTCGGCGTAGGCAGGCTGACCCAGTACAAACCGCTCGTGAGGGTTTACCGCCATCACGGGCCCCTGAAATCCTGTCAGCAGGTTCTCGAAGATCACCCGCCCCACGGCGCCTTCCCGGGCGCTGGCGCCAATCACCGCCACGGAGCGGGGGTTGAAGAGGGCATCCAGGTTGCGTGTGGTCATCAGGGTGTTTCCGTTTCAGTATCCGCAGTCTGCGGTTCACGCGGTGGTCGTCCATTCTGCGGAAACCGAGAGACTGCGGCGACTTGCCGAAGGGTCGTCTGGTGTTGCGGTGGACACTGCGCCAGTATTCGGTTGCGGCGACCGCGCGAGGAGAGCGACGTGGAATCCACCCGTTTCAATGAGATCCGCGAGCGGTTGCTCCGCGCGGAGCGCGAATTCGCGCAGGCCATCGAGGCGCGCCTGCGGGACAACCGGCAACGCTTCCAGTATTCGGTTGACGCTGAGCGCATCCGGTTCGAGCAGGGCGTCAAGGCGCTGCACCGGAAGGGGCGCCAGGGAGTGGTTGCCTACATTCGCGGTGCCCCGCTCGGCTACATCCTGAGCGCGCCGGTTACCTATGGCCTGATCGTTCCCATTGTGCTGCTGGATATTGCGATCACGCTCTATCAGCGAGTGTGTTTTCCGGTCTATGGCATCGAACGCGTAAGGCGCGGCAACTATCTGGTGTTCGATCGCAGGCACCTGGCGTACCTCAATGCGGTGGAAAAACTGAACTGCATGTACTGCAGCTACGGGAACGGCGTCATTGCCTATGCGCGGGAAGTGGCGGCGCGCACGGAACAGTTCTGGTGCCCCATAAAGCACGCGGTTGCCGTGCGTGGCGCACATGCGCGCAGCCGGGACTACCTCGAGTATGGTGATGCACAGGCATGGCATGAGGAGCTCGAGCGGGTGAGGGAGCAACTCGCCGCGTCGGCGACGTTGCAGGATGAACCCTGACCGGCTGTTCCGGAAGGGAACAGCCGCGAGCGGGAGCGCCCGGGCGTGGGGATGGCCGGAGCGGACACCGTTGCCGGATCAGAGACGTATGTCCGCAAATCCCGGGTTCATTCGTCCTGGAATGCATCACGGAAAAAAAGGAGAAAACAGGCCATGCAATACCTGTTGCTGATCTACGAAGCTGAGGAAATCTGGGCCGGCCGCTCCGATGCCGGCAAACGCGAGGTGATGCAGGGCCATCAGGCGCTGAACGAGCGACTGCGCGCGGACGGTGTGCACTACAACGGGCAGCCGCTGATGCCTACGGCGACCGCCGTCAGCGTGCGTGTGCGCGACGGAAGGCGTCAGGTGACGGATGGACCGTTCGCGGAAACCAAGGAGCAGCTCGCCGGGTTTTATCTCGTTGACGTGGCGACACTGGATGAAGCGCTCGACTACGCTGCGCTGATTCCCAATGCAGGAACGGGGGTCATCGAGGTGCGACCCGTCGCCGATCACTCCGGACACCTCGACGGCTGATGGCGGACCCTGTTGCGGAAACGTTGCGTCGCGCGTATCCGCGCCTGGTCGCGGCGTTGACCCGCGGGCTCGGTGACATGGAGCTGGCCCGCGATGCGGCACATGAAGCCATGGCGAGGGCGGTGCAACGCTGGCCGGCGTATGGGTTGCCTGCCGATCCGTTGGCATGGCTCGTGACGGTAGGCAGGAATCACGGCATCGACCACCTGCGCAGAACCCGGCGCGAAGAACCTCTGCCGGATGGTTGGGTGGAACTTGCGGCGGACGATCGTGAAAGCGAACCCGACGCGGAACTGTTCGACGACGATCTGCTGCGCCTGCTGTTCACCTGTTGTCACCCGGCGCTGGGCGAGGTGCTGCAGATCACGCTGATGCTGCGTGTGGTGCTGGACTTTTCCACGCAGGAAATTGCCGCGGCGCTGCTGACCTCCCGGGAGGCCATCGAGCGTCGTCTGTCCCGCGCGAAACTGCAGCTGCGCGATAGCGGTGCGGCGTGGGTTACGCCTGCCGGCGAGGCGCTGGCGCAGCGCGAGGCAACGGTACTGCGCGCGGTGTATCTGTTGTTCAATCATGGCTATTCCCTGCGTTCGGATGCGGAGGTGCATCGCCAGCGGCTGATGGACCAGGCCATTCACCTCGCGCGCGTTCTCGTGCGGCTGTTTGTCAATAGCGGTCTGGCCAGGGCGTTACTGGCCTTGCTGCTGCTCACGGCGGCCCGCAGCGATGCCCGGCTGGATGAGCGGGGTGGTTTCGTGCCGCTCGACGAACAGGACAGGCGTTGCTGGAACTGGCCGATGATTCGCGAAGGCCGTGCGGTTCTCGATGCGGTGATTGCCGCGCGACACCCACCCAACGGCTATCTGATCCAGGCCGCCATTGCCTCGCTGCATGACGTGCAGGATGGGGCGCAAACGGACTGGCTGCAGATCGCTGAACTCTATTCCCGGCTTGCAGCGTTCGACGCCTCGCCCGCTGTGCACATCAACGAAGCGGTGGCCCGTGCCCACGCGGGCGATGCAGTTCGTGCCCTGTCGATGCTCGATACCGCCAACAGCGACAGTCGACTGAAGGATTACCAGCCGCTGCACGCGGCGCGAGCCCACGTACTGGCCAGACTGGGGCGCACCGATGATGCGGCTGAAGCCTATGCTGCGGCGATTGCGCTCTGCGACACCGCGCCGGAGCGTGTCTGGCTGGCAGCCCGCGCGGCGGCGCTGTCGAACCCTGTGCCCGGGGTTCCCCGATCGGGAACCGGCGAGGTGTGAGAACGCTCAGCCCAGCCCAAGGCGGGTGAACTGTTCCGCGGGCGCCTCGATGTCCGACAGGGCAGCGTGCAGAAGATCGCGCAGGCGACGCTCCTCCGCGTGGCCGATGCGATTCTCCGTCTCGTCGGGATCGTTGTGCAGATCGAACAGGAAATGCTGATCGGGCCGTTGTCCGAGCGCCCAGAACGGCAGGGGATCGCCAGGCGCGAACGGCTGGCGGATTACCGGCACGTCCGAACCCGGCATGAAGTCGAGTCGCGCGCGCCGGTCGGGCTTCGGCAGGGCAAACGGGTGATCCGGCGTGATCGGCATGGTGGACCAGCGATTGGACCACATCGCCAGCGGCATGTTGTCCGCCGCCACCGGCGCCCGGGCGTACTTGTGGCGCCCGTCGTGTACGTGCACCCAGCGCCCCCATACGCCTGCGAGCGCCCACTCCCTGATATGTGTCTGTTCACCTGTCAACAGCGGCAGTATCGACCGGCCGTGCGAGCGATAGACCGGTGTGGCGTCAAACAGGTCATACAAGGTGGCGTTGATATCCACGTTGGTCGTCAAGGCGCTGGAGCGACTGGGGGTGATGCCCGGGTGTCGGATCATCAGCGGCGTGTGGCCCAGCGTTTCGTAATGCGGCACGCCTGGTTTGCCGAAGATGTCCTTCTCGCCCAGGTAGTGCCCATGATCGGTGCACACGATGACGGTGGTGTTGTCCGTCAGGCCGTTGCGCTCGACGCTGTCCAGCAGGCGACCAAACCAGTGATCGATCATCGACAGCTTTGACCCGTAGTTGGCGCGAATGTGCCGGGCTTCGCGTTCCGTGAGGACGCCACGCTCGACGGTGCGCACGCTGTAGGGCGGCCAGATGATGCGATCTTCGTCCCAGTGCGGGTCGTAGCGGTCCGCCCACGGCGCTGGGGTGTCGAAGGGTTCGTGGGGATCGAATTCGTCGATGAACAGCAGGAAGGATTCGTGGGCGTGGGCGTTCTCATCCAGCCAGCGGGCGGCGGTGTCCAGGGTGCGCGGTCCGGGAAAATCCAGTTCGTCGCGAAACCACGTGCGCGAAGTGTTGTAGTACTGCTCGCGATTGCGTTTCGCGGGCAGCGCCGGCGTACCCGCCCAGGATGGATCAGGACGGGTCTTCCAGGGATCGCTCTCGTGGCCACGCAGATACTCCCAGCCACGGAACTCGGTGTGATAGTTCTCGCCGCCGACTTCGAACAGGTGCGGGTGATCCGTCACCAGCATCGTCGTTACGCCTTTGCGTCGCAGCGGCGCGGTGATGGCTTCTTCCCAGAGTTCAATGGAGCCCCAGGGGCGCCAGAGGAAATCGAGGTTGCCGACGAGGATGTCGTGCCGCGCGGGCATGCAGGGCAGCGAACCCACGAAGTGATTGTCGAAACACGTGGCCGTGGCGGCAAACCGATCCAGCGACGGTGTGTCGAATTCCCTGCCGCCCCAGGCGCCCAGCATGTGACGGTTCAGACTGTCGAGGAGGACAACGATGACATTGGACATGCACGATCTTCTGGGCGAAGGAAGCCGGCAACTTAAACCAGGACCCGGCCAATGCCAACCGCGCGATGCGGCCCATCGATGGGCGTTAGCAGGCTGCTGAAACAAGTCCAGGAGGGACTTCTTTCAGCATCCTCTCATGGAACGAAGTTCCATGCGCGACAGCGCTGACAATCGCAACGTGGCCACCTGTTGGGCGCTACATGTGCCGGAACAGGTGCGCGTAAGCCTCGCTCGTTCTGAGCGTTTCCCGTCGGCCGCGAATGCGCAGCACGTAGCGTCCGCGCAGATCGCGGCGTGCGTCCTCCACCGCGCTGGCATTGACGATGATGCCGCGGTGAATGCGCCAGAATTGCTTGTCGTCGAGCCCCTCTTCCAGATCGCGGATGGTCAGGCGAAGGAGGTGTTCGCGGTCGGCGGTGACCGCAGTCGTGTACTTGTTGTCTGCGCGGAAGTAGAGCACCTCGTCAACGGCAACCAGACGGGTAGTATCGCCGGCGCCCACGCGCAGCCAGTCGAGGCGGGCGGGTGTCGGCGCACTCTGCAGTTGATCGAGAAGTCGACGCAATTCGTCGGCTGCGATTGCCGGCATGGTGCGCAGCCGGCGCACGCAGTCGAGCAGGCGATCCATGGTTACCGGTTTGACGAGGTAGTCGACGGCAGAGGTGGTGAATGCCTCCACGGCATACTGGTCGAACGCCGTTACGAACACCACGCGGGTGTCTGGTGCAACTGCACGTGCCACCTCCAGTCCCGTGCGACCGGGCATGCGGATATCCAGGAAAGCGACGTCGGGGCGTTGTTCGAGAATGTGCCGCAGCGCTTCATCGCCGTTGTGGGCCGTGGCGACGATCTCGAGTTCAGGCCATGCGGTCGCAAGTTGATGGCGCAGATGATCCAGCAGATGCGTTTCGTCGTCAGCCAGCACCGCGCGTGTCATGTCGCGGTATCCGGAATTGTCAATTCAGCGGTGAGACCGCCCGCGTCACCCGCCACGAGTTCCAGGCGGGCTGCGTGTCCGTACAGTCCTCGCAGCCGGTCGCGCACATTGCGCAGGCCGATGCCGTTGCCGGGATTGCCGGCACGCAATCCAACGCCATAGTCGGCCACCGTGATGGTCAGACTGCCATCCGCCTGCATCGCGCTGATACGCACCAGGCCTGGCTCGGTACTCGGTTCCACGCCGTGTATCACCGCGTTCTCAACCAGTGGTTGTACCAGCAGGGGAGGCAGCGGACACCGATGCAGTGCGACTGGAATGTCGATGCAGTAGGTGAGGCGATCCCCCATGCGCACCTTCTGGATATCGAGGTATGCGCGGATGATTTCCAGCTCTTCACCCAGCGTGGTGGTGCTGTCGCGGGTGCGATTGAGCGAAGCGCGCAGCAACCTGCTCAGGTTCAGCAAGGTGGCTTCCGCGCCTTGCGGATCCGTGCGGATCAGGCTGACGATGTTGGACAGGGTGTTGAACAGGAAGTGCGGTTCGATCTGTGCCTGTAACAGGCGCAGTTCGGTTTCCAGCAGCTGACGCGCATTGCGGTCGCTGCGGGCTTCCGTTTCGGAAAGCTGCACGCGTGTGCGCAGCAGGTTCTCCCGGTTGCTGAAGAAGAGCAGTCCGAACACGCCGAAAAACACTCCCAGTACCAGGCTGCTGTAGTCTTCGGAGAGGAAAAACAGTGGCGCCTGGAAGATCAGCGCACCGGCGATGGTCAGGCCAACCAGAAGCCCGGACAGCGTGATCAGAACCGGCGCGATGTACCACGGCAGCCGCGCCGACGCCCAGGGCTCGAGCAGCTGAAAGGCGATGTTGATCGAAAACCCGATGCACAGCGATACCCAGAGGTTGGTCAGGAAAGTCGGACTGACATCCAGAAGGGTGAGCAGCAGCGCAATAGCCAGGCAGAACAGTGCGGTCCAGCCGAGGCTGACCGCGACCTGTTGCCAAGCACCCGAGGCCAGTCGCATCGCGATCACGCGCCGCTGAACTTGCCGTGCAGGCCCAGCGGCAGACCGTAGTCCAGCGTTGCGGTCGCCACGGGGCCGTCGCCGATACCGCGAACGTCGAACACGTTCAGCCGGGTCTGATCGGCAACGGCATCGTAGGCGGTGCCAACGACCCAGCCATCGCTTTCCGGGCGGCTGCCGGGCGCCGGCACAAACAGATGCTCTTCGGGAATCACGTTGTCACCGTACCAGAACGTCTGCAGATGGTCCTTCGCGTGGCTGAAGACCGCAACCCCGTTCAGCAGCGGGTGCACAACCCTGTGGGCATCATCGGTACACAGGAACACCAGGCGTTCGTTGCGCAGCGTGCTCACGCGCGGGTCGATGACCGGGAATTCGCTTTGGAAACCCCTGTCAAACATTGGTGTTTCCGCAACGGTGCCCTTGCGGGTATCCACCTGGTAGTGATGGTGCACGAATGTCGCGGTGTCACCACGTTCGCCACGCATCACGGCCCGAAAGGCGTTCAGCATGGACGACGGTTCCGGTGCGCGGGCACCGTCGAAGTGAATGACCCCCTGGTTGTCTTCCCAGGCGTTGCCGAAGTGGAAGACCCATTGCGCCGGCAGTTCGAGCCATTGCACGCGGCTGAAGTCGTTCTTGTCCACCACCATCACCCGCGTCGGACGGTCCGGGTGCCACTCATGCGCATCCAGGAAATCAGCCGCCCGGCCCCCGGTGTAGTCCAGCGGTGGCAGCAGCAGCACGATGTGCCGCGAGGTGACAAGAAAGTCGTGCGGAAAGGTCATCGGCCGGACGTCGACCTTGCCTGCCTTGACGACCTGGCCGTTCCTGTCGATGTGCCACAACACGATGAAGCCGCCGTCGGAGACATAGCCGAAATTCCAGAGCGTTCCGTCCGGTTCCACGCGCGGATGGGCGGAAAACGGCACTCCAGCCATGTCATCGTTGAAGGCGTACAACCCTTTTGTTGCCAGGCTATCGGCGTCGATTTCCCAGGGGGAGCCGGCTTCCCACAACGCCAGCAGCTTGCCGTGGTGCGGCAGCACGCTGATGTTCGCCACGTTGACGTCATCCGCGCTGGTAACCGGCGCCGGATCGGGTGGCAGTGTGCCGAAACCCGGGTACAGCGCACGCCCGGCTGCGCGCTCGGCGAGCAGTTTGCGGGTCTGCACCAGGCGGCCCTGGTGACGCACACCGGCGGGCCCCAAACGCCAGGCGTGCACCATGCCGTCGCCATCGAACCAGTGGTGATACCGGAAGTTGCCGATTTCGTGGCGGGCGGGTCCATTGCGAAACAGCGTCCCTGCCAGGCCGGCCGGCCAGCGCCCGGCAACTGTTGCCTGGCTGTCGTACGTTTCCCTTTGCACGCTGCGAAAGCCGCGCAACCAGGGATCGCGTTGCACGGCCTGCGCAAAGCTGTCCTGCCAGACATCGGCGTGAACGCGGAGGGGAACCTGGGCCAGCAGTCCCCCGGCGGCCATGAAGCGGAGCAGGTCTCGTCGGGCAGGCATGTTATTTCCTCACCTGGATGGCGAGCGTCGTATCGCCGGTGAGTTCGAAACGGGCGTCCTCGAAGGTGGGTGGACCGAAGTTACCCCGTGCGTTGTTGGACATTCCCCAGGGCTCCTTGGGCATGCCGACAAAATTGCTGTCCAATTCGCCGTTGCCGTTCAGGTCCTGCATGATCCGCGCGGCATAGCTGCCGTCGGGCAGTGCATCCGTCGAAAAGGTCACGGTACCGACCCGGGCGGGCAGGATGGCGCGCACGGCGTAGGGTGCCGTGCCGTTGAAGGCGGCCTCATCGCCGATGGAGATCATCAGCTCACCCGTGGCGCTGGGTACATCGGTCATCGTGACGGTGAGCGTGCCGCCAACGGCGGCCGGGCTGATGCCCAGTGCAGCGAGCAGCGCGGTCCGCACGAAGCGCGCGCATCGAAGATGTTCAGGGCCAAGGCGTGTTGTCATGTGGCTATCCCCTGGTTGTTGACGGCCACACGATGCCAAAGGCGTGTACCGGAGACAGCCAGCTTGCGACGGAACCGTGAGGCGGCGGACGAAGCGGGGTGGAAGCACGACGGATGGAGGCGATGCCCGGCCTGCGGCAGAGGCCAGGATCAGCGAGGGCAGATCCCTGAACCGCGCCCGGCGCGGCCCAGGGCGCCTTTCATCGGGTATCAGGCGACGGTGCGCTTGCGTCCCGGGACACGCTTGTCGCCGACGATCCGACCCCAGTCCTGCGACAGGGCGCTCCGCAGTGCCTCGATCGAGTCGTAGCCGATGCGCATTGCGAGTACCTGTTCCGCGTCGCGAAGGGTGCCCATGGCGGAGTGGATCAGCCGGGCGCCACGCTCGCTGAATACGATGCGATTGGCGCGTTTGTCGTTCGGATCCGGAATCTGGGTGACGATGTCGTCTTTTTCCAGATCGTTGATCTGCTGCTGGATTGCCTGACGGCTTACACCCAGCACGCGGGCCAGCTCGGCGGCCCGAGCGACGCCGTTGGCAATGTTGATCAGAATCATGGTCTGCGTTCGGGTACGCGGCGGGTAACCGGCCCGCTCGAGGCCGTTCTGCAGGCTTTCATCCATCCAGTAATAGGCGCGCAGCAGCCCGCGCATGAGAAGTTCCTGAGGCTCGTCCTGTACCGGTGGCTGGGAGTTCTGGTTGTCCATTTCACCTTGTCTCGAATGGTTGTCTTGAAATTCCGGTCGACCGCCGTACTTGGCTACGGACCGGAACGTATTGGGCGAACCATCTTTGCCCGGCGGCATTCTCTCCCGAACGTTCTCATTCAGGCAACTCGATTTACATTCTGTTCGCGCGATTTGTCCGATTTCGTGACTTGTTCCGCGCTCCCCCGGCTTGGTCTGATCCGCGCCCTCACCGCAGCGGCCTGAAATGCACAACGGCAGCCTGCTGAAACCGCGGTCTGCAGCGCCAGCCGTGGGTGACTGGCCAGTGAATGCAGCGGGCAATGTCGCATCTGTCGGGCGTCGGCGAAGCCGGCGACACCGCGTACATGCGCACGATGGGCTGGTTCGGCATTCAGGCAGGATTGCTTTCCCGGAATCCTGCTGCCACGCTCGCCGGCCGTTTACGGAGTGCATCGGGAGCGTCGCGAGGTGGAACAACAAGGGGAATATCTGATTCCCGCACCCAAGGCACGGGTGTGGGCGGCACTCAACGATCCACAGGTGCTGGCGGGATGCATTCAAGGCTGCCAGGAAATGCAGCGCCTCGATGACAGTCATTTCGACGCGCGGGTCAAGGCCAGGGTCGGTCCGGTGAGCGCAACCTTCGACGTGGCGCTTGAACTGCAGGATGTGCGGGCGCCGGACAGCTACCGCATTGTCGGCAACGTCAAGGGCGGGGCCGCCGGCTTTGCCAGGGGCGAGGCGGTGGTAAAGCTCGATGCGGCCGAGGCGGACGGCACACGATTGACCTACACGGTGGAAGCCGCCATCGGCGGCAAGCTGGCACAGGTCGGCTCGCGGCTCATCGATGCTGCGACACGCAAGATGGCCGACGAGTTTTTTGCCCAGTTCCGCTCGACCCTCGCGCCAGCGTCGCCCCCGCCCCTGGAGAACACGGATGACGCACCGGTCGAGAGAGCGGACCGCCAGTATGAAGGCGCCCCGCACTGGAAGATCTGGGTAGTAATCTTCGCGGTCTTTCTGTTGGCGATGGTGCTTGCCTACTGATGGGAGCGTCAGAAACCGGTTGACGTCTTCCCCGGGTTGGATGTTTAGTCGTCCCGGGGGACGGATACAATGCAGATTACGCTTTCGGTCAATGGCCGCTCGCACACGCTGGATGTGCCGGAAAACACGCTGCTGGTCGACATCATCCGTGAACGTCTGAGGCTCACGGGTACACACGTCGGCTGCGATACGTCGCAGTGTGGAGCCTGCACCGTGCATATGGATGGGCGCGCGGTGAAGAGTTGCACGGTGCTGGCGGGTCAGGCGGATGGCGCGTCAATCACCACCATCGAAGGTATCGGCACGGTCGACGCGCTGCATCCCATGCAGGCCGCGTTCCGCGAGTGTCATGCGCTGCAGTGCGGGTTCTGCACGCCGGGCATGATCATGACTGCCATCGACCTCGTTGAGAACACCAGTCAGCTCGACGGCTCCACCGTGCGCGAAGGACTCAAGGGCAACCTGTGTCGATGCACCGGTTATCACAACATCGTGAAAGCCGTGTTGTCCGCGGCCGACAAAGCCTGAGGAGGCTGCGTGGGAAACCCTGTTACAGGTATTGGCGCGGCGGTCGTCCGCCGGGAGGATGCCCGGTTCATCACTGGCGCGGGTCGCTATACCGATGACATCCGTGTGGAGGGACAGGCATACGCGGTATTCGTCCGTTCGCCATACGCGCATGCCCGCATCGTGGAGATCGATTGCGCTCAGGCCAGCGAGATTCCTGGCGTGGTAGCCATTCTCACGGGTGACGACATGCAGGCCGATGGCATAGGCAGTCTGCCATGCGGCTGGAACGTCACGCAGAAGGACGGCACGGACATGCGCGTGCCACCGCATCCGCCGCTGGCGACGGGCCATGTGAACTATGTGGGTGACCCGGTTGCGGTGGTCGTCGCCGAATCACTGGAAACCGCTCGCCAGGCGGCCGAGGCGGTGGCGGTTGAGTTCGATGAACTGCCGCCGGTCGTCGACCTCGCCACCGCGCAGGTGTCGGCGGAGATACATGCGGGTATTACCCACAACCTTGCCTATGAATGGGAGCTTGGCGACCGGGAAGCGACCGATGCTGCACTGGCGGGAGCGGCGCACGTCACGCGGCTGGACCTGGTGAACAACCGGCTTATTCCCAACGCCATGGAGCCGCGCGCAGCGCTTGGTATCCATGATGCGGCGACAGGTGAGCACACGCTGTACACGACCAGTCAGAACCCGCACCTGGCGCGGCTCATCCTTTCCGCATTTGTCAACGTGGCGCCCGAACACAAACTGCGCATCATCGCCCCTGACGTTGGTGGCGGCTTTGGTTCGAAGATCTTCGTCTACGGTGAGGAGACGACGGTAATCTGGGCGGCGCGTCGTTTGCGCCGCCCTGTCAAATGGACGGCGGATCGCAGTGAGTCGTTTCTCGCGGACGCCCACGGTCGCGACCACCTGACGCACGCGGAACTGGGTCTGGACGCCGAGGGGCGTTTTGTCGCCTTGAAGGTGCATACCGTTGCCAATCTTGGCGCGTACCTCTCGACCTTTGCTTCCGCCGTGCCTACGTACCTTTATGGAACCCTGCTGGCTGGCCAGTACCGCACACCCTGCATTCACGTCGAGGTGCATGGTGTCTATACCAATACCGCGCCGGTGGATGCGTATCGGGGTGCCGGTCGTCCGGAGGCCACGTACGTGGTGGAGCGCATTGTCGAGAACGCGGCGCGCGAAACGGGCAGGGATCCGGCGGAACTTCGCCGGCTCAATATGATTCGGCCCGAAGATTTCCCCTATCAGACACCGGTTGCACTGGTTTACGACACGGGTAACTACGAACAGAGCCTCGATCGCGCGCTGGAACTGGCGGACTATCGCGGGTTCTCCGAACGCCGTCGTCAATCGGCCGCCAACGGGCGGCGCCGCGGCATCGGCTTTGCCTGTTACATCGAAGCCTGCGGCCTCGCGCCGTCCCGGCTGGCCATTTCGCTGGGCGCGGGAGTGGGGCTGTACGAAAGCGGCGAAGTGCGTTTCAACCCGACGGGTTCGGTGACGGTGTTCACCGGCACGCATTCGCACGGCCAGGGGCACGAGACCACCTTCGCGCAGGTGGTCTCGCACCGGTTGGGTGTGCCGTTCGAGGCGGTGGAAGTGGTGCATGGCGATACCGGGCGCATCGAATTCGGATTGGGTACGTACGGTTCGCGTTCGCTTGCCGTTGGCGGTTCAGCGCTGGTTCTGGCTGCTGACAAGGTGATCGAAAAAGGTCGACTGATCGCCGCGCATCTCATGGAATCGTCGCCGGACAACGTCGATTTCGAGGACGGTGCCTATCGGCTGAAGGACAGCAACCGCAGCATGACGATTCAGGAGGTGGCGTTTGCCTCCTATGTGCCCGGCAACTATCCCGACGGGCTGGAGCCCGGCCTGTCGGAAAAGGCGTTCTACGATCCCGAGAACTTTACGTATCCCGCCGGCACGCACATTGCTGAAGTCGAGGTCGATGAGCAGACAGGCGTCGTCAGCCTGGTCAACTTCATTGCGGTGGACGACTTCGGGCGCATCGTCAATCCGCTGGTCGTACACGGTCAGGTGCATGGCGGTGTCGCGCAGGGGGTAGGACAGGCGCTGCTGGAGGTCGGTCGGTACGACGCGACCGGTCAGCTGCTCACCGGGACGATGATGGATTACTGCCTGCCGCGAGCGGACGATCTGCCGGACTTCGTGGTTGATACCACGGTCACTCCCTGTACGCACAATCCGCTCGGCGTGAAAGGATGCGGTGAGGCAGGCGCCATCGGTTCTCCGGCGGCGGTCATGAATGCCGTCACCGATGCTCTGGGCGTTCCGGATCTCGCCATGCCGGCCACGCCGGAAAAGGTCTGGCGGGAGTTGCGACGCCAGCGGGAGCAGGCGTGAGAATGTTCGTGGAACGCCGGATCCGGGGGGCCGACACGGACTCACGTATCCTGACGCCAGGCAGGGGATAACGACATGTATCGATTCCGACACCATCGACCCGCCACCGTCGACGAGGCTGCCCGGATCTTCAGCGACTGTGAGGACCCGGCCTATCTCGGCGGCGGGATGACCCTCATTCCCACGATGAAACAGCGCCTGGCTGCGCCTACCGACCTGATCGATCTCGGCCGTGTCGACGGTTTGTCGGGGATACGCGTGTCGGGGGAGGAGATACGTATCGGTGCGTTTACGCGTCATGCCGACGTTGCGGCTTCACGCGAAGTCATCCATGCCATTCCCGCGCTGGCATCGCTCGCGCGGCAGATTGGTGATATGCAGGTACGCAACCGCGGCACGATCGGCGGCTCGGTGGCCAATAGCGATCCGGCCGCGGACTACCCGGCTGCCGTGGTAGCCCTTGGTGCAACCGTGCATACGAACCGTCGCCGGATAGCCGGAGACGATTTTTTCAAGGATCTGTTCGAGACGGCGCTCGAACCGGGCGAGATCATCACGGCTATCGACTTTCCGATACCCGCCCGCGCGGCATATCGAAAGTTCCCGCAGCCGGCCTCCCGCTACGCGATAGTTGGTGTCATGGTGGCGGAGCTCGGCGGAAAGGCACGCGTGGGCGTCACCGGTGCAGGGCCTTGCGCCTTTCGGGCAACGGCGCTGGAGGAAGCGTTGAACCGCGGCTTTGATGCGGCTCACCTGGAAGGCGTGGAGATTCCCGATGCCGGATTCAACACGGACATGCACGCATCCGCCGAATATCGGGCCCACCTCGTGGGCGTAATGGCCGGACAGGCGCTTGCCGCACTTTGACGCAACGGGTTGGGGGTTGCATCTGACCTGCTGCCGGCGGTGACGTCGGGCGTACCCACCCCAAAACTCCTTCAGGAAACGGCGCTACGCGTCAGCCTGGGCACCCAGCCGGTCGTGTGTACGCCTGTCACGAGCGCGCGGTTGGACGCTGTCGATACCATTCGTAAAACCTTCAGTGGTGCTGATGGCGTTGGCATGGGCAGTGTCCGGGTTAGCGGGTATACTCGTCGATCCGCCGGCGGCGTCTGCCTGCTGATGATGAACAGGCAAGTCGCTGAACTGAAGTAGACGAAGGGATCGGAGCTGGTGATGCCGACGGCCCGTGACGGTGAACATGCAAACGACTGGAAGCGGTCTTCCCGCGTCTTCTCAACGCGTTCGGGATGGCAGGTGCGAACCCGCGAAGGTCATCCGCTTGGTCCCTATCCCACCGAGTTCGACGCGGAAGTCGTTGCCGCGCTGCTGGTAGCCCAGCTTCAGCAGGCAGGCGGTCAGCAGGCTTGCCGACGCATCATCTACAACTTCCGGCACGATGATCGATTCCGCACGGTTACCGCGGAAGAATTCAGCCGCATGGCTAGACCACATGCCACCGGTGAAGCGCGCAGCGCAGGCGAACGACGGGAGTACGGCTGAGCGGCGAGGGTTCGCCGTTCTCCCTGGTCTGGGGAATTCAGGGGGCTGGGAAAGGCGAAGGATCTTTCGAGCCATGGCCGCATGGGGGACATGGTCTCGTTTTCGCGCATCCATGGCTACGGAAACCGCGCCGTGGGTACGGGCGATGCCTGCAAGCATGCATGCGGCGGGCGGCGGGGGCATGGCGATACTGGTAGCTGTTGATGGAACAAGCAGTGGCTGCACACATACTCGTGGTCGATGACGAACTTGCGGTTCGTCGAGTTGTCGGGGATCTCCTTGGGCGACTGGGTTATCTGCCAACCTGTGTCGACGGCGCGGCGGAAGCTTTGCTCGCCTGCACGAAGCAGAGTTTTCGTCTGGCACTGGTGGATCTTTCGATGCCGGGCGTATCGGGCGCGGAGCTGGTCGCCAGGCTGCGCGAGAGGTATTCCGGCTTGCCCATTGTCGTGATGACGGGGCTCGACAGGGTCACGGCGCAGGCGCAACTGGGCTTGGGGGATAGCCCTCCCGTTCTGCGCAAGCCATTTTCATTGTCAGAGTTGGGCGCGGTCGTGGAGTCATTGATTGCCTGAAGAATGCGCGCGGAGACCTGGGGTGGATGGTAGAAAGCGTTGAGCGCGAGGCCCGTGATGGCGACGCATTGCTCATAGGGCGGATTCGGGTTGCTTGAGATTCACTTTGCGCAAGCAGCGCACTGGCGGGTAAGCGGAGAAGACTGGCGCACAACTCCCGGTGGAAACGTACCGGCAGGGGGGCGTCGCAACCCGTGACATCTCAAGGACGTCCAGCCGGGACCTGGTTCGCCTGCTGTTGATGGTTGCTTCGAAGCGCTGTCCGAAGTTCACTGGATTCGGCAATCCCGGTAGGCTGTCCAGCCCCACGCTTCAACGCAGGATTTCCCATTGATGCCGATCCGATTCCTTCGCCTCTGCCTGTCCATGCTGATCGTATCCGGCCTGTCGCTGCCGCCTGCGGCTGGCGCTGCCCTGCCCCTTGCGGTCGAGGATGGTACCCGCTTGCCCAGTCTGGCCCCCATGCTGGAACGGGTGAATCCTGCCGTGGTGAATATAGCCACCTACGCAACCGTGCAGCTGCGCAATCCATTGCTGGACGATCCAATCTTCCGCCGTTTCTTCGGTGTGCCGAGAAACGCGCCGACCACGCGTCGAACGCAAAGCGCAGGGTCCGGTGTCGTGGTCGACGCAGCCGCTGGCTACATCGTCACCAACAACCACGTGATAGATGGCGCGGACGAGATCTCCGTGGGCCTGGCGGATGGGCGTACTCTTTCCGCGACCCTGATCGGCCGGGATGCCCAGGTGGATCTGGCGGTCGTGAAGGTCGACCCCGCAAGTCTGCGCGAAATTGCCTTTGCGGATTCGAGTCAGTTGCGGGTTGGCGATTTTGTTGTCGCCATTGGCAATCCCTTCGGGCTCAATCAGACCGTGACAAGCGGCATAGTCAGCGCACTGGGGCGAAGCGGCCTGGGTATCGAGGGATACGAGGATTTCATCCAGACGGACGCACCCATCAATCCCGGCAATTCCGGCGGTGCGCTGGTGGATCTGGCCGGTCGGCTGGTAGGCATCAACACGGCAATCTTCGCACCCAGCGGCGGCAACGTGGGCATCGGCTTTGCCATTCCAGCGAACATGGTCAAGGCGGTGCTCAACCAGCTCGTCAATCACGGTGAAGTGCAGCGCGGTTACATCGGCCTCAACGTCCAGAGCCTCACCCCTGAACTGGCCGAAGCGTTTGGTGCCAGCGGAACCGAGGGCGCCGTGGTGGTACAGGTCGATCCGGACAGTCCGGCAGCGGAGGCCGGACTGCAACCCGGCGACGTGGTGATCGAAATGGCCGGCCGTCGCATCGAGAAGCTGGGTGACTACCGGTCGCAGGAAGCGATTGTGTTCGCCGGCGACAAGCTGGTGCTGGCGTTTACGCGCGGCGGCAAAGCACTGAGGCGCACCTTGAAGCTCGACAGTTTCGACGTCGAACAGATTGCGGGCGTGCGTCTCAACGCCCGCTTGCGTGGCGTGCAGTTGCAGAACTTCCGGAATCCGGACGACCCGGACAAGAGTGTGGGCGTGCTCGTGGGTGAAGTTGTTGAACGTACGCCAGCGGCCATGGCGGGAATTCGGAAGGGCGACATAATCGTGGCGGTGAACCAGAGTGGCGTGCACGACATCGAGGAAATGCGCGAAGCGGTGCGCAACAGCGAATCGGCGCTGCGACTTCGAATCTATCGCGACGGCCGGTTCGGACTGCTGACGATTCGCTGACACGCGCGGCGCCTGGAGAAACATTGCTCCCGCCGGGAGAGCGCGTCGTGCATGGCGGCGTGACGGCCTTCGTTGCCCTTGCCCTGTCGTTGCAGGACCAGGGCCGACTGGTGATGGATTCGACTGGCGACGGCGAAGCAGCGAAGGGCAAAAAAAAAGGCGGCCGGTGCAGCCGCCTGTTTCGTTGCTGACCTTGTCTAGTCGAACATGATGACGCTGCGCGCAACCTCACCCGTTTCCAGCGCCTTCAGGCCTTCGTTGACGTCTTCCAGCCGAATGCGGCGGGAGATCAGGTCATCCAGGTGCAGGCGCCCCTGCAGGTAGAACTCCACAAAGCGCGGCATGTCCACGCGGAACCGGTTGGAACCCATGTTGGACCCCTGCATCGTACGTTCCTGCAGGAATTCAGGGCCATGCAGTTCCACCATCGTACCTACCGGGATCATGCCGATAACGGTGGCGGTGCCGCCGCGACGCAGCATCTTGAAGGCCTGTTCCGCCGTCTGCTTGAGGCCGATGGCCTCGAACGAGTAGTGCACGCCGCCGCCGGTCAGTTCACGAACGGCTTCGATGGCGTCGACCTCCCGTGCGTTGACGGTGTCGGTAGCCCCGAACTTGCGGGCCAGGTCCAGTTTTGCGGGCACCATGTCCACGGCAATGATGCGTGAGGCGCCGGCAATGGCGGCACCGTTGATGGCGGACAGCCCCACACCGCCACAGCCGATGACGGCCACCGTGGCGCCCGGTTCCACCCTGGCGGTATGGATCACCGCGCCGACGCCGGTCGTGACGCCGCAGCCGATGAGCGCAGCGCGGTCGAGCGGCATGTCGGGACGGATTTTGGCAATGGCATGCTCGTGCACCAGCATGCGCTCGGCGAATGAAGACAGGTTCAGAAACTGGTTGATTGGTTTCTTGCGGTTGCCGAGTCGCGGCGCCTGTTCCGGCGCGCGTTGGAGTTCGGGTTCCTGGCACAGGGACATGTGACCGGTGAGGCAGCATTCGCAATGACCGCAGAAGGCGCTCAGGCACGTGATCACGTGGTCGCCGGGTTTGACGTAATGGACGTCACGCCCCACTGCTTCCACCACACCGGCGCTCTCGTGCCCGAGTACGGCCGGCAACGGATAGGGATAGGAGCCGTTCTGGAAGTGCAGGTCGCTATGGCAGACACCGGCGGCAACCGTACGTATCAGAACCTCTCGCGGCCCGGGTTTGGCGTGGCTGATTCGCTCGATGCTGAGTGGCTGGTTGACCTCGTGCAGAACCGCTGCCTTCATTGTTGTTCCCCCGTATAGGCGCTTGCGACGCGCGTCAGATTGGCTGCCGTGGCCCGGTGGCTCGCCGGCGCCGACATTGCGGATGAGTGTGCCAAAGGCGACTGTCTTTTACTACATGAATGCCGGCCGGCAAGGGGGCGTGCAGGGAATGCAACACTGCCGCAGATGGCCATTGTGCCGTGCACCAGGGTGACTAACATGGGCGCATGGAGCCGCTGATGGACGATACCGCGCTGGCGATAATCGGGCTGGGCAGTAACCTGCCCTGGCGGGAGCGCTCATCCGTGGAAATCATCGCCAGCGTCATGCGGCAACTTCGCACGCTGTCTGCCGGCCGCTATCTGGCGTCGTCGCTGTGGCGCACTTCGCCAGTGGATTGTCCTCCCGGCAGTGGCGACTTCATCAATGCGGTAGTTGCGCTGGCTCCGGCGCCAGCGATGACGCCGGAGGGACTACTGGCGTGTCTCAAGCAATTCGAGGCTGCGCACGAGCGCCCGGAGCCGGCGCGTCGCAATGCGCCAAGGCCACTGGATCTCGATCTGCTTGCGTTCGGCCAGCAGCGACGGCATTCGGCAACACTGCAGTTGCCGCACCCGAGAGCGATGCAGCGGCGTTTCGTGCTGGCGCCGCTGGCGGAGATCCTGCCGACGCTCTGCTGGCCTGGCACCGCGCGTACGGTGGCGGAGTGGCTGGCGACGCTGGACGAGAGCGAGTCTGTCGCGCGTCTTGCAGGCGTCTGACTTCAGTCAGCGCAAGTCCGGGTGGACTGCCCTCGCGGGGCATCGGGGCGCTTCATGGCGCGGCATCCATGACGGGCGAGTAGGGGAGTAACCCGGCGTCGATCAGGCATGCCAGCGGGAGCGGGCCGAATCCAGAGCCCAACAGGCGTTGGCAGCGTTCGCGGTGCAGCGTCCAGGCGTGCAGTTCTTGAGCTTCCAGGGTCGATACCGGTGAGCCCCGGGCGTGTCCCGTCCCGGCTGGCGTTGTGGTCGGCGCCACGGACTCGCCCCGATGCCGGTCTGCTTCAACGTCGTCAGGTGGTGCTTTTCCGTCCGCAGGCGGCTCAGGCTGCAGCGGAACTGTCTCCGTGGCTCCGCCGCCGTCCGTGGCCTGCATGTCGCTGACGGGCGAGGGGGATGGTGCCGCGATGTCGTCGGGTGCCGTTGCGACATTGCCTCTCGGACCCTCCTGCCCGGCGTACCAGGCCATGCCCACGATGGCGGAGACGATGACCACGAACACCAGCAGCACCGTGAAATTGCGGCGCGTATCGGTGTCGGCGGCAGTCGGATTGTCCGCGCGTGCACCCGGAAAGCGGCCGCGAGATCCGTCGTGCAGCCAGTCGGCAAGCGCCATCAGCGTGCGATCCGCGGATCGTGCCGGCCAGGTCAACAGATCCACCTGGCGGCCACCTCCGGTCTTCAGGGGTACCTCGGCAAAGCGCACGGCCACGGCGTTTTCGGCTTCGGCGAGCGCGTCATGCAGCCATGCCTGCCTTGCATGACCTGCGCCGCAGATCACCAGGGCATTCGGCGCCCAGGCCGGCGGCAGCCGGTCGACGCAGACAGGGGACAGCTCCGCTGCTTCCAGGAAGGCAGCGAACGGCCGAACCAGATGCGCGTCATCAGGAGCGTGGTAAATGGTGACCTTCATGCCATAAGGGTAGCCTCGATATCCGGCCTCCACCCGCCGGGCGCTGCCCCTGGCAGGCGCCACGACAGTCCACGGGCGACGTGAAGCTGGGCATAATGCGTTCCGGCATACCGGCCGGATCGATGCCGTAATGGAGAGGGGATGGAGTCACGATGCACGTAGGGCTGACGCCTTGGGATTTTTCTGATCCGGGGGCGTCGGCACTGGCTGAGCAGGCGGCGTTCGCTGAGGCGCAGGGCTATGCGTCGTTCTGGCTGCCCGAGAATCACTTCAACCCGAATGCGATCCCCGATCCGCTGATGTTGCTTTCCGGCGTGGCCGCGGCAACGCGCCGCATCAGGCTGGGCACCACCAGCTACCTGCTGACCCTGCGACACCCGCTACTGGCGGCGGAACAGGTGGCCGTGCTGGATCAGCTGTCCGCTGGCCGCGTGATTCTGGGCGTTGGCCGCGGTTATGCGCCTGACATGCTGAAGGCGTTCAACGTGGTACCCGGCGAGAAACGGGAGGTGTTCGAGACCACCCTGGCGATCATGCGTCGCGCCTGGGAGGGTGAGGCCGTGGAGGTTGGTGAAGGTGCGGCAGTGACCGTCTCCCCACTGCCATCGCAGCGACCGCACCCGCCGATCTGGGTAGCCGCGTTTGGTCCCAAGGCGTTGGCGCAGGCTGGTCGACTGGGTCTTCCGTACCTGGCATCACCCATGGAATCCATGGCGGTGCTTGAAAGCAATTATGCCGCGCATCGCGCGGCGGGCGCGCAGCACGTGACGTGCATACCGGTCATGCGTTCGGTATTCGTTACGCGTGGCGCGCGGGAAACGACGGCGGTGTGTGAGCTGCTGGCGTCCATACCGCGTCCGCGGGCGGGTGCGGGTGCGGGTGCGGATAGTGCCGTGAATGACTGGGCGGTGGTTGGCGAAGCGAGCTTCGTGAGGGAACGCATTTGCGAATATCGTGAGCGTCTCGGCATGACACACCTCATCGTCGCGCGTTTGCGCGCGGGCGGCATGGATCGGAACCGCGTTCGGGAATCTGTTATCGAGCTGCCGGGTGTGCTGGCCTGAGGTGGCAAAACAAGAAGGAAGCAACATGACGTATCGGATACTGTGGCCGATGATGCGCTGGCCGGGTGGTCGGGAAATCGAAACGGCAAGCGTGGCGGATGGCGGTGAAGCAATTTTCCATACCTCGCCATCAGCCGTGCCGGCCGCCGACTGGGCGAACTGCGACGCCATCGTCAATGGCATGGACCTGGCGCCCGAGTATCGGGCCCAGCTCTCACGCTGCCGCATATTCGTCAAACCGGCGGTCGGGTTCGACAACATCGATCTGGCCGCGTGGGGTGAACTCGGCATTCCTGTCTGCAATGTGCCGGACTACGGCACGCAGGAAGTCGCCGATCACGCCATTGCCCTGATGATGACGCTGATGAAGGGCATCACCTTTCACACGCGCGAACTGAAGAAAGATCCCCGCGGCAACTGGCGTCCCGCGCTCAATCCTTTTGGACGCCGACTTTCGGTATGCACGTTCGGAGTGGTGGGTCTTGGCCGCATCGGTACGGCCGCGGCGCTCCGTGCCAAGGCGTTTGGGATGAACGTGATTTTCTACGATCCCTTTGTCCCGAATGGCAGCGATCTCGCCATCGGCGTCCGGCGCGTGCACTCGCTGGAAGCACTGTTCGGCGCCAGCGATGTCGTGAGCGTGCATGCGCCGCTGGAGGCGGGTACGGAGAAGCTGATCAATGCGGACGTCCTTGCCGCGAGCAAGCCCGGCCTGATCCTGGTGAACACGGCACGCGGCCCGATCGTGGATCTCGATGCCCTGTATGAAGCCATGAAAGACGGTCGCGTGCAGGCGGCCGGCCTGGACGTGTTGCCGGAAGAGCCCGCCAATGCGGAGCATCCGCTCATTCGTGCCTGGGCCGCGGACGAACCCTGGATCGACCATCGCCTGGTGTTGACGCCGCATTCGGCGTTCTTCACGCCGGAAAGCGTGCATGACATGCGGTATAAGGCGGGCGAAGTGGCGCTCGCCTACCTCAAACACGGTCGACTCCAGAACTGTGTGAACGAAGCCTGGCTGACGCAGCGACGGTAGCACCACATGAACAATGTACAACCGGACTATACGAAGCGGCGCCAGCGCGTGTTCCTGATCCTGGCCGGGCTGTTTCTGGGTACCCTGGCCATGCTCAACATTCTGGGTATAAGCCGCTTCATTGATCTGTCCTTCACCGTATTCGGCCTGGAAATCCCGATGGTCGTGGCCGTCGGCGTGCTGCCGTATCCACTGACATTTCTGTGCACTGACCTGATCTGCGAACTGTTTGGTGAAGAAAAGGGGCACGACATCGTCTGGGTCGGCCTGCTGCTGAACGCCTGGGTGATATTCATCCTGTGGGTTGGCGGTCTGGCGCCCGGGTTCGAACCCATGGACGCAGCCGGGGTTCCGTTGCCGGACGCGGCGGGGCGCGAGCCGGTATTTTTCGAGATCCGCAATCTCGCCTTCGGCGCCGTAGCGGCGTCGATGGCGGCGTATCTAGCGGCACAGTTCTGCGACGTGCGGCTGTTCCACTTCTGGAAGCGGCTCACGGAAGGCAAGCACCTGTGGTTGCGCAACAATGCGTCGACGATGACCAGCCAGATGGTGGACACCACCGCCGTCATACTGATCACCCATTTCTACGCGCATGCGCTGCCGGTGAAGCCGGGTGAACCGATCTGGCCGCAGCTTCTCACCTTCATCGCGTCGGGCTATGCGTTCAAGCTGATCTGTGCGGCGCTGGACACCCTGCCGTTCTATTTCTTCGTGAAACGCCTTCGGCGTTATCTCAATCTCACGGGCTACGAGGAGGCGACACGTCTGTAGACCGGGACCGGTAACACCGCGGGCACGGTGCCGCCCGGTCCGCGGACCACATGCTCAATCCTTGGGCAGATGCAGGATTCGCTCGGCGATGATGTTGCGCTGAATGTTCGGCGTGCCGCCGCCGATCACGACGTTGGGCCACGACAGACTGGATTTGGACCAGGAACCGGCATCCACCGCGTCATCCGATCCTCGCAGGTGCAGGCCGGCCTGTCCCATCAGCGCCACGGCAAAATCGTCCATCTCGATTTCGAGGCTCGCCCTGTGCAGCTTGTTCACCGAGGTTTCGCTGGTCAGCGGCTCACCGCGGATCTGCTTGGTCAGGTAGCGCAGTCCGTTGTATTTCATGGCGGCGATTTTCATCTCGAAAGTGGCGATACGCCTGCGCACCGCGGGATCTTTTGCAGCCGGTCTGCCATTGCGGGCGGTGGCGCGTACGAGTTCCTTGAGCGTGTCCAGCTTGCTGAACATCTGGGTGACCTCGCCGATGCTGGAGCGTTCGTTGGCCAGCGCGGACACCGTCACTTTCCAGCCTTCCCCTTCCTGGCCCAGTCGGTTGGCAACCGGTACCCGCACGTCGCGGAAGAACACCTCGGCAAAGTGCCTGTCGCCCGCCATGTTTTCGATGGGCCGCACTTCCAGGCCGGGACTGTCCATTGGCACCAGGAGGCAGGTGATGCCGTCGTGTTTGCTGGTGGTGCTGAAATCCGTGCGGGTGAGCAGGATGATCCACTGGGACCATGGTGCACCGGATGTCCAGATTTTCTGTCCGTTGACGACGTAGTCATCGCCGTCGCGCACGGCTTTGCACTGGATGGCAGCGAGATCAGACCCGTGGTTGGGTTCGGAGTAACCCGTGCACCAGGTGACTTTGCTGTCCAGGATGTCGGGGATGAACCGCTGCTTCTGTTCCTCGGTGCCGTACTGGATGATGCCAGGACCCACCCAGGCCAGACCCATGAACGACGTGCCGAGCGGTGGCGCCTTGGCGAGCGCCATCTCCTCGCGCAGGATGGCCTGCTCCACCAGGCCACCGCCGCCACCGCCGTACGCCTTCGGCCAGGAGAAACCCACCCAGCCCCTGGCGCGCACCTTGCGCAACCAGTTGGCCAGGAAGTCACTGCCGCGTTCTTTCCGTGGCGGCAGGTTTTCCTTCAGGAAATCGCGAACTTCCTTGCGGAACGCTTCCTCGGACGGGGAATAGTCAAAGTCCATCACAATCCTCCCAACGTGGCGACGCGCTGCAGATGGTAGTCGGAGTCGCCGAAAGCCGGCCGTGCCCACTTGGAGCGTTTCAGATAGAGCTGGGCGTCGTATTCCGCCGTGAAACCGATGGCGCCGTGCAGGCCGATGCAGTCGATACCGATCTGCGCGAAGGCGTCGGAGGCGTAGCCCTTGGCCAGCGACGCCGCGCGTGGCAATTCCCCGGGTGCATTGTTGACCGTCCAGGCTGCGTAGTAGAGGAGTGAGCGAAACGATTCGATGTCCACGTACATATCCGCCAGGCGGTGCTTGACCCCCTGGTATCTGCCGATCAGATTGCCGAACTGCACCCGCTGGTTCGCGTAGTCTACTGTGAGGGTGTGCACCGCATCCGCGGCCCCAACCATCTCCGCGGTAACCGCCACGGCACCACAGTCGGTGAGCCACGCCAGCTGCTTGCGACTCAGGCGGAACAGCGCGCTTTCACTCAGTACCACGTCGTCGAATTCGACGCTGGCCGTGGGCTTCGTGAGGTCCATCTGCGGCTGCGGCGTGATAGTGACCTGGTCGCGGCCAACCGCGGCGAGATAGAGCTGTTTGTCCACCCGCAGCGCGATCAGCAGATAGTCCGCGTACTGGGCGTCCGTGACGAACGGTTTGCGACCATTGATCCTGATGCCCTTTTTCACCCGTTTGCCTTCCAGCGTGATGGCGTCGGGATGCAGCCAGTTGGGTTCGTCATACAGAGCCAGCGTGCACACAGCCTGTCCTGCCGCCATCGCGGGCAACCATGCCATCCGCTGCTTTTTACCGCAGACGGCAAGAATGGCTTCCGTGCTCAGAAGGTGGGACACCAGCGGCATGGGGCAGAGGCCGCGGCCGGCCTCTTCCAGTACGACGGTGGCGTCCACCCAGCTCAATCCAAGGCCACCGCAGGACTCCGGCGTGGTCAATCCCAGCCAGCCGAGTTCGGCCATGCGTGTCCACAGCGGGCGATCTAGCTGCAGTGCGCCCTTGGTCATCGTGCGTATCTTTGTCAGCGGCAGGTCTTCCTGCATGAACCGCCGCACCTGATCGCGCAACAGTTCCTGTTCCTCGGAAAAACCAAAATTCATGCAATCACTCTCCTCGACAGCCAGTCGTCGTAGTGGGCGCCAAGGCCCAGTTCCCCGAGAATTTCGCGCGTGTGCTGACCGACGACCGGCGCGGGCGCGGTCATGGCCAGCGGGGTGCCGGTGAACAGGGGGGCCGGCCGGGCTTCCTGCAGTTCGCCCGCCACGGGGTGGTGGCGGCGACGCAGCATGCCGTTGTGGCGCACCTGTGGGTCATCCTCGAGTTCGTTCAGCTTGCGAAATCGGGCGAAGGGCACGTCTTCCCGTTTCATTGCGGCCTCCGCGTCCGCTACCTGCAGTGACGCCGCCGCGGGCGCCGCACGTTCGGCAAGGATCGCGGCCAGTTCCTGCCGGTGGCGGGTGCGGGCCTGCAGGGAGGCGAAGCGCGGGTCCTCGGGAATGTCCGCGAGGCCGAGCGCACGGCAAAACCCGACGAATTCTTCCTGATGCAGGGTCATGGTGACGCCCCAGGCATCGGCAAGCTGGTGCACGGAGCCCGAGGCGCCGACCGGCGGGCGCGGATCGTCGATCTCGCCCTGCAGGATGAGGTCTGCTGCCGTGTCCGACCAGATGAAGGCGATGGCCGTATCGAGCATGGACAGCTCGATGTGCTGGCCTTTGCCCGTCCGGGACCGGGCGAGCAGGGCGGCGGTCACTGCCTGGCAGCCGGTCCAGGCCGTGAGCTTGTCCAGCAGCAGCATGTTCACCTGTTCCGGCATCTCCGGATGCTCCCGGTGGATGCGCCCCTGCACGGCGCCGATGCCCGAGTACGCCTGGATGATGGGGTCGTACGCGCGATCGCCCGACCGGGGTCCGGTCTGGCCGAAGCCGCTGATACTGAGATAGACGAGCCCTGCATTTATGGCGGACAGGTCATCGAAGCCGATGCCGAGGCGTTCGACCACGCCGGGCCGGAAATTCTGTATCACCACGTCCGCCCGTGCCGCCAGCGCATGAACGATGCGACGCCCTTCCTCGGTTCCGAGGTCAGTGGCGATGCTGCGCTTGCCACGGTTGAGTACGTGGAAAAAGCCGGAAAATCCGTTGCGCTGGCTGCCGACCTGCCGCTGGATGTCGCCGCCGCCGACACGTTCCACCTTGATTACCCCGGCCCCCTGGTCGGCGAGAAGCGCGCCGGTCAGTGGACCGGAGACGACGGCCGACAGGTCGACGACCGTAAAACCTTCAAGTGGTCCTGCCATCGTGCATTCCCATGCTGTTCCCGTCGTTTCGCGAGGAGTCTACGGTGCGGCCGTCGAAAGGCAACACGCGCGGAACATACACGCGGCACACCCTGACGGCGCCCGTGTCCGGTGGCATCGGCCTGTACTGTGAACGGGTGCATGAATCGGTACCCCCGCGGCGCTAGCGCGGGCTATAGTTGATATTCAACGATGGCCTTGCCACCACGCGCGTTGCTGGAGTCTGTGGAATAGATGGCGGAAGAACTGGAACATCGCCTGGCCGATGATGACGCGGCGTTGACGCTGGATGACGTCATTGGATTGCTCGAAGGTGAAATCGAACGCCTGAAAACCGCGCTCCAGACGTATCGGCTGCTCGATCATCCCCGCAAGGCGGAGATCATTCGCTGGCATGTTCGTAATCTGGATGCGCGTCAGGATCGTCTGGATGAACTGCGCGCGATGCTTCTGGCCCGCCGGGATGTGCACTGATCTGCTCTGGTGGTCCGCTTGATAAGTTAGCAGGCTGCTGAAAAAGCAGCCTGGTATGCCAGCCAGGGACGGCTGGCCCGCAAATGCAGCGGAAAACGCTGCATTTGGCGCGAGCCGGCGAAGCCGACGACTGCTGGAACAAGTCCGGGATGGACTTTTTCAGCATCCTCTCATGGCACGAAGTTCCATGCGCGACAGCGCTGGCAATCGCAACGTGGTCAGCTGCTAGGTCACTTGAGCGCTTCCCACAGGGGATGGCTGAAGCGTCCCACGCCTGCGTTGCGGCTGTTGAACTTACGCCCGGTAAGCCATGCGAACCACGCCTTGGCCTGGAACGCTTCAGCCATCCTCAAATCACCGAACTTGTCAGGCGGCCCTGGTGGGCCGCTGCAGCCAGGCCTCGATCGCGCTCACCAGATCCGAATTCACCGACAGCCCGTGCAGGCTGTTCAGTGTCCCTAGCCCGCCCGGGTTGGCAACGTTGACCTCCACCAGGAAACCGCCACTCGTGTCGATGGCGGCAAAGCCGGCGCCGTACGCGCGAAGTCGTGCGCGCACGCTGTCCACCACGGCCTGATTGCGGCTGTCCGGTTCGCCGCGGGTCGCGTGTCCTCCCGCCGCGAGATTGGCACGCAAACCGTCGGTGGGCGTGCGCCGGTAACTGCCGATGATGCGGTCACCCACGAGCAACGAACGCCATTCGCCCATCGCAATGGCACTCTCCCAACGCTGTAACACGAACCAGGAGTCAGTGCTCCGTGCCATGGCGCTGCGCACCGCGGCGGTGTCGAACGGACGAATTCGGGTGACATCGCGGCCGAAGCTGCCGGCGGCGGGCTTGAGCAGCCACTCACCACCCTGGCCCACCACGTCCGCCAGCACTCGCCAGTCGTCGGCAGCGTGGGTTTCCGGCTGCAGGTCGGTCCAGGCGAGCTTGCCGTGCAGCAACAGATACACGGATGGCGGATTGATCAGCCGGGCGTCGCTGTGAGCCAGTAGCTGCATGCGATCGAGGAAACCTTCGCGGGGTCCGAGGCCCAGTGGCCATACGAGATCAAAATCCTTCAGGCGATGTTCCCCGGCATACGCGTCACCTGCCCGGACCGACAGCGCGTGGGAGGCCGTGACGACGTGCCAGTTGCCGTTGCGAAACGCCACGGGCAAGGTCATGTGGTTGTCGCCGGTGGGCTCGGCCCGCGGATCTGACAGGAACAGGATGGTACGGTTCAACAGGCGGCCACTTGCAGGTGCGGGCGTGGCATTTTGCCCGGAAACGGGTCCGACGTCCGGCCAGGGGTAATGGACCCGTTCGAGGTTACAATCTGCGGAATATCGCTACAGGGTCACGCGAATGGAGTTGGTAGATCACACGTTGCGGGACGATCAGATCCCGGACCATTGCCCGATACCGTTGAGTGACGCGGAACGTGATGCGCTGAAGTCGGAAATTGCCGATCAGCTCAAGGCGCGTGGCGCGGTGCTGATCGCGCACTACTACGTGGACGGAGCGATCCAGGACCTGGCCGAGGAAACCGGTGGTTTCGTGTCCGATTCCCTGGAAATGGCGCGGTTCGGCAAACGCCACGCAGCGGACACGCTGATAGTCGCCGGTGTGCGCTTCATGGGTGAAACGGCCAAAATCCTGTCTCCCGAAAAACGGGTCTTCATGCCGACGCTGCAGGCGGAATGCTCGCTGGACATAGGGTGTCCTGCCGACGAATTCGAAGCCTTCTGCAAGGCACACCCGGAGCGTACCGTGGTGGTGTATGCCAATACCTCCGCGCGCGTAAAGGCGTTGTCCGACTGGGTGGTGACGTCCAGTGTCGCCTTACCGATCGTGCGCCACCTGCACGAGAAGGGAGAGAAGATCCTGTGGGCACCGGACAGGCACCTGGGGCACTACATCAAGACGCAAACCGGCGCTGACATGATGCTCTGGCAGGGCACCTGCGTGGTGCACGACGAATTCAAGACGCGGGGACTGCAGGATCTGCTGGCACTCTATCCCGATGCCGGTGTTCTCGTGCATCCGGAATCGCCCGCGGAAGTGATTGCCCTGGCGGATGCCGTGGGTTCCACCAGCGGTATTCTCAAAGCCGCTTCCGAACTGCCGCACCGCATGTTCATCGTCGCGACGGACAAGGGCATGTTCCACAAGCTGCGCCAGAAGAATCCGGACAAGCGGTTCATCGAGGCGCCCACCGCGGGGGATGGGGCCACGTGCAAGAGTTGCGCCCATTGCCCCTGGATGGCCATGAACCATCTGCAGGTACTGGCGGACCTGCTGCGCTCGGAGACGCTGATGCGGGCGAACGAGATACACGTGGATCCGGAAATCGGCCGCCGCGCGATGGTGCCGCTGAATCGAATGCTGGACTTCAAATACTGAACGCGCTTCTGTCGAGGGGACGCAGGCAATTTACACAGGGGGGATCGAACCATGGATCATGACCTGATCATTTCGGGTGGCACCGTCATCGATGGTACCGGCGCGGACGGCTTTCGTGCCGACATTGCGGTCGACAATGGCCGCATCACGCGCATCGGCGACCTGGGCGCCGCGGGCGCGAAGGAGCGCATCGATGCCACGGATCGCCTGGTCACGCCGGGATTCGTCGATCTGCATACGCACCTCGATGCTCAGATCGGCTGGGATCCCGAGCTGCGTTCCAGTTCCTGGCATGGCGTCACGACAACACTGATCGGAAACTGCGGCGTTACGTTCGCGCCCGTCGGCGAAAAGAACCGGCGCTATCTCGCCGAGCTGATGGAAGCCGTGGAAGACATTTCCGCGGACGCGATCATGGATGGCCTGCCCTGGACGTGGACCAGCTTCGGGGGATATCTGGATGCAATCCAGACACTGCGCCCGGCGCTCAATGTCGTTGGCCTGGCGGGCCATTCCGCCATTCGGCTCGAGGCCATGGGCGACCGCAGTCTGGACGAAGGCGAACAACCCGATGACCGGGAACTGCGCTCCATCACCGACATGGTGCGCGCCTCCATTCAGGAGGGAGCGGCTGGATTTTCCACCTCACGCCTGCTGGCACACCGTGTCCCTGATGGTCGCTGTACACCCGGTACGTGGGCGGATGAGCGGGAGATTTCCGCCATCCAGCGGGCCATCGTCGAGGCTGGTGGGCGCGGCGGTCTCTACCAGGTCGTGCCTGACATGCAGACGCGACAGGCAATTGACTATGCAATGCTGGCGTACGGCGCCGAGGTTGGTTGTCAGGTGATGTACTCCGGCGGCGTCGGGGGCACCGGTGATGGCGGCGTTGGCAATACGGCCGCGTTTCTTGACCGCAACAATCAGGATGGCCGGCGCATGACGGTGATCTGCCAGACACGGCCGAGCGGATCGCTGTTCGGGCTTGCCCGCCTGTATCCGTTCAGAACACCTGCCTGGAAGACGCTGATGAGTCTGCCAACGCTGGCCGAGCGCATGGAGGTACTGCGTGACCCCGCACGGCGCGAGACGCTGGTTCGCGAGGCCAGGGAAGCCGGCTTCCGCATCGACCCAAAGGCGTTGCACCCGCTCGGTCACGACCAGCGACCGGACTATGACCTGGATCGCAAGGGGAGTCTCGCGCAGATTGCCGCGGCGGCAGGCAAAGACCCCGTGGATGTGTTTGTTGAACGCATGCTGGAATCCGATGGCCGGGAGTTCCTGAACTACTGGATGTTCGCCAGCCACGTCGAGAACCAGTGGAACCTGATGCGGCTGCCCCAGGTTGTGCCGATGCTGGGCGATGCCGGTGCACATGTAGGTTTCATTGCCGATGCGGACTCACCTACGTTCCTGTTGGCCGAACTGGTGCGCCGCCGCGGTGTCCTTACACTCCCGGACGCGGTTCATCGCATCACCGGTCAGTCCGCTGCCGTTATCGGTCTGCGCGAACGTGGGTTGTTGCGCGAAGGCTGGCATGCCGATATCAACGTCATCGACTTCCAGCGTCTGGAGACATGCCATCCCGAGTATGTGAATGACTTCCCCCACAACGGTGGGCGCCTGATCGTACGCAGCCACGGCTATGACGCCACGCTGGTGGGTGGTCAGGTAGTAGTGCGCAATGGCGTTCATACCGGTCAGCGACCCGGCCAGGTGCTGCGGGAGTTCGTGCGCGGTTGACGAGCAGACGCACCCTGCCGCCTGGGGGGTTATTGGTCACCCTGGCATTGCCGTCGCGGAGAACGGCAATGCAGGGCAGATGCGGCGCCGGCGGTGCGGCTCGACGGAAATGCGCCGGCGGCGCAAATCTGTCCGAGGCTGTCCGCCGGCAACCGAGTGCCATCATGGCACGGCATCACCAGCTGGGGTTGACAAGCTGCCACACGACAGGCCAGCCACGCGGTGGCCTGTCAACGCCGCCAGGCCAGTTCAACGCACGCTTACGCTGGCAGCCGCGCCGCTGGCCGAGCCGTTGTTCCACCGTACTTCGACCAGACTGCCCGGCCTGAGCTGGGCAATGAAACTGGTGAGCGTGGTGTCACCGCCACTCATGCTGACCGCGGTATTGCGATCCAGGTATACCCAGCGGTCCATGAGCTTGAAACCGCCATTGGCGGTCTCGGATACCAGGCCGAGCACCCGTACTTCGTCCTTCGGACTGGCGATTTCCATGCGCCGGATCGCCATGTGCGCGCCGTCCACGAAGGCGATGAGCCGGATGTAGTCGCCGGTCGACAGTGTACTCAGCGCGCTTTCACCGCGTTGGGGATCCTCGCCTCGGCCCAGTGAACTGGTCTGATTGAACCAGAGTTTGAAGCCGGCGATATCGAGCAGCGCGGAATCCCGGGTCTTGGTTTGCAGCCCGTCGAGCCGGCCTTCAAGGCGGAGCTTGTAAGACGGTTTAAAAGTGACCTGTTCCACCAGCACGCCGTCACCGTCACGCCTGCCGGCGAAGCTGGCGCGAATGCCGTCCGCAAGATCCTTCGCAGTGCCATTCATGAAACGGGTGTTTTCGGCGAAGCGAACACGCTGGCCGTTGACGACGATGGCGCCGTCCGCGCGACGCCGGGCGTGGCCTTCCAGGGCCAGGTCGACCGATGCTTCGTCACGTTGCAGATAGGGTTCGATGACATCGGCCACGAGTGCGGACCCGGAAGCGGCGAGACTGCCCCGAATGCGCACGAAATCCCCCGTGGCAGGCAGGGGGCTGGCTGTCCGACCTGTCTGCACCACAACGCCGTCAACCAGCATCTTGCCGGAGCGCTGCTCGCCAGCTTCGCCGCTGAGCACGGCGAATGGCGCCTGGGCGGCACGGGCATAGGTGGCGAGCCAGTCGCCGCTGGCGCCCCGCACGCCGCTGACCTCCACCCAATCGCCATCGCGGAGCTTGGCCAGTTCCAGGCCATCCAGGTTGGTGCCATCGAATGTCGACACGCCAACGCCGAGGATGCGGAACGTGCCGGCTGACGCGTCGATGCCCGAGGCGGGACCTATCAGGCTGGCGTCGTAGCGAACGATATCCGCACTGTCGCCCACCACCGCGTTCGAACGCAGGGCGATCTGTTGGCCAATCCGCAGATCACTGACGTCGCCGGGCGCGCCGTTGATCAGAACAACCGCGTTGTCAGTGTCGAATTCGCGATCATCGATGAAGATGCTGGCGAACATCTGCAACGACCCCGACAGCCAGCCGCTGCCGCCAATACCGCCCTCACCACGGGTGCCGGTGGCGATTGCCATGCAGGCAAAAATCGCCAGTGCGGCGCGTGTCCACGTCTTCATTTCTTTTCTCCATCGTTAGGTGTTTCCAGGATTTCCCGGATCTGGAATACGGCGAGGCCGAGCCTTGCGCGTCCAGTTTCGGAAAGGTCCGATCGTCTGTCCCTGTCGTGCTCGGCAAGCCAGAAGTCCAACTCCTTGATCAGGCTTTCGCCCATGCGTCGGCTGAACCGCAGGAAGGCGTCCACGTGCTCCACCGGAACGTTGTCGTAGACCACCTTCTGCTGCAGCAACGGTAATTCGTGCGGTCCGCGCCGAAGATTGAAGTCAATGGTCTCCATCAGCTCCGCCGTGTGCGTGCCGAGAATTTCGAACAGTTCTGCCGAACCTCTCGACGGTACGTACCCCCTGGCGCTGAGCCGAAACCGGTCATCAACCACTTCCAGCGCCCCGACCCGGATCAGTTCATCCGCGACGGCGCGTGCCGGAACATCCCCTCCGAAGCGCCGGACGAGCTCAGAGAACCCCGATGTACCTTCCATCGGCAGGTCCAGTGGGTCGCCTTTTCCGTCGGTGAACAGCGGCTCGCGTAGCCAGGCGTTGAACACACGCGCGGCGCGATTGTATTTCCCGGTCATTTCCGCATCGGAAACCCGGTCTGCCTTCTGCACGCGGGCAACTTCCTTGCGCGGAATGCCGGTCAGGGTGGCGATACGGGAGGCGGACATCTTGCGCCCCGTGATGGGAAAGTCCTGTTCGGCGGCTTCGACGAAGGTGTGCTTCGTCATTTCCACGAACTCATCGAAAGACACACCGCTTCGTAACGCAATGTGGGCAAGCCGCCGCAGGATTTTAGTTGCGGCGGCTTTGAACGACTTTGCGAGCTGGTCGTTCAAGAGCCGGATTCCCTCGTGGCGCGATGGCGCGGATGACGTGATCCCACGTGCTGAGGGTCGTGGTGAGGACCGGGGGCGTGGGTGCTTTTAGCTGGCGCGGGCGACTCCTGTCACCGATTTCATTCCCTGTACGATCCACCCGAGCTGGTTTTTCATTCAGCGCAGCGTCTGGGCTGAATGACCCAGAGATTGTCCGGCCAGGGACCCGGCATGGTCAAGGCCGCGACAATATTGGGCGATATTACCCAAATGTATTGACAGCATGCGGGGCGGGCATAGGATTGGGCGACATGGCCCAAGGACCAGCGGTCTTGCCCACCTGATGTCCATTGCAACCTCCTTCCCGTATTCAGCGCAGCCTCCCGTCGAGGGGCATGCGGTTTCCGGCGACACGCCCGGGGCATCCCCGGCGTTTCCGGAAGCGAGCGCATGCGCGAACACTGTCGTTCTGGTCGATCCCGCCGCGTGCGCGCCCTGGCTCCTCAAGCGCGCAGGCTTCCTGAAAGAGGAGGACGCGTCGCTGCGCATCCTCGGCATCGGGAGTGAGTGCGGCATTGCAGAGATTTTTACTGCGACGGGGGCGGTTTCGGATGCCCCGCCCCGGCAGCCGTTGCCGATGCCGAACGTATGCGTGCGGGACGTCGTCCGTCTGCCTGCTCTCCTGCTCAGGCGTCCCTTGGCGCTGAGGTCCGTCGTGGGCTATCTGCTGCGAGGTGGCCGATTTCTGCGCATGCTTTCGCTGCTCCAGGTTCTGCGTCAGCTTGATACCGATCACGTGCATGTGCTGGCAGGTGGCGAAAGTGCCAGTCTGGCGGCAGCCGCTACCGAGCTGCTGGGAATTTCGTGGAGTCTTTCGCTCGACGGGCAGACGAGCGAGCGGCTGTCGCCGTCGTTGTTCCACCGCTGGCTACGACGCTGTGAATTTACAGTCGCTGGTTCGGAAAACGTAAGACGTCATCTGCAGGACAGGGTGGGCGTCAGTGCGGATCGCATCCACTGCGTGCCGCCGGGCGTCGACTGCAATTTCTATCAGGCAGGTACGACGCAGAGGACGGTTGGCGAAGTGCGGGTTCGGCTGGTCGCGACACTGGAGGCAGCAAGCGACAGGGCGTTGGACACGCTTGTCGACGTTGTTGCCCGGCTCAATGCGTCCGGCTATTCGACCGGCTGCCGCCTGCTCGGTGTCGATGGCCGGGTGGAAGAGCTTGTGGAAAAGGCCCGTCGGCGGGGTATTTCCGGTCTGCTGCAAATCTCACCAGCGGATGATCCCGCGCAGCTTCGGACGCTATTGCGAAGTGCCGACCTGTTTCTGGTTCTGCAGCAGGCGCATGCGACCGACCTGCCGATGACCGTGCTGGAAGCCATGAGCTGCGAAGTTCCGGTGGTGGCGGCGGCCGACGGCTCCTTCGCGGGGGTGCTGCGTCACGGCGTCGACGGCGTCCTGACGCGGATGGATGATGCAACTGCGCTGGCAGAGACCGTAGCCAGGCTGGCGGACGACAGGCTGGTGCGCCAGCGTATCGGTTGCGCCGGCAGGCGAACGGTGCTGGGTGCGTACTCCGGGCGGGGAACGGCGGCGACATTGCGGGCGCTGTTTTCGCCCGCGGCGCCAGCCGCCATGGCGCCGCGGCCGGAAATCGCGGCCTGACCCCGTTTGCAGTTGGCCAACCAGACCGTGGGAGGACTCAGCTCTGTGCGGTGCGCAGGGCTTCCCGCAAATCCATGATGCGCTGATCGATCTGGGCACGCAGGCGGCGGTCCGTGCGACTGATCAGTCGTTGCGCATATTCCAGGTGCTGTATCGCCCGGCTGTAGCTGCCATGCAGCGCGAAGAACTCGGCCCGCGCGCGATGCACGCCGATCACATCGCTGGCGAGCCCCGCTGTTTCAGCGAGGTCGTACCACACATCGATATCGCGCGGGTTGAGCAGGCTCTGGCGTTCCAGCACTGTCTGGGCATCGGCGTACTGGTGCTGCGCGGACAGCGCCTGGGCATACAACGTGGACAGCGGCGCGTTGTCCGGATTCAGGACAAGGTGCCGGCTCAGCAGGTTTGCGGCATCGCCAGCCCTGCCGGCATCAATCAATGCTTCGGCGTGTGCGCAGATGTACAGGATCTTCTGTGGGTCCGTTCCCAGCAGCGATTCGGTGATGGCCAGCGCGGCGTCATGCTTGCCTGTGGCGGCCAGGGCCAGGGCGAGGCCGTATTCCGCGCTGGTGTCATCCGGGTTTTCCTTCAGGCGTTTCTCGAAACTCGCCACCGCAGCCTGCGGGCTGTCCGCGTAGTGCACCATCGTGCGTGCGCGCATCAGTGCGTAGTCAGCGGCGTCGATGGGCGAATGGCGCTGGTGCGGCAGCGTGCCGAGAGACCGTACCTGCTGGCGGGTGTCGGCCACGCGGGTGTCCGTGAGCGGGTGTGTGAGCAGAAACTCCGGCGGCGTTCGCGTGAACCGGTACGCCTGGTGCATGCGTTCGAACATTCTTGGCATGCCCTGTGGATCGAGACCAGCTCGCACCAGGGTGTTGATGCCAATGCGGTCAGCTTCGGTTTCGCGGGCGCGGCTGTAACGAAGCTGCCTGGCCTGGGCCGCGGCCTGGACGCCTGACAGTGCGGCCAGACCGGCATCGCCACCGCCCATGGCAGCGATTGCGATGGCGGCGATCAGGCTGGCCACGGTGGGAATGGTCTGCTGCTGCGCTTCCTCCACGCCACGGGCGAAGTGTCGCTGGGACAGATGCGCCAGTTCGTGCGCGAGTACCGAAGAATATTCGTTGACATCCTCCGCATAGAGGAAAAGGCCGGCGTTCACGCCGATGACGCCACCCGGCGCGGCAAATGCGTTGATTTCCTTGTTGTCTATCAGCACCGCACGGAGCAGCGCGTCCGCCAGCTCGGAATAGGTGGCGAGCTGCGAAACGTGAACGCTCACATAGTACTTGAGCAACGGATCGCGGGAAGTGGGTAGCGAGGCATAGAGCTGGCGGAGAAAGTCTTCGCCAATCTGCCGTTCGAGTTGTGGGGAAATAATGCGCGAGGAGGCATCGCCCAGCGTCGGCAGCTGCAGTGTGTCCACACTCCGGGACGGCAGCACCTCCGCGGTGCGCACGGTTTCCCGACGCAACGACTCGCCTGATGGCCCGGCGATGGCTGGCAGCGCACAGACGAGGAGCATCCCCACCACGCCCGGCAGAAGGGAAACGCGCGCTCTGGAAAGGTGTTTCATTGCGGCGATCATAGTGAATCGATGGCATGAATGCAGGCTGAATCGGTTGATGCGCCAGGGCATCGCGGTGCCCGCCGTCGGGTTGGCGTTCCGACCCGGGGAAACTGATTTTCGTCGAAAGATCTGCCGCGATCTCCCTATAATCGAACGATGGACGAAACGATTCTGGATGCCAGGGGGCTGACCTGCCCCATGCCGTTGCTGAAAGCCAAGCAGGCCATCAATCGGCTGCAGGGGGGTGAACTGCTGCGGGTGTTTGCAACGGACCCGGGCTCCGTGCGCGACTTTGCCGTCTTCTCGCGGCAGAGCGGTCACTGTCTGGAGGAATCCTCGGAAAAGGACGGGGTTTACGTCTATCTGCTGCGGAAGAAGAGCGGTTGAAATTTCTCGAGGTCCTCGGCAACTGGATCAACCGGTACTTCTCGCACGAGGAAGCGATTTATCTGATCGTGTTCCTCGTTGGCGCTTTCGTCGTGCTGTTTACGCTTGGTGGTGTTCTGGCGCCAGTGCTGACAGGGCTGGTGCTGGCGTTTCTGCTCCAGGGACTGGTGTCCCGGCTGCAAGGCATGGGGCTGCCCCGCGGTCTTTGCGTTTATCTGACCTTTCTGCTGTTTCTTGGCGGCATGGTGGCGCTGATACTTTTTCTGGTGCCGCTGGTGTGGCGCCAAAGCGTCGCGCTCGCCAATGCACTGCCGGATCTGATCGGCCGCCTGCGTGAAATGGCCAAGGATCTGGCGGCCTCGTCGCCGCAGCTGGTGACACCGGAGCAGCTCGACGCCTGGCTGGAGGCGATGGCGGGGGACGTCGGCCACCTCAGTGGTGACGTGGTACAGGTGCTGCTGAATCAGGTGCCGTCCCTGGTGGGCTGGGTGATCTACATCATTCTCGTGCCGCTGGCGGTGTTTTTCTTCCTGAAGGACAAAGATGCGCTGCTGGGCTGGTTTCTGTCGCTGCTGCCCGGAAAGCGGCCCATGCTCGACCGTGTCGGTGCCGAGATGAATCTGCAGATCGCCAACTACGTGCGTGGCAAGTTCATCGAAATACTGCTGGTGGGTGCGGCGACGTTTGTCGCGTTTACGGTGCTTGGCCTCAATTACGCGGCGTTGCTCGGCGTTCTGGTCGGCCTGTCGGTGCTGGTACCGTTCATCGGCGCCTCCGTGGTGACGATCCCGGTGGTTGTGGTGGCGGTTCTGCAGTTCGGCTGGACCTGGGATGGGTTCCTGGTAATCGGCGTCTACCTGGTCATCCAGATGCTGGATGGCAACGTACTGGTGCCGCTGCTGTTTTCCGAGGCGGTGGACCTGCACCCGATCAATATCATCGTTGCGGTACTGGTGTTCGGCGGTCTCTGGGGGTTCTGGGGGGTGTTCTTCGCCATTCCGCTGGCGACGCTCGTCAAGGCGATCTACAACGCCTGGCCACGCGGCGAAGTATTCCAGCAGCCGGACGCATAGCGGCAAGCGATAGTAGAGCGCCGGCTGGCGACGCTGGTACCATGCGCGCTCTTCGGATTCTGGATTCGAATCATGATGCGCGGAAGCATCGTTGCCCTGGTTACCCCCATGCAGGCATCGGGGGAAGTCGACTGGCCGGCGCTCGAGCGCCTCGTTCACTGGCACCTGGACAGTGGCACGCACGGCATTGTTCCGATGGGCACCACGGGCGAAAGTCCCACGCTCGATACGGACGAGCATCTCAAGGTCATTCGTCGAACCGTGGAGATCGTCGCGGGCCAGATACCGGTCATCGCCGGCACGGGCAGCAATGCCACCCGCGAGGCCATTCACCAGACGCAGCAGGCGGCGCGGGATGGCGCTGACGCGTGCCTGCTGGTCACACCGTACTACAACAAGCCCACCCAGGAAGGCCTGTACCAGCACTACAAAGCCATCGCCGAAGCTTGTGATATCCCGCTGGTGCTGTACAACGTACCACCGCGAACGGCCTGCGACATGAAGGCTGAAACGGTCGCCAGACTGGCGTCCATAGGCAACATCGTCGGCATCAAGGAAGCCTGTGGCGATCCGGAGCGGATCGCGCAGATCAGGGCCCTGGTGGATGATGATTTCATCCTCCTGTCGGGGGAGGACGCGCAGACGTTGCGCATGCTGGAACTCGGCGCGGTGGGAACGATTTCGGTTACGGCCAACGTTCTGCCGGTGGAAATGGCCCGCTTCTGTGATGCGTGGCTGTCGGGCGATCAGGCGGAAGCGAGGCGGCTCGATGCGCTGCTCCAGCCAATCCACGAAATCCTGTTCGTGGAAACATCGCCAGCGCCTACCAAGTGGGCGCTATATGAGATGGGCCGGATCGATCGGGGAATCCGGCTGCCGTTGGTGGCGCTGTCAGAACAGCACAAACCCGAATTGCGTGCCCGCCTCAGGGCTGCCGGCGCGCTGCAGGACTGAAACCGAAGTGAGGATCGACGGTATGGTGGCACGCCTTGTCACGCTGACCATGGTGGCATGGCTCGCGGGGTGCAGTTGGCTGAACGATGACGAGGGCGTGTTCGTTGACCGGCGGGACGACTATCTGACCGCTGCGCAGAAGCCCCCGCTGGTGGTCCCGGATGGCTTGACCGCCGATGCCCTGACCGACCCGTTCCCCATCCCGCCGACGCCTGAACAGGTCAATGCGGAGTTCTTTCCGAAGCAGCCACCGCTGCCTGACGCGATCTATACGGGCGACAATCGTGGCGAAGTTCGCATTCAGCGTCTGTCCACCCGCCGCTGGCTCGCCGTGCCTGAGTCCCCGGTAACGGTGTGGCCGAAACTGAAGCAGTTCCTGGCGGAGAATGGCATGACCGTCACGTACGAGCAGCCGGCGGATGGCCGCATCGACACGGACTGGTTTGTCGTGCAGCCGGCCACCCAGCAAACCTACCGCGACGTCGTACGCCTGGTGCTGCAGGAAAGCCGCAAGAACAGCAACCTCGCGACGGGACGCGAACGGCTGCGCATCCGTCTGGAGCGTGGCATGCAGGAACTCAGCAGTGAGATACACGTACGCGAAGAAAACGACAGCCAGGGTTTGCCGTCGCCGCCCGCGGTGGCCAGCCTGAATGGCATTTCCTCGAGCCTGCCCGAAGCGGAAGACGAGCTGCTGCGTGAGCTCGGTGCCTATATTGCCGCGCGGGTGTCCGAGCAAACTGTGTCCCGCGTTGCAGCCAACATTTCCGGCGTGCAGAAGGCGGAGCTTGCCCGCGACATGGCGGGACATCCTGTCCTCCGGCTGCGCCTGGACTATGAACGTGCCTGGGCGGCGCTCAGCAAGGCACTCGAGAACGGGGGCGTGGAAATTCTCTCGGCGGACGATGGCGCGGGCGTTTATACCATTCGCGTACCCGAGAGCGTTTTTACCGGCAAGGAACCCGGGTTCTTCAGCCGCATGCTGAGCCTCGGGCGCAAGAAGTCGGAAGATCTGCGTGTGATGCTCACCGGCGAAGGCGAGTCGTTCGACGTCACCGTGCAGGATGGCAGCGGCGGCGCACCGGCGGACGATCTGTCGCAGCAGGTACTGGTACTGATCAAGGAATACGCGGTTTGATCGGACTGGCGTCCCTGGGGAGCGGCAGCCGCGGCAATGGCACCCTGGTGCGATTGGGCCGCTCGCTGTTTCTTGTCGATTGCGGTTTTACGGTCAAGCAGACCGAAGCACGACTGGCGCGTCTTGGTGTGCGGCCGGGCGAGATCACGGCCATTCTGGTGACTCACGAACATTCAGACCACGCCTCGGGCGTGGCGGCGCTGGCGCACAAATACGCCATTCCCGTGCATGCCTCCTACGGCACGTTGTCCAGCGGCAGCTATTCACTGCATGGCGAGGCGTTCGATGGCGATGTGCCGTTTGTGCTGCGCGATGTCAGCATCAATCCCGTGCGCGTTCCTCATGACGCGCGTGAACCGACCCAGTTCGTTTTCTGTCGGGATGGTGTGAAGGTCGGGGTGCTGTCCGATCTCGGCTGCGTGACCCCCCATGTCGTTGAACAGTTTTCCGACTGTGCGCTGCTGATGCTCGAAGCCAATCACGATGTGGGCATGCTGGAGAATGGCCGCTATCCACCGCCGTTGAAGCGGCGCATACGGTCCGACCTGGGGCACCTGTCGAATCAGCAGTCCGCTGAGCTGCTGGAGGCGGTGGCGCACAATGACCTGCATGTTGTCATCGGCCACGTCAGTGAGGAAAACAACGGTCTCCACCATATCGACACCGTTTTCGATCCGTTGCTGGACCGTGTACGTTCCCTGCGGGTGGCCACACAGTCCACCGGCATGCCGTGGGTGATGCTCGAAGGTGATGCGCCGGAAGCGGTTGCGTTGCCTGGGAAATCGGCGCAGTTGGCATTCTGACGGAGGAGGCTGCGCGTCCCGAACCGGGCCGGATCTGACTGCGACGCCAATCACGGCTACCTGGAGCACCGGCCGTTAGCCTGACGGGATGGCCACTCGCGATGCACCTGCCATCATCCGACGCGTCTCCCGGATGGGTGGCTTTACGCTGATTGAGCTACTTGTCGTCGCCGTACTGCTGGCCATCTTTGCGGCGGTTTCGGTCTCCACGGTGCAGGGGGCGGACGAGCAATCCCAGTTGGCTGCAGCGCAGCAGACGGTGCGTGTCATCGCCGGGCAGATCGATGTGTATCGCCAGGTTCATGGGGAGTGGCCGGCGAACATCGATCCCCTGTGGTTCAGCAACTACAAGTTGCCGCTGAATCCGCTGCAGCCAGATCATGCTCACACGGTCGCGGACGACGTCGATGGCTCCGGCAATGACAGGAAATGGCATCCGCAGAACAAGACCACCGAGTC
Source organism: Pseudomonadales bacterium (assembly GCA_024234635.1). Lineage (GTDB taxonomy): Bacteria > Pseudomonadota > Gammaproteobacteria > Pseudomonadales > Azotimanducaceae > SYFY01. The sequence continues at coordinate 27,547 of JACKNX010000010.1, read as the reverse complement.
GTTCCCCTTCTGGTACAACCCCCTGAACGGTGCCTTTCGTATCCGCGTTCCGAGGCAGGCCACGGATGCCGGCACGCTCGAGCTGTACAACGCCGCCAACGGCAGTCATGTACCATCGTTGGCCTATACCGGCCTGGTTCCCTGAACGGTTGCTGCCGGTGCCTGATCTGGCGGAATTCGCCGAAGCGTGCGGGCGTGCTACGGCGCGGCCAGGCTGGTGAGAAACCTGGCGATACCGGATACGCCACCGCCCGCCAGTACTTCGTCGGCCGCGCCACGCGCGTAGTCATCCGCGTGTGCTGGCGTCGCCCCCCACCCTGCCCACGCGAGCATCGAGACGTCGTTGACGCTGTCACCTATGGCAAGCACCTCGTCCGCGTCGATACCAAATTCAGCGGCCAGCAGGGCCAGTGCCTGTCCCTTGCTCGCCTGACTGGCGTGCGCGGCTGTCACGGTGGGGAAATCCAGCAACGTGAGACGGTTGCCAAAACGTTGTTCGAGGTCCCTGTGCACGCCTGCCGCGGTGCTGCGTGACGTGATGATGTCGATGCCGGTGGGTGTGATGCCGCTCAGGTGCGGATCGGGGTGTGCCTCGACGCTGATGCCCGATACCAGCCCGTAGAATGCTGACATCGGGTTTGCGGCGGAGACCACGTAACGTGCGGAATCGAACCAGGCATAGGTGTAGGTGCGCGAGGTTGCGTAGTGCATCAGTGCGTGCGCGAGGTCGTCAGGCAGCGTGTACTGGTGAAGGGTTTTGCCGTGGGTATCGTGTATGACCGCGCCCTGCTGACAGACGAGAGGCGCCGCAATGCCAAGGTGGTGCGCGATGCGCGCGGTACCCGGAAACATGCGCCCGGTGGCCAGAACAACGACCACACCGCGTTCGACAAGTTTTTGCACGGCAGCGGTGATTGCCGTGTCCGGTAGCGCCTCATGCGGAGCACCGGGTGGCAGCAGCGTGCCGTCGATATCCAGAGCCACGAGTTTGAACGTCATCAATCCATCCCATCAGCGTCGGTAGCGCCCCACGAACTCCCTGGCGCGTTGCTCGCGCTCCGCGGGGTCGGGCGCGTGAAACTGCAGGAACCGATCGCGATGGTCAACGTCGAAAGGGTCGTCGCTGTGACCCCAGATGTGGAACAGCAGGCCGGCAAACAGGGTGGCCACCGTGCCATCGCGTTGCGTCAAGCCGTCGATCAGTGCCTGCACGACAGGCGGTGGATGGATCGTCGCCGCGGAATCGATGGCTTCGCCAAGACCGTAGCCGAGCCGTGCAGTGCGCAGGACTGCGGCGAGATCGTCACCGATAGCGGAGGTGTCCACCAGGTGCGCGGCATGCCGCGCGATCATGAGCCGGTCGGCCGCGTCGGCACGAGCGTAGGTGTCTTCCAGGCACTGCACCGCGCGGGGCGTCGATAGCGCCGCCAGCGCCTCGGCATCACGCCAGTCCCTGATACCGCGCGCAAGCAGCAGCGTTTCGATGGCCTGGCGAACCGGTGGCGTGGCGGCGTTGATGGTGTCCAGGTCATAGCCGACGCCGTCATGCCAGCGTTCGTAGTCGATCTGCATGCTTGCGGAGAAGCGCTCGATGAGAGCCTGTTCGGCTGGGGTCATGGCGTTGAGCCCGTGGTTTCGCCTTCGGTCGCGAGACGGTGACGGGTCTGGCGCAGGATGTCCGCCAGGGCGATGCTGTCGGGTCGTGATTCCGCCAGTGCGTTCCAGCGTCGCAGCCGCTGGGTCCAGCGCGTCTCTCTCCCTGTCGCGTCGCCGGCCGCTGCAAGCCAGGCGCTGAACCGCAGGCTGGCGCTGGCTGCCAGCGCATAACCCGGATCCTCGTCTGCGGGCGTTGTCGCGGCGGCATGGATCTGGCGGTCCACGATGTCGGCGGCCTGGGTGAGAAGGGTGTGCCGGTTTGGTACGGAGGCGGCGTCCAGTTGCGCCAGGGCGAACAGGGCGCCTGCAAAATCGTCGTCATCACCGGCAATGCTGTCTGCCAGTTCGGTGCCCAGCGACGGCCGTCGGGTGAGATGGGCAATGACGGCGACGCGGAGTCGGGCGTCGCCGTTGTAGCGAAGCAGATGCAGCCATTCCCCGATCGACGCGGACTCGTCGGGGAGGGCGGTGTATGGAACGGCTTGGTCGGCCGGGCGTGATGGCTTGGCCTGCGCCACGCCGGCCGGGTGGTCTGCAGCCGGCGCCATGAGCCACAGGATGAGCAACAGGCAGGCGGTGGCAATAGCCATTGCGCCAAGTACCGTCGCCGCGAGCGCGCCAGCGCCGCCCTTGACTGTCCAGGCGATGATCAGCGCGGTCAGAAAGCCGATACAACCGCCCAGCAGCGTGATACCGACGGCGTAGTAGCCGGATTTCCCTTCGAAGGAGGAGACCTGGTACCAGCTCACGGTGGCGATACCGATCAGCAGGCCGCCCAGGATGCCGGCGATGAGTCCTGCCGCGGCGACGCCAAGCGTGGCGCCCCAGCCAATTCCGGGCATGTCAGCCGGATCCGTCGCAACCAGGATCTGTGCCGTGGTCGGGAGGAGGCTGGGAGGGGTGACGGTTCATGGCCTGCACGCCAAGCTGTTTGCGAGCGCGCATTCTCGACCAGTTGCAGGCTGCGCGTCATCTGGCGCGGGGCGGGTCGCTCAGCGCCACCGCAGGCGCACATCGCCGCTGTGGCTGCGGCCTTTCGTTGACGATGTGAGCTAGAATCCAACCTTTCGTTGTCAGCCGGATTGGATCATGCAACTGGGCAGTAGTAGCAGCAGCGCTATCGTTGAAGTCACACCGCAGAATTTTCAGCAGGAGGTCGCCGAAAAATCGCGTTCCGTGCCGGTCCTGCTGCTGTTCTGGGCGCAACAGGTGCCGGTTTCGGCGCAGGTGAAGGCAACACTGACGGGACTGATGCCCTCGTATGAAGGCAAGGCGGTGCTGGCGCTGGTGGATGTTGCGCGCGATCAGATGCTTGCGCAGCAGTTGCGGGTGCAGAGCCTGCCGGCGCTGCGGGTGGTACACGATGGTCAGCTGGTGGATCAGGTGGACGGTCCCCAGAGCGAACGGGTGTACAAACAGTTGCTCGACGAACTCACGATGTCCAGCGGAGACATGCTGCGTGCATCACTGGAAGAGGTGCTTGCGGCAAGGGACTTTGGCACGGCGCTGCAGATACTTCAGGACTCCATCCAGCAGGAACCGAACAATCCGGCCTTTCGCGTGGAACTCGCGGACGTGCTGGTGCGCAGTGGGCAACTCGATGACGCGCGCACGGCGCTGGCGTCCGTTGCCGCGGACGTTGCGGAAAAGAAGCGCCCCCAGAATCGCCTGGAGTTCTGGGAGGAAGCCGCGGGGCTGGACGATACGGCAACGCTGCAGGCGGCACTGGACGCCAGTCCAGACGATCTCGATGCCCGCTATGCGCTGTGCGTGCGCCTGGTTGTCGACGAGGAATTCGAAGCGGCGCTGGACCTGGCATTGGAGATCATGCGCACCGACCGTACGTTCAGGGACGATATCGGACGGCTGACGCTGATCCGGATATTCGACGTGCTGGGCAAAGGCGCACCTCTGGCCACCGCCTATCGTCGTCGCATGTTCAACTATCTGCACTGACTGTCTGCACTGACTGTCTGCACTGACAATCTGTACTTGCGATCCGCACTACGGCACCGCGCCTGGGTGCGGCGCTACTTGCGGCTCTGATCCCGGCCACGATCCTGGATGGCAGCGCGGCGTGCGGCCACTTTCTCGGGGCGCACTTCCCTGCGGCTGTGGGCCTTGCTGGCTTCGTCCTCCAGTCGCAGACCCTCCGCGAGGGTGCTGTTCCACCCGGCATCGATGAGGCGTTTGATCTCGCCCCGCGTTACCGGCTCCGTCGACAGGATGTCGCGCGCCAGTTGCAGGCAGGTGGGCAGCAGCGCCTCAGGCGCCACCACGCGATTGACCAGGCCCCAGGCGTAGGCCGTGGGTGCATCCAGGTAGTTGCCGGTCAGGCTCAGCTCCTTGGCGCGGTTGGCACCGATCAGGCGCGGTAGTCGCTGCGACAGACCCCAGCCGGGCACCACGCCGACGCGACCATGGGTGTCGGCAAAACGCGCTTCGGTGGAGGCGATGAGGAAGTCGCACATCAGGGCGAGTTCGAATCCGCCGGTGATGGCGAAACCGTTCACGGCGCCGATTACGGGCTGGGGCATGGCAGCGAGCGCGGCGGCGAGATCGGTGCTGGCATGCTGGGCATCGGGTGGGATTTCACCGCCCAGTTCCTTCAGATCCAGGCCCACCGTGAATGCGCGCCCGGCCCCGGTGAGAATGATGACTTCCGTCTCGGGATCGTTGCGCAACCGGTTGAAGGTGTCGCTGATGGCCCCGCGCAGCCCGGTGGACAGCGCATTCAGCGCCTGCGGCCGGTTGAGCGTTACCACGCTGATACGTTCCTGTGTCTCGACCAGTACGAGCGGTTCCGGCATGGCGTGCGTGTTTCCGATTGACGAGCGGTCAGCCTAGCGACAGGTGCCGTTGAACGCCAGCGGCGCCGGGGCACGTGTTCAGTTCCCGTTGCGCGAACTGTGGTAAACAGCTTGTCTGGTGTGATGACGATGTGGAGACCATGACCTGGCTGCTTGCTCACCGGTATGCAGTGCCTGCCTCAGGTGGGACGTCGCCCGTACCGCCGGGTGGCATCGCGGGCACGGCGCGGGATGACCTGATCGCTGTCATTGAGGCGGAAGATCTCGCGGACGCCGCGCGTCTGACCGCAGCTGGCGAAGCACTCGCGAAGCTTGAGCTGCTGGTGTGGCTGGAGCCGGATGACCCGGCACCAGCCGCGTACAAGGCCATTCGCAAGCGGGTACACGCGGCGCAACGATCCGTGGCACGGTCCCGTGCTGGTCTGGTGCTGGAATCCACGCTTGGGGGGCAGATACCCGCGAGCTGGCGACCTGAGCGCACTTTTGGAGCGATTGCGTCGCTGATCAGCTTCATCACGCCCTATGTCGCTGCGCTGGAAAACCTGGAAACCTCGCGGCTGACGAGCCGGATGGCAGCCGCGAAACAGGCGTTGGCGTGGTCGCTGCGGCGGCCGATGCGGGATGTTGTCCACTCGAAACGGCGGGTCCGTGAACTCCTGCGCCGACTGGTGCGCGTGCGTTTGTTGGGCGAACTGTGTGCGGGTGATGAATGGGATCATCGCCCTGGCGGCCTCCTCCAGGCGCTCGAACGGCTCGATGAAGCTTACCGGCTATCGCGGAAGGCCACGCGGCACCTGTCGGCGTCGAATAGGCGTCGCGTGCGCCGCGCTGTAAAAAGGCAGCGCCGCCGGATCATCGCCCTGACGGGTGCGTTACAATCCGCGACCGCGGATGGCGCTGGTCTGGATGCGCCAGACGCGTGAGCCGCGGCGACGACGAGGAGAAGGTGTGGGATGAAACTGGCAATGATGCGATCAATCCTCGGCCTGCTGTTATCGCTGGCCATGCTGGCGGTTCCCGGGACGTGGGCAGAGTCCATGGACTGGGGACCAGCCCCTGGTACGGTTGTTCAGGTCGACGCGCCGGATCAGAGCGGGCAGTCGCGAACGGTTGCGGATCTCTCCGGAACCCGTGGCCTTCTGTTGTTTCTCAACCGTTCAGCCGACTGGTGACCTTTCTGTCAGCGCCAGTTGGTTCAACTGGAGAGCAGACGGGCCGACTTCGAGGCGGCTGGCGTAAAAGTGGCGGCCATGACCTATGACAGCGTCGATACGCTGCGTGCGTTTGCCGACCGGGCGGGGCTCGGATTTCCGCTCTTACACGACGAAGCGGCGAAGCACGTCAATGCGCTTGGCGTTCGCAATGAAGACTATGCGCCGGGGCACAGTGCCTATGGCATTCCCCATCCGGGCATCCTTTTTCTGGCGCCGGACGGCCGCGTGCTCCACCGCTTTGCGGTGCCGGGCTACCGGCAGCGACCGCCGCTTGACGACGTGCTGGCGCTGGTACGTTCAACCGGGAGAGAGTAAACCGTTTCGTGATGGTGTCCATGTCGGGAATTGAGTCTCTGGCGGGCCGCGTTCGCCCCGGTATTCGCGCAGTGTGCGTGGTCGCGTTGCTGCAGCTCCTCGGCGGCTGTGCCAGCCTGGTTTCCAGTGCCGCGGGCGGGCTGACGGACAACCTGTCCTCGGCGATCCTGGACAGCGAGGATCTGGAACTGGTGCGCGATGGCGCGCCGGCCTACCTGCTGTTGATGGATGGCATGCTCGAAGGCAGTCCGCGGGATGCCGGTCTGCTCGCGGCGGCCGCCAAGCTCAATTCCGCGTATGCCAGCGCCTTCGTGGAAGAATCGGCGCGGGCCCGACGCCTTCATGACAAGGCTCTGAATATGGCGGAACGCTCGGTCTGCGCACGCATTCCGAGCGGATGCGGCTTGCGCACCATGGCGTTCAAGCAATTCCAGAGCTGGGTGGCGGAGCGCAAGGCGCGGGATGTGCCGCTGTTGTATGGGCTCGGCTCCACGTGGGCCGGATGGATGCAGGTTCACAGCGATGATTTCAATGCGGTGGCGGAGCTTGCCCGTGTGCGCCTGCTCATGGAACGCCTGGTGGCATTGGACGAAACCTATGACAACGGCGGGGCGCACCTGTATCTGGGTGTGTTCGATACCCTGTTTCCGCCGGCCATGGGTGGCAGGCCTGACGCAGGGCGGGCGCATTTCGAGCGCGCGGATGCCATTGCCGGGGGACGTTCGCTGCTGGTGCGGGTCATGGAAGCCGAAAACTACGCGCGTCTCGTGTTTGACCGCGAACTGCACGACCAGCTTCTCAACAGCGTCATCGAGGCGGAGCCCAAAGCGCCCGGTCTGACGCTGACCAATATCGTTGCCCAAAAGCGGGCACGCCAACTACTGGATACCGCGGATGAGTATTTTTAAACGATTCAGAATCTCCTTTCGGCGAATCGCCGGCGCGCGCACGCTGCTGTCGGTCCTCGTCATTCTGTGTGCACCGATGGCGTCCTGGGCGGCGACGACGCTCAAGGTGGCGGCGTTGTCGCCGGATGGCTCGGTGTGGATGAAACGGCTGCGCGAAGCGGGCAAGTCCATCGAGTCCGCCACGCAGGGTGAGGTCAAACTCAAGTTTTATCCTGGCGGCGTCATGGGTGATGACAAGGCCGTGCTGCGCAAGATCCGTGCCGGTCAGTTGCATGGGGCGGTGCTGACTTCCGGTGGACTGGTTGGCGTCGATCCCAACTTTCAGTTGTACAGCCTGCCGCTGGCATTTGCGTCCTCGGAAGAGGCCATGGCGATACGGGCCGCGTTCGACGAGCGTCTGCTCGACAATCTGCGCGGGAACGGGTTCACCGGATTCGGCGTGGCCGAAGTCGGTTTCGCTTACGTCATGACGCAGGCGCCGGTTGCAAGCGTCGCGGACGTTCGCCAGCAGAAAGTCTGGATTCCGGACAACGATCCTGGCGCGGCCCGGCTGCTGGAGAGTTTTTCCATCAAGGGCATCCCGTTGTCCATTGCCGATGTGCTTACCGGCTTGCAGACCGGACTCGTCAACACCGTGGCGGCCCCACCTGTTGGGGCGATCGCATTGCAGTGGTATACCCAGGTCGGGCACGCGCTGGACATGCCGCTGATGTACGTCTACGGCACGCTGGCGATTGGCAACCGCTATTTCGACAAGCTCCCCGCGGCACAGCAGAAGATCGTGCGCGAGAACCTGCTTGCGGCAGTTCATGATGTCGACAATCTCGCGCGCAGGGACGACGCGAATGCGAAGTCCGCGGTGGGTGACCAGGGCATCCAGTGGCACGCCCCGTCAGCGGAGCAACTGGCCGAGTGGCGCTCGCTGGCAAGGGTTGCCAATGATCGTTTCGCCGCGGACGGTTATATCGACGCGCAACTCTACAAGGACTTCCAGTCCGCCATCGACGCCCGGCGGAACGGCGGCTGATACGGCGTGCGTTTCGTCAGGACACTCGAGTCCGGGCTGCTGGTGCTGCTGCTCACCGGAATGATCGTGGTTGCCGCGTGGCAGGTATTTGCCCGCATTGCCTTTGATTCCGGGTTGCCGTGGGGTGACGCCTTCGTTCGCGTGATCGTGCTCTGGGTGGCGATGCTGGGCGCGATGGTGGCGGCGCGAAGAGACGATCACATACGCATCGATCTGCTCGGCAAGTTCGCATCCGAGCGCATGCTGCGTCTCGGACAGCGTGTCGCGGCGTTGCTTACCGTGACGGTTCTGGCGTTGTTTACCTGGTCGAGCTTCGAGTTCGTTCGTTACGAGTACGAGGATGGCATCATCGCCTTTGCGTCCGTGCCTGCGTGGTTGTGTGAGTCGATCATGCCGCTGGCGGGTTTTGTCATGATGGTGCGCTACATCCTGCATGCGTGGAACCCGCCCGAGCGGTTGCCCGAATGATCTGGCTGGCGCTGTGCGGGATTGTGCTCATGGCGATCTGCGGTGCGCCGTTGTTCGCGGTCCTGCTTGCCGCGGCGATGACCGGCTTCTGGGCCGCGGACATCGACCTCAGCATCGTTGCCATAGAGATCTACCGCATCACGGACACCCCCCTGCTGGTGGCTCTGCCATTGTTCACGTTTGCCGGCTATGTGCTGGCCGCCGCCAACACCTCGCAGCGCCTGGTGGATCTCGTGGAATCCCTTGTCGGTTTCATGCCGGCTGGGCTGGCCATTGTCGGTTACGTCGCCTGCGCGGTGTTCACCGCGCTTACCGGCGCATCGGGGGTCACCATCGTCGCCCTCGGCGCGCTGCTTCTGCCGGCGCTGGTAGGGCAGGGGTATACAGAGCGCTTCAGTCTCGGACTGGTGACCTCCTCAGGCAGCCTGGGGCTGCTCATCGTGCCGTCGGTGCCGTTGATACTCTATGGCGTCATCGCGCAGCAGATGGATACCGGGATTCCGTTTGCCATCGTCGATCTGTTCAAGGCCGGCATTCTGCCGGTGCTGCTCATGCTCGGTATCCTCGTCGCCTGGACGCTCTGGAGCACGCGTAACGACGCTGTTCAGAGGCGGCCGTTCGACGCCCGCGAACTCAGACTGGCGCTGTGGGCAGCGCGTTATGAGTTGCCTCTCCCGCTGGTAGTGCTTGGTGGCGTGTTCAGCGGCGTGTTTGCCATTTCCGATGCGGCGGCGGTAACCGCCATCTATGTCGTGTTGGCGGAAGTCGTGTTCTACCGCGATCTGTCCTGGCAGCGGCTTCCGGGTCTGATGGTGGAGTCCATGGTGATGGTGGGCGGCATTCTCATGATCCTCGGCGTTGCGCTGGCGTTTACCAATTTTCTGGTCGACGCTGAAGTGCCGCAGCAATTGTTCCTTTTCATGCAGGAGCACGTGGAGAGCCCCACGATGTTCCTGTTGCTGGTCAACGTTCTGTTGCTGGCGCTAGGGGCACTGCTGGATATTTTTGCTGCTACGGTCATCATGGTGCCACTCTTGTTGCCGGTTGCGGTAGGTTATGGGATTCACCCGGTACACCTCGGCATCATTTTTCTGGCCAACATGCAGCTTGGCTATTTCACGCCACCGGTCGGCATGAACCTGTTCATCGCCAGTTACCGTTTCCGCAAGCCGATGCTCGAACTCTACGCTGCCTGCTGGCCGTTTTTCGTGGCGCTTCTGCTGGCGGTACTTGTCATCACGTATGTGCCATGGCTGAGCATGGTGTTCGTCGAATGAGGGGGGCGCTGGCAGTGGTCTGTCTGCTGTCCTGCTCGGTCGGCATCGCCGCGGGGCCCGAGGCACAGCTTGAGCGTCTGCATGCGGCGCTCCTCGCCGTTGCCCGTGAAGGTGACCCGACTTCGGCGCGCGATGAAGCGCTGTTGCAACCGGTAGTGGCAGCGGTGTTCGATTTCTATGCAATCGCCAGGGTAGTCGTCGGCGCCAGGTGGGAATCGTTCACGAAAGAGGAAAAGGAGAGTCTCAAGGTTCGCCTGCAGCAGCTCTGGGTGACCAGGCTGCTGCGGCGGTATCGTGGTGTGCCAGGTCTGCGCTTCATTGATCTGAGGGCAGGCAAAGGCAGTGCAGGCATGGAGATCGAGGCTACGGAGGAGCGCACCAATGCCGTGCCGACACGTCGGCTCTATCGCTTCCGGCGCAATCGCGTATTCGATGTCGTCACGGAAGGGCGCGGCGAGCTAGCGGTGCGTCGCACCGAATACGGACGGCTTCTGCGTGAAGGCGGTCTGGAAGCGTTGCTGAAGGGCATCGATGCGGAGATCAACGGTCCCGCGTTACTGCACCCGGGTACCTGACAACGATCATCCGATGGGCTGCGTCGTCCGGGTCAGGCGGTGCCGCTGCGCAGCGGTGTGACGTTTGTGGTCAGCAGTTTTCTGAATTCGTTGAACGCCACGGGTTTGGCAAACAGGTAGCCCTGCCCATAGTCACAGCTGTGTGATTGCAGAAATCGGAGCTGCTCCGCTGTTTCCACGCCTTCGGCCACAACCTCCATCTTCAGGCGGTGGGCCATCGCAATGACGGCGGCGGTGATCTCCATGTCATCCTGAACATCGGGGATATCCATGATGAAACTGCGATCCACCTTTACGGTGTTGATGGGGAATTTCTTCAGATAGTTCAGTGACGAGTACCCGGTACCGAAATCGTCGATAGCGAAACGCAGGCCCAGTTCCGCCAGCCGCTTCAGCGTCACCAATGCGACGTCGATGTCCTGCATCAGCATCGTTTCGGTAATTTCCAGTTCCAGGAAATTTGGATTCAGCTTGGTCTGGCGAAGAGCACGCTGGATTGTCTGCACGAGATTGGGATCGCGGAACTGGCGCGGCGAGATGTTCACCGCGGTGTAAATGGGAAGACCGTTCATCTCGCTGAAAATTCGACCCGCCTCGCAGGCAGCGCGGATCACCCAGTTGCCGATGTCGACGATGGCGCCGGTTTCTTCGGCGACCTGGATGAACTCGTAGGGACCGATGAGCCCCCGGGTGGGGTGGTCCCAGCGGATGAGACATTCCATGCCCACGATACGCTGGTCCGACAGCCTTACCTTGGGCTGATAGTAGAGTTCGAATTCGTTGTTCTGCAGTGCGGTACGAATTTCGTACTCCATCCGCAGGCGGTTGGAGGCATTGGTGTTCATTTCCTCGCTGTAGAACTGAAAATTGTTGCGCCCGCGCTCCTTGGCACGGTACATGGCGAGGTCCGCGTTCTTCATCAGTTCGGTGGGAGCGGCGCCATCGGTCGGCAGAATCGTGATGCCGATGCTCGTGGTGACCACCAGGGGCTGGCCGGAGAGATTGATGGGTTCGCGCAGGCGCTCCAGGACCTTCTCGGCCACGACTCCCGCATCGCCGGGAGAAGCAATGTCGTAGAGAAGAATCGTGAATTCGTCACCACCGCTGCGACCCACGGTGTCTTCCTTGCGCACGCAGCTCTTCAGACGCAGGGCAACCTCTTTCAGCAGCTGGTCACCCGCCTCGTGCCCCAGCGTGTCGTTGACCCGCTTGAACTGGTCCAGATCGAGGTACATCAGGGCCGCCAGCGTATTGCGACGGTGGGTGTGTTCGATGGCGTGCAGCAGACGTTCGTGAAACAGCGTGCGGTTGGCGAGGTTGGTGAGCGTATCGTAGAAGGCCAGCTTCTCCATACGCTTCTGGCTGTTCTTGGTTTCGGTGACGTCCGCAATCTGCACGATCATGTACGAGCGCTCGATCTCGGCTTCCCGCTGCATGACGGCGTGGAAGTTGGTCCAGATTTCGGTGCCGTCCAGGCAGACCATGCGACGTTCGGAGCGCAGTGTGTTGTCCTGGCCGAAATGCAGCCGCTCCAGGCTCTCCTTGAGGAACGGCCGATCTTCCGGCGGTACCAGCTCGGCGAGGTGAATTCCCGGCAGCTTGTCCTGGCGATACCCGAGGAGTTCCGCGGCGAACAGATTGGCCTCGAAGATCCTGCCGTCGTTGTCCGTGAGCAGGATGCCGATGGGCGCGTTCTCGAAAGTGCCGCGGAAACGGACTTCACTTTCCCGCAGGCGCAACTCCGTCGCACGCTGCACGCTGACATCGCGGGCAATGCACAGCGTGCAGCGCTCGGCGCCAAGGCTGATGGAAGTGGCGGACACCAGCGTAGGTATCTCACCGCCGTTGCGCGAGCGCAGTACGACCTCGATATTCTTGTGATTGGCTTCGCGACGCAGCAGGTCGGTGGTCGCGGTGCGCGAATGTTCATCACCGGATATGGGCAGCGCCGTGACAGGCTCGTTCACAAGATCGGACTTGCGATAACCGGTGGCGCGAACGAAAGCGTCGTTGATGTCGACGATGATGCCGTCGCTGTGCCGGATGATGGCAATGCCGTCCGGGCTGTGGGTGAACACCTGCGAGAACTTTGCCTGGCTCTCGTGGAGCGCTTCCTGGGCCTTCACTTCTTCGGAGATGTCGCGTGCGATCAGCAGAACGCAGATTTCAGCTTCCACCTCGATGTAGCGCAAAGAGATATCCGCATACAGGGGTCTGCCGTCGTTGTTTATCAGGCGAGCTGCGTGCGCGGCGGCCTCGCCACCTGCCTCGAGTTCCTGGCTGATGAGTTCGTACTGCCGCGCGTCCTCCCAGATGCGCGGCAACAGATTCTGGTTGCCGATGGCTTCCTCGCGCGTGTATCCCAACAGCTTGGTAAAGCCGGCGTTGAAATCCAGGATTGCGCCGTCGACGTTGCGGGTGATGAGGATTGCGTCGGGGCTGGCGTGGAAGATTCGCGAAAAGCGGGCTTCGGATGCCCTCAGACGATTGATGGAATTGAGCTGTTCGGTGATCTCGCGACCCGTGATGACAATACCCGACATGCCAGTGTCGTTCGCCAGACTCACGATCTGCGTCTCGATCACGGTGTCGCCGGCGTTGCGCAGATGCAACTGACTCAGCCGTTGTGGCTTGCCAGGATTGGCGTGCGCGCGGGCGATCGCCTCCTCCATGACAAATATCTCGTCGCTGGCGACAAGTGATACCACTTCCACGCCCACGAGTTCGTCGAGGGTCTGGTCGAAAACCTCGAGCACCCGCGGGTTGACGCCACGGATGCTGCCGTCGTCGTCAACGAACAGGATCAGATCGTTGGAGTACTGGTAGAGTTTTTCAAAGCGGTTGCGGGCATTGAGCAACGCTCTCTCCCGTGCAACGGCCTCGGAAAGATCCAGAATCTGGATGACGTAGTGTCCCGGGTTGCCGCTCGAATCCATCAGCCGGTGCGCGTGCAGGGACACATGCAGGGTGGCGCCATCGGCAGCGGTGAGATCGCAGGTGGTTGCCAGGGCGTTGTACGCGTCCAGCGATTGCGTGGCGCTCTTGAGTACGCGCCAGAGCGAACCGGCGGCCAGCATCTGCACGGGCTGGCCCACCACCGTATCCGCCTTGACGCCGAGCATCTGCAGGAGGTTGCCGTTGGCGTTGATAGCGATGCCACGGGCGTTGACCATCAGCAGACCGGTCGGCGAATTCTCAAGGGCATGGTTGAGTGCATCGATCGACACGTTCTTCCGGCGTGGATCCCACAGCAGGATGGAGGTGGCGATCCAGATGGCAGCGAACGAGATCAGGAAATTGGTCGACAGATGCCGCCAGCCGTCCGCGGTGGTCAGCGCCGTCAGTTCCGCGGTGTGCGAAGACCCCAGCATCAGCGAACCAATACAGGCGATCAGCAGCGTCAGGCCGCGGTTCGTGGCGAGGTTGGATACCGTGAGCGCGATGATGAACGCGGGAATGGCGAAGTCGGAATGCGAGAAGAAGGTCTGGAGCGTAAAGCCAACACACAGGATCGATGTGGCGACACCGGCAACGACACCACGCGAGATTGGCTGTCCTGACCATCGATGCTGCATCGGCTGTTGTCCCGTCCGGTCGATGGTTTATGCTCGATCGACCGTCCGCACGGAGTCTCATGTTGAACGTCGTCATGAAAGTACCGGTGCATGGCCAGGGGCTCTATGACATCTCGCACAGGGTTCGACGGATCGTTGACGAAAGTGGCGTCAATGAGGGGCTTGTCACACTTTTCGTTCGACATACGTCCGCCAGTCTGATGATCCAGGAGAATGCCGCACCAGAAGCGCGGGCGGACCTTCAAAACTGGCTGAATCGTCTGGTGCCGGAGCGCGACCCGCTGTACACCCACAACGAGGAAGGGCCGGATGACATGCCGGCGCACATCAAGGCGGCACTCACTGCGGTAAGTCTCGGCATTCCGCTGATGTCAGGCCGGCTGGTGCTGGGTACCTGGCAGGGCGTGTTCTTGTGGGAGCATCGGCATGGTCCGCGCGATCGGGAGATTGTGGTCAGCGTGATGGCTTATCGGTGACGGTTTCCATCCAGCGCTTGTGACCGTCGGGGTCCAGGATCACCGATGCGAAGTAGAGCAGCAGATCGCGGTGATTCGCGGAGAGGCGAGCCTGCTGCATGGCCTTTTCGCCGGCCTTGGAATTGAGAAAACGGAACATTTCCGTCAAGGAACCGTCAGTTGCGCCAAGGATGTCCGCCGACCAGGAATTGATGAGGTCGTGAACGTCTTCCAGTTCCAGTTCGTCGACACCCGCCCCATCCGGATCGAGCACGATGTTGGCCCAGACGGTGGCGGCCAGAATGCGGTATACGTCCTTGTCGATGAATCGTTCGGCCAGTCTGCTGCGTTCGGTAATGTCCTCCAGAACCGGCCTGAAACGATCGAACAACGCCTCGTTCATTCTCCGCTCCTCAGACTTTTCAGCTCGCGCAGCGTCTCGTTGAGCCTGTCCAGACGGTCGACAAGACTGGCCAGGGAGGCCTCCTCGTTGTCCTCCGGCGGGCGGCATATCGCCTCCTGACAGGCCCGGAGCCGGCGCTCGCTGTCGCGGGATTCGGCGATGTAGCGGCCCAGAAGCTCACCCGTCAGGGGGTCGATGCTGGTGTCATCGAAAAATGTGGAGCGGGCATCGTCCGACGCTGGATGTTCGAAATCGAACAGACGGGAAAACTTGTCCGCATCATCCGCCCCGGACGCGGCGAAAGCGAGATCGGCTTCGAAGAGCGCGGACGCATCGGCTCGACAGGCGCCGCCGAGTTCATGCAGCCGCTGGGCCATGACGGCGGACTGGGTGCGTGCCCGTCGTGCCACCAGCGCCAGCGTTTCGCGCAGGGCAGCGTTGCGCGTGCTCGACGCCCACGCGTCGAGCACACCGGCAGCCCGGGTTTCGCCAAGCGCAATGGTTTCCAGCAGGGCCGTGCAGGCGGGGGGTGGCGTCATGAGGCGTATCCGGCTTCTGGTCGCCAAGAGGATAACGGAGGCATCCGGCACTGGCGAGCCGACTGCCGGTACCCCGACTTCGTTTCCACGCGCAACGGGGTATCATCGCGCGCTCGACAATTGAGGCCTGACCCATGCTGGAACTGGATCGCGTCACGCTTCCGGAGGCAAGCGAAGCGCTGCGCGCGCAGGTGCGGGCGTTCCTCGCGGAACACCCGGAACACCTGGCGGAACCGAACTCGGATTTTACGACCGGCCACGACCCGGCGTTCTCCCGCAAGCTCGGCGAGCGGGGCTGGATCGGGATGACCTGGCCGGCGGCCTATGGTGGGGGTGAGCGCAGCTTCTTCGATCGCTATGTCGTCACCGAGGAACTGCTTGCCGCGGGCGCTCCGGTGAGCGCCCACTGGATCGCCGACAGGCAGAGCGGACCGCTGCTGCTGCGGTTTGGCACTGAAGCGCAGAAACAGGCGTACCTGCCGCCGATCACCCGGGGCGAAGCCTATTTCTCCATCGGCATGAGTGAACCCAATACCGGCTCCGACCTGGCGTCGGTGCGTACGTCGGCGAAGCAGGTCGACGGTGGTTGGGTGATCAATGGTGCCAAGATCTGGACAACGGATGCGCACCGCAACCATTTTCTGATTGCCCTGGTACGCACCGCCCCGCCAGAGGGGAAGAATCGGCACGTCGGCCTGTCGCAGATCATTGTCGACCTGCGCAACGACGGCGCGAAGGTGCGTCCTATTCGCAATATGGCGGGTGGCGAGGACTTCAACGAAATTGTCTTCGAGGATGTGCTGGTCCCCGAGGACCGGGTTGTTGGCGAGCCGGGCAATGGCTGGAAACAGGTCACCTCCGAGCTCAGTTTCGAACGGTCGGGGCCCGAACGGTTTCTGTCCGCGTTCCGCGTGCTGGTGGAGTTCGTGCGCATGGTAGGTGCCGATCCTGCACCCCATGAGGCGGCAGTGATCGGTCGCATTGCCGCCCATCTCATGACATTGCGGCGTATGTCGGCATCGGTGGCCGGCATGCTCAACGACGGCAAGCAGGTGGACGTCGAGGCAGCCCTGGTGAAGGAGCTCGGCAACAACTTCGAGAAATGGCTGCCGGAACTGACGCGCCTCGCGGCGCCGGCGGATCGCGATGCGCGTCGCGCCTGGCGTACGGCCTACGAACAGACGCAGCTGCTGTCGCCCTCGTTCACCCTGCGGGGCGGCACGCGGGAAATTCTCCGCGGCGTCATCGCGCGCGGTCTGGGGTTGCGTTGAAAACAGCGAAGCTGGTCGAAAGGACGCTTGGCAGGAGCGGACTGTTCGGCGGACAGCCGGGGAAGAAAAAATGAACGAACAGACGAACATCATTGTTGATACCGCCACGCGCATGTTCGCGGATGGCGTGGACAAAGCGCTGCTGGATGCTGCTGAAACCGGTGTGTTTCCGGTGGCATTGTGGCAGTCCGTGCTGGCGACCGGGTTCCATTCCGTTGGCAGTCCGGACAGCGGGACCGGGCTGGGCGAGCTCTACGCGTTCCTGGACGTCGCCGGAGCCAGCGCGGTGCCGCTGCCGCTGGCGGACACGCTGTTCGCCAATGCCTGGGCAGGAACGATCGACGGCGTGTCCGGCATCGGCGAGGTTGCCGGTGAGACGATCGTCGATGTGCCATGGGGGCGTGTCGCCGAGCGGGTCATCGGCGTAGTGCCCGGAAGCGCGGAGATCGTGGTGGTGGATGCGGTGACGGTGCTGGCCGAAGGCGCGAACATGGCGGGCGAACCGCGGGACACGGTCGCGTTGCCCGCTGATGCCCGTCGCATCTCCCTGGCACGCGATCCATTACCCCTGCTGGCGCTGGCGCGTGCAGCTCAATCGATTGGTGCGTTGCGCACGGTTCTGCAGAGTGCGCTTGGCTATGCGGGTGAGCGTGAGCAGTTTGGCCGCACGCTGAGCAATTTTCAGGCCATTCAGCATTCCCTGGCGGTACAGGCGGCGGAAGTTGCCGCGGCGCGCCGCGCGGTATGGGCAGCGGTGGATTCGCTCGAGACCGATCGTGCCGAACACGAGGTTGCCGTTGCCAAGGCGCGCGTCGGGGAAGCGGCAAGTCTCGTCTGTGAAGCTGCGCACCAGGTGTTTGGCGCCATCGGCTATACCCACGAGCACCGGTTGCACCATTTCACCCGTCGTGCCTGGGCGTGGCGCGAGGAATACGGCAACGAGACGTTCTGGCAACAGCAACTGGGCCTGCACATCGCGAGGACCGGCGCCGATAACGTATGGTCTTTTGTCACAGGGCGATGAACGAGGCGCTGCCCCCTCGGCCGCAGGCGCCGCTGCGTCTGGCGATCAGTGAGTGCCTGACCGGCGCCGAGGTGCGCTACGACGGTAGCGGCGCGCGATCGTCGTTTCCGCACGAAGCGTTGGACGGCTTGTTCGACTTCCTGCCCGTCTGTCCGGAGATGGGCATCGGGCTGACCGTGCCCCGTCCGCCGATCCGGCTGGTGGGAACGACGGACGATGTGCGGGCAGTCGGGGTGGTGGATCGCGGTCTGGATGTCACTCAGGCGTTGCGTGACTTCGGTGAGGCAACGGCGCAACAACTGCGATCGCGCGGGGTCAGTGGCTACGTGTTCATGAAGAATTCACCCAGCTGCGGACTCTACCGGGTGAAAGTATATGGCCGTTCCGACGCGGTGGCCGAAGATCGCTCGCTGCCGGTGCGCAAGGGGCAGGGCGTGTACGCCCGGGCCGTTGTGGATACCTGGCCGGAGCTGCCGGTTGAGGAGTGTGGCCGACTGATGGACGCGGTCATTCGGGAGAATTTCGTAACGCGGGTTTTTGCGTACGCGCACTGGCAGGCGCTGCAGGCGGCAGGTGTTACCGCCAGCCGGCTGGTGGCATTTCACAGCCGCTACAAGTATCTGTTGATGGCGCACAGCATCGAGGCCTACCGCAACACCGGCCGGTTGCTGGCGGATCTTTCCGGCGACCTGCCCGGTATCGCGGCCCGGTATGTCCGCGAACTGATGCGGGGTCTGTCTCGTGTGGCCACGCGTGGCGGGCATGCCAATGTGCTTTCCCACCTTCAGGGGTATCTCAGGCGGCATCTCGACCCGGCATCGCGGCAGGAACTGGCTTCGCTGGTGGAAGCCTACCGTCGCGGCGAGCAGCCGCTGTTGTCCGTCCTGACGCTGCTGGGCCATCACCTGCGCCGTTTCCCCGATACCTATGTACAAAGCCAGGTCTACCTGGAGCCCCATCCGCCCATGCTGGCGTTGCGCCGGCCGCTGTGAGGCTGCGCGCCGCCGTCGCGCCCAGCCGGCTGGAAATGGTGTATCTTCCCGCCTCCAGGACCGATCTCAATAACTGACCCCGGGGGAGACATGGCACAGACGCTCGACCACGAAATCGTTTCGATCTATCCGTTTACCGATGCGGAGGTCGACGCGATGATGAACAACTCCAATGAATGCGTGCTGATGTGGGCGACCAAGGATGGCTGGCCCGTCGGGGTGACCCATGCCTTTGTCTGGCACGATGGCAAGATCTGGATCACCTTTGCCGAGCACCGGCATCGCGCGGCCGCCATCAAGCGGGACAACCGGGTTTCCGTGAACGTCAGCAGTGGCGGCTACCCGGAAGCGCGGGCGGACCTGCCGCGTGGTGCGATCACGTTCAAGGGGACCGGCGAGTTCTTTGATGACGAGTCCACCAAGAAGTGGTTCTACACGGCGCTGTCGAAAAAACTGAATCCGAACAACAAGGCAGGCGAGGAGTTCTTTTTCAACCTGCTCGATTCCCCGCTGCGCACGGTACTGGCGGTCACGCCGGTGAAAAAGATCATGTACAACGGCGCGATGGCCGGGCGGCACATGGCCGGCACGGCGAGTGAGGACGAACTGGGCGAGCGCCTGGAAAGCGATCGCGAGCGCATGAACCGGGCGCGCGCACAACGCGGCCTCGAGGAACGTTGATCGCGGTACTGCCGAAGCGACATGGCCGAACAGCGTAGCGTGCAAGTCGACGATGAAGCGGCCGGAAAGGCCCGCGCCGAGCGTCTGCTCGAACTTCTCTCGCTGGAGGTCGTGGAGCAGGACCTGTTTCTCGGCAGCAACGAGACGCGATCCCCGGTACGGCTGTTCGGGGGGCAGGTACTGGCGCAGTCATTGCGGGCAGCCTGCATGACGGTGGCTGGCGGGAGTGGTCAGAAGCCGCACTCGCTTCACGGCTACTTCATGCGTGCCGGCGATGCCAGCCGGCGTGTACTGTACGAGGTGGAACGCATCCGGGATGGCCGCAGCTTCGCGACGCGGCGGGTGGTGGCCATCCAGGGCGGCGAGGCCATCTTCAACCTGGATGTTTCATTCCAGGTTGAGGAGAAGGGGTTCGAACATGCGGACCCCATACCGAACGTGCCCCGACCGGAGGCCCTCGAGGACGACCTCGACCATGTGCGTCGACTTGTCAGCAAAGGCCTTTGGGACCCGCGTCTCAGTCCGATGGCCGGGCGGGCCCGGCCCTTTGCGATGCGCTCGGTATTCGTGCCCGGAAGCGAGGAGTGGGGGCGTGACCGCAGCTGGAATCCGGTGTGGATCCGTTTCCTGGCAAAGGTGGATGCCGCGGACCAGGCGCTTGCACGCAGCCTGCTCGCCTACGCGTCGGACATGGGGTTTGTCGGTACCGCGGCCATGCCCCATCACTCCGAGGTGCCAAGATCCGAGCTGCAGATGGCGAGCCTGGACCATGCCATCTGGATCCACCGGGACATCGATCCTGGAGAATGGCTGCTGTTCCATCGCATGACCACCTGGGCGGATGCAGCCAGGGGCATGTGCCATGCGCAGTTCTTCAACCGCCGGGGCGAACTGGTCGCTTCCGTGACCCAGGAAGGCCTGTTAAGGCGGACCCGCGACTGAGTCCCGCACGATGCGCCCGACACGGGCGATGGCCGTTTGCTGCGAACTGTACATGCGCAGGCTGGTGAGCACGCGCTGGTCCAGTGGCAGATGGGTGACGTCGGCAAAACGCTGCCCCCACGTCGGATCGATGACTTCCCAGTGATCGTCCACCCAGGTTTCCACCCAGGCGTGGAAGGCGAATCCCCACGGTTGTCGTGCCTGATAAGCGAGCCCGATCACGGTGCGGCTTGGCAGACCCGCGGCGGTTGCCAGCGCGGTGAAGAGGTCCGCGAACTCCGTGCACTCGCCGTAGCCTCGCGCGATGACCCGGTCCAGCGTTTCCGGTGCCGCACCTTCCTGATAACGCAGCGCGTCGCGTACGACAGTGAGAAGGCGGTCCGCGCGCCGGTGTGGGGGCAGGCCACGCAGCGCCGTCCAGTCATGGACGAGTTGGCTCAGAGACGCATCGACGCTGGCTGGATCGACGGCGGGATTCATCGTGCGGGGAGGCGCGGCGTCGGAAACCTGTTGCCGGTGCGCGTCCAGGCGCGCAAGCACTTCGCCGCTTGCGGTGTCGAGCACCGTAAGGCGCATGGATGCAATGTCGGCTGTCGCCTCCAGCCGGTCCACCACGGGTAGCAGATAGCTGGATTTGAATGCCGGGCTGGCGATGGCGAGAGCCTCCTCGCGGCTGCTCACCGCAAAGTCGAACAGACCTGCCATGTCGATGGTGTCCGCCACCATGTGATGGTTGATGTGACTGGTGGTGGTCCCTGTCGGTGCTTCGGTGGTCAGCGTCCAGCCGGTTGCATCCGTGCTTGCCAGGGTCCAGGTCTGCCGACGAATCGTCGGTGGGTCGAACAGCAGGGTCGGCGCACGCAGGCGGGCACCGTCCGGCGGACGTCCAAGCAGCCAGGTTTCCACCCCCAGGTAGTCAGCAAGGGTAATGGTCCGCGCCAGTGGCGATTGTTGCCCGCCCTCCGGGGTATCGACGTGGAGGCTGCCGCCTGACTCGCTAATCCTCACCACCACAGCCTTCCCCGTACCGCGTCGGGTGGTTTGCTCCCCCGAGAGCAGTTGATACGGCGCGCTGCCGGCGAAGCGCAGAACCTTGTGGATATTCAGCGTTTCCCCCGCCTGCATCAGCACGTGGGTATGGGTTGAGTACTGCCAGCTGCCGTCAGGAAGTACCCGTGCCTCTGTGAACAGGTAGCCAACACGACGCTCCTCGAGGGTGATCGTGTGCCAGTACTCGCCCGCCATCAGGCGGCTGAGCCGCAGTTCCATGGGCGCCCGGCTTTGCTGAACGCCAAGAAACAGGGTCAGGATCAGGGTCAGGATGAGACCGGCGGAAACGCGTCGCAACATGCAGTCGGCTGGAATGGCTGGCGACGGATTGTAGCCGGATCAGTTCTCCGGTGGCTCCAGGTAGGAGGCGACGATTGCCAGCAGTTCCTCGTTGCTGTCGTAGCGCTGGCTGCGTTGCACTTTCCACTTGTGGCGCGAAAAGGGCAGCGTGACGTGCGCGGAGAAGACACCGGTTGCAGAAATGAACAGGCCGTGGGCGCCTTCCGCGGGTGCGTAGTCGGGGGCCAGACACAGATCATGCAGCGGTATGCCTTCACGATGTGGGACCAGTGCCAGCGGCTTCCACTGCCCGGAATCATCACCGGCATTGATGGAGTAGACCCGGCCCACGCGGTCGCTGTAGCCGGCGTCGTCCAGAAGCTGCATCAGGTCCGCAATCCAGGCCTGGCGGGGGTCCGAATTTTCCACTTCATCGATGCCATCCACCCGGCTGACCTCTTCGCCCTTGGACAGCGCCTCCAGGGCATCGGTGACCCCTCCAAGCTTGCTGACTTCGTCAGCGTCGTGGGAGGCGATTTTCTCGAAGTCGACCTGGGAGATGATTTCCTGTGCCCGTCGGACCTGTTTCATGAGGTCGGCGAGTGATTCTTCCTTGCGGCCATGCGTGCTCATACGTTTCAGACTAGCCCAGCTTTGTAAAATGGGTAGCACCGGGTGGCGTGTTTTTTGCGTTTTTTCTCCGCTGTGGGTAGTCGGGGATGGAGTAGACTGCGCGATTTCGAGCCGCCGGGCACGCGATTCGCGGGGTTGGAGAAACTCCGCTGGCCGGCGGGATCAATCCGCTGGAGCGGATTGTGGGGAGACTACTTGAAGGTGGGATTGGATGACGGATCAGGAAAAGACTGGCGGCACGGATTTCATTCGCGCCCGTGTGCGCCGGGATATCGATGAAGGCAGGCTGCCTCACGGCGTAGTGACACGGTTCCCGCCGGAACCGAACGGATACCTGCACATCGGGCATGCAAAGAGCATCTGCCTGAATTTTGGCGTTGCCGCGGAGCAGGGTGGCGCCACGTACCTGCGCTTCGACGACACCAACCCGTTGAAGGAAGACGATCGGTACGTGGAGGCCATCAAGCAGGATGTCCGCTGGCTGGGATTCGACTGGGGGGACCGGCTCACGCACGCCTCCGACTACTTCCCGCAACTTTACGCGTTTGCGCAGGACCTGATCAGGGCCGGCAAGGCGTATGTCTGCAGTCTGGATCAGGAGCAGATGCGTGCCTACCGCGGCACGCTCACCGAGCCGGGACGCAACAGCCCCGATCGCAACCGTCCGGTGGCGGAGAACCTGGACCTGTTCGCGCGCATGCGCGCCGGGGAATTCGCCGATGGCGCCTACGTTCTGCGGGCGCGAATCGACATGGCGTCGCCCAACATCAACCTGCGCGATCCGGTGCTGTACCGCATCCGCAAGGTCGCGCACCAGCGTACGGGTGACGAGTGGCCGATCTATCCCACCTACGACTACACGCACTGCATCTGTGATGCACTGGAAGGCATCACGCACTCGCTGTGTACGCTGGAGTTCGAAGATCACCGGCCGCTGTACGACTGGGTGCTGGACAACATCAACGTCAACTTCCACCCCCCGCAGATTGAATTTTCGCGGCTGGGGCTGGAATACACAGTGATGAGCAAGCGGTTGCTGCACCGTCTGGTGGACGACGGGCATGTGGCTGGCTGGGACGATCCCCGCATGCCCACCATAGCCGGTCTGAGACGCCGCGGTTATACCCCTGAAGCGATCCGCGAGTTCTGCGCGCGCATCGGAGTAACCAAACAGGACAACCGTATCGAGATGGACCTGCTGGAATTCTGCATCCGGGCAGACCTGGAGTCCCGGGCGCCACGCGGCATGGCGGTACTCGATCCGCTGAAGGTGACGATCACCAACTATCCCGCTCACGGGGGAGAAACGTTGTCGGCCGCCTGGCATCCCAAAGTGGCGGACCTCGGAGGTCGGGAGTTGCCGTTCAGTGCCTCGTTGTACATCGAGCGAGACGATTTCACCGAGTCGCCGCCGAAGGGCTACAAGCGGCTGTCGCCGGGTGAGACGGTACGGCTTCGGTACGCCTACATCATTCGCTGCGATGCGGTGCAAAAAGATGCGCAGGGTAACGTTGTGGCGCTTGAGTGCAGCTATCTGCCGGACTCCAGAAGTGGAGAGGACACCAGCGGTGTCAAACCGAAAGGCGTTATCCATTGGGTGGATGCCGGTAGCGGCGTGCCTGTGACGATACGCAATTTTGAGCGACTGTTTCTGGTGCCCGACCCTGACGGCGACAATTTCACCCGACAGATCAACACCGCATCGGTGGCCGAACACCGCGGCATCGTCGAACCGGCGGTGCTGGCGAGCGGGGAGGCGCGTTTTCAGTTCGAGCGTGTTGGCTATTTTGTCAAGGACAGCGTGCTTGCCGAAACCTTCAACCGTACCGTGTCGCTGCGCGACACGTATACACCAGGAGCATGACCATGCGCGACAGTGTCACCCTGATGGAGGTCAGTCCGCGTGACGGGCTGCAGAACGAGTCGAAGCTGGTCAGCACGGAAGACAAGCTCCGGCTGGTTGAGCGGGCGCTGGCTGCCGGCTACCGACGTATCGAAGTCACCAGTTTCGTGCATCCCAGGCGCGTTCCGCAGATGGCGGACGCGGAAGCGCTGTGCGCACAACTGCCGCAGCGCGGCGATGTCACCTACACCGGCCTGGTGCTCAACGAGCGAGGATATCAGCGTCTGCTGGCGACCGAGCGCCTGCAGGAAACGGGGCTGGTGGTGCCGGCGTCCGATACCTTCGGCCGCAACAATCAGGGCATGGATATCGCCGGGGGTATTGCGATGGCGCGCGCTGTCATGCGCGATGCGCGCGCGCGCCACCACCGCGTACAGGTCACCATTGCTGTTGCCTTCGGCTGTCCATTCGAGGGGGAGGTACCCCCTGAAACGGTGGTGAGCATCGCGCGCCAGCTGGCGGAAGAAGGTCCGGTGGAGATCGGGCTGGCGGATACCATTGGCGTGGGTGTACCGATGCAGGTGCTGGATCTGTTTGGACGTCTGCGTGAAGCGCTGGGACCGGACATGCCGCTCCGCGCACATTTTCATGACACCCGCAACACTGGAGTTGCCAATGCCTTCGCCGCGCTGCAGGCCGGTGTGGAAACGCTGGATGGCAGCATCGGTGGCGTCGGCGGCTGTCCGTTTGCGCCCAACGCCTCGGGCAACGTTGCGAGCGAAGATCTTGTGTACATGCTCGACCGCGGCGGCATCGCGCACGGCGTGGATCTGCGGGCACTCATCGATGCGGCTGGCTGGCTGGAGGGCGTCCTGGACAAGAAAGTCCCGTCCATGCTGCTCAGGGCAGGACCGTTTCCCGGGAAATGACGGTTGATCGCACCGCGGTACTCGCTGCGGCACGGCGTATCGAAGGCCACATCCGGTACACGCCCGTGCGGCGACACGATGCGCTGGATCGGCTGGCCGGCGGGGAGGTGTTCTTCAAGTGTGAGAACCTGCAGGTCGCCGGCGCTTTCAAGGCCAGAGGGGCGATGCACGCGCTCCTGTGCACAGATCGGTCAACACTGGTGCATGGCGTGGCCACGCATTCCTCGGGGAACCACGGCGCCGCGCTTGCCTTCGCCGCCGCCCGCCTGGGTATTGCCGCCCATGTGGTGGTACCGGCGGGCGCCAACCCGCGCAAGCGTGAGGCTATCCGGCAGTTCGGTGCGACCGTGGTTGACTGTGGTCCTACCCTGGCGGAGCGCGAGGCCGCGCTCGCAGGCATCGTGGAGCAAACCGGTGCGCACATCGTGCCTCCCTATGACGACGACCGCATCATCGCCGGGCAGGGTACAGCGGCCCTGGAGCTGGTCGCCGACGTGCCTGGACTCAGCGCCGTGTGGGTGCCTGTTGGTGGTGGTGGACTGGTCGCGGGTTGCGTTGTCGCCCTGGCGGGCTCGGGTGTCACGGTCGTAGGCGCGGAACCGGAGCTGGCTGGCGATGCCGCGCTGTCACTGCGCACCGGTATCCGGCAGCCTCCGTTTCCACCGCGTACCATTGCTGACGGATTGCGTACCAGTCTGGGCGAACGCAACTTTGCAATCTGCCGCGACCATAAGCTTGCGATTCACCTGGTAACGGAAACGGCGATCGAGGAGGCGCAGGCGCAGCTTACGCGATATCTCTCATTGCCGGTGGAACCCTCCAGTGCGGTTCCGTTTGCCGCCGTTTGCGCCATACGCCCCGGCGGGCGTGTGGGGATCATCCTTTCCGGAGGCAATGTCGACGCCTCGTCGTGAGGGTGGCAATGGTTCCTGCCGACCGGGAAGCTGCGCATAATGTCGAGTCGGCTGGGGGAAAGTTCGTGGACACTGTACTGACAAATAATCAGACGCAAACGCCCTTGCGTCAGCCACCCGGGCTGGTGGTTCTTTTCTTCGCGGAAATGTGGGAGCGCTTCAGTTACTACGGCATGCGGGCGCTCCTGGTGTTCTATCTCACCAAACACTGGTTGTTCGATGACGCGACTGCTACCGGTATCTACGCCAGTTACGGTTCGCTGGTGTATCTCACGCCCATACTGGGAGGCCTGATTGCGGATCGCTGGCTGGGGTTTCGTCGCGCGGTAATCCTTGGCGGCTGTCTGCTGGTGATGGGGCATCTGGGCATGGCCATCGAAGGCGAACCGGCGCGCTGGGTCGCGGGGGAGGTTGTGCGCGACGACGCCACGCTGCAGGTGTTCTACCTTTCCCTGGCGCTCATCATCACCGGTGTCGGTTTTCTCAAACCCAACATCTCCAGCATCGTCGGCGCTCTCTACGCACGCGATGACCCCCGGCGTGACGCCGGGTTCACGCTGTTCTACATGGGCATCAATGTCGGTGCGATGGTGTCCGCGCTGGTCTGTGGCTGGCTTGGCGAAACCTATGGCTGGCGGTACGGTTTCGGGCTTGCCGGAGTTGGCATGGTGGCAGGTCTTGTTACGTTCCTGCGGGGGCGTGACAGATTGCAGGGCGTTGGCGAGGCCCCGGTGGGTGACGCATTGTTCCGTCCTCTGCGGGGGCGGTTGCGCCTCGACCACTGTATCTATCTCGGCACGGTTGCCGGCGTCGTGGTCGCCTGGTGGCTGATGCAGCACCGCGCCATGGTGGGTGGTCTGCTCACGCTCGGCAGTCTTGTGGCCGTCGGCGGCATCATTGGTTTCAGTGTCCTCAAGTGTACCCCTGAGGAGCGCAATCGAATGTTGCTGGTGCTGTTTCTCACCAGCGTTTCGGTGCTGTTCTGGGCGCTCTTCGAACAGGCTGGCAGTTCGATGAACCTGTTCGCCGACCGCATCGTCGACCGCAGTGTGGGCGGTGTGGAAATCACCGCGTCGCAGTTACAGTCGCTGAATCCGTTTTTCATCATCGTGCTGGCGCCCCTCTTCGCGCGACTGTGGACATTCCTGGGAGGCGCGGGGCGGGAGCCGTCCACGGGCATGAAGTTTGCGCTCGCGCTGCTGCAGGTTGGTCTCGGATTCGTTGTGCTGCTTGAAGGTATCCGTCAGGTGGATGCCAACGGTCATGTGGCCCTGCTTTGGCTCGCGGGGGCCTACCTTCTCCACACCACCGGCGAACTCTGTCTGTCGCCGGTCGGGTTGTCGATGGTGACGCGTCTGTCAGTGAGCCGGATAGTGGGTCTGATGATGGGGGTGTGGTTCCTCTCCAGTTCCGCGGCAGCGTATGTCGGGGGGCTGCTGGCAGGCATCGCCGCTGCTGACGCAGGCGCTGCGGACGGTGGCCTGTCGAATTACGTCACCGCCTTCGAGCTGGCCGCCAAAGTCGGCATTGCCGCGGGTGTCGTCCTGATTCTGCTCGTGCCCCTGCTCAAGCGGATGGTTCCGCCGGGCGGTTCAGGCAGTTGATGGCCGGCCAGGTCGCCTGGCGTGGCTATGGGAGTCCCAGTGTGTTGCGGCACCAGTCGAGCACGTATTCATCACACCAGCTTGCCAGTGACCAGTCGCTCAGGAAGGCGTTGTGGCCTCCCCAGTCCGTTTCGACGATATCGAGGCTGCGCGGCAGACTGCG
>JACKNX010000009.1 GCA_024234635.1 Pseudomonadales bacterium | reverse complement strand
CCCGGGAGAGTCACCCGCTGCATGGGTGCCATCGTCCGGCGTGTCGATGGCGGTCGCCGACGGATTGCCTGCCGCGTCTCCACCGTCAGCGCCCGTACAGTCCCGCATCTCCCTGACGGGTGGTGGCGCGCGCGTCCCGACCGCGTGGTCGCCGCCGCGGGTGGAAGAACCGGCAGCGCCGGTGCCCGTGTCCCGCGATCCCGCGGCAACGCCGCCGATGGGCTATGCCATTGCCCAGTTGCATGGTGTCTATCTGCTGGCGCAGAACGCGGAAGGTCTGGTGCTGGTGGATATTCACGCCGCGCACGAGCGTGTGGTCTACGAGCGCATGAAGCGGCAACGCCTGCACGACGGGTTGCAGACGCAGCGGCTGCTTGTGCCCGTGCAGGTGGCGGTCAGTGAACAGGAGGCGGATGTCGCGGAAGCCCATGCCGGCACGCTGGCGGACATGGGGCTGGTGATTACCCGGTCGGGTCCGCAGCGGCTGACCGTTCGCGAGGTGCCGCTCTCCCTGACCGGCGGTGACGTCCTGGCGCTGGTGCGCGACGTTCTGGCGGAACTTCTGGCTTTCGGACAGTCCACGCTGGTGGAGGAGCGGCAGCTGGAACTGCTGGCAACCATGGCCTGCCACGGTTCCGTGCGCGCCAACCGGCCGATGACGCTGGCTGAACTCAATGCGCTGCTGCGCGACATGGAAGTCACGGAGAACGCCGGCCAGTGCAATCATGGCCGGCCGACCTATCGTACGTTCAACATGGACGAACTTGACCGGCTGTTCCTGCGGGGGCGGTAGTGACGGTCCACGACAACGCGGTGCCACCGATCGTGGTGATTACCGGCGCCACGGCGACCGGCAAGACCGACCTGGCGATGACGCTCGCGGACAGGATGCCCGTGCAGCTGATCAGCGTCGACTCCGCCATGGTTTATCGGCAGATGGATGTCGGCACGGCCAAACCCACCGCCGAGGAACGGCGCCGGTATCCGCATGCGCTGGTGGATATCCGCGACCCGTCGGAGGCCTACACGGTGGCCGAATTTGTTGCCGATGCCGATCGTGAGGTGCGGCAGGCGCGGGCGGCGGGACGCGTGCCGGTGCTGGTAGGCGGCACCATGATGTACCTGAAGGCTTTCCGGGACGGACTCGACGATCTGCCCGCCACGACGCCGGCGGTGCGCGCCGCCATCGCCGCGGAGGCAGCCACGCTGGGCTGGCCGGCGTTGCATGCAGAACTGACCGCGATCGATCCGGTGGCGGCGGCCGGGATCCACCCCAACAATCCGCAGCGACTGGCCCGTGCGCTGGAAGTGCATCGCATGACCGGCCGGCCCCTGTCCGCGTTCTGGGGGACGGCGATGACCGCGGCGCAGCGGCATGCCTGTCCGGTGACGGAGTTCTGGGTGGACGTGGCGGACCGGGCGGAACTGCACGCGCGCATCGCACTGCGGCTCGAGCGGATGTTTGCCGCGGGTTTCGTGGCGGAAGTTGCCGCACTCCGTGACCGTGGCGACCTGACCCCGACCCTGCCGAGCCTGCGCGCCGTGGGCTATCGACAGGTATGGCAGTACCTCGACGGGGCGCTCCCCGCGGAGGAACTGCATGCCAGGGTGCTCGCCGCCACCCGTGGCCTCGCCCGGCGACAGTACACGTGGTTGCGTGCCTGGGCGCACACATTGCAGCGGGTGTCCGGACACGATACGACCCGCGCGGTGGACCTGTTGTGTCAACTTGCATTCCCGTGAACCTCTGGCCATAGTCGCTTTTCCAATCGGGCTGGTAGCGATACCGGCCCGTTTTGTCGCTGTCACAAGAATCAGGGCGTGCATTTGCCGTCCAGCCCGCCTGAGTCGGACACAGGTCCGGCCCCTGGGATCAGAACCAAAATGTGCGGCTGAGATGCGTGGGCGGAGGCGGCGTAGGCCAGTTGCCAGGAGAGCAGAATGACAAAAGGGCAGTCACTACAAGACCCTTTCCTGAACGCTTTGCGCAAGGAGCGCGTGCCGGTGTCGATCTACCTCGTCAACGGTATCAAGCTGCAGGGGCAGATCGAGTCCTTTGACCAGTTCGTCATCCTGTTGCGCAACGCGGTCAGCCAGATGGTGTACAAGCATGCCATTTCCACCGTGGTACCGGCGCGCAATGTCCGGCTTGTCGGTCCTGCCCCGACGGATGAGGGCAATCCCGCTGAGTAAGTCTTCCGCCCTTCAGGACTGATCGGGCGGCGCTGTTCGACCACCGGGCAACCGGAGTGAGGCACAACAATGTTCGTCGATCGTCCCGAAGCGGGAAAAAAAGCGCTGTTGCTGAATGTGGAATTCAGGCAGGCGCGTGCCCGCCAGGAGCAGGCCGATGTGGACGAGTTGCGCGAACTCTGCCGGGCACTGGACCTCGAGATCTGCGACGTCGTCTCGGCGCGCCGCGACGTACCACACCCCCGCTGGTATGTGGGTGAAGGCAAGGTCGATGAAATCAGGGCGCAGGCCCAGGCCAGCGGCGCCGACCTGCTGGTAGTCAACCATGAGCTGTCGCCCGGTCAGCAGCGCAATCTCGAAAAATCCCTCGACATGGCGGTGCTCACGCGCACCGAAGTGATCCTGCACATCTTCTCCGCGCGGGCGCGGACCCACGAAGGCAAGCTGCAGGTGGAACTGGCGCAACTCAAGCACGCGCAGTCGCGTCTGGTGCGTGGCTGGACCCACCTCGATCGTCAGAAAGGCGGAATCGGCATGCGTGGCGGGGTGGGCGAAACCCAGATCGAACTGGATCAGCGGATGCTCGCGATGCGCATCAAGTCCACCCGCGCGCGGCTGGAGGAAGTGGCGCAGCGGCGGGCGCAGTCCCGGCGGCGGCGACAGCGCAATCAGATTCCCTCGATATCGCTGGTGGGTTACACCAACGCCGGCAAGTCGACGCTGTTCAACAAACTCACTGCCGCGGATGCCTTCGTGCAGGATCAGGTTTTTGCCACGCTGGACCCCACCATGCGTCGCCTGCTCATTCCCGGTGCCGGCGAATGCATCCTGGCTGATACCGTCGGCTTCATCAGCCATCTCCCGCATGGGCTGGTGGAGGCGTTCAAGTCGACGCTGGAGGAGGTTGCCGAGGCGGATCTGCTGTTGCACGTGGTCGACGCGAGCGATCCGCAGGCGACGGAAAAGATCGACGCCGTGAACGGGGTACTGGCTGAAATCGGCGCACGGGACGTCCCCACCCTTCTGGTATGGAACAAGATCGACCGGCTCGCGGGCGCCCCCCCGGAATCCGGCGTGGCAGTCAGCGCGGTGTCGGGTCAGGGCCTGCCCGCGCTGATCGACGGCATCGCCCGGGTGCTTGGAGTCCGCAAACCGGCGGTGCGCATCTTGCTGTCGCCGGAGGACGGTCAGACCCGCGCGTGGCTCTACAGCCAGGGTGCGGTGCAGTCCGAGGAAACCCTCGAAGATGGCGGCACGGCGCTGGTGGTCCTGGCGGACGACCAGTTGCTCGGGCGGCTGCGGCAGCTGCATCGCGGGCTGCTGGACGAGTCGATTGCACTCCCGGCACGCGATCGGACGGCGGCAGTAGGGAATTCGTGACCTGTTCGGGCTAGAATCGCGGTCCTTCTTGCGAGCGGTAACAGCACCCAATGGCGTGGAACGAGCCCGGCGGCGGCAATCAGGATCCCTGGGGAAACCGGGGAGGCGATCAGGGGCCCCCGGATCTGGACGAAGCGTTCAGGAAGCTGCAGGCACAGCTCGCCGGTATTTTTGGCGGCGGTAAAGGCGGAGGTGGTGGTGGAGGCCGGAGCGCCGGTCTCTCCCTCGGCGGCATACTGCTCGTCGGTATCGCCCTGTATCTGTTTGCCGGCGTCTATCAGCTGGACGAACAGGAACGGGGTGTAGTCTTCCGGTTCGGTGCCGTCCAGGAGGAGGTTGTGCTCCCGGGCCTGCACTGGAATCCGCCGCTCATCGACCGGGTCGAAAAAGTCAACGTCACCCGCGTGCAATCGCACGGCCACCAGGCGCGCATGCTTACGGAGGACGAAAACATCGTCGACGTCAGTCTCACCGTGCAGTGGCTGATCGCCGACCCCAAGAACTACATCATCAAGGTGCGCCAGCCGGAACGCAGTCTGGAGCACGCCACCGAAAGCGCGCTCAGGCATGTGGTGGGCAGCTCGAAGATGGACCAGGTCATTACTGACGGCCGCGAAGCCATTGGCGTTGAAGTTCAGGAGCGCCTGCAGAGCTACCTGGATCGCTACGACACGGGGATTCATGTCGCCAAGGTCAACATCGACAGCAGCGCGCCGCCCAACCAGGTCATGAGCGCCTTTGACGACGTGCAGAAGGCGAAAGAGGACGAGCAGCGGGTGATCAACGAAGCCAATGCCTACGCCGAAAGCGTGGTGCCGCAGGCACGCGGCCAGGCGCAGCAGCAGATCGAGCGAGCGAATGCCTATCGCGACCAGGTGATCGCCAGGGCCGAAGGTGAAGCCGAGCGTTTTGACAAGCTGCTGATCGAATATCGGCAGGCGAAGGAAGTCACCCGTGACCGGCTCTATATCGATGCGATGGAAAAGGTGCTGCGGTCCACTTCGAAGATCCTCGTGGACGTCAGCAACGGCAACAATCTCATGATGCTGCCGCTGGATCGTCTGCAACAGGCCGCCGGCGCCGCCACCGTACTCAGCGGCGCCAACGACAGTGTGAACATTGCCGATCTTTCCGATTCGGCAAATGACACGTCATCGTCCACCACCGCGCCGCCCGTGCGCACGCCGCGTTAGGAGGGAACATGAACAATCGATCCCTGCTGACCGTCATCGTGCTGGGTGTCCTGGGCATGGTGGCCTACAACTCGTTTTTTGTCGTGAAGCAGACCGAACGTGCGGTGCTGCTGCGTTTCGGTGCGGTGAAGGAAGCCGATATCACCCCGGGCATCTATTTCCGATGGGTCATTGCCGAAGAAGTCAAACGCTTCGATGGTCGCATCCTGACACTGAACGCGGAGGCCGAGCGCTACTACACACTGGAAAAGAAGCCGTTGATGGTGGATTCCTTCGTCAAATGGCGGATCGCCGATGTGGCAGCCTTCTACAAGGCGACGTCCGGTGATGAGATTGCGGCAACCCGTATCCTGGCTGAACGGGTCAACGAAGGTCTGCGCAACCAGATCAGCAAACGTGACATGCACGAAGTGATTTCGGGCAAGCGTGACGAGCTGATGCAGGAACTCACCGAATCGCTCGACACGGTCATGCGGGCCGCCGCCGGCGTGGAGGTCATTGACGTTCGTGTGAAGAAGATCGATCTGCCGCAGGAAGTCTCGCAGGAGGTCTACAACCGCATGGCCTCCGAACGGCAGATTGAAGCCAAGCGCTATCGCGCGCAGGGTGACGAACTGGCCAAGGGTATCCGTGCGGATGCCGAGCGACAGACTCTGGTCATCGAAGCCAATGCCTATCGTGACTCCGAACGCATCCGCGGTGACGGCGACGCGCGCGCGGCGGCCATCTATGCGGAAGCCTATAACAAGGATCCGGACTTCTACGCGTTTTACCGCAGCCTCGGCGCCTACACTCGTGTCTTCAAGGGTAAGGACGACGTGCTGGTGGTCGACCCGTCCAGTGATTTCTTCAAGTATCTGAAAAATCACGGCGGTTGAGCCGACATGCCATCGTGAGCGCAAACAAGTGGCGACTGCCGCATGGTGTGAATGAGTTGCTGCCGCCAGCCGCGGCGGCGCTCGAGTCATTGCGCCGCGCGGTGCTGGATCTGTTCCGTGTATGGGGGTACGAGCACGTCGAGCCCCCGTTGGTTGAGTACCTGGATGCCCTGCTGGTGGGCAGCGGCGCGGATCTCGATCTGCAGACGATGAAGGTCGTCGATCAGCAGTCCGGGCGTCTTCTTGGTGTGCGTGCCGATATGACCTCGCAGGCGGTGCGCGTTGATTCCCACAGCCGCAAGGTGAATGGGGTGCAGCGGCTCTGTTATGCCGGCGCGGTGGTGCATGCAAACCCGCGGGGCGCGCTGGATGGCCGCATCATCTTCAAAG
Organism: Pseudomonadales bacterium; assembly: GCA_024234635.1. Classification (GTDB taxonomy): domain Bacteria; phylum Pseudomonadota; class Gammaproteobacteria; order Pseudomonadales; family Azotimanducaceae; genus SYFY01. Next base: position 161,039 of record JACKNX010000009.1, on the reverse strand, counting down.
CCGGCGCTGAACTGTTCGGGTCCGACGCGCGCGCGGCGGATGCCGAAGTGGTGCGCCTCATGCTGGAAGCGCTGCGGGTGGCGGGTGTGGACGATCCGGTGCTGATGCTGGGCCATACGGGGGTATTCCGTGCGCTGGTATCGGGACTGACCATGGACGGATCGGTGTCCCGCCAGCTGTTCGATGCCGTACAGCGCAAGTCCGAGAGCGATATCGCCGCGCTTGTGCGCGTGCATGGCGCACCGGAAGCACTGGTGACCTTGCCCACGCTTATGGGTGGTGAAGACGTACTGGATGCCGCCGCGCGGCAACTTGGCGATGCCTTCCCGGGCATTCTGGATGCCCTGGCTGAACTGAAGGAAGTGGTGGCCCGCGTGCGCGCCGAATATCCGGGAGTGGTGATTCGATTCGATCTGGGCGAGCTGTCGGGCTACGGCTATCACAACGGGCTGGTGTTCGCGGCGTTCCAGGCGGATCAGGGGGCGGCCATCGCGCAGGGCGGTCGCTACGATGGCATCGGTGCGCATTTCGGGCGGGCCAGGCCGGCCACGGGGTTCGACATGGATCTCGGGCGGCTGCTTCGGGCGGGTGCCCTGCCCGCGGCAATCTGGGCACCTGTGGATGAGGGCGATGGAACGTTGAGACGTCGCGTCAGTGAATTGCGAAACGGTGGCGAAGTGGTGGTGCAGGCGCTGGACAAGGGCGACATTGCGCCGCAGATGTGTGTGCAGGAGCTTGTGAAAGACGGCAACAACTGGGTACTGAGGGCTCGCCATGGGGTGTAACGTCGTTGTCATCGGTACCCAGTGGGGTGATGAGGGCAAAGGCAAGATCGTCGACCTGCTGACTGATCGGGTGTCAGCCGTCGTGCGTTTCCAGGGCGGGCACAATGCCGGCCATACACTGGTGATTCACGGCGAGAAGACGGTATTGCATGTGATTCCCAGCGGTATCCTGCGCCCCGATGTGCAGTGCATCATCGGCAATGGCGTGGTGCTTGAGCCGCATGCGCTGCTCAAGGAAATCGACAAGCTGGAAGCGCGCGGCGTACCTGTGCGTGAGCGGCTGAAGATTTCCCCGGCATGTCCGTTGATCCTGCCCTATCACGTGGCGCTGGATGTGGCGCGGGAAGAGGCGCGTGGCTCGCAAAAAATCGGCACCACCGGGCGCGGCATCGGCCCTGCCTACGAAGATAAGGTGGCGCGCCGTGGCGTTCGCATGGGGGACCTCTTCCACTGGCAGGCCTTCGCCGGCAAGTTGTCGGAAGTGATGGCGTACCACAACTTCGTACTGGAAAAGTACTTCAACGCCAAACCCGTGGACTTCCAGAAGACGCTGGACGATTGCGCCGCCGTCAGCGAACAGCTGAAGCCGATGGTGGCGGATGTCGTGTCGCTGTTGCACGGGTTGCGCGAATCAGGTCGCAACATCCTGTTCGAAGGCGCGCAGGGAGCGCTGCTCGACATCGACCTCGGTACCTATCCGTTCGTGACTTCGTCAAACACCACGGCCGGCGGTACCGCGGTGGGCAGCGGCTTCGGGCCCAAATACCTGGACTATATCCTCGGCATCACGAAGGCGTATGCCACACGCGTGGGGTCGGGGCCGTTTCCCACGGAGCTGTTCGACGAGGTTGGCCAGCGACTGGCAACGCGCGGGCACGAATTCGGCTCGACCACGGGTCGACCTCGCCGGTGTGGGTGGTTTGATGCCGTGGCCTTGCGACAGGTGGTGCAGATCAACAGTATTTCCGGCCTGTGCCTGACCAAGCTGGATGTGCTGGATGGTCTGGAAGAGATTCGCATCTGCACCCGTTACGAGCGCCCGGAGGCCAGCGCGTCGCTGCCCAACTTTGGCAGCGAGTATTATGCGGAGGTGACACCGGTCTACGAAACACTGCCCGGTTGGCAGGAATCGACGCTCGGTATCAAGCGGCTGCAGGACCTGCCCGCCAATGCACTGCGATACATCCGTCGCGTGGAGGAAGCGGTGGGTGCCAGTATCGACATCATTTCCACCGGGCCGGATCGCGAAGAGACCATCCTTGTAAAGGATCCCTTCAGCGCATGACGGACGCACCGCTCGATTCCCGCCTGCTCGAAGTGCTGGTGTGCCCGGTCACAAAGGCGCCGCTGTTCTACCGCCGCGAACGTAATGAGTTGTGGTGCCGGCAGAGTGAACTGGCCTACCCGATCCAGGACGGCATTCCGGTCATGGTGGAGGACGAAGCCCGGCAGCTGACTGCCGAAGAACTGCGAAGCCTGGAGAGAGCGTGAACGAGGTTGTCATAAGCGGGGTGGGTCTGTGGCACCCTGCCGACGTCATCACCAACGAAGAGTTGGTCGGGGCGTACAACGCCTGGGCAGCACGCGAAAACCACCGCAATGCCGATGCCATCGCCGCTGGCGAGACGACCGAAATTCCGCTCTCCAGCGCAGAGTTCATCGAAAAGGCGAGCGGCATCCGTCAGCGCTACGCCTACGTCAAGGACGGTATCCTCGATATCGATCGCATGCGTCCCCGGCTGCCCGAGCGCGGTGAGGATGCTTTGTCGCATCAGGCGGAAATTGCGTTGAACGCGGCGGTGCCCGCGCTGGCGGCGGCGGGAAAATCCGCCGCGGACATCGATCTGGTGATCGTCTCCTGTGCCTATACTCAGCGTGCGTATCCAGCCATTGCCATCGAAGTACAGGCAAAGCTCGGCATCGACGGCGCCGGTTTCGACATGCTGGTAGCCTGTTCCGCGGCCACCTTTGCGCTGCAGCGTGCGCATGATGCCATTGCCGCGGGTTCAGCCCGGGCCGTGCTCGTGATCAATCCGGAGCTCACGTCACCCCAGGTCAACTATCGTGACCGGGACGGACATTTCATTTTCGGCGATGTGGCGACGGCCATGGTACTTGAGCGGGCGGAAACGTGTACCGCCCTGCACAGCTATACGGTCCTTGGAACCCGTGCCCGCACCGTGTACTCCAACAACATTCGGTCCAATTTCGGCTATCTCTCCTACGCGGATGACAGCAACCCGTACGCTGCCGACAAGTTGTTCCACCAGAACGGCCGCCGGGTGTTCAAGGAAGTCTGTCCCATGGCAGCGGACCATCTGCTGGCGCAGATCCAGTCGGTCGGCCTGGCGGTGGCGGATATCCGTCGCTGGTGGCTGCACCAGGCCAACATCAACATGAATCAGCTTATCGTGCGCCGGCTGCTGGGCACCGAGCCGTCGCAGGACGTGTCGCCCATCGTGCTGGATGAATACGCCAATACGGCCTCGGCCGGTTCGCTGATTGCCTTCGCCCTGCACCATGAAGACCTCAAGGCGGGCGATCACGGCGTGATCTGTTCCTTCGGCGCTGGTTATTCCATCGGCTCGCTGGTGCTGCGCAAGCGATAACGCGGCCCTTTTGTTCGGGCTCATCCGCGTGTAAGGGTAGAATGCCGGGTTTCCCCGAAAAGGTTCCCCGGTGTCCGAACAGACTCCCGAAGTTGCACCGCGCATGCTGCTGGCGTCCCTTGTCGTGGTCGGTATGGGTTTTACGGTGCTGTTTCCCGTGCTGGCGCCGCTGGGGCGGGAGATCGGCCTGTCCGAAATCCAGATCACCAGCATCATCGCCATGTCCTCGATCACCGTATTCCTGGCCAGTCCGCGATGGGGCCGGCTGAGCGATCGCGCGGGCCGCAAGAAGATCATGCTGCTGGGGGTGTTCGGCTTTGCTGCCGGCACCGTGCTGTTCAACTCGACCCTGTATCTGGGTCTGGCGGGAATCCTCACCGGCACCTGGGTGTACGTGGCGCTGATTGGTACCCGCATGACCCATGCAGCGATCATGTCGGCCACCATGCCGGCGGCGAATGCCTACATGGCGGATATCACCACGCCCGCCAACCGCACCAGAGGCATGGGCGCGGCGGGGGCGGCCAACAACATCGGCGCCATTCTGGGTCCGGCCGTGGCAATTCTCTCCTTCGTTTCGCTGCTGACCCCGTTGTGGGTGATGGCACTGGCGTCGCTGTTGAATGGCATATTCATCTGGCGCTTCCTGCCGGAATCGCCACGTGCGCGCACAACCACCTTGCCACCGAAACTGAAATACACGGATCACCGCATCCTGCCGTTTATCATCGTCGGCGTGGCCATGTTCACGGGCAACGCACTGGTGCAGCAGACCATGGGTTTCCGTTTTCAGGACGCACTCGACCTCAATGCGGCTGACACGGCCCAGGCCATGGGCATCGCCATGATGGGCAGCGCAGCGGCCTCGTTGTTCGCGCAGGCGTTCGTGGTACAGCGTCTGGAGATTCCGCCGTTCAAGCTGCTCACCATTGCACTGCCGGTGCTCGTGGTGGCGTTTGTCATCATGGCGGTGGCGGAGGCGCGCTGGATTCTCACCGCGGCGCTTGCCGTACAGGGTTTCGGCATGGGGCTGGCGGGGCCCGGCTTCATGGCCGGTGCCTCGCTGTCCGTGTCGCCCCAGGAGCAGGGCTCCGTTGCGGGCGTCGCAGGATCATGCGGTCCGCTAGGCTTCACCATTGGACCGTTGATGGGTGGGGCGCTGTATCAGTTCTCGGAAACCGCGCCATACACGGTGGCAGCCTGCATGTATGTGGTGCTGATTGCCTTCATGCCGTATCTCGGCAAACGTGTCGCCGTACATCGGCACGAGGGATAACGTGTACTACGATACGATCCTGCATGCTGCTGGCTGCCCCTACTGTGGGGAGACCATCGAACTCGTCATCGATCCTTCCGAGTCCGGCAGCACCTATATCGAGGACTGCTCGGTATGCTGCCGGCCGATCAGCATCACCGTGTTCGCCGAAGACGATGCGATCACGGTGTATCTTCAGGCGGAAGATGAAACCTGACTGGCTGGCGCGCGCCCCATGCTGGATACTTCGGCTGACAACAACCGTGGGAAAGGAGTAGTCCAGTGAGCAATCTCGATCAGGCCAGGCGGTTCTTCGACGCCTGCGAAACCGGCAAGGGCTGGGAAGGCTGCAAGGCCTGGTGCCATCCGGATGCGACATTCGATTCCCAGACGGCGGCATTGGCCGGCATCAACACGCTGGAAGCCTACTGCAACTGGATGCAGAACCTGTTCACGCCCTTGCCGGACGCACGTTATGAACTCAAGTTCATGGGCGAGGACGCGGATCGGGACAGCGTTGCCGCCTACGCCGTGATTCACGCCACCCAGAGCGGCCCCGGGGGGCCGGTGCCACCTACCGGCCGCACCATTGCGGCGGACTACGTTTACAACATGGTGTTCGACGGTGGCCGCATACGCCATATGACCAAGATCTGGAACGACGCTCACAGCATGCAGCAGATGGGCTGGAGCTGAGCCGGATCAGATCTCCCGTGCGAAGGCGGCAATAGCCTGCGCCGCTTCCCGGCTCACGTCCGGACAGCAGATGGCAAAGACCTCCGTGCCATGGATGGTGCCCATTGCCTGCTTGCAGCGAGCGGGAACGCCGGCTTTCAGCAGCAGGCGGTAGAACTCGATGCCTTCATCGCGCAGCGGGTCACATTCATTGACGCTGATCACCGTGGGAACAAGTCCGCGCACGTCGTCTTCCGTGGCAAAGGATGGCCAGGCGAGTGGATTGCCGGCGTTGAACGCTTCGATGCCGTACGCCATGGCGCCGCCATTACTGTGCAGGTCCAGCAGAATGCCGTTGTTCTCCGTGGACGAGGGGAAGCGCGCATCCGGCCATTTGCCGGCGATATACGGACACAACGCGTACAGGCCGCGAATGAGCGCCAGGTCACCATCCTGTTTCAGCTTCAGTCCCGTCGCCAGGGTGAGATTGCCACCGCCGCTTTCGCCGGCGACGACGAGGTGTGCGGCATCGATACCGAGACGGGCGGCATTCGCATGCACCCACTTCACACCCGACACGCAGTCGTTCAGTCCCGCGGGAAAAGGCTTTACCTCCGGCGAGGATGAGGGAGTGAGACAATTGCGGAAATCCACCATCGCAACCGCCACGCCCTGGTTCGCGATTATGCGGCCCCAGGCCTTGTACATGCCGTCGAAGCACGACATCGACTGCATGCCGCCACCGTGCAGATAGATGACACAGGCGGGGTTCACGGCTGCCTTCGGCTTCATGAGCAGGACTTTGATGGGATTGCCATCCGGCGCGGATGCGAATTCGTGCGTGCTGATGTCCAGATCTGTCGAGGGGGCGATCTGCTCGTTGTCCATCATCGCCATCATGGCCTGCATGCCTTCGCGGCGGGCGATTGCCTCCGCGGTATTGACCTGTGCCAGCAGCGTGTCGCGGTCGGGAACATCCTCCGCGGGACCGACACCGGGCATGTTGCCCATGATGGCTTTGATGCGGGGGTCGATGCGACGGTCTTCGAGAATGCGGCTCATGGTAGTTCGACGTTGTGATTGACCGCTCTCTGTAGCAGAGTCGGGGTGCGGGGCGCAACTGTCGCCGTCGCATCCGGGAAGCAAATCGTACAGGAGTGACCCCATGAGCAATCTGGCCAGCAGACTTCGCGACCCTTCGCTGTTGCGAACGGATGCCTTCATCGACGGGCGCTGGTTGCCGGCGGACTCCGGTGAGACGGTAGCCGTTACCAATCCGGCGGACGGCAGCGAAGTGGCGCGCGTCGCGCGCTGCGGTACCGCGGAGACCCGGCGCGCGATCGAGGCAGCGGAACAGGCCCAGATCGTCTGGCGAACCCGTACGGCGAAGTCGCGCGGTGATCTGCTGCGTCGGTGGTTCGAGCTGATGATGGCCAATCAGGATGACCTCGCCGAGATCCTCACGGCGGAGCAGGGTAAGCCGCTCGCTGAAGCCAGGGGAGAAATTGCCTATGGTGCAGGTTACGTGGAATGGTTCGCGGAAGAGGCCCGGCGGATCTATGGCGATACCATACCGGCGCCGTCCGACAGCCAGCGCATTGTCGTCATCAAACAGCCTGTGGGGGTGGTGGCCTGTATTACACCCTGGAATTTTCCGAATGCCATGCTCACGCGCAAGATCGCTCCCGCACTGGCGGCAGGCTGCACGGTGGTCTGCAAGCCTGCCAATGCCACGCCGCTCTCCGCGTACGCCATCGCCGAACTCGCGGAGCGGGCCGGCATTCCGCCTGGCGTGATCAACGTTGTCACCGGCAACACCAGTGCCATCGGCGCGGAGCTCACGGGTAATCCCATCGTTCGCAAACTCACCTTCACCGGCTCCACGCCGGTTGGCAAGACGCTGATGGCCGAGTGCGCGCAAACGGTGAAACGCACGTCCATGGAGCTGGGAGGCAATGCGCCGTTCATCGTCTTCGAGGACGCGGATCTGGATGCCGCCATTGCCGGTGCGATGGCGTCCAAGTTCCGCAATGCCGGGCAGACCTGCGTGTGCACCAACCGGATTCTGGTACAGGACAGCGTCTACGAAGCGTTTGCCGCGAAACTGGCGTCGGCCGTGAAGACGCTGAAAATGGGGAACGGCGTTGATGAAGGCGTGACAATCGGCCCGCTCATCGACGAAGGTGCCGCGGCCACCGTGCAGACATTCATCGACGATGCGGTGCAGCTGGGCGCCAGCGTGGTGGCCGGTGGAGCGCGCTCATCGCTTGGTGCGTGTTTCGTCGAACCGACCATCCTCACCAACGTCACCAGCCATATGAAAGTGTTCAAGGAGGAAATTTTCGGGCCGGTAGCGCCGCTGGTGCGATTTCACACGGAAGGGGAAGCGATTGCCCTGGCCAACGACACGCCGTTTGGCCTGGCTTGCTACTTCTACGGTCGCGATATCGGTCGCGTGTGGCGGGTCGCGGAAGCACTGGAGTACGGAATCGTTGGCATCAACGAAGGCCTGGTCTCCAATCCGGCGGCGCCGTTTGGCGGGATCAAGGAATCGGGCCAGGGGCGCGAAGGATCGCACTACGGCCTGGATGATTACCTGGAAATCAAATATCTGTGCATGGGCGGCATCTGACAAACGGCTGAACCGGCGCTGAACCACCGCCGTTGGCACCATACAGCCCTTGCTCTATCCTGCCTGCGGATCTGCGTGGGGAGGCGATCAGATGGTATTTCTCTGCCGGCTGATGATGTGCTGGATGCTGCTGTTGCCAGGCTGGGCGCAGGCGGCCGGGGATATTCCTGCGCCACTCGAACCCTGGGTGGATTGGGTGCTGCATGCGCATCCGGATGCCCGCTGTCCGCGCGACGGTAGCAGTGGGGTCGTTGCGGATTGCGCATGGATCAATCGGCTGGAAGTCACGGTTGCCGACGGTCTGGATTTCCGCATGGATGTTCGCGTTTATGCGGAAACGGCGGTGCCGCTACCGGGAAGCCGGGCTTTCTGGCCGCTGGATGTGCGTGAGGAAGGCGAGTCGCTGATCGTCACTGGACAGTCCGCGCCTGCGGTCAGGCTTGCGCCTGGCAGCCATCGTCTCACCGGCCACATTTCCTGGACACGTCGCCCCGCATCGGTACCGATACCGGCGCAGTCCGGCCTGCTGTCGCTTACGGTGGATGGCCAGGTTGTGCCGTTGCCGCTGATTCGCGGCAATGGCCTGGTCCTGTCGCGTGCGGACACCACACAGGAAGTTCGTACCGCTGATACGTTGAAGGTGGACGTGTTCCGCCTTGTCGAAGATACCTATCCACTCGAGCTCACCACGCGGGTGAACCTGTCGGTTTCCGGCCGGCCACGGCAGCTGTCGCTGGGTACCGCGCTGTTGCCAGGGTTCGCCATAACGGACTTCGAGTCGGATATTCCCGCCCGGCTGGATGCGCGGGGGGATCTGCAGGCGCAGGTCACCGCGGGCACCCATCACGTGACCATCAAGGCGCGAGCACTGGACGCGTCTGTTGCCCTCTCGATGCAACGCCGGGGCGAACCCTGGCCGGAACAGGAAATCTGGGGTTTCGTGCCGCATCGCGAACTCCGCCTGGTGGAGCCGGATGGACCGGCCGGCGTCGATCTGTCCCAGGTTGACTGGCCTTACGGTGCGGCGGCGCAGGGTTTCCTCATGACGCCCCAGGCAACGCTGGTGCTCAATGAGCGCCAACGGGGAAATGCGGAGCCGCTGCCTGACGATATTCACGTGTCCCGGGAAATGTGGATGGGATTTGCGGGCGATGGCTACATCGTCCGCGATGCACTCCAGGCCGATGTTCGCAGCGCCAGGCGCCTGAGCGCGACGTATCCGCTCGGACGTATCGAGATCGACGGCGATCTCGAGCTGGTAAATACCGTCGATGGCGGCGAGCCCGGCGTGGAGGTGCAGCGCGGGAACTACGTCATTGGTGCGGTGAGTGCCGTGCCGCGCGAAGGGGAGTTGTCCGCAAACGGATGGCGGGTGGATGCGAGTTCGCTCGATGTCACACTGCATCTTCCCCCGGGCTGGCGCCTGCTGTGGGCTTCCGGTGTCGACGAGGCGCCGGATGCCTGGCTGGATCGCTGGTCGTTGTGGAATGTATTTGTGCTGGTGTTCGCCGCGGTGCTGGCCTGGCGATTCCTCAAACCGGCGTTTGCACTTTTGTCACTAGCCGGCCTGCTGCTCCTGTTGCCTGACAGTGAAGGCTACGCTGTGGCGTGGTTGCTGGCCATCGGTCTGGTGGCTGTCGCGCGGCGCGTAACCGAGGGGCGTGCGGGACGAGCGGCATTGATCGTTGCCTGGAGCTGGCTGGCGCTGACCATTGCCGGCACATTGCAGATTGCCGTGCCGGCGCTGCAGCAGGCGTTTTATCCGCAACTCGAAGCTGCCGCAGTGGAGTACGCGGGAGAATCCGGTGTGGCGTATACACAGGCGTTCGACGACAGGGTGGCGGATGTCGCCGCCATGTCGCCGGCCCCCATGGCTCGCGGGCAGATGCACGAGGAAATTGTTGTTACCGCGGCCCGCAAGGAGGCGCCAAAATACCGTGACGATGTGCGGCTGCAAACCGGTCCGGGCGTGCCGCAATGGCAATGGACCTCGAACCGGCTGACGTGGGGCGGGCCGGTATCGGCGGAGCAGACCATGTCGCTCACACTCGCGTCTCCCATCTGGGTGCGGATCGGTAATGTGCTGCGTGCGCTGGTGTCGCTGCTGGTGGTCGCACTGCTGGCGCTTGCGCTGCTGCGTACTGCGCGGGTCACCGCAGGGATACCGACATTGCTGCGGGTGTTGCTGCCGGTAGTGATCCTTGGTGTATCCCTGCCCCAATCCCGGGCGCAGGCGCAGGATTTCCCGGCCCCGGCATTGCTCAAGGAGCTGGAGTCGCGGTTGCTGGAGATTCCTCGCTGCTTCCCGGAATGCACGAGCGTCGAGGCACTGATCGTGCGTATTGACGATCAGGCGCTGACGCTTGCCCTGTCCGTGCATGCCGGTACGCTGGCGGTGATGCCGATTCCGGTGAGCGGGGGCTGGCAACCGCAGAGCGTGACGCTGGATGCAGCGCCGGCTGTGGTCGGCCGACGCGACGGCGCCTTGTCACTGGTAGTGGACAAGGGCGTTCATCGTCTTGTGATGACAGGTGGCGTCAGACAAGGCGACCGGTTCGACCTCGCGTTGCCGCTGTCACCGGGACGTGTGGAGATTGTTGCGGCCAGCGGCTGGCAGGTAACCGGTGTGGTCGAGGGACGTGCAACCGGCGGTGCCCTGTCTTTCCAGCGCGAGCGCAAGGCTGATACCCATGAGGCGGAGCGGGCGCTGCAGCCTGATCCCGCGCCGCCGTTTGTGGAGATTCGCCGTGACGTTACGTTTGGCCTGGAATGGACGGTGACCACAACGGTTGTGCGCAACGCGCCGCGGGAAGGAGCGTTTACCGTCGCCGTGCCGCTGCTGCCGGGTGAGTCGATCGTGGAAGGTGGCGTTCAGGCAGAGGAAGGAGTGGTCACGCTGGTCTTTGCACAACGCGAACGAAGCAAGTCGTTCACCGGACGCCTGCCGCGACTCTCACCGCTGACGCTCCGTGCGGGTGATGTCTCGGGATCGCGGGACTGGTGGGCGCTTTCCGCCTCCAATCTCTGGCATCTTCAGACCGCGGGTATCAACCCCGTGGACGATGAGCGTACGCGTGGCATGGTGTTCCGGCCACGTGCGGGAGAAACGCTCACTGTCACGGCCACGGCCACGACGGCGGTGCCAGGGGAAACCCTGACGGTGGAGAGCGTGCGGCATGCGCTTACGCCCGGCGATCGGGTTACTGCGCACGAGTTGTCACTCACACTGCGTTCCAGTCAGGGAGGTACCTATGGTCTTTCGCTGCCGGACGGGGATAACACGCTCACGGACGTGACGATCGACGGCAACGCGGCCTCCCTTCCCCTGAAGGACAATGAGGTGACGTTGCCGGTGTTGCCTGGCGAAACCACCTACAACCTCAAGTGGAATTCCACCCGCCCCGTGGGACTTCGCTTCGACGCCCGGTCGCCCGTTTTTGCAGGTCCCATCAGCAATATCACCACGGAGGTGACCTTTCCGGCCAGTCGTTGGGTGCTGGCACTGGGTGGGCCGATGATGGGCCCGGCGATGCTGTTCTGGGGTGTACTGATCGTGGTGCTCGTGCTTGCGCTCGGTATCGCACGCGTTCCCGGAATCGCGCTGTCCCGTACGGATGCGGTGCTCCTGGGAGCGGGTCTCAGCCTGTGTAACCTGGGCGCCACGGTACTGGTGGCAATGTGGCTCATCCTGCTGGCAGTGCGTCCGCGCTGGCTGGCCGGCATCACGACAGCCGCGGGCCGCAATCTCGTGCAGGTGGTTACCGCGATGGTCACGGTCATTACCGTGCTGGTGCTGATTGCCAGCGTGCCGTCCGCGCTCCTGTCATCGCCTGACATGCATATCACCGGTAACGGGTCTGATGCGCTGTTCTACCGCTGGTATTCCGATCAGGCTGTGCAGACAGCGCCCGCGCCGTGGGTCCTGTCCGTGCCCATGTGGGTGTACAGGGGTGCCATGCTGGCCTGGTCATTATGGCTGGCGTTTGCGCTCATACGTTGGGTGCGGGCTGCATGGGACAGCTATCGTCAGCCGGCGATGTGGTACTCGCTGGATGGCAACGAAGCAGAAGCCGGCAGGGAACCGAACGCGGGCGAACCGGAACGCCAGGGCGAATGAACAACAGGGTGGCTGGCGGTTGACCGACTGGTGCCGGTCCTGGTCAATCAGGAAAGACGGCGGAGCAGTTCCCGACACACCCATACGCTGGCGCCGAAAAACAGTAACGGCGGCAGCACGAACAGCACGCCGGCAATCGCCTGCGGTTCCGCGAGCAGGAACAGGCTGCAGATTCCGAAGCCGAACAGCCCCAGAATGCTGCAGATCATGACGCCCGTGGCAGCGATGCGCAGGCGTCGATCACGCGCGGCCTGCTCTTCCGGGGGCATGGGTTGCGGTGACTGTTCGGGCATGGAAGGTTGCTCCTGCTGCTCAGTCGGCCAGTTCACGCAATGGAATGCTGGATGACCGTCCTGCCGCGTCCAGGCCGAGTTCCCGCCGCAGTCGACGATCCGTGCCGTCACGGTAGAAAAGATTGTAGGTGTCGAACGGAATGATGCGCTCCTGCGGTGTCACGAAATGGATGCACGAGCGCTTCACCTGGGCGACGCAGAAGTTGTACCGGTCGAGGAACTGGATGCCCAGTACCCGGAAGACGCGGTCGTAACCCAGTGCGTCAGGCACCTCGAATTGCGGCAGGCAACAAAGCAATTCACGCAGCTTCAGGTCCGTGGCCTCCCCGGCGGCCGACAGCGACATCAGCTGGAACAGGCGCTCCTTCAGTGCCGGGTACTTTTCATAGGCGATGGTGTTGGGGCCCTCACCCACCAGCAGCTCACGCGGCAGGAGGCTGGTGATCGGCGTAATACGCCGTCCGTCCCTCAGCGCATAGCCGATGGTGATGGCTTCGGGGTTGCACGGCAGCGGAATGATGTCCGCCGCGTCGAAGCCGGTATTCTGTTCGATGAGCCCGCGCCGGATATCAGACAGCAGCACGCGATCGCGATTCTTGTCGAAAGCCTGGTTACGGCCGGTGTCCTGGATGGGCTGGAAGGTGACCCCGCGTACGCAGTTCCAGGTCAACGCGTGGCGCACGATGTCACCGATCTCTTGGTCGTTCACGCCTTTTTTCAGCACGGCCACCAGTGTGGTGGCGATATTGTTGCGTTCCAGGTTTTCCAGCGCCTGCTGGCGGATGCCGCGCAGGTCCGCGCCGCGAATCTGCAGCAGCGCGTCACGTTCGAGCGAATCGAATTGCAGGTAGATTTCAAAGCCGGGCGTGAACTCGGCAAGCTGCTTCGCGAAATCCGGCTCGCGCGCCAGGCGCAGGCCGTTGGTATTGAGCATGAGGTGGCGAATGGGCCGCTTTTTGGCCGCACGCAGTACGTCGAGAATGCGGGGATGCAGTGTAGGCTCGCCGCCGGAAATCTGCAGCAGATCCGGTTCGCCTTCGCTGCGCACCAGCAGGTCGAGCATGCGTTCGATGACCGGCAGGTCGAGCTGGTGTGCCCGCTGTGGCGCGGAGTCCGCGAAGCAGACCGGGCAGGTGAGATTGCAGTGATCGTTGATCTCGATCAGCGCCAGACAGGAATGCTGTTCGTGGTCCGGGCACAGGCCGCAATCAAGCGGGCAGCCGAATTCGGTGCGGGAAAGGAATGTCATGGGCAGGTCGCCGGGTTTGAGCCAGTCGCGACAGCGGCGGTAATACTCCGCATCCGTGGAGACAAGCGTTCTCTGCACGCCATGTGTCACGCAACGCTTCAGGAAGTAGACCTCATTGCCCTCGATGATGATCTTCGTGGCTGCCGGGTGCAGGCAGATCTCACACAGCGACTGTGTCTGGCCGTAGAACAGGTGAGGGCGGATGGCCCGTGTCATGCGTGGATCCTGGCTGGACTGGCGCGGTATCGGCGCAGCATCCATGCAGCGTACCCGAGCATCAGCAGAGCGCCAATCTGGAACACGTTGAGGCCAGCGACCACCTCACCGTAGGGCTTTGTGAATTCGATGCAGAAGCGTTGCACCGCGTACGCGGCAGTGAACACAGGGAAGCCGGTTCTCGCACAGGCTTCCGGGGCGCGCCGGAACCACAGCAAAAAACCGGTGAGAACGATGGTCATCGCCAGGGATTCGTAGAGGGGCGCAGGGTGACGCGGGATCCCATCGCCGAAATCGACTGCCCACGGCAGGCTGGTGGGCACGCCATAGGTAAAGTCGTGCATGCCCGCGAACAGGCAGCCGAAACGTCCCAGCAGCATGCCCACGCACAGCGGTACCACGAACACGACGCCGGTGGAGCCGGACTGACCCTTGGCCAGTTTGCGTATTTCCACGCCGCAGATGCCACCGAAGATGGCGCCAAAGGCGCTGCGGCCGATGCCGCTGATGCCGGAAAAGTAGAGATTGGCGGTGCCGAACCAGAATGCACCGATGAGCGCCGAGGCGGCGAGCCAGGCAAGGTAGCCCGGATCGCGCTGTGTGCTGAGTCGAAATCCGGCAGGTGTCAGCGCGTGGCGGTAGAACAGGTAGCCGCACAGGCTGCCAGTGGACGTGGCAGCCAGGTCGGTGGCCAGATGCAGGCCGAACGGGATGCTCATACGCCGTCGGGCGGATCGATCAGCCGACCGTTTGCGTCTCTGAGCTCCGGGCCGTTCACGCGGGCGCGGCCATCGCCGAATTTCTGGTCGCGTTCCTTCAGGGCATCCGCCAGGCCCCGTTCGCGGAACGCCTTGCGGTACGTGTCCGCGCCGCGGGTATTGTGACCCCGCGCATCGTTCTCCGCCGCCAGCCGTTGCAGTGTGCGGGCACCCTGCAGCTCCAGCGCGAGGTTGATGATGCGTTTATTGGCGGAGAGCAGGTCCGGATCGATGAGCGCAAGCCGGTCCGCCAGTTGTTCCACTTCGCCTTCCAGGTAGTCCTTCGGCACGGACTTCATCACCAGGCCGAGCTGCTGGGCCTCCCGGCCCGTCACGGTATCGCCGGTCATGGTCAGTCGTTTGGCCCACTGCGGACCCACGTTGTACACCCACATGTTGTTGGGCAGCGCGCCCAGATTGCGGGCCGGGGGAAAACCGATCTTTGCATCGTCCGCGGCGATCACCATGTCGCACAGAAGGGCGATGTCGGTGCCGCCGGCCAGGCAGAATCCGTGCACCTGGCAGATGCTCGGTTTGTGCCTGTCGAACAGTGCCATGCGCCACCGCTGCGCGCGCTCGAGTTGCCAGGCGTCGTCGTCGAAGCTGCGCTGGCCGCGATAGTGATTGTCGCCGTCCTGGATGCGCGACACCGGCACCTGCGAATCCTCCCCCCGAAGGTCGTAGCCGGCGGAGAAGGCCCGCCCCGCGCCTTTGACGATGACGCAGTGCACGTCGCGATCGTTGTCGGCTTCCCACAGGGCTTCGTTCAGCTCCGCCAGCATGGTCATGGTCATGGCGTTGAGCTTCTCGGGACGGTTCAGCGTGATGCGCACGCGTCCGCGCTCCTTGTCGTACAGGATGCTGGTGAATCCGGTCATGAGGCTGCTGTTCCGTGGTTCATGCGCTGATGGTATTCCCCCGGGTATTGGCGGGACGTGGGCAGAGCGGTCAGCCGGGTGCCGGCCGCCAGAAAGGCTTGCGCGCCTTGACCGGATCGAGCAGCGACCGATCGCCATCGGGCACCTCAAAACCTTTCGGAAACGGTGGGCGGGGCTCCATGTCCAGCAGTTGCATCACCTGGTCGTCGCGGTAGTAGCACTGCAGTACAGCGGAAACCAGCAGTGTCGCCTGCCGGGAGTGGCCGCGACGCAGGGCATCCAGGCACTCCACGCGCTTTTTGCCATCCAGGGTCCGGAAGTCGCCACCGGCGAGCCGCTGCACCAGGTCGAGCGCCTGTCGCGTACTCTCGGCATTTGCTGACAGGGTCCTGAACACCTCGGCGCAGATGCGCTCTTCGCCGGCGCCGGGTGCGCCCGTGTCGGGATCGGGTGGAATCATGGTGTCCGCAATTGTTCGCAACAGCGCCTGCTCGGCGACGGAAAACCCGGTGTCACTGGCGATCAGGGTATCGTGCGTACTCATGTCGTCCTCAGTCGAAGAGGTTGGCCAGCCGGCGCTTGATATTGTCCGCGACATAGAGCGCCAGCGCCTGGATCGTGGGCGTGGGATTCACGCCGGCGGACGTCACGAACAGGCTGCCGTCGATAATGAAAAGGTTGCGCGCGTCATGGGCGCGTCCCCATTCATTGACGACGGAGTGGCGCGGGTCCGTGCCCATGCGCGCCGTTCCCATCATGTGCCAGCCGCCGGCGGCGAGCGGCGCTTCGCTGACGATCTCGGTCGCGCCCGCTTCGCGCAGCACGTCGGTGGCGCGATCGATGGCGAAGTCCAGCATACGGCGGCTGTTGTCCGAGAGGCGATAGTTCACCTTCGGCGCGGGGATGCCGTTGGCGTCTTTCAGGTCCGGGTCCAGGGTCACGGTATTGTGCGCTTCCGGCAGGTCCTCGCAGATGGCGACCATGCCGGTGAGTCGGTTGTAGCGACGTCGGAACTCCGCGTGATGCGCCACGCCGAACGGAATGCGACCCGCCATCGTGCCGCCATAGGCGGTGACGAAGGGGCCGCGCCCGCGCGTCATTTCATAGGTGAAGCCACGCACGAAGCCGCGTGTGGTGTCTGTTTCGTAGAACTCCTGGCTCCACAGGGTATTGCTCGGACCGCGGTAGCCGTCCAGTTCCTCCTCGAAGGTGCCCACGATGCTGGCATAGGGATGGAACATGAGGTTGCGACCGACCTGGCCGCTGGAATTGGCAAAACCGTCAGGGTGCTGTGGCGAACGGGAGTTGAGCAGGATGCGCGGTGTTCCGACGCCGTTGCAGGCCATGATCACCACTTCCGCACGCTGGAACTGCGGGTTGCCATCCGCGTCGTAGTAGATGACGCCGTCCGCCATGCCGTCGCTTCGACTGACAATCTCACGCACACGACAGCCAGTGCGTACCTCCACGCCGGCCCGCACGGCCAGAGGCCAGTAGGTGATGTCCGTGCTCGCCTTGGCGCCCTGCGCGCAGCCGTGGGTGCAATGGCCGAGATTGATACACCTGCCGCGCCCGTCGTAGTCCTCCGTCGCCACGGCGCTGTCGCAGGGCCACCAGTGCCAGCCGAGATCGTTGAAGGCGCGGGCGAGCTTCGTGCCCGAGCGACCGAGTGGCACCGGTTTCATCACCGCGGGTTTGGGCGGGTAGGCCGGATCGCCGGCGAGACCGGAGATGCCCATCATGCGATCGTTCAGCTCGTAATACGGCTCCAGTGTCCAGTAGTCCACGGGCCAGTCCTCCGCCACGCCGTCCAGACTGCGTACGCGGAAGTCCGATGGATGGAAGCGGGGGAAGTGACCTGCATACAGCACCGTACCGCCGCCCACACCGTTCCAGTTGGCGATGCGGATGGGCGAGTCCTTTTCGTTGACGGGATAGTCCGCCGCATTGGCGCGGAAGTTCGGGTTCCAGCCGTACTCGGTCAGTGCCCGGGCTTCCCAGTCCCTGCCGTTGGTGGGGTAGTCCGAGGACCGGGGCCACTGGCCCTGCTCCAGGCAGACGATGCGCATGCGGGTTTCCGCGAGGCTCCAGGCCATTGCGGCGCCGGATGCGCCGGCACCGACGATGACGACATCAACAGGTTCCAGGGCCATGATCGTTGCGGCTTCGCCGGAGTTTCTGGGTAGGGGCCATAATCTCCGCAACGACCGTCAGGTAGCAAGGCGGAATGGCCAGCCCGCCTTCGTGAGACGCACCCGGGGGCGCGGCGCGCCTGCATCGTCCACCGTGCCGCGCTGGTCCCGGAAGGGGATCCGGGTACCAGCGGATGCCTCGCCTGGCTGGCCCGGCCGCGAATCAAACGCAGGCGATTGATCCGTCGTGCCCGAGCGGTTGCGTCGGATGAAAACGTCCCGGCAGGCCGTTTTCATCCTCGTGCCGGTGGGTCAGCTGCGCAGGTAGTCCAGGAATGCGGAATTCTGGGCATCGAACATCTGGCCGCGTTGAATCCAGCTGTTCTGCAGCGCGTAACCCCATGGGTTGTAGTAGGGGTTGAACACGTTGTAGTAGAAGAACCAGCCGCCGCGCGCCGCGGACAGTTCGCTCGTGCTCAGAGTGCGCGTTTCGTCGAGATTGTTCAGTTCGATGTGGCTCATGGTCGTCTCCGCTGTGTTTGTCAGTCCGTGGCGAGGCTGCTGCTTCGCGACGTTGACGGGAACATTGCAGCTTCGGTGCCAGGTCGCGCGGTGACCAGGAAAAAAATAATCAACTGATTGATTTTAAAGATTTTATTTTTTTCGTGGTCATTTCCCCGTCACCCTGACTGCAAAACGTGTCTGGCAAAATGTTTTCTCGAGAACAACGTTTTCGTCATTTGTTGCGATTAATCCAACACGACTGTTCATGAAGTGACTGCGATGTGAGCCATTGCTCGTCATCTCTACGCCTATCCCCTCAGAGCCCACAAGTGAATTGGCGGACAGCCAGTGAATCAAGGGAGAGCGTGACGGTGAAAAGGTCGGTTGGATTACCTGGTGGATGGCGTTGTGGCTACCTTGTCATGGTCGCCTGTGCCACGTTCCAGACTGGCTGTGGCGCCACGAGTGCGGCCAGCTACGAACGACCGGCGGTGTCAACGCCAAGCGTCTATCGGGCCGGTGGCGAAGCGTTTGAAATGGCGCGCGAGTCGATCGCTCCGCATTGGTGGCGCGGATTCCGTGACACCTACCTCGACGCGCTCATCGAACGCAGCATCCAGGGCAATCCGGATCTGCGCATCGCCGTTGCCAGGGTGGAGGAAGCTTCCGCCGCCATCGGTCAGGCGCGCGCCGCGCGTCTGCCAACGGTATCCGCAGGCGGCAACGTCACCGCGCGCGGCGACAGGAGTCCGTTCAGCGGCAATCGTCAGACCACCGAAAATTACGGTGCGCAGACGCAGCTGTCCTGGGAAATTGATACCTGGGGCAAGCTGAAGAAAGGCGTCAATGCGCGCAAGGCGGCGTACCGTGCCGGTGAGGCCGACTGGCGTGCGGCTTATCTGACCATCGTCTCCCAGGTTGCAACCTCCTATTTTCTGGTACGCCAGTTCGATGAGCAGCTGGCTATCCAGCAGCGGTCTCTGGATACCGCGCAGAGTATTCTGAGGATCTATCGAAACCAGCTTCGTGAAGGCCTGGTGGCCAATACGGAAGTGCTTCGCCAGGAAGCCGAGGTCAACAGCATCCGGCGCGGTGTGCTCGATCTCCAGCGCCAGCGCGACCTGGGTGAAAACGCGTTGGCCACCCTGTTGGGGGTGCCCGCGGGTGGCCTGGACGTGCCGGTGTCGCCGTTGACGCCCACGGTGCGGGAACTGGATGTACCCGCGGGACTGCCCGCGGATCTTCTGCGGCGGCGCCCGGATATCGTTGCGGCGGAGTACCGGGTGCTGGAAGCCTACGAACTGGTTGGTCAGGCGGAACTGGCCCGTCTCCCTTCTCTCAGTCTGACGGGCAACAGCAGCGGTGGCGGCAGTCTGGCCAGCGCCTCGCTGTCAGCGCTCGTGAAGTCGCTGACCTTCGGTATCGGACCATCCGTGAACATTCCGTTGTTCGACCCGGGCGTCAAGGCGCGTATCCGCACCAGCAAGGCGAGCGCACGCACGCGGGAAGAAGAGTATCGCAGGACGGTGATTCTGGCCTTTCAGGAGGTTGAGGACGCCCTCGTGAATCTGTCGAGTCGGCGCGCCCAGAAAGCGGAGCTGCTTGCTGAACTGAAGAACCTGGAAACCGTCGCCAGGCAGATGCGCGCACAGCTCAGGGCCGGCATTGTCACGCAGTTGGAGGTGCTGGAGTCCGAAAGACGCCTGCTCAGCACCAATCAGTCATTGCTCAGCACGCACCAGCAGATTCTTGCCGACACGGTAACGCTGTACAAAGCCATGGGCGGTGGCTGGGACGAGGATATCGTCTCGCAGGCGTCCCTGTGATGGCGGGCGCTGCCACCGTGAACGTCCTCGAACCGACTTTCGATCAGGCCGCGTCCAGCGCGCTTGGGACCATTGCGCTCGACGGTGCGGAACTGGTGATCGGTCGCGATGAAACGCCCTTCACGAAGCTTCCGGATGACCTGCGCGCACAACTGCGCCCGCGTCACGCCCGTATCGTCCGCGAGCCCGGTGGGTTCATCCTGGTCAACGAAGGGTCTGCGGTCGGTACACGGCTCAACGGTGAACCCGTCATCGACGCGTCCGCGCCCCTGCAAATCGGTGATCGACTCCTGTTTGGTGAGTCACTGGCTTTCGAGTTTCGCGGCGCAGCCGCGCTGGCAGACCCGGAAGGTACGCAGTTGCTCGCGGTGCCGGTGGTATCGGCGCGGTTGCTGTTGTCGCCGAGATCCAGCGATGGGCCGGCGGAGCCGCTGGCGATAAACGCGTTTCCGTTTCTCATATCGAAGACGGAGGGGGCATTTGCCCAATACGCCAGGGCACACACGTCGGCGCTCAGTTTTCTCTCGCGACGCCATGCGCGCATCGTTGAACGCAGCGATGGACTGTACGTCGAGGACCTCGGCAGCACCAATGGCACGCAGCTGAACGGCAGCCTGCTTCGACAGGCGGCGTTGCCTTTGCACAGCGGCGATCAGCTCTGCTTCGGCCACCGGGACTTCACGTTCGATGCATTGTTGAGCGATGCCGACGTGACAGCGGTTCAGGACACGCCTGTTGATCCGGAGGGCACCGTCCTCATTTCGTCGGCTCGTCCCTTCCTGGAGCTCTACTGCGACACCGGCGATGCGTCCGGAACCCGGGATGAGACCAATGCCGGGGCGGAGGCTGGCGTACCAACCGGGGGACCGACGGTGCAGGCTTCCTGGCGTGACCGTCTTGCCGCCGCCCCCGGACTGGCGGACGCACTGCGTTGGTGGCATGCGCTGCCGCTCGGACGCTGGCCGAGACTGGCAATAGTCTGTGCGCTGCCGCTGCTCGCGATATCGCTGTTGCTGGCCACCCTGTTTGCCGACACGCGCCCGGAGCGCATTCGTGAACTGCTGCAGGCGCAGCGCCCGCGCGATGCGCTGGTCATCGCCGCGAACTATCTTGCCGATCATCCCGAGGATGCGGTCGCTCCCGGCTTGCTTGCTGAAGCCTATGAAGCGCATCTGGTTCCACGTTGGCTGACGGCAATGCGACGGGACGACATCGCGGATGCGAAGCTGGCCCTGGCGGACGCCTTCGCACTCGCGCCGGGGCAGGTGGACGATCCGCTCAGCACGCTTCTGAACTGGATGACCGCGCTTACGGACTACGCCGGTAACAACGCTGGCCAGGCGATCGTAAGTCTGGTGCATGACAACCAGGGTCTGCAGCATCTGCTACAGCACTGGGACAGCCGGTCGGATGTGTACGAGCGCCTGTTGCGTCGCCTCGAGGAGACGTCACCCGAACTGGCCGAAGTGCATACGGAGACGCTCAGTCGCCTGCGCTCGCTACAGGAAGACGGTGCCGTGCTGCTTGGCGCCGTTGATGATCTCTGGCGACGCCTTGCCGATGATCTCAACGACGGTCGGCTGGATGCCGCGACCGACCGTTTGAACAGCTTTGATCAGGAATATCCCGGGGTGGCGGACCGCGATCGCTTTCGCGCGGACCTCGCGCTGTATACAGCGCTGCTCCAGGCCCGTGACCGTGGAGACCTCGAGGCGTATGTGCGCGCCAGTCGGGAGCTGCCGTTCAACTCTGCCTTCTTTCGTGCGCGACAACAGGTTGTGACGGCCGACGTCGCCGAAGCCGGACGCGCCAACACACGACTTCAGGACGCCACCGGACTGTGGCGGCGGGGCCAGCTCGATGACGCGATAACGGCGCTGACCGGCGGGGAGCCGTCCCGGTGGGCAGGCACACTGGCCCGAAAGAAGGCGCGATTCGAAAGCGTGCTGAAACGCTTTCGCGATCTGCAGGCACTGGTGGATTCGCCACGGTATGCGGGTGCGTTGATTGATCTCTACGCCACGCTCGATCCCGCTGAGGACGTCTTCATCCACGACACGCTGGGCAACGATTTCGAGTCGCAGCGCGAAAAGGCCATTCAGCGCGCGCAGACACTGACGGCGATCGCCGCGCAGAGCTGGGCCAGCTACCGGGATGCCTATGATGGCGTAAGCGGCGGACTGCGCCTGGAGCCTGAGGTGTCCGACAGTTTCCGCAGGCAGGTACTGCTCCTCGGTGCGGCGTACGCCGACATCGATCAGTCTCTGCAGCTGTATCGACTGCTCGAAGTCGATGGCCCTGAAGAGGCGGTTACGCTCCACTCGCAGGTTGTGGTCGAGATTCGTCAGCAGCGCAACGCTCTCGAGGCGTTGCGCACGGTGCTGGACCGGAATGTCGTCGAAGAAAAACTGCGGTTGCTTCCGGTGGTCGGGGAGCCGCGCGCGTGAACGACCGGCTGAACCTCGAGGAGGCATTGCGTGATCATTCCCTCGAAGGGATCACCGTGCTCGTCGCCGAGCCATCGCTGCTCATCCGTGCGACCAACTACCTGATTGCGGTGCTGTTCATCGCCGTCATGATCTGGGCGTTTGTCGCCAAGGCGGATGTGATCGTCACGGCGGCCGGGACGCTGGTGCCGGAAGAGGATATCCGCCGGGTCTACGTGCCCATCGATGGTGAGCTTGTCGACATCTACGTATCAGTCGGCGCGCCGGTCCGGGCGGGCGACATCGTCGCCCGCATCAACGCGCGCGGTGCCATCGATGCCGCCAGCAAGGCAATTGAAGCGCAGATCAGGCTGGAGGATACGCGCAGGGAGTACGAGGCCTTTCCAGCCAAGAAAGTGCTCATGCAACGTAAGTCGGAAAGCCTGCAAAACAAGCTCGACTTCCTGCAGGGCGAATACGACAAGCTCCTCGCCGACGGCATGTTGCGACTGGCGGAGGCACAGCGGGCGAAGCTTGCGGAAGCACGGGCGGAGGTGGAGCAGGCACAGCGGAACGAAACGACGGCGCGAGACGAAGCGGCGCAGTTCGAGCGGCTGTTCGCGATGGAAGGGGGCGGCGGCGTATCCCGCAGTCAGGTGGAGCGCAAGCGCAACGAGGCGCTGGACGCGCAGGCGCGGACACGCAGCGCACAGGCACGCCTGACAACACTCGAGTACGAACTCAACAACGCCATTACGCAGGCGGACAACAGCGCCGCGAAGATGGCGCAAGAACTGGCGGATACGCGTATCCAGTTCGAAACTTCCCTGCGGGACATCGAGCGCGAGCAGGCAGAGGTGGAGGTTCGTTTCCGTAGCGCCAGGCTGGCCGCGGAGTCGGCTGAACGACTGAGTTTCCGGAATTTTGACGAGAACAATTTTCTCAAGATCTATGCCCCGATCTCCGGCGTCGTCACTCAGGTCCCCTATGCGCAGGAAGGCGACAAGATCCAGGCCAATCAGCCACTGCTGAGTATCGCCCCAGCGGATTCACGCATGGTTCTCCAGGTGCAGATCGCGGAGAGCGATCGCGGTTTTCTCGCCGTTGGTCAGCCGGCCAAACTGAAATTCAACGCATTCCCCTACCAGAACTACGGCTCGATCGATGGTCGGCTCGATTACATCTCGCCGACGATCATCAATGCCAAGGAATCCAGCCCGGCTGCATACGAAGGAAAGATCCGGTTGCAGCGCGAGAGCGTGGACACCGTCAATGGACCCACGAATCTGCGGTACGGCATGAGCGCCGTGGCGGAAATTGTCGTGCGTGAGCGACGCGTCATCGACCTCGCGCTCGATCCGCTGCGTCGATTCAACTAGGAAATGCCGGATTGGCTCGCTCCGCGAAGCGATCCGGCTTGCCGACGTTGCGGACATTCGCGGCAGTGACGGTTGCTGATTGATGCCAGGTAAGGCGCGTGAAACCGGATAGAAACGATACAGAGGTGAGAATGAACATAGCAAAAGTCAATGGCAGTGCGCTGACCAGCCAGGAGTTCGTCAGCTGGTTGAAACTGACGGGGCGCTTCAATAGCGTGGCCAGCGATCTGATCAAGTGTCGACTGGCCGCGGCAGTAGCGCGGGCTGAGGGCGTGCAGGCCACTCTGGAGGAAATGCAGGCGGCTTCCGACGATCACAGGCGGGCGCACGGATTGTTCCGGGCGGCGGACGCCAGCGAATTCCTGGACAAGGCGCAGGTGGCCTTTGCTGACTACGAGCGGTTCATCGAGGACATGGTACTTGCCACCAAGATGTACGAGAAGGTGGCAAGCGAGGAAGCCGTTCGGGAATACTTCAACCTGAACAAGCCAAGCTACGACGCGATCGACATCGGACATATCGCGGTATCCAGGGAAAGCCAGGCACGCGAGATCCTTGCGTTGCTCAGGGAGGAACCCGAGAGTTTCGCGGAACTCGCCCGCGAACAGTCGGTGGCGGAAACGGCGGCGGAAGGCGGACGCATCGGTCGCATCTACCGGGGAGCGTTGTCGCCGGAAGTCGAAGCGAGGATGTTCAGCGCACCCATTGGCGAGCCGCTGGGACCGTTCAATGCCGGCGACGAACTCTATGAGGTCTATACGGTGTTCGCGCGTCACGATGCAAGCCTGGAACCGGCGACCTCGGAGCTGATCAGGAAGCAGCTACATGATCGCTGGCTGGAAACGGCTGCACGCACCTATGGTGTGGAAGCCTGAGCCGTCCGCCATGCTCGACAAACTGCCGCCAGTGGAGTTTCTGTCCGCGCTGAAGGAGGAGGACCTGACGTCACTGGCGGCTGTCGCGCAATTGCAGCGCTATGCACTCGGCGATGAAATTGCCGTCGCCGGTACCGAAGCCCAGGGTCTCTATATCGTACGCTCCGGCAGAGTGCGCGTGTTTCTCACGACGTCCGGCAAGGAACGCAGCATCGGCATCAGCAAAGCCGGTGACGTGTTGTGTGAGCTCGCCGCGCTTCGCCGTTACGTGCATGAGTTTTCCCTGCGCGCTTCCGGAGATACCGAACTCATCTTCATTCCGGCGGCGGCGTTCCGGGCGATTCTGGACGCCAGGCCGCAGGCTGAGGAGTTCATGGCCAGCTATGCGGCGATTCGTGCCACGGGTGGGGTCGTCAGCCAGTTGTTCGATCTCGGTGACAAAGTGTCGCGTGACACGGTGCGTGAGCTGGTCGGTACCGTAGGTATCAAGAGCGTGGCGGCGGGAGAGGTGCTTGTCTCCCAGGACAGCCTGGATGACCGCCGCCTGTATGTCGTGCGTCAGGGCGTGGTGAAACTGGTACGGGAGGAGGGCACACGTTCGTTCGAGCTGGCGCGTCTGGAGCAGGGAGAGATTTTCGGCGAGAAGGCCTGTCTGCTCCGACAGCCACATCTGGTTTCGGCAGTGGCTTCCACGCGTGTCGTGCTGCTGATCGTGCCCGAGGAAACCGTCCGCGTCATCCTGCAGCAGAATCGGCGGTTGCGTGAAGTTTTCGAAGAGCGCATGCAGTTTCTCGAGCGTGAACTGGCGCGACAGCAGAAGCTGGAGGAAGTGCGCAGTACACCACTGTTCAAACTCGATCTGCAGACCCGGGAGCGCCCGGGCGAGCGGGTTCTGAAGCGCTTTCCGCTGGTACAGCAGGCGGAGGAAATGGATTGCGGCGCGGCGTCACTGGCCATGATCTGCCGCTATCACGGTATCACCACGACGGTCGGCAAACTGCGCGACCTGATCAACGTCTCGCAGGATGGGGCGACGCTGGAGAGTATCGCCAGGGTTGCGGAGTCGCTTGGTTTCACCACCCGCGGCGTGCAGGCCACGCTCGGCGCATTGAAGACACTGGAATTCCCTCTCATTGCCCACTGGGAGGGATATCACTTCATCGTGGTGTACGGCATCTCCGACGAGCACGTCTGGGTTGCCGATCCTGGCCCTGGATTTCGCAAGCTGCCCATCGACGTGTTCGAGAAAGGCTGGACTGGCACCTGTCTGCTGTTCTCGCCGGAAGCGATCGACACGCAGGCGGTAAAGGGACGATCGCCATGGCTGCGGTTCGCCGACTACCTGAGACCGCACAAGCGCACCATAGGCCACATGTTCCTGGCGGCACTGGTCATACAGATACTGAATCTGGCGCCGCCGGTCATTACACAGAACGTGTTCGACCGCGTCATCGTGCATGCAAACGCTGATCTGCTGGTCTACCTGATCGTCGGGCTCCTGATGGCGCAGGGGTTCTCCCAGGTCACGACGCTGCTGCGGGGCTACCTGGCCAACTTCATGACGCGAAGCATGGATTTCGCGATGATGTCGAGCTTTTTCCGCCACACGCTGGCGCTGCCGATTGCGTTTTTCGCCAATCGCAGAACCGGCGACATCGTCGCTCGGTTCCAGGAAAACCAGACGATACGCGCGTTTCTCACGGGGCAGACCGTGGGCACCGTTCTGAACGTGCTGATGGTGTTCGTCTACCTCAGCGTGATGTTCCTCTACAACGTCAAGCTCACCCTGCTGCTGCTTGCACTGATTGTGCCGCTCTTTCTTCTGACGCTGGCGATCACGCCGCGCATGAAGGACTACGGTCGGCGTACCTTCGAGGCCTCCACGGATGCCGAAGCGGTACTGATGGAAACGGTAAATGCGGCGGAGCCCATCAAGGGCATGGGCATCGAGAGGCAGGCGCGCCTGAAATGGGAGAAAAAGTACGCGCATGCGCTGAATGTCCAATACTCCGCCCAGGGCTTTCATCTGCTGGTTGGCGTTGGCAGCCAGGCGCTCAACATCGTCGCCACGGCGACGGTGCTGTACGTTGGCGCGACGATGGTGATTGCGCAGGAGATGAGCGTAGGTCAGCTCATTGCGTTCAACATGCTCTCCAGCTCGGTCATGACGCCGTTGCTTGGACTTGTCAGCCTGTGGGATGAGCTTCACGCCGCTGGTGTGGCGATGGAACGTCTTGCCGACGTGCTGGACATCGAACCGGAGCAGCGCAGTGAGGATCTGCAGTCCAGGGTGGTGCTGCCGGAACTCAAGGGCGATATCCGCTTCGAAAACGTCTATTTCCGTTATGGCGACGAGGCCAGTCCCTACGTGCTCAAGGATGTGAGCCTGCGGATCAGGCCCGGCGAAATGGTTGCCGTGGTAGGGCAGAGCGGTTCCGGTAAGTCCACGCTGGCAAAACTGCTGATGGGTTTCTATCAGCCCACGGAAGGTCGCATTGTCGTGGATGGGTACGATCTCGAACTGCTCGAGCTGAACCGCTACCGGGCGCAGATTGGTTACGTCATGCAAACCAACCTGCTGTTCCAGGGCACGATCGCGGAGAACATCGCCATTGGCGACGAGGAGCCGGATCGCCGACGCATCGTCGAAGCGGCAAGACTTGCAGACGCCCACGACTTCGTCAGCAATCTGCCGCTCGGTTACGAAAACCGGGTCGGCGAGCGCGGTGTCGGCCTGTCGGGCGGGCAGATCCAGCGCATCTGTATTGCCCGTACGCTCTACCGGTCACCCGGCCTGCTGGTATTCGACGAAGCCACCTCAGCGCTGGACACGGAATCGGAAAGCAACATCCTCAGCCGCATGGAGGGCATCCTCGAAGGCCGCACGGCGTTGGTGATAGCGCACCGGATGAGCACCATCCTCAGGGCGGATCGGATCATCGTCCTCTACAACGGCGCCATCACGGAGTCGGGCACGCACCAGGAGTTGCTGGCGCGCAGGGGCATGTACCACCAGCTTGTACAGAAGCAGATGGGAGCCGCGGCATGAGCCGATTCCAGTTCAGCGACATTGAGCCCGGTGAACCCGCGCGACTCGTGGAGCGCATCGAACTCATCCGTTCCCGGTTGCGTCTTGCCAGCCGCCTCGAAAAAGCCGACATCGACCAGCTTCTGGGTGACTTCAATGCACTTCGCGATGTCATTCTCGTGCAGTCGCACGCACAGCGACTGTCCGGTCTGAAGGCGCTTCCCCCTGAAGGAGGGAAGCCATCCGTGCCTGTCCGTAGCGCCGATCTCGGCTTCGAAGGCGTGCTCGGCGACAGCCCGGCCCTGCTTGATGCCCTGGAGATAGTGCGCCGTGCCGCACCCACCAACCTGCCGATACTCATCGACGGCGAGAGTGGAACCGGCAAGGAGCTGTTTGCGAAAGTGATTCATGCCAACAGCCAGCGCGCGGACCAGCCTTTCATCTCCATCAACTGCGGTGCCATCCCTGAAAACCTCATAGAGTCCGAACTGTTCGGCCACCGCAAGGGTGCGTTCACCGGCGCGACAAGTGATCGCAAGGGGCGTTTCGAAGCTGCCGACGGCGGGACGATCTTCCTTGATGAAGTGGGCGAACTTCCCATGCAGGGGCAGGTGAAACTGTTGCGGGTTCTGCAGGCCCACGAAATTCAGCGGGTAGGGTCGGATGCACCCATTCAGGTGGATACCCGCGTTGTCGCCGCCACGAATCGTGATCTGGAAGCGATGACGCGGGAGGGGACGTTCCGCGAAGATCTCTACTACCGGCTCAGCGTACTGCATGCCACGTTGCCGCCGCTCCGCGAGCGGCGGGACGAGATTCCCCTGCTGTGCGACTATTTTGGCGCGGATGCGGCGCGGGAACTCGGCCGCCAGCCTGTTCGACTGTCGGGGGAACTGGTGCAGTTGCTGAACCGGTACGACTACCCGGGCAATATCCGCGAGCTGCGGAACCTCATCTTCCGTGTTGCCTGTCTGGCTGACGGGGTGGCGGACGTGGCGCATCTTCCCCCGTCGGTGCGGGACCGGATGACCACCCCTGGCGCCGATGTAGCTGCTGCGGTGCGCCCGACCGCTGACAACCTGGCCGAGGTCAAACGCATCGCAAGCGATACCGCCGAGCGGCGCTTTCTCGAGGCCGGGCTGCGCGCCACGGGCGGCCGCGTCGTGGACCTGGCGCAGAAGCTGGCGATGAACCGTTCCTATCTTCAGACGCTGCTCAAGAAACACGGACTGCAATCCAAAGCCTTTCGACCAGGAGCATCCAAGTGACCGAACTGCCTACCCGTGTCCGCGCCGTGACCTGCGGATCACTGCCGCTTTCCCTGCTGTTTGCCCTGCTGCCTGTCATCCTGCTGTCGGCGGGTTGTCAGACCGCAACGGTAGAGGAAATCCCGGAACCCGAGGTTGCGCCTGTTGCCGAACCGGATCCTGAGCCAGCGCCGGTGCTGACGCTCAACAACCGGGAGCGCCTGCGCCTCGCGCTCGAACATCTGCAGGAAGGCCGTTCAGCGGAAGCACTGGACCTGCTCAGGGCGTACCGGGAGAACGTGCCTGACAGTCGCATCGCCGACCAATTGATCCGGCAGATCGAAACGCCGATAGCGGACTATTTTCCCCAGGAGGCCTTTGCCGTCACGCTGGCGGAAGGAGAATCGCTCTCGAGCATCGCGCAGAAGTACCTGGGGGATGCGCTCGAGTTCTTCGCGCTGGCCCGCTACAACGATCTGGACAGACCGGCGCAGGTGAGAACGGGACAGCAGATCCGTATTCCCGCCACGGAACGGGCGGCAGCAGTCTTCGCGCAACGTCGGGAAGCGGCGGATGCGGTGGTCGACGGCGACACGCAACCGCCGTCGGCAACCGTTGCACAACCGCGCGACCGGACAGCAGCCGCCGATGGCCAGGCGGCGGCGAAACTTGCGGCGAGCGAAAGCCGTGAGGCGGAGGGTGACCTTCAGGGTGCGTATGCGCTGGCCCTGGAGGCCAGTGAACTGGAGCCGGACAACGATGTGGCTCGCGCTCGGCTGGCGGCGTTGTCGCCCCGTGTGGTGGAGGCGCGCTACCGTGAGGCAGTGGCGGCGTTTTCGCGCCAGGATCTGGATGCCACCATCCAGCACGCGAACGCGGTGCTGGCGATCGATCCCGGGCATACGAACGCACAGGTGTACAAGGTGCGCGCCGAAGAGCTGAAAGCGAAACTGCAGGAGCTTTACCAGAACCGCTGACATCGGTGCAACGCGCCGGGTTGTCTGCGCAGCGTGTCGAGCACCGCTGCGTGTCCTTTGCCTGTACACAGCTTGGCGAGAATCCGGCGCTGGCAGCAGGCTGCATGCATCTGTATGCCTGTCCACAGGCCATTGGACCGCGCCGCGTTCCGTCTCACCCGGCCTGCTGTCCGCCGGCGCTCACCCACGCCGGATGCGTTTCAGGTTCTTCTGCATACGCAGCGCGGCACGAAGGTCGGACTCCGCGCGCGCATTGTCTGGCAGGACCTCGATGGCGCGACGCAGCCAGACGATTCCCTGGTCGAGATCGACACGCAGCAGCGAGCGACCGTGCGCGTGCAACGCGGTACCCAGGCGATCGAGAACCGTGCGCCCGTTGACGGCAAGCGCGTGTGCGCCGCGCGCGAACAGGGCGTAGGCCGTTGTCAGATCCTCCTTGTGCAGGGCGCGGTCGATGGCA
Organism: Pseudomonadales bacterium; assembly: GCA_024234635.1. Classification (GTDB taxonomy): domain Bacteria; phylum Pseudomonadota; class Gammaproteobacteria; order Pseudomonadales; family Azotimanducaceae; genus SYFY01. Next base: position 130,718 of record JACKNX010000009.1, on the reverse strand, counting down.
ACGAGCAGGGAGGCATCGTCCGGCGTCGGTGCTGACCTCGGAGGCATGACCGGTTGCTCGGCGTGCTTCTGTGCGTGTGTCCCGGAGTGAGCGGTTGCGGGCCGGTAAGGCGGTTTGTCCGGCACGGGCGCGGCATTGTGCAGCGCGTCTCTCAGTTCCTGTGCGCGCAGAATGTCGATGGCGCCTTGATGGCCGCCCTCCAGCGCCAGGATGTCGAGACAGATCGCGCGCCGCCGCGCCGCGCTGCTGGTGGCCCTGAGTTGCGCCTCCAGCCCGGCGATACGCAGTCGCCGCAGCGTCTGCAACTGGTGCAGCCGGCCGACCCGGTCATCGTCAGGTGCGACGAGTCGCACCGCCTCCCACGTTGCGATGGCGGCGGCGAAGTCGCCATCGCGCTGCTGTCGGCGCGCCAGAACCGATTGCCTTTCGACGAATTCAACAACGTGCGGGTCCCTGTCAGCGTGGTCGGGTCGTGGCGCCGCCTGGCAACCCGCAAGCAGTACCAGCGCCAGTGATGCTGCCGGCTTCATCCCCGGGGCAGCGGCTGGCGCGTGACCAGTTTGCGGGCGAACTGCGCGAGCGAGTCGTGTCCGTAGATCATGGTGCGACGCAGCGTGAACGGATGGCTGAACGCGGCTGTTCCACCGCGCCGCACCGTGACCCCGAAGCGGTATTGGCGTGCCTGCAGGGCGTGGATGGTATCCGTGCTGGTGTCACCGTACGGATAGGCATAGACGGATGGCGCCCGTCCAAGATGCCCGGCGAGGCTGCGGCTGGCGGTGTCGATTTCCCGGTCCAGCCGTTGGCGATACGCTTCGTCGCTCTCCTGGGGGCGCCGGGCATGGCTGGTGTGGCTGGTGGAGTGGGACTGCACGTCGAACAGTCCGCTGTCCGCCAGCGCCTTCAGCGCATCCCAGCTGAGCGCCAGACCGCCACCGATGAATTCCGGGTAGACGAACAGCGTCGCCGGCAGACCGTATTTCGCAAGTATGGGAGCGGCAACCTCAGCTACCGATGCAAAGCCGTCATCGATGGTTATGACAACCAGCCGTTCCGGGAAGAGCGTCCCGCCTTCCATGAAGCCCGCGAGCTCCGCGAGGCGGATGACCCGATAACCATTGTTCACGAGATAGGCCATCTGGGCCTCGAAATCGGCGGCTGAGACGGTCATCGGCTCCGATGACGCTCGCAGGGAAAAGCGGTGATAACAGAGAATCTGCACGGTCTGGATGCCGTGGGGTGATATGCCCGACGAATGAATGGGTTTTCTCGGCAGGGCGATGATCTGCCCGCTGGCGACGATTGTGTCGACGGGCAGGGCATTGGCGCGGGCGACGAGCTCCGCGAGATCTTCCTCACCGAGTAACCGGCGGGTCATTTCCCGTAGCGTGATCGCTTCGCTGGCTTGCACCAGCGTAAAGAAGCCGGTCTGTCCGATGGGCTGGCCGATAGACGGAATGGCGACGTCGGCCGCCGGCGGTACATGTGCGCAGCCGCCGAGCAACCCCAGTGTCAGCAAGCAGCAGGTGATTGCCCGTGTCATCACTTCGGTACGGTCAGCACGACGGTGGCTTCCGGGTCGGAAGCGTCCGGTGGCCGCGTGCCGGTACGCTTGCGTGGGGTCGGCGCTGGTGCAACGTCGATGTGTCCGCCGTTCAGCTGGTGTTGCACGGCATCCGCCATCTGATTGAATGCTGTGTACAGTTGCCCGATCTCGTCGGTACGCACGGACGTTGGCCGATGATCCCAGTCTCCTGAGCCGAAGGCCTGCATCGAGCCCGCCAGGAGCCGCAGTGGGCGCGTGAGCAGACTGCCGAAGACGTAGAGCGTTGCCACCACCGCAGCTGCCGTAACAAGCCCGAGCACGATCATCAGCGACCAGGTGGTTGCCATCAGGCTGTCGAAGCCGCTTCGGGTCAGCCCCAGTCTGAGGTGACCGATACGGGTGTCCTGAAACTGCACCGCCGTCTCGAAGTCCAGAACTGGCGAGCCATCTGAGAGCGTCAGGTCCGTGATGTGCCTGTCGCCGACGTGCGTCTCCCGGTTATCCCGTCGCATGCGTTGTGCCTGGATGGTGCTGGCGCGGGCGATGCCGTCGTGATCGAAGATCGTCAGGTAGGCAATCGTATCCCGTCGACGTGCTTCTTCGACGAACGACTCCAGTGCTACCCAGTCTTCACCCAGCAGCGGTGTCGACGCCTCGTTGGCAATGAATCGGGCGAGCGCCGCGCCGGCGTCTTCAACCTGTGTGCGGATCACGCGTGACTGGATGGTTACGACGGTGAAGATGCTCGCGCCGAGTACCAGCGCCACGATGGCCCCCATTGCGGCCGACCAGCGTACGCGCAGCGGAACGTAGCGGTTGCGACCGGCGTCCGCCTCGCGTTCTATCACGGCTTCCAGTTCGCGCTGCAGTGCATCGGCAAGCGCCGCGCCGGTCTGGTATCGGCGCTGCGGATTCTTCTCCAGCAGCTTGCGCACGATCTGCTGCAGACCCATTGGCACGTCGCCTGCGGTGTCACGGAACGAGCGTGGCTTGTCCCTGGCGATCTGTATCAGCAACGACGTTGTGGTTGGTGCATCGAATGCTTTCTCTCCCGTCAGCAGCTCAAAAAGCACCACGCCCAGCGAGAACAGGTCCGAGCGTCGGTCGACGGTCTCACCCAGCGCCTGTTCCGGTGACATGTACCTCGGTGTGCCGATGACCAGATGCCCGCCGGTCTGCAGGGTCTGCTCACCGTTTTCCAGACGTGCGATGCCGAAGTCGGCAATCTTCGGATTCAGGCTGTCGTGCGCGAACAGAATGTTGCTGGGCTTGATGTCCCGGTGCACCACATTGTTTTCGTGCGCATAGTGCAGCGCCCGGGCGAGGGCAATCGCCAGTTCGAGAACCTGCCTGTGACTCAACAGGTCTCCGGTGGCCATCAGCGCCTCAAGCGTCGGTCCCTCAAGCAATTCCATGGTCAGGTACGGGCGTCCGGCGAATCGGCCGACGTCATAGACGGTCACGATGTTCGGATGCGTCAATGCGCCCGCTGCGCGCGCCTCGCGCGTGAATCGCTCGAGGTCGCGCTCCTCCTGCCAGGTGTGCTTGAGCAACTTGATGGCAACCACGCGATCGATGTCGGGGTCGCGCGCCCGAAAGATCTCGGCCATCGCGCCGGTTCCCAGTCGACCGGTGATTTCGTACCGACCGATGCGATCGGGTGTGGACGCCTGCGTAGTCTGCTGTTCGTGCATGGGGTGAAACGTCGTCCCGGGTCCGGATGATGAAAACTGTGGCTACACCCTTTAGGCGAAGCGGGAGTCAAAATCGGCTCATCCGCGACGGACCCGATGAAAAAGTTGGATTTGAACAAACACCTGCATGAATCTGTTTGGCTTGAAACGTATTTTTCGGAACCTGAGCGCAGACCTCCGGTGGCGGGTGATGAAGATAAATCTGATGATAATCAACAGGTTGAAATTTTTTGACAGCGTGTTGGCCAGGTTGGCACGTACCCTGCAATTGCTACGGTGACGCAGCGTTGAGCCGCGAAACAAGACCACGAACAACGTCGGAGAACACCATGAGCCATATTCAACTGAACGACCTCGACGATACCCGTACCCTCACCGCGGAGGAGCTTTCCGCCACGCGAGGCGGCTGGTTCTACTACTACAACGTGTTCAACCCTTACTACAATCCGTGGGGCTACGCGCTGCAGAACAGCTGGATTCAACGCGGCCAGATGTTCGACGCACACAACTCGGCGTTCCTCGACTACCTGCGCAGCTAGTCGCCTGCCTCGTCACAGCCACCCGCCCCCCACGGGTGGCTGTCGTGCGCCGGCGTGTTGAATCGCCAGCCGCGCATCCACCGTCCAGATCCTGTACTCGTATTGGCCTGTACGGCCGGGCAGCTGCCGATGGCCGCCTGCCGCCGGCGGCAAACCTTCCTGAGCCGGTTCCAGCAACGAATCCGCCTATTGCTCCAGACGAACAGAAAAGCGAGGGGAGTATGCGCAGCATTGTCAGCCCGTCCTGTGTTGCCCTGGTGGCGTTGCTGCTCGCCGGCTGCGAGCGTGGCGCGTGGTCCACAACGACAACGACGTTCCGGGACAGCACGCTGGTCGTGAAGGTCTATGAAGATCGTCCGGCGGAAGTACTCATCGCCACCGAAGGAATCGAGCCGACGACGATTGAGGCGCTCAACGAAAGGGCGAGTCAGGGCGACCCGGTGGCCCACAGGCTGCTCGGCAATGCGTACTGGCAGGGATCGAATACTTCAACGAATGGCGTGGATCCCTTTCCGCGCAACCGTGCGCACGCTGTCTGGTACTACCGCAAGGGAGCCGAGATGGGCGATGTGCCCAGCCAGTACTGGCTGGGGCACGCACTGGAGTTCGGTGACGGTGTCGACAGGAATCTGGAGGCGGCTCTCGGCTGGTATGACCGGGCTGCGGCGCAGGGTCACGTGGAAGCGCACGGTCAGCTCGGTTACGCCTATGCCGCGGGCGAGGGGCGCGCGATGGACGCAGTACAGGCAGTGAAGCACTTCCGCCTGGCAGCGGAAGCGGGGCACGCGCAGTCGCAGTTCAACCTCGGGGTCATGTATTTCAAGGGCGAAGGCGTTGGTGCCGACAAGGGGGAAGCGGCACGCTGGTACTGGAGCGCGGCGGACCAGGGTCATACGCAGGCCATGCGTGTCCTGGCCCGAATGCTGCACGCTGGCGACGGCATCAGCAGGGATGATGACGCGGCGCGCGCGTGGCTGGACAAGGCGGTGGAGGAAGGCGACGACGAGGCCCGAGCACTGCAGGTCGAATTCGGATACGCCGATGCAACAGCCGACGTTACGTCGTAGGCGGCGACGTGCTTTCAGGGACGAAAGAGGCGCCGCATCTCAGGTAGCTGGCGCCTGTGCCGCGGCGCGCACGACGTTCGCGCGCTGTCTTGCCTGCTCGGTATTCCGATGGTTCGCGCCGTAGTAGGCCGTACGCTGGGCAATGGCTTCTTGCATCAACACGAGGGCACGCTCGTGTTGCCCGTCCTGACTGAGCATCTCGCCGAGATGCATGCAAACCTGGGCGCGGATTTCCTGGTATTCGCCTTCCGCCATTGGCTGCAGATCCACGAGGATGGCTTGCGCGTCGGTGATGGCGGAACTCCGGTTGCCGAGTTCGTTCTCGAGCATGCTGCCGGTCAGGCGCACGCGCAGGGCATGGCGGTGCGTGATACCCAGCCCGGCGGCAGCGGGTGCGACGCTCAGATGGTTGGCGCGCGCTTCATCCAGCCGGTGCATCTGCAAGAGCAGCATGGTGAGGTTGTTGCCCGCCAGGATGCTGCTCGGATGTTCGGGCCCGAGTAATTCGTAGCGCATGCGCACGGAGCGCCGCAGTTGAACCAGGGCTTCGTCGAGACGGCCTGTATCCCTGAGCAACAGCGAGTAGTTGTTGAGAACGGAAAAAAACGCGTACTTGGAATCGTCTTCTCCGGACTCCGCCATGGCAATGTGCTGTTTGAACAGCTGTTCCGCGCGCTCGAAGTTACCGATGCCCTGGTATGCCACACCCAGATTCGACAGGGCGCTACCAAGATCGTAGCCGGGCTCGGATGGGTTCGACTGCCGGTAGAGGCGCACGGCTTCCTCGAATGGCGCGATGGCGGCCGCGGACTCGCCTGCGCCGTCCAGTGTCACCGCATAGTCGTTGAGGATGGTCGCTCGCAGTACCTTCGGCACGTCCTCCGAGAAGCGCTCTATGGCCATCTTGTAGTATTCGCGTGACTTGTCGAAGTCGAGCCTGTCGAAGCTCATCCATCCCAGCGCGGACAGCGACCGCAACGTATCCTCATGCGTTGGTCCATAGTGTGCTTCGTTCAGCTGATAGGCTTTGTACAGGTTGTCCACCGCAAGATCGGTGTGTCCCAGGCTCATCTGTGTCCAGCCAAGTGTGTGGCGAACCGCGGCCTCAATCTCCGGATGATCGTCGAAGCGATCACCCAGCTTCGACTCCGCCTGATCCAGGGCTTCCCGGATGGTGGGATTGGTGCCGGTTTCCAGTGGATCCGCCTGCGACAGCACTTCCTGCAGAAACTCGACGACGGCGTTCGCCTTGTCTTTCTCGTCTTCAGCGCGCCGGGTTGCGGCTTCGGCGTTGGCGTACTGCCACAATGACACCGCCAGGCCTGCCGTCAGCGTCAGAATGATCGTGGTCGTACTTGTCACGGCCAGCCAGTTGCGGCGGATGAATTTCTTCGCCCGATAGCGCGCGCTGTTGCGTTGGGCGAGTACTGGCAAGCCGCCCAGAAAACGCTCGATATCGGCGGCAAACTCCACCGTGGACCCATAGCGTTCCTGCGGCTCCTTGCGGATGGCTTTCATGACGATGGCGTCGAGGTCGCCTTTCAGGCGCCAGCCGGGTACCGCGGGATCATGTCCTTCCGTTGCGGATTTGCTCGGCAGCGGCGGATCGCGAAGGCAGACGAGGGCATGCGCTTCCACCGGCGAGCGGTTGCTGACGGTATAGGCGGCTACGCCGGCAAGCAGGCGATACAGCAGAAGTCCGAGCGAATAGATATCGCTCGCCACCGTGATGGGCCGGCCGAGCAACTGCTCCGGGCTGGCAAAGTCCGGCGTCATGGCCTGGGTGGCCGTGGCGGTATCGGTGGACGCCATCCCGTCGCGTGGCTCGAGTACCTTGGCAATACCGAAGTCCAGGAGTTTCAGGTGACCTTCGGCGTCCACCATGATGTTGGAGGGCTTTATGTCGCGGTGCACCACCAGGCTGCGATGCGCGGCGCCCACGGCATCCAGCAGTTCGCGGAACAGCCGCAGACGCGCCTGCAAACCGATGGGGTGGGCCTGGAGGTATTCGGTCAACGAGAGGCCGGAGACATATTCCATCACCAGGTACGGCAGACCGTCATCCGTTGTGCCTCCGTCGACGATGGAGGCGATGTTCGGGTGCTGGATGTGGGCGAGGATCTGACGTTCGTTGTTAAAGCGGCGGAGCAGTTCGTCGCGGATGGCGGGATTGTCGAGGGCCCGAATGCGCAGGATTTTCAGAGCCCCGCGCTGCTGGAAGTCAGCGCCCGTACGTTCGGCGAGATAGACGCGACCCATGCCGCCGGAGGCGATGGTGTCGACAATCTTCCACTGGCCGATGCGCGAGCCCGTCAGATCGGGCTCCGCGAAGTTCATCAGTGTCAGCGGGGCGGCATCAGTCGCTTCGGTATCCGCCGCGTGCAGCCGCAAAACAGCTTCCTGCAGCGGAAGGTTGTCCGCCGTATTGCGCACAATCCACGCTTTTCGGTCCGCGGCCGGCTCCTCCAGTGCTCGAAAGAACAACTCCAGCGCGCGGGCCTGCCGTTCGGAGTCGGAGCCCACCATGGCTTCTCCAGTCGCCCGTGATCACGAAACACTTTCTCACAGCACGCCGGCTCGGGCCATTCAGCGTGTCGTGCGTGGACCAGTCGCCGAACGTGACCCCGGGCGCGCGATCGCCGGGAAGTTACCGGCACTCCGGGGCGTGAGAAAGGCTTGTCTTCGTGACCTGAAATCCCGCGCCGTCACGCCTTGATAGGCAGGTACCGGGTGGGTTGTGTGTGATGTCCCGGTAACCAGCCCGGATGCTCCGTTGCGATCCGTCGTTCAACGGGGATATGGAAACGACTACGGTACGGGAGAAAACGACATGGGAAAGATGGTTCTGAAAGTGCTGGCGGGCGTCGTTGCTGCCATTCTGCTGATGGCGCTGCTGTCCGATGACTTTCGCGCCGGGTTCAACGAAGGCTACTACAACCAGGTTCCTGGCGGCGGCATGAGCTATTCGCAGCAGTGTCCGCCTGGCACGGCGCCAGCCATGGTGCAGGGGCGGCCGGGTTGCCAGCCGATGCCGGGCGGCGGGTATGTCTCTCCCAACGCCGCACAGATGCCGGGTGGTTATGTCAGTCCGCAGATGATGCCGTCGCAGCCAGGCAACAACGCGTATCTGCCTTCGAGCGGCCAGTATCCGATGCAGCCCAGCCAGCAGTATCCCCAGTCGGTGAATGCTCCTGGCGCGTGGTCGCAGTCCGGTGGTGGCATGCCGCCCGGTCAGGGCAACGGATGGTAGGGTATCCGGTAAAGCCTCCGGGAAGCACGCTTGCCTCAGCGAGCCGTGCTCAGCCGGTTTTTTCCCGCAGCCACGCCATGACCACTTTCCACTTGCGTTTAACGGTGGAAACCGACAGGTCCAGCATCTGGGCTGCTTCTTCGATGGTCATGCCGGCAAAGGCGCGGGCCTCGAACAGTTGCACGTACTGGGGATCGATGGCCTCGAGTTCGTTGAGCAGTTCGTCGACCTGCAGAATGTCGGTAAGTGGCGTGGCGCCGGAGTCGAAGTCGCCGGTGAAATGCGTCTGCAGTGCCTGATCCCTCTTGGAGGCGCGTAGCTTGCGCGCCTCGTCCACCAGCACCTCACGCATGATGCGCCCGGCAAGGCCGAGGAAATGGGATCTGCCGTTGAGATCGATGCGATCGATGTTCACCAGGCGGAAGTACGCCTCGTTCACCAGTGAGGTGGGTTGCAGATCCACGACACCGCGTTCGCCGCGCAGATGATTGGCGGCATTGCGGCGCAGCTCGTCGTACAACGCGGCCACGACACGGCCGCGATCGTCACGGGACTGTTGTGACCAGCTCTGGAGAATCTGTGTAACGTCTGTCATGCCATGCAGTTTAGCGCGGCGGTACGCTTCGCGTGGCGGCGTCTGTCAGGCTGCTGATAAAGCAGCCTCTCATGGAACCAGGTTCCATGCGCGACAGCGCTGGCAGTCGCCATGTGGCCAGTTGCCAGCCTTGTACGGCCGTTGGTGCTTCGAACCGCCCCGGGCTTTCCTGCGGCAATGCGACGCCCGGCAAGCCCCGTCAGGGCCGCCAGGTATCGTAGTAGTTCTCAGGCCCTTCCCTGCGGATGTCTGTCAGCCAGTCACCTGCATATGGCCAGTCCGCGGGTCGGTCCGGCGCGGGTCCCTGCCAGAAGCGGGCAAGCGCGCTGTCGCCCACGGGCTCGAGCGACCATGCCTGCCGGCGGAAGGTCCAGCTGTCCGGCACCAGGCGATGCGCTTCCCGGAAATGGGCGATTGCCGCGTCGTGCCGGCCGCGTCGCTCCAGCTCACAGGCGAGTTCGAAATGGGCATGCCCCAGCGCGACATCAGCGTTTCGCGGTCGCGACCGGGCGATGACCTCGGTCGCCGACAGGGCGTATCGGCTGCTGTCGCCGTTATCCACCCAGTCCCTCAGCGCGGCGTGATAGCCGACGGCATCCTGCGTGATCTTTGAGGCTTCGGTGAAGATTTCGATGAAGCGCTGCGGCAGTTCCCCGGACATCGCCGGCGGCTGACCGCGAGGGATGTCGGGTGGGGCCGGGGCGGCCTCGGCTGGCCGTACGATGCGACCCTGCTCGTTGATCCACACACTCTGGGGGATATTGGTGATACCGAACAGGTCCGCCACCACATGGTGGGAATCGATCAGCGCCGGATGGGTCGGAGCGGCGGCCTCCATGAACGCGCGGCAACCTTGCGCACCGAGGGTATCCAGACCAATGGTCACCAGTTCAAAGCCCTTGGGGCTGAGCGCATCGCGCAATGCCTGCCACACGGGCAGGTCGCGGGAGCAGCCTCAGTAGGGTGCCCAGGCGTAGAGCAGTACCTTCCTGCCGCGCAGGCTGGACAGGTGAAACGGGTTGCCGTTCAGGTCCGGCAGACACAGGTCCGGTGCGTCCGCGGTGGTGAGGGCGTGGCCGCTGACGTGTTCGGGCCCCAGTGCCCACAGGGCCTGCTCCCCGGCTTTCACCAGCGGCAACCCCATCGCCGCGGCAAGCGATTCGACGTGCACCTCATCGCCCGGGGGTGATGGCAGGGGAATACATACCTCACCCTTGCACGCGCCCTCGGGCTTGAGTTGCCAGCCGGTCCCCTGCTCGAAGGCGGATCGGCCAATATCAAGTGACTCCAGAATCATGCGCTCACCTCGATGTTCGCGGATGTGTACAGTAACGCGTTGCGGTTGGAAAAGTCAGCGGCGTGGCGCACCTGGCCGGTGATGCGTGGAAGCCCCGATTGAGCGCCGCAGGTTCCCGGCACAGAGTGGCGCAATGGCTTTCGCTTGCAGCCGGCCTGAAACGCGCATCTCGCCGGTCCTTTGTGGGGCAGGTTGTGGCGCTTCGACGCGACCAGATGCGCATAACCTTTTTCATTGGCCTGTTAAGCGGTTAGTCTACCTACACTGTTCCTCAAGAAATCGGAGTTCTTATGCGTAAGCTCACCATTGCTGCATTCGCGGTGCTTCTGCTCACCGGCTGTGCGTCCACGAAGATGACGGAAGAGATGAACGCGCTGAAGTCGCGGGTTGCCCAGCTCGAAAGCAGCGCCGGCAATGCCAGCGCTGCACAAAGCGCGGCTGCTGAAGCCAAGCGGGAAGCGGCGAGCGCGGCGGCAATGGCGGAGCGGGCCTTGTCAGCGGCACAGGGCGCCAACGAAAAGATCGACCGTATGGCCAATACCTGCTGTTCGCGCAAATAAGCCTGACGGGAAGCGATTCGGGCGTGCTTTCGTCCGAATCGTCCCGGGCCGGTAGGTGACTGCCGCCGATCCGGAAGCTACCGGGCGGAGCGACTTCCGGCTGGCGGGCGCGTTGACACAGATCAGTCAGTGATGCACATCCACACGCACCGGCATGCCCGTGCGTGCGCCAAGTACGTCCACGATCCGGGCCCGGTCGAGCACCACATCGGCTCCCTCTGACCAACGGTCGATTTGCGCGAGCAGTGTCTCCACCGAGGGGTTGGAGTACGGGCTGTTGTGCACTTCAATGAACACCGCCTCTTCCCGCCGGCCGATCTTCAGCGGCTGATCGATCATGTTCACCGTTGTACCGTTGGCCACCAGTTCACTGAGTGTGGCGATGTGCGGGTTGTACAGACGGATACAACCCTGGCTGACCGTCTGTCCGACGCCGAATGGCTTGTTCGTGCCATGGATGAAATAGCCGGCGCGTGACAGCTTGAGCGCAAAATCACCCAGCGGATTGTCCGGTCCGTGTGGCACCGTCACGGGGAGCGGATCGCCAGCTTCCGCGTGTTCCCGCCGGGATACCGCGGTGGGTGTCCACATGGGTTTTTCAATATGGGCCACGACCCGGGATGTCCCCAGCGGCGTCTGGTACTCGTCCCGGCCGATGCCCACCGGATAGGTCGTCACCCGCCCGTCCTTGAAAAAGTAGAGCCGAAACTCCGCGAGATTGATGACCACCCCGTCGCGCGGGATGGCCGGCAGTACGTAACGGGTGGGTAGCACCACCGTCGTGCCGTCTCCCGGCAGCCAGGCGTCCACATCGGGATTGGCGTCCCGCAGTTCCTGGAAACCAAGGCCTTCCCGCTCCGCGATGGCTGCCAGCGTGTCCTCGTAGCGTGTGGTGATCTGTCGGGCAAAGCCGACGATATCCTCGTTGAGGCGATAGGTTGCGGCGCCGGCGTTCGTGGCACCGGTGACGGACAGCAGAATCGACAGGGCGGTGAGAAGTTTACGGGACCGGTGCCCGGTCGATCGACGGGCGGGGAATTGCATAGTCATGCCGACCTTTATAGTTGGCGCACACGTTGATCACAACGCCAACGTCGGGAGCCGGGTGTCTGTGCGCTTGCGGTCTGTCTGTTGACAGGAGTTGACAGGGGCTGACAGGAGTTGCCAGGAAATGGTGCCGAGGAAAGGACTTGAACCTTCACGGGGTTACCCCCACCAGCACCTGAAGCTGGCGTGTCTACCAATTTCACCACCTCGGCAGGCGGGTCGATCACTCGGTTGGCGCGGGCTGACACTGCCTGTCAGACCTGTCCTGGCCGGCGATCCATCGAATCGGGCGCGCAATTTACTGAATGCATCGCTAGAGTGTCAAACATGTCTAACTCCCGCGTTACCGCCGCCGCCGTTGCCGCACATCTGCGTCAGTGCGGCGGCTCGGCCGTGTGGCCCGAATTGGTTGACGCTTTCTCGGACCGCATGCGGGCCGGCACGCGAGAACTCAAGCAGGTTTTGCGGGGCATGCTGCGCAACGGCGAGCTCGAGCAGGGTGCCGGTGGGGCGTGGTACCTCGTGGATCTTGCTGAGACCGTTGAAGGCATCGTGCAGCAGCACGGCAAGACGCTGTCGGTCGAAGGTCATGAAATCGAGCGGCAGCGCGGCAGCCGTATTCGCGCTGGCGATCGGGTGCGGGCGCGTATCGTCGACGACCGCGCGCAGGTCGACGAAATTCTCGATCAGTCCACCCGCATCCTGGTGGGCGAGCTCAACTGGATGGGGCGTTTCCCCTACGTCGAATCCCTGGCCACGGACTATCGCGGGCGGGTGCACCTGGTCAGTCGGCCCGACGTGGGCACACATGGCGACATCGTGCACGTGGAGATCACGGGCGAGGACGGGCAAGGGTTGTCCGGCCGTGTCGTTGATGTCGTGCACGGGGAAACGGTGCTCGAGCGAGCCATCCAGACGCAGGTTGACGGGCTGCACATCCCGGCGGTGTGGCCGCCAGCTATCGGGGATGCAGTGGCAGCCCTGCCGGCGGCGGTTCCCAACCGGCTGCCGAAGGGACGACTCGATTTGCGCGGGCTGCCGCTTGTCACCATCGATGGCGAGACCGCCAAGGATTTTGATGACGCCGTGTTCTGCGCGCGTCAGGGGGTGAATTTTCGCCTGGTGGTGGCGATTGCCGACGTTGGCAACTATGTGAAAGCCGGCGGCGCCATCGACATGGAGGCGCGCACGCGGGGCAACTCGGTCTATCTGCCGGGCACCGTCATTCCCATGCTGCCGGAGGAGCTCTCCAATGAGCTGTGCTCGCTGAAGCCACAGGTGCCCCGGCTGGCCGTGGTCTGCGACATGGTTGTCACCTCCGCGGGACGGGTGCGCGAGTTTAGCTTCCACGAAGCGCTCATCCGTTCCTGGCAGCGGCTTACCTATACCGGCGTCGCCGCGCACCTGAAGGGCGAGACACTGGATGTGGAGCCTGAAGTGCTCGCGTCGATAGAGGCGCTGCACCGGTGCTTCCGGGCGCTGGTACGCGCCAGGGAGAAACGCGGGGGGCTTGATTTCGAGACCCACGAATCGCGTCTGGAGCTGCGCAACGGACGGATTGCGGCCATTCACCCCGAAGTGCGCAACGATGCGCACCGCCTGATCGAAGAGGCGATGATCGCGGCCAACGTCTGCGCCGCGGAGTTTGTAGAGCAACACGGCGCGCTGGCCCTGTATCGGGTGCATGGCCAGCCGGAGGCGCTGAAGCTGGCACAGCTCCGGGATGCATTTGCGATGGCTGGCGTGCATCTGGCAAAAGAGGTCAACCCGCGCAGCGTGCAGACCGCGCTGGAGCAGATTGCGCCGCGACCCGATGCCTGGATATTCCAGATGCTGGTACTGCGCAGCATGCAGCAGGCGGTTTACCAACCGGGCAACATCGGCCACTTCGGTCTCGCGCTCAGCCACTACATGCATTTCACCTCACCGATCCGCCGCTACGCGGATCTGGTCGTGCATCGCGCCATCAAGGCCATTCTGCGTGGCAAACCGCCGGCAATGAACGAGCACGAGCTGGCAGAAGTGGGCGCTCACATCTCTTTTACCGAACGTCGGGCGGAACAGGCGGAGCGGGGCGTGGACGGCTGGCTGAAATGCGATTTTGTCGGCGACCATGTTGGTGAAGAGATTGCAGGCCGCATCGGCGGGGTCACCGAGTTCGGGCTGTTCGTGGAACTGGACGGTTACTACGTGCAGGGTCTGGTGCATATCTCGGAGCTTGGCCAGGACTATTTCCGCTTTCAGCCACATGCCATGGCCCTGGTGGGGGATCGTTCGGGCATGCGTTACCGGCTCGGCGATGCCGTGCGGGTGCGGGTGCGGGAAGTGCGGCCACCGCTCGGGCGCATCGATCTGGAGCTGGTTCGCCCCGGCGGCGGGCGAACAGCTGGTCCGGCGCGACGCGAAGGTGGGGAACGTCCCCCACGCGGCGGTGAACGGCGGGGACGCGGCAGGCGCCGCTGACGGGATTCGGAGCAATGAGTTTTGTGCACGGATTCCATGCGGTGCGCGAGGTGCTGAACACGCATCCTGAGCGGGTGCGCGCGCTTTACTACGTGCAGGGCCGGCGCGACACCCGGGTTCAGGAAGTGATTGCGCTGGCGAAAGCGGCGGGTTTGCGTTTCGAAGCCGTGCAGAAGAGCTGGCTGGATCAGCGGGTGGAAGGCAACCATCAGGGCGTGGCGGCCTTCTGCCAGGAACTCGCCCCCCTGCACGAAGAAGAATTCATTCCGCTGCTGGCCAGCCTGCCGCAGCCGCGGCTCTTGCTGGTGCTCGATGGGGTCACCGATCCGCGCAACCTGGGAGCCTGCCTGCGCAGCGCCAACGCTGCCGGGGTGCAGGCGGTGATCTTCCCGGAGCGCAACACGGCGCCGATCAACGACGTGGTGCTCAAAACCGCCGCTGGCGGCGCCGAGTCGCTGCGTCTGGTGGCCGTGACCAACCTCGCCCGGCATCTCGAACGGCTCAAGGAGGCTGGCATCTGGCTGGTCGGCACGGACGATACGGCCCCCGCGCCCTGGCACGCGGTGGACTACACGGGCGACATCGCCATCGTGATGGGCAGTGAAGGAAGCGGCATGCGACGTCTCACCCGCGAAGCGTGCGATCACCTCGTCGGTATCCCGATGGCAGGCGCGGTGGAGAGCCTCAACGTCTCGGTGGCGGCCGGTATCCTGCTGTTCGAAGTGGTTCGTCAGCGTTCCTGACGTCTTTCGCGGGCGACTCGCTGTCGCCGGCATTGCCATCGGTTTGCCCCGCCACTAGAATTGCGGGCCCTTTCAACCTTGCTCCACGCTCTTCCGCGGTTCTCAGTAACCCTGGGCGGGGGCACCCGTCAGGCATTCCTGGCGGGATTCCACAAGGAGATGTCATGCGACATTACGAGGTCGTATTCCTCGTGCACCCGGATCAGAGCGATCAGGTGCCGGGAATGATCGAACGCTACCAGTCCCTCATTGAACGGGGCGAAGGCAAGGTCCACCGTACGGAGGACTGGGGTCGTCGCCAGCTCGCCTTTACCGTTTCCAAGATCCACAAGGCGCACTACATCCTGATGAACATCGAGGCAGGCCAGGAGACCCTGGACGAACTCGAGAGTTCCTTCCGTTTCAACGATGCGGTGATCCGTTACCTGATCATCCGCCGCAAGAAGCCGGAAACGGGCCGCTCCCGCATCTACGAGGAGGAGCTGCGCGAGCAGGAGAAGGACAAGGAGCGCGATCGCCGTCGTGAAGAGGAGCTGGCTGCGCGTCGCCGTGACAACAGTAACGCGGACAGCGAAGCGAACGCTGCCGAGGAGAGTGCGGAATGAGCCGTTTTCGTCGTCGCCGCCAGGGCGAAGTCAACATTCAGACGGAAGACGTGGACTACAAGGACCTCGACTTCCTCAAGCAGTTCATCGGTGAGACCGGCAAGATCGTGCCGGCGCGCATTTCCGGTGCCTCGGCCAAGTTCCAGCGCAAGCTGACCACCGAGATCAACCGCGCGCGCTTCCTGGCGCTGTTGCCCTACACCGACCAGCACAAATAAGGAGGCCGGCGTGGTTCATGTGATTCTGCAGGAGCCGGTGACCAATCTCGGCGAACTTGGTGACGAGGTAAACGTCAAACCAGGCTATGCGCGCAACTACCTGTTGCCACAGGGTATGGCGGTACGCGCGACGCCGGAAAACCGCAAGGTGTTCGAGGAGCGTCGTGCTGAGCTCGAACGCGCGGCCAATGACAAGCTGACGGCCGCGCGCGGTCGGGCTGCCGGTCTGGAAGGTGTTGCCGTGACGGTGTTTGCCAAGGTCGGCGACGAAGGCCGGCTGTTCGGCTCCGTCGGCACCGGTGAGATTGCGGCTGCGCTGGTGACCCTCGGGCACGAAGTACGTAAGGCGGAAGTACGCATGCCGGAAGGTGTCATCCGGCTCACGGGCGAATACGACATCGATATCCAGTTGCATTCGGAAGTGACCACTTCCATCAAGGTTATCGTTGCCGCCGAGTGACACCCGCCTGACGCGGGTTTGAGTAGCCACCGGGTCGCGCGGACGACGCGGCCCGGTGGGTTTTTTTCACTATCCTCTTTCTTGCTGGTTCGATCGCTCACAGCATTTGCACCGCTTTTTCCGTTGCGCGATGCGGTCCTACGCGGGACGATGTCATCCCGAAAGCAGCCCTGCTCCCATGTCCGAACAACCCCTGCCTCCCTACAACGATCGCGCCATGAATACGGCGTCGCTCAAGGTTCCGCCCCATTCCGTGGAGGCGGAGATGAGCGTGCTCGGCGGGCTCATGCTGTCGGCCGAGCGCTGGATCGACGTGGTCGAGATCTGCAAGTCGTCAGACTTCTACCGGCCGCAGCACCAGCTCATTTTCGAGGCGATGATTTCGCTTGCGGACGACGATGAGCCGCTGGACGCGGTGACGGTTTCGGAAAAACTGCAGTCCAACGGCATGCTCGAGCGCGCCGGCGGCCTTGCCTATCTCGCGGAGCTGGTGGATGCGACGCCAGGTGTCACCAACCTGCTGGCCTATGCCCGCATCGTGCGCGAGCGCAGCACGCTCCGGCAGCTCATTGCCGCCGCCAACCAGATCGCCGAGATGGCCTTTTCCCCCCAGGGTAAGGATGCGGGCGCGCTGCTCGATATTGCCGAGAAGTCGGTGTTCAACATCTCCGAAGGTCGGCTGAGAGACGGTGGCCCGGAGCCGGTGAACGAAATCCTGGCGGGCGCGGTGAAGCGCGTGCAGGAACTGTTCGACAGCAAGGGCAATATCACGGGCCTGTCCACGGGATTCGACGACCTGGACGACGAAACGGCGGGTCTGCAGAAATCCGACCTCATTATCGTTGCGGGTCGCCCGTCGATGGGCAAGACCTCGTTCTCCATGAACATCGCCGAGCACGCGGCAATGACAGGCAAGGGCGCGGTGCTCGTATTTTCCATGGAAATGCCCGCGGAACAGCTGGTGATGCGCATGCTCGCTTCGCTGGGGCGCATCGACTTCTCCCGCCTGCGCACGGGCAACCTGAAAGACGAGGACTGGTCGCGGTTCACCGGTGCGGTGGCGCAGCTCAAGGACAAGCAGCTCTTCATCGACGACACGCCTGCGCTTACGCCCACGGAGATGCGCTCCCGCGCGCGGCGTATCGCCCGGCAGGCGAATGGCGGCATTGGTCTCATCGTGGTGGACTACCTGCAGCTCATGCGCACGGCGAACGAGGCAGAAAACCGGGTGAACGAAATCTCGGAAATCTCCCGCTCGCTGAAGGGGCTGGCCAAGGAGCTGAGCTGTCCGTTGATTGCCCTGTCACAGCTCAACCGCAGCCTGGAAGGCCGGGCCGACAAGCGGCCGATGATGTCGGACCTGCGGGAGTCCGGCGCCATCGAGCAGGACGCCGACCTCATCCTCTTCATTTATCGCGATGAGGTCTACAACGATGCCTCGCCTGACAAGGGTATCGCCGAGATCATCATCGGCAAGCAGCGCAACGGCCCCATCGGTACGGTGCGCCTGCAGTTCAACGGCTCGCTGACCAAGTTCGAGAATCTCGCCCCCGATATCTACAACGGTTTCTCCTGATGGCGGGCAGGAAGGCGCGCAGCGCCTATGTGTGCGGCGAGTGCGGCGCTGAACATGCGCGCTGGCAGGGGCAGTGCGGGACCTGTTCCGCGTGGAATACCCTGTCGCGCGTGAACATCGGACCCATTGCCGAACCATCGCGGGGCGGTTATGCCGATGCCCGCAGTGAAGTGAAACGTCTGGGCGAGGTCAGGGCGGAGGAAGTCACCCGCATCGCCACAGGCATCGGTGAGCTGGATCGCGTGCTCGGCGGCGGCCTGGTGCCGGGTTCGATGATCATGATCGGCGGCGATCCCGGCGCGGGCAAGAGCACGCTGCTGCTCCAGGTGGCGACCACGCTCGCGCGGTCGCACAGCGTGCTCTATGTCACCGGTGAAGAATCGCTGACGCAGCTCGCCATGCGTGCGCATCGCCTGCACCTGCCCGTGGATGATCTTGTCGTGGCCGCGGAAACGCTGGCCGAGACCATTGCCGCCGAGGTGGAACAGCGGCGCCCGGATTTGGTCATCCTCGACTCCATCCAGGTGATGCAGCTCGGTTCGGTGGAATCGACACCAGGCAGCGTGACGCAGGTGCGTGAAACCGCCGCCTATTTCACGCGGCTGGCCAAGCGCACGGGGACCATCTTCGTGCTGGTGGGGCACGTGACGAAGGAAGGGAGCCTGGCGGGCCCGAAAGTGCTCGAACACATGATCGACGCCTTCCTCATGCTGGACAGCCCTGCCGGCGCGCGCTATCGCACGCTGCGCAGTCACAAGAACCGCTTCGGCGCGGTGAATGAACTCGGCATCTTCGCGATGACCGAACACGGCATGCGCGAGGTGGCCAATCCATCGGCCATCTTCCTGCAGCGCGGTGAGCTCGACGCGCCCGGCAGCGTTGCCACGGTGACATGGGAAGGCACGCGGCCATTGCTGGTGGAAATCCAGGCACTGGTGGACGAAGTACAGGGCGGCTACGGCAAACGGGTTGGCGTGGGGCTGGATCAGCAGCGCCTGGCCATGCACCTGGCCGTGCTGCACAGGCATTGCGGTGTGGCCTTGGCGGACCAGGACGTGTTCGTCAATGTAGTGGGTGGCGTGCGCATTACCGAAACGGGCGCCGACCTCGCGGCACTGCTGGCTGTGTTGTCCTCACTGCGCAACCGGCAGTTGCCCAAGGACCTGATCGTCTTCGGCGAGCTGGGTCTCACGGGTGAAGTGCGTCCCGTGGTCAACGGCCAGGAACGTATGCGCGAGGCCGCGAAACATGGTTTCAAACGGGCTATCGTGCCGTGGGGCAATCGGCCCAAGGAGGCGATCAAGGGCATGGCGGTGCACGGCGTGAAGAGCCTCTCCGCGGCCCTGGATGTGCTGGCGGAGTTCTGAGGCGGCCGCGCGCCGCGCACACACGCAGGTTTCCGCCCGGACCCCGGTATTGCTTCTCCCCTGCGCCAGTGAGAATGTAACTGCATTGAGTTATCGGAGAGTTCCCATGACTGCTCGACTGCTCCTGCTTCTGGGCCTCCTTGGTGTGGGCAGTGCTTTGCCGGCGCTCGCCGACGATAAGGAAGAAAAAGCCGCGGTTGCCGCCACCGGGGAGGAAGACCCCATGGTGTGCAAGCGTGTGAAAAAGGCCGGCACCTATTTCAGGGAAAAGGTGTGCATGAAAAAGAGTGAATGGAAGGAAATGCGCCTGGAGAGCCAGCGCGCCGCGAAAGAGATGACAACGCGGCCGAATGCTGTCGGCAGTTGATGCACGACGGGTTAGCCGTTGTTCCGAGACTCCCTGCCAGGCAGGCGCCCGGCCGTGATTGAGGCGTGAGATGAACCATACGGCGGAAGATTCACTGACCGTCCTGGTCGAGTACGAAATTCGTGGCGACACGACCACGATGGACGAGTGGCTCGATGTCTGGGAACCGCGCGGTCTGGATGCATTGACGGGTGAGCCGGAAACCAACGCTTATGAAGCGTTGCAATCCGAAGAACACGAGCGGCAGGTGCTCGTCTTCGAACGCTACGCACGCGGCATGAACAGCATCCATCTGCATCAGCAACGCCCGGCGCACGCGGCTCTGCAGGAAACCATGGGTGCCCGGAGAATGACCAAACGGCGTGTCATGACCAGCCTGTTTGCCGACATCGATGACTATGGCTGGTGGTCACGCCCCGAGTATGCGGAGGTACTTCGCACGCGCGGCTTGCGGATGACTGTCATCGTGACCCGGTTTCAGGACGAGGCGACCAGGGACCGGTACATACAGCTCACCGGTGACCACGCCAGATACTGCTGGGACAACGAGCCCGGCACGCTGATTTATTCGGGCGGGTTGGCGATTCGCGATGCTGACCGTGGCCCGCCCATTCGGCAGGGCGATCTGCTGTTCATCGCGGCGTTCGCGGATGAGGCAGCAGCCATCAGGCATCGCGACGATCCCGCGCATGTTGCGCTGCAGCCGAAGCTTGCTGAACTCAACCGGGAACGCATTCTGTTGCAAACCTATCGAACGAGTGGCAAGGGGTATCTGTGGGCGAGAGCATCACGCTGAGCAAGCGTCCGCGCTCGTGATGTACTGATATGGAACAGTACCAACTGAATATCCCGACCTTGACGACGACGCGTTTGAAACTTGAGCCGTTGTCCATGCGCCATTCCGACGGAATGTTCCGGATGTGGCGAAACAGCCAGGTTCAGCGCTACTCCGGTCAGGCTCTCGACGAAGATGGCGTCGAAATTGAGTTACCCGCAAAGACACCCGCGGAGAGTGATCGCCTGATTGTGTTCTGGCTGAGAGCAGCGGCTGACGGTTGGGGTTTTCGTTGGGCGATATTGCTGGGGAGCAATCATGCCTTCATCGGTCATGTCGGCTTCAACTCGCTTGCCGGGTGGTCTGAGATTGCCTTTCACATGAATCCCGATTACTGGGGGCGCGGGTTCATGACCGAAGCGGCAGAGGCTGCCATTACCTGGCGGCAAGAGAACGGCGCGACGGGGATTGAAGCGTTCATTGAACCGGACAACAGGCACTCGATAGCGCTTGCCAGGAGATTGGGGATGGAACCAACGGAGTGTGAATCAGCCGGTGCGCGGCGCTATCGGATGTTGCTCAGTTCCCCCGAGTCAACGCCTCGTTGAACTTCGGTGCGCTCGGAGGCGTCCGAAGCGCGGCGCACAGCCAAGACCGACCTCCCCGTTATCCATCTCGATCTCCATAGCTGGAAGCCTGATGGGTTCAAATTTGCCAAAGACCGAGCTGATAGAAAAGCAAGGTGTGCTACTCGCTGCTGACAAGTGGATAGTTGATAGCAATGACGTCGATGAGAACCTTCTGCTGGAGCGCGCAGACACTCTCGTGATTCTCGCGACACCCTGGTGGGTGTGTTCATGGCGCGCGTTTCTGCGTGGATTGCGAAGACCCAGTGAAATCCAGCTTCCTGAAGGATGCGAAGAATCCGTATTGCAGCGCCTTCGGGATGAGTGGGGAATTGTCTTCAGAAACTGGAGAAATCGGAAAGCGGTGCCGAGGAGTGACTTGATTCTTGCATCACGCTGTCCTGCCTCAATCCGAGTACACGTTTTGACGTCGAAGCAGGACATCCAGGGTTTCACAGATAATCTCTGAGCGTCGGTTACGGGTCAAAGCGGAAGTTCAAAACAGCCATGCCGCTTACTCCGGCTTCGGCCAGGAACGGACGGTCGTCAAGGGTCGAACAGACAGAACTGATTGCCTTCCGGATCGAGCATGACGATGTGATCGGCGCGTTCCGTCAGCACGGTAGCGCCAAGCGCCAACAGCCTCGTTACTTCAGCGTGGCGGTTGCCGAACTTGAGGTCAAAGTGGATACGGTTTCGTGACGTTGTCAGGTCATCGCTCTTTTTGAAACCAAACGGTAGGCTTGTCTATTGAGTCGATTGGTACGCTGGTATCCGTCTCACGTGTCAGCCCAATGCCGCAAGACGCGCGATTTCATCTTCGTCATATGGTCTCACTTCATAGCCTGGCAATGCCGCAGCCCAGAAATGTGCGAGTCTGTGGCGGGCAATTTGAGTCGATGACAATTTCCAGGCTCATTTGGCAGAAGCTACCAGTTCAGACAAGGGCTGCAATGGGCGGAAGCAGACGCAGGAGCTCGCAAAAGACAAAGGTAGTCAGCTGAACCGCGGTGGCTTGAAGCCGGACCACGGGCGCAGCCTGCTCCAGTTGTGACGCGACACGAATCAGCAGGTCTTCGCGACCGAAGGCTGCCACGAGCTGCACCCCTGACGGGCAGGCCAGCGGCAGTTCTGTGCAGCGGCAGCGCAATCGCCGGCTGGCCACTCATGTTGAACTGCGCGGTGAATGGGATGAAGCGCAGCATGGCTGCGTGTGATTCGTCCGGGTCATTGTCATCGAAGTCGAGCGTGCAGTAAGGGGGGAGGTTCGGCTGGGCCGTCACTGGGGCGATGAGAAGATCGAATTCATTCCACCAGCCCTCCAGGTCGCGGGAAAACTCGTAGATCGACTGCAGGGTCTTGAAGTGATCGACGGCCGTCGTCGTTGCGGGAGCGGCGCGCATGGTCCTGTGTGCGAGGTTCGAATTCGTCCACCGAGACCGGCCAGCCGGCCATGCTGGAGACGATCTCGACGTCTAGTGCTACCGCTGGTGCGAAGATCCTGTACAGCAGTGGGGAGCACTTCAGCGGAACGCTGTAGCGCTTCCGGCGACTTGTCTTCCACGTGGTGCCCCAACCGGGCGAGCAACTGCGCGGCGCCGACGACGGCGGCGGTGCACCCGAGTGCGTTTCGTAGCCGTCGAGCGTGTGCACGAAACCGACGCGCAAGGCGCCGGGTGACTGCCCCACTTCCGCACGGAGCGGGCGCTGGAACGACGGTGCGCCGTAGGGATCACCTGGCTCATAACCTGCAATTGCGTCGAGCAGCGCGGCTGCATCGCGGACGGAACGCGTCAAGGCGCCTTCGTGGGCGAGGCCGCTCCACGCCTCGCCAAGGAACGGTCCGTTCGAGACTCGTCCGCGGGACGACTTGAGACCCACCAGTCCGTTGAGCGAGGCCGGGATCCGGATGGAGCCGCCACCGTCGTTGCCGTGGGCAGCTGGCACGATGCCGGCTGCAATGGCCGCGGCAGACCCGCCGCTCGAGCCCCGGGCTCATGCGCAGATCCCAGGACTGCGGGTTGATCCGTAGGCCGCGGGTTCCGTGGTTGCCATCAGCCCGAATTCCGGCGTGTTGGTGCGACCCAGAATGACGAGACCGGCGTCGAGGAATCGCTGTCCCAGGTAGCTGGAGGTCGGAGAGACGTATTGTGCGTCCCGCAGAACTTTCGTGCCGAGATGGTACGGCTGGCCGGCGACAGGTGCGCCGATGTCCTTGAGCAGGAAGGAACGCCGGCGAAGGGCCCGCGGTGATTGCGGTCGTGCGCGGCAGCGGCAAGGCGTGCTTCATCCGGAAACTGGTGGATGACGGCGTTGAGATCGGGATTGATGCGAGCCAGCCGCGCGAATGCGGCATCAACGGCTTCTGCTGGGAGATCTCGCGGGCGGCGATCAGCTGCGCCGTCTCCGTAGCGTCGATCCAGGTCAAATCTTTCATGATGTTTTTCTAGCTGCCTCAACCGGGGCGCAAGCGTAAGAGAGAGCGATGTCGGCTTCAACGGCAGTGGCAACGTCCCGGGAATCGTGGTGCGCAGTCCTGTCACATCGCCTACGACCGACTTCAACCGGATTGGCGTTCACCGTCGGCGAACGCATCTACCTTGTTGGGCGGTCGAGTGTTCGAGACAAGACCGATTCATTCCTGCGATCAGCTGACACCCGGGGCCTACCGCGCAGAAACAGGGCGGAAGCGTTCGGGAACGATCGAACCGGGCCAGTCGCAGCAGATGCCGATTGGCGTCCGTATGCGTGTCATCTGACGCCCGCCGTCGGAATGCGACCTAACAGCTGGCCACGTTGCGATTGCCAGCGCTGTCGCGCATGGAACTGAAGTTCCATGAGAGGCTGCTGAAAAAGCAGCCTGGTACGCCAGCCAGGGATGGCTGGCCCGCAAATGCAGCGGAAAACGCTGCATTTGGCGCGAGTCGGCGAAGCCGACGACCGCTGAAACAAGTCCAGGAGGGACTTTTTCAGCACCCTGCTAACTGTCGACTGTCAGTTCTGGCGCGCCACGGCCGCTGCCAGCGTTTCGCTGACAATCCGTCGCTGGGCGCGGCTGCCGCCGATGCGAACCACCGAAGGGAGTGCGGCCTGCAATGCCGCGCATGCGCGTTGCCAGTGACCACGCGCGAACGCATCGAACCCATCCAGAATATCCAGCACCACACCCCCGGCGGACAACGTGCCGGCGTCGAGCGCTGACCGCAGATCCCTGCGGTAGTCGGCAAGCGCAATGGCGTCCCCGAGTGCGGCCAGGCAGGCGGCGCGATGCACGTCCACGAAGATGCCGGGCTTCGGAAAGTACTTCTCGCCGAGTTCACGAAGCGCCTGCAGTCGCACTATGGGAAGCTCAGCGCCCGCGGCGATGGCTCGCCAGGCCAGCGCCACGCCGTCCGTGAACAGGTTGATGGGCAGGCTTGCCGATTGTCCCTCCCGGCAGTGCGCGTCGTATACGGCCCACATGCTGTCAAAGTCGTGCCGGTGCAGGTGCAGCAGCGCGAGGTGCCACCAGGTGTGGCAGTACAGGATGCCGTCTGGCGCGTAGCCGGGCAGCCAGTCCGTCAGCCACTCGAGCGCGCGGTCGTGCTGCCCCGTTTCGAACAACACGTGCGCCCAGGTATGGGCGGCATGACCGCTGTCGGGTCGCGCCGTGATGGCTGCTTCCACTATCGGCAACGCGCGTGCTTCGGCATCACACTCCAGCAGCGCGAATCCGTGCACATGGTTGAACCACCAGTCGTCGCCGTAATGCGGTGCCAGGGGTTCGATGAGCGCCAGTTGCTCGCGTTCGCGCCCCTGTCGGCCACTGAAGCCGATGAGGCCGAACACGCCTGCCGCCGGATTGATGGCGAGGGCATCGCGCGGGTATTCCGCCAGATGCTCACGCAGTTTCGCCAGCGCTTCGTCGCGGCGGCCGTTGACGACGTCGACGATGATGGCGGCGTGCTGGCGTTCGCGGCGGGTGGCATGGGTTGCAAGGCGCAGTCCTGCATCCGCCGCGGTGCGCGCGGCGGGCACGTCCGCCCGGGCCAGCAGTGCCATGGCGCGAGCGCTGTGCGCCATGGGCATATCCGGGTCTTCCCGCACGGCCACGTCCGCGGCCTCCAGCGCATTGCCGGTTGCGGACAGCAGCCGGTCGGCGGCCAGCCGATACGCGACTGCCGCCGCCTCACTTGAGGCGGTTATTTCCAGGCCGTAGGAGTCGTGTCGCATGGTTGTCGTTCCGGACGCTGTGCGGCAGGGGCCGGAGGGGCGTGCCGCTTCACCTCTGCAGTATCAGGCACAGGCTACCTTGCCACCTTGCCGTGTCATCAGCCCCGCCGTATCGGCTTGTAGTGCACTCGCGTCGGTTCCGCATCGCCCAGGCGCTTCTTGCGGTCCGTCTCGTACTCCGAATAGTTGCCGGCAAACCACTCCACGTGGCTGTCACCCTCGAAGGCGAGGATATGGGTCGCCACCCGGTCCAGGAACCAGCGATCGTGGGAGATGATCAGCACCGTGCCGGGGAAGTTGAGCAGGGCTTCCTCCAGCGCGCGCAGGGTTTCCACGTCGAGGTCGTTGGTGGGTTCGTCCAGCAGCAGGACGTTGGCGCCTCGCCGCAGCAGTTTGGCCAGGTGGACGCGGTTGCGTTCACCGCCCGAGAGCTGGCCCACGAACTTCTGCTGGTCCGAGCCCTTGAAGTTGAAGCGGCCGCAATAAGAGCGGGTCTGGATGTCGTAGGTGCCGATGCGCAGCACGTCCTGGCCGTCGGAGATTTCCTCCCACACGGTTTTCCCATCGTTCAGGCTGTCCCGGCTCTGGTCCACGTAGGCCAGATCCACGGTGTCGCCCAGCGTCACGGTGCCGGAATCGGGGGTGTCCTGGCCGGTGAGCATGCGGAAGAAGGTGGACTTGCCGGCGCCGTTGCCGCCGATGATGCCGACGATGGCGCCGCGCGGAATACTGCACGTCAGGTCGTCGATCAGCAGGCGGTCGCCGAAACCCTTGGTCAGGTGTTCCACGTCGATGACTTTCTCGCCGAGACGTTCACCCGGCGGAATGAACAGTTCCGAGGTTTCGTTGCGGTCCTGCACTTCCTTCGACATCAGCTCGTCGAAGCGGGCAAGACGCGCCTTGCTCTTGGCCTGCCGGGCCTTCGGATTGCTGCGCACCCATTCCAGTTCGCTCTTGATCGAACGTTGCCGGGCTTTTTCCTGCGCGGCTTCCTGTTCCAGCCGTTTTTCCTTGGTTTCCAGCCAGTGGCTGTAGTTGCCTTCGAAGGGGATACCGCGGCCCCGGTCCAGTTCCAGGATCCACCCGGCGACGTTGTCCAGGAAATAGCGGTCGTGGGTCACTGCCACGACCGTGCCGGGGTATTCGCCCAGGAATCGCTCCAGCCAGGCGACGCTGTCGGCGTCCAGGTGGTTGGTGGGTTCGTCCAGCAGCAGCATGTCGGGGTTGGACAGCAGCAGCTTGCACAGGGCCACGCGGCGGCGTTCGCCGCCGGACAGCTTGCTCACATCTGCCTCCCACGGCGGCAGGCGCAGGGCGTCGGCGGCAATTTCCAGCGTGCGGTCCAGGTCCCAGCCGTTGCAGGCGTCGATCTGTTCGCTGAGCTCGCCCTGGCGTTCGATGAGGGTGTTCATCTCATCGTCTTCCATGGGCTCGGCGAACTTGTCGGAAATGGCGTTGTATTCGTTGACCAGGTCCACCACGTGCTGCATGCCGGCCTCGACGTTGCCCCGCACATCCTTCGTCTCGTCCAGCGCCGGTTCCTGGGGCAGGTAGCCCACCACGATGTCCTTCTGCGGCCGTGCCTCGCCGTCGAACTCCCTGTCCTCGCCCGCCATGATGCGCAGCAGCGACGACTTGCCCGAACCGTTCAGGCCCAGCACGCCGATCTTGGCGCCGGGGAAGAACGACAGATTGATGTTTTCCAGGATGGTGCGTTTGGGCGGCACGGTCTTGCTGACGTGCTGCATGGTAAAAACGTACTGCGCCACGGGTTGCCTCGTGTTGTGATCGGAACGATGGTGAATCCGGCCGGAAGTCGAATGCGATTCATCGGCAAGCTGAATGCGCCTGCAGGCGGGACCGGAACCGGTCCGCTACAATAGCGCGCATTCACGGGATTGACACCCCATCCGCGTCATTCAGTTTTTCGAGGATATGCATGTTCAAGGGCAACGAGACCATTGCCGGGTTTGACGATGAGCTGCTGGCCGCCATCCGCGGCGAGGAGCGGCGGCAGGAAGATCACATCGAGCTGATCGCGTCCGAAAACTACACCTCGCCACGGGTGCTGGAAGCCCAGGGCAGCGTGCTCACGAACAAGTACGCGGAAGGCTATCCCGGCAAGCGCTATTACGGCGGCTGCGAATACGTGGACGACGTCGAGGTGCTGGCCATCGAGCGCGCGAAGCAGCTGTTCGGTGCGCACTACGCCAACGTGCAGCCGCACTCCGGTTCGCAGGCGAACGCCGCCGTGTACCAGGCACTGCTGAATCCCCTGGACACCGTGCTGGGCATGAGCCTGGCCGATGGTGGCCACCTCACTCACGGTGCCGGTGTGAACTTCTCCGGAAAAATGTACAGGGCCGTTCAGTACGGGCTCGACAATGCCACCGGTCTGGTCGACTACGATGCGGTGCGTGACCTCGCGCGCGAACACAAGCCGAAGATGATCGTTGCCGGTTTCTCCGCGTACTCGCGCAAGATGGACTGGAACATCTTCCGGGAAATTGCCGACGAAGTCGGCGCCTACCTGTTCGTCGACATGGCGCACGTGGCCGGGCTTGTTGCAGTGGGTCTGTATCCCAATCCGGTGGATATCGCCGACGTCACCACGTCCACCACGCACAAGACACTGCGTGGTCCGCGCGGCGGTCTCATCCTGGCGCGGGAGAACGCGGAACTCGAGAAAAAGCTGAATTCTGCGCTGTTTCCCGGCTCGCAGGGCGGTCCGCTCATGCATGTCATCGCCGCCAAGGCGGTGTGCTTCAAGGAAGCGCTGGAGCCCGAGTTCAGGCGCTATCAGCAGAACGTGGTGGCCAATGCCAGGTCCATGGCCGACACTTTCCAGGCGCGGGGCTACAAGGTGGTCTCCGGCGGCACCGATAATCACCTGTTCCTGCTGGATCTGATCGACAAGAACATCACCGGCAAGGAGGCGGATGCCGCCCTGGGACGCGCCAATATCACCGTTAACAAGAACGCGGTACCCAACGATCCGCGTTCGCCGTTTGTGACCAGTGGTCTGCGCATCGGTTCACCCGCCGCGACCACCCGTGGCTTTGGTGTTGAGGAATGCCGCACGCTCACCGGCTGGATGTGTGACATCCTGGACGATATCAAGAACGACAACATGATCGGCACCGTGCGGCAGCGGGTGCTGGAACTGTGTGGCCGTTTCCCCGTGTACGGGGCACGCGCGGCGAGCTGACGTGCACTGCCCCTTCTGTGGTGCCGACGACACCAAGGTCATCGACTCCCGTCTGGTGGCCGAAGGCGACTCCGTGCGTCGGCGCCGCGAGTGCATTACCTGCGGCGAACGCTTCACCACGTTCGAAACCGCGGAGCTGGTGATGCCCTACGTCGTCAAACGCGACGGCACGCGTGAGCCCTTCAACGAAGAGAAGCTGCGTCGCGGGTTGCTCAGGGCGCTGGAAAAACGGCCCGTCGGAGCGGAGCAGGTGGAGAGCGCGATTGCCCACATCAAGCATCGCCTTCGCACTACCGGCGAACGCGAAGTGCCCGCCAAGCAGGTGGGCGAGGAAGTGATGGCGGAACTGAAATCCGTGGATGCCGTTGCCTACGTGCGCTTTGCGTCCGTGTATCGCGATTTCCAGGACATCAGCGAATTCCAGGAGGAGATCCGCCGACTCACCACGGATGCGCCCACGGGCCAATGAGCGCGCGCGAACGGGACATCAGCTGGCTGGAACGGGCTGTCACGCTGGCCCTGAACGGCGTCAATACCACTTCCCCCAACCCCCATGTCGGCTGTGTATTCGTGCGTGATGGACGCGTCATCGGCGAAGGCTGGCACCAGTGGGCGGGACAGGGCCATGCCGAGGTGAACGCCATGGCCGCCGCGGGCGGCGATGTTCGCGGTTCGACGGCCTACGTGAGCCTGGAGCCGTGCTCCTGGGAAGGCCGCACTCCGGCCTGTGCCAGATCGCTCATTGCGGCGGGTGTGGCGCGGGTTGTCATTGCCGAACTCGACCCGCATCCCAAGGTACGCGGCAGTGGCGTTGCCATGCTGCGCGACGCCGGCATTGTCGTGGACATTGTCGAACTCGCCTCGGCGCAGGCCCTGAACCCCGGGGCAAAGAAGCGGCATGCAACCGGACTGCCCCATGTGCGGATCAAGATTGCCGCATCGCTCGACGGTCGCACCGCCATGGCCTCGGGTGAAAGCCAGTGGATCACCGGCCCGGCCGCGCGGGCGGACGTGCAGGCGCTCCGGGCGCGCAGTTGCGCCATTCTCACCGGCGTCGGCACGGTGCTGGCGGACGACCCGGCACTGACGGTGCGTGACGCCCGGTTTGCGGTGGATGGCCGCCTGCGGCAACCGCTCATCGTGGTGGCTGATACGCACGGGCGAACGCCCCCGACGGCGAAGATTCTGGCGTCGTCGGGCGGTGTGCTGCTGGCCCATGGCAGCAACGCAACGGGGGAAACGCCGGAGGGCGTGGCCACGTGGCGGAGCGACGGTGAGCGCATCGATCTCGAGCAGTTGCTGCGCCATCTGGCGGCCCGCGAGGTCAACGAGGTGCTGGTGGAAGCGGGCGCCACGCTGGTTGGCGCCTTCCTGGAGACGCCGTTGTGGGATGAGATCGTGCTGTACCAGGCGCCCCGTTTCCTGGGCGCTGACGCCCGGCCACTGGCCGCCATCAACTTCGCGTCCTTGTCGGCGACGATCGGCGCTAGAATCGCGGGCCACGAACAGGTGGGTGACGATCTGAAGATCACCCTCCGCCCCAACCGGTAGATCGAAGTGAGCAAAACCTCCATCTGGGCCCGCAAGCAGGCCCGGCGCGCCCTCGTCCAGGCGGTCTACCGCTGGCAACTCAATGGTGCCAACGCCTCCGATATCCAGAAGGAATTTCTCGAGGATGGCTCACTGAAGAATGCGGACGTGGTGTTCTTCGGCGATGCCCTGCGGCGCGTGATCGGTCGCAGTGACCTGCTGGATGAGCAGTTCAAGGAGCTGCTCGACCGGGAGCTGGACGATCTGGATCCGGTGGAGCTCGGCATCCTGCGGCTGGGTACGGACGAACTGCTGCATCGTCCCGACGTGCCCTACCGGGTCGTCATCGACGAGTACGTGGAACTGGCGAAGGTGTTCGGTGCCGAGGAATCGTTCAAGTACGTCAATGGCGTGCTCGACAAGCTGTCCCGGCGGCTGCGTACGCTGGAAACCGCTGCCCGGCGCTGAACGGTGCGCGAGTTCGAACTCATCGCCGAACTCACGCGCCGCTTCGGTGCCACCACCAGCGCGGGCTGTCTCCTGACCGGCATCGGCGATGATGGGGCCGTGACGGCCCTGCCTCCCGGACACCAGCTCGTGTCTTCCATCGACTCGTTGTTAGTTGGCACTCACTTTCCGAATGACTCACCCGGTGCAATGGTTGGCTATCGGGCGCTCATGGTTTCGTTGTCGGACCTTGCGGCCATGGGCGCGGAGCCGCTGTTTGTCCTGCTGGCGCTGAATCTGCCGGCCAGCGCCGAGAGCTGGGCGCTGGATTTTGCCGATGGCGCGCGTGAAGCCTGTGAGGCCACTGGCGCGAAGATTGCCGGCGGCAACCTCACCCGTGGCCCGCTGGCGGTGACGGTGAGCGTTCACGGGAGTGTTCCGGCTGGCACGGCCGTCCTGCGAAATGGCGCAAGAACAGGTGACTACGTGTATGTGAGTGGTCACTTAGGCGGGGCTGCGGCAGCGCTGCGAACGGGCTTTGCATCGTCCGCCCTGAGCGACCGTTTCTGGCGACCGCGTGCACGGGTGGAGCTGGCGCCAGTCCTTCGGCAGATGGCCAATGCCGCCATCGACATTTCCGACGGGTTGCTGCAGGACCTCGGCCATCTCGTGCGCGCGAGCGGCTGCGGTGCGGAACTGGACAGCGCGCGATTGCCGGTGTTTCCGGGCGCAACGCCGGATGATGCCTGGTACGGCGGTGACGACTACGAGCTCTGTTTCACCGCCGCGACACCGCCGCCGTTTCCGGCCTGGTGCATCGGCCGCATCGTGGCTGAGCCGGGTGTGCGACTCGACGGCCAGCCGCCAACCCGTGCCGGGTTCGACCACTTTGGCTGAGGGACTGTCCCGCTGGCATCCCGCGCGGCTCTGGGTGGCGGGGCTCGGCGCAGGTTACTTGCGTCCGGCGCCTGGTACCTGGGGTTCGCTGGCGGCGCTAGGGGTCTGGTGGTTTCTGCTCGCGGAATCGCCGGCAGGCGTGCAGTTGGCGGTGATCGCCGCGTACTTCGTTGTCAGTACGGTGGTGCTGCGTCCTGTCATGACAGCGTGCGGGGTGAAAGATGCGTCCTGGATCGTAGCGGACGAAGTGGCGGGACAATGGCTGACGTTGCTGGGCGCCTCGCAGGTGTGGTGGATCGCGCTGGCCGGCTTCATGCTGTTCCGGCTGTTCGATATTGCCAAACCGTGGCCGGTCGGCTGGGTGGATCGCCGTGTTCCAGGGGCGCTTGGCGTGATGCTGGATGACGTGGTTGCCGGTGTGATGGCCTGGGCTGTGTTGCAGGTCGCAGTTCCGGCGATTGGACACATCGCCGGCTTGCCTGCCGGCTAGACTCCCGGTCGGCAGCAACGACCGCGATGGTGCGGTCCGGTCGCGCCGGCTGACGAGGCGGACGCCGGCCGTTCAACGCGCAGGGACTTCAGACGATGACACGTACCTACAGGTTATTCACGCGCATGGCGGTGACGCTGGGCTTGAGCGTCCTGGTTCACGGGGCACAGGCGACCCCGCCGGTGGAAGTGGTCGGCCTGTTCAAGGACCGCGCGGTGGTGCGGACCTCCGCCGGGCAGGAGTTGGTGCGGGTGGGCCAGGTTTCGCCCCGGGGTGTGAAATTGCTGTCCGCCACCGCAGCCGGCGCGCGGGTGGAATACCAGGGCAAGACTTACGAGTTGCGGCTGTCGGATCGGGTGGCCTCCGGCTTTCAGGGCGCCACGCAGCGGTCCATCAGTATCAATCCGGACAATACCGGGCAGTACCGGGTTCGGGGGGAGATCAACGGCCAGCTGGTGGGCTTTCTGGTGGACACCGGCGCTTCCGTCGTGGCCATGAGCAGCCACGATGCAAACATGCTGGGCATCAACTACCAGCTCGGCCAGCAGGGCTCGGTCGTCACGGCGCAGGGCGAGGTAGCGGCGCGCTATATCACGTTGTCGGAAGTGAGCGTCGGCGGCGTCACCGCCCACAATGTCGCGGCCACGGTCATCGAGGGGCAGTATCCCCTGGACGTGTTGCTCGGCATGTCCTACCTCAACCAGGTGTCCATGCAGAACAAGGGCGGCGTGCTGACCTTGTCGTCACACTGACGCGCCATCGCATGGCGCAGCGGACCGGCGCCATCCATGCCCGCAACGGCGCCACCGGCGCGCCGGTGCTCAGAAGGTCCGGCGCACCGCAAGCGTCGTCAATGCGCGCAGGGCATTGGTGTCCCCGGGCAGTGCCGCGAGCAGTGCATGTGCCTCCGTCATCAGCCCTTCCGCGCGCTGTCGCGCGGCGTCGAGGCCCAGAAACGTTACGAAGGTCTGTTTGTTGCCGCGCACGTCCGAACCGGCTGGTTTGCCCAGCGTTTCCGTGCTGGCGGTGACGTCCAGCACGTCGTCCATGATCTGGAAAGCAAGGCCCACGTGGTCCGCGATCCTGCGCAGGCTTGTCAGCGTAGCGGTGTCCACGGCGGCGATCACACCACCGAGTTCGATGCTGGCCCTGATCAGTGCGCCGGTTTTTGCCGCATGCAGCGTTTCCAGGGTGGCGAGGTCCTGAACGTTGGCGTCCGCCGCCGCCAGCCCCATGTCCAGGGCCTGACCCGCCACCATGCCCTGCCAGCCGGCGGCGCGGGCCAGCAGCAGACTGCATTGCAGGCGTTGTTCCGCTGATGTTTCCGGCATTGTCGCCAGGGTTTCGAAAGCAAGGGTCAGCAGCGCATCGCCCACCAGCACGGCCGTCCACTCATCGAAAGCCACGTGTACCGTCGGCTTGCCATGGCGCAGGTTGTCATCGTCCATGGCGGGCAGATCGTCGTGTACCAGCGAGTAGGCGTGCACCATTTCCACCGCGCAGGCGGCGGCCAGTGCGCGTTCGACCGGCGCGCCGAAGGTTCCGGCCACGACACAGGTGAACAGCGGGCGCAATCGCTTGCCACCGCCGAGCAGGG
Organism: Pseudomonadales bacterium; assembly: GCA_024234635.1. Taxonomy (GTDB): domain Bacteria; phylum Pseudomonadota; class Gammaproteobacteria; order Pseudomonadales; family Azotimanducaceae; genus SYFY01. The sequence goes on along the minus strand of JACKNX010000009.1, from coordinate 97,542 downwards.
CGTAGCGCATGGCCTGCGCGAGGCGCGGAGCGATGTGCGAAGTGGCGGGAATGCTGTCAGCGAGCGCAGTCTCGATGCTCTCTTTCAGCGCGGCGAGGTCAGTCATCGAGCGTGTCGTCGACCTCGAGATCCGTCAGTTCACCGGATGCCGTCAATTTCCTGACACGAAGTTCGGCTTTCTGCAGGGCATCCTGACAGGTGCGGGTAAGGGTGATGCCCCGCTCGAACGCCTTCAGCGATTCGTCCAGCGTGAGATTGCCTTTTTCCATGCGCTCCACCAGGGCGGTCAGTTCCGCCAGTGTGGCCTCGAAGTCCGGCAGTTCGGGAGTTTGTTCGCTCATGCCGGCACGGTAGCGACGTGCGTTCGAATTGCCAACCCCTGCGCGGCGCATCGCCATTTCTTTTCTAGACTTGGTTCAGTCATTCGTAATTCGGATCGCACATGGATCTGGCGACCCTCATCGGTCTGGTTGGTTCCTTCGGTATCATCCTGGCGGCCATGGTGCTCAGTGGCGGTATCGGTATGTTCGTGGACATACCCTCCGTTCTGATCGTGCTGGTTGGTTCCCTGTTTGTCGTGCTGATGAAATTCAGCCTGGCGCAGTTCCTGGGTGCCGTGAAGGTGGCCGCGCGGGCGTTCAGCTTCAAGATGGTCACTCCGCAGGACCTGATCGCCGAGGTGGTGGAACTGGCGGATGCCGCGCGCAAGGGTGGCCTCCTGACACTGGAAGGCAAACAGGTGTCTTCCGAATTCCTCAGCAAGGGCATCCAGCTGCTCGTGGACGGCCATGACGCGGACGTCGTGCGCGGCATGCTCAAGAAGGATCTCACCCAGACCCTGGAACGCCATGACCTCGGCGCCAAGATCTTCCGCTCCTTCGGCGACGTTGGGCCGGCGATGGGCATGATCGGGACGCTGGTCGGTCTGGTGGCCATGCTGGCCAACATGAACGACCCCAAGTCCATCGGCCCCGCCATGGCGGTTGCGCTGCTCACTACGCTCTACGGTGCGATGCTGGCCAACATGCTCGCCCTGCCGGTGGCGGACAAACTGACGCTGCGCAAGGACGAAGAGGCGCGCATCAAATCGATGTCCATCGATGCGCTGCTGGCCATCCAGGCCGGACAGAATCCACGCATCATTGAAGACCTGCTTCGCTCGTATCTGCCGCCGTCAATGCGCGAGAAGAAGGAGTAAGGTCGCCGCGTCATGGATGATGATGATGACGATCTCGGTGGCGATGACGGCGGTGGTGGTGCCGGCTGGCTTGCCACGTTCGCGGACCTCATGTCGCTGCTCATGTGTTTCTTCGTGCTGCTGCTCAGCTTCGCGGAGATGGACGTGCTCAAGTTCAAGCGGCTGGCCGGTTCCATGCGGAACGCGTTCGGCGTGCAGGCGGAGATCGACGTCAATGCCATTCCCAAGGGCACCAGCATCATCGCGCAGGAATTTTCGCCCGGTAAACCCGATCCCACGCCGCTGAACCAGATCTGGCAGAAGACCGAGGACATCACCAGGGAATCGCTGGACGTGCAGTGCCAGGATCTCGGCTCTTCCAACACAGGAGAAAAGGGCGATGCGCAGAAGCAGGTCATCGTGGACAAGGTGCAGGATCTCATCGGCGAAACGGAGAAGGAGGCCGTGGACATCGCCACCGCGCTGCAGCGGGAAATCCAGGAAGGCGTGATCGAAGTGGAGACGGCGGGCCGCAAGATCATCATCCGCATCAAGGAACATGGCACCTTTGCGTCCGGATCGGCGGACCTCACACCCAATTTCAAGCCGGTGCTGAAGATCATACGCAAGGCGCTGGAAGACACCGAAGGCAAGATCGTGGTGGAAGGTCACACGGACGACGATCCCATTTCAACCGCGCGCTTCCGGTCGAACTGGGAGCTGTCGAGCGCGCGCGCGGTGAGCGTGGCGCATGCACTGTTTGATGACAAACTGACCCCCGACCGTTTCACGGTGAGTGGCCATGCGGACACGCGTCCCCTGGTTTCCAATGAAACGCCGGCCGGCAAGGCGCGTAATCGCCGCGTGGAGGTGGTGATCAATCAGGGGCTGGACGACGAAGTGCGACAGGAGCTGGAGGTGATCCGCTCCGAGGACCCGACGCTGTATCAGCAGATCCGCGAAGAACTCATGTACCGTTTCGAGCTGAAACCGGACGAGATATTCTGATCCGCCGTTCGTGACGGCCTTCTGGGGCCGGCATGCAGACGGGCGTTCAGTTGCCTGTCAGGGAGACACGCCGGAATGGCACCTGAACGCCCTGCCCGTCAGCGGTGCGAAAGGTTATCGTGAGGGACTCGCTCAGCTCCGGGATACCGAACAGCATCAGATGCCGGCCGCCTGGCTCGAGAGCGACGGATTCCCCTGGTGCGATGATGAGGGTCTGCAGGCGGCGCATACGCATCATGCCGTTGTCGTTCACCGTGGCATGAAACTCGATGGCGCGCACTCCCTCCGCGACGGCCGACTCCAGTGTCACGGGCGCGCTCCCGCCATTCCGCACGTTCACATAGCCAACGGTTTTGTCCTGGCCGGGAATCAACGCTCGCACGCGGGCGTCGGAGAAGGTGAGATCCGCCGCCAGGGCAGGCAGGGCCGCGGGCAGCAACAGGGCCAGAACCAGATAGCGCAGGTGGCGCAGCAGATGCATCGCGACGGGCCGGGAAACGGAGGGAGCGCAACGTTAACACGCTGTCAACGACGCGTCCGCATCGTGCTGCCTGCGAGCGCGACTCAGGGCCGACGGGGTCAGGCGCGTGCCGCTTCCGCCCGTTGCTTCATGCGTTGCAGCGCGTGTGCCCGCTGCTGCTGGTTCATTGTCCTGACCTGGCGGCGAAGCCGGTCGCGCTGGTCCTGGGGCATGGACCGGAAGCGCTGCATCGTATCCCGCATCTGACCCTGCTGCTCGGTGCTGAGCTGGCGGAACTCCCGCCAGCGGCCAAGCAACCTTGCCTGCTCTGCAGACGCCAGCTGCTGCCAGCGCTGATATTTCTCCAGCACCACGTGCCTTTCCTGGCGGCTCATGTCCAGCCAGCGCTGCGCGCCCAGAGCGACGTGTTCCTGTTGCGCGGCGGACAGCCCCGGACCAGGTCCCGATCCCGGCCCCGGCAATGGCAACGGCTTCGCATCGCGCGGCGACGAGTCATGGTCGCACGGCCTCCGGCACACGTTTGTGTGCCGCGCGCAGGGTTTCACCCAGATCGCTGGCCCGGTGTTGTGCCGTTTCGTCCGGCTCATCCATTGGCATGGTCCCCCAGATCATTGCGCAGGCTGTGCACGGCCCTGGAGTAATGGGTTTTCACGCGGCCCTCGGAGCAGCCCATGGCGTTGGCGGTGTCGCGCACGTGCAGCCCTTCCCAAGCCCGCAGCATGAACGCCTGACGCTGTCGCATCGGTAGTTTGCGCAGCGCGTCTTCGATGCGGTCGCCGCGTTGGTCGAGGCGCTGCTCGATGCGTTCCCCGGCGTCGGCGCAGACGATGCCGGAATACGCGAGGCTGCCGGTGACCAGAAGGGCTGGAAGGAACCGCCGTACGGCCATGATCGAATCTCGCGTTATATCGATGGTCCGGACTTCAACGCCCCGGATGACCATCGGTTGACAGGACTTGCAAGGAATTTGTCCGCGACCGCGGTTCTCTCACGCGTTGACTGGCGATAGGCTGAAGGAAACTTCAGGAGGGGTTGTGCATGCGGGTGACCGAACTGCTGCCGATGGTGGCCGCACAGGCCGAGGCGGCGGATGCAAGCCGCAGCGTCAGTGCCGAGGTGGTTGCCGCCATCAAGCGCAGTGAGCTCATGCGACTGTCGGCGTCGCGCAATCTGGGCGGCCTTGCCGCGAGGGTGCAGGACATCGCCGTGGAACTGGAGCATCTGGCGGGCGCCTGCGGTTCCACTGCCTGGTGTCTTTGGAATCACCTCTGCACGTTCCATCTCTTCTGCGGCCTGCTCGGTCCGGCCCATCGCGACTTTCTCGCCGGTATCGTGGAAAGGCACGAATGGGTGTGTTTTCCGGCCGGCGCCAGCACCGCGGTGCGCGGGCTGCCGGAAGGTGACCACCTGCGGCTGAACGGCACCGCGGCGTTCGGTTCCGGCGCGCGTTACGCGGAGTGGGCCGGCGTAAGTTTTGTCGTGGAGGGGCGTACGCCCGAATTCACCCTGGTCGATCTGCGCGACCCTGGCGTGCGTATCGATGCAACCTGGAAAGCCATGAGCCTGCGCGCTTCGGCCACGGACCATGTGCACTACGAAGGCGCCGCGGTACCGCGCGAGCGTCGCGTGCCCTTTCCCTTCCGTTACCGTGAAGTCTTCCGTGAGCCCGACCGGGCCATGATCGATCCGCGTTATCGGGAGGACTGGGTGGCTTTGTCGGACCTGTGGCTGGGCGCCATGGCGGTTGGCGTGGCGAGGTTCTCGCTGCGTGAATGTGTCGAGGGCATTCGGGAGCGCGTGGCCATTCTCGGTGTGAAGATGGCCGAGCGGCCTACCATCCACGTCAATCTGGGTCAGGCGGATGCGGCCATTCGCGCGGCGCGCGATACGGTGTATGCGGCGCTGGCTGAAACCGACGCCCGCATCAATGCCGCGCAGACCCCGACGGAGACCGACTACCTGCGGCAGCTCACCGCCAGCATGCAGGCGCTCAGTCTCTGCGACGACGCCATGCGGCTGATCCTGCGGGTTCTGGGCGGCAACGGGTTGCGGGAAGGCGCCGCGTTCGAACGCCGCTACCGGGATTTCCAGGCCATGCCACTGCACATCAACGCACATCGGGATCGGGTCAGCGAACAGGCTGGCCGGCACCTGCTGGGTTTGCCCACCGAGAACCCTTTTTAACCCGCTCATGCAAAGTCCTGACGACATACCGCTGGCCACGCTGCTGGGCGAGATCCGGCGCTGCACGCTCTGCGCCGCCGAATTGCCGCTTGGCCCTCGCCCCGTGCTGCAGGCCGGCCGGGAAGCGCGCATCCTGGTTGTCGGTCAGGCGCCCGGCACGCGCGTGCACAGCACGGGGCTGCCCTTCAACGATCCGAGCGGCGACCGCCTGCGCGAGTGGCTGGGCGTGGACCGCGACACCTTCTACGATCCGGCGCGCATTGCGGTGGTACCGATGGCGTTCTGTTATCCGGGGCGGGGCACGTCGGGCGATCTGCCGCCGCCTCCGCGTTGCGCGCAGACCTGGCGATCCCGGCTGCTGGCGCAGCTGCCACACATTCAGCTGACCGTGGTGCTCGGCCAGTACGCGGTGGCCTGGCACCTGCCGGATGCGCGCGGTTCACTCACGGGCATCGTGCAGGACTGGCGAGCACATCTGCCGGCCCTGGTGCCCATGCCGCATCCCAGCCCGCGCAACAACCTGTGGCTGCGGCGCAACCCCTGGTTCGAAACCGAGGTGGTTCCCTGGGTGCGGTCGCGCGTCGCAGAACTGCTTGAACGTGACTGATCCCAGGGAGACGTGATGGACTTTGCCGACCTTCAGGCGCGCCTGCAGCAATTCGCGGACGAGCGGGACTGGAACCGCTTCCATTCGCCGAAGAACCTGGCCATGGCGCTGTCGGTGGAAGCTGCCGAGCTGGTGGAAATCTTTCAGTGGCTGACGGAAGACGAATCGCGACGGCTGAACGACGTACAAAAGGGCGCCGCGGCGGACGAGGTGGCCGATGTACTCATCTATCTGGCCCGCTTTGCGGCCATGGCGGGCATTGATGTCGACGCGGCCGTAGCCAGCAAGCTTGCCCGCAACGCGGTGAAATACCCGGTCCGTCGATAATGCCTACGCACCCCCCGGTAAGTTGCCATTGCAGGTGCACATGAACCGCGCTAGCTTGCGCGCCATGCAGTTCGCGGCTGTCAATCAACCTCGAATCGCCCATCGCCTGGCCATGGGAGCCGTGGGCTGCGCGTTTCTGCTTCTGCAGGTCTTTCTTGCGGTGCACGACAGCGATTTTGCTGCGCACCCGGATTCACAGCCCTGCCACCTCTGCCATTCCGGTGTGCGCACCGATGCACCACCGCCGGCGCCGGTTGTACTGGTGCGCCGGCAACCGACCTACTTCGCACCGGTTGCCGTGCCGCAGGTTCAGCCTGTTGCGCGGCCATCGCTGTCGCTGCCGCTTTCCCGGGGACCGCCCACCGTCTGAATCCACGATAACGGGCAACGTCGTCCGCGACGTTGCCAGCCGTTTTTCATTTGTCGGGATAACAGTCATGAAGCGTATCTGTCTGCCGGTGCTGATGGGCATCGGTGCAGCACCTGCCGTGTGGGCGGAAGAAGAAACAAAAATCATCGAGGAAATTGTCGTGACGGCGGAGCCGTTGGGGCGGTCCGTGGATGAGTTGACGCAGTCCGCGCTGGTCATTGGCGGCGATGAGTTACTGCACAAGGCAGCCAATTCCATTGGCGAGACACTTGCGGGTGAGCTCGGCATGAGCAGCTCGTACTTTGGCCCCGTGGCTGGTCGGCCCATCATCCGGGGACAGGAAAGCGCGCGTGTGGCGGTGCTGGAGAGTGGCGTCAGCACACTGGATGCCGCGGATCTGAGCCCGGATCACGCGGTGCCGATCGAGCCGCTGTTTGCCGACAGGATCGAAATCATCCGCGGGCCCGCCACCTTGCTGTACGGGTCGAGCGCCAGTGGTGGCGTGGTCAATGTCATCGACTCCCGGGTGCCAACGGCGCTGCCGGACGATGCGCTGACGGCGGCGATGGAAGTGCGCGGCGACACGGCAGCGCACGAACGGGCGGCGGCGGCAAGGCTGGATGGAGCGGCTGGTGCCATCGCCTGGCATCTCGACGGCTTTGACCGACGTTCGAACGATATCGAGATCAGTGACTTCGCGACGGCGGATCCGGCGGCGAGGCCGGCTGAGGAGCGGCGTGGCACGGTAGCCAACAGCTACGGTGAAGCGGACGGTTTCGCCGGCGGTGCCACGCTGATCGGCGACGGGGGATATCTCGGTGTTGCCGTTTCGCGCTACGCCACGAGCTACGGCCTGCCCGGGCCTGAGGAGGAGCACGAGCACGAGGCGGGCGCCGAAGATCACGTGGAGGAAGCGGCTCTTTTCCCAGGGCCGTTCATCGACCTCCGGCAGACCCGCATCGATGTGCGCGGGGAACTCGAACTCGGCGGCGTCTTCGAACGCGCGCGGCTGCGCGTGGCGCGCAATGACTATCGCCATCAGGAAATTGAGCCCACTGGTGATGTGGCGACCACCTTCGACAACGAAGCCTGGGAAGCACGGGCGGAGCTGATCCTCGCGCCGCTGGGCAACCTGCGCAGCGCTGTCGGCGTACAACTGCACAATCGCGATTTCAGCGCGCTGGGTGCGGAGGCCTTCGTGCCGGTGACGCAATCCCGCGGGATCGGCGTGTTCGTGCTCGAGGAATATGCGTTTGACGGGGGTACCGCCGAATTTGGCGCCCGCTACGAACGACTGGAACACGACACGGCGGCGCTCGCCGACTATGGCCGGAACGCGTTGTCGCTCGCAGGCGGCGTGAAATGGGAAGTCAGCGAGGCCATGGATTTCAACGTCAATCTCTCGCGTTCGCAACGCCTGGCCGGCATCGAGGAGCTGTATTCGGATGGCGCGCACCTGGCGACGGGACTGTTCGAGGTGGGGCTGGTGGCGCAGGGGGATATGCGCGTGCGCGTGGAAACCGCAAACAACCTCGATGCATCGCTGCACTATCACGGTGCATCGTTCGACTGGAAGCTGAACGCATTCATCAACGCCATCGATGACTACATCTATCGCGTGGAAAACGGCGAGGTCGAGGATGGTCTGCCGCTGGCGCCGTATCGCCAGGAAGACGCCCGCTTCCACGGCATTGAAGCGGAGACGACTGTCGATCTGGGCCATCTGGCTCCCGGTGTTTCCGCGCGCCTGTTCGGTGACTACGTGCGCGGTCGCACCGGCGACGCGGACCTGCCGCGCGTGCAGCCCTGGCGACTGGGGCTCTCCCTGGATTACACCGGAGAGCGCTGGTCCGCGGATGTGCAGGCGATCCGGCATGGTCGCCAGCACGACATCAGCACGTTTCGCACGGGGGCCTACACCCTGCTTGGCGCCAGCCTGACACTGCATGTGCTGGACAGCGGCCCGCTGGCCTGGGATGTGTTTCTCAAGGGCAGCAACCTGCTCGACGAGGACGCACGCCGGAGTACCTCGTTCCGGGCTGCCTATGTTCCGTTGCCGGGTTTGTCACTGCAGGCTGGTGTGCGGATGCGCTTCCGCTAGCTGGAGTCCCGATTCGTCGCATCGTGGCATGCGCCCCCGGGATGCTCGGAGGCGCCCGTGGCAGCGCTGCGTCCCGGGCGGGCACGCTGCGTTGCCCGCGTGATGCGCCTTGCTCACGACGCTTCCGCGCGTACTGGCGCGCAACAAATTGCTGCGACGGAGCAATGGCCGCTGGTCGATGTGCCATTGCGCGCGCATCCCGCCGGCGATGTGCCGTATGGCGGCTTGCACCGCGACGTCGGGGAATGTCAGAGTTCCCGGCAACGGGCACAGGCAGGGTGATGGTGCGCAGGAGGTTGTCGGCATGATCAGCGCGTATCTCAATGAACAGGACCGCCTGCTGTCCACGCGCGGCGATCCCGCCCAGTTGGACGGTGTGGTGTGGATCGACCTGATGGAACCCACGCCAGATGAAGAATCGGCGCTCGAGAAGGCGCTCGGCATCGCCATTCCCACGCGTGAGGAGATGGACGAGATCGAGGTGTCGTCGCGTCTGTACACGGAAGATGGCGCCGTATTCATGACGGCGACGCTGCCGTCGCGCACGGAAACCGAACATCCCATCATTTCACCGGTCACTTTTGTCCTCACGCAGCACCGGCTGGTCACGATTCGCTATTCCGAACCGCGGGCATTCCGCACCATGCCAACGCGCGCGTCCAAGGTGGCGTTGGGCTGTCAGGACGGCGAAGGCGTGTTGCTGGCGCTGCTGGAAGCCCAGATCGATCGCATGGCGGATATCCTGGAGCGGGCAGGCCGGGACATCGCGGCGCTGTCGGCCATGGTGTTCCGCAATCGCGGTCGGCGAAATCGCCGCGAAGCGAATCTGCAGACGATTCTCGAGCAGATCGGCGCCCAGGGGGACCTCAATTCCAACGTGCGCGAATGCCTCATGTCGCTTGACCGGGTGTTGGGCTACCTGTCGCAGGCCATCCAGCCGTTGCGCCAGGAGAAGGAGGTGCGCAATCGCATCAAAACCATGTCCCGTGATCTGCACTCGCTGGTGGATCACACCGACTCGCTGACGCAGAAGGCAACCTTTCTTCTCGATGCCACGCTGGGACTGATCAACATCGAACAGAACGGCATCATCAAATTTTTCTCCGTGGCCGCGGTGGTGTTCCTGCCACCGACGCTCATTGCCTCGATTTACGGCATGAATTTCCAGTTCATGCCGGAACTGCACTGGCCGGTCGGTTATCCGCTGGCGATACTGCTCATGGTGATCTCGGCGGTACTGCCTTACCTGCTCTTCAAGCGACGGGGCTGGTTGTAGACATCCCGGTGTCGCCATCTCCGGCGGCTCTGGTACCCTTCGCGCCGTGTGAAAAGCGGATGGTACCGATGCCCATCACCTGCCCTGCCCTGGCCCCGCCCGGCGTTGCGAGACACTGGAGCTGCCCCTCGTGAAACCGCTGGTTGGCGTCATCATGGGGTCGAAATCCGACTGGGAGACGATGCAGCACGTCTGCGCCACGCTCGAGGAGGTCGGCGTGCCCTTCGAAACCCGGGTGGTCTCAGCGCACCGCACCCCGGATCTGATGTTTGAATATGCGGCCGGGGCGGAAGCGCGGGGACTGCGGGTCATCGTTGCCGGGGCCGGCGGTGCCGCGCACCTGCCGGGCATGACGGCGTCGAAAACGGTACTCCCTGTACTGGGTGTGCCCATCCAGTCGAAGACGCTGAACGGCGTGGATTCGCTGCTCTCCATCGTGCAGATGCCTGCCGGCATTGCGGTGGGCACCATGGCCATTGGCCGGGCGGGTGCGGTGAACGCCGGGCTGCTCGCCGCCGCCATTGTCGGCCTCGGTAAGCCGAAGGTTCGCGATGCGCTGGCCGCCTATCGGGAACGGCAGACAGCCACGGTCCTCGACTCGCCCGACCCGCGGGCAGGCTGACATGCGCATCGGTATCGTCGGCGGCGGGCAACTCGCGCGGATGCTGGCCCTGGCGGGAATCCCGCTTGGCATGCGTTTCACGTTCCTGGACCCGGCGGCCGATGCCGGCGCCGCCGCGCTTGGCAGGCATATCGTTGGTGCCTATGACGATCCCGCCGCATTGGATGCGCTTGCCGATGCCAGTGACGTCGTCACCTACGAGTTTGAAAACGTGCCGGCCGACGGCATGCAGCGCCTGCTGGATCGGGTACCGGTGTACCCGCATCCGCGTGCGCTGGCCGCCTCGCGCGACCGCGCGTCGGAGAAGCAACTGTTTCGTGATCTGGCCATCCCCGTACCGCCGTACGTGCTCGTTGACGCCGAAACGGACCTGCGGCGCGCGGTGGCGGAACTGGGACTCCCCGCGGTACTCAAGACCCGCACGCTGGGTTACGACGGCAAGGGACAGGCGGTACTGCGTACGGCGGATGACGTGGCGGCCGCATGGGAACGGCTGGGCGGTGTACCACTCATTCTCGAAAGCTTCGTGACTTTCACGCGTGAAATTTCCATGGTGGCGGCGCGTGGCCGCGATGGCGCCACAGCCTTCTATCCCGTGTCCGAAAACGTCCATCGCGACGGCATCCTGCGCATCTCCCGCTGTCGGCGGGAGGACCCCGCCGCCACCACAGCGCAGGAATACGCGGCACGCCTCCTGGCGCATCTGGACTATGTCGGCGTCCTGGCGCTGGAACTGTTCGATACCCCACAGGGGCTGTATGCCAACGAGATGGCACCGCGTGTGCATAATTCCGGGCACTGGACCATCGAGGGGGCGTGTACCAGTCAGTTCGAAAATCACGTGCGCGCGGTGTGTGGTTTACCGCTCGGCGATACCGCCCCGCTGGGCTGCACCGCCATGCTCAACTGCATCGGCAAGCTGCCGGATATCGACGCCGTGTTGAAGCATGCCGACGTGCACGTGCACGACTATGACAAGCAGCCAAGAGCAGGGCGCAAGGTGGGTCACATTACCGTGCGGTCTGACGCTGCTTCAGCGCTCGAGGACCTGGTGCAGGCCATCACGCAGGTACTGCCGGAAAACTGACGCCGCCAGTTCGCCTTCGCGACCGGGTTCCGTCGGTGGCTTAACAGTTTATTTTGACAAAACATCACACGCTCTTCCATGCCGGTTTTGCCTTTGGTGTGAAGGCCTTTTTTGTTCGTGATATGTGAAGTGTGGCGTGATTCGAAGTCTCCGTCGGCGCCCCTGAAATAGACTGGCCCCATCTTGTCAGTCGAGCGGCCATGGAAACGCCCCGCGTACTTCTGGTGGATGACCAGAACTCGATTCTGAGCGCGCTCAAGCGCGTGCTTCGTCCGGATGGTTATGAGGTATTTACCGCCGCCTCTGGCGAGGAAGCGCTATCGGTGATGGCGGCTCAACCGATTGACGTTGTCCTCAGCGACTACAACATGCCCGGCATCACGGGGGTTGATCTGCTGTTGCAGATTGCCCGCGAGTATCCACGCGTCGGCCGGCTGATGCTCAGCGGTCAGGCGGACCTGTCGCAGGTCATCGATGCCATGAACCAGGGTGCGGTGTCCCGGTTTCTCACCAAGCCGTGGTCCAACGACGTGGTGCGCGCCACCATTCGCGATGCCATCGAAAAATCGCGGCGTGACGAGGAGGAAGCAGACACGCTGCTTTGCCTGCCGACGAAAGAACTGCTGATCAATCAGATTGCAAACTTTGCGCCGGCCGAAGGCACGCGCTATGTCGTGGCGGCGGAGATCGTCAATGTCACGCAGTCCCTGTCACTCCTCAGCGTGAAGGAGTTGCGCCGCATCGGCAATGATCTGGTCGCCCGCTTGAAGAGTCTCGTGCGTCTGGAAACCTCGGCCGTCAGCCTGGAGCGGGCGATCGTCGGCTTCGTGATCCTGTCCACCGATATCGACAAGGACGCCGCGGCGCTGGTTGCGCGCCTGAGAGAACCCTTCGGTATCGGTTCGGGCCGGGTGCCGTTGAAATTCCGTTTCGGTGTCGCGCCCATCGAACACGAGGAGTCCGATGCCCACACCAGCGTGCGCAAGGCCCTGCTTGCCCTGGCGGCAATGAATGAGGCCGACTCCCGGCAGGTGTCGATGTACACCCGGGGACTCACCGCCAATCTGCACCTGAAGTACACGCTGGAACAGGACCTGCATCGTGCGCTCAAGCGCCATGAATTCCACTGTGAGTATCAACCCCAGGTCAGCGGCGTCGATTTCCGCGTCCGCGGGGCGGAAGCCCTGATTCGCTGGAAGCATCCCATCCACGGACTGATCTCGCCGCTGGAATTCATCGACATGGCGGAACGCAGTGGCGTCATCCACGATCTCGGCGCCTGGGTGATCGAAACCGGCGCGGCGGAGTGTCGCGCGCTGGCGGACGCGGGAATGCCCATCCGGATTGCCGTCAACGTCTCGCCTCGCCAGTTCCTGGAATCCGATCTCGTCGGCGACCTGCGCCGGGTGGTCGACGCGCATCGCCTGCAACCGCACCAGTTTGAGATCGAGATTACGGAGAGTTCCGTGATGCACGACATCGAACTGGCGAAGCGGGTGTTGTCCGAAGTGCGCGAGATGGGTGTGCATGTGGCGCTGGATGATTTTGGTACAGGGTATTCGTCACTTGCGCAGCTCGCGCAGATGCCGCTGGACGTTCTCAAGATCGATCGCTCCTTCATTCGTTTTCTGGGCGAGGACGCTACAAGTCTCACCTTGTTCAAGTACATCACCGGCCTGGCCCGCGAACTCAATCTCGAAATCGTCGCCGAAGGTGTGGAAACACTGGCGCAGGCTGAAATCTGCCGGGAGTACGGCTGTGATCTGCTGCAGGGTTACTACTTTCACAAGCCGCTGTCGCGGGATGCGCTCTACGAGGTGATTTGTGGTGAACACAGCGCCGGCAGGCACTGACGCCGCGCGTCCCGTTGTCCTGGCCGTCGACGACGAGCCAGGTATCTGCAATGCGCTCCGGCGATGCCTGCGTCCGCTTGGCGTCGAGGTTCTGACGGCGCCGTCGGGTGCGGACGGGCTCTCCACGCTGGAGGCGCATCCGGTGGACGTCATCATCTCCGACATGCGCATGCCGGGCATGAGCGGCGCGCAGTTTCTGAAAGCGGCGCGGGAACGTTATCCGAAGGCGCGGCGCATTCTGCTGACCGGCTATGCGGAGGTGGATTCGGCGGTGGAGGCGCTGAATGAAGGCGGCATTTCCAGCTATATCTCCAAACCCTGGGACGATGCGCGCCTGCGCGAAGTCGTGGCTGAATCGCTGGAAACGGTGCTGCTGGCGAAAGAGAAGGAGCGCCTCGAAGCGCTGACCCGCGAGCAGAATGCCGCACTGCAGACGATGAACGAGGAACTGGAGCGACGGGTCGCTGAACGCACCCAGGCGCTGCGCGCAACCAACTCCCTGCTCGAACGCACGGTGGCCGAGCTTTCGCACAGCTACGAAACCATGGTCAACCTGCTGGCCAGTGCGGAAGCGCTGCGCGATCCGGATGGTCTGACTGACATCGACGACAAGCGCGCGCTGGCCCGGTCCATGGCGCGGGCGCTCGGGTGCGGTGAAGAGGACGTGAGGGCAGTTGAGCAGGCAATGCAGCTGCATCGGCTGGGGCGGATGGGGCTGGAGGACAAGCTTCTGCACAAGCGGCCCGACACGCTTGGTGACAAGGAACGCGAGGCGTTCGAAAAACATCCTGTCTATGCGGAAGCCCTGTTGATGGGTGTGCCGCAGCTCAACAAGGCGGCGACTTTCCTGCGCAACCAGCACGAACGGATGGATGGGACCGGCTATCCCTCACGCAGGGGACCGGAGTCGATTCCCCTGGGCGGTCGCATTCTTGCGGTAGCGCGCGACTACTACGATCTGCTTGCGGGGCGCGGTGAGAAACAACCGCTAGAGCCTGTCGATGCGGTGGCCACCATAAAGCGGCGTGTGCGCAGTCGCTACGATGCCGAAGTGGTGGAGGCTTTCGAGAAAGTTCTGCCTGATGTCAGCCGCCTCGACACAACTGTGCGCGAGATGGCGATAGCCTCCGGCGCCTTGCGGCCGGGTATGCAGCTGTCGCGTGACCTGCTCACCCCCAGCGGGCTTCTGTTGTTCAACAAACAACGGGGATTGACGGAGAGCGTGATCGACAAGATCCGCCATCTGGAAGACACGCTTGGCAGCAGACTGGACATTCATGTTCTCAAGGAAGAGAGCGACACCGGTGAGGAGGAAACAGCGTGAAAGGAGTTGTGTTCAACATCCTGGCGGACATGGTCGAGTCCAGCTATGGCATCGAAGCGTGGGATGGTCTGTTGCTCGCGACCGGCCTGGAAGGGGTCTATGTCGCGACCGAATCGTATCCGGACGAGGAACTCTATGCGCTCGTGGAGGCGGCATCGAAAGCCACCGGTATCGAGGCTTCGGCGCTGGTGCCGGCGTTCGGACGCTACATGATGCCCGCATTCGTCGAGCAGTATCCGATGTTCTTTCCGGAAGGCCAGACCCTGAAGCAGTTCCTGCTCACCGTTGACGCGGTGGTGCACAAGGAGGTGCGCAAACTGTTCCCGGACGCGGGGCTACCGGAGTTCCGCTATCGCGACGACCGGCCGGACGCGTTGACGATGGTCTACCGGTCACCGCGGCGGCTCTGTGCGCTGGCCGAAGGCCTCGTGCAGGGTGCGGCGGATCATTTCGGTGAACGTTGTCGCATCGCGCATGACGTGTGCATGCATCGCGGCGCCGACCGGTGCGAACTGGAGATGGAGTTCAATGCAGCCTGAACCCCCTTCGGCGACGCCCTCCGACGTACTCCGGCGCGCGCTCGATCGGGAGCGTGCGCGGCGTCAGAAAGCCGAACACCTGCTGGAAAACAAATCCCGTGAACTGTTTGACGCCTCGGAGGCGCTGCGCGCCGCGATGGACGATCTCAGGCGCAACCAGAAGCAGATGATCCGGCAGGAGAAGCTGGCATCGCTTGGCGTGTTGTCGGCAGGGGTGGCGCACGAGATCAACAACCCGGTTGGTTTCGTGTTGAGCAATGTGACGACGCTTGCCGACTACGTGGCTGTCTACCAGCAGGGATTCGACGTGATTCGCACTGCACTCGGGGATGGTGTCGCACCGGCCGAGCTGCGCTCGCGTTTCGAGGATTTTGCTGCCCGGGAAAGTCTGGACTACCTGCTCGAGGATTCCGTGGCGCTGCTTGCGGAGACCCGCGAGGGCCTGCTGCGGGTGAAGGAGATCGTGGAAGACCTCAAGAACTTTGCGCGTGCGGATGGTGTCAGCAAAGTTGAAATCAACGTCAATGAATCCGTGCGCGCGGCACTGACAATGGCGCGCAACCAGGTCAAGTACAAATGCACCGTGGAAGAGGATCTGCAGGAGGTGCCGCCTGTACTGGGCAGCGTGCACCGGCTGGGCCAGGTCGTTCTCAATCTGCTGGTCAACGCCAGTCAGTCGGCGGGGGAGAACTGCTGGATTCGCGTGGCCACCTACAGTGACGGTGCGAGCGTATTCATCGAAGTACGCGACAATGGCTGCGGTATCCCGCCGGAGAATCTGACCAAGCTGTTCACGCCGTTCTTCACCACCAAGCCGGTGGGTGAGGGCACGGGACTCGGACTCGCCATCTGTCACAGCATCGTCGAGGAACATGGCGGCGAGATCAGCGTCGACTCGCGTGTGGACGAAGGCACGCAGTTCCGCATTCGCCTGCCCGTGGCGCCGGCGAAACAGGTGACCGGGGCGGACACGTCAGAGGATGCCGCATTGAAAACCGGAACCTGAGGCGGGTCTCCGCCACGGGTCAACGCAGGAAGATCAGTTCCGGTGTGGCATCCGCGCCGGCCCACACTACCGCGTTCTGTCCCCATTGCGCACCAAGGTCGGCCGCCTCTTCGCGGTTCATGCCGAGGATGAGAAAATTCGCTTCACCAGGCCACTCGCCCGCAGGATCCTCGCCAATGCCCGTCAGCCGTGCGTGACCTTTCTGGTCCAGGTTGACCGCCAGTGCCTGCTGACGTGCGTGATTTTCGCCGTCCGTACCCATCTCACCACGGGGGTTGCAGGCCGTGACGAAGGCGCTGCAGGTTACGCCGTACTGGCGATGCACCCTGGCGAGACGGGCATTTGGCTCGCCGACCCTGAGCGTCAATGGCGGCTCCGTGAAGACCCTGTAGCGGGCCTTGCGGTAGGCGCGACGGGTTGCCGCGGGCAGCTGGCTGTCCTGTTCGCGGGTCGCTGTCATGCATCGACCGCATGCAGGCTGCTGACGATGCCACCGTCCAGCAGCGCCTGCTGCGAGTCATCGTCGTAGCCGAGTTCCCGCAGCAGCGCGCGCGTGTGCTCACCCAGGTGCGGTGCGCCCATGCGCAGTTCCGCCGGCGTGCCCTCGAAACGTGCGGCGTTGCGCGCCTGGCGGATGCGTCCGGCGTGCGGATGCTCGGACTCGGTGACGATGCCTGTGGCCTGCACCTGCGGGTGCGCGATCATCTGGTGCCGGTGCAGCACGGGTGCGCAGGGCACGCCGGCCTCGTCGAGTATGCGCAGCCATTCCTCCGCGCTGCGTTCCAGCAGCGCGGACTGGGTGAGTTCCAGTCGTTCATTGGCATGACGGTCGCGTCCGGCCGGTGTGCGGAAACGGTCGTCGTGCAGCCACTCGGGATGCCCCACGGCGTGACATAGCCCTTCCCATTGATCGTTGCTCATCACCGACACGCTGATATAGCCGTCCAGCGTCTCGTAGATGAGATCGATGAAGGTGGCGGCACGCGACACGCTGACCTCCCTGCCCACAAAAGTTTGCCCGCCCATGTCGGACGACCAGAGGAACGCCACCACCGAATCCAGCATCGACAGCCTCACGTGCTGCCCTTCGCCGGTGCGTTCGCGGGCGAACAAGGCCGCGGACACGGCTTGCGCGGCGGTGATGCCGGTCACCTTGTCCGGCACGATGGTGCGTATCAGGCGCGGACGTGCTTCGTCCGAGCCGCCCTGCACGCTGGCCAGCCCTGACAGCGCCTGTATGATCGGGTCGTACACCGGCTTGTGTGCGTAGGGACCTGTTTCCCCCCAGCCGCTCATGGACACGTAGATCAGGCGGGGATTCACAGCTTTCAGATCGTCGTAGTCGATGCCGAGCCGTGCCATGACGCCAGGTCGGAAGTTCTGCACGAACACATCCGCCGTGGCTGCCAGCTTCATCAGTACCGAGCGTCCGGCGTCCTGCTTGACGTCCAGCGACAGCGACCGCTTGTTGCGATTGTTGTTGAGGAACGCCGCGGTGAATTCGCGCTGACCATAACCCGCGCGACGCACGTGATCGCTGCGTACCGGCGCTTCCACCTTGATCACGTCCGCGCCCTGGTCGGCCAGGATCATGGTGGCGTAGGGGCCGGCGATCATGGTGGTGAAATCGATGATGCGGATGCCGTGCAGGGGACCGGGCATGGGAACTCCGTCAGCGTGACCTGGGAATCGTGCGGGGCTTCATAACATGAACCCGCGGTGCACGGAAATCAGGCCGGTGCGCGGCGGCGCGTGAGCAGTGCCAGGAGCGTGATCGCCGCGAAGGCGCCGCCGCCGAGGAATGTGGCGGCACTGCCGAGCGTGTCCCACAGGACACCGGCGAGTACGCTGGCCGCGAGCATGGCGCCGCCGCTCACCAGGTTGAACATGCCGTAGGCGGTGCCGCGCAGATCCGCCGGTGCGGCGTCGGCGATCATGCGCAGCAGCAGGCCCTGCGTCATGCCCATGTGCACGCCCCACAGCGTAATGCCGGCGAGTGCGCCGGGAATGCCGGGCACCGTCGCGAGCACCAGATCGGCCGCGATGAGCACAACGAGACCCCAGGCCAGCAGCATGCCGTGGGGCAGGCGATCGGACAGGCTGCCGAATGGATACGCGCTCAGCGAATAGACCACGTTCATTGCCACCATCACCAGGGGTACCAGGGCGGTGGCGATGCCGGTGTCGGCGGCACGCAGCACCAGGAAGGCTTCGCTGAACCGTGCCAGGGTAAACGCAGCGCCAATGCCCACCACGTGCCAGTAGGCGCGTGGCAGCCGTGCCAGGTTGGCACGCCGGAGTGGATTGGTGCGGTGTGTGCTGCCCTTCTGCGCGGGTTCGTGTACGCCAACCATGAGCAGTACCACCGCCAGCAGCCCGGGCACGATGGCGACCATGAACACGGCCCGAAAGTCATTGGCCCACAGCAGCATGAGCGCGACGCCGAGCAGTGGTCCGACAAACGCCCCAACGGTATCCAGTGACTGACGCAGGCCAATGGCGGCGCCGCGGATGTCGGGCGGTGCGATGTCGGCAACGAGCGCGTCGCGCGGCGCACCGCGAATGCCCTTGCCCACGCGGTCGATGAACCGTGCCGCCAGTACGACGCCGGTGGACGAGGCGATGGCGAACAGTGGTTTGCTGAGCGCGCCCAGCGCGTAGCCGGCGACGGCGAGCGCCTTGCGTTTGCCCAGCCAGTCGCTGAGCACGCCGGAAAAGATCTTCACGACGAGGGCGGTGGCTTCCGCGATGCCTTCGATGACGCCAACGGTGGTTGCCGCCGCACCCAGCGTGCCGACGAGGAACAGTGGCAACAGGCTGTGGATCATCTCCGACGAAACATCCATCAGCAGGCTGACGAAGCCGAGTGCCCAGATGGCGGCGGGCATGGTCCCGGAGGGCCTGGACGGGGGCGCGACCACGGGCGTTTCCCAGATTGCGGCAGCGCATCGTGCGTGCTGCACCGGCCACTGGCAAGGGGATGGCGGCCGCCCTGAGCCATTCCGCGTTCCGGCTGCGCCTATAGCTGCAGGGTAACCATTGAAGAGGCGTGTGACATGAAACTCAGCGTACCGATGATCGTGGTGCTGGTCCTGGCCGGCCTGTTGTTCATTCTGAGACTGCTGGCGCCGACACCGGAATCGATGATGGCGGATCAGCTGCAGCAACAGCAGCAGATGATCGAACAGCAGAACCAGCAGATGCTGCAGTCGATGCAGCAGACCAACCAGATGTTTCAGCAGCAGTTCGGTCCTCAGATGCCTTATGGCCCGCAGTCGCCGTACGGACCGAATGGCATGCAGAACCCCTATTACCCGAATGGCATGCCGCAGGGCTATCAGCAGCCATGGCAGCAGCCGCAACAGCAGGACGACTGGAACTGGTAGGCGCGGCGGCGAACGGGGAAAGGTATGCGTAGCGAGCTGCTTGGGGCGCTCTTCCTGGCTTGCGCGATGCTGGCGGTGCCGGTGCGTGCCGAGCAGGCGCCGCTGGACTGGACGCTGATGATCTACATGGCCGCGGACAACGATCTCGAGCAGGCGGCGCTGATCGATCTCGACGAGATCGAAGCCGGCATGCCGGCAACCGGCATGGAAGTCATCGTGCTCATGGACCGGGCGAAGGGCTATGCCGACGGTGTCGGCGACTGGACGGACGCGCGTGTGCTGCGCATGCGGCCGAATCAGGACCAGGGGACGCTGGCGCTGCAGGAACTGGTGCGCCTGGGTGAGATCAATACGGGCGCCCCGGCCTCCCTGACCGACTTCGTGCGTTTTGTCACCACGAACTTTCCGGCCAAGCACACCGGCCTGGTGCTGTGGGATCACGGCGGCGGCTGGCAGGGCATGGCCGACGATCTGGACCCCGCTGGCGCCGGCGAGCATGACAACCTGTCCATCACCGAGGTGGGCGCGGCCCTGCGCGCGGCGTTGCCAGCGGGCCGTCGGCTCGACCTCATCGGTTTCGACATGTGTCTCATGGCGCAGCTCGAAATGGCCTGGGAGATTGCCGACGTGGCGGACTTCATGGTGGCGTCCCAGGCGGTGGAGCCCTCCTACGGCTGGCCATATGCCGTACTGTTGCCGGAATTCGGCCAGAGCGCCCGCGGTCCGCGGCGACTGGCGCAGTCGGTGGTGCGCCGGTATGCGGAGTACACCGACTCGGTCAATGAACTGGTTGCCACCCAGTCGGCCATCGATCTGCGCGCGCTTGGCGATGTGAACGGGGCGCTCAACGCGCTGCTCGTGCGGCTGGACGGCGTGCTGTCGACGGATTGGCCCGTAATCTCCCGATCGCTGTTCTGGGCCGACAGCTTCGAAGTCAGCGGCAAGGCCGAAGCACTGAAACGGGGCACGGCGGCGCTCGCCAGCTCCGACCTCATGGACATTCTCAAGCGCATGCGCAACGCCATGGGCCAGCGCTTTCCGGCCGAGCAGGAATACCAGGCGCTGGTCCGGGCGATGGACGCGGCCGTCATGGACAGCCATGTCTCGCAGCGGCATCACAACAGCCACGGCCTGTCTGTCTACGCGCCACCGCTTGCCAGCGCTTTCAACGCGGACTATCTCAAAACCCGTTTCGCCGGCGCGAGCAACTGGCCGCGCTGGCTGGCGCGTCTGCACGAACAGCAGACGGCCAACAAGCGTGCGCCCACGGTCCGGCGCATGGCGTACGTGAAGGCCGGCACCACCACGCCGGTGCAGGAAGGCTCGATGCTCGACAACTCCACGCTGAAGATCGAAGTGGAGGGCGCCAACCTGCTGTGGGTATCCGGGCTCGTGGGGCGTTACGTACCGGAGCAGAAGGGCCACCTGATCTACAGCAACGGTTATCTCTCGGACAGCCGTTTCCTGGCCCAGAAACTGGCGGCCAAGGGGAGCGCGGCGGATCTGCTGATGCCGGACTTCAAAGGCGACGTCGCGCGCATGGAGATGGAGGTGGCGCCCATGACCTATGCCGTGACGAACGGCGAGGTCGCGGGGTTTGCGACGCTGGACTCGCGGGCGCTGCAGACGGGGCAGGGCAGAACCGCCGGCATTCAGGTGCTGCTGGAAAGCGCCAAGGAGGGCACCCACCAGGCGGTTGTGCTGTTTGACCTGGTGTCCTGGCGCGCCGAA
The DNA here is from genome assembly GCA_024234635.1 of Pseudomonadales bacterium. Classification (GTDB taxonomy): domain Bacteria; phylum Pseudomonadota; class Gammaproteobacteria; order Pseudomonadales; family Azotimanducaceae; genus SYFY01. Next base: position 76,463 of record JACKNX010000009.1, on the reverse strand, counting down.
AGCGTGGTGCTGCTTGTCGAGCAGAGCGGCGGTCGCCTGGTTCCCCGCGAGGTGGAGCCGGCGGCGGACGACATGCTGACCCTGCTGTACGACTTCATCCCGGACACTGGCGAGCCGCAGTTGATGAAGGGCGCCCGCATGCCCTGGAAGCAGGGACTGGAACTCATTCTCGATGAAGTGCCCGAAGGGGATTACCGGTCGTGGGCGATTGCCGAAACCCTCACCGGCGATACCGGCAGCAACAGTGCCACTGTTCGGGTGGTGCCGCCGCGCGCCGACATTCGGGCGGGCCTGGAGGGCGCGCGCAAATTGACCATGGCGGCGCTGGCGGGCGTGTGGGCGGATGATTCGGGACAGCCGGCGTTTGGTATCGAGGCAGAAACCGAGCCGGGCAGCAATCTGGCGCGGCTGCTGATCAACAAGGATCTGCTGGCGCCCGAAATCCGTGACTTCCAGTTCCTGGCCCGTCTCGACAACCGGCTGTTGCCGTCGCTGCACCTGCTCACCGTCTCCCAGGATGGCAAGCGCATCATGGGGCGCGACACCTTCCTGCTGCTGGCCGATCCCGCTCGCCCCGACACCCTGTGGATCAAGACGCTGATCGGCGGCGCAGGCCATGCAGTGGGCAACATCATCGAAGTCACGCGTACCGCGCGGCTCGATGGTGGCGTGCCCGCGCCTGACGGTGGCAACCAGCCACCCGTCACACCGCAGGCACCCCGCAATCCCCTGGTGGGTTACTGGGAAGGACAGACAGCCGTCAGCTACCTGCAGGTCGAATTTTCCGCCGCAGGCGAATTCCGTCAGGTGGAAACCGCGTTCAACAACAGTCAGCGCATGGAGTTGTGGGGGCGTTACGCGGTGCAGGGGAACCAGCTGCAACTGCGAATCGAGGGTGGACAGAACTGTGCCTATCAGGGCTGTGTGCCCGTGTATCCGCCGCCCATGGCGCCGTTTCCGTTCGATCTGCGGGGTGATCAGTTGCGCACACCCACCTCGCAGCTCGTGCGTCGACGGTGAGCGCTCAGCACACCAGCCCGCATTGTTCGTGAACGCCGACGTCGGACACTGATACCGGCAAGCACCCGGGGCGCACTGCTTCCGCGCGCCGGGCTGGCGGCGCTTCACCCCCGGCGGGCGCGACGCTCCAGGTAGGAGGCCACCAGCGTTACCGCAACGGGACGCGTGTCGGGCGCGTCGACGGCGGCCGCCAGCAAACGTTGCGCCGTTGCGAGGAGAGCGGGCGGGCAATTTGCCGTCAACCAGGCTTCCTGCTCCTCAGCGGGCTGCATCAATGTCTGCTCAATCAGCGCCAACAGGCGTCGGTTGGTGTGCGGATCACCCGGCATGGAGAAAATCCGCTGAGTTGTCACGCCGGAACGCGGCGTGCCACACTCGATTCGAAGGGGTGAAGGCAGACGTGGGCGATGTCATGACGGATGTCACGCGGATTCTCGCCAACTGGTCCAATGAGTCACAGGCCGAACGCGGCGAAGTGGTCGCGGCGCTGTACGACGAGCTGCGCAGGCACGCCGCGCAGCAACTCTGGCGTGAAGGCGGCGTGGCTGACCTGCAACCCACCGCGCTCGTCAATGAAGCGTATATGCGCCTGGTGAACATCAACCGCATGGATCTCAACGGCCGGGCGCATTTTTTTGGTCTGGCCGGGCGCATCATGCGCGAGATTCTGGTGGACGAAAGCCGGCGGCTGCGGGCCCGCAAGCGCGACCAGGCGCTGCAGACGCGCTTCACCGGCGACCTGGCTGGTGAATACGTGCCAGTGCAGGATCTGCTGGAACTTGACGAGATGCTCAACGAGCTGGAGGCCATCGATCCGGAGTACGTACGTCTGTTCGAAGCGCGGGCGTTCGCGGGCATGACCATCGAGGAAACCGCGCTGGCCATGGAGCTGTCCGTTTCCACCGTGAAGCGCAAGTGGAAGGTGGTGATGGCCTGGCTCAAGACCCACGATGACGTGGAGTTGCCAGACAACGACTGACAAGTCGTCACTGGACGACAATGGCCGCGTCCCACATGCGCGCGATTGCCTCGAAAGGCACCGGCTGCGTGTAGTACGCCATCGGGTCATTGATGTAGAGCACGGGCTGTACCCCATTCCAGGTGGGTACCCAGGCCATGCCCCGCAACACGATCACATGGCCCGCAAACGGTGACGACTTCACCGCCAGAATAATTGCGCGGCCTGCGGACAACGTGCTGTAGAGGGTCATCGGGTCCGTGGGTGCGGCAATCTGCGAATAGCGGCCGCCGAACTCCGCGATCAGGCCCTGGATCTGCTGCAGGTTGCCGGTCACCGTGCAGTTCCACGGCATGCCGCAGCAGGTTTCCGGGCGCTGGCTGTAGGCGCGCGCGACCAGTGCGCACTGGGGTGGCGTGGCCTGCGGTCCGCGGGTTGCCATGATGATCTGCTGGGCCACCGCGGCCCAGCACCACACCTGCGTTTCCTGCCGCAGATTCTGAATCGGCAGATCCACCGGCGGCGGCACGTCGGCACGCGCCGCGGCGACCAGGACAACGAGCCATGCACCGAGGCACGCCCGCGCCATTACGGGGCGTCCGATTCCGCGTCGGCTTCTCCGGCGGCGCCGGGAGCGCGCGTGGCGCGATCGTCGATCCACACGTCCGTAGAAGTTGGAGCACTTTGACCAGGTCCCTGGGGGCCGTAGCCGGACGGCGGGTAGCCACCATCCTGCGGGCCATACCCAGGAGACTGCGCGTTGCCGGGGCCGTAGTTCGGTGCGGGATAGCCCGTCGGGCCATAGCCGGGTGCATTGGGGCCGTTTCCGGGACCGTCCGGTCCATATGCTGGTGTGTTCGGTCCATAGCCTGGCGCACCCGGCGGGCCGTAGCCCGGACCGTTTGGCCCGTAGCCGGGTTGGCCAGGGCCGTAACCGGGAGAATTCGGCCCATAGCCGGGACTGTTCGGCCCGTACCCCGGGCCGCTCGGGCCGTATCCCGGGCCATTTGGCCCGTAGCCGGGCGTCTGTGGGCCATAGCCCGGCGGGTAGGTCGGATTGTTGTACGCCGGATTCGCGTACGGGCCGCTGCCCGGCGTGACATACGGATTGTTACCGGGGTAGCCGGACGGGTTCTGATTCCCGGACCAGTTGCCGCCGTTGTCCTGATATTCCGAGATGACCGCTGCCACCAGCACGATCAGTACAACCACGATGGCGACGGTCTTGCGGTCCAGATCGAAGTTCATTGCCCACCTGCCTTTTCGGTTGTCGTCCGCGGCAATGCCGCTGCGTGCAGCGCGTTCGCGGTGGCCCATGAGGGGCGGCCGGGATGCTCGAGCTGCACCGGTACAGGCGGAAATCCGGGGGAAAAACGGTTCACCGGCCGGGACTTTTTTAACGTGCGTTGTCGTCGAGCTGACAGTCGCAACCCCGATTCGTCGCGCCTGAACCGGTTTGGACGGTATTTGCGCCTGTGTCAGTAACGGGCAGTTCCCCCGGAGCTGCCCGGTGAAGGATCAGGTTGGGAATACGGCAAATCGACAGGGGTGGCGGCAATGAGCGAAGAATCCAGGGCATGTTCCAGCTGCGGCAGGGCCAATCCGGTGCAGGCGAAGTTCTGTGCCGGTTGCAGAGCGTCACTGGTGGCGGCGCCCAATCCGCCGCCACCCAATCCCCTGCCGCCGCCAATGCCGCCCCGTGGTCCGTACGCCAACGGTTTCGGCGGCAAATCGGAGAGCCGACAGTTCGACGGCGTTGATGCGCAGGCGCTGTACGCCGCTGTTGCCCGTCATGTCGAAGCGCAGAAGGGCGGCGAGATCCGCAATCAGATGCCTCCGCATCAGATGAACGCGATCCTGATCTACAAGGAGTTCCTGTCCACCATGAGTGCGCCCGTGCGGGTGGAGAGCGACATAGCGGTGTCGCCGGTCAGCGCGGCGCAGACGATGGTATCGATCAGTTCCCGTGTCGACTGGTCGTCCACGGCTTCCATCTGGATCATTTCGGCCGTAGTGCTGGTGCTGGTCATCATGCTCAATCCCTACATGATGATGCTGTGGTTCCTGCTGTTTATCGGCGGAGCTGCGCTGAATGTGTGGATGATCGCTTCGCGGGCGCCGAAGCTTGTCGCCGAAAACCTGTTCACGGCATTGCGGTCGGTGCCGGCCGGTGGGTCGGCAGGGACGTACTCACCGGCGATGCCCACGCCCGCCCCACAGGCGCAAGCCGCGCCACCGGCCGCCATGCCGGCGACGCCGTCCGCTGTGGCCGTGTCCCAGGACGAGACCATCGCCCGCATTCGCAAACTCGCGGAGCTGAAGGATATCGGCGCCATCACGGTGGAAGAGTTCGAGGCCAAGAAGGCCGAACTGCTGGCCCGCATCTGAGGCGCTGGCGTGAGCGACACATCCACCACACGCTTCTGCATCGATTGCGGCACCGCGCTCCCGGATGACGGCGAGTTCTGCATGGAATGTGGTCTGAAAGTCGGCGAACTCCCTGCCGTGATGCCCATGGCGCCGGCGAATCCCTTCGGCTGCCCGACCTGCGGCGGTGAGGGTGCGCAACTCCCGGAAGCACAGCTCTACTGCCCGCAGTGCCGCTGGCTGCGGCCGCTGCATGCGGACTATCACCTGCCGGAAGACGCCTTCATGTGGCAGATGGATGCGCAGGCGATGCGCGTGCTCAACAGTACGGGCCCGCTTGCGTCCGCGGCGCACGGCATCGCGCAGCGCTACGGCCGGCCGGTGTTCGAAGCCGCTACCAATGGGGTGCGCCTGAGCGATCGCCAGTTGCCCGAGCTGTTCGATCTGGCGCTCAGGGCGGCACGCCTGATGGGTCTGCCGCACATGCCCGAAGTGTATGTCTCCGGTGAGCGTATGTGGGACGTGTACTCCCTGGGCGGTTACGGCGGCAGTTTCATCAGCATTGGCAGCGTGCTCATCAACCTGAAACCGGACGATCTGCTGTTTCTCATCGCCCGCGAGATGGGTCATGTGCGCGCGGGTCACGTGTACTGGAAAACCGCCATGCAGTTTCTCATGGGGCAGACCAGCAGCCAGTCCACCATCCTCGGCGAAGGTGTGCTGCAGTTCCTCAACCCCGCGAAGCTGCTGGAGAGCGCGGTGGAAGCGCCGCTCATGCGCTGGTCGCGCCACGCCGAGATCACCGCGGATCGGGCCGCCGTGCTGGTTACCGGTCGGCTGGACCAGGCCCGCCAGGTACTCACGCAATGGGCAATGAAGTCGTTCCCCATCTACGGCAAGTTGAACCAGGAGGCGTGGCTCGAACAGGAAGCGGCGGCGGACGATCCGTACCTGCGCATGTCGGAATGGACGATGGCGACCACGCCGTACCTGGCGCCAAGGCTGCGCACGCTGGCGGAATTCGTGGACAGCGACGCGTTCCGCGAATGGCGCCGTTACATCGAGTATTACGCCCCGACGCCGGCGTCGCAGGAGAAGGCTGAGAAGAAGCCGGCTGAGCTGCCTGCGGACAAACAGCGGCTCACCTGCGCGGCGTGTGGCGGTTCGATGATCGTGCCGAAATCGCTGCTGGACACCGACAAGCCGGTCAACGTGCGTTGCCCGAATGCGGACTGCCGCAAAGTCCTTCGGGTGAAGCCGAAGGCCAGTGCCCCCGGGCCTGATCCCTCTCCAGCGGTAAGTCGTCCCGATCGGGTGCGCATTACCTGTGTCGCGTGCAAGGAGCCCATGTATGTGGACAAGGCCGCGCTCGCGGGTGACGCGCCGGTGAACGTGCGTTGTCCGAATGCCGCCTGCGGCGAAGTTCTGAGTGTGAAACCCCGCAAGCGGGCAAAGAAACCTGAACCCTCCCCGGATCAGTTGAGTGATTGATATGGCGACAACCCCCGACGAGTCAGGTGATGCCTTCGAGATTGCGATAGCGCCTTCCAGGGACGGTCCCGTGATCGAAGCCGAATCCGTGCCGGATGAGGCGTTGTCCCGGGAGGTGTCGGGCGCCATGCGCGACGTCACGACGCAGGCGACACCGGCATCGCCGGCCGTACCTGTCGAGTCCGGCACGGTGATGGCCGCCAACGCGGCGCACGACGAGGCGCGGGAGACAGAAGAAGCCGCGGACCAGCATGCGCAGGCGGTGGAAGCCGAGGCGGCAGCGGCGCAGGCGGCGCAGGAGCGCCGCGAACAGGAACAGCACGAACGCGAGCAGCGCGAGCAGGAAATGCGGGAGCGCGAGGAACGGCTCGAACGCGAACGGGAAGAACGGGAAGCACGGGAGCGTGAGGAGGAAGAACGCGAAGCCCGCGAGCGGGAGGCCGCGGATGGGGAAACGGATTCCTGGGACTGAGCGCGCATAAGGAGAAACGATCATGAATATCAGCTTCGGCAACATGGGCAATCTGGTGAGCGGTGTAGTGGCCAGCCTTCCGTCCACACTGGGTAACGATGCCGCGTCCATGACGGCGCTCGGCGACGCGTTGAAAGGCGTCACCGCGGATCACCTGGTGGCAAACGGTTTTCCGGACGATCTGGCGGAGCGGCTGGAAAGCCTGGCCGCCGCTGGCAATGCGGGCAATGCCACCGATGCGGGCAATGCGGATGTCTGGGACGCGTACGTTTCGTACATGGCGGAGCATCCGGACGAGCAGGCGCAGACCGTGGCTGAACTCGACGTCGTCGTAGGCGAAATGGCGCAGCAGCCCGCCGCCGAAGAACAGGCGCTCGAGCAGATCACGGGAGCGGCAGCGGAGCCGGGCACGGGTGGCGGGCTGAGGGATCTGCTGGGTTCGGAAGTCCTGCGCAATCTCACGGACAAGATCGACGGCATCACCCAGAACATCGCCAATGCCGTGGAGTCCGCCGGTTCGCTGACGACCGAATCGTTGCAGGGTGTGTTGACGGAAAGCATCGGCGCCGCGGATCAGGCCGGTGTCGAGAACGCCACGCAGCGCATGCAGGAAATGATGGACAGCATGGACAGCCTGCTGGACGACCTGCATGAGAACAGTGAGCGGGTGATCGAAAACCTGCATGCGGACAGCTCCCCGGAAGGGCTGCAGGTGGCCCGTGCAGACACCGAAGTGGTGGAGGGTGAACCGGATTCCGAGGTATTTGACGCCTATACGGATGACACGGCGGAAACGGATGACGATGGCTCGATGGCCTGACGTTCCACCGCCCCGATGAAACAGGCAGGAGAACAACCATGGCGGAAGTGCGATACGACGACGAAGACCGGGTTGAAGCGCTGGAGGAAACCTATGAGGTTGAACTGGCGGGTCTGAACGAAAACGAAAGCCGGCAGGTGCATGATGCGCTGACCGAAGCCGAGTTCAGCGGTGAACTCGGTCAGGTGGACATGGACGACACCATCCTCAGCGCGCAGGTTGCGGAAGATAACCGCGAAGACGCGGAACTCGCGCAGCGCGAGCAGGCCCAGGCAGCGGATCGCGGCGATTTCGAAACCGCGCGCGAGAAAGCGGAAGAAGTGGGCGACAACCTGGCCGACGCTTCGGCACAGGGCGCGAAGCTCAGCGAAGCGGTGCAGGAGAACGATCACGACGTTCTCGTGCTGGAGGAGGCCGAGTTCCAGGCCGAAAGCGCCGAGGCGTTCGCCGACGGCGCCGTGGTTTTTGCGGACGCCGAAACCGATTCCGATCTGGCCGCGCACGAGGCCATCCACGATGCACAGGATGCCGCGGATACCGCCGACGACTACCTGGAGCAGGGTGACCAGGGCGGCACCTATGGCGATCAGTCCATTCACACCGACGGTACCTGAGCGTGGCCGTGTCGATTCAGGCGGGTGGCGTGCAGCCCATGGTGTACCGCATGGACCGACTGCGCAGCGGGATGGTCTATGGCTGCGGGGCGTTGTTCCTGCTCATTGGCGGCTTGCCGCTGATGGCGGTGGCAGAGGAACCCGTGATGCTCATCTTCACGCTGCTCTTCATCGGTATGGCGGCCCTCATGTTTGCGATCGGCTATCTGCCAAGGCTCACTCTGGGTGAGCAGGAACTGGAGATCCGCCGCTTTCGCAGTGTCGTACGTATCCCTTACGCGGACATCGAAGCGATCGGTCTGGACCGTGGTGAGGAAGGGCTGGTACTGCGGGAAGCGTCCAATGATCGCTGGGCGGTACAGCAGTCACTCTTCGGCGGCATGCGCCTGCGGGGTGTCGCCTTCTACGGCGATCACGTGCGTCCCTTTGTGGAGGCGCGTCGTTGGGTTGACCTGCGCGCCTTTGCCAACGCGTTGCGTGCCGCGGAGTTCGTTCAATACCTGCGCGGGCGGAACAGCGCCATCGTGGCCAGTTCGCTGGCAGTGCGGGAAGATGCCGACACCGAAACGGGAAATATGTCGGCCCTCATCGGCGTCATCATTGGTGTGTGCCTGGTCGTCGGCTTTGTTCTTGAAGGTGAGGACTCCACCTACACAAACCAGATTTTTCTGACGACCCTTGCGGTCGTCTTCTTCGGCTCCCTCGGCGGCGTTGCGTTGCGTCTCAGGATTTCCTGGCGTGACCAGGGGCTCGGCTACTACGTGTTCTGGATTGCGCTCGGTATCACCCAGTTCCTGCTCGGCATCCTTTGCCTTTCAGCTGCCTTCGGCGATGGTTGAAGCCCAACAGGATGCTGAAAGAGTCCTTCCTGGACTTGTGTCAGCAGTCGCCGGCTTCGCCGACTCGCGCCAAATGCAGCGTTTTCCGCTGCATTTTCGGGCCAGCCATCCCTGGCTGGCGTACCAGGCTGCTTTTTCAGCAGTCTGCTAATGCACGGGCAACAACTTCCGGATGGAACGTGGGTGCACTGACTATGAAGCGGAGTAACCCTCAGAAGCGGAGTAACCCACAGGCGCCGCGGGTGCGCGCCGCGACGGACGCGGAAAGACGCACGAATGTCTGGGTCCCCGCGAGGCCAGTGGACCAGGCGCGCGCCGATGCCATTGCCGCCGCGGTTTTCACCCCACCGGAAGATCGGGGATTTGCACCGGACGATCTCGATCTGCTGGCGGCGACGCTTGGCATCGGTGTGGCGGGCGCGCTCTGGCTGGATGGACAGTGCGCGGATGAGGACGGCGACTGAACCCAATCGCGCGGTTTCGACGCCTTTGGCTTTACAGAATCACGGAGAATTGTGATGGCCGAAGCAAACGAGACGGACAAGCCGGAACTGGCCCCCAACCAGTGGTTCACCGAGTACGGCATGCCGTACACCACGGCGCTCCTTGAAGGTGAGGCAGAGCAGCGACGGGAACATCCGGAACTGGTGGGGCAGGATCGTCATCCCCTGTCGCAGTTCATCATCGACCAGGAAACCGCCGTAGCACGTGACTTCCACGAGGGACGCATCAGTCAGGAAGAGTTCGATGCGTTCAAGGCGCTGTCCCAGGAGCGGGTGGACACACTGCGTGAAGGTCTGGTCGAGGATATCGGCGAGCTGGGCGAAGACGTACAGGCCTGGGAAGACCGGTTCTCGGTCTCACTCCAGGATTTCAAGGCGGAACACCACGACGAGATGGACAGGCTCGTGGAAACGGCCAGAGTGCGCGAACTGGATGGTGCTGACATGTCCCTGAAACTGGCGGCCGATGTCCTTGGCGTCACGGTGGACGCGGCGGACAACCTCTTCGAGCGGCTGCCTCCCCACGTACACGATCTGCTGGACACCCTGGAGGACCGGACCACGGAGGCGGCACAGGATCTGCTGGATGCACGCGGCGAACTGAGTTCCTCCGCCGCTCACGATCTGGAGCGCGATCAGGGCAGGCTCGATGAACTGATGCCGGTCGTGGAGGCGGAGTTCGACACGGCGCACGAGGGCGTGGACGCCGGCTTCGACCGCATCGACGCTGAATTCGACAAGGCACACGACGTGGTGGAGGCGGCCAGGGATCATGCGGCGCTGGATCCGGACCTCACGGTGGAGCAGATGCCGTGGCGTACGATCGAGGACCCGGCGCTGCGCGAGGAAATGGAGAACGATACGGGCGTTGTCGAAAGCTGATGTTGCCCCTTTCGAAGGCTGCTTGACCGCGGTATCCGCCGCTTCCACGGCGCCACGGGAGTGGCCGTTCACGGCGCTCCGGTCGGTCCGCCTCGATCTCTGCGCTCACCGGGGTATGCGCGCAAGCCACGGATGTTGTGCGCCGTAGGTGAGAGAAATCGCGTTTCGTAGCCAGGCGCCATCCATGGCTACCCCGGCATCCAGCACGGCATCAAAATCCCTCTGGTCTTTCTCCCGAATGGTCTTTGCCTTGTAGAACAATTGTATGTGGGGTGCCAGGAAGCGGATGCCGGTCCGGGTCTTCCAGGTCATGTCGTTGATCGACGCCGTAATCGCGTGGTTGCGTCTGGACATCCACATCCCGTTGACGGATTCATCCAGCATCATCTGGAATTTCCAGTCATCGTTCGGGTCCAGCCGGCACCAGATATCGTGCACGGCACTGTCGAGCGGCTGCCCCACCGGCCACGGTCGCAGAACGCCCGGAGGATCGGCGACCCAGCAATCCCAAGTCGCAAGGAATTCTCTTGTTCGCCGGTAGTCCCGGCGAAGAATGAGAACGTCGATATCTGCATGTGGTCTGACGGCTTGCCCAAGCGCCAGTGCGATCGCGTGACCGCCAGCGATCCACCAGGGAAATGGTGCGCCGGCAAAAGTGTCGGAAATTTCGTCAACCGTGAGCGGTCGCCATGGTTTTTGCTGCTCGTTCATGGGTACCGGTGTTTCCGAGGTGGCTGTCGACAGCGGGGTCAACGCAACGTTGTACTCCCGCGACGGTGCAAAGACTGTCCCACGCGAACCGGATGAGCGCATCCGCGCAGGTCCGGTCATTCGCCGTTTCTGTAGTCGGCCGTCAGCTGGTCGATGGCGTACCCTGATGAGGCAGCCTCGAGCGCGTTGGTCTCGATCATGCCCGAGACCACGATCATGGCCTTCCAGAGCGCCCAGCCCTTCCCCCTGTTCCAGATGGCATCACTGACGCCCACCGTTCTTCTGAACGCCCGCCGGCTGGCAGCATCAAACAGTGTCCACGCGATCGTCATGTCACAGGCTGGATCCCCGACGCCCAGGCCGCCGAAGTCGATGACCGCGGACAATCGACCGTCGCTGACCAGCAGGTTTCCTGCCGCCACGTCACCATGGAACCAGACGGCCTCGCTTTCGAATCGCGCTTCGGTGGCTGCCTTCCAGATGGCTGTCGCGGCGTCCGTATCAATCGAACGGGCGCGACTCAGCGCTGCCAGTGACGCTTCCGCCTGCGGTCTCCACCGTTCAAGGCTGCCGCCCCGCAGTTTGCGTCCGGGACCGCCGGTCGGATCGACGCTCTGTAGTGCCCTCAGGAAACGGGCCAGGTCCGTTGCAAAGGCGCTGAGACTGGAAACGTTGTCGCGGGTGGCGACCGCACCCGGCAGCCAGCGATAGATCGACCAGTGCCACGGATAGCCTTCGCCGGGCTCTCCCATCGCAACAGGTTGTGGAATGGGCAGGGGCAGGTGTGGCGCAAGTCTGGGCAGCCACTGCTGCTCCCTGTGCACGGCCCGCGCATATGCCTCCGCGCTTGGCAGACGTACGGACAGCTCGTCCCCGAGGTGGAACGTACGATTGTCCCACCCGCTTACCGCCACTGGTGAAATGGGCAATGCGGCCCATTGCGGAAACTGTCTCGCAACAAGGCGTTTTACGAGTCTGACATCGATATGCATCAGGCGAGGATACCAATGCTGGTGGCTGCCGGGGCAGCGCTCGTGCTGCACGGTGCAATTCGACCTGCGGCATGTCCTGTGCGGAGACGGACGGCGACCTCCCCCTGCCGGCGGAGAACATCAGCTGCTTTCGCGACGGGCCGGATGGCTTCATCGTCCGTGCCAACACCGCGTGGGTGAGGGGACGGGTGAATTTTCTGCTTGCGCATCGATCCCGCGTCGTGGCGTTATGCAACGTGCCCACACGAGTCAGCTGAATCGTGGGTATGATCTGCTGACCGGCGAACGCTGGAAATGTCCGTGAGGGGCTTGTTTGCAGCGTCCTCTCATGGAACGAAGTTTCCTGCGCGACAGCGCTGGCAATCGCAACCTAGCAGGCTGCTGAAAAAGCAGCCTGGTACGCCAGCCAGGGATGGCTGGCCCGCAAATGCAGCGGAAAACGCTGCATTTGGCGCGAGTCGGCGAAGCCGACGACCGCTGAAACAAGTCCAGGAGGGACTTTTTCAGCACCCTGCTAGCCAGCTGCCAGTGGGCCGTGAGGTGCGGCGGCTGATATCCATGACAACAGAGTGCGATGTCATGTTGCAATGAATCGAGGAGACACCATGAGCCTGCAGACCCTGCTTTACGACGTGCGCGATCACGTGGCCACCATAACCTTCAACCGGCCGGACAGGATGAACACCTGGAACGCCTCGGTGGCGGCGGAACTCGCCCAGGCGCTGACCATGGCCAACGAGGACAACGCGGTGCGCGCCGTGGTGCTGACAGGTGCGGGGCGCGCGTTCTGTGCCGGTGCGGATCTGGAGCGTGGCGGCGACACCTTTGCCGGGCGGCCTGAAAGCGGCGAGCGCGGAGCGCCACCTCCGCGCAACATCCTGCCCCATGAGATCGACAAGCCGGTCATCGCCGCCATCAACGGCGCGGCGGTGGGGGTAGGCATGACCTACCCGATGCTGTGCGACATCCGCATCGCCGCTGCAGGCGCGAAGATGGGCTTCGTGTTCACACGGCGCGGAATGATGCCTGAACTGGCCGCGCATCTGATCGTGCAGCGCGTGGCGGGATTCTCCAACGCGGCGGACCTGCTGATGTCGGGGCGCATCTTCACGGCGGAGGAAGCTCTGGCGATGGGGCTGGTGTCACGGGTGGTGGCGAAGGAAGACCTTGCATCCACCGCGCAAACCATGGCGGCGGACTACGCCAATACCGCACCCGCGTCGGTGGCCATCACCAAACGCTTCCTGTGGAAAGGGCTGGACTCGACGCCGGCCGACATGATGCGGGCCGAAGGGCCGGCGTTCGCCTGGCTCGGGAAACAGGCCGATGCACGGGAGGGAGTGATGTCCTTCCTGGAAAAGCGCACCCCCAACTGGCGGATGTCGCCAAAGGATGTCCCCGACGACTTCCGCTGAAACGGTCAAAGCACCTCGAAGCCGGCGTAGTTGCTGGCGGTTTCGGCATCACAGCGGGCCTTGTAGCGTGGATACCCGCCCACGTACGGCATGAAGATGCGCGGCTTGCCGGGAATGTTGGCGCCGAGGTACCAGGAATTGCAGCTCGGCGCGGTATACATCGTGCCTTCCGCCACCGCGTTCACGTGCGCGATCCAGTCGTCTTCCGAGGCATCCAGCGGTTCGATGGTGGCGTGGTGCGTGGCCTGCATCCAGGTGATGCAGTCGGCTATCCAGTTCACGTGCTGTTCGATGGCCACCAGCATGTTGCACAGCACCGAGGGGCTGCCCGGGCCGGTGACGGTGAACAGGTTCGGAAAGCCGCGCATCTGCAGACCGAGGTATGTCACGGGGCCGTAGCGCCACTTGTCAGCCAGTAGTGTCCCGTCGCGACCGGTGATATTGGCCCGCAGCAGTGCGCCCGTCATGGCATCGAAGCCCGTCGCGTAGATCAGCACGTCCAGTTCATGGTCTCCCGCGCTGGTGCGCAGACCCGATGGCGTAATCGATTCGATGGGCGTTTCACGCAGGTTCACCAGCGTCACGTTGTCGCGGTTGAAGGTGGCGTAGAAGTCGCGGTCGAGCACCTGCCGCTTGCAGCCGATACCGTAGTCCTTCGGGCACAGCCGTTCGGCGGTTTCAGGGTCCTGCACAAGATGGTGAACGCCTTCCCGGTAGAGTGCGTTGGCGACGTCGTTGGCTTCGGGATTGGTGTAGACGTCACGGAACGTCAGCAGTTCGCCCAACCCGCGTCGGGCGATGCGTGCGCGACGCTCCTCCGGTGTGAGGTCGAGCAGGTTGCCGCCGCCCGCGCGGAAGCCGGTGGTGGCGGTGGTGGTAGTCGGGGTGTGGGTATTTACACTGCGGGTAGGCCGGAAGTTGGAGACGCCGCCGGCGTTGGCCTGCTGCAGGGAGCGGATCTGCCGGTAGTTGTCCTTGAATTCCTGTTGCACGGCGTCGCGCATCGCCTTGCGGTTCGCGGGCATGGTGTATACCGGTGTGCGCTGGAATACGGTGAGATGCGCCGCTTCCCGCGCCAGTTCCGGAATGGCCTGCACGCCGGACGAGCCGGTGCCGATGATGCCCACCCGCTTGCCGGCGAGATCCACGGGCTCCGCCGGCCAGGCGCCGGTATGCAGTACCCGGCCGCGGAACGTATCGGCACCGGGCAGTTCCGGCTTCATCGGCACCGACAGGCAGCCGGTGGCCATGATGCAGAAGGGCGCTTCCCAGGTGCGGCCGTCCTCCGCCGTCAATCGCCAGGTGGCGGTCGCGTCCCGGTAATCCACCGCGCGGATACGCGTGTTGAACGTGATGTCGCGCCGGAGGTCGAAGCGGTCGGCGATGTGATTGGCGTAACGCAGGATGTCCGGCTGCGCCGAGAACACCTCCGGCCAGTCCCATTCCTGCTCCAGTTCCGGTGAGAAGCCGAACGAATATTCCAGGCTCGGCACGTCGCAGCGCGCGCCCGGGTAACGGTTCCAGTACCAGGTGCCGCCGACGTCGGAGCCCGCTTCCACGACGTGCACGGACAGACCCGCGGCGCGCAGTCGATAGATGGCGTACATACCGGCGAAGCCGGCGCCGACCACGATGACATCGGGCATTTGGCGAGTGGCGGGCATCGGTCACCTCGAACCTGGTGAAAAATGAAGACGCCAGATTCGTCATCCCCGGCGCTGACGTCAATGCTGGCACAATCCCAGGTTATGACGGCGAACCCGCAAACCGCGTCCGCGCAACCGACCCTGCGGCGCAGTATCGGCCTGTGGCAGATGATCCTGTATGGCACGGGCAGCATGCTCGGCGCCGGCATCTACGGGCTCATCGGCCGCGCCGCGGCGGAAATGGGCTCCGCGGTGTGGCTGGCCTTTCTGGTGGCCATGGTGGCGGCGCTGCTCACCGGATTGTCGTATGCGTCGCTCGGTTCCCGCTACCCGCGCGCGGGCGGCGCGGCCTACGTTGCCCAGCGCGCGTACAGACATGGTCTGCTCCCCCGGGCCGTGGGGCTCACCATGGCGGCAGCGGGAGTGACGTCCATCGCCGCCGGCGCACGCATGATCAGCGAAAACCTGCAGCGTCTGCCGTGGCTGGAGGCCTGGCCGCTGACTGCGCTGGCACTGTTCTATGTGCTGGTTCTGGCGGCGGTGGTGTATCGCGGTATCCGCGAGTCGATGTGGCTGAACGTGCTCTTCACCTGCGTGGAGGCGGGTGGGTTGCTGCTGGTGCTGGCGGTCGGTCTGCGCTACTGGGGCGATGCGAACCTGCTCGAATTCCCTGTCACCGCGGAAGGTGTTTCCGGCTTTTCGCTGGTTCTGCTGATCCAGGGCGCCGTGCTCACGTTCTATTCCTTTCTCGGCTTCGAGGATTCGCTCAACGTCGCGGAGGAGGTGAAGCGGCCGGAACGCACGTTGCCCATCGGCATGGTGCTGGGATTCCTGTTCACCGCGCTCCTCTACATCGGCATCGCAATCACCGCCGTGAGTGTGGTGCCGTGGCGGGAACTGGCGGCAACCGGCGCGCCGCTGGCGGAAGTCATGGCGCGGGCGGCGCCCTGGTTTCCCAACGACCTGTTCGTGCTCATCACCATCATTGCGGTGGCCAATACCGGGCTCATCAATTTCATCACGGCGTCGCGCCTGTTGCTGGGTATGGCGCGCGAGTCGCATCTGCCCGCGGCGCTCGCCCGCGTGCACCGCCGGCGCCGTACGCCGCATGTCGCCATCGCCGTCATCCTGGGTGTGCTGGTGGTGTTGTCGCTGGTGGGTGATCTGTCGCAGCTCGCCTCGGCGACGGTACTGCTGCTTCTGCTGGTGTTCACCGTGGTGAACGTGGCGCTGGTGGTGCTCAAGCGCCGGGCTGGCGAACCGACAGGGCGTTTCGAGGTGCCGCTGCCGATTCCGGTGCTGGGGGCGCTGGTCTGCCTGGCGTTGTTTGCCGCGCGCATGGTCTCCGGTGACTGGCGTGCCCCAGCCATTGCCGCCGGGCTGCTGGCGGCCATTGGGGTGTTTCATGGTCTGACGCGCAGGCCACACTGAGCCCGGCGCTCAGACCCTGGCGTACTTCGTGGTGATCTCGTACGCGGTTACCAGATCGAACGCCTCGGCCGTGCCGTCATCGGGGCCGGACTCCCATCCGTGCCACGGGTAGCTCACGGCGCCGTTCGGCCGCAGCACCGGCTGCCTGGTTGCCGGGTCGATATCGAAGAACGGCCCGTGTTCCTCGCCGCGCTGCAGCAGGCAGCGGTCGCGATGCGGCGCGTCGGGGCCGTCCGCCAGGTACATACCGCCCTTGCCTGTACCGTTGTTCAGTGTCTGGTGAATCTCCGCGAAGGCCGGAGACAGTGGCGTCGGCTCGCGGGAGTGGTTGTGGGTCGACACGTCGATGCCCTTGCCCGCCGTCCAGAAATGCACGTACGCATACGCGTCGCCGTCGCTGTCCAGCAGGTGGAAGCCGGGCACCATGTGGGCCGGTTTGCCCTTGAAGTAGACGGCGGCGGGGCCGAACTTCTCCTCGAAGGTCTGCCAGCGCATCACCTCGGCGTGCGGCCCCTGTATCGCGAGTTCACCCATGGTGCGCACGTTGGCGGGCACTGCCGCCGTTTCGGTGAACACGCTCACCAGCGCGCCGCCGTCACCGGCGATGACGCTGTCTGCATTCCAGCGCGTATCCACGACCGTGGCCGGCGCCGCATAGGCGCCCCAGTTGCGTCCGACCACGCTGCCGGCAATGACCTTCAGGTACACCGTGCCGTTGTCCTGGTCGATGGCCGCGCTGGCGCCCGGACCGAGGCGCAGGAACGCGAGTTGCCAGCCGCCCATGGTCCACGTGGGCGAGCGGCTGACGCCGGGATCCGTGAGATTGCCCATGGCCAGGTCCAGGCCGCCACGGGCGGTGTTGATCTGTGGTGTCACATTGGCGTTGGACATGAAAGCCTCCGTTGCACTTGCCGTTTTCCGCCCCCAAGCCTAACCCCGTCACGGGTCGGCGGCGAGCGGCGGGAAGAGCGCGACACCACGGCGCTTCGTGTTAGATTCTGGCGCTGCCCCGGAGGGAGGAAAACCGTGAGCAAGACCCCGTACACCACAGTCGTGCCTGAGAAGCTGGAAGACATCAACTTCCTGAGTCACGACCTGCAGAACTGTCCGTACCATGCCTACAGCCTGCTGCGCGACGAAGCGCCGGTGTGGATAGATCCCATTACCGGGTTCTACGTGATCACCCGCTTTGACGATCTGCGCGACCTGCTGCTGAACACCGCCGACTTTTCCAATGAGCGCGGCCAGCGGGGCGCCGAGCGCATGGACCAGGATCGCGCGAAGCGCATGCGCGAGCTCTACGAGCAGAAGGGCTGGCTGCCGGCGCCGACGCTGGCCGGGCGGGACGACCCGAATCACAAGCAGATGCGCGCCATGTTCAACGAAGCCTTCAGGCCCAAGCGCATCGACGCGATGGATCCGTTCGTGGCGGAGACCGCCTACAAGCTCATCGACGCCTTCATCGGCGATGGTCAGTGCGACTGGGTGAAGCAGTTTGCCGTGCCTCTGCCGCTCATCATCATCGGCCGGCAGATGGGCGTGAAGGAAGCCGACATCTGGCGCATCAAGGCCTGGACGGACGCCTGGGTGCAGCGTCTCGGCATGATGCAGACGGAAGAGGAAGAGCGCTGGTCGGTGGAAATGGAGATCGAGGCGCAGCACTACTTCCAGCCCATCTTCGAGAAGCTGCGCCGGGAGCCTGACGATACGTTGCTGTCGGAGATGGTGAACCGTGTCATTCCGGAGTGGGGGCGGCCACTCAATGACAACGAGCTGCACGCGGAGATGATGGCCGACACGTTTGTTGGCGGCTCGGAAACGTCCACCAACGCCATTGCCTACGGCGTGAAGCTGCTCATCGAGAATCCGGAGGTATGGACCAGGCTCAAGTCCAACCCGGAGAAGTACCTGCGCACGTTCGTGGAAGAAGTGGTACGCCTGGAAGGCCCGGTGCAGGGACTGTTCCGCACCGCCACGCGTGACATCGAGATGCACGGCGTCACCATTCCCGAAGGCGCCATGATCAACATCCGGTACGCCGCGGCAAACCGAGACAGCGGCGAATTCGAATGCCCGGAAAAGCTGGACCTCGATCGCGACAAACCCGGCAGACATCTCGGTTTCGGTTCCGGTATCCATCACTGCCTGGGCGCGCCGCTGGCGAGACGCGAACTGTACTGGGCGTTCAAGGCGCTCACGGACAGGATCGACGACATGTGGTTTCAGCCCGGCATGAACGACTTCAAGGTCATGCCCAATTTTGCGCTCAGGGCATTGAAGGAATTGCACATCGGTTTCAAGGCAAGGGGGTAAGACGATGAATCCATTCAGACTGGACGGCACCGTGGCGGTTGTCACCGGCGGCGGCAAGGGCATCGGGCGCGGCATCGCGTTGTGTCTGGCGGAAGCAGGCGCGGATGTCGTGGTATGCGCGCGTACGAAGAAGGACGTTGACGAGGTGGCGAACGCGGTGCGCGCGCTTGGTCGCAAGGCCAAGGGTGTGGTGGCGGATGTCACCAACGAAGACCAGGTCCGCCTGGTGGCGGAAGAGGCAAAGGAACTGGGCGATATCGGTATCTGGGTGAACAATGCGGGTGGTCTGCCGGACGCCACGCCACGCTATCTCACGCGCACACCGCTTGACCGCTGGGACGCGCAACTCGATCTCAACCTGCGCGCGGTGTTCATCGGCTGCCAGGTGGCCGCGCAGGTCATGGGGGAGAACGGTGGCGCCATCATCAATATCTCCTCGCGGGCGGCCAAGGGTTCCAGCCTGAAAAACGGCCCGTACGCCGCGTCGAAAGCGGCGGTGAACAGCCTCACGGAAACGTTTGCGCTGGAACTGGCGCCACGTATCCGCGTGAACGCCGTGGCACCGGGCCCCATCCCCACCGAGAACTTCAACCAGAGCACCAACTTCCCCAAGGACAAGCCCATCGAGCAGATCATCGGTGTGCCACTCAGGCGCCTCGGTACCCCTGAGGATATCGGTAACGCCGTGGTGTTCATGGCGTCACCGGCGTCGAGCTGGGTGACGGGTCAGTGCCTGTACGTAACGGGCGGCATGTGATCGGGTGACATCCGCGGTGCGGCACTGGCTGGGCGCTCTGGCCAGTGCGCTACCTTGTCTTGGACTGGCGGTTGTTCTCGTGCAGGTGTGGCTGTGGCCGCGCGAATGGGACAACGGCCGCTGGGTGCCCTACGGCATCGGCCTCCTGCTCATGGAATTTCTCACACTGCACTCCGGTGGCCTGTTTGCCGGCATTGCGCTGGCGCAGCCGCGCGTGCTGGATCGGCTCAAGTACTTCGCCATCATGCTCGTGTTCTACGCGGTGTTTGCGTGGGCATTTGCGGCAGGCACCGGCAGTACCAGCCTGCTGCTGGTATTTGCCGGTGTGATGACGGGCAGGGCCGTCACGTTGTTCCTGGGCGATGCGGCGGATCGCGAGGCACTGGCGAAGCGCTCCGCGCTCGGCATCGTGGCGTTTCTGACGGTGACGTTCGGCACCATCTTCATCGACGTGCCCGAGATGGGCATCACGCGGCAATTGCTGGACGAGGTATATCCGGATCGCGGCGATGGCGGTGTGTGGAACCGGTATCCGGAGCGCGCGATCGTGGGCGCCGCGGTCTACTTTGCCCTCATGGGGCTGGCGGAACTTACGGTGCTGCGGTCGCGCAGCGGGGCGGCCGTGCGCTGACTGTCCGAGGCGGGCGTGCTGACTACCAGCGACGTACCCGCCCGGTGTCCACGTGCACGAAGTTGGAATCCCGGTAAAAACCCACGCCACCACGCTGCAGCTTGAGCGCCACGTCGCGCAGGGTCGTGAGATCCACATCCGCCAGCCTTACATCGATGGCCTTGCCGTGCGTATGCATGCTGTCCTTCGCCACGCCGCTGTTGGCGGCGCGGTTACGCAGCATCTCGTTGGTAACGGGAGAGCGGAAGGCGGAGATCACCTCGAACGGGCGCTGGCTGCCGGTGCGGGTCTTGATCTCGTGCAGCACATCGAAGAGCGACGGGTCGATGGGATGCTCATCGCCATTGCGGAAGTCCTTCAGGAAGTCGTTCAGCTTCCTGAGAGCGGTCTGCACATAGTGGCCGTCAATGTAGTAGACAAGATCGACGGATTTACCGGTGTGTGTGTGAAAAAATGCGAGCTCTCGCTTCTCCGCGAAGGCGGGGGGAACGAGCCCCAGGGTCAGCAGCAGGCAGAGACATGCCTTCATCCCATCCTCCTGAATTGTGTTCGAGGCGCCATGGTAACCTGCGGCGCCACGGCTTTGGAGTCACGGAATCGTCAGTGTGAAAACGTTCATGGTGGTGGCGTTGCTGCTGGTCCTGCCGTCGCGAAGCGTGCTGGCGGACGACGGGCTGGCCGAGCGGTTACCCGCTTACGCGGCCAACCTGACCATGGGCGAGCCTGTGCGCACAATTTACGCGCGCACGGGCTATCGCCTGCTGTGGAACGCCGACGCCATGGGCCGTCTTCTTGCGTTGCTGGCGACGGTGGCGGCGCATGGCCTCGATCCCGCGGATTTCCCCGAGCCGGGCCTGGTGGAGCCTGGAAGGCTGGACATGCTCGCACCGCAGGAGCGCGAGATCGCCGACGTGGCGCTCACACACACGCTGCTGCGTTACGTGCATGTGCTGCGCTTCGGCCAGGTTGATCCCTGGGCCATTGAAGCCGACTGGAACTACAGCCGCCAGGACAGCGCAGCCACCCCGGCCGACGTGGTCGTGGATGCACTGATGTCGGCGGATTTTGTTGCGGTGATCAAGGAGCGCACGCAGCGCGGCGGTTTCTACCGTCGCCTGATGGACTGGCTGCAAACCTATCGCGCACTGCGGGATGCCGGTGGCTGGGACGCGGTAGAGGATGGGCCGACGCTGAAACCGGATGCGGTGGATGCGCGTATTCCGGCGCTTCGACGCCGACTGGCCGCCGAAGGGTTCACCACACCGGAGCCGGTGGATGCAACGGTGTTCGATGCGGACCTGGTGGCACTGGTGAAGCAGTGGCAATGGCGGCATGGACTGGATGCCGACGGCGTGATCGGTGCGCGCACGCACGCGTCCCTGAACGACACCGCGCAGCAGCTCGTGGATCGCCTGCGCGTCAACCTGGAGCGTCTGCGCTGGGAAGAGCCGCAGCGCACGGGCCGCGCAGTGCTTGTGAACATCGCGGGTTACACGCTGTATCTCCTCGATGGCGAAACAGTGCAATGGACCTCACGCACCGTGGTGGGACGCCCGTACCGGCAGACGCCGGTGCTGACGGCCAGGATCACGCACCTGGTATTCAATCCGTCCTGGACGGTGCCGCCCACCATTCTGTACAAGGACACCCTGCCTGCCATCCGCAGGGATGCCGGTTATCTGGCGGCCAATCACATGCAGGTGCTCACCGGCGATGGCCAGACGGTGGACCCGAACGGTGTGGACTGGTCCGGCTACCGGCGCGGCGGTTTTCCGTATCAGATCCGGCAGGCGCCGGGTGTGTGGAACGCACTCGGCAAGGTGAAGTTCAACATGCCGAATCCACAGTCCGTGTACCTGCACGACACGCCGTCGAAGAACCTGTTCGAGAAGAGCGAGCGCAGCTTCAGTTCCGGCTGCATCCGGGTGGAGAACGCCCTGACGCTGGCGTCGCTGCTGCTGGCCGCGGATGGCGGTGACACGGCGCGTATCGACCAGTGGACGGCCCAGACCCGCACGCACTATGAGAAACTGGCGTCCCCGGTGCCGGTGATGCTGCAATACCTCACGGCGCTGGACACGGAAGGAGAAGGATTGCGGTTGTATGCCGATGTGTACGGTCGCGATGCCCGGCTGCTGGCGGCGCTGGACCAGCACCAGCGCGTTGAAGTGACTGACAAGGGGAGCGAGGCGGGTGTGGACTGAGGATGATCTCGTGACCCTGGATGCGCTGACGTTGTCCCGCAGCATCCACCGGCGGGAGGTGTCGTGCGTGGAAGTGATGCGGGCATGTCTTGCCCGGATCGCGCGCTATAACAGGGAATACAACGCGATCATCGCACTGCAGCCGGAGAACGAACTGCTGGCGCAGGCGGCGGATGCCGATGCGGAACTCGACCGCGGCCAGTCACGCGGCTGGCTGCATGGCATTCCGCAGGCGGTGAAGGATCTGTCCGAAGTACGCGGCCTGCCGTTCACCCAGGGCTCACCGCTGTTTCGCGATCGTGTTTCAACGACCGATTCCCCCGCCATCGCGCGCATTCGTGATGCCGGCGCGCTCTTCATCGGCAAGACCAACACGCCGGAGTTCGGTCTCGGCTCGCAGACGTTCAATCCCGTACATGGCGCCACCCGCAATGCCTACGATCCCGCGCGCACCGCCGGTGGCTCGAGCGGTGGCGCGGCGGTCGCGCTGGCGCTGCGCATGCTGGCGGTGGCGGACGGTTCCGACTTCGCGGGGTCGCTGCGCAATCCCGCCGCGTTCAACAACGTGTTTGGCTTCCGGCCCACGATTGGTCGGGTGGTGGACGAGGTGACGGAGGTTTTCCACCTGCGCATGGGTGTGAGCGGGCCGATGGCGCGCACCGTACCGGACCTGGCCGCCCTGCTGGCCACCATGGCGGGACCGGATCCCCGCTCGCCCTATGCCATCCACGAAGATCCGCGCCGCTTCCTCGAACCGCTGGAGCGTGATCTGACGGGCATGCGCGTGGGCTGGCTGGGAGATTTCAACGGGCACCTGGCCATGGAAGCGGGTGTGCTCAACCTGTGTGAGCAGGCGACGCACGTGTTCACCGAACTCGGCGCCTCGGTGGAACCCGTGATGCCCCGGTTCGACATGGAATCCCTGTTCCGCCACTGGATGACGCTTCGGCACTGGCAGATTGGTGGCTCGCTGCTGCCGGCATGGAACGATCCCGCCATGCGGGCGCAACTGAAACCGGAAGCAGCGTGGGAGGTGGAGCAGGGTTTGAAAGTGTCCGCGTTCGATGTCACCGCCGCGGCTGCCGTGCGTTCCGCGTGGTATCGGGAAACGGAGCGCCTGTTCGCCCGCTACGACTATCTGTTGCTCCCGGCCGCCCAGGTATTTCCGTTCGACGTGCAACAGCGCTGGCCCGAGCGCATCGGAGCGCGCGTGATGGACACCTACCATCGGTGGATGGAAGTGGTCATTCCGGTGACGATGGCGGCTGGTCCGGCGCTGTGTGTGCCCGCCGGTTTCAACGATGCCGGTCTGCCCATGGGCTTGCAGGTGTGGGGGCGCTGGGGCGACGACTTCGGGGTGCTGCAGGTGGGGCGTGCTTATGAGCGGGCCACCAACTGGGTGGGCAGGCGTCTGCCGCCTGGCCTGGATGCCGACAGGTAAACCTGGCGGACGTTGCCTGACGTGTGACCGCTGCTCCTGTATTGTCTGGCGTGCAGACCCAGCGCCCTTCGCTGCCGGAAGTCAGGAATCGGCCTGAGCAGGGGAATGCCCGTACGACGCAGAAGGCTGAGGCCGGGCGGATCACCCCGATCATGGAATCCAGGCCGTGGGGACTTACACGCCTTCCGGCGTATCCGCTTCCTGCCGGTGTGACCAGTTGTGCTGAGTGTCATGCCAGGCGGGCATCATCAGGGGGAGCAGCGTGCGCATAGCGATCTACGGCGTCGGTGGGGTGGGCGGTTACTTTGGCGGTCGCCTGGCAGAGGCCGGCGAGGACGTGGTCTTCATTGCCAGGGGCGAGCACCTCGCCGCCATGCGGCGCGATGGCTTGCGCATCGTCAGCCCGGCGGGCGATCTGGTACTTGATCCGGTTGCCGTTTCTGACAATCCGGCCGACGCAGGTGTCGTCGATGCGGTGATCGTTGGCGTCAAGGCCTGGCAGCTGCGTGAGGCGGGAGTTGCCATCCGGCCGATGATTGGTCCCGAGACCGTGGTGGTCCCGCTACAGAACGGTATCGACGCCGCGGACGTGCTCGCGCAGGCACTCGGCGACGGTTGCGTACTCGGCGGCACTTGCGGCATTTCAGCTGCCATCGAGCGACCGGGGTGCATTCGCCACGCAGCCGTGGCGCCGTACATCCAGTTCGCCCCCATGCAGGCTGGCGCGCCGGTGCCCGTCAATGCCGAAGCGCTCCGCGCCGCCTTCGACCGCGCGCGAGCGGTCACCGCCGAAATACCCGCCGACATCCAGGCCGCGCTGTGGCAGAAATTCCTCGGCGTTGCGCCGGCCGGAGCCATCGGCGCCATCACGCGCGCGCCGATGGGGTTGTTGTACCAGGATCTCCGGTGCCGGGCGCTGGTGGACCAGATCAAAGACGAGATCCACGCGGTCGGCCAGACGCTCGGTGTCCATTGGGCGCCTGACGCCATCGAGCGTGTCAGCGCCGTACATGCAACGGTACCGTTCTCGACCACGGCATCGATGCAGCGCGACATCATGGACGGCCGGCCCTCGGAACTGGACGCACAGATCGGCGCACTGATCCGGCTCGGTGAGAAGCTCGGTGTTCCCACGCCCGTGAGCCGCTTTGTCTATGACTGCCTGATGCCCCAGGAGCAGCGGGCCCGTGGCCAGATCGAGTTCTGAATCTGTGACCAGCTGACGCTCGGAACCGCCCGCGCCCACGGAGCGGGTGAATCCTGACCTGCACCGCCGCACCGCCGGTGCGCCTTACCCGTCGAATCCTTGTGGCGTCGCGCATCCTTCGCGAAGCTGCCGGAAGCGCGCTGGTCAGAGCGTGGCATCCGGGCGAGAACATCAACCCTGGCGCCGCGGTGGGGGCCATCGCGGGCGCGTGTGGGTGAGTGAGCGCGACGTGCGCTGTGCAGTGTCCGGTGACCCGCACAACTTTCGGTGACCCGCTCTGTCGCAAAGTTTTGAACCGTTTCCGCAAAGTTTGAACCGCTTCGCGCGTTGGTCGGCGGGTGGTTTCTACACTGAAGCGACACCCGCTCCCAGGAAGAGAAGTCATGTCGGTTCAGCCGCTGCGCACCGCCGTCGTTCTGTCGCTTTGCCTTGTCGTTGTCTGCCACGAAGCGCATGCAACCAACGGTTATCTGTCTCACGCCATCGGCACACGCGCCAAAGGTCTGGCAGGTGCCAGCGTGGCCTCCGCGCAGGGCGCCACCGCCATCGACACGGCCACCAACCCGGCGCTCGGGATATTTGTCGGCGAAGGCGTCGAATCCGGCCTGGGCCTGTTCAGCCCGCGGCGCTCGTTTTCCGCACAGGGCAGTTCGCTCAACGGGCAGTTCGGCAGCTTCAGTCTCGGCGCGGGCGATCGTAAAAGCGACGGCAACTGGTTTCCCGTGCCCTGGGTCGCCACGGCCTGGCCTGTGCGCAACGATCAGGGCAACGTTGCGGTGGCGTTCTACGGGCGCGGCGGCATGAACACCGAATGGGACGCCGCCGACAGCCAGGCGACATTCGACGCCGGCAGCGGCGTACAGGACTTTTCCGGTGTGTACGGAGCCGGCAAAGCCGGTGTGGACCTCATGCAGGCAATGCTCAGCGTGACCTACTCATCCATGCTGGGCTCGCGCCTGAGCTGGGGAATTGGTCCCCAGTTTGCGGTGCAGTCTTTCGAGGCCGTCGGACTTGGCAAGACCACGCCCTTTACGTTCGTGCCGTTGACCCGGTCGTATGTCAACGGCGCGTTCCCCGAACACCTCAGTGATGAAGGGCATGATTTTTCCTGGGGCTGGGGTATCAGCGCCGGTCTCTGGATGCAGCTCAGCGAAAGGACGAGCTTCGGCCTCGCCTGGCACTCACGCATGCGCATGAGCCGCTTCGACAGGTACGCGGATCTCTTCGCCGAACAGGGTGGGTTCGACATTCCCGCTTCCCTGACAGCAGGGTTGTCGGTGCAGCTTGCCGACCGTCTTTCCCTGCACCTCGCGGCGGAATACATCGACTACGAGTCGGTACCCAGCGTAAGCAACAGCGCGCGGGATCTGCTGAACTGTCCCAGTGCGGGCGGCAACGATATCGAAGCCTGTCTCGGCGGCGACCGGGGTGCGGGGTTCGGGTGGCGCAACATGACCGTGTACAAAGCCGGTGTGGAGTGGCACAGCCAGGGATTCGGTACCTGGCGAGTGGGCTACAGCACGGCGGAACAGCCGCTACCCGAGGGTGACGCGTTATTCAACATTCTGGCGCCAGGGGTCATGGAAGAGCACTGGACGCTTGGCGCGGCATTTGATCGTGCCAACGGCGGCCGCATCAACGTCGCCTTCCTGTATGCGCCTTCGCACAGCATCCGTGGTCCGAACTTTCTCGATCCCACGCAAACCATCGAGCTGAAGATGCACCAGTACGAGCTGGAGTTTTCCTACGCCTGGCGCTGAGAGAAGCCGTGCTCGCCCGCCAGGAGGCGTTCCCGGGGGCGGATGACCGGATGTGATGAAGCGCAGTACCCGTGGTGCCTCCGCACCCGGGTCGTGGGACGGGACAGAGACGCTTCGTCCTGCCCCTTTTTCCCAAGTTTCCGTCCGCGCCTCTCGGACGCTGCGCAGACCGTTGTAACCCCGCGTTCTCAGCCCGCCGAAGGCTTCTCGTAGATGGACGCCTTCTGGTTCCTGCTCTCTTCCGTGATGCGTCGCCCGAGTGCTTCGAAAGTGGGTATCTCGCTGTCGGCCAACGGCTTCATGAACTGCTTCCTGGCCATTGCCGCCGCGATGTAGGGTGCAAGCTCTGCCTGCTTGGCGGCTTCGCGTTCTGCTTCGTTCGCTTTGAATTCCGGCATGACCTTGGCGGCAAACAGCTCAAGTGAGTGGCAGATGTCCTCGTGCCTGTTGTTGCCGGCCTGCTGGATGAAGGTGACCTGATCCACACCGACGTCGGCGAATTTGCGCAGATGCTCGCTGAGATCCTGTGGGGTGCCGATGCCACCCGCCGCGCCGGACAGTGCGTTGTTGTAGTCTGTGCTGTCCAGCGCCCGCTTCTGCGCCTGTGCCTTCTGAAAGTTTTCCCAGAGGTTCGTGCGTCCCGGTCGGTGCTCGCCGAAGCCATACAGGCTGCCGAGTGCGAAGCCGAAGAATTCGAAACCCTCCAGACCGCGGCGCACGGCCTGCTCGCGGTCTTCGTGGCAGGAAAAACTCGACACCATGCAGATGTTGGCGTTCACCGCGTGGCCGATGGGCACGCACTGGTCGCTCTTGATGATGCTGTAGTACTCGTCCACCCAGTCTTTAGCTTCCAGCGGATCGACAAAGGCAAAGGTCAGCGCGCCAATGCCGAGCCGCGCCGCCATGCGGATGGTGTCGCGCTGTGAACAGGCCACCCACAGCGGCGGGTGTGGTTTCTGCACGGGCTTGGGCACCAGATTGCGGCATGGCATGGAAAAGTACTTGCCCTCGTAGCCCGGGTACGGGTCCATGGCGAGGATGTTGGCGATCTGCTCGGTGGCTTCGAGGTAGATCTCGCGCTTCTTGTTCACCGGAATGCCGAAACCGCCCAGCTCCAGCTCCGCGGACGACTCGCCGGTGCCGAAATCGACGCGCCCGTTGGAGACGAGATCGAGCGTGGCGATGACTTCTGCCGTGCGCGCCGGGTGGTTGTATTGCGGAATGACCTGGCGGATGCCCTGGCCGAGGCGAATGTTCTTGGTGCGTTGCGAGCAAGCCGCAAGGAAGACCTCGGGCGCGGACGAATGCGAGTACTCCTCGAGAAAGTGGTGCTCTACCTCCCAGGCGTAGTCGAGACCGAGCTCGTCGGCGAGCTGTACCTGATCGAGCGCCTCGTTGAACAGGCGTTGTTCATCGCCCTCGCGCCAGGGCCGCGGCAGCTGATGCTCGTAGAAAATGCCGAATTTCATAGGGGCTCCTCCCTTGTGTCGACGCCGAACATAGCGCACAAGCGCGCGGCCGGCCAGCCGGCGCCGGCCCGCGACCGCAGATTGGACGTACTGGATTTCGCAGTCCCTGCCCTGACGCGGGGTGTCCTGCTGTTCAGTACTCGTCGTGCCGCTTCACCCACGCCATGGGCCAGGGCAGCGACGCTTCATCCCGCCCTTTCGGCGTGAGATCGATATAGGCATAGGCGGCGTTCAGCGGATCCAGCCCGCGTTCGAAGGTGGCGTAGGTGAGGTAGATGGCGCCGTCGTCGTCGCGCTGAAACACACTGGCGCCCGGCAGGTCGTCCATCCGGTACGGTCGTTCGGCATAGTTGT
Organism: Pseudomonadales bacterium; assembly: GCA_024234635.1. Classification (GTDB taxonomy): domain Bacteria; phylum Pseudomonadota; class Gammaproteobacteria; order Pseudomonadales; family Azotimanducaceae; genus SYFY01. The sequence goes on along the minus strand of JACKNX010000009.1, from coordinate 48,166 downwards.
AGCGCCACTGGCCTGCGGCCTTCTGCGCCTCGGTTGGACTGACGCCGAAGTCCGCGTTGAACGACGTGTTGCCGGACGACACCCAGGGAAACGTCCAGCCCATGCGCTGGCGGTAGTGTTCGATCTCGGCAACGGACGCACGGGAAACGGCCGCGAAGCTGATGTCGCGCGCGGCCAGGTGCGGCAGCATGGCGCTGAAGCCATCCGCCCAGAACGAACATAGCGGGCAACCTGCGCTTGCACCGGGCGCCAGCATGAAGTGCTGCACGATGAGCTGCGAGCGCTCGCCGAACAGGTCACCGAGCGAACGCTGCCCCTGTGGTGTGTCGAAGCGGTAGTCCGTGTCGATGCGCAGTCTGGGCAGCTTGCGCCGCTCAGCCGCCAGGTCTGCCGTGGCGCGCACGTGGGCTTTTTCCTTTTCCAGGAGTGCCAGGCGGGCGCGTTCCCAGGCGACGCGATCCGGGGTGGTGGTGTTCATGGCGGTGGCTCCTTAACAAGGTGTCTACCTGAACGATTCAGCCCTCAGTTTCCGGACAGGATGGCGCGTACATCACCCTTCGGATCCTCGACGACGCCGGGCGGGACATCGAACTGCATCACGGCCCGCCGCTGCGCGTCGTAGGCCGGCCAGGCCGGCAGCGTGTCGTTGGCCGGGTTGCCCGTACGCGCAAACGCCAGCCAGGCGCTGGACATCATGGTTTCCAGCGCCCGCGCTTCGCGCGAATCGCCGGTGAGCGCCACGGACAGGTCCACGTTGTTGAACATCAGCGGCATGTCCAGCGTGTGCGGCGACTTGAAGATGCCGTCGCCCACGGGGGTTTCCCACGTGAGGTAGTACATGTAAACCGGCGCGCCACCCTGCGCGGCCTTGCGCTCGGCCAGCTGTGCCGAGCCGATGAGCATGCGTGCGTCACTCATGAGCACGTTATAGAGGTACGTGGGTGAATACGCCGGATGGTGCGCGCGCTCGGCCGCGAGCAACGCGTCGGCCTTGTCGCCAGCTACAGCCTTTGCACGGGCAGGCAGTTCGGCCTCCGTGAGCTTGCCGAACCAGTCTTCGCCGGTGTTGAAGATGGTCCACTCGTCCTTGTTGAAGCCGATGAGCACGGGCACGTCCCGTGATTGCGCGGGTGCATCCGGCGTGAAGGGATGGCGCGGCAGCGCGCCGCCATCCACCACCGGGCTGAGCCTCAGCCCGGCAAAGCCGCCGCCCGACTTCTTCAGCGCGCGCTCGTAGGCGCTCGCGATCGCTTCGGTGGGCAGGGTGGTCAGAGGCGCCAGGTTGTCATCCTTCACGCCAAGTTCCGCCAGTACCGCCCGTGTATTGCGTGTCGCGGCATCAGCAGGCATGGCGGTGAGCCCCGGTCCGCTCTGTATCACCGCCTTGTGAAACAGCCCCTTTGCCGCCGGCATGGCCAGCAGCGTGCTCACCTTGGAGCCACCACCGGATTCACCCATGATGGTGACGTTGCCGGCATCGCCGCCGAAGGCGCCAATATTGGCCTGCACCCATTGCAGTGACGCAACGAGGTCCAGCATGCCCGCATTCCCGGAATCCGCCCACGCATCGCCGCCAATGCCGGCCAGGTACAGATACCCGAATACATTCAGTCGATGGTTCACGGTGACTACCACCACGTCGCCTTTGCGAGCGAGGCGGGTGCCGTCGTACACCGGCCAGGCGCCGGAACCGTAGGCGTAGCCGCCACCGTGGAACCACACCATGACAGGCCGTTTTTCTACTGCCGAGGCCGTGTCCTTGGCGGGTGTCCACACATTCAGGAACAGGCAGTCTTCGTTGTCGTTCTTCATTTCCGTGCGCATGGTGAACACGGTGGCGAGCTGCAGCGACAGCTCACTGCCGTTCAGCTCGCGGTCGTACGACTGCATGCAGGGCGCACCGAACCCCGTGGCGTCGTACACCGATGTCCACGCCGCCGCGGGGGCGGGGGCCTGGAAACGGGCCGTGCCTGTCGGCGGCGACGCATATGGAATGCCCTTGTAGCTGGCGATGCCGCCGTCGATCAGCCCCTGCACGGGTCCCTTGTCGGTGGCGATCACCGGCGTCGCCTGGGGTGGCGCTACGGTGGCAGACGCCGGCGCGATGCAGGCGAGGCAGGCGAGCAGTTGCAGTGCCGTGCGTCGAATCAGCGGACCAGTTGGCATGGGAAGGGTCTCCTGCGGGGATTGCGGCGAGAATGAGCGCCACGTTCAGGTCTTGCAAGCCGGCGGGGAGGCGCGCACTGTCGGCACAACGGGCGTCTGAAACGCGGCCCGTTGCGCGGACGCGGAATGGTCAGGCCGTTGTCGAGCGTGCAACCGCTTGACAGGTGCAGGGCGAGCGTCAGCTCACCTCGGATGAAATTATCCTGGAAGGGCTTTTTTGAGCTTTCGGGAAACCGATGCGTGCATGGAGGATGCGCATGAATATCGGCAGGTTGGCGGTGCGCCGCAGTGTGTTCATTCATGCCCCTCCCGAGCGGGTGTGGGAGGAATTTGCTTCCTATGAGCGCGTGAACATGTGGCTTGGCCTCGGGCACCGGTTGCTCGCGTACGTACCCGAGGTTGGTGCGGTGGCGGACTTCAGCGTCAGCATCGACGGCCGTGAACGGCATTTCGGCGGCGAAGTGCTGGTATTCGAGCCGGGACATGAACTCAGCCTGGCCAACAACTGGCAGAGCGCCGATATGGCGTGGCCGGTGCCCATGGTATGGACCTTCCGGCTGACGGCAATGTATGACGGCACGCTGGTGGAGTTCTTCCATCATGGTTTCGAGCGGTTGGGCGAGCAGGCGGCCGACGAGCTGGCCGCGTATGAAAGCAGCTGGACCTCGCGGCATCTGCTGGCCCTGCGCGCCGAGGTGGAGGACGCCGAAACGCCTGGCTGAACGCGAATGACCGCGCACGGCGGCGGGCTGCGCGGTACAGTGCTGCTCACGTTGAGCAACGGAGAGAGCAACGATGATGAAGATGGTCATTGCCACGCTGGCAGCCCTGCTGGTGCTGACAGCCTGCCAGAAGGAATCACCGCCACAGGCGACGGCGCCCGCGGCTGCGCCGCAGCCCGCGGAAGCCCCGGTAGCCGCGCCGGCGGCGGAAGACCCGGCCGCCGCGCTGCGTGAGGCGCTCACCCAATCCAGCCGTGCGGACGAAGAGAAGGCGCGCGACGCCGGGCGCAAGCCGGCTGACGTGGTGACCTTCCTTGGTTTCGGGCCCGGCATGACGGTAATGGACGTGATCGCGGCAGGGGGTTTCTATACCGAGGTGCTGTCAATCGCCGTGGGCGAGAACGGCAAGGTGTACGCGCAGAATCCGCCGTTCGTACTGCAGTTTCGCGATGGCATGAACGACAAGGCCATGACGGCGCGCCTGGCGGACAACCGGCTGCCCAATGTGGTGCGGATGGACGCGGATCTGCCGGAGGTGGCCATTGAAGCGGGCAGTCTGGACGGCGCCATCACCGCGCTCAACCTGCACGATGTGTACAACCGCGATCCTGAAGCCGCCGTGGGCATGCTGAAACTCGTGTATGGCATGCTGAAGCCGGGTGGGGTGTTCGGTGTGATCGACCATGCAGGAGTTGCCGGCGCGGACAACGCCAGCCTGCACCGCATGGAAAAGGCACAGGCCATCGAGGCGGCAACCGCCGCTGGCTTCGAGATTGCGGGCGACAGCGACCTGCTCAGCAATGCCGACGATGATCACACCAAAATGGTGTTCGAGGAGCCGGTGCGGGGCAGAACCGATCGCTTTCTGCTGAAGCTGCGTCGACCCGAGTAAATCGACCGCCGCAATGGCCCGGAGGACGACGCTGCAGCCGCGGCGTCGCCCAGGGCCCGGTAGCGTTACTTCGCCGGGCCAGGCCCGGTGAAGTCGCGCAGTGTCTCGTACCAGCCGGAACCCACGATCTTCATCGGCATGCCACCGTGTTTCGCGGCAGTGGCGTGATGATGCGCCCGGCCCGCCCAGGCATTCGGATCCTGCTGCCACTCGTTGAGCACGCGCTCGGCTTCCTCGTAGCTTGGTGCGTCCACTTCGTACACCGACAGATATTGCGATACGGCATTGCTGCCCAGGTGCCCGCCCGCCAGCTTGAACACCCGGCCGCGCACGAAGTTGGGACACTTGGTGGTGTCTTCCACATGCTGGTCGACGAACCACTCGTCGAAGGCGGCCTGCTTGTCCGGTGACGACGGCTCCACGAGCCCGATGAGCATGTACTGCGGCATGGTGTTTTCTCCCTTCGCCAAAGATGGATGCAAAGCATACCGCTTGTAGCGCACGGGAGCGGAAGCGACGCGACCGGGTGATATGGAAAGGTGATGTGATTGGTGGCATGGTTGGTGGCGGGATCGGGGGGTTCACAGGGAGTGGCTCATGCATCGATGGCTGTTGCCTGCGCTGGTTTTTGTATCGCCGTTGCTGGCGTCTTCGCACGCGGACATGCTGCCTCCGTCCGCCTATGGGCGGCTGCCAGCCCTGTTCGATGTGGCGCTATCACCTGATGGCCAGCACCTGGCCATTGGCCGCAACACGGCGGAAGGCGAGCAGTTTCTGCAGGTGGTGGCGGTTGCGAGCGGAGAGACGGTTGCCGGCATCACCCACCGCCCCACGGCGCGCGAGGACGACAAGGCCGTGATGCGCAAGGTCGGCTTCGCCGACGAACGCCGCGCCACGTATCTGCTTTCCGCCACCTTGCCTGCCAGTCGCGGCGTGCCTTACTGGGTGCTCACGCCGGGGAGACGGCATGTTGACCTGTGGCGTACAGCCCTTCTCGATCTGGAGGACCGTCGCACCTACCTGGTGAAGCGCAAGGACACCTACGACTGGGGTCTTGTGTTCGACGGCTTGTGGTCTCCACTGCCCGGCAGGCCGGACGTGGGGCGCATGGTGATTCGCTCATCCCCGTATCGCGAAGGCACGCTGAATGTGTACGACGTGAACCTGTCGCGTGGCAGCACGCGTACCTATCTGCAGGGCAGTGCAGACACAAAACACTACATCTTCGATTCGCGTGGTGAGCCTGTATTCCGTCTCGACGTGGCGGATATCAGGAACCGGTGGTCCGTGCTGGACCTGCGCGACGGCAAGCCGCGTGAAGTGCTCTCCGGCACCACCCCCACCGGCACGATCGGCCTGGTCAACATGACTGCCGACGGACGGCCGGTATTTCTCGATGTTCCCGACGGCGAGAAGCGCACCCTGCTGTACGCCGTGCATCCCGAATCCGGCCAGCGCGAAGTGCTGTTCTCGCATCCCGAAAAAGATGTCAGCGGCAGCATCGGCGACAACTGGACCGGCGCGCTGGTGGGTGCGCTGATTGTGGACGATCTGGCCGAACAGCATTTCTTCGACCCGGATCTGGCAGCCGTGCAGGCGAGTCTGCGCAGGATGGCACCGAACGCCGTGTTGCTGTTGTCTTCCTGGGACAGCAGGCGGGAGCTGTTCGTCATCTATCTGGAGAATCCGGGTGATGCCGGTGGTTACTACCTGTGGCGGCGTGGCGATGCCAAGCTGCAACTCCTTGCGCTGAACTATCCCGAACTTACCCCCGACAGGCTGGGTGCGCGTCAGGCCATCCGTTATCCCGCGCGCGATGGCACGGCCGTACCCGCGTACGTCACGTTCCCCCCTGGTGCAACCGAAACAGGCGATCTCCCGCTGGTGGTGCTGGTGCATGGTGGCCCGACCGCCCGGGATGACCTCTCGTTCGACTGGTGGGCAGCGTTTCTCGCCTCGCGCGGCTATGTGGTTGTGCAGCCGAACTTCCGTGGCTCGGATGGTTATGGCCTCGACTGGCAGAAAGCCGGCTACCGGCAGTGGGGCAAGCTCATGCAGTCGGACGTGGAGGACGCCGTGGTGGCGCTTGGTAAAGCGGGGCTTGCCGATGCCTCGCGTACCTGCATCGTCGGTGGGAGTTATGGCGGTTATGCCGCGCTCATGGGAGGTGTGGTGACGCCTGAACGCTATCGCTGCGTGGCCAGTATTGCCGGAGTCTCCGATCTTCCCGCCATGCTGAGCGTGGATGAAATGAAGTGGGGGCGTTACAGCGCCGGCATGGACTGGTTCAACATGATCATTGGTGACCGGCGCGAGGATCGTGAAGCGCTGGAGGCGGCGTCGCCGGCATTTCATGCGGAGAAAGCGAAGGCGCCATTTCTGCTGATACACGGAAAGCTCGATACCGTGGTACCCGTGACGCAGTCCTGGCGCATGCGCGATGCGCTGGAGAAGGCGAAGAAGGATGTTCGGTACGTGGAGTTTTCCGGTGAGGATCACTGGTTGTCGGATGGCCAGACCCGCATTGGGATGTTGGGGGAGCTGGACAGGTTTTTGGGGGAGCATCTGCGTAGCCCGGAGGTCTCTGGTGGACCGGGGGAAGTCCACTAACAGCTGGCCGCTTTGCGATTGCCAGCGCTGTCGCGCATGGAACTGAAGTTCCATGAGAGGCTGCTGAAAAAGCATCCTGCTAAGGCTTGGCTCCTGATTCATGAAACGGGAGGAGGAAAGATGAACTGGGACGCAATAGGCGCAATCGCCGAACTTGTGGGGGCACTCTCCGTGCTTGTCACCCTCATCTATCTGGCTTTTCAGGTTCGGCAAGCGAACGTGGGCATCCAGAGCGCGGTGGTGCATTCGCAGGCGGAATTGCAGAACGCCTGGTTGGCGAGTTTGGCGCAGAGCCCGGATCTCCATCAACTCTACCGGAAAGGCCTGCGCGACGATGACAGCCTGTCGAAGGAAGATCGGGGACGCTTCGACCTGCTGGTGCTGCAGGTATTGTTTTCGCTGGATGCGCAGTATCACAAGCACCGCCTTGGCGCGATCCAGTCCGCGCACCTTGGACGTATAGTGGCTTCAGTGCGTCCAATTCTTTCCACAGCGGGTGGATCCGCTTCCTACCACAGACAGAAAGAAATGCTTTCCATGGATTTTCGACACTACGTTGAACGCGTCTTCGGCGATTCAGTGGGTACAGGTACGCAAACCCGTTCGCAAGTTGCCTGATGTTCAATTCCGGAAGATAGCAACGCGTTGCCATGCAATTCGCCAAACATCTCAGGGAGCGGGTACAGCTCGGCGAAATCACCTGCAGTCTGCGCGTGTGGATGTCTCCCCGGGTAAAGGTGGGCAACCGATATCGAATGGAAGAAGGTCATGTTGTCATTGAGCGCATCAGACCCATGGATTTTGAGGGCATCACGCCCGAACTGGCTCGTCGGTCCGGTTTTCCCAGCGTTGCGGAACTGCTCCGCACGGCCGTGCATGGCAAAGGAAGAAACGTCTACCTTGTAGAGTTCCGTTACGAGGACTGTTGAAATTTTACCGGCAGGGAATGCGCAAGGTAGCCATGCCATCTGTTCATTCGGCCGTGCCGGCCACTAGGGCTGCAGCAACCGCGCACGTTGCAGCAGGTATTTCGCAGTCGTCCACCGTGGATTGAGCGAGCCACGTGTGCATGCGCATTGCCGCCGATGTTGTGAATAGACTGCTGATGTCCGCTCAATCGAAACGAGGTGCACGCCGTTATGACAACCCGCATTGAAACCGACAGCCTGGGCGACGTCGAGGTGCCCGCGGATGCACTCTATGGCGCCCAGACGCAGCGGGCCATCAACAACTTCCCCGTCAGCGGTCAATCGATGCCGCCCGCCTTCGTGCGCGCGCTGGTGCTGCTGAAATGCGTCGCGGCGAAAGCCAACGGCAATCTCGCGACGATCGGGCCGGACGTTGCTGAGGCAATCGTCACGGCGTGTCGGGAGCTCGAGGGCACAACGTCTTTGATGAGCCACTTCCCTGTCGATGTCTACCAGACGGGGTCCGGCACCAGCTCCAACATGAACGCCAATGAAGTCATCGCCACCCTGGCAACGCGTATTCGCGGCAAGCCGGTCAGTCCCAACGACCATGTGAACCATGGCCAGAGCAGCAACGACGTCATTCCCACCACCATTCATCTGAGCGCGGCGCTGATGCTCCACCAGCGCCTCCTGCCGGCGCTTGAAGCGCTGAAAACTGAGATCGAGCGGAAAGCGGACGCGATGAAACATCACATCAAGACCGGGCGCACCCACCTGATGGATGCCGTGCCGGTGACCATGGGACAGATCCTGCTGGGCTGGGCGGCGCAGATTGATGCGAACATCACCAATCTGCGGCACATCCAGCCTGCCTTGCAGACGCTTGCCCAGGGGGGGACGGCGGTGGGCACCGGCCTCAACGCTCACCCGGAGTTTGCCGGAACCGTGTGCCGGCTGCTGACGGAAGCGACAGGTCTGCCGTTTGTACCTGCCAGATCATTCTTTGCGCTGATTGGCTCCCAGGACACGATTGTCGCGTTATCCGGACTGCTGAAAGCAACCGCGGTCAGCATCATGAAGATCGCCAATGATCTGCGCTGGATGAACTCGGGCCCATTGGCGGGCCTGGGGGAAATATCCCTGGAAGCGTTGCAGCCGGGTTCGTCGATCATGCCGGGGAAGGTGAATCCGGTAATTCCGGAGTCGGCGGCAATGGTGGCTGCCCAGGTGATTGGCAACGATGCGGCCATCACCATCGGCGGACAGTCCGGAAACTTCGAGCTGAACGTCATGTTGCCGATGATTGCCAACAATATCCTCTCGAGCATGGAACTGCTGAGCAACGTCGTGTTGCTGCTCGGCGAGCGCGCCATACGAACCTTTCAGGTCAACGAAGAGCGACTGGCTGACGTGCTCGGCCGAAACCCGATACTGGTGACCGCGCTGAATCCGGTAATCGGCTACATGAAGGCGGCGGAGATTGCGAAGCGGGCCTACCTCGAAGGCCGTCCCATCATCGATGTTGCCGCGGAGATGACCTCGTTTTCCCGGGAGGAGCTGCGGACCCTGCTTGATCCGGCGCGGCTCACCGGCGAAGGCTGATATTCCCGTTCCGTTCCTTGATCGCGGATTCGTTGCGGCGTAGTTTCTGATTCAAAGCGAGTGGGGGAGAGCGCCATGTCCGAAGTCAGAACCGCCATCTGCCGTTTCTGCCACGCCTTCTGCGGCGTCAACGTCACGGTGGAAAACGATCGTGTTGTGAAAGTACTGGGCGACATCGACAACCCCATGTACCACGGCTACACGTGCATCAAGGGCCGGCAACTCCCGGAGCAGCATTACCACGCGGAGCGGTTGCTGGCGCCGCAGCTGAAAACCGCCGGCGGGCATCGCCCGATCGCTTATGACAAAGCCCTGGATGACATTGCGGAAAAACTCCAGGCCATCGTCCGTCGCTATGGACCGCGATCCGTGGCGGTGTATACCGGTACCTTCTCCTTTCCCTATCCGCTCGCCAAGCCCATGGCGCAGGCACTGCTGAACGCCATCGGCTCGCCCATGCTGTTCTCCTCCGGCTCCATCGATCAGCCTGGCAAGCCCATGGCCATGGCCTTTCACGGTCGCTGGCATGCCGGCCCTCAGCCGTTTGCGGAATCGGATACGTGGATGCTGGTGGGTGCCAACCCCGTGGTGTCGAAATGGGGCGGCATTCCCCAGTACAACCCCGGCAAGCGGCTGCACGATGCGCTGAAGCGTGGCATGCAACTGGTGGTCATCGATCCGCGCAGGACGGAGTGCGCGCGCAAGGCGGCCGTGCACGTGCAGTGCAAGCCCGGTGAAGACCCCACCATTCTCGCGGGCATTGCGCATCTCATCATTCGCGAGGGCTGGGTGGACACCGCGTTCGTCGACGCGGAAACGGCCGGCTTCGCGGCGCTGAAGGAAGCGGTGGCGCCGTTCACGCCGGAATATGTGGCGGCGCGCGCGGAGGTGCCCGTGCAGACGCTTGTCGAGGCGGCGCGCACGTTTGCCACTGGTACGCGCGGCATGGTCACCGCCGGTACCGGCCCCAACATGGCGCCGCGCGGCACGCTCACGGAGTACCTGGTGCTCGCTATCAATACCCTGTGTGGCCGCTGGTTGCGCGCGGGCGAGAAGATGCCCAATCCGTTTGTGCTGCTGCCAACGCGGCACGGGCGGGCGCAGCCGGAGCCCAAGCCGCAGGCGTATGGCTACGGCACGGAACTGCGCGTGCGCAATCTCACGGATAACGCCGGTGGTCTGTCGGCGGCGGCGCTGGCGGACGAGATCCTGCTGGGCGGCGAAGGGCAGGTGAAGGCCCTGTTCAGCGTTGGCGGCAATCCGCTGGCGGCGTGGCCGGATCAGCTCAAGACGTGGGAGGCGCTGAAACATCTGGAACTCAGTGTGTCGCTGGACATCAAGCTGTCCGCCACGGCGAAGATGAGCCACTACGTGTTGCCGCCCAAGCTTGGGCTGGAAGTACCCGGCATCACCATGCCGAACGAAGGCGTGTGGTTCTACGGGCTGTCCACCGGTTACCCGGAGCCGTACGCCATGTACCAGCCGGCGCTGGTGCCACCGCCTGCGGGATCAGACCTGCTGGAGGAGTGGCAGGTGTTCTACCGCCTCGCGCAGCGCATGGGCCTGCCGCTCACGCTGAACGGCCAGGCGCTGGACATGACAAACGAGCCCACCACGGACGAACTGTTCGAGGTGCTCACGGCGGGATCGCGCATTCCGCTTGGCGAAGTGAAGCAGCATCCGCACGGTCATATCTTCGACGACCCGTCCATTTGTGTGCTGCCCCGCGAAGCGGACTGCGAGGAAAGACTCGATCTCGGCAATGCCATCATGCTGGGTGAGTTGCGCGAGGTGCGTCAGGAGCCAACCACCGGGCATGCGGGCTATCGGGGCGAGCAGACGTTCACGCATCGCCTCGTCAGCCGGCGGCTGAACGATGTGTACAACTCCTCCGGCCGCGACATTCCGAAGCTCATGAAAAACGGCCGTTACAACCCGGCGTACATGCATCCGGACGATCTGGCGGCCATGGGATTGCATGCCGGCGACGTGGTGGAAATTGCCTCCGCCCGTGCGGCCATCCTCGGGGTGGTGGAAGAGGCGGACGACGTGAAGCCGGGTGTCATCTCCATGGCGCACTCGTTTGGCGACGCGCCCACGGAAGATCACAAGCTGTTCAGCATCGGCAGCAACACGGGCAGGCTCACGTCCGTGGATGAGGACTACGACCCCCGCACGGGCATGCCCATGATGAGCGCCATTCCGGTGAACGTGCGGCGGGGTGATCAGACGCTGGCGCTGGGTTCCTGACAAGCCGGGCGAAGCGACACGGCCGACAGGCGTATTTGTGCCCGGCGGGTTCGCTTCGCGCCGCGCGCATGGCTCTCGCGCCGCTTCGTGGAAGTTCAATGTTGTGGCCTCGGTGCGTTCCCCGTTGCCTGCCTGATCCGTAAACTGCCGGCCGTTTCATGGTTGGACCGCCCGGATGATGAAGTGGACAGCGACTCTCCCGCTTGTCATGACCCTGCTGCTGATTCTCATGCCCACACCCTCGGCGGCGGAGCCGACCCGCTGGCCTGACAAGCGCCTGTATGTCGTGGTTCAGGAGGGGCTGCCGTACCCCATCGCCAGAACCCCGGCGCCGGCCTGGAACCTTGCGCTCGAAACGCCGGCGTTTGAGGTCAATTCCCGCTTCCAGCCGCCGCAACGCATGAAGGCCCTGTTCGAAGCCCTCGGTCTCGCATCACCGCCGTCGCTGGCGGCGTTGTCCACGCTGCTGTCCGGTCAGGAGAGCATCATCGAGCGCAATCTCATCCCGCAGCTCGAGCGGTGGGGCGTCCCCGCACCGCTCTACGAAACCTTTGTCACTGCAGGCAACGAGCGACGCCTGCTGATCTTCGCGGACGATCAGCTTGAGCCCGCTGACGTGTATGCGGAGTACGGCACGGACTGCGCGCCGGATGCTGCCCCCCGCTTTGCGCAGGCCGCCATCGCAATCAAGCGGCTGCCAACACTGGATACCCCGGAGCGGTTGTTCAATTTCCGGCTCTCGCTGACACATGAACTTCTGCATGGCTCCCAGAAAGCGGGTGGGCGTTGCTCGCAGGCGGAATGGGTGCGTGAGGGTGGTTCCCAGGGTTTTGCCATGCAGGCCATCTGGAAAACCGGCATGACCGAAAAGCTGGTGGCGGCCATCAACGAAACCAACGACAACTTCGCGCTGCGCAGAAGCTACGCGCAACCGCTCGACCTGGATGTGGGGGACCGGCTGCGCCTGGTGAAAGCGAATGAGACCTCTGCGGCGGATGCCGCGGCGCGGGAGGCGGCGCTGGCGGCGCAGGCAAGACGCGACGCCTATGGCACCGGCAGTTTTTTCCAGTACCTGCTGGAAGCCACGGACAGCCCGGATATGGCGCTTGATCTGTTCCTGCAGAGCGGCAACAGCCGGCAGGCGCTCTACGACCTGCTGGAACGGGGCTTTACAGCCGGTGCGGAGCATCCGGTGAGCGCCGCTGAAGCGATAGCAGCGTTCTTTACCGAATACGCCTCGTGGGGCGGTGGTCGCTACAAGGTGGGCGCGGCCGAAAACCCCGACGGGTCGTACCGTTTGCTATCGGCCAGCGTTGCCGGGGACGAAACGCGCATCCGCAATCAATGGCTCACGCAGACATTCGAGTGTTCCGAGCAACCGGATGTGACGATGACGGCGAACCGCGCCACGGCCGATGCCACGGTGCTGCTCAGGGATGTCATGCCGCTGTCCGGGCGGTGCCTCAAGGTTGCCTGGCGCGGCATTGCGAGTCCCGTGCGTCTTCAGATCCAGTTGCTGGTGGCGACGGATGCGCAGGCGTCGTCGCTCATTCTGGGGGATGCCTACGTGCAGGGCGCAGCGTTGAACGCGCCGCCATACGCCTACTGTTATCAGAATCTGACGGACGGTGGCGGATCCTTCGGCGAGCCGATCGAGAACCGGCGGGGGCACGATGCCGCCGTGGACAAATGCCTGCATCGCGTTACGCCATTCGAATCGGTGACGTTGGATGGCGTGTCGTATCGGGCGGCCACGTTCGAAACCAAGTTCCATGTGGGCAAAGCGGCGGGCGAGGCCGTGTTCATCATCACCAACGCCGCGCCGAAAGCCGGGGACAACAAGCGGTTCGACGTGCGCGCGCGCGTGATGCGCATGGACCCGCGGTTCACGTGGAAGTCCGGCACCCGTTACGACGAAGGCGAGGAATCCGGCATCTGGTCCATCACCGGCAATCATGGCGATGCCCAGTTTGGCGCGGCCGTGCATGCAAGTCGCGATCTGCGCCCGGATGACGAGAAGCTCCGAAGTGGTCTCGCCAATCTCGCCCGACTTGGCGAAGACGGCGCCACCACGTTTCTGGGCGTGGGCGAGCATTTCCTGCAGCTCATCGACAACGACGAAGGTCTCACGGCCGTGTTGATGTCCGCGGATGGCAATCGCATTGCCGTGGGTGGTGCCGGCGGTTCGCTGCGTAACGTGAGGGAATGCGGGCTCACCAACCAGATGACGGTACAGCGCAGGGACGCAGCAGGACTCACGTTCGGGTATGACGCGGACATCCTTGATCTGCCGACGCTGATGCAGGCCGTCGCCGCCAGCCCGGGGGGCGATCAATGCACCGCGGTGCGCCAGGCGGTCGTCGATCGGGTGACGGCTGACATCCACCTGCCGGATGGCCGCATGCACATCGCCGGCGGCGACATCCGCCGGGTGTATCCCGAGGGTTATGACAAGGCGGTCAGGGCGTCGCTCAACAGCATGGGTGTCGCGGACAACGGTGGTCTGCCGCTGCGTCGTCAGCAGTCGACCTTTCTCACCGGCATGCCCGGCAGCGCGCCGGGCTATTCACCGCCAGTCGACCTGCCTGATCTGCCGAAGGCATCGCGGCGCGGCAGCGCGGCGCCCGAGCCTGCGGAGGCAGAGGCGACTGTCTGTCGCGCCGGCAACGTCATTGAGCTCATTCAGCGCCTGGATGGCATCGCCAACCCGTGCAACTGCTCCTGCGCCGGCATCCGCGGCGACCGAACTGCCCTGCAGGCAGGCATGCAGGCAGCGATGGGCGCGATGACAGGTGACAACGCCTGCACCACGAAGCTCGGCGAGGCCATGGGCAAGGCGTCGGAACGTATACAGGCCTGTCTGCTGGGGGCGTGCAGTGCCATGCTGGGGCGCTGCTGATTGCGCAAGTACGTGCGGGTCGACGGCGGGCATTGCTTGCGCGCCGTCTCGCTGATTCGCCTTGCTGTCAGCGCAGCGTACGACGGAACATGGCGTGCACCCGTTCCCAGTGCTGCTCGGACGCGGCGCGGTTGTAGCGCTCGGTGCCGGGTGGCGCGTAGCCGTGTACCGCGTCCTCGTAGAAATCGATGCGATGGCGTACGCCAGCCTGTTGCAGGGCCTCGCGCATGGTGGCCAGATCTTCCCGCGGTGCGGTGGGATCGTTGTCCGCCCAGCCGAAGTAGACCTCAGCGCTGATACCCTGCAGCCGACGATGCGGCGAGTCCTGTTTGTCGTTGACGAGCCAGGCGCCATGGATGGAGGCAACGCCACCCACGCGATCACGCCATTGCTGTGCCAGCGCGAGAACCAGTGAGCCGCTCATGCAGAAACCCACCGCGCCCAGCTTTGCCGCGGTATTGGCGTTCGGGTCCTTCTGTGCGTGTTGCCACAGCGCGCTGGCATCCTGCATGGCGCCGTCGCGAGTGACGGATTGCATCAGCTCCCGGCGCTCGTGCATCTCCTCGTCAGACTGCCCGAACACCTTGAACGCGCTCTTGCGATAGTAGAGGTACGGCATCATCACGTAGTACCCGGCCGTGGCCAGCCGGCTGGCCATATCCATGAGCGCGGGTCGTATGCTGGGTGCATCCATCAGGTAGAACACCACGGGAAACGGGCCATCCTCCTCCGGATGGAAGATGAACGTGGGCATGCTGCCCGCGCCGGTATCGATGTCGGTACGTGTCTCGATCATGTGGGGGCGCTCTCCGGTTGGTTCTATACAAGGCAGCGACGATCAAAGGGGATGATTGACGCCACCGCAAGCCGCGGCCGAACATCGCCGCTCAGCTATTCAACGGGACTGTAACGGGAGGGCACCCTGAAGACCATCTACACGAAGCGGCATCTGGGCCACGCGGAAGACCGCATGGAGTTCGGCGTGGGCGAACTCGTTCAGGCGTTCGAGAAACCGTCGCGCGCGGAGTATATCGTGCAGCATGTGCGTGACATCGGCCTCGGTCCGGTGCTTGGCCCGAAGGCGCATTCGCTCGCGACGGCGGCCAGGGTGCATGACGCCGACTACCTAGACTTCCTGCCGTCCGTGTGGGCGCGCTGGACCGCCCTTGGCCGCAGCGGTACGGCGCTGCCCATGGCCTGGCCGACGCGGGGGCTCCGGGGCGACATCCGGCCGGAGTCGCTCGATGGTCAGCTCGGCTACTACTCCTTCGACGCCACCGCCGGTCTGGTGGCTGGCAGCTGGGACGCCATCAAGGCCTCACATGACGTGGCGCTCACCGCCGCCACGCTGGTGCACAGAGGTGAGCGTGCTGCGTTTGCGCTCTGCCGCCCGCCCGGCCATCACGCGGGCGCGGCGTTCATGGGCGGCTTCTGTTTCATCAACAACGCCGCCGTCGCCGCCCAGTTCCTGCGTGACAAGGGCGCGCAGCGGGTGGCAATCCTGGATGTCGACTACCACCACGGCAATGGCACGCAGCAGATCTTCTACCGCCGCGCCGACGTGCTGTTTGCCAGCCTGCACGCGGATCCCAGGCAGGATTATCCGTTCTACGCGGGCTACGCCGATGAGCGGGGGGCCGGCGTGGGCGAGGGCTTCAACCACAACTACCCCATGCCGTTTGGTACGGCGTGGGACACGTGGCGCGTGGCGCTCGAGGACGCTTGTCGCAAGGTGGCAGCCTTCAAGCCGGATGCGCTGGTCGTGTCGCTGGGGGTCGACACCTTCGAGAAGGACCCTATCAGCCGTTTCAAACTGAAAACGGCGGACTACCCGAAGATCGGCAAACGCATCTCCAGGCTCGGCGTACCCACGCTCTTCGTCATGGAAGGTGGCTACGCGGTGGCCGAGATCGCGCACAACGCGGTGGGTGTGCTCACGGGGTTCGAGGGCTGAAATGCAACCAGCGTGAACGAAACCGTCAGTTCACCTGCCGCGTCATGCCTTTCCAGTACGGCGCGCGAAGTTCCCGCTTCAGCACCTTGCCGGATGGATTACGCGGCAGTTCCGCGATGAAATCCACGGTCTTCGGACACTTGTAGCCGGCGATCCGCTCGCGTGCCCAGCCGATGATATCGTCAGCGCTGGCGTTGGTACCCGGGGTGCGCACCACTACGGCTTTCACCGCTTCGCCCCAGCGCTCGTCCGGCACGCCGATCACCGCCACGTCCGACACGCCGGGATGGCCGAAGATGGCGCTTTCCACTTCCGCGGGATAAACGTTTTCGCCGCCGCTCACGATCATGTCTTTAACACGATCGTGCACGTACACGTAGCCATCCTCGTCCAGGTAGCCGGCGTCGCCGGTGTGCACGTAGCCGTCGATCAGTGTCTTTTCGGTGGCTTCAGGCAGATGCCAGTAACCCAGCATGTTGACCGGCGAGTAGATACAGATCTCGCCCACGGTGCGCGGCGGCACCGGCTGGTTGTTGTCGTCGATGACCTTCAGTTTCACGCCGGGATAGGGCTTGCCGGCGGAACGCATGCGCTCGTTGCCGTTCACGTCGTGATCCTGCGGCGGGAGGTAGGTGGCGGCGCCGGTGGTTTCCGTCATGCCGTAGAGCTGCACGAAGCCGCACTGGAAGGTGGCCAGGGCGTCGCGGAGCAGGTCCAGCGGAATGGGTGAGGCGCCATACATCACGTACTTCAGTTTGGAAAAATCCGTGTGCGCAGCGTCCGGATGCTGCACGCACATGCGGATGGCGGCGGGCACCATGAACGTTTTGGTTATGCCTTCCTGCTGGATAATGCGCAGTGCCTGCGCGGGATCGAAGTCCGGCGCAATCACCAGCCGGGCGCCACCGTACAGCCCCCAGATGCCATAACCCACGCCGCCAATATGAAAGCTGGGCATGGCGACAAAACTGACGTCGTTTTCGTTCCAGTCGTTCCAGTCCATGTCGTCGTTGGGCGTGTGCTGTTGCAGCCCGAAGAAGCAGGCGTGCGTGAGCTGCACGCCCTTCGGATGACCGGTGGTGCCGCTGGTGTACATCTGGATGGCAACATCGTCGGGTGTGACGGCGACGCCAGGGTTGGTGCCCGACTGCGTATCGCGCCAGGTCGTGAAATCCGGCCAGGAAGTGTGGTCCCCGTGCATGGCGATGACGGTGATGTTGGCGTCCATGAGTTCCAGCGTCTGTGCCACCAGGCCGTAGAACTCCGGCCCGACGAACAGGGCGCCGGCGTCGCAGTCCTTCAGGATGTAGGCGACTTCGGGCGGCGCGAGACGCCAGTTGATGCCAACCGATACCGTTCCCGAACGCGCGCAGCCGAACACCAGTTCATAGAAGAGATCCGAATTTTTGCCGAGGTAACCTACCCGGCGGCCCTTTCCGAGCCCCAGTGCAATCAGCCCGTTCGCCACCTGGCTGGCGCGACGGTCGAACTCGGCGTAGGTGGAGCGGCGGCCTTCGTACAGAAAGACTTCGGAGTCGCCGCGCGCCTTCGCATGGTGGGTGAGCAGGTTGCCGAGCGTGCGTTCGGCGCCGGTGAAGATGTGTCGCGTCGGCATGGGTTCTGGCACTCCTTGGGGGCGTGGGCGGATCAGTCTATCAGCCGGCACAATGATGGTGCATGCACTCGCCCTGCACGTCGCTGCGTGCGGGAAGCACGCAGGGGGCATGCACGCAAACCAATGGCAGGGCGGTGCCAGGCATCGCCTCCGGCGCGTCCGTGTCAAGCGTTTCAAAGGGTGACTTTCAAATTGGGGGTGTCGTACAGTCCGGACATTGGTTCTCGTGTGTATGTGCGTGTCGGTGCGCGAGCCACGTGAATGTTTCTGATCAACTAGGGAAGGAGACGCCATTGGCACGGAACTCACGCAGGACTGGAACGGTAACTGCCTGTGCGCTGCTGCTCCTGGGTGCGCTTTCGGGCCGGGTAATGGCCGAGGAAGCAGCGCCAAAACCGGGTGATGCGAACTTCGTGTGGGACAACAATACCTACATGAAGCAGTTCATCCAGAAGATGTCGATCTCCGAGCAGCGGCCCACGGGTGTTGGCGGCGGCAAACCACTGCGCGTGGAGTTCCCGTCGACGCCGGATTCCGCACAGAACATCACCCGCATCCATGTTTTTCACGACAAACGACGCGTGTACGGCCTGCAGTTCGACTATGACGCCGGTGGTCAGCAGGGGCAGACCGTTGTCATCGGCGGCAATGCGGGCGAGGAATCCACGGTGGACATCAGTTGGGAGCATCCGCTGTTCGCCATTCGCGGGCACTACGCCTATGACAAGTTGCAGAACAGCAAGGACCCGGACGCCCATTACGTGGATCCCATCCTCATGGGATTGTCCATCGACGTCTACAAGCAGAACGTGCTCAGCACACCGTCAGCGCCGGGCGTGACCCACGAGCAATTGCTCACGACATACAACTTCGGCAATACGCGCCCGCGTGATGTGGTAACACCGCCGGAAGGTCTCGGTTTTGATGTCTATCTCCTGCAGGGCGTGCGAGCGATCAATGCCTGCGTGTCGCCGCTGGATCGCAACGGACGCATATTCAGTCTCGGCGTGCAGACGTTCGGATTGATGGGTGATCGAACCCGTGAAGACCCCGCCACCTGGTGCAGCCAGGACGAGACCCAGTGGGCAAGGCAACCGCTTGGTCCGCCTCGGTTGAAAACGCTGGATGCGTTTGGCGACGAGGTGCGTCCGGTCTTCGATCCGTACGCGTTCGCCAGTGGACTGTACCGGAAGAAAATTGATGGCGAGTACAAGGTCGTCAGCGGCGATCTGAGGGATCCAGCTGTGCCGTTCAGGGTCTCCCGGCCCGAAGAGCTGTGGGTGGAGTTCGGTGATGTGGCAACGATACGGTTCGGTGGTCTGCCGCAACCGGAGTTTCGGCTGCCGCTGGTCACGGACGAGAAAGAACGCGGCGACTACGATTTCATGTACAAGGCCCGCTACGATGGGGGTGACGTCTGGGTGGGTGTCACGATTGAGGAGGGGCGCAGTCCGCGTAACTACGACTACGACACCGGGGAGTTCCGTCGCACCAGGTACGCCAATCTCACTTTTTCGCTTTTCCATAAAAACGCGCAGCGCTTCGCAGGGGATTACATCGAAGTACCGTTACAGGGAGCCGGTGGCAAGCGCGCGAAACGCAATCTGGTGCGAGGTGACGTGCGTGATGCCGGACAGAGTCAGAGCGGCTTGTTCGAGATCAGCAATGTGATCAGTGGCTATGGCCATCTGTTCAGCGGCTACGATTTCCTGGAGCTGTCGCTCGAGAGCTACACCAAAGGAAGGAAGGCGAACATCTTCGAGAAATCAGGCGACTATCAGTATTACCTGCCCACCAACGGCCCGAAGGCCGTACCAGACGGCATCTACTATATCGATGACAAGTTTGCGGTTGGCAGTTCCCGGTCATTTTCCATTTCCTCCGCCAGTTCGCTGACGGAAAGCACCTCCATGAACCTGGGTGGGTCGGTGCCCGTGAAGGGCGTGCCAGTGGGGCTCAACTATTCCTCGTCAGAGAGTCGCGCGCGCAACGAGAATCGCTCGATGTCCCGCAGTTTTCAGGCAAAACGCGGTTTGCAGCATATTTTTGTCACTGACAGCGCCAATGCGTTTCTGAACAGCGACTTCGCGCGCGACTACATGTGCCTGTACCGTTCCATCGCGGCGGGGCGGGCCTGCAACAAGTCCACCACGGAACTGGCCGGTGCGATGGTCGACCAGTACGGCACCCACTTTCCCCAGGCCATCGGCTACGGCGGTCGGGCCATACAGGTGGAAAAGACTTCCTCCCGCGAGATAGCAGAGGAGGTCAAGCAGTCGAAGGGCATCAGCGCGAGTATCGGCGGGCAGAGTTCAAGCCAGACCAAACAGGGCCAAAACGGGGACTCATCGACCAAAAGTACGCCCGGTCCCTCCGGGAGCGCAGGCTGGAGCCAGGAGAAGAACACCTACACCGGATCCACGAACAGCCTGTCGGAAGCGAAGTTCTCGGCACTTGGTGGCAGCGGCAATTCGTTCGAGAGTTGGAGCGTCTCTCCCGACAACGCGGTACCCATCCTCTACGACCTGCGCAAGCTGAGCGAACTGATGGAGCCGATCATCTTCAGGCGGGCGGCTTTCGACAGGCTGTACGAAGGTGAGTACTCCGGCGCGGACATGGCCAAGGCACGGGCAGCGCTTGATGTGGCCATCGACGCGTATGTGGACAAGCATGCGCAAAGGAATGTTGCCGAGCCGCTGAAGCCCTATCTGTACACGCTTGAACTCAGCGATTTCAAGTGCACCGACAACGGTAACGACGACGGTGACATCAGCATGTACGGCAAGTTCCTGCTGCGCTACAACGATTCCGGCGTTCTCAATGAAGACGTCCCCATCTGGTCGCCGGAAGGCACGAGTGTCAAATGTAACAGTACGCAAATCACCGAGGCGCAGATGCCGAGCATCATGCTGCAGTTCGAGCCGGGGCCGAGCGCCACGCCCGACCAGATGCAGCCGGCGCTGCTGATGGTGGACAAATTCCGGGATTCCGATGGCGTGCTCTACGAGGACGATCCGGTTACGTTCGATGGTGACAATTTCATTCTGCTGGGATCACCACCAGTGGCGTTTGACTCGCCCGTGACCACGACCTTCCAGTTTGGCGGTGACAAGGTACACGGGTCGCCAACGTTCCGGATTACGGCCACATGGACCCGGATCGCGTTCTAGCGGGCGCTTGATACGTTCGGCTCAAGTTACCTGGCTTATCAGGTGGACCACTGGGCGCCCTGGATGGAGTAATGACGATGATGGCAGGAAAGGCAGTGTTGGCGGTGCTTCTGCTTGTGCTGGGGAGCCTGGCGGTCGCGGAAGACAAACCGGCGTTTGCGGTATTCGATGGTACCCGAGAGAGCGTGCTGAACTTTCCGGCGCACACGCTGCTCGAACTGGACGATCTGGCGACCATCGAATTCTGGGTGCGACCCGGTTGGAAAACCGCACCGGACGCCGATCCAGTGGTGATGTCCGCAATGGGTATGCAGGGCGCGCGCTACGGCGTCTTCCTTACTGCGGATGGGCGCGGCGTGGGACTCTACGCCGGCGATGACTATGACTACACGGCGTTCGATTTCACGGATGGTTTCTATCATCACGTGGCGTTTGTCATGCTGGGTGATCTCACAGACGTCTATATCGACGGCGTATTTGAGGATTCACTGGCCATCGGCATTCGTAGCGACCTCCCCATCACGACACTGCACATCGGCTCCGCCAACGGGTCCGAGGCGCTGTTTCAGGGGGAACTTGGTGATATCCGAATCTGGAATACGGCGCTGGACCCGGACGATATCGCAACGTTTCGAAAGGTGCCGCTGTACCTGCCCGGTGCCGCGAACCATCCCGAGGACTACGCGCTGGTCGGGTATTCGAATTTCAGCGCGGACCAGCGCACGTTTGTACTGCCTGGTAACGACAGCACCTTCGAGGAGCTGCTGGAGGACGTGGCCTATCGCATCGCCGACAGTCAGGGTGCGGTTGACGAAGCGCCCGTTGCCGATGCACTGGAAGCGGAACTGGCGGCTTTGACGCCGGATCCCGATGCGGATTCCGTGGAGCTGACACCGGAGGAAGAGGCGCTGTTCGATGTGGATCTTGATCTTGAACCGGAGGCTGCGCCATGAAGGACAACACGCTGTCGCGGTCGCCGGGGCGGCGCATATTTCGCAGGGTGCTTGTGTCCGGACTGCTGCTCACGATGTGCAGCGCATTGCCGGCCTCCGCCTCGGTGACGGTCGGCGGCGTCGGCGCCTCTTCCGCCGCTGCGGCAAAGTCCAAGCCACGTGCGAAGGGCAACCTGACCCAGCAGCAGAAGGCGGCCTTCAAGGCCAGCAAGACGTCAATCAAGTCACGCGAGCGCGCGGCGATCCGTTCCGTTAATCAGTGGCGTCCCGCGGTTGCCCGCGCGGAGCGAACGCAGAAACGCCGGCAATCGGAGCGGGATTTTTCGGCCAGGCGATTAGATAGTCTCAAGTCGAAACTGGACAAAGCGCGTGTGGATGTTGCGAAGGCCACAACGGCTGCGCAGGCCTGGGGCGTGCAGGACCGCCTGCCTGCCGTCAACACAAACCTCAATCGGCTTGAAACGCTGTACGCAAAGGCGCAAGCCGCGCATTTGAACGGGCCGGAAGCGCGCCTGCGTCAGGCCAATGGCCAGCTCACCACTGCGCGCAATCAGCTTGTTGCAGCTGCGCGGACGCGTGACGCCGCAAGGCGCGACCTCGTGGTGCGAAAGGGCGAGAAAAATGCCTTGAGGCGCGAAAACCTGGACCGGGCGCAACTGGCGAAAATTCAGAAACAGGCCACCCGCAACAATGCCAGGGCGCCCATGACTATCGGTGCGCCCACGGGTTTTCAGCGTATGCAATTGACGAACGTCAACGGCCAGCTGGTTCCGGTTGCTGCACCTCAGGCACCCGCGCTGCCGCCGCCACCGCCGCCAGCATCACCGCCACCGCCAGAACCGGCAGCAGCGGGTGCCGGCAATCAGCGGGCGCCTGTGGGCGGCATCTACGGTCCAATCACCGCCATTCTGCCCATTTCCCAGTACGGTCCGGCACCGCCGCCGGATCCCCGCTGAGCCGGCGGCCATGCCCTTGTCTTTCTGTCGTGCCTGCGCGCTGTTGAGTGTTTTCGCGTTTGCGCTGCTTCCCGTCGCCGCGCAATCCCTCGGTGCGCTTCGTGTTGCAGGTGTCGCGGGAATGAGCATTGTATTTGCCGCAGCGCCTGCACCCGCCGCGCGAGCAGGCGGGGCGGCAGGCCGGGGCAACCTCACGCCGGCCCAGAAGAAGGAATTCAAGACCCAGAAGCAGGCCATCAAGAAGCGCGAGCGGGCGGCCATACGCGATGTCGATGTGGCGCGCTCGGCGGTGCGACGGCTCGAGCGTGACAAGGCGCGTGCCGACCGGCAGCGGCAGCAGTCGAAAGCCAGGCTCATGACACGCCGCGGCAAGCTGCAGAATGCGGAGAACAAGTTGCGTCTGGCGGGTGACAAGGCATCGCGCCGCCTCGTGCGTTCCGTGGAATCCATGCGCGCGGCCTACGCGAAAGCGGAGCAGGCGCATGTCAACGGGCCACGCGCAAGGGCGCTGGTGCTGGAACAACAGCTCGGCGTGCAGTCACGCCGCCTGGCCGATGCCGGCCGCCTTCGCGATCAGGCGCGAGGGGATCTGGTGGTGCGCAAGAACAACAAGAACGCGAAGCGGCAGGGGAATCTGCTCGCGGCGCAGCAGCGCAAGGCGATGAAGAAGGCCGCGGGACGTCCCGCCTCAGTGCCGGGTGCCGTGGCTGCGGCGCGTCTGCGGTACGACCGGGTACCGCCGTTGCCCGTGCAGAGAGGCTTGAGGGCGCCGGCGCCGTCCGCCCCGCCGCTGAATCAGTACGATCGCGTGCCGCCGCTCATCGAATATGGCCAACTGCCACCCGCGCCGTTGATCAACTATTCGGCGTTGCCTTAGCAGGATGAGCCAGGCGTCCTTCCCGGACGTTTTCATCACACCCGCGCGATCATGCCTTCACGGCGAATCATTTATCTGCGCGCTTGATTTGCCGCCGGGTCATCCCTGGCCCGGTCAATAGCTTGCTTGTTCACAGATCTGCCAGGTCCGCCAGTTCCGCCACGTCGCTCGCGTACGTGCACCTTGCGCGTGTGCAGCGTCCCCGTTACATGCCGACCGCCAGGGGAATGTCGGGTGCAGGCTTCAGCATTTGATTGTCCTGAAGTTGCAGGTTCCGTCTGGCGAGTTCCAGCAACGTGCCCTGGGGATTGTTGGCCGCAAGCGCCTTGAACTCTTCCATGCCCGACGACAGAGTCGTGTGTTCAATTCTGCCGGTAGGCATGACGCGCGAAATGACGCCACCGTAGTCCTGGTTGGCGCTCTGCCGCAGCATCCAAGTGCCTTGCGGTTGGCCACGCAGTCGGCTCTCGGCGTCCACGCGGCTCACTGCGCCGAAGTTGGCTGCGTCGAGACGCCAGTTTTCGCTGCGCACGAACAGGCCTGCGCTGATGCCCTGCTTTTGGGCGTTGATGAACAGGTCAACGGATTCGAGCGGAACGTTGGCGTTTTTTAATGCCGTCAACCCCTGGAGAAGGCGCACGCGGTCCGGCATGTAGTGACCGCTCTTGTCACTGATTGCCTGCAGTCGCCCATCCGGCGCGAAGTACATCTCACCGGCGCCCTGCACGTTCCTGCCCCCGACGAGGCTCGAGTGATGAAACTTGCCGCGTTCGTAGTTCCCGGCAAGCACTCTGCCGCCTTCCGAGACCACGAACACTACGGGCTGAGGCTGCCCCCCGGAAGTGGTGCGATTGAGTGACGCGCCCGACCGGATGCCAATCTGTCCGCCGCTCACGGCCAGTTCATGCCCGGTGGACTGATCCCTGGTCAGATATGTCACCGGCGTCGGGTAGGCGCCGTTGTGCTGGGCCCGCACGGCATCAAAGGCACTCTGGCCGGGGACGTTGGCGCCAGGCGTCGCCGCGCTGGTGACCCACGTTTCGAATGGTGGCCGCTGATCGGTGGGCAATGTGCTCCAGGCCTTGTGGAAATCCCCGGCGATGCGGCCGTAGAGGTGCGACGGCGTCAGGAATTCCAGGCTGTACTGATGATCCAGGGCCACGCTGCCGGGTTTACCGGACCAGAGTGACTGCCCGGGGACAGCGCGAATGCCGGTGGCACCGTTGCGAAGCTGGCTCAGTTGCGCACTGCGATTTCTGATGAGCTGGGCTGGCGAAAGCCGGACTACAGCCGCCCGCCCTCCGGGTGGCGGCGTCAGTGCAGGCAGCGGCGTGGCAGGACCGCGCTGGTTGGCTTGCACAACCCTGGCATTGGCCAGGACACTGGATGTGGCGCTGCGCGACTGCGTCGCTGCCACGGGCATGGGTGCGCCGGTGGATCCCACCAGTCCGGCGCGCTGTCTCACGGTGCGCTGGAGCACTCGCGTTGGCTGACTTGTTTGGGTGGATGCTGCGCTGGAGGCGGCCCCTGCCTGCGCCGGTTGTCCCCGCGCAGTGGAGGCACTGGCTGACGAGGGGGAGGATCGTGCGACGCCAGCTGGCGCGGCCGCGGCAGTGGCAAAGCTGCCCGCTACGGATCTGTAAGCCGCGTCGAGCGCCCGCCGGGCTTCGGTGAGCTGCACGGTCTGCATTGCCGCCTGACCCTGCAGGCGTTCTTTCTGGCGTTGCAGTTGGCTCCGATCGTCGCCGGAGGCCTTGCTGATCTGGCTGTCCAGCGCGGCTATGCGCTGGTTGGTGGCATCCAGCTCGGTACGCGCGCGGTTTTTGTTCTGTGCGGCCTGTCGATACGCGTCGGCGGTCTGACGATTCACGATGACCTGGTGACGGGCGCCCTGCGGTGCGCTGATGGTGACGTTGTTCGTCTTGCCACCCTGTGGTTTCTGCGGCTTCCTGCCATCCGCCCCCCAGCCGGGAGTGACTAGCAAGCTCAGGATAAGCGCGGCGAACAGACTACGGCGTCGTGGTGAGGACGTCATTGCACGGTCTCCTCGTTGTTGTCGGCGGTCACCGGATCTGCGTCCAGGTTGATCAGCGGCAGGTCGTCGTCAACCGCCCCCATCGCTTCGGCGGCAGCCGCCAGTTCCGCATCGGCATCGGGTTCGCCATAGACTTCCAGCGCAAAGCTGCCGCCGTTGACTGTCGACTGCGCGGTGAGGGAAGGCGGAGTTTCCGCCTCGTCCGGAGTACCCTCCCACAAGCGGAGGCGGGCGAGCACCCCTTTGAACGGCGCCTGTTCGCCATCCAGTGAGCCGATATGGAATACCTCGCCGGGCTGCCCGGATGGGCCGACGGGAATAAAGCCCACCGACTCACCATCCACGATGAATTCCGTGAGTTGCTCGGAATAGGCGGCCAGCGTGACGCTGTGCAGGCGACCGTCATCGAGACGCACGGGCACGGATGCAAACCCCTGTGGCGTGTACAGCCCGAGCGTCTGGCGATCGGCCTGCACATGCACCGCCCACAAGACGCCGTCGTCGCCTTCGAGAGACAACACGCAGGGGTCGAAGTCCGGTGGCTGCTCCCAGGTTGCGGCAACCCAGAACTCGAGCGTTGCCGGTGGTGCCAGCGACAGCCCGACGCCAGCCGGGAAGTCCATGCCGCTGCGGCCGTCCATCAGCAGTGCTTCGTCTGCACCAACCGGCTCTTCGGCTGCTGCCTGGCCGCAGGCCATGCTGGCCAGCAGCAGCATGCAGGCGGCAATCCATCCCTCTTTCATCACGTCATCCTCCCGGGTGCTTCCCATGCGGTGGTCGCCCGTTGGCCACGACGCCAACGGGTTTCGCCCACGGTGATCTGACCCGGATGGTACGTCCATTGGCGGTGTCGTTACATGCGCAGGGCACGACGCATGCGCCTTGTATCGCTGGCGGCGCGGGAGCGCGCTGCGTCTGTTGTGCGCAGTGCAATCATGGGGGTATAAACGAACGGTTTTGATAGGGGGAAACTGTCATGGGCAATACCACCGATACCGACGTCACACCCAACCGAGCCGACCGCTCTCCCGGCCCCAGCTACGTGGAGATCATCGCGGACGACCTCGTGCCTGCGCCGGATTTCTACACGCAGGGGCCGGTACCGGACATCGGTACGGAACCGGTGGCGGCTTCGCGTTACTACGATCCCGCGTTTCTGGCCAAAGAGCTGGATCACGTGTTCTCGCGCACCTGGCAGTGGGCCTGCCGCGAAGAAGACATTCCCGAGGTCGGCGACTACATGGTGTTCGATCTCGGTGGCTACTCCTGGATTATCGTCCGCTCCGCCGCCAGTACCTTCAAGGCGCTGGGTAATGCGTGTCCGCACCGCGGCCGCCAGATCGTGGAGACGGACGGCCACCATCAGCGCTTCCGCTGTCCCTACCATGGCATTCAATGGAACCTGGACGGCACTGTGAAGCACAACCCGTTCGGCTGGGATATGCCGCAGTGGGGTGCGCGCGGCGGTGATCTGCCGGAGGCGAAAGTTGCCCTGTGGGGCGGCTTCGTGTTCATCAACATGGATCACAACGCGCCGCCGCTGGAGTCCGTACTGCATCCCATCCCCGAGCATTTCACGCGCTATGACTTTGAGGGCAAATACAAAGCCGCGCACGTGATCAAGAAGATTCGCGCGAACTGGAAGGCAACGTGCGAAGCGTTCATGGAAAGCCACCATGTAGTGGGCACGCATCCGCAGGCGCTGCCGATGACCGGCGATCTGAATTCCCAGTACGACATTCTCAGTGACTACGTGGGGCGTCAGTTCACCGCGCAGGGAGTGCAGAGCCCCAATATCGAGCGCGCGCTCAGCAAGGAGGAGATCCTTGGCGTCACGGCCTTCAATCAGCCGAACGCGCAACAGGAGTCCACTGCCGCGGTGCCGGAAGGGCTGTCAGCCAGGGCATTCTCGGCGGCTTCCGCGCGCCGCATGCTGGAACAATCGACGGGTCGCGATTACTCCCAGGCGGGTGATGCGGAGATGATCGACTCGCTGCTGTATCACGTGTTTCCGAACCTGGCGTTCTGGGCGGGCATGGCGCAGAACATCGTGTACCGGTTCCGCCCCAATGGCATGGATCCGGACACCGCGCTCATGGACATTCTCATCCTGCGTCCGTACCCGAAAGACGGTCCACGACCCAAACCCGTGCCGATCCGCTACCTCGACTTCGACGAGCCGGTGATGATGGCAGCGGCGGAGATCGGTGCGCCGCTGGCGGAAGTGTATGACCAGGACGTGGAAAACCTGCCCTGGGTACAGAAGGGGCTGCGCACGCTGCCCGCGGGCGTGGCGTTCTCGAAGTACATGGAGATGCGGCTGCGCCGGCATCATCAGATGCTGGATCAGTTCATCGCGGAAGGGGAGGCGCGCCCAAGTACCATGTAGTGTGGGGTGGCGTACGCGAGCAGCGGCTGCAACGGGGCTTTCCGCAGCGTGTGATGATTCAGCTGCACAACGAGTGCAGCGTCTGTCGCACACGGCTGAACAGTTCCGCGTTCAGTTGCTGCTGCTTGGGTGGACCGTTCAGTGCGTGAGCGACTGTCTGTGCATCGGTTGCGCTCTCAGGATCGTAGATCAGGCAGAGTTCCCTTACCTCCTGAGGTAATCGGCGGGCGAGGATCGGGTGCAGGATGACGTGACAGCCCGCGGCGAGACCGTCCAGCACGGTAGTCTTGAAACCGAAACCCAGATGCGTGAGAACGGCCAGTGCGCGACTCTGGCACAACAGGTCCCACGGCTGCTCGCAACTCCGCTCGATGCGAATCTGCGACCCGACTTTCGGTACGGCTTCATGCCACTGCGACCACCAGGTAAGGACGTAGTCCCATTTTTCGCGCAGCATCGGAGTGAGCCGCTGGCTCATGATGTCGAAGTGCTGGAAGTTGGCGATGCCAGACGGATCGAAGTTGCCTCCCATGGAGACGATGGCGTGTTGCCGGTCTTCCCAGGCAGGCGGCGCGACCTCTGACCGTACATATGGCCAGGGTGAAAAGTAAGGGAGATAGCCAACGTTCGCGCTCCCGAACAGCCAGTTCCAGTAAAAACGATTGTCCCAGTCGCTGATGCCGAGGATATTGTCCGCATGTTTCTTGCACCCGGCATCTCGCTGCGCAAGTTGCACGCACCGGCGATACAGTGCAGGTTTGATGTAGTCCCGCTTGTAGATTCGATTGCGGTGGAAGTGCTGATAGGCTTCGGCATTGTGTGCGCGAACGTGAATGCGGATCTCGGGTCGGATTCCCCGTATTCGTGCAACAAGCTGAGGCCACCACGTGTACTCAAGCAGAACATGCCGTGTTTCATCGGGGAGCTGTTCCAGGCAACTTAGTGGTGACTTGGGGTCAAGTGGTATTTCGCGGACGTTGAGTCCGGTGGCGGCCAATGCCAGCCGATTGGCGGCAACAGCCTTCCAGTTGCCCGCGCCGTACGCAGAGTCGCCGGTGAATGTGGGGACCAGGTGAACGATCATGCGTTACTGCTCCGTAGCGAGTAGTTGTTGAGCCTCATGCCTGTTCGTGCGCACAGGCGTTGCGCATCATCCCCAGGCTGGACGGTGCCTGCGGAAAGTGCCCGGTGTGGGACGCGGGGCGTAAACACATGCACGTAGTGGTTAGCGGTCTGCTGGACGGCAGGTTGCTTGGGATCAGCCGGTAACCGCCATTATCTTACATGGCGCTCTCCCGACAATGCGGTTTGCGTGGCGATGATGTGACACGATCCGGAAAATCGAGTGTTCATTGTGCTGGAAGCTCCGATTCCGTATCCGTGTATCGGTAGATCACAGCCGTCCGGATGCGGTGATATCCGTATTGCGTCTGTCGACCCCTCGACAGTGCAACATCAGCCGGTATTGCGCAGTCCGCTCGAAATGCCCGCCATCGTCACCTGCAGACCCTGCTCCACCACGTCCTTGTCGTCGATGGCGTTTCGGTAGCGGTGCAGCAGTTCCGCCTGCAGCAGGTGCAGGGGATCGAGGTAGGTATTGCGCACCAGCAGTGACTCGGCGAGTTCCGGCTCACCGGCCAGCAGATGACCGGTGCCGGTAATGTGCAGCAGGTCGTGCGTGAGTTCGTACAGGCGTTCGCTCAGAGCCGCCACCTTGTCCTGCTGCTCCGGCGTGGTCATGCGCTTGGCGTAGTACTTCACCAGCATGGGATCGGTTTTCGCCAGTACCATCTCCAGCATGTCGATCTGCATGCTGAAAAACGGCCACGAGAGCATGGCGCGCACAAGATCAGTGTGGTTGTTTGTCACGGCTTCGTGCAATGCGGCGTCCGTGCCCAGCCAGGCCGGCAGCATGACGCGCACCTGCGTCCAGGCAAAAACCCAGGGTATGGCGCGCAGGCTGCCGATGCCGGGTACCGCGTGACGTCGCGCGGGCCGACTGCCTAGCGCCAGGATGCCCAGTTCCTGTTCGGGTGTAAGGGCGCGAAACAATTCCACGAACGAAGGATCGTCGCGCACCAGGGCGCGATAGGACGCCAGCGACGTGGCGGACATCCTGTCCATCGCGTCGCGCCAGGCGGGCTCCGGCGCACGTGGCGGTGACAGCGTGGCTTCCAGCGTGGCGGTGATATAGCGCCGCAGTGTCTGCTGGGCCAGTGCCGGAAAACCGAGTTTCCAGCGAATCATTTCGCCCTGTTCCGTCACTCGGAAAGAGCCGGCAACCGAACCGGGCGGCTGCGAGCGGATGGCGGCATGCGCCGGACCGCCGCCACGACCCACGGCGCCACCACGGCCGTGGAACAGCGCCAGGCGAACGCCGTGTTTCTTCGCCACCCCGACCAGCCCTTCCTGTGCCCGATACTGTGCCCAGGCAGCGGCCAGCTGACCGGCATCTTTTGCCGAATCCGAATAGCCGATCATCACCTGCTGGTAGCCTGCCGCGTACTCGCGGTACCAGGGCACAGACAACAAGGCGTCGATACTGGCGGCGGCGCCATCCAGCGCATCCAGGGTTTCAAACAGCGGCACGATAGGCAGATTGCGTTTCAGTCCGGCGGATTTGAGCAGCAGGATCACGGCCAGCACGTCACTGGGAGTCATGGCCATGGAGATCACGTACTGGGCGATGCCTACGCCTTCGCCCTGGGCAACAACCCGGCAGGTGTCCAGCACTTCCGCGCTTTCGGCGCTCACCGGCCACTCGACGGGGAACAGCGGCCGGCGACTGGCCAGCTCCGCGATCAGGAACTGTTGGCGTGCCTGTTCGCTCCAGTCGGCGTAGCCGCTGCCATCGCCGCGAATGTCGAGGTAGCGGGTCAACTCGTCGAACACCTGTGTGTGTCGCGCGCTGTCCTGTCGCACGTCCAGTCGCACGAGGTGCACGCTGAAGGCGGCAACACGGCGCAGCGTATCCAGCAGCGGTCCATTGGCGATGGTGGTCATGCCGCAGTCGAGCAGTGAGCGGTAACACAGGTGCAGCGGCTCGAACAGCGACGCATGCGTGTAACAGATGGCGTCGGGATCTTTCGGCGGTGTGGGATCCAGGTCCGCGGCCCACGTACGCGTGCGCACCAGCCGGTCGCGCAGGGTCTTCAGCAGCGCGCGGTAGGGTTCGGCGGTTTCGCCTGCGACTGCGCGCATCTCGTCGCTGCACCGGCGCATGCTGAGCGAGCCGATCAGCAGCTCCACATCGCGCGCGAACAGATCCGCGGCCATCCAGCGTGCGAGCATGAGTACTTCACGCGTGACATCGGCGGTGACGTTGGGGTTGCCGTCACGGTCTCCGCCCATCCAGGTGGCGAACCGCACCGGCGCGGCGGTAACCGGCAGTGGCGTCTGGCCGCGCGCGGTGAGGGCCGCGTCGAGTTCCCGGGACAGTCTCGGCAACGCCTGCCACAGCGACTGTTCCAGCACCGCAAAGCCCCAGCGTGCCTCGTCCTGTGGCCTGGGCCGGCTCTGGCGGATCTCGTCCGTGTGCCAGGCTTCGGCGATGAGGCGTTCCAGACGAAGCAGTGAATCGTCGCGGTCACTGTTGCCAAGTGCGGCGTTCTGGTCGTGTGCCGCCAGCGCTTCGGCGATCTGGTCGTACTTCTGGATGAGCGTGCGACGCAGCACTTCGGTGGGGTGCGCGGTAAGCACGAGTTCGATGTCGAGCGATGCCAGAGCCTCTGCAAGGCGTGCGTCGTCCGGCAGGTCCAGCTTCACCTGCCGGTCGCGGTGCGGACGGGTGAGGTGATGCTGCTCGGCGATGTTCGCCAGATTCAGGAACTGGTTGAAGGCACGCGCCACATCCACCATCTCGCGGGCCGGAATGTCGGCCAGGTATTCCGATAGCCTGGGCCAGCCGCCGCGCACGCCGGCGCGCGCATCCTTGGCCAGTGCGCGGATGGTTTCGATGCGCTCCACGAAAGCGGTGCCCCGGTCAGCGGCCATCACCTGGCCGAGTAACTGACCCAGCAGACGCACGTCGTCGCGCAGCGGTGTTTCCAGATGCCGCAGATCGGTCGTTCCAGCGGAAGACGTATCCATGCGCGGGAGATTACGGCGAATGGAAAGGAAGTGCGAATGCTGTTTTCCGATTACCCGCGGGGTAATTGTGGGGCCGCGATGTCGGCGGTAGCGTTGCGTCCTGAAGAAGCGTGGAGTGATGCCCGATGAATGCGTTCAAGTCGTTTCTGGTTGTCCTGCTGCTGGTGGTTGGCGCCTATACGGCGGTGGTCATCGCCAATCACGGAATCAATCTCTTCCCCGATTTTTTCGGCGACATGTCGGAACTGGGTTGGCCCGGCCAGTTCAACCTGGATTTCATGTTCTGCCTGATGCTCTCCGCGCTCTGGACCGCCTGGCGCAACCGTTTTTCCGGTAGCGGCCTGGCGTTGGCCCTGGCGGCGTTTTTCCTTGGCGCGCCGTTCCTCGCCGCTTATCTGCTGGTGCTGCTCAGGCAGACGGATGGGGATATGGTGAAGGTGCTGGTAGGTGAGCGGATCGGCTGAGCATCTCCTCCAGGCCCACGCGGCTGCCCGCCGGCGTCACCCGCCCGGATGAGGATGTCCCGTAGGCGTACCCGCCGCCGCTCGCAATAAACGTCTCGACTTTCTCGCCCGTCGCCTGCCCGCGCGACGCTGCGGCCCGCAGTACCTCGTTGCAGGGTTGCAGCAGCTCGATGAAGTTGCCGTCGGGATCACGTCTCGCGGTCATGCGTGACCACGCATCTGTCACCGGTTCGTAGTGAAGCGGTATCCGTTCCTCGCGCAGGTGGTGGATGAGGGCATCGAAATCCAGCGTGTCGAACGTGACCTTCGCCCCGCCAGCGCCGGTTTCAGGGCCGTCCGGGAAATTGCCCGGCGGGTGGATGCCAATGTGCGTGGCGCCGAGATAGCCACCGAAGTGCGGTTCCATGTCGTCGTGCAGTTCGCGCCTGAACGACAGGCCAAAGGCGCGGCTGTAGAAGGCCGCCAGGGCCTCCGGCGATTTCGACACCAGGAGAATGGCGCTGACCTGATTGAGCATGGCGCGGTTTCCGCACGGATGACCTGTTGGTGCACCTAATGGCAGCGTCGAACTTCAGCGAATATTCCCGATCAACGCTTTCCCAACTTTCTCCAATACCTCGTATCGAGGCGCGAAGCTCGGCAGGATCATGATCTGGTCCAACCCGGCGGCCTTGAGACCAGACAAGCGGTCGATCAGTTCATCCCGGGTACCGATCATGCAGCCGGCCTTGAGTACGTCCGGCGTGAGAAAGCGTTCCTCCTCCTCCAGCACCCAGCAGTTGTGCCCGGCGTGGATGCGCTGATGGCGCCGCTCCTCGGGTACCGATTCGATCATGCGGCAGTAGTCGTCCCAGATACCGGCGTAGGCGTTCGGCGGCTGGTGACCGAAGTTGCGCTGATTTTCGTAGAGATAGTGCACGGCGGCGATGGCCATGGCGCCGCACTCCGCTTTCACGCGCGGTGAGTCGACGGGCTCGCCCGGTTCCAGGATCGCCATGGCCGTGAGCGCAGTCAGCGGGTAGTTTTCGGCGAACAGGTCCCTGCCGACTTCGCGGGCGGACTCGGCCAGGGAATGGCGCAGCATGCGCAGTTCGCCCGGGTCGTTGACAAGCCCGATCACGGCGCCGTCCCCGTACTTTGCGCTCAACGCCATCGACTTCGGGCCGAGGCCGGACACATACAGCGGAATGGGAGCATCGAAGTTGACGAAGCCGCTGTCAGGCATCATGTGCCGGATCAGAGCCTCATGGTTGCCGATGCGGATCAGCGCTTCCCCGCCATGAAGCAAGGGCTTCAGCGTCTGCAGATAGCTCTCGAAGTCCTTCAGCCGCTGCGGCGGCAGCCCCATCATGCGCGTGGCGGTGTTCCCCGCGCCTACGCCCAGAAAGGTGCGTCCCGGTGCCATGGCATTGATGGTGGCGATGGACGCGGCGGTCACTGGCGCGGGGCGGGTGCCCGTCACGGCGACGCCGGTGCCCAGGTGGATGCGCGACGTGCGCGTGGCGGCAACGGCGAGACAGGCGTAGCAGTCGGACCACAGCATCTGGCTGTCGGCGAACCAGGCGTGGCTGTAGCCGAGTTGCTCCGCGCGCACGACATAGTCGATGTCGCCGATGTGCGAGGCGATACAGACACCGATGTCCATGCGCGTCCTTTGTTTGCCCGACGCTGATGCTACCCATACCTGCCCCGGCTGCACAGGGATCGCGCGAAACGATCGTTCCTGCTACCCGAGCCGTGGTTATCGGTTGCGCTCGTTGTCAGCGTGTGGCTAGCTCTCGTCCCATAGCGTCGAAGTGTTCACTGGAGGGAGCAGCAGACGAAGTCCGATACGGTGCGGTGAACAGGGATTTCCACACCTCAAGTGCGAGGGTCAGAGAGGCCTGGGAGATCCACATGGGCGAACAGTCGAACACCAACACCCGTCCACGTGCCGAGCGTCGCGTGCGCCCCATACCCGAGAGGGAGCATCCTTTCCGGCAGGCGGCACAGATTCTGGACAAAAGCCGTGCATCGGCCGGTGACCATACCCAGGGCGCCGACGATGTCGAGGATGGCGTCCGCAGCATCTACCGGGTGGCTGAGCGCTACCTCGCCGAAGGCACGGAATGGGCGGCCAAGCTGGGTGCGCTGTCGTACGCGCCGCTGGGCACGGGCGGTGACACCGGCGATATCATCAGTCGCCTGAGTATTCTTTCCTCGGATCTGCTTGCCAACTGGTTCGAGCTGCTTGGCGTGATGAGCGATGCCCTTTTGTCGGCGGGCGATCGCGCGGTGCAGCACCGTGATCCCGCTCCTGCCACCACCGCCGCCACTGCCGCCATGCCCGTGGAAACGCGGCACGCGCTGCGCATACTTGGCGAGCCGCGTGCCTGTGCGGTATCCGTGCGCCTGGACGCGGCGCCGGCCGATGCGCCACTGCATTGCGCGGGGTTGTTGGCGCCAGGCGCAGGTGCACCCATCGCGGCAACGGTTACGCGACGCGAAGACGGTCTTCTGGTCGTGGAACTCACGCTCACGACCGCCACGGCTGCCGGTCGCTACCACGGCGTCATTGTCGCCGGCGATTCGCCCTGCGGGCTGCTTACCTGCGAAATCATCGAATGAATGCCGTCGCGCACCTGGTGGAAGACACGCTCGCGGAGTACGGCGCGCTGACCCGGGATGCACTCAAGGCCTACCTGCCCAATCGTGAACCGCGACGGTTTCTGTGGGATCTGGTGGCGGATTATCCGTCGCGGGGGGGCAAGATGTTGCGCCCCAGCCTGTGTATCGCGGCGGCCCGGGCGTTCGGCGCCTCTGCCGAAAAGGCGGTGCGCACCGCTGTCTCGCTGGAACTGCTGCACAACGCCCTGCTGGTTCACGACGACATCGAAGACGAAAGTCTCGAACGGCGCGGGCAACAGGCGCTGCACGTGAAGCACGGCATTCCGCTGGCGATCAATGTTGGTGACACGCTCACGCTGCTCAGCCTGGCACCGCTGCTGGACAACATCCGGGTCATCGGTGCCGAGCGCAGCCTGGACGTTCTGCGCGAGTTCGAGCACGTGGGACGCGAGACGGCGGAGGGTCAGGCGCTGGAACTGGGCTGGCGCGCCGAGAACAACTGTGCCGTCAGCGCCGACGACTACCTGCTGATGGTGCTCAAGAAAACCTGCTGGCTGACCACGATCCTGCCGGTACGTCTCGGAGCTCTCATCGCCGCCGGCAGACGCGTGGATCGTGATCGCTTTTTTCGCTTCGGTTTCTTTCTGGGCGCAGCGTTCCAGATTCACGACGACGTGCTGAACCTCGAAGCGCAGGATGTCTATGGCAAGGAGCGGGACGGTGATTTGTGGGAGGGCAAGCGCACGCTGGTGCTGATTCGTCTGCACGCCCTGTCATCGACGCAGGACCGCGGCCGCATCGAAACCATTCTGGCCGCGCCCCGGGAGCAGAAACAGCCCGCGGACATTCGCTGGTTGCGGGAGCGTATCGACGCACTGGCCTGCCTGGAGCACACACGCCACTACGCCATGGGCATTGCGGGTGCCGCCCGCGCGGAGTTCGAAGCGGCATTCCAGGGTATACCGCCCTCACGGGACAGGGATTTCATCCTGGCCCTGACGCAATGGGCATTTGAGAGAGAACGGTGAGGCAACCATGACGCCAAGACTGGTATCGGCTCCCCCGATCGACAACCCGGCCTTCAACGACTGGCAACTCGACCTGACGGCAGGGGGGCAAAGCGCGCTGGTGTTCAACCGCGTGGTGATGCGCTACCTGCCGCTGGAGGCGGACGTCCAGTCGCTGCAGCAGTTCTGCGACAGCTATCTCAACCTGGCACCGGACTTCTGCCGGTTCCAGCCGGTCATGCCGTACGTGATGATGTGCGTGGCCAACTACGGCAGCATGGGCACCCTGTCACGCAGCCTGGGCTGGGAATCCCAGAACGAACTGTTGTTCGGCGTTCCCGTCGAGTGGTGGCAGCGTAACGAAAAGGGTGACATGGCGTACCGCGGCGTCGCCATGGTGTCGCCATTCATCTATGTGGACAGCGGTGATTCC
The DNA here is from genome assembly GCA_024234635.1 of Pseudomonadales bacterium. Lineage (GTDB taxonomy): Bacteria > Pseudomonadota > Gammaproteobacteria > Pseudomonadales > Azotimanducaceae > SYFY01. The sequence continues at coordinate 11,565 of JACKNX010000009.1, read as the reverse complement.
GAAGCCAGTGGTCGCGAGACATTCGGCTGGCCGAAGTGCCATGGCTGGTTTGCCAACATCGCTGATCCCTGGTCCAGCGGTCCGCGCGACTGGCGCACGCTGCTGTCCGTCAACGTGCAGTCGTTCGCCCGGTTGTTCGCCAGCGAATCCGTAAGCGGCATGGAACTGGTGCGCGTGGAGGAAATGCCACCGGTCAGCTACTCGCTCTACCCGCCGTCGATGCGCGAGGAGGATTCGACGATTGCCGACCTGCCGCGCTCGGCGCTGCGCTGGATGAGCATCGCGGCGCATTCGATGGAGATGTTTGCCCCGAAGGTGCTGGGCGGCGAAGGCCTCAGCGGCCTCAAGGGTATGCGCGATTTTGTTACCGGCATGCTGCATCCCTCACGCGGGTTTGTTGGTGCGTTGCACGCCAACACGATCAATCTGAAACAGATCCGCGATGCCGCGGACCCGAATCAGGCCTGTTACCAGGCATATACCAACGCGCAGATGCAGGTGAAACGCATTCGCCGCGGCGCCCTGATGGGCGAAGCCCGTATCCTGCGCGGCGACCCCAGCGGCGGGTTGCGCGTGCGCATTCGCGAGCTGCAGGAGCAGCCCATCGTTTCCACGCTCGGCCTGAAGGTGCTCGACGAAATCCAGGATGGTGCGGATCGCGTGGCGGAACTCAAGCCGGTGATGCCGTTCTGGGTGGAAGCGGACATGCAGTACGAAAATGGTGAAACGCTCTGTTTCCGCACGCCGCGGCAACCCTGGCGCGACCGTTTCCGGCAGCGGGAAGGCAAGGCCGAGCCGGTTGCGTACGACAATTCCGGTTCCATTGGCTTCCAGGTGCCGGTGGGTCCGTTCCAGTTCAGGAATGCGAAATTCCGCGTGATGCCGCTGCTGGCGGATGTCGGCTGCATGCAGTCCCTGGTCGATACGTATCTCAACACGCCGCTGGGTGAGCAGATCAGCGATCGTTTCGAGGTTTACGGGGAATACGCGTATCTCACCGTCAGCAGCTTTCCGGGCGTGTCGGCGCAGATCGACAACCTCGGGCTGTGGGCAAAGTCGGGGATGAACTTCCTGGTGCCCGTGCTGTGGTATCGGGACGGCAAGCTGGTCTCGGCCGGCCTCGTTGCGCCGTTCATGTTTGCCGAGAGCGACATCGGCGTCACTACCGGTCGGGAGGTGAATGGCTGGCCCACGGTGATGGCATCGCTGCAGCAGCAGCCCAATCCCTGGGGTTCCGCCGACGGCCCGTTCGCCTCGCACGTCAAACTGCTGGATGTGCAGACGGATGCGATGCGGGTGATCGGTGCAGGTCAGGAAGTGGACTGGCACAGTGTCGTGGAAATTGGCGATGGCCAGGCCCTCGGCATGGAGGAAACGCCGTCGGAAGCGGCGGCCTGGGTGGCTACCGCCCGCGCCAGTCTGCAGGGGCTCAGGGACCGCGCGACCGTGTCGCGGGCCGGTGCGGTCTACATGGCTCTTGCCAATCAGATCACCCGCGATGGTCTGCCGCTCAACCTGTTTTCGCTGAAGCAGTTCCGCGACGTGGAGAATTTCGGAAACGCCTGCTACCAGTCGGTGGTGCGCTCGCGCCAGTTCATCCGTCAGTGGCACGACATGCGCGAGATGGAGCGGCCCATGCGGGTGAAGATCAACTACTTCGAGAGCCTGCCCATCGTGAAGATGCTGGGCCTGAAGGTAGCGCAGTCGGCGGCGGATGGCAGTCATGCCATCCTGGTGCCGCAGCGGCCGTTCTATCTCGAAGTGGATCTGGAAACGCGCTACGGCGAAGTGCTGTTCGAACGCGTGGCGGAGCGCCATTGGACCAATCGGCAGGAAGTGGGCAGCGAGGCCGGGTATTTTTCCCGCACGGGGGCTTCGCTCGACGTGCACATGGCGGCGGCGCTGGATGACAGTACGGACATGGCGGGCTGGGAGGCGGGTCATGCGCGGGCCTCCGAGCGCGATGACAAGATCGAGTTGCTGCGGGTGGTGGCAACCACTCTGGAACCGCAGATTGCCGTGCACGAGATCCTCTCGCGACAACGCGAGGCGGATGCCGCGGAGACGCCATCAGCCGCAGCTCCTGTCTATCGCATGCGCCGTGACAACGCCGGCAGCAGCTATTCCGAGGCGCTGTACCCGGCGGCGGGCTGTGGTGACCTGAATGGCGTGGCGTACTGGTCGCCGGATTCCTGGCCTGGAGAGGAGTGAGTTGCCGATGTCCGCAGATGACGTCCGATCGTCCGGGGCACCAACGCGGGTAGCCATTATCGGTGGCGGTTGCGCCGCCATGACCACTGCCTGGGAGCTGACACAGCCCCACCTCGGTGGCGCCTACGAGGTGACGGTCTATCAGCAGGGCTGGCGGCTGGGCGGCAAGGGCGCGTCCGGACGCGGGGCGGACGGACGTATCGAGGAACATGGGCTGCATCTTTGGATGGGGCACTATGACAACGCTTTTCAGCTCATGCGTCAGTGCTACGCCGAACTGGATCGCGATCCGCAGGTATGCCCCCTGGTGCACTGGACCGATGCGTTCAAACCGGATCCCACCTGTGGACTGATGGACCTGGGGCCGGACGGTGTGTGGCGGCGGATGATGGCGCATTTTCCGCCCTTCAATGGCCTTCCCGGCGATCCGGTGGACGAATCGCTGCCACAGACCGTGACCGGTTATCTCGTGCGGTCGGCAGGCTTGTTACGGTCGCTGCTGGTGTCGGCGCGCGCCATGCTGGATCAACAGGACGGGAGTACGGACACTGCCCCACCCGGTACCCGGGACCTGCTGGTCCGCTATGCCACGGACCTGCTCAAGTACGGACAGCTGGCGACCTTCGGTGGCATCGTGCAGGGAGTGGCGGCACTGGAGTCGCTGCTGAGCGTCACGCCCGTATTTCCGCGCGAGCTGGTTGGCAAACTGCTGGAGGCCGTGAAGGCGGGTGCCAATGCGCTGCTCGAGCCGTTGCTGGACGGGGACGCGGAGTGCCGCTATCTGTGGGAGGTCATCGACACGGTGCTGACGGGCATTCGTGGCACGATCCTGTTCGGGCTGGCCACCGATCCCCGCGGCTTCGACGCCATCGACGATTACGACACGCGTGAATGGCTGGCCCTGTGCGGTGCGTCGGAGCGAACGTTGAACAGTGCCTTCATCCGTGGTCTGTACGATCTGGCGTTTGCCTACGAGGATGGCGACTACGACCGCCCCCGCATCGCCGCCGGCCAGGGGCTGCGCGGTGGTTTTCGCATGTTCATGGCGTACCGCGGGGCGCTGTTCTGGAAGATGCAGGGCGGCATGGGCGATGTGGTTTTTGCGCCGCTTTACGAGGCATTGAAAAAGCGGGGCGTGCGTTTCGAGTTCTTCCGGCGACTGGAAAATGTTGAGCTGTCCGCTCCGGCGACGCTTGGACCGGATGAGCAGATGCACGTTACCGGCCTGACCTTCAGCGTGCAGGCGCGCACGCGTTCCGGCGGTGAGTACCAGCCGCTCGTTGACGTGAATGGATTGCCCTGCTGGCCGGCGGCGCCGTTGTATGAGCAACTGGTAGACACACCCTCACTGCGGTCACGACAGTTCGAAGCCATTACCGATCGCAGCAGCGAGACGGAACACCTGGCGGTGGGCGAAGACTTTGACCTGGTGGTGCTGGGCGTGAGTGTTGGTGCGCTGCCGTACGTGGCCAAGGAGATCCTTGCCCACGATCAGCGCTGGCGTGACATGGTCACGCACCTGAAGACGGTGCAGACACAGTGCTTCCAGTTGTGGCTGAACCGTGGTCTCGATGAGCTCGGATGGCCGCATCCATCGGCAAACGTATCCGCATTTGTCGAGCCCTTCGACTCGTGGGCTGACATGAGCCATCTCATTGCCGCGGAAGACTGGGATGAGCCGCCGGAAGCCATCGTCTACTTCTGCAATGCCATGCCAACGGGGCCGCTGCCGGCGGAGGATGACGAGGCGATTCACGTGACCGGGAACGCCCTCGCGCGCCGCAATGCCGTGCATTTCCTCAACGAGGACCTGGTGCACATGTGGCCTGACGCGGTGCGGGCGCCGGGAGAATTCGACTGGTCGCTGCTGCATGCGCCTGGAGACGCGTCTCAGGGTGAAACCCGCTTCGACAGCCAGTTCTGGATTGCGAATACCAATCCCAGTGAGCGTTACGTGCTGTGTCTGCCGGGAACGCCGCGTTACCGGATCTCCCCGCTGGATCGCACCTACGACAATCTCACTATCGCCGGCGACTGGACAGAGTGCGGCTTCAACTTCGGGTGCGTGGAAGGGGCGGTGATGTCGGGGCGGCTGGCGGCGCACGCGTGCAGTCTGTCGCCGCCGCTGGAGGCGATCTTTGCCTACGATCACCCGTAAGCGCCGTTCACCGCCGCTGGTCGGTCGTTTCTACGACACGCTGTTCAGCGACCCGCTGCTGGGCGAGTTCTGGGGTGAGGCATTTGCCAACTGCGGATACTGGGACGATGGGGTGACCGATGGCCACTCGGCAGGCAACCGGCTGGTGGACGAGTCGCTGCGTACCGTGCCCCCGGAACATATCGCACGCGTTCTGGATGTCGCCTGCGGCCATGGCGGCACAACGGCGCGCTTGCTTGAGCACTTCCCCAACGCCGAGGTGTTCGCTACCGGCATCGATGCCGGCCAGTTGACGCAGGCAGCGCAGAACGCGCCGGCGGCCCACTTCGAGGTGGCCAGCCCGCTCAGCCTGCCGTTCGAAGCCCGCAGCTTCGATCTGGTGGCCTGTTACGAAGCTGCCTTTCACTTCGATACGCGGGCCGATTTCCTGGCGGAGTGCGCGCGGGTGTTGCGTGCGGGTGGCTGGCTGGTGATGTCTGATCTGCTGATGCTGCGCACCACGGGGTACATGCCCGCGGCGAACTACCTGGCAGGACCCGAAGCCTATGCGGATGTGCTGCGTGACGCGGGATTCAGTGATGTGACCGTGGTGGACATCACCACGCCGGGCTGGCGTGGATTCCGCCGTGCGCTTACCCGCTTTCTGGCGGGCAAGCCGCCGTCTGCGCTCAGCATGCGCGATCAGCTCATGGCCAGTGTCGTCTGGTCCTACGTCATCCGCTTCAACGTGCTGGTGGCAGCGCGGCGCTGAGATCCGCGCGTTGCGCATACCACGCCAGCGAATCAGTGAGCGTTTTTGTCAGACTGGTGATTGGCAGCCCCAGGCGGCGCTGTAGCGGACCGGGGAACAGCCACTGCTGACTGAGCAGCAGCACAAAACCGAGTGACGGGTAGTGTGCCGCGCGCGGCAGCAGCCGTTGCATGCGCTCCGCGCCGAACGCCAGCACGGCACCCGCTTCCGCCGAGGCATGCCAGCGCGGTGGCCTGGTGCCCGTCATTTCCGCAACGCGGCTGAACAGCAGATCGAGCGTGACATTGTGGCCCGCGAGCAGGATGGGTTGGCGGAACTGCCGCCTGGTCGCGGCGGCGATCCCGGCGGCGGCCACGTCGCGCACATCGATGACGTTGAGACGCTGGTTGGCCGTGAACGGAATTTTCTCCCGTGTCAGCAACGGCAGCAGCGCAAATGGCAGTGCGCGGCCGTCCCAGGGTCCGAGAGCCTGGGTGGGATTGATGATCACGCTGTCGACGTCCGCTTCCAGCACCTGGGATTCGAGCCGGCGTTTCAGCGTGAAGTAGGGATGCAGGCGCGCCAGCGCTCGGCCAGTCAGCCCATCAGCATCCGTATGTACGGTGAACGAGCCTACGTGCACAAGCGTGCTGCGGTTGCGGGCGCAGGCGTCCAGAATCGTCTGGCCTCGGGTCAGCGCGGCGTCGAGCGCGTCTTCCTCCAGGGCGTACGGTGCCGCGGCATCCACGATGAGATCGTAGCCGTCGAGCTGCGCATCGCGGTGCGTACCTTCCATCGCAACAGGCTGGTAGTGCAGCCGGGTGATATCGGCCAGGCTTTCCGGGCGTGTGTCGCGGCGGCCCAGCGCAACCACGTCGTGCTGCGCGCTGGCCAGATGATGACAGAACGCTGCACCGAGATGCCCACCTCCCCCGAGTACCAGACAACGCATGTTGTTACCTCTTCGATGTCATCGCATTGTGCACGCCAATCAATCCGGTCGGCCGGCGCCCTGTTTCGCCCCATGTTTCGTTAGGGATGGTCAGTGTCCGGCAAGAAGGGCTGCGGCCTGCTGCAGCAGAGGCTCGTTGCGGCCTTCGGTGTAGGCATCGAACAGGGCACGCAACTCGTCGGTGGGCACCCCGTGCACGTGGCGGTGCATGTCCACCAGTGCGGTCAGTGCCTGCGTGCGACTGCCGCACGCCGTAGCCAGTTCGACAGCCTGGCGGAACCGGGTCAGGGCGACATCCGTATCACCATCCAGCGCCGCCAGAATGCCCTGCTGTCGCAGCGCTTCCGGTGCGTGCAGCACGCCGAGCGAGGTTTCGACCCGACGCTGGGCATTGTCCAGCGCAATGCGGGCATCGGCCAGGTTGCCCCGCTGGATGAGTGTGTCCACGAGACGCACCACCGCGTAGCCGCCAACAACGCCTTCGATCGCGGACGAAGCCAGGAGCGTGATGGCTTGCGGATTGTAGGCGCCGTCGTCGCCGTCTCCGTAGCGGATCCACTGGCGCATATTGATGGCGTTTCTCAACCAGTAGGCAATGCCGTGTTCGCTGGCGTGCTGGATGATCTCGTCAAATCGGCCCAGAAGCCGGTTGTTGGGCCGGCGCATGTCCCAGTCCACGTAGAGTGCCCAGAACAGCGCCTGCACATGGGCAAACACGGCACCATGGTGCCGGGCGAGTTCGAGCGTCTCGTCCAGGAGCGTGGTGGCCCGGTCAGGATAGCCGCGCAGGCTCAGGCACCAGCCGAGGACGATGCGCGCCAGAAACGTGGCATCGTCGAAGTCGCGGCGACTCTCGCCGAAGGGATGGTCCTCCGCCGCCAGTTCGAGACTTCGGCTGAGGTCCCGCTCCGCGGCGAGGAAGTTGCCGCTGTAGAAGTGTGTGGAGCCGGTGGCGTAGTAGGCGAAGATGAGCTGACGTGGCCGGCCTGACTCCAGGGCCAGTTCAAGGCACGCATTCGCGTAGTGCCAGGTTTCCTCGCGGTGGCCGCGCATGGAGTGGTAGCCCCACTCGGTGGAAAGCGTGCGGAAGTGACCGGACGCCGCAGTACGGTCGGGACGCAGCGCTTTCAGCCGGTCGATGATGGGGCGCAGCTCGCCGTCGGCGTAGCCACCGCGTGAGCTGATGGGCCTGACCATGCCCTGCAGGACAATGCGCTCCAGATCGTTGCGCTCGTTCTCTTCGGCAACACGGGGAAGCAGCTGCTGGGCGTGGCGGAAAAAGCGCACGGACTCCACCACCGCGGCGCGATCGTTGGCCCGTTCACCGGCAGCCACAAAGTGGCGAATGGCATCACTGATTTGTTCCGCACCTTCACAGTGCCTGGCCAGCGTCTGCGGCTCCTGCTTCGCCAGGTCGGGGAAGCGTTCCTGCATCGCCTGTGCCACCCGCGCGTGCAGCGTGCGGCGGTCGCTCAGCAGCAGGGACTGATAGGCAGTGTCCTGCATCAACGAGTGCCGGAAGCGCAGAGTGGCGGCACTGCCGGCGCCAACTTTCTGCAGCAGGCCCGAGTCCACGACGCGCTGCACCCGGTCGCTGATGGCGTCCGGTGTCTCCTTGCTCACCGCCTGCAGCATGGCAACGCTGAAGCTGCGCCCGAGCAGTGCGCCAATCTGTGCAATTTCCCTGGCTGGGCCCAGCGCGTCGATGCGCGCCATGAGGGAGTCCTGCAGGGATTGCGGGACAAAATGCGAAAAGTCGAAATCACCCTGCGCATGCCGGCGGGCGGACGCCACCAGCTCCTCCAGGTACAGCGGTACGCCGTCAGCCCGTTCGACAAGCTGCTGCACGACACCGTCGGGAAGCTCCGCATCGACACTGCTGCGCACGAGGATGGCCGAGTCGTCCGCGGCGATTCGGCCAAGATACAGAACCCGGCGGTTCGTACCGGTGGGCCAGCCGGGCTGGAACTGCTGCCGTGCGCTGACGATCACCAGGATGCGGCCCCTGGCCAGTGTGTCCATTGCCCTGTTGAGGAAATCAAGTGTGGATGGATCGACCCAGTGGGCGTCTTCCACGCAGAAGACCAGCGGTGTTCTTGTGGAGATATCCACCATCCAGTCCAGTACGGTGGCGTGCGCGCGGTCCCGTTGCGCCTCATCGCCGGCGGTGGTGGCAATTCCGAGTGCCGTGGCAAAGCCGTCCACCGCGCTGGACAACGTGTCCGGATCCCATCCCTGATCGCGCAGCCAGTCCGTCAGCTCGTTGCGCTGTGCAGTGGCATCCGCGCCTTCGGCGAGACCGATGCGTCGGCGCAACATGTCGGACAACGCATAGTGATCCACGTTCTCGTGATAGCTGGAACAGCGCGCGCTCAGCCACTGGGCGGAACCGGCCACCCGTCGCTTGAATTCCGACAGCAGCCGGGACTTGCCGATGCCCGGCTCCCCGTAGACGAGCAGCCATTGCCCATGTTGACCGATAGCCCGATTGAAGGTGTCCTGCAGTTCGCCCATCTCGTGCGTGCGTCCCACGAAGGTCGATTCGTCGGATGCGTCCTCCGCGTTGCGCGTGCCTTCCGCCACGAAGAGTTCCACCGGCTGCTGCACGCCGCCGAGCGTATGCTCGCCGATGCTGCGGGCGCGAATGGCCCGCTGCACCGTCTCCCAGGTGGCGCGGGTCATTACCACCTGGCTGGGTGCGGCCAGCCCCTGCACGCGGGCGGCGATATTGGGCGTGGAGCCGAGTGCCAGCTGGTCGGTCCTGTCGCCGCTGCCGATGCTGCCTGCCACCACCACGCCGGTATGGATGCCGATGCGCGCGCGTACGCGTACGCCGTGGCGCAGTTCGAGCTGCTGGCTCAGCGCGTCGATGGCGGCCACGCACTTCAGCGCGCAGCGTACCGCGCGTACCGCATCGTCCTCCTGCGCGCGGGGATAGCCGAAATAGGCCAGCACACCATCGCCCAGGTACTGGGCGAGGTGCCCCTGCCAGGCGTCAATCGCGCTGGCGATCTGCGTCTGGTAGGCGCGGATGATTTCCAGGTATTCCTCCGGATCGAGACGTTCGGAGAGTTGGGTGGAATTCACCAGGTCGCTGAACAGCACCGTCAGGTGGCGGCGCTGGGTTTCCGGTGCCCGCGCGGGCGCCTGCGAGTGACCGCATTCGCCGCAGAACTTGAAACCCGTGGGCACCACCGCCTTGCATTTTGCGCACAGATGTTCGAGCGCGGTACCGCACTGGCCGCAGAAGCGCATGTTGGCGGGATTGTCGAACTGACAGCCGGGACAGAGCATGTGGCCACTGTACCACCGCGGCGGTGCATGCATCAGTTCAACCGGGAAGCAGCACGCCATCGACCGGCGCCGGACCCGCCTCGTGGACTTCACGCCGTCCCGCCAACCCCTCTGTCGCGCAGGGACGCCCTGTCCGGGTGGGATAGAGCTCCGACGCGAACGGTGAACTACCGCGGCGGGGCGGATATCCTTTGCGTCCCTCCAGCGCCCGAGAGCCTTCGGGCGCGGGAGGTTCGCCAACGAACCGGTATTTCGTCTGCGCCGCTGCAACCTGGAAAACCGTATGAACACGCCGATGAACCTGGACCTCGATGCGTGGTGGATGCCCTTCACCGCAAATCGGGAGTTCAAGAAACACCCCCGCATCATCCAGCGCGCGGAAGGTGCCTATTTCCAGGATGCGGATGGACGGCGTGTGTTTGACGGGCTGTCGGGGCTGTGGACCTGTGGCGCCGGTCACAACCGCGCGGAAATCAATCGGGCCGTGCTGGACCAGCTGCAGACGCTGGACTATTCGCCACCCTTCCAGTTCGGCCATCCCGGCGCCTTCGAACTCGCCCGGCGTGTGGCGGATCTCATGCCGCCGGGACTGGACAGGATCTTCTTTACGAATTCCGGTTCCGAGGCCGTGGAGACTGCGCTGAAAATGGCGCGCGCGTACTGGCGCCTGAAAGGCAAGGCATCCAAGACGCTGCTGGTGGGGCGTGACAAGGGTTATCACGGCGTCAACTTCGGTGGCACGCACGTAGGGGGCATCGGCCCTAACCGGCTCATGTTTGGTGATGGACCGAGTACCGATCATCTTGGCCACACGCTACTCCCGGGCAACGCCTTCAGCCGTGGTCAACCCGCCGCCGGAGCGGCGCTGGCCGAGCAGCTGGAAACCATCGTCGCGCGTCACGACGCATCCACCATCGCGGCGGTGATCGTCGAGCCGGTGGCTGGTTCGGCAGGTGTGATTCCGCCGCCAGTGGGTTACCTCGATCGCCTGCGTGCCCTCTGTGACAAACACGACATCCTGCTGATCTTCGACGAGGTGATCACCGGCCTCGGCCGCATGGGTGCCGTCACCGGCAGCGCCGCATTTGGCGTACGACCGGATCTGATCACCCTCGCCAAGCAGCTCACCAACGGCGTGATTCCGATGGGTGCGGTGGCGGTGCGGCGCGATATCCACGACACCTTCATGCAGCAGGATACGCCGGAGTACCTGCTGGAATTCCCGCACGGGTACACCTATTCGGGGCATCCCGTCGCCTGCGCGGCTGCGCACGCGTCACTCGATATCCTGGAAAAGGACGGCCTCATCCAACGGGTCGCCGCCATGGCGCCGGTATTCGAGGATGCCATCCACTCGCTGAAAGGGGAGCCGCACGTGCTGGACATCCGCAACTATGGATTTGCCGGTGCCCTGACGCTGGAACCCTATCCCGGCGAGCCGGCGCGCCGTCCCCATGAAGTGGCCATGCGCTGCTGGCAGCGGGGTTTCTATGTCCGCTACGGTGGCGACACCATTCAGCTTGGTCTGCCGTTCATCACCGAAACCGAGGAGATCAACCGGTTGATCGACGCCCTGAGGGAGAGTCTGCGCGCCGGCTGACGCACCGGCCGGGGGGCGTGCGTTCGCAGCTGGCCGCGTTGCGATTGCCAGCGCTGTCGCGCATGGAACTTCGTTCCGGGAGAGGCTGCAGAAAACGTCCCTCCGGGACTTGTATCAGCGTTCGTGGCTTCGAAGACTCGCGCCAAATGCAGCATTTTCCGCTGCATTGCGGACCAGCCAGACCAGGGAATTATCAGGGTGGCGAGCGCTCGAACCTGTGGGCGTGCGGGCGTTGCATCTTACACGTTCAAGGGGCACGCCCGGTGCTGTTTCGCCTGTCAGTAACCGCGCCAGGCCATTCCTGCATCATCAGGTGGTCTGTCTCACGCAAGATAGACCAGCACCGCGGCACTGGCGATGGCAATGCCGTCCTCACCCTGGTCCGCGGGCACGTCGAGCCCGCCTGAAACGACTTCGACCGTCACCGTGCCATACGGCAGCTCCGCGGCCACCGCGGCGGTGTCCACGGCGTCAGGCTTTGCCACGCCGATGCGCACCCGTATGTGCATGTCGTTCGGCGTTTTGTTCAGCGCCCGGAAAAAGTTCAGGGAGGAGTGCCTGATGGCGTCGGACACCGCCCGTCTGGCGGCCTTGGTGTAATCGTAACCGTGGACGTCAAC
>JACKNX010000008.1 GCA_024234635.1 Pseudomonadales bacterium | reverse complement strand
TGCCACTGGATCGCGCCAGCGGGACTGCGCGTCTGCACCCACTCGTAGTTGAACAGGTTGTCCAGATACTGCGAGGTCCAGGCGATGGGATTGACGGACCAGGCGCCTTCCAGTCCGCTTGTTACGGTATCCGCGCCATTGCCTTTGCCGCAGCTGTTTTTCCAGCCGAACCCCTGTTCCTCCAGGCCGGCTGCGGCCGGTTCGGGGCCGACGCAATCCGCTGGTTTGTGCGCGCCATGCGCCTTGCCGAAGGTATGACCACCGGCAATGAGCGCCACGGTTTCCTCGTCGTTCATGGCCATGCGGGCGAACGTTTCGCGAATGTCCCTTGCGGCGGCAAGTGGATCCGGGTTGCCGTTCGGACCTTCCGGATTGACGTAGATGAGACCCATCTGTACCGCGGCGAGCGGCTTTTCGAGCTGGCGGTCTCCGTGATAGCGCTTGTCACCCAGAAACTGGCTTTCAGAGCCCCAGTACACATTGTCCGCCTGCCAGTCGTCTTCCCGGCCACCGGCAAAACCGAAAGTTCTGAAGCCCATGGACTCCAGCGCCACGTTGCCTGCCAGCACCATCAGGTCCGCCCAGGAGATGCTGGCGCCGTACTTCTGCTTGAGCGGCCACAGCAGGCGACGCGCTTTGTCCAGACTGACGTTGTCCGGCCAGCTGTTGAGTGGTTCGAAACGCTGCTGGCCGCCGTCGGCGCCACCGCGCCCGTCATTCACGCGATACGTGCCGGCGCTGTGCCAGGCCATGCGGATAAACAGCGGGCCATAGTGGCCGTAGTCGGCCGGCCACCAGTCCTGCGATGTGGTCATCAGTGCTTTCAGGTCCGCCTTGACGGCGGCGAGATCCAGTTTGCTGAAGGCCTGCGCGTAGTCGAAGTCCGAGCCGTACGGGTTGCCATCGCTGGTGTGTTGCCGCAGGGGGGTCAGGTCCAGTCGGTCGGGCCACCAGTCCTGGTTGGTCATGGGCCGGGTGTCGGCGGCGGCGGGCGCAGACAGTCCCAGTGAGACGATGAGTGGGAGTATGGTTTTGCGCATCAGCGAATCCTCCGGTTGCAATGGTGACACTGGCGCTCGCCGCGGCGATCCGTTCGGTGACGTGTAATCCGCCCAGCGAGCGCACCGTGTCAGTGCCGTTACCCTACAGACCAGTGTCTGGGGTCGGCCAATCGTTTGTTTCTGTGAAGTCGATAGATGGGACCTATGAGAGAGGGCCCAGGTGTCAGTCGCGCAGTCTCACCGGACCGAAGCGATCGGGGTATTTCCCGGAGGAATCGGCGTAGAAGGCGCGAATGCGCGTCATGTCGGTCTCGATTTCGACGGGCATGAATTCATCGCCGAAGCCGCCGCTGCGCCGGCCGTAATCGAGCACGCTGAGCACGATGGGAACGTTGGCCAGTCGCGCGACGTGATAGAAGCCGGACTTCCAGTAGTCGACGCGTCGGCGCGTACCTTCCGGTGGGATCACCAGCATGAGCGACTCGTCCTCCCGGGCAGCTGACGCGAAGGCGTCGGCAATCTGCTCCACCAGTTTGTTCGCCGTTGCGCGATGGACGGGAATGCCACCGAGCCAGCGCATGACCGGGCCGGCAGGACCGGCGAAAAGGGTGTGTTTTCCCAACCAGTTGATGGACACATCGTAGGCCGCGGCCATCAGGATCAGCCACACGAAGTCCCAGTTGGAGGTATGCGGCGCGGCCACTACCACGCAACGGCGTGCATGCGGTTTCGAGCCTTCGAGCGACCAGCCACACAGGTGCAGGAGGGCGCGCGCAAGACGACTCCTGCGGGATAGTTGCATCGAATCGTTACCCTGTAGCGCTGGTCGGAGGTGGAATATTGCCCGGAAGCACACGCCCGACTGCGTGTGCAGGGATGCGGGCTGCTGACCGGGAATGGGCCGCGTGGACGTAAGACGTCACCGCGGAGATTGCATCAGCGATGCGTGATGGGTCAACGGGCGTCGCCAAGCTCGGCGCCATCCACCGGATTGCGCAGCCACTCGGCAATGTCTTTCCCCAGCGCTTTGGTGCACCGGCCGATGATGGAACAGGTGCCTTTGAAACCGGCAAACGCCCCACCTGTCGAGAATCGCTTGGCACGGAAGGAGGCGACCTTTTCCCCATTGTTGTTGAGCGTGCCAGTCACTTCCATCCACTTGGGCCCTGACCATGCGCCACCGCCAGGCGCGAATGCCTCGGTTATGGCCATTTCGACGTACTGGCCATTTTCCGGTTCGGTGGAGAAGACCACGTTACTGTTGTATTTCGTGATGAACGTGGCGACCTTGCCGCCAAGGTCACACTCCGCTTTCACCTTCTCCGGAACGGTTGTGTCGGGGTGAAACGGAACTTCGGCAGGGATGCCGATTCTGCCGTCCGCTTCAGCTATGGGTGTGAAAGACAGCAGGAGCAGGAAAACCAGGCCAGGTACGGCCGATGCCATAGCTGGTTGCATTCCTGGTCGGATAGCAGGTTCCATTGTTTCTGTCAGGGCCGACGCCATTCGTTGGTGCCTTCATTGTTGTGCATCGGCGGCCAGTATAGCCCCAGACGGGGAGAATGCATGTGTGCAGCCGGACTTGGCAGCGTACTGTCGTGGCCGGCAGGCGGGGTGCAAGGCTCGATCGCGCAGAGGCCGTCCCGTGGGCGATGTGATCGCAGACTGCCTGGCTTCCCAGACTGCTTTTTCAGCAGCCTGCCAGGGTGTCGGCAATAGGAGTTTTCCGCGATAGACCAGCGCGTATGCACTCCCGGAAGGTACGCGAAACGCAGGCATGCGGTGTGCGCCGTTTGATCCCGATCAACTGCAAACCCTGCGTGCCGGTCACACTGAGACACAGTAACGGAAGTCCGGCAGGAGGTTGCCCGTGGAGTTGAGTCGTGAATTGTCGAACATGCTGGTGAACCCGGATGTTTACGCCGATCCGGAACGCATCAATGCCCTGTTTGCGCAGCTGCGTCGCGATGCTCCGTTCGCCCGTGCGCATCCGGATGGTTTCGACCCGTTCTGGGTGGCGACGCGGCATGCCGACGTGCTGGATATCGAGAAGCGTTCCGACGTTTTCCACAATGGGGACAGGTCTACCTTCATGAGTCCTGCCGCGGTGATTGAACTGACGAAGCAGGTCACGGGGGGGGATCCCAACCTGATCCGCTCGCTGGTATCGGTTGACGGCGAAGAACACAAGGCGCTGAGGGAGATCACCTTCAAGGCCCTCACGCCGGCGTCACTGCGCGCCGTGCAGGAGGATATCCGGGCGACCGCCAGCCTGTTCGCCGATCGCATGATCAAACTTGCTCCAACCTGCGATTTCGCCCGGGATGTCGCCTACTGGTATCCGCTCCGGGTAGTGATGCAACTGCTCGGCGTGCCGGAGAAAGATGAGCCGCTGATGTTGCGACTCACGCAGGAGATGTTCGGCGGCGCGGATGCGGACCTCAACGCCTCCGGTGCCGAGCTGCCGCCGGTGGAGTCCATGGCGATGTTCGTCAGGAACACGCTGCGCGAATTCGATGAGTACTTTGCGCCCGTGACAAAAGCGTATCGGGAGAATCCAACCGGATCGCTGCACAGTATCATGGCGAATGCGACGATCGACGGCGAGTACCTCACGCATCGTCAGCTGATGGGGTACTACATCATCTCCTCCGGCGCCGGCCATGACACAACATCCAACACGACGTCCGGCGCCATGTGGGCGCTGGCCGAGCGCCCGGAACTGCTCAGACGATTGAAAGACAATCCACAGGATATCGCCGGCTTCGTGGAAGAGTCGGTGCGTTGGGCCAGTGCGGTGAAGACCTTCATGCGTTCGGCAACGGAAGACACCGAAGTCGCTGGACAGCCCGTGAAGAAGGGCGACTGGATCCTGTTGTCGTATCACAGCGCCAGTCGGGACGAATCGGTGTATCCGGATCCGGACGAGTTCGATATCGATCGCCCGCGCGGCAAGCAGATCGCCTTTGGTTCCGGCCCCCACGTCTGCCTTGGCCAGCACCTGGCGCGGCTGGAGATGCGGTTGTTGTGGGAGGCGCTGATTCCACGCCTGAAGTCGGTGGAACTTGCGGGTGTTCCCAGGCTCTACCGTTCGACCTTCGTCATTGGTCCGAAGACGGTACCGATACGCTTTGAAGTGGAATAGGAGCGTGGGATGAGTAGCCGACCTTCCAGACGATACCGGTGTCTGTTCTGCAACTTCGAATACGATGAGGCGCTGGGATTGCCCGAACAGGGCGTTGCCGCGGGCACGCGCTGGGAGGATTTACCGGAAGACTGGATCTGTCCACAGTGTGGCGCGGAAAAGGCTGACTACGAATTGCTCACCGACGACTGACGGTGCGAGAGACGGCACCGTCCCCGCTCACGGTAGCCTGGCTTGTCAGTGCATGGGAGTTGGCACCACGCATGGCTCTGACGTTCAATGGCTGGTAATGAATGTGCACGTGCCGGCGGTAGTCGACTGCCTCGTCCTGATCGGTGCAGCCAATTTTGCGCCGTTGCTTGCCAGGCGCTGGCTGGGTGCGCGTTATGCGTGGCCTCTCGATGGCGGGTTGACCTGGCGTGACGGCCGGCCCTTGCTGGGGCATTCCAAGACGTGGCGAGGCGTCATCGCGGCCGTCGTGATATGCGTACCGGTCGCGATGCTGCTGAGCCTGCCGTGGTATTCGGGAATGCTGGCGGCGCTGGCGGCCATGACGGGTGATTGTCTGTCTTCTTTTCTCAAGCGGCGCCGGGGCCTGGCGCCCAGCAGCCAGGCCCTTGGACTCGACCAGCTGCCTGAAGCGATCCTTCCGGCCCTGGTGCTGCGGGCATGGTTGCCGCTTGGTGCGCCAGAGATTCTGCTTGTGGGGGGCTTGTTTTTCGTCGGCGAATTGCTGGCGTCACGGGTGCTGTTTGCACTCGGTCTGCGTGATCGGCCCTACTGAGTGCGGCAATGACGGCGTCGCTGCGCGGCAAACGTCAGGGAACCCGCCGAACCAGCTGATGCAGGGTGATTTCGGGTTGATTGTTGAACCGCACCGGCACTACCGAGGAGCCGGCGCCACGGGAGGTGTAGCCTTCGAGGGTCCCGTAGCGCCAGGGGCCCGCGCCGAAGCGACGCGGCATGCGGGACTCCAGAATGATGGGAACGCCCCCCGGCAGGCAGATCTGTCCACCATGCGTGTGCCCGCTGAGCATGATGTCGAAGCCGGCGTGCGCTGCCTGGCGGTAGATTTCCGGCGTGTGGGACAGAAGGATGGCAACGGCCTCCCGTGGAATGCCAGCGGCGGCGTTTTCCAGATTGTCCGCGCGGAAGAAGTGCGCGTCGTCAACGCCAGCCAGATGGATGGCGGCGCCATCCCGCGTCAGCTTCACGGATTCGTTGAGCAGTACGTGGAATCCCATCGCTTCGAGATCCGGCACCATGGTGATGGAATCGTGGTTGCCGAGCACGGCGTATACCGTGCCTCTCAGTGCCTTGCGCAGACGTTGCATGCCCTCGAGGCACTGGCCGGTGTCTCCCCAGGTCCGCCCCCGGTAATCACCCGTCAGCACGCACAGATCGTAGTGCAGGTCGCTCACAAGTTTGCCAACGGTAGCCATGGCCGGCGCGCACATGTCCACGTGCAGATCGCTCAGGTGCAGCACGCGATAACCATCAAACGCCGTTGGCAGGTGCGCCAGCGTCAGCGTGTTCCGGGTCAGTTCCACGCGCGCCGCGTTGGCAAGGCCGCGTCGCCACGTGCCGGTAAGGCGTAGCAGCAGTTCGATGGCGATGGCTACCGGCGGCATGTTTTCCAGGTGCAGGAAGTTCATGCCCTGGCCAAAGGCCTGGGCAGCATGGTCGCGTTCCATGCCCAGTCGCACGCTGGCGTGGATTCGCCCCATGCGCTTCTCGAGCGCGGCGTGGGTCGCCTCGGTGTCGAGCAATGGCAGCTGGCCCGGCACCTGCGGCGGGTGGGTGCCGACAGCGACCCCGGCCTCCGCCAGCGCCTGAAGTGGTGATGACCCGGTCGGGTCGTGGGTGTTCATCGCGGCCATTCCGTCCCGACACCGTTAACGTGCCATGATACGAGCCTGAGCGTTGAAGGCCATGCGCAGTTCCCCACAGTGGGCTGCCGGGTAACGAAAAGGGAGGAAACATGACACGCAGTCTGATGACCGGCCTGGTCCTGTTGGGTTGCCTGTGGCGGGCGCCGGTGCTCGCGGATGAGCTGGATGCCAGTCGGGCGGATTTTCGCGCCATTTACAAACAACTCGTGGAGATCAACACCACCCTGTCGTCGGGAAGTTGCACCGAGGCGGCCAATGCCATGGCGCACAGGCTGCGCACCGCCGGTATCGCGAGCCAGAACATACAGGTCATCGTGCCGCCTGGCTGGCCGCAACAGGGCAACCTGATCGCCGCGTTGCCGGGACTCGATCCAGACGCGAAGGCAGTACTGCTGCTGGCGCATCTCGACGTGGTGGAGGCCAACCGAGAAGACTGGGAGCGGGATCCGTTCACGCTCGTCGAGGAAGACGGCTACTTCTACGGTCGTGGAACCATGGACGACAAGGCAATGGCCGCCATCTTCGTGGACATTCTCGTGCGCATGAAGACCTCCGGCTATCGGCCTGAACGCACCGTGAAACTGGCTTTGACGTGCGGCGAGGAAACGCCGAATACCTTCAATGGCGCGCATTATCTGGTTGAGCACCATCGAGACCTGCTCGACGCCGGGTTTGCGCTGAACGAAGGCACGATGGGCATTCTGTCGCCGGAGGGCACGCCTGTGTACAACGGCGTGCAGGCGGGCGAGAAAACCTACCAGGATTTCCGGCTGGAAGTTCGCAATCCGGGCGGGCACTCCTCGCGGCCGGTGAAGGACAACGCGATCTACCGTCTGGCGACGGCGCTGCGCAGGATCGCCGACCATGAGTTTGTGGTTGAATTCAACGACACCACGCGCGCCTACTTCCAGCGGCTGGCCGGGATGGCCCCGCAAGAGCAGGCAGCGGACCTGCTGGCCATTCTGCAAGAGCCTCCGGCGCCCGAGGCGCTGGCCAGGGTGCTGGCGGATCCGAGTTTCAACGCCATCCTGCGTACCACCTGCGTGGCCACGCAGCTGAGTGCGGGGCATGCACCCAACGCCTTGCCCCAGCGCGCCACGGCCAACGTGAATTGCCGCATATTTCCAGGGCGCGAACAGGCAGCCATCCGGCGGGAGCTGGAACAGGTGATCGGCGATCCGGACGTTGTGGTGAGCTTCGCCGATCCACCGGAAACCACCTCACCGCCGCCGGCGTTGACGGCGGAAATCCTGGGTCCGATCGAACAGATTTCCGGCGAAATGTGGCCGGGTGTACCCGTGTTGCCGCATTTGCAGGCGGGTGGCACCGACGGTCGCTTCCTGACGCCGGCCGGTATTCCCACGTATGGCGTCAACGGTCTGTTCGTGCAGCCGGAAAGGGTGCGGGCGCACGGGCTCAACGAAGGCATCCCGGTGGAATCGCTGTATCGCGGTCGGGAATTCCTCGATCGTCTGGTGAAGCGCTACGTCGGCGGGGAGTAATGCGGCAAGGCTGCCGTACCGGGACTCGGACTGCCGTCGTTCGCTCGGACGAGCTCGTCACCGCCGTGCGCCGGGGGAACGTGCCGGCATCCGGCACGAACAGGCTTCCCGCGCTGGTGGATGCCGACGGGCGAGCGTGCTGTCAGGCCGGATTCAGGGCGCCTCTGTGACCCCAGATGCTGGGGGCGTGATAGACCTCCGGCTGCCAGGTGGCATCGTCGATCTCCACGCCGCCAAAACCGTACTCGATGTCGAAGCCCGACGGCGAGCGCATGTAGAAGCTCGTCATGCGGTCATTCGTATGCCGGCCGAGTGACGAGGAAATCGGCACGCCGGCGCGGGCTGCGGTATCAAGACCCCGACCAACGTCGTCCAGATCCTGAAGCTGCAGCATGATGTGATTCAGGCGCTTCGACGCGGGTATGGCGGCAAATGCCAGCGTGTGGTGGCGTGGATTGCAGTGCAGGAAGGTGACTTCGAGCTGGTGACCGGGTGGCCCCATGAAGATATTGTCCGACAGCAGGAAGCCAAGGCCTTCCAGCGCGAACCGCTTCATTCTGTCCGGTTCCGGCGCAGTGAGCACGATGTGCCCAAGTCCCTGTCCTGCCGTAACAAAGCCCGCCACGCCTCGTGGAGACTCGAATGCGCCCGGGGCGGAGCGATTGCCGACATAGATCTCCATGGGCAGACCGAACGGGTCGTTCAGGCAGACAAGCTCGCTGACGCGACGAGCGGCCGCGGCCTCGGCGGATGCGGCGGAAACCGCCACACCCTGTGCCTGAAGCCGTGCGACGATCGCCTGCAGATGCGCGCTGTCCGCTGCTTCGAAACCGGCACAGCGGATGTCGTCCTCGCCGGTCTGCACCAGGCGCAGACGCCAGCAGTCTGCGTCGTAGCGCAGGTTCAGGGCGTTGCCATCGCGATTCGCCTGCACACCCAGGATGTCGCGGGCGAAATCCTCCCAGTTGGCAAGGCTGGAAACGCCCAGTTCCAGATAACCCAGCGCGCGGACGGCAGCCTTGCTCATGATTTTCTCCGTTGTTCGTCAGCTTGTCAGTACAGGGTGCCGGGAGGGATGTCTCCGCCGAAACTGTGCAGTCCCCATGGGAAGTAGATGTCATTCCGCACGTTGCACACGTGAGTGATGGCGGTGTGCAGATCGCGCCACCAGCGTTCCAGACCGTTGGCTTCCTGTATGCCGGCGGAGCCGGCCAACCGGGCCAGCGGTGCCAGCGTCTCGTAGACGCGGTCAGTAGCCCGTACCTGATCCAGGCGGAAACGCAGGCGCTGTTCAGGCGTTACCTTGTTGCGGGCCTTGACGTAGTCGTACAACTCGCCGGTGATGTGCAGCAGGTGGCACCGGCTGGCGGCAAGGTCCGATTCCGCTACCGCCAGCGCGGTGAGGTAGGCGGGATCGGACTTCGCCACTTTGCCCATCACCGAGATCCGCCCCGCCATGTAACTACGTTGTTCCCGCAGGTAGCCCCCGGCGATGCCGAGGGTGCCCGCCGCAATGGCGGCGGGAAACATCACGCCAAAGCCCAGCGCGTAGAGGGGTGAGCCTGGGCGCCGCTCCTCGGCGTAGACCCCCTCGTTGACCTTGCTTGATTCGACCACCCGGTAATCCGGTACGAAGGCGTCGGTCATGCGTACGTTCTTGCTGCCGGTGCCCTTCAGACCCATGACGTTCCAGCTGCCGTCCACGATCTCGTAGTCGCCGCGCGGCAGGACGAAATGGCGCACGTCCGGCGGTCCTTCTGGTGTGCTGCCGTCGGCGTTGATCACCACGCCACCCAGTATCACCCACTGGCTGTAGTCGGTACCCGTGGAGTAGGGCCATTCCCCGGTCAGCAGGAAGCCGCCATCAACCGGTCTGGCACGACCAAAAGGCGCATAGGGCGAGGCGGCCCAGGTATCCGGATCCTCCCCGTAGATCTCCTGCTGCAACCGGGGATGCATGAAGGAGATCTCCCAGGGGTGTACGCCCACGACACCGGCGATCCAGCCCGCGGAAGGCTGCTGGGCGCCCACGGCCATCGCCCAGTTCAGGAATTCGTTGGGGTGTTCCTCGTAGCCGCCCAGGTCGCGGGCGAGCAACAGCCGGAACCCGCCGGATGCCCTGAGGATATCCACCGTGCGCTGGGTGAGATTCCCCTGTCTGTCACCGGGAATTGCATCCTCCCGCAGCGTGTGGGCGGCCTCCAGGATGTGCTGCGTTGGCGTCTTCATTGGCTCTTCTCCCCGTTATTCCAGCTCCGGATCGTAGGGCTTCTTGTGGGCGCCGGACAATCCGTGCATGGTCGCAGGTCGCCTACTCAATCGGCGGCTCCGGCATAAGCGGGGGAGGAGGCCTTCATCGCCCGCGACTGCATGCGCAGAAAGGCAACGTGCCGTCCATCCATGTCGAAGGCATCGGTGTCGTACCACACGTACTCCGTCTGCGGGCTCTGACCGACGCACACCACGTGACTTTCGATGCGGTAGCGGCGGTTGAGCAGGAAGGGGCCCTGGGGCGTGGCGATTTCCATGGCGCCAAACAGACCCACCGACTCGCCGACGAGCGGCTTCAGGCCGCGCATGGCGGTCCCCCACAGGTACTGCACGAAGGTGCAGGGCGCAGCCACGATCTCCCCCCAGGGGGAGGGCTCGCGATACCAGGGCAGCGGGTCGCTGATGAGCTGCCTGTCGTAACGCTCGAACTGCAGGTCCGGTGTTGCGTCCACTTCCCAGGTGCCAAGGTGCATGCCAGGTGCCAGGCGGCTGAGGATGCGCAGCTCACTGGGCTCGCAGCCACGCAGGTCGCGGCTGCGTAAAGCGGATCGGGAAAAATCTCCGATGGCCGCGGTGCCTTCGCAGACCAGCAGGTCATCGTCGCGTGCCATCCACACCCGCGTCTGCGTGGCTCCTTCGACGAGCGGCTCGGCGAACACCCGCACAGCTTCGCGGTCGATCGTGGCGTTACGAAAATTCAGTGACAGGTTGCCACGCTCGAACCAGGCGTTGCCGAATACGCGCAACAGCACGGGCGGAAACTGGTTCATGTGGATGTCGCCGGCGACCGTGCCGCCGCGGAAACCAAGTTTCGTGGCGGTGGCGTCGTCGTGAATGCTGCCCGCTCCCTCGTCCGCGGACCAGTTGCGTGCGGCCCAGAGCGGCCCGCTGATCGGCGTTGGCGAATCTGTCATAACGGTTCCTCGTTTCAGTCGGGTAATCCAAGTACACGCCGGGCGATGATGTTGAGCTGGATTTCGTTGGAGCCGCCGGCGATGGAGATTGATTTTGCCTCGAGCCACAACCGGCACTTGTCCAGTGCATCCGCGTCGAAGTCGTCCCCGGACCAGCCGAGCCCGGCAGTACCACGGATGCGCAGCTGCAGCTCAAGCTGCTCCTTCACGTAGTTGGCTTCCACGTACTTGAAGATGGAGGTTGCGGCGCCAGGCGTGTGCGCTGCCGACTCCTCCAGTGTGCGGCGTTGTGTCAGCAGCAACGCCGCACGCAGCATCGCGTTGTCGATCAGGTCCTGGCGCAATTCCGGCTCGATCCCGGCATTGCCGTACTGCCGGGCGAGTTCGGGCATGGGCAGGGCGGGGCGGATACGGTCCATGGGGCCGGCCGTATCGGCGCTGGCCAGGGCGGCCAGGCCCGAGCGCTCGTGCTGCAACAGGCGCTTGCCCACCGTCCAGCCGTCGTTGAGCGCGCCCACCAGGTTGTCGCGAGGAACGACGACGTTGTCGAAAAAAGTCTGACAGAAGGGCGAAGCGCCATTGATCATGCGGATGGGGCGAACGGTCACCCCGGGTGTGGTCATGTCGATGAGCAGAAAGCTGATGCCGCGGTGTTTCGGCGCGGCGCGGTCGGTGCGCACCAGGCAGAACATCCAGTCCGCGTGCTGGGCGCCCGAGGTCCAGATCTTGGCGCCGTTGACGAGGAAATGGTCACCCCGGTCCTCTGCGTGCGTGGCCAGGCTCGCCAGGTCGGAACCGGCGCCAGGCTCGCTGTAGCCCTGGCACCACGCGGTTTCTCCGCGTGCGATGGGGGGCAGATGGCGGGCTTTCTGGGCGTCTGTGCCAAATTCCAGCAGCGTGGGACCCAGCATCGTGATACCCATGCCACCCAGCGGTGGACGTGCACCCAGTCGTTGCAGTTCCGCCATCAGAATCACGTACGCATCCTTGTCCAGTCCCGCGCCACCGTAGACACGCGGCCAGGTCGGCGCCGTCCACCCCCGCGCCGCCATGCGGTCGAGCCACAGATAGGCGTCGGCATTCGTGCCGCGCCGGCGATTGCCGCCGTTGACGGCTTCCTCGGGCACCATGCGCGTGCGCATGGATACCGGGCAGTTGGCTTCCAGCCAGGCACTGACCTCGTTGCGAAATGCCGTGTCTGAGTTGGTCATGCTGCGATCAGAACACCAGGCGCCGCAGTTTCTCCGCGACCAGTGCCGGCTTGTCGCCACCCTCGATGTCCACGCGTATCTCGGTGGCGGTTTCGATCATGTCACCCTTCACCTCCGCTCTGACGAGCGTGTTGGTGGAACGGATGCGGGCACCGACTTTCACCGGTGAGGGGAAACGGATGCGGTCGTAGCCATAGTTGATGCTCAGCCGATGACCCTCGAGTGGCGGCAGACCGTCGTCCACCACGCGTGGCAGGTGGTCCATCACCGCCAGCGTCAGGTTGCCATGGGCGATGGGTGTGCCGAAGGGGCCGGAACGGGCGCGCGCCACGTCCACGTGAATCCATTGGTGATCCATGCTCACCTCGGCGTAGGCGTCGATGCGGTCCTGCGTGATCTCGAACCATTCGGACGGGGTTTCAGGCTGGCCGATGCGGGCCTTGAGGATGGCGAGGGCGTTATCCCGGTGGATGGTGGAATCGCTCATGAAGTTCTCCCGTGCGCCGGCGCGGAAACCGGCGGTTTGCATTCGCTGGACTGCAACCTACCATGGGTCGCCTTGCACCAGAACGGGTTACGCCATGACCTATGCCGCCGGCAGGACAATCTACGATGCGGACAGCCATATCATGGAAACGCGGGAGTGGCTGGATCCTTTCCTGGAGCCGGCGCTGAAGGCGGTCATCCGCCCGCTTTACGGGCGCAAGCGCAATCGCATCGACGATCTCTTGGACAAGGCCAGGTCCCGGCAGGGCGATACGGCGGCGATGACAAAGGCGCTGGAAAATCCCATAGCCGGTCCCAAGGGCTGGCTCGCGGCCGGGGCCTTCGACGGCGGCGAGCGGGTGCGGGTGCTGGACACCTTCGGTTTCGCCGGGCAACTGGTGTTCGGCACGGCGTCCCTGGCGCCACTCCGGGAGACCACGGATGACGGGGTGCGTTATGCCTGTGCGCGGGCGCACAACGCGGCCATGGCGGCGTTCTGTGGCCATGACTCCCGGCTCATGGGCGTGGCCTATGTACCGCTGGACGATCCCGCGCGGGCGCTGGTGGAAGTCAACAACGCCCTGGCCGAAGGGGCGCGTGCCATCATGGTGTCCGCCGGCGCCGCTGGCGAACGCTCGCCCGGACATCCGGACCTGTACCCGGTGTGGGCACGGCTCAGCGAAACCGGCACGCCGTTCATGCTGCATATCGGGCCGGGTACGAAGACGCAGCCGATGGCGTTTCGAAACAACGGCCGCGAGCGGGCGCCGGATCTGCACGGTGGCGGTGAGAATCTGCGTTTCTGCGACTACGTCATGCTGTCCTTCGCCCCGCAGGTGTGGCTGAGCGCCATGGTTTACGACGGTGTTTTCGCACGCTTTCCCGAACTGCGCGGCGGCATCATCGAGTCCGGTGCCGGCTGGGCGCCGGAGTTCCTCCGCCAGCTCGATCTCGCCTTTCGGAGTTTCAGCCGCACGGACCCGTACCTCAAGGCGATGGACATGAAGCCGTCGGAATACCTGCGACGCGCGGTGAAATTCACGCCGTTTCCCGGGGAGGACGTGGGGCGCATGATCCGCGATGGCGGTGCCGATCTGTTCCTGTTCTCCAGCGACTATCCACACCCGGAAGGCACCAACGATCCCCTGGGACGGTTCGAACGGTCGCTTGGCGATCTCGACGAAGCCACGCGTGATCTGTTCTATCGCGGCAATTTCGCCACCATGATGGGGCTCGCCTGAGTCGATACCGTCGGCAGCAGGCATCGTTGTGTGACGGTCGTGGGCACGGGACAATGCACGGCATCGCCATCCGGAACCCGTCGTGCCCCGTATTGCCGTCGTCATCGATCCCTGGGCACATCCGTTCAACGGTACCGTGGTGTCTGCCCGACGCTTCGTGGCTGCGCTCGAGCGGCGGGGGTATGCGTTTCGACTCCTGGCCATTGCAGGTTCATTCGCAGCGGGCGATTCACGCGGCGTGGCGTTTCCGCGCCTGTCCATCCCCGGCGTAAACGGCATCATCGACCGCATGCGCGCGCCACTGGCGCGGCCACAGCGCGCCCGTCTTCGCGCGGCACTCGAGGGCTGTGATCTGCTGCATGTGCAGTTTCCCTTTTTCCTGGGGCATGCGGCCATACGGGAGGCGCACCGGCTGGGTCTGCCGGTTGTGTGTTCCTTCCACGTGCAGCCGGAGAACATCCTGAACAACATCGGCATCAACAGCGCACTGGTCTCGCGCTGGCTGTACCGTCTACTCGTGCGGGCGTTTTACAACCGCGCGGATGAAGTCATCGCACCGTCGGCGTTCGCTGCGAACCTGCTGCGGGACAATGGCGTCACACGGCCGATTACCGTTGTTTCCAACGGCGTGCCCGCCGTGTTCTTCCAGCCTCATGGGGAGCCGGCCGGCGACAGGCTGCGGGTGCTGTCCGTGGGCCGGCTTGCCAGCGAAAAGCGCCACGACGTCCTGCTGCAGGCCGTGGCGTCAAGCGCGTTCCGTTCGCGCATCGAGCTCACGATCGCCGGCGTGGGGCCGCGGGAAGCGTCGCTCAAGGCGCTGGCACGAACGCTTGGCGTGCGGGCGAGCATAGGTCGCGTCGACGATGCCGGGCTGCTGCAGGCGTATGCCGATGCGGATCTGGTGGTGCATACCGGCACAGCGGAGCTGGAGGGCATGTCGGTGCTGGAGGCCATGGCCGCCGGCAATACCGTGCTGGTGTCGGATGCCGCGGAGAGCGCCTGCGCGCACTTCATCACGGTGCCGCGATGCCGTTTCCGCTCGGGCGATGCGGTGTCGCTGCGCGCAGCCTTGGACGACTGGCTGGCGGATGCCAGGGGGCGGCGGGTGATGGGGGACAGCAATCGCTTCCAGGCGCATGCGCTCGCGCACGAAAAGTCTGTCGACCGGCTTGTTGATCTCTATACGCGGATGCTCGGTGGCGCGCACCCCGCGGCTCAGGTCGGCGGCGCATGAATCAACTGCTGGCGTCCTGCATCGGCTGGTGGGTGGACAAGTGCGAGCATCGCCCCCTTCCCGTCCTGCTGTGGGTGCTGCTGGTGACGGTGGCAGCGGGTATGGTCGTCGCACGTTACTCGGCCATCGACTCGGATCTCGGCAAGTTGATTCGACCTTCGGGCGAAGTGGCCTGGTACACCAACAACGAAGCGTACAAACGCGCCTTCCCCGTGTTGCAGCAGACGGCGCTGGTGGTGGTGTCCGGCGCGGACTTCGTGGCGGTGGACACTACCGCCGGACGACTGGCGGATGCGTTCTCCGCCAGTGGTGGTTTCGAATTCGTGTTTGCCCCCTCGCAGGGCCGCTTCCTGCGCGAACATCAACTCTATTTTCCGGACGATGAGCTTCTGACCCGATGGATTGCGGGCGTGCAGTACGACTACGGTGCGTTGCTGCGGCTGGCTGATGGCGCTGATCTGGCCAATGCGGCGTACACCTTCGCCGACCAGGTGCAGGCGACGGATGGGTTGCGTCTGCCGACGGTGATGACGTCGATCGCCGCGGCGTTTCAACCGGAACAGGACACTGCCCGCTACCTGACGGAGCAGCTGGCGGTGTACCCGCACCTGGTGCCAACCGACAAAGGGACTCACTACGCGGTCGTCATGCTGAAGGGGCCGCAGCAGCTGCATGAGCGGCTGCCGAACGACCAGCTCGTGCGCCACATTCGCAGGGTGATCGACGCAACGCCCGTGGAGGCCGGTACCGAGGTGCGCCTGACGGGTGAAGTACCGCTTGCCAACGAGGAAATTGGTGCGGCGCTCGACGGCATCGGCATCGCCGGTTCGCTGTCACTGGTACTGCTGGCGGTGATACTCGGCGTTGGCATGCGTTCAGCGCGGGTCATCGCCAGTATCTTCGCGGTACTCGGCGTGGGCGTCGTGTGGACGCTGGCCTTTGCCACGCTCACCGTTGGCAGCTTCAACACGCTGGCGCTGGTGTTCGTGGTGATGTTCTTCGGCCTGGGAGTGGATTTTGCCGTGCACTTCGCCCTGCGCATGCGGGAGTCGCGGCGCACGTACGCACACGATGACGAGGCGGAAGTTGATGCGGCGCGCGGGGTAGGACCGGCGTTGCTTCTCTGCGTGCTGACCACGTGCATCGGCTTCCTGTCGTTTGCGCCCACGGACTATCGCGGCCTCGCGGAACTTGGCGTCATCAGTGCCGGTGGCATGGTCATCGCCTTCGTACTGACGCTGACGTTGCTGCCGGCCCTGTTCACGCTGCTGAAAATCCCCGTGCGGGCGAGCGACGAGCAGCTGACCTGGCTGCATCAGCTGCGATTGCCGTCATTGCCGGTGCTGGCGGTCTCGGGCGCGCTGGCGGTGGCCGCCGTATTCGTGGCCCGGCACCTGGTGTTCGACTACAGCGTGCTGGCCATGCGGGATGCGTCCAGCGAAGCCATGCGCACGCTGCTCGAACTGCAGTCCAGTGGTTTCACGACCGATTACAGCATTGTCGTGCTGGCGGACGATGCGGCCGAAGCGCGTCATCTGAAGGCCACGCTCACCCGCCTGCCCGAAGTGGGTGACGTGCTCATACCGGAAGATCTGGTCCCCGGGGAACAGGCGGCGAAGCAGGAGAAGCTGGCCGGATTGAACGCCCTGCTTGCGGGTATCGAGTCTGTGGAACCCGGTGGCAGTGGTGAAGGCTTGCCCGATGCCATTGGTTATCTCGCGGAGGCCGCGTCGTTCGTGGCGAATGCTGACAAGGCAACCTACGCAACCCTGCTGGACGGGCTGCGCAGGGTGCAGGACGACCCGGCGCGTATCGCGGCGCTCGATGCCGCGCTCGCGACAGGCGTGCGTCAGGACCTCGACAAACTGCGCGTGCTGCTTTCGGCGCAGCCTTTCGGGTTCGCCGATCTGCCGGCTGATCTGCGAGCGCGCCTGGTGGATGCCGAAGGCAGACAACTGGTCACGGTGCAGCCCGCCGGGACGCTCGACAGTCGCGCCGCCACGGAGCGATTCATCGATGCGGTGGCGGCGGTCACGCCAAAAGTCGCCGGGCGCGCGGTGGTGGAGTGGGGCGTGGGTGAAGTTGCCGTAAATGCATTTCTGGAAGCCGTGGCGCTGGCGGTGACAGGGATTGCCCTGGTGCTGGTGGTGTTTTTCCGCGGCATCGTGCTGCCGTTGCTGGTATTGGTGCCGCTGGCGTTGACCACCCTGTTCACGTTTGCCCTTATGGTGCTGTCCGGACTCACCCTGAACATGGCGAACATCCTGGTTATTCCGCTGATCTTCGGGCTGGGCGTGGATGCGGGAATCCACGTCGTGCATCGCTTTCGGGATGGCGGCGGTGTTGCGGCGGTATTCGCCAGCAGTACGGCGAAGGCCGTGCTGCTGAGTGCGCTCACAACCATCGGCACGTTCTTCTCGCTGTCGTTCAGCCCGCACAAAGGGGCGGCGTCGGTTGGCATGCTGCTGACGATGGCGATTTCGGTGATGCTGCTGGTCACTTTCGTGGTCCTGCCGGCATTGCTGGACATGCTGCAACGAAAGCGTGAACCGTGATAGATTCATACAGGTTTGTACAAAACATGAAGTTGCAGCGCGGGAGGTAACACATGGGTAGCCTGGAACCGATCAGCAATGCACACGGTCGCGAGATTTTCTATGAGCTGGCGCGACGCCTGCACGCCAATGTGGCCCGGAATCTGCCCGACCAGGCGGACGCGGTACTGACGCTGCCCGCCACGAACTACCTCGATGCGGCGCAGTTCGAGCGGGAAATCGAGCGCATCTTCCTCAAGGTACCGCTGCTGGTAGCGCTGGACTGCGATATCCCGAACGCCGGCGATTTTCTCAGTTATGCCATCGTTGGCCGGCCGCTGCTGATCGTGCGCGGCGATGATGGCGTCGCCCGGACGTTTCTGAACGTGTGCCGGCATCGTGGCGCCGCGCTGACGACGGCGCCCTGCGGCAATGCCCGTGCCTTCGTCTGTCCCTACCATTCCTGGACCTATGACCGCCAGGGTGCGCTGAAGGGCGTGCCGGATGAGGCGGCTTTCGGCGCGCATGGCGTGGAAGGGTTGCTGCCGTTGCCGACGGACACGGTGGCCGGGGCGATCTTCGCCAGCCTGGATCCGGCGGCGCACTTCTCGGCGGCTGACTGGCTGGGCGAAACCCTGGTGCGTTCACTGGAGGCACTGCGGCTGAAGGAGATGCATGCCTATCGCAGGACCTCGACGCTTGCGAGCCCGAACTGGAAGCTGGCGGCGGACGGTTATCTGGACGGTTACCACATCGGCTTCCTGCACCGGAACACCATCGGCACGAAAGGCATCAACAACCGCAATACCTACGACCTGCTCGGTCCCCATGTGCGCATCGGGTTTGCCAACAAGGGGATCAACCAGGTGGATGAACTTCCGGAAGACCAGTGGAATCTGGGTGACGTCATGAGTCTGGTGCACTATATCTTCCCGAACGTGTCCATCAGCGGCGGTCACAAGGACACCATCCAGCTCAGTCGCCTGTTCCCCGGGCCCGGCGTGACGGAATCGACGACCGTGCAGCACCAGTATTTCTACGAGCCGGTGGAAGGGGAGATGGCCAAAGTAGCGGAGGCCAAGCGCATCACCTACGAGCAGGTGGTGCGGGACGAAGACTGCAGCACCATCTTCACCATCAACGAAGCACTGCCGGCCATGACGCAGGTGCCTTTCCTGTTCGGGCGCAACGAGCCGGGCAACCAGTCGCTGCATCGCACGATCGCGGCGATGACTGCCGGGTGAGACGGGTTTCCCCCCGACCCGGAAGACGGCCGGGTTTTCCAGTGCTGTAGCCTGTGCTCAGTGCGGATGCACCCGCACCGGCAGCTCAGCGGTTCCGGACGTTTGAGCGCCATGGGCGCCCGCGGCTGGCGAGACGGCGTTGCGCTTTAGCGCATGGCGTGGCTCGTCCATGGCGATGAACGTCCCGATCTGCTATTCCCCGCTGTTTCCCGGGCCCAGGATGGCGATACCGCCCCGTTCGGAAGAGAACGTGACGTTGTCAGCGTCCACCTGTTTGATGTCCGCCAGGGTAGTCACGGACCAGTAAGGACCCACGCGGCTGTCCGCGCAGTAGTGCACGGGCGCTTCGCGGCGCAGGCGGCTGAACCACGCGGGCCAGGCGTCGCTGCCGAAGAGGTCCGGACGACTGACGTCGATGGCCTGCAGCGGCAGAGACCGTGCTTCATCGATGAGTGTTTCGCGCAGTTGTCGGGCATGTCGCTCCCGGTTGCAGGCAGGCCTTTTCGCCTGGTGATGGTGTCCTGACG
This sequence comes from Pseudomonadales bacterium, assembly GCA_024234635.1. Lineage (GTDB taxonomy): Bacteria > Pseudomonadota > Gammaproteobacteria > Pseudomonadales > Azotimanducaceae > SYFY01. The sequence continues at coordinate 153,692 of JACKNX010000008.1, read as the reverse complement.
CGTGGCTTCAGGTAGCGTTACCCGAGCGCAATGATGGTATCGCGCCGGCATTAAAGGAACATATGTATACTAAATAAAATTTATATTAGTCAAATGTATCTTATTCGGTCGGTTGCAATGCGCGATTCAACAGCGCGACAGGCAGTGTCGTGACGACAACTGCCGAAAGCGGCGAGGACGCTCGCATCCTGCGTTCGCGCGACGCGATGCGCGCGGCCCTGTTGGGATTGCTTGCCGCAGGCGCTGACTATTCGTCCATCTCGGTATCGGACCTCGCCCGTCGCGCGGGCGTGACCCGCAAGACCTTCTACGCCCACTACGACTCGGTGGATGCCGTGGTAAGCGCCATGGCGCGCGACCTGTTCGCCGGCGCCGTGGCGGCGCTGGATGACGCGGCATTACTGTTGCCGCTCGGCAGGGGTTTTCTTGGTCAGGCCATCTTCCGGCGCCTTGCGCTCGATGTGGAGACGGTGGCGCCACTGGTATTGAAGTGCCCGGGCGCCCTGTTTCTCGAACCCGCGGTGACGGTGATGCGCGATGATCTGCTGCCCCGTCTGCGCGCGGTGAACGGCATTGGCCCGCCTGGCGGCTTCGAGCAGGCCTATCTGTTCCGCATGGCAGGTGCCGTCCTGCACGCGGCTCTCTTTTCCTGGGCCAGCCGCAGTTTCGAGGATTCTCCGGATACCGTGGCGGCGCTTGTCATGGAGGTGCTCGCTCCCGTCGCTGACCGCATTCTGCTTGGCGGTCGGGAGGCCGGATCCGGGGAGGTGGTGGTCAATGACTGATTCCATGGATCGGCCGGTCTGGCTGACGCAGCTGTTGCGCCCGCAGGCCTACCCGCATGCCTGCCGTGACGTTCGGCTGGTCGAAACACATATCTCATGGCTGCTTCTCACTGGCGACTACGTGTACAAGCTGCGGCGCCCGGTCAATTTTGGCTTCGTTGACTTCTCCACCGCGGAACGTCGGCAGCGCGATTGTTACGAGGAAGTCCGCCTGAACCGCCACTTCACCCCTGAACTCTATGTCGGTGTTGTGCCGGTGGTGCGTGATGCCGCGGGCAGCATACGCGTTGACGTCTCGGGCAGTCCGCAAGGAGGCGGGGACCTGGAGGTGGTGGAGTGGGCCGTGCGCATGCATCAGTTCGATCCGGTGCATCTCGTGGATACGCTGCTGGCCGGTGGCCGGCTCAACGAGGCGCATTTCCGGCGTTTCGGCAGTGAACTGGCCACGCAGCACGAAGCCTTGCCACGACGCGAGGCATCTGCCCGGGACGCCGCGCAGGCCATGCTGGCGCCGGCGCTGGACAACTTCCGTGTTCTGGGCGAGCGCTGTTCGCCTGCGCTCGCGCCACGTTTGCATCGACTGCGGGAGGCGACGCAAGCGGCGCATGCCGCGATCGCCCGCCTTGCCCGCGAACGGCTGGCCGCGGGCTTCGTGCGCGAATGCCATGGCGATCTGCACGTCGGCAATCTGGTTCTGCTGGACGGGCGGATTCGGGCGTTCGATTGCCTGGAGTTCAACCCGGGCCTGCGTTGGATCGATACGCTGTCTGACGTGGCCTTTCTTGTCATGGACCTGGTGGCGCGCGGACAACAGGCGCTGGCCTACACGTTTCTTGATGGTTACATGGACGCCTGCGGTGATTACGACGGTCTGCGGATGCTGAACTTCCTGGCCGCGTACCGGGCCATGGTGCGCGCCAAGGTGGCTGCGCTTGGGGGTAACGGCGGCGAACCGGAACAGGCTGGTGAGCTTGCCCGTTACCTGGATGAAGCGGACCGCTGGCTGCAGGGCGGGCGGGGCGAACTGCTGATCTGCTGTGGTCTGTCCGGATCGGGCAAGTCGTTCGTCGCCGGACAACTGGTGGCGCGCTTGCCAGCGCTCCGTCTGCGCAGCGACGTGTTGCGCAAGACAATGGCAGGGCTGTCACCTGATGCGCGGGGTGCGGCCATCTATGGCTCGAACATGACCGCCAACGTGTACGATCGCCTGTCGGCGCTGGCGGACGCGCTGGTTGCGCAGGGTCACTGCGTGATACTGGATGCTACCTTTCTGCGGGCGGACCCGCGCCTTCAGGCCAGGGCAATGGCGCAGGCGCGGGGTGTGCCACTTCATGTGCTCTACTGCACCGCGCCGCTCCCGGTGCTTCGAGACCGTATCCGCGCGCGCCAGACCGGCAATACGGACCCATCGGATGCGGACCTTGCGGTACTCGACGCCCAGATACAGTCTTTCGAAGCACCCGATGAAGCGGACACGGTACGCGTCGACACCAGCCGGGCCGATGCGGTCGACGCCGTCCTGCGCACGCTCAGGCCTTCCTGACCCTGGGACGATTGGCATATTCAAGTCTGCTGGAAGATGACGGTGCGGCCTCGATCGGCGCCTACCAGCTGGCCACGTTGCGATTGCCAGCGCTGTCGCGCATGGAACTAAAGTTCCATGAGAGGCTGCTGAAAAAGCAGCCTGGTAGGCCAGCCAGGGACGGCTGGCCCGAAAATGCAGCGGAAAACGCTGCATTTAGCGCGAGTCGGCGAAGCCGACGACTGCTGAAACAAGTCCAGGATGGACTTTTTCAGCACCCTGCTAAGGCTCAACCAATCGATAGACCGTTGAGGCAGTCAATCGGCCGTCCTGCATGAAGACCAGGTGCATCGATTTTTCGATGCGTTCCAGCACGATCACATCGCCGTCGGCAGCAGGCCATGTGGTATCGCCTCCCGGTGTACCGATTGATGCAAACGTCTTTGGCACGACCGACCAGCGCTCCATCGCGGCAAACCCCTGACCAACGTCCGTATAGATGTTGAGACTGCTCAAGTGATGCAGCGAGGCGCCGGCACGGCACAGTACGAGATCCTGCGCACCGGAGGCCCTGTCCGTTACCTGGGCGAGCTGGTCGTGTGCACCATCCCCGTCGACATCGAGTACCCACTGCGCGGGAGAAATTGTGGCCTCCAGTCGGAAGCGTTGCAGATCGAGCCCGCAGTCTGGGGGAAACGCGGGTTGTTGCTCGTCGTGATGGCGGGATGACTGCGCCGCATGACCGTCTGTTTCGGCCTCGCTCTGCGGCCAGGAAAGGCAGGCCGAAAACTGCAGGTAGTTTGCACGCGCGCGTTTACCGGGTTCGAGGTCGGCAAGTCCCAGATCGTGAATGAACAACCAGCCGCGCCCGTCCTCCTGCAGCGCCGTGACGCTGCCCCCCGGTTCGGGTTTGTAGCCACCCGTTCCAGCCAGTGCGGATGCGAATGAGAAGAGCCGCAGGTGTTGCGGTGCATTCACGTCACCTCCGTTGGCAGCGCTATTGGTCCTGTTGCGGAAATGCCAGCCCGACAACTCACGAGGATTTGTGTCAGCTGGGTGCAATGGCGGTGTCGACTGCGTGAGATCGATCCCGCCCGGTCGGTCGAACAATCGGATCGACCAACCGTGAGGCTGAGGAATGAGCGAGAACACCCAGCCGTTTTCCAAGCGTTCATGGTAGGGGTTTGTTCCTGACACCTCGACTTTGGGCTGAGGCCTGTCTTCGCCGCGTATCAGCAGCCGTGAGAACCAGTCGGATGCGTCCGATGACACTTTTCCGATCGGTACGACCTGTTGGCCTGGCAGAGAGTTGCAGTCAGGCGTCCGTGCCAGCACTGGCGTCACCGCCAGACTGACAAAAAGACCAACGAGGCAGGCGCGGGGACTCATGGTGTGTTTTCGAGGACTGGACCGGGTACGGTCGTGTGCTCCAGGGCACGTGCTTTGCGAGCTGCTGATTCGGCGCGCAGGCCGGCTGCATGCTCCATGGAGTGCGTCGACCAATCCGCGAGTGCATCAGCATCGAGCGGTCCACAGACGTTGGCGGGCAGGCAGTAGCTTTCCACCTCAAACGGATCAGCGACGTGATAGCAGACCTCGTTCGCGGCGCAGGTTCCGGGCTCGCAACCCGGTGCACCCGAACACATCCGCGGCCGGATTTCCCGCCCATCCGGGCACTGAATGCTGCGGGTATCCAGACAGCGGTGGCGGCAGTTGTCGCTGGCGGTGAAACCTGAGCCCTCGAAACTGCAGGTGGTGCCTATCGGATCCTTGCAGCCGAAGAGACCGAACGACAGCACAACGCACAGCAGCCGCCGCGATGCGCGCGAGGTGGTCCGCATCGCAGTGATCGCCGTCGATAGGCGGCGTATCCGGCCCTCAGCGCGCATCGGCGGCGGTGGTGAGCTCGATCACGCGTTCGAAAGTGCCTTCGGCTTCGATGTCCATGTCGAAGCTGCCGCTATGCCCCTTGTGCCTGCCAAGGCTCGAATACTTCACCGAATAGCTCCCCGGCGTGAGTACAAACCTGCGTGGATTGGAGTTGCTGCTGGTGTAGGTGCGCGAGCCGGCAACGTTCTTTCGGGTTTGCCGGTCAGCGATGCTGATCGCCGCATCGACCAGTTCTTCGCCCATCCGCACACCGATCATGGCGATACCCGTGCTGAAGGTGTGTGTTACCGCGGTTGTGCTTCCAGCCGTCACCTCGAACTCGTCCAGGTCAAAGCTCGTGACGGTGCCCTCCACGGCAAGCGCCTGGACGGTGCCGGTGTAGATGCCCGGCGGTACCTGCATGTCCTTGGTGCCACCATAGGTGCGGGTTTGGGAAACCACGGAATCGCCATCGCTGATCTTTACCAGGGCATCCCAGCCCTGCGAGTTGTTCTGCACGCTGACGCGAATTGTTCCGGCGTCGAAACTGACTTCTTTCGCCGTCATCGTCTCCGCGGAAGTCTCCACGTTCCTGAGCCAGATCGGCTTCAGGTCCGTGTTTTCGAGGGCGCTGATTTTCAGGTCGTATTTGCCTGGCGGCAGATGAAACCGGGCGCCCTTGTGGTACGTGCGCGCGTTCACGATGACCTTGCCGTTCCCGTCGCCTGCGGCATACGCGGCGATGTAGGCGTCGAGAGGTGCCCCGTTTTTGGTCGCCCGGACGCTGATGTTAACCGCGAGATCAACGGTCTGTGTCGTCGCCTCACTCATCCCTGCGGCCAGTTCGTCGGCGTTCGCGGCATCGTAGTAGCGGCCACCACCAGCCTCGGCGGCGCATTCCAGTGGCGCGGTTTCGCCGGGTTGGAGGCCGAAGCCAACAACGTGCATGACAAAATCGATCCCGCGCTCGCGTGCCGATTTCACGACGTCGCAGAGATTGCCGCCACAGGACTCGATGCCATCGGTCAGCAGAATGACCGTTGCCTTCTGCTGGCTCCTCTCGAGTTGTCCGATCACCTGCGTCGCGGATCGTGCGAGCGGCGTTTTGCCAAGCGGACGAATTGCGGATAGCGCCGCGGGCACTGTGTCGGGTGCGGCATCACTCAGCAGCGTTTCAACATCGTCACAGTTGCCCTCGCTGCGGTGGCCGTAGGCCACGAGACCCACTTTCTGATCAGCTGGCAGGCTTGCCACGGTGCCCGCCATCACATCGCGGGCAATCTCGACCTTCGCTTTTCCCCCGATCTGACCCCACATGGACCCGCTGGAGTCGTAGATGAACACGATGGGAGACGGCGGAGCGTTTTCATCAGCCTGTACGGCAACGCATAGGAATGCGCAGAAGAGCAGTGTAGAGAGTCGGCTGTGCATGGTGTTCACCTGTGACGCAGGTCTGCATGTTAACCATGATCGGGACGGGAGTCCGGAGTGATGTCCTGACCGGAGGCCGAAAAAGTCCCTTCTGGACTGGTTTCAGCGGTTGTCGGCTTCGCCGACTCGCGCCACATGCAGCGTTTTCCGCTGCAATAACCGGCCAGCCGTCCCTGGCTGGCATACCAGGCTGCTTTTTCAGCAGCCTGCCAAACCGCAGTGAGGTGTCCGGGTGGACTCGGGGGGGGGGGGGGGCGGGCGGTGCCCTTCAGGCGGACAGCTGGAGGGGCAGTTCGCCAACGGTGGCTACCAGGCAGATTCCAGCAATCGTAGCGATTGGGCGATACGCGCCTGCGGCGAAACGAACGTGCTCCGCGCGTTGAAGTTCTTCACGGTTTCCGCGGCGATGCGGGGCAGTTGCTGCGTCGTGATACCGAGCTCACGCAGGCGCACGGGCATGCCTATGGCGCGGTAGACGGCCTCCAGGCGGTCCGCCACGGCGTGCGCTGTTTTGTCAGTCGACAGCGAACCATGCGGAACATCGAGGGCATTCGCGGTGAGCCGGGCAGCGGCGGGATCCACCCGCTCCGCCAGGCGGATGGCATGCGCGTGCACGGCGGATGTGGCTTCTCCCTGGCCGATGCGGCTGTCCACCAGATGCAACGCGGTGGAAACTGCGTAATTACCGCCAAACGCGCCCTGGCCGAGCAGCGGCCGGCCATCGTCTTCGGCGCGATTCTGCAGAAACGCGGCAAGACACAGGTGACGGCGTAGCGTCGGATCGTGTGGCATGTCGCGGAGTTGCAGATATGCGGGAATGCCAAGCCGGATGGCCTGCTGTACGTCCGCCTCCACCAGCGGGTTGTCGGCCGGAGTGCCGGCGCTGGCGACGAGGCCGGCGAAGACCGTGGTTGCGGTGGAGCGATACACGGGGAACGGCGTGCCCAGCAGCGCCTCGTCGTCCAGGAAGATGGCCTGTGGCCGCGTCTTCGGGTCGAAGTACTCCATGCGGTGATCGAGTTCCGGATTCTTCAGCCCGGTGCCCGCGCGGTTCATGGCGCTGGTGGGTGTGGTGGGGATGTTGATGATCGGCAGCTTGGGGGCTTCTAGGCGCGGGCTGACCGGCTTGCCATCAGCCGGATACTGGGTCATCAGGTCGAAGGGCGAGCCCTGTTCGGCAAGGAAGATGGCTACCGCTCGCACAGCCACCAGCACGCTGCCGCCGCCGACGGCAATCAGCAGATCCGCGCCTGCCGCGCGCGCCGCTTCGGTTGCCGCACGCACGCTCGACCACGTTGAATCGTTTTCGATGCCGTCGAAAGTACCGGCGAGGCTGTCACCCAGGGCCGCGCTTACGCGCCGCACGAGCGTGGTGGTGCGAGTGATCGATGGCGAGCAGAGGAGGAACGCGCGACGGGCGCCGTGGCGTGCCACGGCCCCGCGCAGGTCCTTGTCGAGGACGCCTGGACCGCAGAACAGTCGCCAGGCGTATCCGGCGGCACGGAACGACGCGGCGAAGCGCGGTTCCGTGCCTGCTCCTGTCACTGGGCGACGCCGCGGTCGACTTCGAATACCAGCAGCACGTTGCCGGGCATCTTGCCGGCGAAGCCATAGCCGGAATTCATGATGAGCAGGCCGTCATAGGCGATCGGTGCCGCACCGCCGCCCATCGACCCGCCTTTGGCTTCCACATCGTTGATGGTTTCGAACGGCACTGCGGTGTCGACTTCCCACACCACTTCACCGGTACTGGCGTCGAATGCCTGCAGCCAGCCGTCGTTGGCGCCGGCGAGTACCAGGTCGTCCGTGGCGGATATGGCGCCGCTGTAACCGGGGTGGCAGGCCAGGCGACCGTCACACCGGTTCGCCGATGGGGCCTGCCAGCGGTATTCGCCGGTGGCGATATCCAGCGCATACATGCCGGGGCGTGCGGGCACATCGTATTCCCGACCGTCCGGCACGTCGCTGACCGGCACGTACATCGTGTTGTTGGCGGCGGCGATACCGAAGTGGATGCCGGCAACCACGCCACCGCGACCGACCTGGTTCTTCCACACCAGCTTGCCTGTGTCGGGATCCAGGCCCCACGCCGTGGACGACTTCTGGCCGGCGACCACGTATTCCCTGCCGTCCGCGCCTTTTGCCAGCGCGGCGCCCGCGCCGAAGTCGAAGTCGGGACCGTCCTCTTCCGGGCAGTTGACGCGGTTGTGTTCGTCACAGGAGCCGTTCCAGGCATCGTTTTCCAGTGCCTGGAAGGACCAGCGGATATCACCGGTGTCCAGGGCCAGGGCGACAACCGCGTCGCTCAGGCTGGTGGCGGGGGTGGAATAGTTGTCGCCGAGCGTGACGTACATCTGCCCGCGTTTCACGTCCACGGCGGCGGTACTCCACATGGGTACGCCGGAAGGGCCGTAGTGTTTGCGGCCATCGTCGCGTTCGCGGTCTTTCTGCTCCACGGCCGGCTGATCGACGAACCAGCGTCGCCATTTTTCCTTACCCGTTGCAGCGTCCAGCGCCACCATGGAACCGCGGAAGGTGCAGCACTCGTAGTCGGGCTTGCCGGCCTGGCCTTCCTCCAGGGATGAAACAGGCACATAGACGGTGTCACCGTATAACGTGGGCGTGCCTGTCAGAACCGCCGCCGGATGGTCGTCCATGTGCACGCGCCAGACGAGCTCGCCCGTGAAAGCCTTCAGTGCATACGCATTGCCGGCGAGGTCGCCGAAAAACAGGAGGGGGTCGGCGGCTTCGTCACCGGCCGTCCATGGCTGCACGACAATGCCGGTGCGCACTTCGGAGCCAGCCATGAAGGTCCAGCGGGCGCAGCCGGTATTGCGATCGAAAGCGTACACCGTGCCTTCGTGACTGCCGACGTAGATCGCACCGGCCGCGATGGCGGGCTGCGAACGGGCGCGCACGGCGTTGGGGAAGCCGAATGCCCACTTCAGTTTCAGCGTGCGTACGTTGTTGCGGGTGATGCCGGCAACCTGGTTGGGAATGTAGTGCGTGCTGGCATCGTCGAAACCCCAGCCCTGAAGCACGGGCGGCTCGTTGCGGTCGAAGCCGGCGGTGGCGCCGCTGCACATCGCGACGGTGTCCTCGGCTTGCTTGCCGCTCATCTTGCGCTGTGCCAGGTATTCTGCAACGGCGCGCTTTTCGTCCAGGGATAGGTCCTTGGCCTGCACCTGCATCGCGCCTTCGGTGAGTGCCCGATAGATGGACTCCGGCGTCATGATCTGCAGGATGTAGAGCTGCGGCGCGCGGGCGACGCCTACCACGTGGCACTGGGCGCATACCCGGCCGAAGACTTCACTGCCCTTGCGCACCGTCTCCTCGTCCACATTGATGGCGGCGGTGTCCTTGTAGGAGTCGGATGCGGCGCCATGCGCCCTGGCAACCTGCTCCTGCGCGGGGGCTGTTTCAGCCGCGGCTTGCGGTGCGGTGGGTGGTTTGTCGCCGCCGCACGCGGTGAGCACGAAACTCATGAGCAGGAGTGTCGCAGCCCGTATCAAGCGGGCTGAGGTGTGGTTGGATCGCATGACTGGACTATCCTCGTGACGCCGTGAGGTAAAGGACCCTGGTGTGTCCATCGCTCTCCCCAAAGCGCTGGACGGGGCGTTTGCGTCAGCTATGCGGTCCGTGCCGCAGTGTGCTGGCAGACGGCACAGTATACGGATGCAGACGGCAGTCGCACGTTCCTTCGCCTCATTACCTGCCGGGCCTTGTCGACCGGCCAGGACACCAGGACCGAGGTGTCCTTCCCCGTATGGTCAGCTTGCAGCCGGCGCGGCGACGAAACGCAGCACGCCGTCCAGTTCGAGCGTGCGTGCCCGCGCGGCCATGCCGGCCGGGTCGTCACAGGCAAGCACGGCGGCAATCACGCCATCCTTCCCGGCCGGGACAAAGTCGATCCAGGTACCGGCATCCAGGTTCAGTCGGGTGTCGCCCGCTGATACGCCCAGCACGTCGGCCCATCGGGCGCGCATGCTTTCCGGCTGCCGGGCGCCGACGATGCACCCGACAATGGCGATGGCATTGCGTGCGCGTCGTTGCTGCCACCCTGGACCACCCCATAGCCATTCCGCGGGCGGGCGCATTTCATCGAAGGAGACTATGGCGCCGCCGATGTCCTTGGGATGCACGTGCGCGGCGCTGACCTCGGGGCGATCGATGCGCCAGACCTTGCGCAGTCCGCGCGCGTCCAGACGCGCCTCGAACGCCGCGAAGTCCGCCACCTGCAAGAGCACCATGTAGCCGCAGGGGTCCTCGCCGCGCAGGGCCAGCGTGCGACCGGCCGCCGTATCGGCGCGGGAAGGCGCCACGACTTCCAGGAAGCTGTCGCCGATGGCTTGTACCGTGTTCATGAGGCCGAATTCACCGACACCGGAATCGGCAAAGTCGGCGTCCAGACCCAGAAGTGTCATCAGGTTCGTCCGGATGGGCTCCAGGTGTGCGGCGGCAAGGGCAATCTGTCGGAGTTTCATGGTGCGTCGGATCTCCACGGTGGCAGGGAAGGGGGCGCAGCGCGTTCGACCACTATTGCACCGGATCGGCAACGCCAGCCTGGTAGAGGGAATACACCTGTGCGTCGGTCAGCGCCACATCGTAGATGCGCAAATCGTCCATGCGGCCATCGAGGGTATCCACCACGCTCCCATCCGTCGCCAGATAGCCACCGAGCGTCAGGGGGGCATCGGTCAGCGCGAGGTGCCCGCCCCGGGTCCAGTCCGTACAGATTTCCTTGCCATCTACGTAGAGGCGGGCCACCCAGCCGTTGAACGTTGCCACCATGTGGTACCAGCGCCGTTCCTCCGCCACGTACTGACTGTCCGCATAACAGGTTGCGCCGCGTCCGCTGGCATAGTGAAGAGCCCACTTGAAGCCGCGTCCATGGAAGCCGAAGAACAGGGTAGGGTACTCGTATGCGGCCAGCGCGGTGTTCCGGCTGTTCTCCCGCCAGGCCCAGACGCTGAGGCTGATCTGGTCGCCAATGGCAGACAACGAGGGAGACATGGGAATGCGCGTCATGCCCTCTGCTTCGCCGTTTGTGACAGCGGCGACGCCCAGGACACCCGGTGCCACGCCGCCTGCTCGCCGTGTGCCGTGGTTGCCATGGCCGCTGTAGTCCTGGATGTCCCCCGCCTGATGGTTGTCAAAGGTGAAGTGCACGATTGGCGCGGGCATGTCGCCGCCGGAGCAGGCAGACAGAATGCACAGCAACGGGAAGAGAGCGTTGGTCAGCGCTTTCATGTCAGTATCCGCATGAGGTGCGCCGCCAACCGGTGAGCAAGCGCCGTAATCGTCAGCGTGGGCATCACGTAACCTCCGGTAGCGAACACGGAACTGCCGGCAATGTACAGATTTTCCACGTCGTGGACACGGCAGTCGGCGTTGACGACTCCGTGGGCAGGTGACGTGGCCATGCGCGTGGTACCCATATGGTGACAACCGCTCCAGATGTACTCCGGCCACTGATTGTCCTCGGACAGCAGCCAGTCGTCGATGTGCACCCGTCCCAGTTGCAGTCGACCGAACTCGGCCGCCAGCGCCATCACGGCGCCTCGAATGGACCGCTTGTCGGTCTCGGTCAGTCGCCAGTCCACCACAAGCGTACGCAACCCGAACCTGTCGCGAGCGTCGCTGAGGGTCACTCGACTGTCCCGATTCGGGGACTGCTCGCCATAGATGAGCAGGGACAGATTGTGTGCCTCCTCGCGCAGGAACCGGAGGGAGTCCCGTGCAACGCCGTTCAGATCGGTCAGAACTGAATGCAGTCGAGTACCCAGTTCGTCCGGCCATCGAGCTTCGGCCAGGTCGTTTCCGATCGCCGTCAGGGCCCGGGTTCCCCTGCTGCTCGGATCCGCATCACTGACGCCAAAGCCGCATCGAAGCAGTCTGCCGCGTCGCTGTTCTTCAGCACTCAGCGTGAGATGAGTGCGGTGTCTTTCGTGTTGTGCGAATGCCGCGGCGATTGGACCAGGACGGGTGGCCAGAATACGCACGCCTTGCACCTCCAGGTGCTGCATGAAGTATCGCCCGACAAGATCATGTCGATTGCCGATACCTTCGGGCCGGTTGGTGGCGGCCAGCAACAGACGAGGATTTTCCAGGCCCCCACAGGCCAGCACGAAAACCGCCGCTTCCACGCTGCTTGCCACGTCCGCGTAGTTGTGCAGGAGCACCCGCTGGACCCGTGCGTCGGTATCACTCATCTCGATGCGGGTGAGATTGGCGTGTAACAGGACCGTGACATTGTTGCTGCGGGCGAGCGAATCCCGGTATCGGGTGCCAAAGCGGGTAGGTGGGCTGAAGCGCCACCCGCGGGCGACGAAGCGGCTGGCATCAAAGGCGGGTAACCCGGTGACCGCATGGCTGGTGGCATCGATCTCACAGGTTTGTGCAGCGGTTGCATAGTACGGCGCCAGCTCCTCCGCCGTGATTGGCCAGCCGCTGTCTGGTACCCATTCCCTGCGCGCGAAGTCCATGGTGTCGAGCTCGCCGCACCAGCCTTCCCAGTGGTTGGTGGTGCCGCCGAAGAAACGCAGGCGACAGGCCATCGGGTCGCTGAGCGCCTGTCCTGTACTGTGGCCTCGATAGAGCTCCTGTGAATCCGCTTCGGCGATGAATCCGCCGGCTTCGATCACCAGTACTGAAAATCTTCTGGACGCGAAGTCCCGTGCCAGCGTGATGCCCGCAGCGCCCGCACCCACGATACATACATCGACCTTCCATGTTCGCGGCACGTCCGTGTCATTGTTGTCGAGAATCATGTTGTTGTTGCGTTCCCGGATTCAATGTGTGCCGGTACCTCACCCAGAGCGATGAGAGCGCAGACACATGCTTCCGTGAGAGACAGCACCCAACCCTCCACGATGACCATGTTGCCGGAGGCAAAGTCCTGGCAGATTGAGCCTGCAATTGTTTCGCCCTGCGCTATGCAACGGTCCATAACGATGGAGCGCAACCTGCGTATACAACTCCACTGCGGATGTTGACGTAGAAACCGACGCCCAATACAGGCGGCGCTGGCAATATCCACCGGTGACCGCGTTGTTGGTGATGTCTGCGCGTTGGCAGTTGGAACAGACAGTATGCTGGCGCCTGCGACAACCAGTCGGCGACGGTTCATCATGCGCTGTTCGTCATGGCCACGTCGATGCAGTGGCGGACCAGAGCGTCTGGCCGTAGTGACTCGGTGTAGAAACGGGCGTTCGCCTGTTGCATTGCGTAAGCCAGATCCGGGTTCGCGAGCAATGAATCGCAGGCATGGACGCAGTCGTCCAGTGTCTGCCAGGGGAGGTAGTTGATGTCCGCCTTAAAGCTACTGGACTGGCCAGCTGGCAAGGGCGGCGCGACTATGCTGCAGGCCGCGGCGATGTACTCCGCGAATTTCCAGCCTACGGATCCATGCAGTCCCATGGAGGTCACGCCCACCAGATGCTGTTTCATGCGTGAGACGTAGGATTTCTTGCCTGTGCCATGTTTGTAGATGTATTCGGGTGCCCGACGCCGCGCCTCGGTGTTGTCTTCCAATCCGCCGGTGAACCGTGATCCGAATGCCGCCTGGAGTCGTCTTACCACATCGATGCGTTCCTGGTTCAGCGCCTCAAGTGTATCGGGATGATGCCCCGGCGCCGAGGCGGGCGACCACAGACGGGTGAGATAGATGACTCGGGCTTCCCGGGGCGTGTCTGGACTCCGCTCGAACGTCCGAAATGACGGCAGGCCGGATTCCCGAGAGGTCGTGTACTTGTGAAGGCACCAGGCGATGACACGGGATTGCATCCGACGGCGCCTGCCGGTCGGGGAGGAACTACCCTCCTGCATTAGAGCCATGATTTCCAGTTGTCTGGCCGTATCTGTGGCCGTGCAACCGTAGTTGAAACCATAGGGCACGATGGGCAGCCCCCTCATGCGCAATGGTCGATGAAATCTGTCGTCATAGGATCGCTTGAAATAGATGTCCGATGTCGCCAACGCGTCCTGATCGATGTCGTGGCCATCACGCATGTCAAATGCCAGGCGCCGCGGGCGCTTGCAGTCATCGACGTGAAGGTGAAGGACGTGGTCACTATCGCTAGTTCCGGGCTTGTCGGGAGTACCCCTGACTTGCAACGTCAGTTCGCCAGCGGACTCGAGTTCCACCAGACCCGCCAGAATCTGCGTGAAGTGCATGGACCAGCGGCACGGCAGAAGCTGAGCGTGGTACATCCGGCATTTACCTCGATGAGTTGACGGATGATAGCTTCCGGGCGCCGTCGACCCGATGCAGTCAGGGTGGAAACGTGAACGGCGCCTCAGCACGTTGGTTGCGGTGTGCGCGCAGTCGTCGCGGGCAACGGCCAGCCTCACCGAAGTCGTCAGGTCATGCACAAGGTAGGCTAGAATTCCGGGCACTCCCGGGACGTCCCGTCCCATTTCGGAATCATGATGACCTTACCCGACAGCTCCCCCGGCGCTGATGCCGCCGTGTTGCTTGATGCCGTGGCTGATGCATTGGTTGCCTCGGGATGGGGAGTCTTTCCCATGCCCCTGCCCACGGAGACGGTGCTCGACCTGTTGCAGCAGGCGAGGTCGACGGCGGACTACCACGAGGCCGGCATTGGCCGTCAGGGGGAGTTGGCACGAAACGTATTCGTGCGGCGCGATGAAGTCGCGTGGATTGACGGTGAAGCCGCGTGTGAACGGGCTTGGGTGCAATGGCTGGAGACCCTGCGGGTGCATCTCAACCGCACCCTGATGCTGGGCGCAGACCAGTTCGAGACGCACTATGCGCACTACCCGCCCGGGGCTTTCTACCGGCGGCACCTCGATGCGTTCCGGGGCGAGACCAACCGGCGGGTAACCGTCGTTGCCTACCTCAATGCCGGCTGGATGACGACCGACGGCGGCGAGCTGGTGTTGTATTCACTAGAGGGTGGCGACGAAGTTGTGCGCATTCCACCCCGTTTCGGCAGCGTGGCAATTTTCCTGAGTGAGCAGTTTCCGCACGAGGTGCTGCCCACACGGGCGCATCGTTACAGCCTGACAGCGTGGCTGCGGGTGCGCGATGCCCTGCCCCTGAATGCCTGATCCCGGGGTCTTCGGGGATGGTGCGAAGTTCGCCAGGAAGTGATGCCGCCACGGGTTCAACGGGTAGCTGCCTTGCCGTTGGCCGCGTAGATCCGGGCGCCCGATACTGGCGACAACCGCCGCCACCGCTCGTGTCTGGCGTACCATGGCCCTTTTGCCCAGGGGAGAAGACCAGTGACCGCAACCTACAACCCTGAATTCAATCCCACCGGCATCGAGGGTGGCGTAGACACCAATCGGCTACCCTGGGTGCCCTTGCCCCATCTCCAGGGGATTGCCATCAAGCCCCTGCGCGCCTCGGCCGAAACCGGCATGTTTTCGCTGATCCTGCGACTCGAGCCGGGCGCGACGCTGGGTGAAATGGTTCACCTCGGGGCACTGGATCTGATGGTGCTGAGCGGTACGCTCGACTATCCGCACGGTCCGCTTGCAGGTCGTTGGGGGCCGGGTACCTGGGGTTACATTCCTGCCAATGCGCGGGTTGCGGGTCTGAGTACGTCGGATGGCGTGGAAATGCTGGCCAACGCCTATGGTCCGCTGGCGTTTCTTGCGGCGAACGGGCGCGGCATTCAGTCGCTGCTCACGGCGCTGGACGTGCGGCAGCTGGCCCATGCTTACGACATTACGCTGGTCCCAAGCACGCTGGCCGAGTGCCTGCAGCCCCGACCGCCGGCTTACCAGGGACCGTCGGAGCCGCTGGCAATTGCCACTGGCGATGCGAGGGCTCTGGTGACGGGAACGGTGGGGGCTGACCAGCATGTGCATCCGCACTTCGTGGACACCCGTGCCGTGCCGTGGCTTGAATTTCCGGACATGCCGGATCTGGCCCTGAAGATCCTGCGCATCAGCGAGGAAACCGGGGTCGTGTCGCTGATCGTGCGGCACAACGGCGTGGCCGGACCGCACTACCACCTGGGGGCGGGTGATTTCCTGGTGCTTTCCGGCCGTATCGGCTATCGCGCCGGTCCGCCGGAGGGTTACGGTCCCGGCGTGTGGTTCTATGAGCCGGCGGGCGCGCGGCACGACGCCACCCAGCGCGTCAGTGATGAAGACCTCATCTATACGGCCAATGTGTACGGACCGGTACAGTTCGACAGTGGGCGCGGTACACCCATCGTGGCAGTGCAGTCGTGGATGCAGTATCGCGAGATGGCGGATGCGGCAGGAATACCGCTGGTGCGCAGCACGTTCGAGGGCGATGCGTCGCTGCTGGCGGCCTGGCAACCGCTCGGCGGTCCTGTTTGAGGGAGACGGAGCGGTTTCGCCGCCTCGCGCGAATCGCAGCGATTCCGCCATCGTTGCCCGCGAGCCAACCGCGACTGGCTCGTCAGGCCCTTTCTTCAGCAGCCTTGCGGGTCATCAGAACCGGTAGGCGAGGGTAAGTGAGCCGAAGCGGTTACGTTCCTCCTGCAGTCTGAATTCGCGCGACCGCCAGACAAAGGAGTAGGCCAGCCGCAATGCCCGGGTGTTGATGACAAACCCGGCCTGTACGTCGCCCACCCAGTGCAGCTTGTCCACGCTGTGGCTGTGTTTCCAGGTATTGCCGTCGAGAAACAGATTGTGTTCCACGTAGCGGCCGTCCACGCCGGCATAGAAGTACCAGGTTGGTCCGTCCTTCGGATTGAAGAACAGCGAACCGGGTAAGGCGGGACGGATGCGTGGCGGCCCGTAATCGCTTTCCAGATGGCGACCGATGCGCAGTGTCAGGCCGGCATTGACGTAGCGTTGCAGGTTACCGACGGCACCGCCGAGGTGGGGCAGCAGATCCACGGCCAGCACGGTGTTCTGGCGGGGCGGCAGCAGACGCCACTTTTTCTCATAGACGGCGTTCAGCACGGGTTCGTCTTTCAGCTGGTGTGACCAGCCGCGTGGCTCGTAGGTATCGATTCGCCGGTGCAATCCGCGCTGGATCTCCTTGCCACGTGCCGAGGGGCCGACGATGCCGAAGTCGAGCCGCCAGGTGCTGGTGTCGTCGGCGTCGCTGGTCGTGAAGCCGACCGCGCCGTACAGGTAGCCGGCGTAAGGCCGGTCGGTGACGATCAGATCGGGTTCCGTGATTTCGGCGGGTGTGTAGATTTCGTGGCCAAGCGCAAAACTGATGTGGATGTCGTCGTCATCGTCCAGGAACGGCAGCCGTCTCCCGAAACGTTCGGCCTTGCGCGGGCCGCGGTTGATGTCGCTGACATAGGCAAGCATCACGCCGCTGGTGTAGTGGCGGTCGGTGCCGGCGATGACGTCGTTTTCCACCAGCAGACTCAGCACGCCTGGCGGGCCGTCGGCTCGGGCGGACAGGACCGCCAGCAGGCAGGAAATGGTGATCGTCAGCAGGCGCATTGGGCGTTGGCATGGGTTGCTGGCCAGCGGCGCATTCTGCCGTGTCCGTGGGGAACGCACAAAACCGGATCATGGGGAGCCAACGCGCGGAATTCGGTCACAACTGACTGTTTTCTATTGCCAGTGCGCGCGGGCATCGGGTAAGTTTCGGCCGCGCCTCGCAATCGGCGCGCAGAGTTCGAAAACAAGGGGGATGTATGACCAATTCGATCGAAGCCCGTGACCGCCTGGTAGGCACGCCGCTTGAGCGTGTGGAGCGTCTGCGGTCCGTGATCGCCGAAGGCGGCGACAAGGCCCAGGAACTCCGTCGGCTGCCGCAGGACGTTGTGGACAAGCTGATCGACGAAGGTCTCTTCCGCTTCGCGCTGCCTCGGGAACTGGGCGGCGAGGATGCCTCTTCCCTGGAAACCATCGAAGTGCTGGAAGCCATATCCGCTATCGATGCATCGGTGGGCTGGAATGTGATGCTTGGTTCCGAAATCAACGCGATGGCCGCCGGTGGCATGCCCAGGGATCTGGCAAAAGAGGTGTACATCGACAATCCCCGCGTGGTCATGTGTGGTGGTGGTGGGCCCGGCTCCACGCCGTCGCGCGCCATCGAGCAGAAGGACGGCAGTTTCAAGATCTGGGGCGAGACCACCTTCATCAGCGGCTGCCACAACTCGACCTGGTGTTTCATGACCGCGCCGATCATGGATGGTGACAAGCCCCGCATCGGCGCCGATGGGGCTCCCATGGTGAAGACCTGGTTCATGCACCGTTCCCAATGGGAAATTCTGGATACCTGGGACATGGCGGGTCTGCGTGGTTCCGGTAGTCACAATGTGCGGGCGGACGGTGCCGTGGTGGAGCCGAAGTGGTTCCCGGTGGAACTGATGAAAACGCCGGCGCTGCACGAAAATCCCGTGTTCCGCATGCCGGTACCGCTGCGACTGTCCTATAACAAGGTGGCCATCGGTCTTGGTGTCGCGAAGGGGGCGCTCGAGGCGTTCGTTGATATCGCCAACAACAAGGTGCCCATGCTGTCGGCCTCCAAGTTGATGGACCGTCCCATTGCCCAGTACCGCATGGCGGAGATGACAGCCAAGTACCGCGCCGCGCGGGCGCTGGTCTTCGAAGCCATGAACGCGGTGGAGGAAGAGCTCAAGGCAGGCGCCGAAGCGCCCTCGACACGCACGACGGTGGATGCGCGACTGGCCTGCACCTATGGGGCACAGGCGTGCATGGAAGTGGTGGACGTGGTGCACGCGGCCTGCGGCACCAGCGCGGCGCAGATGAATGGACCGCTCGAGCGCAAGCTGCGTGACGCGCATGGTTGTGCCTCGCACCGCTGGGTGGCGCATCCGCTGTACGAAACGCTGGGGGGCATCCTGTTCGGCAAGGCCCCGGACGCGGAATTCGCCGGAACCGGTGGTCCGGTGCTGGGAGGCTCCGGGAAGCGCTAGTCTCCCGACTCGCCCGTTGACGGGCTTTCTGCTGGCGACTGCGGTGTGGTCGCCAGCACCGACCCTTCCGAGGCCATCGTTCCGGCGCTCGCAGCGATCCGCGGCGAGCGTTCCGCCCTTACTGGCTCAAATCCACCGGCCGTCCTGCATCACCTGCAATCGGGCATGGTCCTGAAGTATGCGGACATCCGCGAGCGGATCGCCGTCCACCACGATCAGATCCGCCAGGGTATCGGCGGCGAGCGTACCGACACTGCCGCCCTGGTCGTACATCAGGCCGCCATTACGCGTCGCGCAGATGAGTGCATCGGCGGCAGACATCCCGAACAGGTCGACAAAGTACTCCACGTCCCGCGCGTAGGTGCCGTGGCGGGCGATGCCGATGCCGTAGTCCCCGCCTACCACCAGCCGCACGCCGTTCGCGTGCAGTTTTTTCATGGTGACGACGGTGGCCTGGATCTCCGCTTCGTAGCCTTGTGCGCGCACGGTCTCCCGGCTGATGCCGATGGACTCGCATTCGGACACATAGCGCACTTCCCAGGCAATGGCCGGACCCACGAAAATGCGATCCCGCTGCGCGGTCAACATGGCGATGGCTTCATCGTCCAGATAGTTCGCGTGGCCGATGAAATCGGCGCCCGCGCGAAGTGCCTGCTTCACGGCAGCGGCGGACCGTGAGTGCGTCGCCACTTTCATCCTGCGCCGATGCGCCTCGTCGACAATGGCGTTGATTTCCTCGTCATGGAAGGTCAGCTCGCCCGCTGGCGCGTTCCGATTGATGTTCTCGCCATCCACGAAAATCTTCACGACGTCCACGTGCGCCTTGCGTTGTTCCCTGACCACTTTGCGCAGTTCCCAGGGGCCATCGGCGATCTGTGACAAGCCACCGGGAGAATCGACATTGCTGGCGGTGGCGCCAACGTCACGTCCCGCGGCAAGCAGTCGTGGTGCCTTGATCTTGCCGGCTTTCCACGCCTCGCGGATGGCGACGTCAATGCGGTAGTTGGAGCCGAAGCTCACTGCCGAGGTGAAGCCCGCACTCAGCATCTTTTCGGCGTTGCCGACCGCCGTGATGGTGGCTGTTTCGACGGACACGGCGCCGATGTCGAAGGGACTGGTGTCGGCGAACGAGAGATGGGCATGGCATTCCGTCATGCCGGGCATGATGAAGCGTCCACCCACGTCGATCACCTCGCAATCCGCGGACGTGGCAGGTAGCGCGGCCTCGGGGCCGGCGTACTGGATGGTGTTGCCGACGATCCACACCGCACCGCGGTCGATGACAGACGTGTTCAGCGCCGTGAACACACGGGCGTTTTTCAGTACCAGTTCTTGCTTGCTCATGTTCCATTCCGCCTTGCTTGCTGCACTGACCGCCCGTGCGTGCGGTCATTGCAGTGTCTGGGTTCAATCACGCACGGCATACGCCTCCCGGGCGGATCGTGCGTTTCGCTACCGGCGCGCGGGCGCCGGCAGCCTGGAGTTCCCGCGATGTACGGGATTGGCGTTTCAGTCAGCGAAAAACTGTTTCTTCTTTTCGCCGTTGGGGCCATACACCGGCTCGCCGCGTTCCACCAGGTATGCCTGGTTGATGCTTTCCTTGATATTTGCGCCGTGCAGCAGTTCCACCATCTTCAGGTAGTTGGGATGGGTGAAATGCGCGGCAAGGCTGTCGCTGTCTTCCCACAGTTCATAGACCTGAATTCGGGTGGGTACCGACGGGTCCGGTGCGAAGCAGTAGTCCCTGCAGCCGGCTTCTTCCACGCGCGTGGCCATCTGGCAGTCCGCGGTGATGGCCGCGGCTCTATCCCGGTCCGCCTGGTTGTGGAACTCGAGTGCGGCGACGACGATGATCATGATTTTCCCCTTTCTTCGGATGTGTTGAGTTGCGTTGCTTGTTCTGTCAGTGGCATCAGGCCTGCCGCGTCCACCGGCGATGGCAGGGACCGTCCACGCCGCGCTTCTCCCCGGCGTGTTCGGGGTAGACAGAGGCAGTGTACAGATCGCCGTGCGCGTCCATGGCCAGTTGATGGATGTAGATGGCGATGTTGTCCACACGTTCCAGGACGTCGCCCGTGTCCTCATCCAGGATGGCGAGGTTGCTGTTGCGGTCGCTGGCATAGACGCGATTGCCGTAGGTGGCGATGCTCAGCGGCGTGATATGCGTCCACTCGTCGAGGTATTCGCCATTTGCGTCGAAACGCTGGATGCGGTGCTTGCAGCCCGGAATCGGGACGTGGCGATGGGGTTCTATCTGTCCCGGCACGGTCATGTAGGCGTGGAAGTTGCCGCCGCACAGGTCCGCCACCAGCAAACGGCCCTTGCTGTCCTCCGCGAGCGCGTGGGGCGTGCAGAACTCACCCGGACCGCGCCCCCAACTGCCCACGGAGCGGATGAACTCGCCTTCCGGTGAGAAGAACACCATGCGCGAGTTCCAGTAGCCGTCCGTGACCACGATGTTGCCGTTCTGCTGCACCGCCACGGCGGTGGGGCCGTTGAAGTGGGTTTCATCACAGCCCCACTCGGCGAAGGTGCCGAGCGTCAGCAGCAGCTCACCGTCCGGGGTGTACTTCTTCACGGTGTGTCCGTCCCTGTCCGTGGTCCAGAACATGCCGTCCTTTTCGATGTAGAGCGTGTGCGCGCCGAGGGCAAAACCGCGTTCGTCACTGGGCCCCCACTTGCCGAGATACTCGCCGTCGCGGGTGAACATGGAGATGCTGCTCTTGCCCATCTTGTCCTTCATCGCCAGCGGATGGGCTGCCCAGTGCTCGATGTCGCGGGTGAACAGATAGATGACGCCGTTCCTGTCCACGGCGACGCCTGAACCCATCTCGAACTGCATCCCCGCCGGATAGGCGGGCCAGTGGTCGGCCAGCCGGTAGCCCGCACGCGGGTCGTCGCTGCCTGTCTGGTTGCTTACGTCATGCGATATGCACATCTGTCGTCTCTCCCCGGTAGTCCCCGTCGCAAGCCTGTCGTTCCGGCACCCGCGGGTGATACCGATTTGATCGCGATCAAATCGGTGTCGCCGCCCGCCGGGCACGATGCTCCTCACATCCCACGGAGGATATGCCCATGACCGCAAAAGCCAAAGGCCTGCAGGCCCCGTCCGAAACCTACGAGACTTTGATGAAAGTCTCCTGGAACTTCAATTACGAAAGCCAGATTGCCAAGCTGGACGACCTCTACCAGCGCGCGAAGGAGAACCAGTGGAACGCAGCGGAACTGGCCTGGGACACGCCTATCGACCCTGCCAGCCCCATCATCGCTTCCGATCACAGCCAGTATGGCGCCATGCCCTGGTTTCAGAAACTGTCCAGGCAGCAGCAGGAAACCTTCATGGCGCACTCCACCGCGCAGGTCCTGTCGCAGTTCCTGCACGGCGAGCAGGGGGCCCTGCTCACGGCCGCGACCGTGGCTCATGGCGTACCGGACATGAAAGCCAAGTATTACGCCGCCACGCAGACGGTGGATGAGGCGCGGCATGTGGAGGCCTACGACCGGTACGTGAACAAGATCGCCATCCACTACCCGATGGTGCCCTGGCTGAAACAGCTCATCGACGCGACCTTGCAGACCAACAATTTCTGCAAGGTCATGATCGGCATGAACATGATCGTGGAGGGGCTGGCGCTCGGCGCATTCAACAACATGTACCGGCAAACGGAGGAGCCCCTGCTGAAGGCGATCACCTTCAATGTCATGCGCGATGAGTCCCGGCATGTCTCCTTCGGCCATGTGTACCTCACGCCCACCGTGGCGGCGCTGCACGCCGACGACCGCGAAGACCTGGCGGAGTTTGCCTACCAGGCCGTGAAGATTCTCATCGACGGTCAGGCCGCGCCGATGGATGCGGGTTTTCTGAAGGTTCTGGCGGTCAGCGGTATCGATCCGGAGGACTTCATGGCCGGTATGCAGGAGGCTGCGGAAATGGGCATTACCCGTGAACTGCCGCCGGGTCAGATTCACTCGGTCAAGGATCTGATGATGCCTGCTCTCGTGCGGGCGGGGCTGGTCACGGCGCGCAGCAAGGCAAAATTCGAGGCGGCGGGCATTCCGGTGAATGCGGATCTCACCATCCTCAATGCCATGGAGGACCGGAAGAGCGAGCTGAACGTCCTGAACGCCCAGCAGGCGGCGTACTGAGGCGGCAGTGAAGCTGGAGACCATCGGCGCGCTCAGCCTGCTCGGCTCCTTCCCGGAACCGGCGCTGGTAATCGATGCCGCTGGTGACATCCGCTACGGTAACCCCGCGGCGGGAACCCTCCTGGGCGTTGATGGATTTCGAGGGGGTGAATCCATCACCACGTACATGCCCGAGGATGAGCGTTCCCGCCTGCGGCCTCTCGAATGGCTCAAACGCTGGGCGGACGTGCCCGATGCGCCCGAGATCCGCCACGTGCATCTGGTCTGCCGCAGCCAGGATGGCACGCGCATTCCCACCCGTGTGCGGGTAGGGCGTCTGGAGACGGAGCCGCCACACTACGTGGTTCTGCTCCAGGATATCCGCGATGAACAGACACGCATCCAGCAGACGCGGGAGGCGCATCGGCTGGCAGCGCGCATGCTGGCCATCTCCATGGACGCGGTGCTGGCGGTGGACGCTTCGTTCAAGGTGATACACGCCAACGTTGCGGCGGAAAGACTGTTCGGCTACCCCAGCGGTGGCCTCCTGAACAAACCGCTGAATCTGCTGCTTCCCGAGCGCTTCCGCATGGCGCATCAGCCGGCCATTGACCGTTTCGCCGCGGAACCGGCACCAGCGCGGCTGATGGGAGAGCGGGCGGAGATCGTGGGCCTCACGCGTAGCGGAGAAGAAGTGCCGCTGGAGGCGTCGATCGCCAAGATCACCACCGCGAACGGGTTCGTCTTCACGGCGCAGGTGCGTGACCTCCGGCCCCGCAAGGCGGCGGAAGCGACACTCAGGGAGACGCTGGCCAGTCTGCGCACGGTATTCGAGAACGCGTTGCAGGCGATGGCGCTGCTTACGCCTGACGGGCGCGTACGCGAGATGAACGCTGCCGCGCGGCAGCTGCTGCCACTGGATACGCCGTTTGCCGGCGAGGCGTTTTCGGCCCTGCCGTTCTGGTCCGCGTCGCCGGATGATCGCGAGAGCTTTCTGCGCCAGGCGCTGGCGGCGGCTGCCGCCGGGCGCGTCTACCGTGGCGATGTCAGCGTACGCCTGCCGGATGGCGCCGAGCACACGCTGGACTTCTCCCTGACGCCGGTGATGGAGGGCGGCGATGTGCGCGCCATCATCGCTGAAGCGCGCGATCTGCTGCGCGGGGACGCCTGATGCCGAAAATTGTCTACGTGGAACACAACGGCACCGCCCACGAGGTGGATGTGGCGGTGGGAGAAAGCCTCATGCAGGCGGCGGTCAATCACGCCATACCGGGCATCGATGGCGACTGTGGCGGTCTATGCGCGTGCGGCACCTGTCACGTGTACGTGCCGGCGGCATTCGCGGCGCTCACGGGTACGCCTGACGAACTCGAGCAGGGCATGCTGGAGTTTGCCTTCGATACCAACGAGACCAGCCGGCTGTCGTGTCAGATCAAGGCCACGGAAGCCATGGAGGGCATGCGCTTGCAACTCCCCGCCCGGCAGTATTGACTGCGGACTCCTGCGGTACCCCACGGGTGGTTACCCGCCATGACTGATTCGCGATCGCGTTGCGGTGAGTGTCCCACGCGCCGGTTCTGCCTGGCGCGGGATCTGGACGCGTCCGGACTGGACCGGCTGTCCGCCCTGCTGGCGCCGCCGATACAACTCTCGCGTGGCGATTATCTGTATCGCTTTGGCGATCGCACGAGCGCGCTGCATCTCGTGCGATCGGGAGCCTTCAAGACGCTCACCGTGACCGCGGACGGCGAGGAGCACGTCACCGGCTTTCACTTTCCTGGCGAGATATTCGGTCTCACCGGCTTCACGACCGGTGTGCATGAGGACACGGCGATGGCGCTGGATACCAGCTCGGTTTGTCGCGTGCACGTCGATGAGTTACCAGGCCTGTGGGGAGCAGGCTGCGATGTCGCATTCCTGCGCCTGCTGGGTGAGAAGGAAAGTGCTGCCACCCGGCTGCGCATCCTGTTGTCGGAACCGCGCGCGGCATCGCGGCTCGCCGTGTTCCTGCTGCAACTGGCCGAGCGCCAGCGGCGGCTCGGTCGGACTACGGATGTCCTTTATCTTCCGGTCAGCCGCACGGACCTCGCCAATCACCTGGGCATGACCCTCGAGGCGCTGTCGCGGGTGATCAGCCGGCTCAGCAGGGCCGGCCTGCTGGCGATGGAGCGCATGGAGGTACGGGTGCTGCGGCAGGCGGAACTGGAAACGCTGGCGGGTTCGCGCTGAGCGGTCCATCCGCAATCCCGCGTGGACCTGACCGCGCGCCCGTGGTAAATCACGCGCCGCAAACGCCGTGCGGAGCGACGAGGAAGGACCGGTCGCCCTGTATGCCGCAGGCCGGTGGTTGTGGCCAGATGCCGCTTTGGCAAACGGTCCTGAATCGAATCAACAGCCCCGGGTTGCCATTCAAGCGGGATCGACATGATCCGTTCGGTCGGCACAAGGGCGGGCCGACCAGACGGGAGAGACGATACGGTGTCCACATCACCTGCTTCCTCACAGAATCTGCGTATCGTGCCGGCGGACGGCGGGCGGGCGCGTGACGACTTCATCCGCCTGCCCTGGCGCATCTATCGGGATGATCCTGCCTGGGTGCCGCCGCTGATGTTCGAGCGCAGGGAGTCGTTGTCGCCGAAAGAACCGTTCTTCCGGCACGCCGACTGGCAGCCCTGGGTGGCGTACCGGGGAGACGAACCCGTCGGACGCATCTCCGCACAGATCGATCACCTGTATCTGGCGCGGTATCCCGATCGTTCCGGCTACTTCGGCTTGCTCGAGGCGGAAGATGATGGCGACGTGTTCAAGGCGCTGTTCGATACCGCCGAAGCATGGCTGCGGGAGCGGCGCATGCAGCGGGTCGTGGGGCCGCTGAATCTGGGCATCAACCAGGAAGTAGGGCTGCTGTGTGACGGATACGACACATCACCCTATTTCATGATGGGTCATGCACGCCCCTACTACCATGCGCAACTGCAGTCACACGGCTATGCCGGCTGCCAGGACATGCTGGCCTACCTGTTGCCCACGG
Organism: Pseudomonadales bacterium; assembly: GCA_024234635.1. Lineage (GTDB taxonomy): Bacteria > Pseudomonadota > Gammaproteobacteria > Pseudomonadales > Azotimanducaceae > SYFY01. The sequence goes on along the minus strand of JACKNX010000008.1, from coordinate 128,078 downwards.
AATATCCGGACGATCCGCGCGTCGCCCGGCTGCGCAAGCGCCTGGAGAAGCGGGTGACGATGCGCGAACTCGACCGCAGCCGTCGCGCCGAGGAGCTGGGTCTGCTGCGCGAGATCTTCAACGACGCCTGGTCCGACAACTGGGGATTCGTACCCTGGACCGAGGAGGAGTTCGCGCATCTTGGCGGCCAGCTTCTGTTGCTGTTGCCCAGGGATTTTGTGCTCATCGCCGAAGTGGACGGCAGACCGGTGGGCTTCATCGTACTGTTGCCCAATCTCAACGAAGTGATCAAAGACCTGGATGGCAGGCTGCTGCCGTTCGGCTGGGCGAAGCTGCTCTGGCGGCTGAAGGTCAAGGGCGTGCGCACGGCGCGTGTGCCGCTCATGGGCGTGCGCCGCGAGATGCACAATCGGATGCTTGGCCCCGGAGTCGCCACCCTGCTCATCGAAGCCTTGAAAAAGTCCGCTGCCCGGGCCGGCATTGTCGAGAATGAACTGGGGTGGATCCTGGAATCGAACGCCGGCATGCGGGGAATCATCGAGCAGATCGGCGGGCGCGTGTCGAAGCGGTACCGCATGTACGACAAGTCGCTCGCATGACGCCACTTCCGGTCATCGTGCTGGCAGGCGAGCGACCAGGCGGCGGTGCGCTCGCGCGCCACTTCGGGGTGCCGGCAAATGCACTGGTAACCGTTGCCGGCGAGCCCAGCATCTCGCGCGTGATCGGCGTGCTGCGCCACTCCACGGCGGTTGCCGGCGGCGTCATCTGCGGCCCCGACGCCGGCGTGGTGACGTGTTCCGGCGAATTCTCCCGGTTGCTGGAGAACGGCGATTACCGCTGGCTGGCGCCGCAACCCGGACCGGCGGAAAGTACGCTGGCGGCGCTGGCGGCGGTCGCGCGATGGCCGGTGCTCATCACGACAGCGGATCATGCCCTGCTGACGCCCGCAATCGTGGACGACTTTGTCAATCGGGCACTGGCCACGCAGGCGGATGCGGTGGTGGGTCTGGCACGCTACGACGCCGTGCGGGCGGCGTACCCGGATTCCCGGCGCACGGTACTGAAGTTCGCGGATGGCGGTCGGTGCGGCACGAACCTGTTTCTGCTGCGCAGCGCGCAGGGCCAGCGAGTCGTCGAGTTCTGGCGCGGCCTGCAGGCAGAGCGCAAGCGGCCGCTGCGCCTGGCGCGCCGGATCGGTATCGGTACGCTCCTCCACTACCTTGCGGGTCGTCTGGACGCCAGCGCGGCGCTCGCAGCCATCGGTGCGCGTGCGGGTTGTCGGGTGGCGTGGGTGGATGTGCCGGAGCCGCGTGCGGCCGTGGATGTGGACTCCTTGGCCGATCACGCGCTCGCGGAACGGGTCCTGGCAGTTTCCCACGTTGCGACCGGCCAACGGCCTCGCGCCTGGAATGCCGTTCCCTGAGGGGCTCATGGACGTTCTGTTCCTGCGTAATCCAGCGGCCGGACGCATCGACCAGGTGCCCGTGATACCGGCGCGGCGCGAGACGCTGTTACTGGACGCGACGGCGGATCTGTCGCGCTGCGCGGGACGGGACCTGCTGGTTCTGGAAGGTGGTGACGGTACGCTGCACCGGTTGCTGTCACGCTTGTTCCTGTTGTTGGAGCCCGCTGCGATACCACCCATCGCGGTGCTGCCGGCAGGCACCACCAATATGTCCTGCGCGGACTGGAATTCATCGCGTCAGCTCGGGCCGACGGTGGCGTCGCTGAATGCCCAGCTTGCTGCCGGAAAACTGACCATCGTCGAGCGTCCGGTGCTTTCCGTACAGTGCGGGGATTGCGTGCACTATGGCTGCTTCTACGGTCTCGGGCTCATTCCGGAGGCAATTGCGCGTTTTCATGCCGGCCGTTCGGAGCGGGTGGTGGTGAGTACCCTGCAGATGGCCATGACCTTTGCGCGTAGTCTGCTGCGCACCGACACCATGCAGACAGTGTGCGTGGATGGCCGGGAACGGGCCACGTTCGCCATGATGGCCACGAGTCTCGACCGGCTGCTGTATGGCATGCGGCCGTACGTCACGGATGGCCAGCCGCGGCGGTTGCACACCACCTGGATATTCCCGGAAGCGGGCGCGTTGTGGCGGCACCTGCGCAAGCTGGCGCGTGGCGCGCCCGAACTGTTTGCCCGGCCGGGTTTCGAGACCCGGGATGTGCGGTCGCTGACGCTGGACTTCGCGGGCTGGTATACCATCGACGGCGAGTTGTACGCCACAGGGGGGCAACAATCCGGGATATCCTTGAGTCCACCCCTGCGCTGGGTAGTGTTATAAAGCGCACCCCGCATCCAACTCCCGGAGTCGGTGAGTCCGCCATGTCCGCACCACCCAGTCAGCCTTCCACCGACGCGCCGCAGGCACCGCCGCCCAGACTTGGCGTCACCATCGGCCGCAAGGTGATGCGCATGGTGGATCGCTTCTTCGACCGCCATTCGCAGGTGCCCACCACGCCCTTCATGTCGCCGTCCTACTTTCCGGCGTTGCAGCCACTGGTGGACAACTTCGGCGCGATCCGGACGGAACTGGATCAGGTGCTCACCCACCGTGACGACATCCCCACGTTTCACCAGCTGTCGCCGGATCAGGTGCGCATCTCCCGCGGTGACAACTGGAAGACATTCGTGTTCTACGCGTTCGCGAACCGGGTGGATGCGAACTGCGCCCAGTGCCCGGAGACGGCGCGGCTGCTGGATGCCCTGCCGCGCCTGCAGAATGCCTGGTTTTCCATTCTCTCACCCGGCTACCACATTCCCCCGCATCGGGGGCCCAGCAAGGCGCTGCTGCGCTGTCACCTCGGTGTACGTGTGCCGAAGCAGCGGGAAAGCTGCTGGATTCGTGTCGGCGGGGAGGTGCGGCACTGGGGTGAGGGTGAGTTGTTGTGTTTCGACGACACCTACGAACACGAAGTGCACAACGACACCGACGAGACGCGGGTGGTACTGTTCATCGATCTGGACAGGCCGCTGGACAGGGTCGGTGAAGTCGCCCGCAGGACCCTGATGTTCCTGGCGCGGCGTACTACCTACGTGCGCAGGCCACTGGCAAATCTCACCCGCTGGAATGAACGGCTGGGCATCCGCACGGATTGACATGGCGCGCGGTCCTGGCTGTCTGGGTAAATGCCTGAAGGTATGGTAGCTTCGCTGCCCGGGAGAAGCCGCATGAAGCGGGCGCGCGTCCTTGTGACGCGCGATGAGCGGGGTTGCACGACATCGGCTGGATCGGAGGATCGATCCACATGGGGGTAGGCGTCCGCCGGACGGGGGGTTCGGGAGACGCCGTGTTGGGTTCGCCGGAAAACTGAACATGAAAGTCATCATCCTCAGCGCGGGGCAGGGGCGTCGTCTTCTGCCTTACACCGAGAATTGTCCCAAGTGTGCGTTACAACTGGGTGAACGCTCCGCCCTGGAGTGGCAGCTCAAGGCGCTGCACGCCGGGGGGGCGAACGAAGTGGTGGTGGTGGCCGGCTTTCAGGCTCCCCAGGTGCGTGCCATCGCGGCCGCCTGTACCGATCTGCCGGTGCGGGTCAGCCACAACCCGTTCTACGCGCTGTCCGACAATTTAGGTACATGCTGGGTGGCACGGCATGAAATGCATGTGCCCTTCGTGGTGGTGAATGGCGATACGATGTTCGAAGCGGGAATATTCCGTCGCCTGCTGGCAGCGCCGTCCAAGTATCCGATCACCCTCGTCACCAACGTCAAGTCCGGCTATGACGCGGACGATATGAAGGTCATCGTCGATGGTGACCGGCTGGTGCGCGTCGACAAGCGTCTGGACGTGAATGCGGTGAGCGGCGAGTCCATCGGCATGATCCGTTTCTCCGACATCGGTGCCGCGTTGTTCCGGCGGCAACTGGAATCCATGATGGAAAACGAGTCCACGCTGAAGCGCTGGTACCTGTCCGCCATCGACGAGCTGGCGGCACAGGGTTACGTCGGCACGGTCAGTACGGGTGGATTGGGCTGGTGCGAGATCGACGATCCGAAGGATCTTGCGCACGCTGCCCGGGTGGTGCCGGGATGGTGGCGTGAAACAGCGGAGCTGCCGGAACCACTGGCCGTCACGGCCGGATGAGCGGGGGCCCGTGATGCATGCCACCCTGGTCAAGTTCGGCTACCCGGACACGGTGATTCACGAAGGTGCGCACTGGACGGTGGTGCTGCGCCCGCAGCAGGCGACCCTGGGTGCCCTGGTTCTTGCCTGCAACGAACCGGTGACTGCTTTTTCCCGAATCAGCGACGAGGCATTTGTGGCGCAGGCCCAGATGGTACGTTGCGTCGAAGCCATGCTGTCGCGGGCGTTCGGGTACGACCGGATCAACTACCTGATGCTGATGATGGTCGACCCGCACGTGCACTATCACGTGCTGCCGAGGTATGCGAAGACACCATCGTTCCAGGGGGTCGAGTTTCCCGATGCCGGCTGGCCGGCTGTACCGCAGCTCGGCGCTGGCGTGACGCCGGACGGGGAGTTGCGCCAGGCATTGCTTGCGCACCTGCGGGCCAATTGGCGCGCCGTCGACTGATTCAGTCCGTCGTTGGCGGCACATCGCCTGCCGTCGTCCGGGACGGCGCGGTGGTGTCCGCGGAGGGCGCTTCGGCTGACGCCGCCCCGACGCTCCTGACCTGGTGCAGGACAAACTCCACGCCCTGATCGCCAGTGGAAACCAGCCTTTTGTTGGCGACATCCCAGACGATCGCGGCGCTCTTCACGCTCACCTTGTCCAGTTCCAGCGAGGCGTTGCCCCGCAGCTCGAGCAGTTTGCCCGCGTAGCGGTACACGATGCGTTCCGCCTGGCCCAGGCCCTCGGTGCCATCGCTGTCGCTGCGCACGCGGATGGTCGCGGGCGCCCCGATGCCGATGATCTCATCCGGTGACTCCAGATTGCCGTGCACTTCCGCCTGATCGGAGCGCACGTCCCAGTCGGCGGTATGCATGTGGAAGGCGCCGGAAAGATAGAGTACGTCGCCTTCCTCCCAGGCTTTGTCGGCGCGGATGTGGATGGGGGTATCGACTGCCGGGGCGGCATCGGCGGCGATCGCACCGGCAACGGACACGCTTAGCCAGCAGACGAGGCCAAGGGTGATCGGATGGCGGACGATGGGGCGTGGCACGAACGACGCGAACAATGGACTTCGACTGACGAATCGGGTCGGGCATCATACCATCCACTGCCGCGCGCACATGCCGGCGGGACGTCGCCACCGCGGCGACTACGGAGGTTGTTATCCAGCCCACCATTGTTGACCGCTATGTCGCCGGCGCCGTCGGCCGGCCGTTCCTGGGTGTGGTCGTGCTGCTGGTGGGTGTATTCGTTGCCTACAGTCTGGCGCGATTTCTCGGTGAAGCGAACGAGGGGCTGCTGAGCGCGCAGGCCGTGATGCGGCTGGCCGCCCTGAAGACCGTCATCGCGCTGGAAGTCCTGTTGCCGATCGCCCTGTATATCGGCTGCATCGTCGGTCTGGGCCGCTTGTATTCGGACTGGGAGGTGGTGGCCTTTCGTGCCGGAGGTGTTGCCGAAACCCGCCTCATGCTGCCTGCGATGCTGCTTGCCACCGTGATTGCGCTATGCACGCTGCTGCTCTCGCTGTACGCGCGGCCATGGGCCTACGCCGAGCTGTACGCCAGCGAGGCCCAGGCGGAAGCGGAAACCGATCTGGCCCGTCTGCCGGCAGGACAGTTCCATGTGCTCGCGGACCAGGGACGCACAGTCTTCATCGGCAGGCGGGAAGCGGCTACCGGACGTCTGGATGCCGTTTTTCTGCGGGGGGAAGGTGGTGACGATCTGGAGGTCATCTCCGCCGCGCATGGCGACATCCAGCCCGCGGCGGACAGCACCGACTGGCAACTGACCCTGGCCGATGCACTGATCTACCGGCGTGGACCGGATGGCGAACAGGTGGTGGCGCGGCTTGGCGAGCTCGCGCTTGTTGTGCCGGGACTGAAGGAAAAACCGCGGGACTATCGGGTGAAATCCGCGTCGACCGGGCAGTTGCTGTCCCGTGAGGGCAACGAAGAACGCGCTGAGCTCCAGTGGCGGCTCTCCAACGGCGTTTCGACGCTGCTGCTGGCCGCGGTGGCGTTGCCGTTGTCCCGCACGCGGCCGCGCAGTGGTCGGTATGCCCGCATTCTCATTGCCGTGGTGTTGTATGCCCTGTACTTCAACGCCATCGGCATGGCGCGCAGCGCGGTGGAACAGGGCGTTGCTTCCCATTTGTGGTGGGCGCCGCTGGCGTTGGCCGTGCTGCTCGTTGGCGTGCTTGTCGCCCAGCGACGCACGGGAGTCTGAGATGCTCGATCGCTACCTGTTCGTTGCCCTGTTGCGCGGCGGTATTCCCGTGGTGCTGCTGCTGATGGGGCTGTTCGGCTTTCTGGAGCTGGCGGAGCAGCTGGAGGATGTCGGCAAAGGGTCTTATTCGTCCAACGACGCGCTGCGTGTGGCCGCTCTGCACCTGCCGCGTCTGCTGATCGACCTCCTGCCGGTGACCTGCCTGCTTGGGGCCATTGTGGGGTATGGCGGCCTCGCACGTGACCTGGAGCTGGGTGTGTTGCGTACGAGCGGCTGGTCGCTGCTGCGCATCGCCCGTCCCGTAATGTTGATGACGTTCGTAATCGGCGCGGTGGTGCTCGCGGCGCAGCAGTGGCTTGTACCGGTGCTGGAGGGGGTTGCCTCGGATCTGCGTTCCGCGGTCTATGCCTCGAGCTCCCGGGACGATGCGGCTTACTGGACCCGTGGCGGCGACCGGCTGCTGCGCGTGGGCGGCGTGGCGTTCGGCCGTCAGCCGGTGGATGTGGATGTCTATCTGCTGGACGACAAGGGACTCGTCCGGGAGATTCAGCGAGCCGCGAGTGCCGACGTGCTGGCGCCCAGGGAATGGTTGTTGCGCAACGTTACGCGCGTGCGCCTCGATGGTGATACACCGATCGTGGAACAGGTGGCGGTGCTGCCGCTCGAACCGGATTTTGATGCCGATCAGATCTACACGCTCATCAATGCGGACTACGCGTTGGCGCCGCTGGACCTGATCGCCTATATCCGCCACCTGCACGGCAACGACCTGGACGCACATCGGTACGAGGTGCTCCTGTGGCAGATGTTGAGCCTGCCGCTCGGCCTGGTCGCGATGGGGCTTCTGGGCTTGCCGGTGGTGGTGGGTTCCACACGCAGTCTCTCGCTCGGCGCGCGCATTGCGATCGGTGGCGCCGTGGGGATCGGCTTCTACCTTCTGGAACGATTGCTTACCCAGCTCGCCTTGTTGTACCGCCTGTCACCTCCGTTGACTGGCCTGTTGCCAGACCTGGTGGCGCTGGGCGTGGCGGTATGGCTGATTCTCAGTCGCGAGTGATCGTCCAGGTCGTCTGCGTCGTTGCTTCGAAGGCATTGCCCCGCAGGGTGTGCAGGGTCATGCACGCCTGCCAGTGACCGGATGCCGGGTCGTGCGCAAAGTCGAAAACCCTGAAGCTGGCGTCCGGTGCGGAGGCCGAGGCGGTGCAGAACACGCGCGACGCACCGAGCCCGTAGGTGTGGTTGTGGTGAATGTGGCCGTGCAGGATGACGTCGTACGCGGCAAAGGTGTCCGCGGCTTTCCCGGCGTCGCGCAGCGCCTTGCGGGCGGGCAGTTGCCCATACGCCGCGGGCGGTACGACGGGATGGTGGATCAACAGTATCCGGGGGCCGTGGGAGAGGCTGCGCGCAAGGCCATGCAGGCGTTCCCGCTGGGCCCGGCCCAATTCCCCCTGAGCGCTGTACCACGGCACAGGTGGTGAGGAGTGGGCGGTAACGATGGCGACGCCGGCGCAGTTCGCACAGTGCGGGAAGGCGTCGCGGCTATCCGCTGTTGGTGCGCAGGCTGGCAACCAGGGGGACCAAAGGCGCCGCGCGCTTGACCAGGCACGGGCCGTGTACAGATCGTGGTTGCCGGGCGACAGGCTGATTCGAGCCGGATCGCCCAGTTGCTCGAGCCATTCACGAGCCTGCTGGTGTTCCGTCTCGAGGCCGATGTGCACCAGGTCGCCCGTAATGCACAGGCGATCCGGCTGAAGGGCAAGAACGGCGTTGGTGACTTGATCGAGGCGTGTCCGCTGGTGCACGTGCCGCCGCCGTCGCCACCAGCTCTGGTAGCCGAGCCATTGTTTGCCGCGCAGCCCGGCAAGGTGTGTGTCGGCCAGCGAGCTGAGGTGCGGATCGGTGAGGTGAATCAGGCGCATTGACGCGGCAGGGCAGCATTCGGATTGCGTTGCGGGCAGTCTACCAGCCGCAAGGTCCGGGCTGCGGTTATAATCCGCGCCCTCGTGGAACCGGTGCCGGGGAGCGCGCGGCCATCATGAACAGAGCCTGGTTGTTGGGCGAGGGAGCTGTCCGCCTGTGGGGGCTGGATGGCGCAACACGTTTCCGTCGCCAGTTTGCATCACTTGGTATGGGTGAGGCTGGCTCGCTCGTGGAACTCGCGGCCTGCGAGCGGGCGCTGATCGTCGATGCGGAGTATGTCATCGAGCTGCGGGGTCTGAAGAGCCTGGTATCACTGGACGGGCTGCTGGTGCTGGACGGGCAGCCAGTGGCGGCGAGTGTGCCCGGTTCCCGGGTCGACGACGCACTTGCGGCGATGGCCGGTCAGGACGTGGGGCTGGCGCGTCTGGGCGTTGCTGATCTCGATGCGTTCGAAGGCGATCTGCGCAAGGCGGAGCCACCACTGGTTGCGCGCGTCACACCCGGGGACAGGGATGCACTGGAGAGTCGTCTGTACGGAGCCGCGTACAAGGGCGTGACGGATTTTGTCACGAAATGGTGGTGGCCTCGGCCGGCGCGAGTCGGCGTGCGCGTGGCCGCCAGTCTCGGGCTCACCCCGAACATGGTCACGCTTATCGGTTTTCTGCTGATGCTGTTCGCCTGCTGGGCGTTTTTGCAGGGCAACTACGTCGCTGGCCTGGTGAGCGGCTGGATCATGACCTGGCTCGACACCGTCGACGGCAAACTGGCGAGAGTGACGGTGCAGTCCAGCCAGTTCGGACATCTTTTCGACCACGGCATCGATCTCCTGCATCCGCCGTTCTGGTACTGGTGCTGGGGCCTGTCGCTGGCCGACTGGACGGGGCCGTTCGACATGGATGCGAGTGAGATGATGCTGGCCATCGTGGCCGGCTATGTGGGCGGCCGTGTCGCGGAGGGGGCTTTTCACCTGCTGGGCCCTATCAGCCTGTTCGCCTGGCGGCCGTTTGATGCCTGGTTCCGCCTCATCACCGCGCGTCGCAATCCCTGCCTTGTGCTGCTGACACTGGGCTGGGCGGCTGGCGCACCGGACGCCGGCTTTGTCCTGGTCGCGGCCTGGACGGTGGTATCCACTGGCATACTGATCCTGCGTCTGCTCTGGGCGGTAATCGAGCGCGTGCGTCGCGGACCGTTGCAATCCTGGCTGGCTGAACCGGATGCGCGCACGCGCTATCCGCGCGCCTATGCGACCTTCTCAGCTACCCGTGGCGCGTATGCCTGAACTGGCCCCTGCCGACGCGACCCGCTGGCCTGAACTCGAACCGCTGCTGGACACGGTGCAGCAGCGCTTTGGTGAGCGCGTGGACGCCATCTTCCTGTACGGCTCGTACCGTCGCGGCCGGCGCGACACCATCCCGGATTTCTATGTGCTCCTGTCAGCGTACCCACCGGGCCTGAAGTACCTGCCAGGTCGCGTGTTGCCGCCGACCGTGGTGGTGATGCGCTCCGGTGAGGCCAGCGCCAAAGTCACCATTCTCACCACGCGCCAGCTTGAACGCGCGGTCTGCGGCGACTTCCATCCGTACTTCTGGGCGCGTTTTGCCCAGCCCGCGCCGGTGTTGTACGCGCGGGATGCCAGCATTCGCGGGCGTTGCGCGGCGATACGGGAGCAGGCGGCGAGACGCCTCGTAATGGCGGTGGCGCGTTGCTGGCCGTCCGACCGGACTCCACCATCCCCGGCGTTCTGGGTGCAGGCGTTCAAGCTGACCTATGGCGCGGAAATGCGCTCTGAGTCGGAGGCTCGTATTGCCTCCGTTTATCACACCGACAGTCACTACTATGACAGCCTGTTGCAGCGTTATTTCGCCGACGCCGGGCTGCGGCGGCATTCGGCGCGTGTCGAGGCGCTTGTGTGGCGGGGTCGCCAGCTCGCCGGCAAGACGCTGTCCATCGCCCGGTTGTTGAAGTCCGTACTGACGTTCGAGGATCCCATCGATTACCTCGCCTGGAAGGTGGGGCGCCAGTCGGGCGTGCGGATCGAACCCAGCGAACGGGCGCGGCGCTGGCCGCTCATCTTCGGTTGGGGGTACGTGTGGCGGCTGTATCGGGCTGGTGGCTTCCGTTGACTGGCGGCAGGCTGGCGTGTGTCAGCCTGTCAGTCCAGTACCTCGCCAAGTTTCAGCACGATCTCGTCCACATCCGCTTCCGTGTACGCTGCGCCGATACTGACGCGCAGCATCGCCTCGTTGCCGGGTGTCGCCGGTGGCAGCATCACGTTGACATAGAGCCCGTTGTCGAGCAGGCGCTGCCAGGTATCGAGGGCCTTTTCCCGATTGGGAAGTGGCACGCAGGCCACCGGCGTCGGCACCTCGTTCACGGGTAGCCCGAGCTGTGCCATGCCGGCGCGCAGGCGTGCGCACAGTCGCTGCAGATGCACGCGGCGCTCCGGTTGATCGCGCAGCATGGCAAGCGCCACCCGCGTGCTGGCGATGGTGGCCGGACTTGGGGAGGCAGTGAAAATGTACGGGCGACTGGCGTAGCGGAACAGGCCGAGTTCCGCGTGTCGGCTCACGCAAAAGCCGCCGACGGTGCCGAGTGACTTGCTGAACGTGCCGACGACAAAGTCCACGGTGTCCAGAATGCCGGCAGACTCGACCACGCCGCGACCGCCTTCACCAATGACTCCCAGGGAATGGGCTTCGTCGACCAGCAGCATGGCGCCGTGCGCGTGCGTAACCGCGTCGATGTCGGCCAGTGGCGCAAGGTCGCCGGTGACGCTGTACAACCCTTCGACGATGACCAGTGTGCTGGCTGCCTGTTCACCGAGACGTCGCAACCGCTTGTCGAGACTGTCGACATCGTTGTGCCGGAACGTGTAGGTATCCGCCCGGGTCATTTTTGCGCCGTCGAACAGGCTGGCATGCGCGTGGGCGTCCAGCAGCACTGCGTCGCCGGCATCCAGCAGCGCGCTCATTACCGCCAGGTTGGCGCCATAACCGGTCGTGAACACCATGGCGTGGGGATAGCCGTAAAAGGCGGCAAGTTCCTCCTCCAGCAGCTTGTGCGCGCGGTGCGTGCCGTTGGCATTGCGCGAACCGGTGGTACCCGTGCCCGCTTCGGCAAGGGCCTCCTGTCCCGCCTTGATGGCGGCCGGCTCCATCGTCATGCCGAGGTAGTTGTTGGTGCCCGCGAGCAGCGTGGGGCGTCCGTTGATGAGTGCGCGCGTGGCGGACAGCATGCGTTCCATGACCACGCCGGTGGGGTCGTGATCGCCGAGCGCGGCACGCGTCTGCGCCACGGCTGCGAATTTCGACAGCAGGCTCATAGCTGTTCGATGATAACGGCGAGCTGGGCGATGTTGCGTACGTCCGCCAGCTTGTCCTGGGCGATGGCAACGTCGAAGTGATCCTCCGCTTCCATGACAAATTCCATCACCTGCATGGATTCCATCGCCAGGCCGTCGATCAGGTCCGACTGCGCGTCAAAATCGGCGGGAAGCGGCACGATTCTGGCCAGCAGGGTGGCCAGTTGCTGTTCTGTCTCGGTCAAAGCCGTCTGCTCCATATCCTCAGGCGGATGACCCGTACGGGTCATCCACGACAACTCATGTTGTACGTACATGCTCCGCCTGTCGGCGGGCGTTGAAGTGTATTCCGGTGGGCGGGGCAGGCTGCCTCGAATCCCATCCGTCCGTTTACCCGGCCAGGGCGTTGCGTATTCCCTCGGCGAGAGACCAGGTTGGCTGCCAGCCCGTGGCCGCGGTCCATGCCGCGTTACCTTCCGTCCCCGTTGCCGTGAGATCGTCCTGCGTCAACTCCCGTACCTTGCCGGGGGACAGCATCGGCTGTTGTCCCGTCAGCCCGGAGAGCAGCACGTTGAGTTTGCCCAGCAGGGCGAGCACGTGACGTGGCACCACGAGCCGGATCCGCTGGCGTGCATTGCCCGCTGCCGCGATGGCGCGCCAATCGTAGCCACCTTGTCGGCCATCGTCGATGGTAAAGGTGCGATGGCGGGCGGCGGACGGATCGCGAAGCCAGGCGATACAGGCACTGGTGAGGTCGTCCACGTGCAGAAATGACAGACGCTGATCCGGGTTGCCGGGGATGATCACGATCCCCCGCGCCAGCAGGGACAGAAGAGGCTTCAGTTCCCGGTCGCCGGGGCCATAAACGGCCGGCGGGCGCAGAATTGTCCAGGGCACGATCGGCTGTTCGCTCACCCTGTCTTCGCCGGCCAGCTTGCTGGCGCCATAGTGGGAAACGGCGGCGAACCGGGCGGCAAGGGAGGAGATGTGCAGCAGCGGCGGTGGGGGCGTCAGCCCTGCGAGCGCTTCGACGAGCGTGCCGGTGGCGTGTACGTTCACCGGCGCAAAATCCGCGTAGGCGCGTCCACGCACGACGCCGGCGAGGTGGATGACCCGGGTTGCGTCCCGGGCAGCCTCCCGCAATGCGGAAACGTCCAAGAGGTTGGCATGGACAGGTCTGACCGTGGCGGGAAGGTCCGCCGCGGCACGTCCGGGGCGCAACACGGCGGTGACGTTGAATCCATTGACCAGCAGCTGGCGGACGAGTCGAAGGCCGATAAAGCCGGTGGCGCCGGTGACCAGTACGCGGGTCGGGGGAATGCCGTTGGCGCTTGCCGACGGTATTCCCTTCAGGTCAGCCATAACCTTCCAGCGAGGACCGCGACACCGGCTGACCGCCTGCATCCCAGCCCACGCGCTCCAGGAAGCCCTGGCGCGCGGTGGCGCGCGACAGTTTGCCGGAGGAGGTTTTGGGCAGGGTTTTGGGGGGCACCAGTTCCACGTGGGGGGTGACGCCGAAATTGCGGCTCACCTCAGCGGAAATGAGCCGGCGCAGGTCCGGCTCAGGACGTTTGGTCTCCACAACGATCACGACCATCGGATCGTTGTTGGGTCGCGTGATCTCGAAGGCGGTGGCGTCGCCCAGCCGAACCCCCGGGCAGGACTCGGCGAGTTGTTCCAGATCCTGCGGCCAGATGTTGCGGCCATGGACGATGATGACGTCCTTGCTGCGGGCCGTGACGTAGAGGTGGCCGTCGACGGTGTAACCGATGTCGCCGGTGTCCAGCCAGCCGTCCGCGCTGAGCACGGCGGCGGTGGACTCGGGGTCATTGAAATAACCGCGCATGACGCTTGGGCCGCGCACCAGGATGTGCCCGCATTGACGGTCGCCGAGCGGATGGCCGGCATCGTCGGTGATGCGCCAGTTGTAGCTGGGCAGGAAGCGGCCGCAGTCCACCAGTTCCAGGTCGTCGCCGCGTCCGGAAACGGGTTCGGCACGGCCGGTGGTGGTGATGATCTCCTTGTCCACATGGTCGACATGGATACCCTGGCGAAGCGGCGCGAAGCTGATGGCCAGCCCGCATTCGGCCATGCCGTAGCAGGCCACGAACGCCTTGGGGTTGAAGCCCATGTCCTGCATCGCGCTGGAGAAACGGGCGAGCATGCGAGCGTTGATGCGCTCCGCACCGACGCTCGCGACGCGCCAGCTGGACAGATCGTACTTCTGTGTGTCGCTGCCGACCCGCAACCGGGTTGCCGTGAGACCGTAGCCGAAGGGTGGCGCGGAGGATACGGTGCCGCGGTTGTCGGAGATGATCTTCAGCCACAGGCGCGGACGCATGGCGAAAGTACGCGGGCTGAGATAGTCGGCGGACAGTTGCCGGCAGAGGGGCACCAGCACGAACCCCACCAACCCCATGTCATGGTAGAAGGGCAGCCAGGACACCAGCCGGTCGGCGCGGGTCATCTGCACGCCCTTGTCGGCAATCTCGTTGAGATTGCAGACCACCGCGCGTTCGGTCATTTCCACGCCGCGCGGAAATCGCGTGCTGCCGGAGGTGTACTGCAGGTAAGCCGCTTCGTCGTCGTGAAGCGGCTCGAACGTCGCATCCGGAGCGGGAAGGGCGGCCAGTTCGGACTCGCCGCCGGACCAGGCCAGCGGGCAGTCCGCGGCAGCCCGCGCGAGCAGATCCTCGTAGCCACGCGGCGCGATCGCGACGCTGGCATCGCAACTGCGCATCATGCGGCTGATCTGCTGTACGTATTTGTCCGCGCCGCCCATGAACAGCGCCGCGGGCAACGGTACCGGGATGAAGCCGGCGTACTGGCACGCAAAGAACACCTGGTGAAACAGCGGCGTGGTGTCGGCGATGACGGCAACGCGGCTGAGACGCGGCAGTTTGAGCGCGAGCAACTGCCGGGCCATGTGCCGCGCGCTGGTGCGCAGGTCGGCGTAGCTCAGAACATGCGAAAGCTCGCCGTGGTGCGAGTAGAAATTGAAACCGCTGCGCCCCTGCGCGGCGTAGTCCAGCATGGCGGCCAGGTTGCTCAGCGGTTCCCGGGGGGTGTCCAGTCCGGAATCGGTGGGGGTCGGCAGGCGTACGTAGCCGGGTTGTTGTTCTTCGTTCTGCATTGCTCAGCTGGTCGTTGCGGCCCTGGTTACGGTATGGCCAACGAAAGTTGCAGGGCAGGGTGAACGCATGGCATCCGCGCAACAGGCCGCGTTGCCCGAAGATCACGGTACGTCCCGCTGCCGGTTCGGGTAGTGATACCCGGCGCGCCCCTCCCGCATCGCCGGTGCCAACGTTCCTCGGCAACAGACGATTCCGGCGCGGAATGTTAAGCGATATGCCTGGAGCCATGTAGCCCCGCTGCCACATTTTTTCCGCGGCCCTCGCGGCAGCGGAGGAGGGCATCGGCAGCCCCGTGCGGCAGCGTGGGTGCCCCCGGGTACACCAACTTCGCGAACGCTCAAGATGGCGCCGCCGGAGCCCGCGCCGGGACCGGCCCGGCGCGGAGTCAGCTGAGTGTGCGCAGGACTACGCCGTGCGTTGCGCCAGCCAGGCCGCCAGCGCGTCAGCGCCACCGATCTGCTCGCCATTCACGAACACCCGCGGATACGTGGCGTCCTCGCTGAGTGCGCGCAGGGTGCGGTCCGTGAAGTCGCGGTTGAGCACAAGTTCGTCGTAGTCGATACCGGCTTCGCGCAGCAACGCCTTGGCGCGGGCGCAGTGGCTGCAGCCGCGGCGGGTGAAGATCACGGCATCCGCCGGTGGTGCCGCGTCGGGTGCGAGATAGCGCAGCATCGTGTCGGCGTCGGATACCGCAAAGGGATCGCCGGGCGCCTCGCTTTCGACGAACAGCTTTTCAATGATGCCATTGCGAACCAGCATGGAGTACCGCCTCGAGCGGGGGCCGAAGCCCAGATCGGACTTGTCCACCAGCATTCCCATCGCTGCCGTGAACGCGCCGTTGCCATCTGGCAGGAAACGCACGTTCCAGGCCTGCTGGGCTTCCTGCCATTCATTCATGACAAACGCATCGTTGACGGCAATGCAGACGATTTCGTCGACACCGTGCTGCCGCAGCGCTGGCGCGAGCTGGTGATAGCGGGGCACGTGCGATGACGAGCAGGTGGGCGTGAATGCCCCGGGCAGGGCGAATACCACGACACAGCGGTTGTCGAATATGGCGGCGGTGTCCACGTCCACCCACTCGTGGTCGACGCGGGTGCGAAAGACAGTACCTGGTACGGCTTGTCCCTCACGGGCGACGGCGTTGTCCGGGGCTTGCTGCAAGTTCTGGCTGGCGGGCATATGAGGGTCCTCGTTGATTCGTTGCAAACGAGGGTAGGCGTTTCATATACATATGAAAAATTGATTGTTTATCTTGTAACGATAGATATTACGCATGGCTAGCCCAGTGCGGACCACAACATGCGTGCACCCACCAGCAGCAGGAAGGCGCCGAACGCGTTGCTGAGCTGCCGGCGCGACAGGCCGTGTGCGATGCGTGCGCCCAGCGGGGCCAGCAGGGTGCTTACCGGCGCGATGAGGATAAAGCCCGGCAGGTTGACGTAACCCACACTGCCCGCGGGCAGCCCTGGCTCTCCCCAGCCTGTGGCGACGTAGGCGATGGCGGCGGGGATGCTGATGAGTACGCCAAACAGGGATGAAGTGCCCACTGCGCTGTGCACGGGCTGGTTCAGTAACGTCAGCGTCGGTACCGACAGCGTGCCGCCGCCAATGCCCATCATGCTGGACACGCAGCCAATGCCGGCAGGTAGTGTATAAGCCAGGGGGTGTTCGGGCACGCGGTCCGCTATCCGCAGATCAGGGTCCAGAAGCAGCATCTTGGCAGCCACCAGCAGGGCCACCGTGCCGAACACCAGGGCAAGCAGATTTCCAGGCGCCCGGGAGGCGAGTAGCGTGCCGGCAATGGCGCTCAGGAACATAGCGGGTCCCCAGCGACGGAGCAGGGCGATATCCACTGCGCCGCGGGCGTGATGGGCCCGGGCGGAACTGATGGCGGTGGGAATGATGGTGGCCATTGATGTGGCCACGGCGACGTGCATGCGCAGGGCGGGATCGACGCCGAGCAGCGACAGAGCCAGGTCCAGCACGGGCACCACCACAATGCCGCCGCCCACGCCCAGCAGACCGGCCATGAGACCGCCTGCCGCGCCGCTGAGGAGCATCATTGCCAGGAGTGGGCCGTAGGCGGTGGCGAGAGTGTCCATCGGGGTGTCAGGGTCGACGCTGGGTCCGGGGACGGGGAACTGTCCGGGCAGCGTGGCTGCAAGTCAACTCGCCCGGGGCCTACGCACGGGGGCCGGTGCGTAATACCATGCCGTCACGAGATATCAGAAGCCATGAGGGGAGCGAGCCGACATGTCGGAATTCCAGACGATACGGTACGAGGTGATCGACGGCGCCATTGCCCGGGTCACGCTCAACCGGCCGGAAACACGTAATGCGCAGAACCAGCGCATGACCTACGAGCTCAATGAAGCGCTGACCCGGGCGTCGTTTGACGATGCCGTAAAGGTCATCATCCTGGCGGGTGAAGGCCCGCACTTTTCCTCCGGGCACGATATCCGCGGGCGGGACGACTTCGAGCCGACGCGCATCGGCATCTCAGGGGGGATTGGCAAGCCTGGCGCGGAAGGTCACATGGCGCTGGAGGAAGAGATATTCTTCCACATGTGCCGGCGCTGGCAGCAACTTCCCAAGCCCACCATCGCCCAGGTGCATGGCAAGACCATTGCCGGCGGGCTGATGCTGATGTGGGTGTGCGATCTGATTGTCGCCAGCGAGGATGCCAGTTTCATCGATATCACGGTCGATTTTGGCGTCAACGGCGTCGAGTGGTTCGGACACCCGTGGGAGTTCGGCATCCGCAAGGCCAAGGAGATGTTGTTCACCGGCCAGCCGGTGACGGCACAGGAAGCCTATAACGTGGGTATGCTCAATCATGTGGTGCCGCGCGATCAGCTTGCGGACTTCACGCTGGATCTTGCGGGCAAGATTGCCAGGCGGCCTGGCTTCTCGCTGAAACTTGCCAAGCTGAGCTGCAATCAGGCGCTGGATGCCCAGGGTTTCTGGACGGCGCAGCAGGCCGCGTTCAATCTCCAGCATCTTGGCCACAGCGACTGGCGGGAGCAGCGGCTGCGCGCGAAGGTGGCCGAACTGGAAGGCAAGGATACCGGTGCCGCCTCGGGCGGTTGAAAGGGTGTTTGACACGGCGTCTGGCAGGCGCGAATCCCTGGAGGCAGGCAATGGCTGACGAAGTGGCGCTGGTGACAGGCGGAGCAACCGGCATCGGTGCGGAGGTCTGCCGGCAGCTGGCGGCGTCCGGCGCCCGGGTGGCGTTGTGTGATGTCAACGAACGCGATGGCCGGCAACATGCCGCGGCCATCGGCGCCACCTTCATTCCCTGTGATGTCACGCGGTATGACGCATTTGCCGACGCCGTGGCAACGTGTGAGTCGACGCTCGGCGTACCGACATTCGTGCATCTGAACGCCGGCATCATGACGGTGCCCACCGGCGATGCCTTCCTGGCCATTGAAGCTGTCAGCCTTGAACAGTACCGGCGCATCATGGGCGTCAACCTGGACGGCGTGTTTCACGGTGTGAAGCTGCTGTTGCCCCGCATGCGCGTGAAAGGCGGCGCAATCACCATCACGGCGTCCATCGCCGGGCTCGGCGTGCTGCCCATCGACCCGCTTTATGCCACCACGAAGTACGGTCTCATCGGATTCGGTCGCAGCGTGGCGGCCGCTAACGCGAGCGGCAACGTGCGTATCAACGTGCTGTGTCCCGGCGTTGTGGATACCGGCATCGTGCCGGATGCGTTCCGCACCGGCGCCCACGGTCCCATGCCACCCGCCGTCATGGCCGCTGAGGCAGTGGATCTGCTGCGCAATGGCGCCAACGGTGAAGTTCGCGTGAAGCTGCGTGATCGTGAGGCTTTTGCGGTTGGTCCCACGGATCTGGGTGCATAGGCCGGCGCATGAGCGGGCCACTCGCTGATCTGACGATCATCGACTGCACGATGGCACTGGCCGGGCCCTACGGCACTGCCCTGCTGGCGGACCTGGGTGCCAACGTCATCAAAGTGGAGCCGCCGGGGGGCGACGGTTCCCGCTCCCTGCCGCCATTGCCGCCGGACTATGCCAATGCCGGGCCGGACAATACGGCGGGCGTGGACTACGGCGGCTACTTCGCCAGCATCAACCGCAACAAGCGGAGCATCGTCCTTGACCTGAAGCAGGCGGCTGACAGGGAGCTTCTGCTGTCGATGAGTGAGCGCGCGGACGCCATGGTGGAGAACATGCGCGTCGGTGTGATGGACCGCCTGGGCGTCGGCTACGAGGCGGTGGCCGCACGCAACCCGCGTATCGTCTACGGCGCCATCCGCGGCTTCGGCGATCCGCGCACGGGAGTGAGTCCCTATGCGGAGTGGCCCGCTTACGACATCGTTGCGCAAAGCATGGGAGGACATGCGCATATCACCGGGCCGGCCGGTGGCGGTGGGTACCCCGGTGGAGTGAGTGCAGGCGATATCTATCCCGGCACGCTCCTGGCGCTGGGCGTGGTGGCCGCCATCCACAACGCGCGAACGACGGGCACCGGTCAGTTCTTCGATGTCGGCATGATGGATGCCATGATTGCGTTTTCCGAAACGGTGATCGTGAACTACGGCTACAACGGGACGGAACTCGGGGCCCGCGGCCAGCATCACCCCAGCCTG
The DNA here is from genome assembly GCA_024234635.1 of Pseudomonadales bacterium. Classification (GTDB taxonomy): domain Bacteria; phylum Pseudomonadota; class Gammaproteobacteria; order Pseudomonadales; family Azotimanducaceae; genus SYFY01. Next base: position 108,793 of record JACKNX010000008.1, on the reverse strand, counting down.
ATGCCGTTTGGCATCTTTCCGGCAAAAGATGGTTCGGTGGCGATTGCCGCGCCCGGTCCCGGCCACTGGGCAGCGTTGTGTGAGGCCATGGGCACGCCGCAACTCATCGACGATCCCCGTTCCAGGAACACGCATCTGCGCAAGCGCAACCAGGCCTTCGTGGAAGGCGTGATCACCGGTTGGACGTCTGCACGTACCAAACAGGAGATCATGCAGGCAATCGGCGGCAAGGTGCCCTGTGGACCCGTCAATACCGCCAGTGAGATCTTCGCGGATCCGCACGTGGCGGCCAGAAACATGATCACCCGCTTCCAGTTGCCGGGTGACAACCCGGAAGTTGCCATCGCCGGAACGCCGCTCAAGTTCGCCACGACACCCGGCGGTTTCCGGCGTCCGCCCCCGCGTCTCGGCGAGCACTCGGAGGAAATTCTCGCGGAGTTCGGGCTCTCCCGATGTCCCGACCCCTGAGCGAGGTCGCGGGGAATCCGGTGGAGGCAGCCCCGTAAATCGCTGATACTGCGTCCCTGTATCCGTTGGTTATCGGCGTGCCGGTACCATGGCCACGCGAATAACCTGGAGATCCGTCCACCATGCCACGTCTGCGCCAAGTCAGCCGCGAGGAAGCCGATTCCAGTGTCCTGCCCCTTTATGACGCCGTGTTCGGCGAAGGCAGGGACCCGGTCAGGGAGCCGGGAACCGCGACGGGTACGCCCGGTACCTGGTGGACGGTGCTGGCCGCGGTACCCGATGCGCTGCACCACATGGTGCAGGGATTCCAGTTCTACCGCTCGAAGAAACGTCGCATCAGCGCCCGGCTGCGGGAACTCGGTCAGGCACGTGCCGGATTCGCGCGGGGCAGCCAGTTCGTGTTCTCGCAGCACTGCAAGGCGTTGCGAGCGGCCGGTTTCTCGGAGGAGCAGATAGCCGCCATTGCGCACTGGTCCAGTACGGATCTGTTTTCGGAGATCGAACGCGCGGTCCTCGCCTATACGGACGACCTCGTGCTGCAGGGAGGTCGGGTCGCTGATGGTACGTTTGCGCTTTTGCAGCAACATCTGAGCGAGGTGGAGATCATCGAGCTCACGTACATCGTATGCACCTACGAGATGCACGCGACGATGACGCGGGCGTTGCGACTGGAGTTCGACGATGTTCCGGAACGGATCGTCGAAGTGCCGGTGCCGGAAGGCGAAAAGCGCAACATCGATTTCATGCGGGTGGTCGATAGCTGAGCGGCCGGTCCGGTTGCGGGCGGGTTCGCGCCTGCGGTTTTGTTGTTAACGGGGAGCAGAAACATGCAACAGCACGATGTCGTCATCGTTGGTGCGGGATTGTCCGGAATCGGCGCGGCCGTTCACCTGGAGACATCCTGCCCCGGCAAGCAGTACACGATCCTCGAGGCGCGCGATGCCATCGGCGGTACCTGGGATCTGTTCCGCTACCCCGGCATCCGTTCGGACAGCGACATGCACACGCTGGGCTACGACTTCAAACCGTGGCGGGAAGCCAAGGCCATTGCCGATGGGCCGTCCATCCGTCGATATGTGCGGGAAACCGCCAGCGAATATGGTGTGGACAGGCACATTCAGTACGGTCGGCGTTTGAAATCAGCAGCGTGGGATACGCCGACCGCGTGCTGGCGTCTGTCGGTGGAGAATGTGACGTCGGGAGAGCGCGAGACCATTACCTGCAATTTCCTTCTGATGTGCTCGGGCTATTACAGCTACCAGCAGGCCTATGTGCCGGAGATTGAAGGTCTCAGGGACTTTGCGGGCACCACCGTGTTGCCGCAGTTCTGGCCGGAGGATCTGGACTATGGCGGCAAACGCGTGGTCGTGATCGGCAGCGGGGCGACGGCGATGACGGTGGTGCCGTCGATGGCTGACAAAGCTTCCCACGTAACGATGGTGCAGCGCTCGCCAACCTACGTGGTGTCTCGGCCCGACAAGGATGCGATTGCCAATTTCCTGCGCCGCATCCTGCCCGAGAAACTTGCCTATCGCATGACGCGGTTCAAGAACACGCACATGCAGCGTCTCATCTACAATCGCAGCCGTGTGGCGCCGGATCGCGTGCGCGACACCCTGCTGAAGGAAGTTCGCGGTCACCTGGGGCCGCACTATGATGTGGACAGGCATTTCACGCCCCGCTACAACCCGTGGGATCAGCGATTGTGTCTCATTCCCAACGGTGATCTGTTCGACGCCATCAACCGCGGCAAGGTCGACGTGGTGACCGGCGAGATCGAGCGCATCACCGCCGGCGGGGTAACGATGCGGGATGGCACGCAGGTTGAAGCAGACGTCCTGGTGCTGGCGACGGGCCTGGTCATGGAACTGCTGGGCGGCGCAACGTTCGAGGTGGACGGTCGCCAGGTGGATTTCCCGAACACGGTCTCGTACAGGGCCATGATGTACGCCGATGTGCCGAACATGGTGCAGACCTTCGGTTACATCAACGCCTCGTGGACACTGCGCGCGGATCTGACCGCCGACTATGTGTGTCGGGTGCTCAACCACATGGACAAACTCGGTGTGCGGCAGGTAACGCCGCGGCTGCGGCCGGAGGAGCGCAATCTGCCGCGTCGGCCGTGGATCGAGGACTTCTCGGCGGGCTACATGCGGCGTGTGATGCACCTGTTTCCCAAACAGCTGGGCGTGGACCCCTGGCGCAACACGCAGAACTACGCGCTCGATCGCCGCGCGCTGCGCAACGATCCGCTCGAGGACGGAGCGCTGATCTTTGGCGCGGGTGAGCTGGCGGCCGCACAGGACAACCTAGCCACGGAGAGCGCCGCCGTCTCGGCAGGCTGATTCCATCCCGCGATAAACGGGCGCTACCGGAGGTCTCGGGTGAGCCATCTGCTGGACGGCGCCATCGTGCTTGCGGTGATGGCGGGAACCACCTGGCTGGGCCACTGGCTGGGCGGCAACATCCGCGATCGCAGCGGTTTCTTCTCGGCTGGTGGTACGCTGCCCTGGTGGGCGGTGTCCGCCAGCATCATTGCCACGCTGGTGAGTTCCGTGACCTTCGTTTCCGTGCCGGCGGCGGTATTCCGGGACGGGGGCAATCTGACGTACGCCCAGGTCGTTCTGGGGCTGGCGCTGGGCAAACTGTTCATCGCCGCACTGCTTGCGCGGCCCTATTACGAAAGCCGCGGTGTGCGTACCGCCTACGAATACATCGGCGCGCGCATGGACATGCGCACCGGTGAGTTTTCCATGTGGCTCGGCCTGGTGCTGAATGTCATCAACAGCGGCATCAAGCTGCTGACCGCCAGCCTGGTCCTTGACGTGATCACCGCCTGGGGATTACCGGCCTGCGGCGTGTTCATTGTCCTGTTGAGTCTGCTGTGGAGCGCGCTGGCAGGCGTGCGCACGGTGATCTGGACGGATTTTGTGCTGTTCGTGTTCATGGGGCTCGGGGCGCTGTTTGCGCTGCTCTTCGTCAGTCTGCGCCTGGACACTCCGCCAATGGACGCCTGGCGCTGGCTGGATGCCCAGGGCAAGCTGGTGCTGTTCGACTTTTCCACGGATCCCACGCGACGTTACTCGATCTGGGCCGGCGTGCTGGGCTCCATCGGCCTGTCGCTGGCCACAGGCGCGACGCAGGCTACCTGGCAGCGCGTGCGAGCCTGTCGGTCCGCCGCGGACGCCCGGCGGGCATACAACTGGTCAGCCGTATTTTACGTGATGCATCTCGTCATCCTCGGTGTCGGCCTGGCGCTGGCCGTGTACTACATGGCGCATCCGTTGGATGCCGAGACGCTGGCGGACGTGGCGCGCGAGCCTGACCGTATCTTTCCGATTTTCATCGTGCACGATCTGCCGCCGGGCGTTTCCGGGTTGTTCATTGCCGCGATCTTTGCCGCGGCCATTTCCACGCAGGACTCCGCACTGGCGGAAGCGGCGGACGTAACGGTGCATCATGTCTATGAACGCCTGGTGCCGCATGCCACCGAGCGCGCCTACCTGCTCGCCTCCCGCCTGAGCCTGGCGTTCTGGAGCCTGGTGTTCCTCGCCACCGCGCTGTTCTTCAGCCGCTTTACGGCCGAGGGTCTGCTGGATCTGACCTTCAAACTACCGAACTACGTGTATGGGCCGATCTTCGGCACGATTGTGCTGGCCCGCTTCGGTCTCGGCCGGTTTCCGTCGTTTCTGGCCGGTTTCGTGGTGGCCTGCTCCGTTGTCGCCTGGTTGTCATCACAGTCGGTTGCGTATTTTTTCTGGTGTCCGCTGTCCGGGCTGCTGATGGTGGCCGTGGTATGGGGCCTGGATCGGCGGCGCCCCGAGATGTCGGGTGTGGTCGCTGCCACGCGATCCGACTGAAACTGGATGGCGTGATAAAGTTTCGCGTTTTTTCCAGGGAGACAACGGACATGGGCTGGCGCTGCTTCCGCGCGATACTTGCGGCCTTGACGCTGGTGCAGGCGGTGCAGGCACAGGATGCGCCCCTGCCGCTGGTACGCATCGATGACGCGGCCATCGTCATCGACGGGTATCTGAACGAACCGGTGTGGGCGACCATCAAGCCGGTTGAAAACTTTGTCACGCTGGAACCGGATACGCTCGCCCCGGGCCGGCACGCAACCCGGCTGTATCTGGCGTATGACAAGCGCGGCTTGTACATCGGCGCACGCATGGATCAGCCGCTTGACACACTGGTGGCGCGGCTGTCGGGCCGCGATGGTTTCACGCTGAACCGTGATTCGCTCAGTGTAACGGTGGACACGTCGGGTGATGGCCGCTACGGCTACTGGTTCGGCATCAACCTGGGTGACTCACTCATGGATGGCACCGTGCTGCCGGAGCGCAAGTATTCCAATGACTGGGACGGGCCATGGCGTGGGCGCAGTCAGACCACGGAAACCGGCTGGTCCGCGGAGATGTTCATTCCCTGGAGCGCGGTGTCCATGCCGCACGCGGGCGATATCCGGCACATGGGTCTGTACGTATCGCGCAAGGTGGCGTATCTCGACGAACGCTGGGGATGGCCGACGCTGCCGCCCACGCGGCAGAAATTCATGTCCGTGCTGCAGGCCGTGGAAATGCGGGGAGTTGCCCCCCGGCAGCAGTACAACATCTATCCGTTTGCCGCCATCACGCAGGACCGCGCCGAAGACGACATGCGCTACCGGGCGGGGGTGGACCTGTTCTGGCGACCGTCCACCAACTTCCAGCTCAATGGCACGATCAATCCCGATTTCGGCAACGTGGAGTCGGACGAAGTGGTGATCAATCTGTCCGCGCTGGAAGTGTTCTTTCCGGAGAAACGCCTGTTCTTCCTGGAAGGTCAGGAGGTCTATGTCACCTCGCCGCGTGCCGATACGCGCGATCGCGGCGTCGGCAACAAGGGCGCGCCCTATACGCTGCTGAATACGCGGCGCATTGGCGGCAGCCCCAGGCTTCCGGCGCTGCCCGACGGTGTGACGCTGCCGCAACGGGAGGAGGTTGAGCCCACGGATCTGCTCGGTGCATTCAATGTCACCGGTCAGGTCGGGCAGTTCCGCTATGGCCTGCTCAGCGCTCTGGAAGACGATATCAAGCTGCACTATACGGTGAATGGCGTGCGGCGCAACGAACATGTCAGCGGTAACGATTACGGTGTCGCGAGGCTGCTGTACGAGAATACGGACGCCGGCGCTTACCGGGCCGTTGGCGTGATGACCACCGCGGTACTGAACGATTCCCGCGATGCCTTCACCACGGGCGTCGATGGTCACTACCTGTCGGCGGACGGCGCCCTGAAACTGGATGCCCAGTACATGGGCTCCGACCTTGAAGGCGAGCAGCGCGGACATGGCGGTTTCATCGATGCCGAGGTACTGCTGCGGCAGGGCGTGTTCTATCGTGCCGGCTTCGAGATCTTCGACAGCAACATAGACGTGAACGACCTCGGTTTTCTGCAGCGTAATGACATGGTGCGCCTGCGCAATTCCTTCACGTGGACGTCGTCAGGCCTCGGCTTCGCACGCGAGAACCAGTTCGATGTGCGTGGTTTTTATCAGCGCAAGGTTTCCGAGTCGCTGTTCACGGGGGCGGCCCTGTTTTTCTCGGACCGGTTGGCGCTTAACGACCTGTCGTCGGTGACCGCGCGGCTGGGCTGGCAACCGTCGTTCTACGATGACGTCAACAGTTTCGGCAACGGCATCTTCCGCATCGACTCCCATGTCGAAGGATCCCTGTTGTGGGAGTCGGACACCACACGCACCTGGTACTTCACTTCCGGAGCGGGATTCAGGGAAGAAAACCTGGGTGGCATGTCCTGGACCGCGGATGCTTCGGTGGGCTGGCGACCGAGTGACCGTTTCGGTGTGACGTTGAGCGCGCACTTCGAGGACCGCAATGGCTGGCTGCTGCACCAGGACGACCGGCTGATGGCCACCTTCGACGCCACCCAGTGGCAACCTGGCCTGGCCGTCGACTATTTCATCAGCGCCCGTCAGCAACTGCGATTTTCGCTGCAGTACGTTGGCGTGCGCGCACGCGAAAAAGCGTTCTACCAGGTACCTGGGGAGCACGGCCGGCTGGAAGTCATCGGCAAGCCGGTCGGGCCTGGTTTCCGCTCCAGCTACGATTTTTCCGTAGCGCAGTACACCATGCAGCTTCGCTATCGCTGGGAGATTGCACCGCTGTCCGATCTGTTCATCGTTTACACCCGTCAGGCGGACCGTGCGGCGCTGCTGCGGGACGAGGACTTCACGGATGTGTTCCAGGATGCGTGGGACGACCCGCTGGTCGACACTGTCGTGGTGAAGCTGCGCTATCGGCTCGGGAGTTGATTGCCGGACCGCCGCCGATTCGTATCGCGATGCCGTGGGAAAGGCGTTATCGTTTGCCCTCTGATGCTGCCCGAGAGCCGCCGCCCACGCGCCGGTCGGGCCGGCTGCGTCATCGCATGGCAAGGTGACAGGCCGGTCCTTCCCGCGGGACGCTGCTGCAGGGTGGCTCCCGTCACACCAGGAGGGAAATGAGCATGCTGGACATCAACGCCACCATCCGCTGGGCCACCGCGGTCATCCAGTCGCCGGATCAGGCAGCCGCCGACTACAAGGCGACGGCGGCGCCCCACATGCAGACGTTCATGGTGCTGCCGCTGCCGCTGTACGTGGCCTCTTATCTGGTGGCAATCATCCTTGCCACGATACTGGGCGGCAGCGTTGGATTCGGCGAGCACAGCATCGTTGGTGGCATCGTTGCCATGGCGTTCGCGCTGGGCTGGACGTTTGTGGTCGCCTTCGTGTTCGATTTTTTTGCCGGCACGTTCGGTGGACAGAAAAACTTCGATCATGCCTACGCCGTGGTTGGTCTGGCGATCGTGCCGGGTGCATTGGGGACCGTGCTTGGCGCGCTGCCGTGGATCGGCTGGTTGCTGTCACTGGCGGCCAGCATCTACATGCTGGTCCTCGCTTATCAGTTCATCCCGGTATTTCTGGGCGTTCCGGAAGAATCACGCACCAAACACTTTGCCTTGTCCTGCGTGACGCTGCTCGTCGCCGGTCTGGTCTTCTCCATGATCATCGGCACGTTTTTCGCTGGTGCGGTGGTGAGCGACAAGGTCTTCTCCGGCTCGGCGGATGACGCAGGTTCGCTCAGCGCCACGGATTCCGGCTCAGCGGGCGCTGGCGGTTTTCTGGGTGGGTTGGAGCGCGCCGGCAAGGTCATGGAGGAGGCGGAGAAGGACCGCTACTCACCCCCTGACGACGGCATGCTCAGCGACGACCAGGTGCAGACCTACATCCGCAACATGCGCAAGACGAAAGAACTTCGCGAACGCCTGACATCAAAATATGAGGGCATGGGCGAAAAGGACGATGCGTCCATCAGCGACATCTTCGGCGGCATCAGCGACATGTCGCGTGTCGGCACGGCGGAGGCGGAAGTGGTCAAGACGTCCGGCGGCAACTGGGCCGAGCACCAGTGGGTGAAGAGCGCGCTGGAGACCGCGCGCGTGCAGCAGGACATCAACGACGCCGTGGCGCACAACTATGCGCTGTTCATGAAGTATCAGGATGAGATTGAAGCGCTGGACTGACGGAATCCTCCCTGTCCTGATGTTCCTCGCCGCCGCGGCGGCTGCAGATGACCCGGACGGATGGCATGGCGGTCATGAGGAGCATGGTGTGGTGGTCGAGTCGCGGCACCGCGACTCCAAATACGAGGAACACATGGGTGCGGTGACGCTCTGTGGCACGTTGACCGACGTACTGCTGTTTGTTTCCGATCCGGACCAGCTTGCCGACTGGGTGCCGCAGACCCTGTCCGCCGAGCGCCTGCGCGACAAGCCGGACGGAGTGGTCTATCACGTCGTGACGGATGCGCCCTGGCCCTACCGTAACCGGGACATGGTGTATGACCTCACCGTCAGCCTGCACGGCACGACGGCCACCGTGACCATGAAAGGGCTTCCGGAAGAAGCGCCGCCACCGGGCAACCTGTTCCGGATGCGCGACGTGGACGGTGAGTGGTGGTTCGAAAGCCGCGACGGTCAGGTGGATGTCCGCCTGCGGCTCTGGGTCGATCCCGGTGGCGGTCCGGCCTTCATCGTCAATCGGCGCGCCGCGGCGACGGTGGGGGGAATGCTGGCCAATCTGCGCGATCGGTTTGTGTGCGACAACGGGTCGCCGCGCGCGCAGGCATCGGGTGGGGACTGACCATTTCAATGAGGGGCGAGAAGATGGCTGGAAGACTGGAAGGCAAGGTTGCGGTCATCACCGGTGGCGCCAGCGGCATGGGCAAGGCAACGGTACTGCGGTTCCTGGCGGAGGGCGCTTGTGTCGTGGTGGCGGACTACAACGGCGACACCGGCACCGCCACGGTTGGCGAAGCCAACGAGTCGGGATTCGGCGAACGGGTGAGTTTCATTCGCACGGACGTGGCGAAGGAAGCGGATATCGAGGCGATGCTGGACCTCGCGATACGGCGTTTCGGCCGCCTGGATATCCTTTTCAGCAATGCGGGCGTCGGCGGCGCCATCGGGCCGGTGACCGAAACCACCACCGAGGCGTGGGACTACACCATGGATGTGCTGGCCAAGAGCGTGTTCCTCGGCATCAAGCATGCGGCGCGACGGCTACGCGCGCAGGGAAGTGGCGGCGCCATCATCAATACCGCATCCATTGCCGGTCTCTCGGGCGATGCCGGTCCCATGATCTACTCCGCGGCCAAGGCCGCGGTGATCAGTCTGACCAAATCCGCCGCGGTTGAGCTGGCGCCGGACCACATTCGCGTCAACGCAATCTGCCCCGGCTTCATCCTCACGCCATTGGCGGATGGCGGCAGACCGGAGATCGCGCGCGAGCGTTATCGTCAGGCGCAGCCCTGGCCGGAAACCGGCGTCGGCGAACACATTGCCGGTGCCGCGCTGTTTCTCGCCAGTGAGGACGCCCGTTTCGTCACGGGTGAGCATCTGATCGTTGATGGCGGCATCACCGCGGCGGGCCCCGAGTTGTCGAAAAAATTTCCCAAAACCTCGGGGCGCAACTCCCGTGTCAGTGGCGTGACAAAAGGCAGCACGGGCGCCGCACCGGAACTGCGGCGCTGGTAGCACCATTTCATTCCCGACCCGCTGGCTGATAGCGCACGCCGATGGTCAGCGAACGTCCCGGCGAGCGATAGCCGAACAACTCGTGATAGCGGGTGTCCAGCAGGTTTTCCGCGCGCAGATAGCCGCTGAGCACGGGCGTGAAGTTGTAGGAAACGGCGATGTTGACCAGCGTGTAGCCGTCCAGCGCCACGCGGTCCTCCGGTGTCGCGAAGATGAATTCCAGATCCTTCTGGCGACCGTTGTGGACGATGCCGAGGTTCAGATTGCCCCGTCCCTGGCCGAAGCGCCGGTTTAAGTCGAGGCTTGCCGTATTCCCGGGGCGGCGGGTTTCCCGCAGACCCTCCTGATCCCTGGCGTCCAGTCGGGTATAGGACCCCGTCAGCGTGGTGTTGGCGCTGATGCTGGCGGTGAGCGACAGCTCCACGCCTTCCCGCGCGCTGCTGCCGTTGAGGTTTTCCGGGGTAAACGTAAAAGATGCCAGGTCGAAGCGGGTAACGATTTCGTCGTGCAGCCTGGCGCGAAAGACGGTCGTGTCCAGACGCAGTCGGTTTTCCAGAAGCGACAGTTCGACACCAACGTCCGCGCCGTTCGAGCGTTCCGGTTTCAGCTCGGGATTGCCGCTGAAACTGTCCGGCAGGAAGCCGTAGAGCTCGAAGAATCCGGGGTTGACCACGCCTTCGCCGTAACTGGCGTGCACACGCACGTTGCTCGTAACCCGCCACGCGGCGGTGGCGCGCACGGTGGTGGCGTCGTCGAAGCGGTGGTTGTTGTCCCGCCGGTAAGCCACCGATGTCCATACGGTGTCCAGGATGGCAAGGCCATATTCGGCGATGAGACTTGACTGGCGATCCTTCCGGTCCTGGTTTGCGTCCGGCAGATCAGTGGAGCGATTGTGGAACGCAAGCCATTCGCGCTGTACGCCCACTGTAAGGTCGTGGCGTAGTGCGGGTGTGTCGAGATGGAAGGTATTGTCTGCTTCCAGCCTGTTGCGTTCACCGCCGGACGCCGCCGTTTGCAGGCCGGCATCGAGAAACCGGTTGGCGGTGTCCGTCAGCGACCAGGCGAGGCGCGGCTGCCAGGCGCCATCCAGGAAATCGCCCTTCACCTCACCCAGTGCGTAGCGGTGGCGCGCGTCCGTTACGTTGGCGCTGTCGACCACCAGTCCCTGCAGGGACGTAACGGGAAAGTCGAAGTCCTGGCTGTCTTCCTCGCTGCGACCTTCGGTCTGCCTGAGAACGACATGGGCGCTCACCGTATCGACGGGCTGCCACCAGGCACTGGCATGTGTCGTCGTGGTGTTGAAGCCATCCTTTTCGCCGCCGAGCGGAGAGGCACTGATGCCCGCCGTACGGTAACGGTCCAGGCTCACCCAGGCAGCGAGTCTGCTGGTGGCCACACCGCCGGAAGCCTGTAGCGCGGCGGTGCCGCGGGTGCCCGCGGCGGCGTCCAGGTGGAGCAGATGCTCACCCGGCGCGGGGCGCGGACTGCGTACCGCAATGACCCCGCCGATGGCGTCGCTGCCGTACAGGGCGCTCTGCGGTCCCCGCAGGACTTCGATGCGATCCGCCGCGCCGGTGGCGAGCGGCGCGAAATTGAATTCCGACCCGAACGCGGGGTCGTTCACCTCGATGCCATCGATCAGCACCAGGGTGTGGTTGGCCTCGCTGCCGCGCAACCGCACCTGCGTGAGCCCGCCGATGCCGGCGGTGCGGTTTACCGCCGTGCCGGGCACCTCACGCAGCAGTTCCGGTACGAAGCGCGCGCCACGCGTGATGATGTCGTCGCGGGTAAATACCGAGATGGCGCTACCGACTTCGTGGGCCGGTTGCGCCTGACGGCGGGCGGTAACCACAATTTCTTCGGCCAGCGCGCCGGTGGATCGGCCGGCGGCGAAAACACCGGGAACTGGCAACAGGGTCGAAAGGAAAAGGCTCGAAACGAAAGACAGGAAAGCGAGCGAGGTGCGCGGGCACCTGTTAACAGGGACGGGTTGCATACTGATATTCCGCGGTTCCGCCAGATCCCGGGCGGCGTTGGGAGGCAATGTGCAGCCGGTCTCCGGACTCCCGGGCCGCGACCACCGTGCATCTGCCTGTCGATTCAGGTCAGAGCCCGGTTGGTCGACTTCGCCTCCGGCCTTCCCGCTTCACGCAGTGGCCGCTCTGGTGTCCGTGTCGCTGTTGCGAGCGGACGGGCTCTCCGGACGGGTGTGCGGTGGAGGCATCACCTGGCCGGGAGGAGACGATTTCCCGGTTACCGTTGCGGGGACAGTTCCGGAGTTGCACCGGATTCCCGATCACTTCACATCCGTGACGCCCCATGCGCCACGGCGCGCAGTATACCGATCCGGGCCGGCCTCTCCATGAATTGTGTGGGTGGCTTCGCCGCGACTGCCGCGAACCGCAGGCACTGGGTACAGGGCTTGGCAGCTGGCCACGTTGCGATTGCCAGCGCTGTCGCGCATGGCACTTCGTTCCCTGAGAGGCTGCTGAAAAAGCAGCCTGCCAGGCCAGCCAGGGATGGCTGGCCCGCAAGTGCAGCGAAAAACGCTGAATCTGACGCGAGGAGGCGAACCAAACGACCGCTGAAACACGTCCAGCAGGGATTTTTTCAGCGTGTTAGTGACCCGCGGGGTCGTAGGTCTCCACCGGTGACCCCTGACGACGCTGCAGGTAGTCCTGAATGGAGGCGACACCCAGGCGTTCGGATTCAAACAGGCTTTCAAGATGTTCCCGGGAGTTGACGATGCCGAGTGATACCACCTTGCCTGCAGCATCGACGAGCACCGCGTAGGGCAGTTTGCCCACGCCGTAGGTGCGCCCGGCGATTTCCGACAACGCATATGGAAAACGGTCGAGTTCATTGGCTTTCACGTAGGCGCGATGGGTCTGTTCGTCGTCGCCGTCGCTGAGCAGGATCACGCGGGTATCGTCCGTGGCTCGCGCGAGCGAGCGCAGCACGGGCAGCAGACTTTTGCAGATCGGGCAATCCGGGGCCAGGTAGAACAGCAGTTGGCGCTGACCCTCGCCGCCAACGGTCAGCGTCTCGCCATCCAGCGTCGTGACCGTTACCGCGGGCGCCGCATCACCGGCGCGAATTCGCTGATTGACCATCAACGCCCCGGCGGGCGCAATGCGTTCGTGCAGCACGCCAATCTGACGGGCGAGCGCCACCACCACCGCGACGAGGGCGATGACGACGATCCATAACAGTGTGACGGCGATGACCACGTCTACCTACCTTTGTTGCCAATCCGGTGCCGCCAGCCGGCGGCCACATTGCGATTGCCAGCGCTGTCGCGCATGGAACTTCAACCCATGAGTGGATGCTGAAAACGCCCTTCCTGGACTTGTTTCAGCAGTCGTCGGCTTCGCCGACTCGCGCCAGATGCAGCATTTTCCGCTGCATTTGCGGGTCAGCCATCCCTGGCTGACATTCCAGGCTGCATATTCGGCAGCCTGTTTGAGCGTGCCCTGACGGCTGACCTGGAGGGCGAACACTACCAGAAATTTCCCGCATCGCCGTCAATCCAGATATTCGTTGTTGGCCAGGATCTGTTCGAATGCCAGGTACAGGCCGGTGGCGGCCGCGGCGGCAAAGGCGGCGGTGACGATATCCAGCCAGCCAAGGGGCGTGAAGCTGCTGGTGCCATGCAGCATCGAGGCGGCCATGGCCAGCGTAACGAGTATGCCATTGCGCACCAGCAGGCTCGTAGACAGCGGGGTTGGCGTATCGCCACAGCCGCAGTCGATGTAGGCACGCCCTCGCGCCTTGTTCACGGCCATCGCGAAGGCGTAGACCAGAAGCAGCGCCGCGGCCACCGGCAATCCCCATGGCCAGGCGAACAGGGTGGCAAGCACGGTGAGACACTCCAGCAGCATCACCAGTCGCGCCGCAAGTGGTACCAGTGACTCGGGCATCACCTTGTAGGCGGCAAGGATGGCGGTGAAACGCATCGGTGCGCGTAACTTGTGGTCGACCGCGTGCAGGAAGATGGCGCACAGCAGCCAGTTTACCCCCAGTACCAGAGTGCCCATATCGTTCATCTGCGTGTCAACGGCCAATGACATGAAAGGTCACGGGGACCATCTGGCCCACCCAGCTTGTATCCACCCAGTCACCCGTCCCGAGTCCGATGGCCAGGCGGTCAATGCTGGTACTGCCGTCAAGGATGTGTTCGCCGTGCGCCGTGCTGTAGGAAAAGCGGAGCGACAGCGGATACCGCATGTCGCGTATGGTCAGTTCGCCTTCTGCGACATACCCGTCACCGTCAGCGCGGATATCCGCCGAGCGGTAGGTAGCGGTGGGATAACGGGTGCTGTCGAACCAGTCGCTGCCGGTCATCGTCGCATCGCGGTCCGGGTTGCCCGTGGCGGGCGTTGCGGTGTCCACCACAATCTCCGCCTGGCTTTGGGACAGATTCTCGGGATCGAAACGGATGGTGCCGTGCCAGTTCGGCCAGGTGCCGGAAAACGGCGCCCCGGCCTGGTCGCCGGAAAAGCGGATTTCGCTGCGGGCGGAGTCCACGGTCCAGGGAGTAAGCGTGGACGGTGGCAGGGTCAGGCCGTTGCCGGCGACCGGTTCCCCCGCACTGGTGTGCACCGGCTCTGTCGCACCGTTGTCGTGCCTGCCAAGCAGCAGGATGCCTGCGGCCAGTGCGACGACAAATACGCCAACGGAGACCCATGAAAGCATCCGCCGCAGCACCCCGTCCTTGTCCACCACTGCGTGTTTGACGGCGGCAATGATGTGCAGCAGGGCGAGCAGGAAGAGCAGTTTGGCGCAGACTTCGTGCACGTCGTGATAGAAATGGGTGTTCGCTTTGCTGGGCGACACCAGATCCGGGAAGGAGAACAGATTGAACCAGCTTACGGAGAACGCGGCGGAAGAGGACAGCAGCCAGCCGCTGAGCGGCAGGGCGAACAGAAGCGCGTACAACAGGCCGTGCGTACCGGCAGCGAGCCGTGCCTGCCAGCGGGACATCGTTGCCGGCAATGGGGGAGCCCCGGCCCGGAAACGCCAGCCAAGTCGAACGATTGCCAGCATGAGAATGGTCATGCCCACGGACTTGTGTTTGGCCAGCATGGCAAGTTCGGCAAGATCGCCCGGCGCGTTCTCCGCGAGATTGGCCAGTACGTACTGCAGCACGATCAGCGCGGCGATCAGCCAGTGCAGCAGGCGCGAAAATTCGGTATACGTCGAGGGTGCTGGGGCCATGCTCCATCCTTGCTTCTTCGTGTTAGCCCGCATCGCACGCCAGCCACCCGCTGCCACAGGCGGTACCTCCCCATGGGGCGTCCGGTCCGGGATTGTGTCGTCTGCGTCGGCTGCCGTGTTGGAATCTGCGGGGTGGATATTCCCGGCGCGGCTTGACCGTGGCGAAGGCCGGAGTGTATGAAACGGTCTCCCGCAACACAAACGAGCTGGTTCCAGCACATGCAGACTTCCACGCCACTGGCATCCAACGAACACGAAGCACGCCAGCTGCTGGCGCGGTTGGCGGCATCGCCGCTACCGCATTTCATCAACGGTATTGCCCATGCGGGTTCGGGGGCCACGTTCACCAACGTTTCACCCGTTGATAACACGGCACTGGGCGAAGTGGCTTCCGGCGGCGACGCCGAGGTAGACCTGGCGTGTCAGGCGGCCGCCGCGGCGTTTCCTGCGTGGCGTGACATGCCGGGCGACCGCCGGCGTGCGCTGCTGCATCGCATTGCCGACGCCATCGAGGCCCGGGCCAGGGATATTGCACTGGTGGAGTGCATGGATACCGGTCAGGCCCTGCGGTTCATGAGCAAGGCGGCGTTGCGTGGCGCCGAAAATTTCCGTTTCTTCGCGGATCGGGCACCGGCAGCGCGTGACGGCCTGTCGTTACCCGCGGACGAGCATCTGAACTACACGTTGCGTCAGCCTATCGGGCCGGTGGGCGTCATCACGCCCTGGAATACGCCGTTCATGCTGTCCACCTGGAAAATTGCGCCCGCCCTGGCAGCGGGATGTACGGTGGTGCACAAGCCGGCGGAGTGGTCGCCGCTGACCGCACAGATGCTCGTGGAAATCGCGCACGAGGCCGGATTGCCGCCGGGTGTGCTCAATACCGTGCACGGGATCGGTGAACAGGCAGGGAAGGCGCTCACCATGCATCCAGCCATCAAGGCGGTGGCGTTCGTTGGCGAGAGCGCGACCGGCAGCGCCATCATGGCGCAGGGCGCGCCGACCCTGAAACGGGTGCATTTCGAACTCGGCGGCAAGAATCCGGTGATCGTGTTCGACGATGCGGATCTCGACCGCGCGCTGGATGCCGTGGTGTTCATGATCTACAGCCTCAACGGCGAACGCTGCACATCCTCCAGCCGGTTGCTGGTGCAGGCGTCGATTCACGACGCCTTCGTCGCGCGGCTGGAAGCGCGTGTCCGGCAGCTGAAGGTCGGACATCCGCTCGATCCGGCCACGGAGATCGGTCCTCTCATCCATTCCCGGCATCTGGCGAAAGTCTGTGGCTACTTTGATGTTGCCCGACGCGAAGGCGCCACGGTGGCCGTTGGCGGGCGGTCCTCCCGCACACTCACCCAGGGGAACTATGTGGAGCCGACACTGATTACCGGCGCCGCGGCGTCCATGGCGATTGCACAGGAAGAAATATTCGGCCCCGTACTCACGGTGATGCCATTCGTGGATGAAGCCGATGCGCTGGCCAGGGCGAACGGTGTCGCCTATGGCCTGGCGGCCTACCTGTGGACGGCGGATGTCGGCCGCTCGCTGCGTCTGGCGCGCGACCTCGACGCCGGCATGGTATGGGTGAATTCCGAGAACAACAGGCACCTGCCTTCGCCATTCGGTGGAATGAAGGCCAGTGGTATCGGTCGCGACGGTGGCGATTACAGTTTCGACTTCTACATGGAAACGAAAAACGTCTGCGTGGCGCTTGGCACCCATGCCGTGCCGAAGCTCGGGACGGCGTGACCATTCGACAGCTTCAGCGTGCGTTGGATCAGTTGTCCAACGACGCGTCGTTGCAGCGTCTGTGGCGCCTCGATCGCGCCGCTGCCCTCGATTGCCTGCCGCTGACGGCGGCGCAGCGGAGTGCGCTCGGCGCGGCGGATATCGGCCTGCTGCATGTCCTGGGTGTCGGCGGACAGAGGCTGCTTGCCTTCGCGGCGTTCGTGGGGTTGTCAGAAGACGAAGCGCTGGCGCGGATGCGCGACGGGGAGCGCCAGCATGGCCCTGTTCGCGCGGGTGCCTACGGCGAGGCCGATGCGATCGGGGACGCGGCGCGGGATGACGCGCAGTAGGGGAGGCGCGATTGCCTCCTGTCGGTGCCGAAGGGGCCATCACTTCGCTGCGGTCATGAACTGCAGGGCCGGTGACGCCGCGGCCATCGCCTGACGCCATTCCGTGGTGACGTCGCGGACGCCGCCGCCAGCGACTTCCAGCACCAGGTCGGCCGCCATGGCCAGTGCCGGTCGATGTGCGATCACCACCCGTGTCACGGGCAGCGTACGCAGTACACCGGCCAGATGCTGTTCGCTGTTGGGGTCGAGGTGCGCCGAGCCCTCGTCCAGGAAGATGGCGGACGGCCGGGCATAAAGTGCGCGGGCGATGAGCAGGCGCTGCTTCTGTCCCGCGGACAGTGATGTGCCCATATCTCCCACCAGGCTCAGATAGCCCATGGGCAGGGCACGAATCTCGTCGTGGATGCCGGCCAGGCGCGCGGCTGCCTCCACCGCGGCGAAGTCGAGGTTGCGGGAGAGGAACGCGATGTTGTCCGCAATCGTGCCGGTGACGAGCTGATCGTCCTGCAGTACCACGCCCGCCAGCTGACGCCAGGCCCTTGCGTTGTCGCCGCACAGGGGGGCCGAATCCACGGTGAGCGTGCCTTCGTCGGGGACATACACGCCCAGCAGGAGCTTCATCAGCGTCGTCTTGCCGGCACCCGACGGACCGATGATTGCCGTCATCCGGTTTTCGGGAAGGGTCAGGGTGACGTGACGCAGCACCCAGGGTTCGCTGGCCGCGTACCGATAACCCACATCGTGCAGATGCAGGGGCCCTTCCAGCGGAATCTCCCTGTGGGTTGGACCTGCCTGCGGGTCGACCGGTTGCATGACAATGTCGGCGATGCGCTCCCTGTGCAGTTCGAGCAGACGTAGTGCCATGACGTGGTCGACGAGCCGCGCGGCGCGTTCGGTGAATTGCGCGCGATACGCCATGAACGCAAACAGCATGCCGAGAGTGAACGCTGTGGGATCGGCCAGGACATGGGAGGCGGCGAGCCAGACCAGGGTGACGTACACAAGGCCCTGCACCAGTTCTTCCACGCCGTTGACTTCGACATTGAAACGCGCGAGGCGCAGGCCGGAGTCCAGGAGCCGGGCGTAGCGCGCACGCCATTGTGTCAGCCGCGCGGACTCGCCGTTCACGCTGCGGATACCCGGCATGGCCCGCAGCGATTCGATCAGGTGCGAACGCTCCTTTGCCTGGTCACCAAGCAATTCGTCCTGCAGGCGGTGCTGGCGTGGATAGAGGCATAACCTGAGGCAGAGCACGATGATGACCCCGCCCACTGCCAGCCAGGCAAGCGCCGTGTCGTAGAGAAACAGCGCGGTTGCCGTGAGCAGCACGACGATACCGTCAACCAGCAGGCCGGCCAGGGTGGTTGTGAAGGCTGCCTGTACCGCGTGGAGCGAATCCAGCCGGGACAGCACGTCACCGACATGCCGGCGCTCGAACCACGCGAGCGGCAGGTGAAACAGATGATGGGTAAGCGACTCGACCAGCCGTTGTCCCACGTAGGCGCCGGTAGTGTCGATGCACCATTGCCGGAAGGCTTTCAACAGGCTGTCGAATACAACGAGCATGGCCATGCCGGCGCAGATCGCCAGCAACAGCGCAGTGTCCTGGCTTGCCAGGACATCGTCTACCAGACGCTGGAAGACGTACGGCACCAGCAGGCCCAGACCATCGATGACCAGCGACAGCAGCACCAGCCCACCCACCAACCCCGTCAACCCGGGTACGCCGGCCATGACACTTGTCAGCGACAGCGGAGTCTGGCCTGAGTGAGGGCGGAAGTCCGGTGCCGGTGACATTTCCACCGCAATACCGGTGAACTTGCGATCCACTTCCTGCATGGGCACGCGGCGGCGACCGGTGGCCGGATCATGGATCAGCAGTGCGCGGCGGGTAACGCGCGTAAGTACCACGAAGTGGTTCATTTCCCAATGCAGAATGGCCGGCAGCCGCAGTTCGCGCATCTCCCGCGGTTCGAGCCGCAGTGCACGGCCGTGCAGATTGAGCCGTGCGCCCATCGACAGCACGTCCGCCACTGTAGCGCCCCGCAGGGACAGACTGAACTGCTGACGAGCCTCCCGCAGCCTGAGCGCGTGCCCATGCGCACCGGCCACCATGCACAAGGCCGCCAAGGCGCACTCGGCGCTCTCGACCTGCAGAATCACGGGTACGCGTCGTCGGATCATGCGTATCGTCGGGCGATGGCGAGCAGCGGTTCGAACAACCACTCCCATGCCATGCGCCGTTCCAGCATTATTTCCGCCGTGAGCCGCATGTCCGGTAGCAGCGGCCAGCGCATGCCGTTGAAGGCCATGTGGTCGAGGCGTGGTGTGGCCACAACCCGGAACCCCGGCTGGCCATCGCCGTCCGGCCCGCTGTCGATTACCGGTGTGGTTTCACGCACTTCGGCGGCCAGCGTGCCGAACTTCTGATGCGGAAACGGCTCCAGGTGCAGATGCACCGCGCTGCCGGCGCGCACGAAGCCGAGAGCGGCCGCGGGCACGACAAGATTCGCCTCGAGCGGACTGTCATCCGCGAGCAGCGTCAGCGGTTGCATGCGCGCAGATACCGGTTCGCCCTCCCTGAGGTGCACCTTGAGCACAACGCCGTTCACAGGTGAGCGCACGGTATGGCGGCGATTCAGCGCCAGCTCGCCGCGTCGCTGGTCGAGCGCGCGGCGCTGCTGTGTCAGCGCGGCCAGCATGGCATCCAGTTCCGCCAGCGCGCTGGCTTCCTCGCGCGGCAGAGCCGCGATCCTGGCGGCCTGAACGCCGAGACGCTCGTTCAGTTCCGTGAGGGCGGCTTCGTGTTCCAGGCGGCTGGCGGTGGCCTGGTCGCGCTCCAGCGTGGTAACGACGCCGCGTGCGTGCCCCGCTTCCAGCGTGCCCTCGGTTGACCGTGCCCGCTGAAGGCGCGATTGCTGCACGGCCACCGCCTGTTGCCGCGCCGCCAGACGGGTCTGCTCGTCCTGGTGCTGCTGGCGGTACTGTTCAACGCGCAGCACGCGCAGTTGCCGGGTGGCATCCAGTCGACGGTCGATCGCCTGTGCTTCGGCGCGCAGCGCTTCGTGTACGGCGCCGATGGCACCGGCGTTTGGATCGATATCGGCGGTCACCGTAAACAGTGGCTGGCCTGCGCGCACGCGGTCACCGCGCCGCACGGCGACGTGCATCGCGTAGCCGTCGGCGCCCGCCGGCAGGCGCAGCAGTCCGTCCCTCGGCACCAGGCGACCGGTGGCGTGCACGACGCGCGGCAGCTCGATCACGCGAAGGCACAGAATCACGGCGAGCAGCAGCAGGATGGCCAGCGTCAGACCGGCCCGCCACCCGGGAGGGCGCGGTGGCAGACACTCGCCCGCCGGGGGCATGGACAACGCGGCAAGTGCCTGGGGACGGAAGAGCGGCATGAGCGGATAGGGTTGGCGGATTCCGGATCAGTATTGCCGGTCGAGCCGGTCCCGGCCGTGCGCTACGGCCGCCTGGTGGCGTGGGTCCTTCTGGCGGATGGCGTGCGAAATCGCCGCCCGTGCCGGGGCTTCACGGTAGCCGCCGGGCCTGTTACGGTTGACGGTTGCCGGCGCCGCCATGGCGCCGCCGGCACCAGAATCACGACCGGAGCCAGAAATGACGACCACGCTGTCACCCGTACGTCGCGCCATCTTTCCGCGTGCCGAGGACACCTGGGAAACGATTGCGCAACGGGAAATGCACGGTATCGCACCTACGGAGGCGGTTGGACTGCTCCAGAGCTGGAACATGCATGTATTCATGCGGCCACTGCCGCCGGCGGGCTCACCGCGCGCAGGCAATCCGATTCTGCCGGGCGACGTCATTTTCGTGGCTCCGCCCGCGGGCTGAGGATGACCGCGGCAGTGATATGCGGCTCGCGCCTGGCGGCAGCGCACGATGGCGTGGCCGAACTGGTAGTGACGCTCCGGCACGGCAATGGCGCGTGCACCGACGTCTCGCTGGACCATGTCGCCAGCACGGCGCTGCTGGCAGCGTGTGGCGTGCAGCACCCGGACGACCTCGTGGGCCATGGCTGGGAAAAGGTGCGCGATGCACTGGCGGTATCGTGGAACCGGTACCAGATCGATCAGATTCAGGGCACATCCGTACTCTGAAGAATTTGTAACTGACTGCGAGGCTACGGGCCCGAGGAGCAGAGCGTGTTAGATCTTGTTATTCGCAACGGGTTCGTGGTCGATGGCTCCGGATTGCCCGGATTCCAGGCCGATGTGGGCGTAAAAGAGGGCCGCATCGCACGTATCGGCCGTATCCGCGAGGCCGCGCGGGAAACGGTGGACGCCAGCGGACGCGTAGTGGCGCCGGGCTTCATCGACCCGCACACGCATTTTGATGCACAGCTTCTCTGGGACGGCGCCGCCAAACCGGCGCTGACCCACGGCGTGACGACCATCGTGCCGGGCAACTGTTCGCTGTCACTGGCGCCGCTGAAGGCGAAACACCGGAAGAAACTGGTCGGCATGTTCAACCAGATCGAGGAGATGCCGCCAATTGCGTTCGAAACCGGTGTGGTATGGAACTGGGAGACGTTTGACGACTACGTGAAACGCATCGGCGATGGCCTTGCCATCAACGTGGCTCCGCTTGTCGGCCACAGCCTGCTGCGCCTTTGGGTGATGGAAGATGCATCGATGCAACGCACCGCTACCGACGACGAACTGCGGGCATTGCAGGACCTGCTTCGACAGTGCCTGGATGCCGGCGCCGTCGGGCTGTCCACCAGCTTTGTCGACATGGACGAGACCCTGCAGCCGGTGCCGAGCCGCTATGCCGATCAGCGCGAACTGGAAGCCTTGTGCGAGGTGCTCGGTGACTATGGTCGCATCCTGCAGATCGTGCCCGAGTTCTACGATGCGGATGTCACCATTGCCCGCGTCGACCAGCTCGCAGAACTGAGCCTGAAATACGGCATCACCACCACGTTTTCGCCGCTGTTCGTCAACAATGACAACGTGGCTGGCGTGGAACGGGTGATGAGGCGGGTGGACGAACAGTTTGCGCGTGGCGCGCGCGTATGGCCGCAGGTACAGACGCGGCCTATCGATATCTCCTTCTGTTTCGCCGTGCCCAGCCTGCTGTTCATCCGTTTCCCGAGCTGGTACCGGGTCATGCGTTTCGGCACGCATGACGACATCGTCGCGGCGTTTCGCGATTCCGAATCGCGGCAGAGGCTGGTGGCCGAAGCAGCGCCGCTGAAGGATCTTTGGCCGCGTCTGGTGTTGCGTCAGGTGCGGACCCCGGCCAATCAGCCGCTGGTTGGCAAGACGCTGAAAGAGATCGCGGCGCTGCGCGCAACCACGCCTGTAGAAGCCATGATCGATCTGTCTCTGGAAGAGGATCTCGATGCGCATTTCCTGGCCGGCAACATGGGGCACAACGACGATGCCCGGGTTGGTGCGTTGTTGTCCCATCCACGGGTACATATCGGGGCAAGTGACGGTGGTGCACACATCCTGTCGTTTTCCACGTTTGGAGACACCGGATACCTGTTCAGCCATTTCGTGCGCGAAACAGGGGCGCTAACGCTGGAAGGCGCGGTGAAGAAAATCACCAGTGACACGGCCGCCATCTGGGGGCTTCGCGATCGGGGGCTGCTGCGCGAGGGCGCCGTGGCCGATATCACAATCTTTGACGCGGGCAGCATCGACCGCGGTGTGGAGTATTTTGCGCATGATGTGCCGGGTGAAGGCGCCCGTTATGTGCGTGACGCTGTTGGTATGGATGCCGTGATCGTTGGCGGACGCCTCGCCTGGTCAGCGGCGCAGGGCTATACCGATGCCGCGGCGGGTGTTGTTCTGCCGGGAGTCGGGGCATGACTGTGGAGGGCGTGAAGCAACGACGGGTCACCACCAACGGCATTACCCTGAATATTGCCGAACGTGGCGAAGGGCCGCTGGTGCTGCTGCTGCACGGCTTTCCCGAATCCTGGTACTCCTGGCGCCATCAGTTCGAACCGCTCGCCAAGGCCGGCTATCACGCGGTGGCGCCTGACATGCGCGGCTATGGCAGGAGCGACCGTCCGCAGGCGATCGAAGCCTATAACCAGGTGGAGGTGATGCGGGATATCGCCGGGCTGGTGCCGGCACTCGGCTATGACACCGCCGTGGTGATCGGCCATGACTGGGGCGCGCCCACGGCCTGGGGCTGCGCGCTGAACTACCCCGACCTGTTTACGGCGGTTGGCGCCCTGTCGGTGCCGTTCACGCCGCGTTCACCCGTGCAGCCGATGCCGGCGATGCGGGAAATGTTCAAGGGACGGTTCTTCTACCAGCTCTATTTCCAGGAGCCAGGTGTCGCCGAAGCGGAGTTCGAAAGAGATCTGCGTACCGCGCTGCGCAAATTCCTCATCATGGGCTCCGGTGGCACGGATCTTCTGGCGCTGCCCACCAAGGGTCCGGAGGACGACCTGCTCACCGGGCTGCCGAACCCAGACAAGCTGCCCGACTGGCTGAGCGAAGCAGACCTCGACTTCTATACGGCGGAATTCGCGCGCTCTGGCATGCGGGGGCCGCTGAACTACTACCGGAATCATGATCTCACCTGGGAACTGACGGCGGGGGCGCCCACTACCATCAGTCAGCCGGCCATGTTCGTGGCGGGTGAGAAGGACGGCGTGATCATGATGGCCGCGGAAGCGCTGAGGCTGCTGCCCGAACGGGTGAAGGATCTGCGTATCAATCGCCTGTTGCCGGACGTAGGGCACTGGACCCAGCAGGAAGCGCCGGCGGCGGTGAACACGGAGATTCTGAAATTTCTGGAAATGCTGGAGCCATGACGCCCGGCCGCGCGGTGCGTGGCGCGGCCAGCGTTGGTGGCTGACAGACGAACGAACGGCGGAAACTGTTGTGACGGAAACGGTACTTGTAGTTGGCGGCGGCATTGCGGGAATGTGCGCCGGCATGGCGCTTGCCCGGCGGGGCTTTCCGGTAACGATTCTGGAGCGTGACTCGCCACCGCCGGAAGGCGATGCGGACAAGGCGTTCTTCGAGTGGTCGCGTCGTGGCGCCTCGCAGTTCCGGCATCCACATGCCTTTCTGGGGCTGATGTGCAACCTGCTGGAGGAAAACTACCCGGACCTTCTGGAGGCATTCTACGCCGCCGGTGCCCGGCGGATGGGATTCCAGGAGATGCTGTCGCCGGAACTCATGTCGAAATACCAGGCGCAGCCGGGTGATGAGAAGCTCTGGGTGCTGATGTCAC
Source organism: Pseudomonadales bacterium (assembly GCA_024234635.1). GTDB lineage: Bacteria > Pseudomonadota > Gammaproteobacteria > Pseudomonadales > Azotimanducaceae > SYFY01. The sequence goes on along the minus strand of JACKNX010000008.1, from coordinate 84,731 downwards.
GCCGTTCGACCATTGAGACCGTTCTCAGGCGTTACGTCGCCGCTTTCCCCGGCATCTCGATCCTTAACGGCATCTCCATCGACGGGCTGATCACGGAGCAGGTGGATGGCCGCACGGTGGCGCGCGGCGTGCGGGTGCGACGCGATTGCGTACAGCGGTTCGGTACGGAAATCCGGGCTGACGTCATCGTTGATGCCTGTGGCCGCACGACACGGTTCCCATTCTGGCTGGCGGAAGCCGGCGTCACCGTTCCCGACGAACTGCACGATGCCGAGATCGTCTACTACACGCGCCACTACCGGCTCAAACCCGGCGTGAGCGAGCCGCCGCGTACGGGCAAGGACCGTTCGGCCGGCGACCTGGGCTACATCAAGTTCGGTGTGTTTCCCGCGGACAATGGCCACTTCGCGCTGATCGTATGCGTGCACAATGACGAAACGGAGCTGCGCGCGGCCATCAAGGACGGTCCCACGTTCGACGCCATCTGCCGGAGTATTCCCGGTCTTCTTCCCTGGATCGCGGAAGACAAGGCCGTCGCCACCACCCATCCATTCGGTATCGGTGGTATCTGCGCGCAGTGGCGACACTATGTCGTGGAAGGCACCCCACTGGTGCACAACTTCTTTGCAATCGGCGATGCGGCCATTCGCACCAACCCGCTGTACGGCCGGGGCTGCAGCATCGGCATCCTGCATGCGCACATGCTGGCGGATGTGCTGGCCGGCAACGCGGATGCCCACTCACGTGCCATCGTCTTCGATCGACGCACGGAAGACGAACTGCGCCCTATCTATCAGGCCAGCCTCAGCGAAGACCGCAATGGTATCCGGCGGGCCATCGCCAGTCGTCAGGGACTGGTGGTGGAGGCAAACAAGGGCGGTTTGAAGAAGTGGCTGGGCCTGGCCTTTGGCGACGCCATCGCGGCGGCGGCGCGCTACAACCTGCATGTGATGCGCGGGATGATGCGTACCGTCAACCTGCTGGAGAAGCCCGGTGCTTTCCTGCGCGACCGGCGCACGCAGGGAATCATCTGCCTGTACATGCTGCGCGGGCGCGCGCGCAACGCTGTGGCGCGTATTGCGCGTGGTCCGACGCGCACGGAGACGCTGGCCCTTATCGCGGCCGGTCAGGCTCACAGGAACGTCGACGCGGCCTGACGGGCTGCCGCAAACGGGCGTCAACGCTGCGCCAGGGCGTCCGACGCCTCAGCCACGGCGTTGACGAACGCCAGGCGCGCCGCGGACAACCCGCGTCCGGTGCCCGCCGGCCAGGCACTGTTGATGGCGATTGCGAGGTTGCGCTGTGGATCCATATGGATCATCTGCCCGAAAATGCCGAGCGCATCCTAGGTATTCCCGGTGATCCACCCGAAGTAGCCATGGTCACGCGAGCCGTCGCCAACCTGCAGATGGGGGAGTGTCGCATCCTTCACCCATCCCGCCGGGAGGACGCCTGCGCCATCCGCCAGCATGAACAACCCCACCCGTGCGTAGTCGCGCAGGGTCATGCTGAGGCAGCAGCCACTGCGTTGGTGTCCAGCAGCGTCCGTGAGCCAGGTGGCGTCGCTCTCCATACCAAAAGGCGCCCAGATCCTGCGCGTGAGGTAGTTGGACATCGACATGCCTACGGCCCGGGACAACACGCAACCGGCCAGATCCGTCTCCACTGTTGAATAGTGGAACTCCTGCCCTGGAGGCTGCGCCCGCGCTAGCCGGCGCATGTGGCTGAGAGATCGGTGACGCTTGACCGGCAACCGTCTCGAAACCGGCGTGGGCCACGTCCGAGTTCGGTTCGGTGCAGTCTTCGTTCGCAGGATCGTCACGGCCAGGCTCCACGGGACACGTGCAAAGGGTAGGTTGTGTGCAGGCAAGGGACAAGCGACGCGGCCCGCTCCCATCCCCTACAATCCCGGGTCCGTCAGAAAGTGGTGAGCGAACATGGCTGACAAACGCCGGGTTGTGGTTCTGGGCACGGGGGGCGCGGGGCTGACGGCGGCAATCATTGCCCATGATGCCGGTGCGAAGGTCAAGGTGTTCGAAAAGGCCGACCGGATCGGCGGCACGACCGCCTGGTCCGGCGGCATGGTCTGGATCCCCAACAACCATCTGGAGGCCGAGGCCGGCGTTCCGGACAGTCGCGAGGAGGCGCTCACCTATCTGATGTCGCTGTCGCATGGCTTGATCGAACGCCACCTGGCGGAGGCGTTTCTGGATGCCGGGCCGATGATGGTGCGTTACCTTAATGAACACACCCCTGCAAACTTCCGGGCGATCCCGGACTTTCCGGACTACCACGCCGAATTTCCGGGCGGCAAGACGGGCGGCGGCCGTTCACTGGACACGCCGCCGTTTTCTTTCCTGGAGTTGGGCAAGTGGGCGGATCGTGTCACGCCTTCGCCGTACTATCCCGATCCCAGGTTGTCCATCTACGACACGCCGCTCGGCCAGGCACAACCACAGCCCGTACCCCTGGAAGAACTGGAACGCCGGTCCGCCAATCAGGAACGGGCAAGTGGGCAGGCGCTGATCGGCCGGCTTCTCAAGGGCTGTCTGGATCGAGGTATCAAACCGCGTACCGGGTGCAGGGCGGTGGAGCTGGCAATGCGCAAAGGACGCGTGCGTGGAATTGTCATCGAAACTGCCGACGGGCGGCGTACCATCAAGGCGGACGCGGTGATTCTCTGCACCGGCGGTTTCGAATGGGATGAAGAGCTGAAACGCGCGTTCCTGCGTGGACCGATGACGCACCCGGTTTCCATCAGTACCAACACGGGCGATGGCCTGCGCATGGCTATGCGCGCCGGGGCCATGCTGGGCAACATGCGGGAGGCGTGGTGGATGCCGGTGGCGGAAGTGCCCCGCGAGCAGATTTCCACCGGCGTGACGCTGGTGGCGGGCATGCGCTCGCTACCGCGCAGCATCATGGTCAACCGCAAGGGGCGGCGCTTCACCAACGAGTCGGCCAACTACAACGCCTTTGGCGCTGCGTTCCATGAGCAGGACGTCTCCGCCTTCGACTATGCCAATCTGCCCTGCTGGATGCTGTTTGATCAGGGATACATTGACACCTACGGCTTCCCGCTGGCAGGTACCCCGCGTGGACTGCCGCCCCCACAGTGGGTGACAAGTGCTCCCACGTTGTTGCAACTGGCAGACAGGCTTGGCATACCAGCCGCTGCGCTGGAAACCACTGTGGCGCGCTGGAATGCCCAGGTTGCCGCCGGTGCGGACGACGATTTCCATCGTGGCGAGGCGGCTCACGACCGCTGGTGGGGCGATCATGGTCAACGTGGCAGTAGTGCGGCGTCGCTTGGCCCGCTCGATCGGGGTCCCTACTACGCCGTGGAACTGAAAAGCGGCTCTCTGGGCACCAAAGGCGGACCGAAGGTCGACGTCAACGCCAACGTGCTTGATATCGACGGGCATCCCATCGAAGGGTTGTATGCCGCGGGTAACGTGATGTCCTCACCCATGGGGATGACCTATGGCGGTGCGGGCGGCACCATCGCGCCGGGCATGGTGTTCGGGTTCCTGGCCGGGCGCCATGCGGCGGGAAGTCCGGTCTTTGATTGATGCCGTCTGTTGTGCTGTCCTGCCGGAGGGCGCCGCCCCCGGCCAAGCCGGTGGCGTTGAGCCGGGCGCACGGTAGGGAAAGTGGTTAAAGTTGGCCACCTGACCAGCCTCGCCGCCGGGGCGACAATAAACGGGGGATCGACATGGTGGCCGTTACCGAACTGGGCTATGTGTGCTTCGGGGTTGCCGATCTCGGCGCCTGGCGCGACTTCGCCGGCGGTATCCTCGGGCTGGAAGTCACGCAGGAGCCCGCTCACCCCGGCAAGCTGTTCCTGCGCACGGACTACTGGCACCACCGCATTCTCCTGGAGGAAAACGGCGCCGACGACCTCACTGGCGCGGGACTGCGCGTGGCGGGCGCGGAGGAGTTCGCGTCGATGCGGGCGCAACTCGAAGCGGGTGGGGTAAAGGTGACAACCGGCAGTAGCCAGCAGGCCGCGGAACGCTACGTGCATGAAGTGATGTTCGTGCGCGACCCCGCTGACAACCCTCTCGAAATCTTTCACGGGCCGCGCGTGGATCCGCATCGCCCCTTCCATCCGGCGCGACCGCGCCATGGTCGCTTCCTCACGGGCGACGGTGGTGTCGGGCACATGATCCTGCGCAACAAAGGGCTGGACGAGGCTTACGCGTTTTACCGGCTTCTGGGCATGCGCGGCGGCGTCGAGTATCGCGTTCCGCTGCCGGACGGCAACGAAGCCCAGGTGTTGTTCATGCACTGTAATGAGCGGGACCATACATTCGCGTTCGGGCCGCCCGGTCGCAAGAGTATCAATCACCTGATGTTGCAGGTGGACAACCTCGACGATCTGTTCATGACCCAGGAACTGGTGCAGGCCAGCGAGTATCCCATCCTGATCAGCCTTGGGCGGCACGCCAACGATCACATGCTGTCGTTCTACTGCCAGTCGCCGTCCGGCTGGATGGTCGAGATCGGCTGGGGCGGTCGACCGGCCACGCACCAGAGCGAGTACTACACGCGTGACACTTTCGGTCATGTACCGGCGGCGGATCGCATGGGCCCCGGCATGAGCATCGACAGGGAGTAACGGCTGGTGTCCCGCGTTGCGAGGCCGGCGGTGCCGGCGCCACAGCATTTCACTGGTGGATGCTTTGCGCCCGCGATGTCAGGGGCCACCGGCCCCGTGGCACTTTTCCTGCCGCTCGATGGCATGAGGAATAGCAGCGTGGGATGCGAAGGCTGCTACCGAAGTCGCCCGTATTTCACCGAAAGCCGGATTACTTTCTTCCCGCGCCCGCTGCGCTGACAGGAACACCAACGATGACCGAAATAAATGACATACCCAGCGTTCTCAACGACGAACTGAAAGAGGCGCTCAACACAATCTCCACGGCCACGCTCACTCACCAGCTACAGCTGCGGGGTATCCGCAGCACCTTCCTGGGTGGCCTGAAGCCGCTGCACCCGGAGCTGCGTATGGTGGGCAGGGCGCGCACGCTGCGCTACGTGGCGTTGCGGGAGGATCTGCAGAAGCAGTACGCCGGTGGCGTCAACGCCCAGAAGCGCGCGGTGGAAAGTACGCAACCGGGTGACGTGCTGGTGATCGAGGCGCGTGGCGTGCCGGATGCGGCGACCATCGGCGACATCTTTGCCACCCGCGCATTCGTCCGCGGCGCCGCCGGTGTGGTGACCGACGGTGCGTTGCGTGACACACCGGCCATAGCTGATATCGGCAGGCCGGTGTATCACCAGGCTTCGCACGGCGCCACACTGGGTCGGCAGCATATGCCGTTCAGCATCGATGAACCGGTGACGTGCGCCGGCGTGTTTGTGGTACCGGGTGATGTTGTGGTGGGTGATGGCGAAGGGGTGGTGGTGATACCCATGGCGCTGGTGGAGGAAGTTGTGCGCGATGCGCTGGTGCAGGAGGAGCGCGAAGCGTTTGCCCTGGAGCGGGTAGCGGCAGGGGAATCCACCATTGGCCTGTTTCCGCTGGCGCCGGAGCGTATGGCCGATTTTGAAGCCTGGGTCGCTGCCAAGCGGTAGCGCGCGTCGGATGAATCGGTTTTGGGGGACATTTTGATCATCCAGTTCGGAGAGTGCCATGGCGCAGCGACGCAGCATCAGCATTGACGGGCTAAGCCATCTCACGGCCATCCCGGTGGCGAGCCGGATCGGCCCGCTGCTGGTGTCGAGCGTGATCGCCCCTTTCAATCCCGGCACGCGCGAGGTACCGGAAACGGTCGAACAACAGATAGCCAACATCTTTCGCCACGTCGACCTGATGCTGACGGAGGCCGGTGGCAACTGGTCACACGTGGCGAAGATGGAGTTCTGGGGGCCCGAGGGCAGCCTGCGTCAGGCCCTGGACGTCCCATGGGTTGAGAAATTCCCCGATGCCGCGTCGCGCCCCGCGCGGCATACCCACGTGGGCACTGCAAAGACGGTGTCCGCTTCTTTCATCGCCTACCTTGGAGAGTAACGATTCATGTTGACCGATCGTGAGATCAGCGAAGTTGCCCGTTCCCTGTGGCATGCCGAGCAGACCCAGGAGTGGGCGCAGCCAGTCTCCTCCCGGTACCCGGATGCGGACGTTGCCGATGCGTACCGCATCAGTCTGGCGGTGCGCGAATTGAAACTGCAGGCCGGCCGCAGCGTCAAAGGCCACAAGGTGGGTCTCACGTCGAAGGCGATGCGTGACATGACGGGTGCCACGGAGCCGGACTACGGCTTTATCTTCGACAACTGGTTCGTGGCGGAAGGCGCTGCTGTGCCGCGCGCCAGCATGAACCGGCCGCTGGTCGAAGTGGAACTGGCGTTCGTGATCGGTGAGGAACTGCGCGGTCCCAACATCAACGTGGCGGACGTGATCCGTGCCACCGACTTCGTGCTGCCGGCGCTGGAGATTGTGGACAATCGCTACGCGGAGCGCGGCAGAAACGTGCTGGTGGACAGCATCGCCGATGCTGCCATGTGTGGCTTTGTCGTACTGGGCGGCAATCCCATGACCCTGCTCGATGCGGACGTGCGGCGCATGAGCGCGTCGTTGTCCATCAACGGCGTGATGCTGGAAACCGGTTCCGCGGCAGCAGTGATGGGCAATCCGCTGAACGCGGTGGTGTGGCTTGCGAACAAGCTGCACGAATTTGGCGTTGCCATGCAGCCTGGTGATGTGATCCTGTCTGGCTCGTTTGTCAAAGCCATCCCGCTCAAAGCGGGCGACACCATCAACGCGCAGTTCGATCAACTCGGCGAAGTAACACTCTCCATTTCCTGATGGCGATGCACCGTCAGGAACCGTTGAATGCCGCGTGAAACAGGTCCAGCGTTGATGCTTCCGTCAGCGGTAGCGGGTTGCCGGCTGCGGAGGGGTCCGTTACCGCCATGGCGGCGATGCGTGCGGCCTGCCCGGCGTCGATTCCAAGGTGCTGCAACGTATGCGGAATACCCACCGCGCTGCGCAGTGACAACACTGCGTTGACAAAGCCGTCGAAACCGCCCGTTATGCCGAGCCATGCGGCAAGCCGCTCGACTTTTCCGGCAATGACCTCCCTGTTGAACGCGAGCACGTACGGCATCAGCACCGCGTTGGTCATACCGTGGTGTGTGTCGTACAGGGCGCCGATGGGGTGCGCGAGCGCATGCATCGCACCGAGACCCTTCTGGAACGCGGTAGCCCCCATGGCGGCGGCGCTCATCATGTGCCCGCGCGCCACGATGTCCCGCGGTGCCTGCATCACCCGCGGCAGATTCTCGAACACGAGGCGGATGCCTTCCACGGCGATACCTTCCGCCATCGGGTGATAGCCGGGGGCACAATAGGCTTCCAGGCAGTGCGACAAGGCATCCATGCCGGTACCGGCGGTGATGAACGGCGGCAGGTTGACCGTGAGTTCGGGATCGCAGATGACGATGCCGGGCAGCAGGCGTGGGTGGAAAATGATCTTTTTCGTCTGTGTGGCCGGATCCGTCAGCACGCCGGCGCGGCCCACCTCCGATCCCGTACCCGCCGTGGTGGGCACGGCAACGATCGGCGCAATGCCATCTTCGCTGGCGCGGGTCCACCAGTCGTCGATGTCCTCGAAATCCCACACGGGACGTGACTGCCCGGCCATGAAGGCGATGAGCTTGCCCGTATCGAGACCGCTGCCGCCTCCCATGGCAACAACGCCGTCATGGTTGCCGGCGCGAAATGCACCCACGCCCGCCAGCAGGTTGGCTTCCACGGGATTGGGGCGGACATCCGCGAACAGCGCCGCGTGCAGATCCGCCCGCTGCAGATGCGCCATGACGTCAGCGGTCAGGGGCAGAGTGGCCAGACCCGCGTCGGTGACGAGCAGCGGGCGCTCGATGCCGAGCGTGCGGCAGGCATCCGCCACCTCCTGCACACGTCCGGCGCCGAAGCGGATACGGGTGGGGTAGTTCCAGTTGGCGTTGACCATAGTGTTTCCGCGTCTGATGGCGATCAGTAGCGCTCGAAGCCGCGCTTGAGTTCCCAGTCGGTAATGCGGCGGTCGTATTCTGCCTGTTCCCAGCGGGCGGCGTGTACGTAGTGGTCGACCACGTCGGAACCGAACGCAGCGCGCAGCATGGTGGATGCCTCGAGGGCGCCTGTCGCCTCCCGCAGCGTCTTGGGAATCTCTCGCAGACTGTCGGTGGCATAGGCATCACCGTGAAACGCGGGCGGCAGGTCGAGTTGCTCGCGCACGCCGGCCAGACCTGCCGCCAGCAGGGCGGCGAAGGCCAGGTAGGGATTGAGGTCGGCGCCGCCGATGCGGCATTCGGTGCGAATCGCCCGCGTGCCGGCGCCGCACAGTCGAAAACCGGCGGTGCGGTTGTCGTCCGACCAGACGATGCGTGTCGGTGCGAACGTGCCCGCCTGCTGGAAGCGTTTGTACGAATTGATGAAGGGCGCCAGGAAATAGGTACAGTCCGCGGCGTACTTGAGCTGGCCTGCCATGAACTGGCGCATCAGCGGGCTCATGCCGTGTTCGGCGCCGGCGTCGAAGAACAGCGGTTTCGAGCCCGCTTTGTCCCACAGCGAGGCATGTACATGGCAGGACGAGCCGGCGTAGTCGTAGTGCCACTTGGCCATGAATGTCACCGCCCAGCCAAGCTGGTGCGCCATCTCCTTGATGCCGTTTTTCAGGATGACGTGCCGGTCGGCCATGGTGAGCGCGTCGCAGTAACGTACGTTGATCTCCTCCTGGCCCGGTCCCCATTCGCCTTTGGAGTTTTCGACCGGGATGCCGGCGCCGCTGAGGCCGCGCCGTACCTGTTGCATCACGGCTTCTTCGCGCGTGGTGGCCAGGATGTGGTAGTCCTGCATGTAACCGCTGGCGGTCTTCAGATTCTCCCAGCGTTTTTCGCGCGCCGATTCCCAGGTCTCCGTGAACAGATAGAACTCGAGCTCCGAGGCGAACATGGCGCTCACGTCCACGTCTTCCAGGGCGGTGCACTGGGCTTTCAGTAACGTGCGGGGGGCGTGAGGAATATCGTGGCCATGATGGTCGGCAAGGTCACACAGCACCAGCGCCGTGCTGTCCAGCCAGGGAATGCGGCGTAGCGTCCCCGCGATGGGTTTCATGGCAAAGTCGCCATAACCCTGCTCCCAGCTTGCGGCGCGGAATCCCGGCACGGGCTCCATGTCGATGTCGTTTGCCAGCAGGTAGTTGCAGGCGTGAGTTTCCTCGTGCGCGCCTTCGCAATAGAAGCCGGCGTCGAAGCGTTTGCCGATGAGGCGGCCGTACATGTCCGGGAAACAGACCAGCACGGTATCGATGCCGCCGTCGGCGACGGCCGTGCGCAGTTCGTCCAGTGTCATCAGACCGGTCACGATGCCGGCCTGCCTGTGTGTTTCTGCTGCATCGCAAACTCCTCTTCGGGGGACAGGATCAGTCGGCGCCGGCCGACCAGGGCAAAATAGCCGACGCCCAGGGCGAACCAGAGCGCCACGCCGAGCACACCCTGTCGATAGGTTGGATCGGCGAGTTGAAACCACAACGTCGTGAGTCCGATGGCCATGGTCAGTGCCGGGCCTGCCAGGCCGAGCGGACTGCGCCACGGACGGTGCAGGTCCGGAAAGCGACGACGCAGATAGACGAAAGAAAGCGCCTGCATGATGTAGGAAAACATCGCGGCAAACACGCCCATGTTCAGCAGCGTGCCACCGATGGCAACCCCGCCGGCCTCGGCGCCAAGCCCGAACCACAGCACGAGCATGACCGTAAGCGCCACCAGCGTGCCGACCAGCATGGCCACGTGCGGCGTCTTGTGGCGGCCGTGTGTCACGGACAGCCAGGTGGGGAAGTAGCCGGCCCGGGACAGCGAATAGATCTGCCTGCCCTTGGCATAGATTATGGTGTGAAACGACGCGATGAGACCGACCACGGCAACCCCGGCCAGCAGCTTGGCGGTGCCGTCGCCATAGATGGCGCGCAGCGCGTCCAGCAGCGGTTCGCCGGAAGTGGCGAGCGCATACGCGCCTACGCCCGCGACGGAGGGATTCAGCCACAGGATCATGAACGCCGACACCAGCAGCGTGAACATGGCGGCGAGGATGCCTGTCGGCATATCTCTCTGGGGCGCATGGCTCTCTTCCGCCGCCAGGGGCAGCTGCTCCACGGCGAGAAACAGCCACACGGCGAATGGCAGCGCCGTCAGCACGCCGCGCCAGCCGTTGGGCAGGAACGGCCCGTGGCCGTTGTCCAGGTGGGTGCCGTTTTCGCCCACATCCAGCGCCCAACGCGCGACGTCGACCGTGGGCAATGCACTCACCCAGAACATCACGAGGCAGGCGAGCGCCAGCAGAGTGACGACCAGCGTGATCCGGAAGGACAGTTCCACGCCGGCAATGTTGAGGCCGACGAACAGTACGTAACTGCCCAGCCACCAGAGCGGCTGTGCAGCCACCGGTGTCTCGAAGATACCGGTCATGTAACTGCCGATGAAAAATGCGATGGTCGCGGGTACCAGTACGTATTCCACGTTCTCCGCGAGACCGGTGAGAAAGCCGCCCCAGGGACCCAGGGCGGTGCGGGCGAACGAATAGGCGCCGCCCGTATGGGGCAGAGCGGGTGACATCTCGGCGATGGAGAAGGTGAGGCCCAGGTACATGAGCGCGATGAGTCCGGTAGCCAGCAGCATGCCGCCCCAGCCGGCGGTTGCCAGTCCGAGATTCCAGCCGGAGAAGTGCCCGGAGATGACCGCGCCAACGCCCAGCGCCCACAGCGACCAGACGCCGGCGTGGCGGCGCAGGCCGCGGCGCTCGAAATAGCCGGCTTCCGGTCGGGTGTATCGCACACCGCGTGTGCCCGGGCGCGTGTCGCTCACGTCATGTCCTCCGCAATGGCGGGTATCGTCACATCGGCCTCGTGAGGAGTCCAGCAAACGTCTCCCCCTGCACGTGCGGCATGTTTCGGGCCGGTCTGTACATCACGTGGACGGGCTGCTCTACTGCCGGCTTTCGAGTTGGCTGGAGGATATTCCCTTGAATTTCGATTTCTCCGAGGACGAAAAGCTCGTCCGTGATCAGACGGCGCGCCTGCTGGCGGACCGATGCGACTCCAAAGCAGTGCGGGAGGTGCTGGAAGGTCGCGCACCGTATGCCCGCGCCGTGTGGCAGGGGTTGTGTGAGATGGGCCTGCCCGGTACCGCCATTCCGGAAGCCTACGGCGGCGTGGAAGCGGGCTACCTGACCCTGTGTCTGGTCGCGCAGGCCCTGGGCGCCGCCGTGGCGCCGACGCCGTTTTCCTCCTCCGTCTATCTGGTCGCGGAAGCCGTACGGCTGTTCGGCACAGAGGCGCAGAAACAGAGCCTGCTGCCGAAGCTTGCCGACGGTTCATGCATCGGTGCCCTGGCCGTTACCGAAGGGCGCACCGAGCCCGATCTGAACGCGCTTGCCTGCCAGGTGCGGGCAGGCCGCGTGTCCGGCAACAAGTTTGCGGTGGCGGATGGCGGCATTGCCGATGTGCTGCTCGTCGCCGCCGGTGGCGACAGTGGTGCGGGGCTGTACCTGGTGAGCACCGATGCAGCGGGCGTGACGCGCTCGCGCCTGGAAACCGTGGACCCCACGCGTGACACGGTGAGCGTGGCGTTCAGCGACGCCGCCGCGGAACTGCTGGGTGACACCGGGGGTCAGGGCGCGGCGCAGCTGGCGCGTCTGTATGACCGGGCAGCGGTGCTGTTTGCCTTCGAGCAGATTGGCGGCGCCCAGTCGGCGCTGGACATGGCGGTTGGTTATGCGCGCGAACGCTTTGCCTTCGGCCGTCCCATCGGCTCGTTCCAGGGCCTCAAGCACATGATGGCCGACATGTACGTGGCGCTGAAACTCGCGGAGTCGAACTGCTACTACGCCGCCTGGGCGCTGGCGACCGATGCGCCTGAACTGCCGCTGGCGGCGGCCACCGCGCGCGTATCCGCAACCCAGGCTTACCAGCTCTGTTCGCGGGACAACATCCAGGTGCACGGTGGCATGGGCTTCACCTGGGAGTTCGACTGCCATCTCTACTACAGGCGCTCCAACTACCTGGCCCTGCAGCTTGGCGGCTTGAGCGTATGGGAAAACAAATTGGTGAACGCGCTGCCGAGCGCGGCGTAACCAGCGGAACGGGAGAACGACGATGGATTTCAACGATACACCGGCGGAAGCGGCGTTCCGCGCGGAGGCCCGGGCCTGGATTCAGGCCAATGCACCGAGACAGCTGTTCGAGGCGCTGTCGTCCAGTACGTTCGGCGGCCTGAACACGGGTGGCGAAGATCCCATGCAGGCGGCGAAAAGCTGGCAGAAGAAAAAAGCGGACGCCGGCTGGGCGTGCCTCCTGTGGCCACAGGAGTATGGTGGTCGTGGCGCGACGCCCATCCAGAGTGTGATCTGGAACCAGGAGGAAGGTGTTTACGGCAAGCTGGGCGGAACCTTCATCATCGGTCAGGGTATGTGTGGCCCCACCATGATGGCGTATGCCAGCGAGGAGCAGAAGCGACGTTACCTGCCGAAGATCGCCAGCGGCGAGGAAATCTGGTGCCAGCTTTTCTCCGAGCCACACGGCGGCTCGGACCTGGCGGGCCTGCGCACGCGCGCGGAGAAGGATGGCGATGAGTGGGTGATCAACGGCCAGAAGATCTGGACCTCGGGCGCCCAGCATTCCGACTACGGCATCCTCATCACGCGCACCGACCCGACGGTGGCCAAGCACAAGGGCCTGACCATGTTCTTCCTGGACATGCGCTCACCGGGCGTGGACATCCGTCCCATCAAGCAGGTGAACGGGCAGAGCGGGTTCAACGAGGTGTATTTCGACAACGTGCGCATCCCCGATGCACAGCGCCTTGGCGCCGTCGGCGATGGCTGGCGGGTGTCGCTCACCACGCTCATGAACGAGCGACTTGCCATTGGCGGCGGTATCACCACCGGCTTTCCCGATATCCACGAACTGGTGTCCAGCCTGCCCATCGACCGCGATACGGCGATCAGCGATCCGGCGGTGCGCTCGAAGCTGGCGGACTGGTACTGCAAGGCAGCCGGACTGCGCAACACCGCGTCGCGTGCCATTTCCGCGCTGTCGCGCGGGGAAACGCCCGGACCGGAGAACTCCATCGGCAAACTGGTGGCCGGCGGCATGATGCAGGACATCGCCAAGTTCGCGATGGATCTGCAAGGTTTCGGTGCCGTAGTGAACGACCCGGCGTTGTCGGAAGGCGCCGCGCGCTTTCAGGCCATGCTGCTGCGTTCGCCCGCTGTGCGCATCGAGGGCGGCACGGACCAGATCCTGCGCAACATCATTGCCGAGCGGGTGCTGGGTCTGCCGGAGGATATGCGGGCGGACAAGGGGCTTCCCTTCAACCGGATCCCGACAGGCAACTGAGGCCGGTGTAACAGGGCCACTACGTCCAGGTAGTGGCCTGCCTGCCGCGTGAGTGGTTCGTGATCGGGGGTGCAGGACGCTGTTCAGCTTCCCAGCCGCTCTCCGCCCCACCGCTCCAGCATGGCAAAGTCATCCACGGCTTTGCGCGTCAGCTTCGTCAGCTGCTTCACCGGTCTGCCCATGGGAATCATGGCCGCGAAGGCGTATTCATCGGGCACGCCCAGCAGTTCCCTGAGCTGCGGCTCGCGGCCGCCGACAAAGGTGGTCAGGGTGCCGCCGTAGCCTTCGTTGCGCGCCGCCATCAGGATGTTCCACACGAAGGGGTATACCGATGCCCCCGAGATGACGCCAATGCGGTCGAGCTGGCTGTCGAACGACGCCACCACGGACAGGTCCACGAACACCATCAGGATGACGGGGGCGCGGGTGAGCTTGTCGATCATGGCCTGTGGCGGCTCCACGGCGGCGATCTCCTCGTCGCTCAGGCGGGTGGGGTTGATGGTGTTCCAGGGCGCCTCACCGGCGCGCACCTGCGCCACATAACGCTGCATCGTGGGTGCGATCAGGGGCCCCAGGGTCTGTCGGGTCGCCGGGTCGCGCACCACGAGCACTCGCCACCCCTGGCGGTTGCCTCCGCTTGGCGCGAATCGGGCGTTATCGAGTATCCGGCGAATATCGGCATCCGGTACGGGATCGTCCGTGAAGTCACGGGCGGCAAAGGTGGTGCGCATCACGTCGTAGAGTTCCATGGGCGTGTCCGGAGGTGGCAAAGGGGCGAACTTTAGCAAACACCGTTCGGAGTTGGTGCGAGCGTTGCCCTGCCCGTGTGCCTGGTACCGTCACACACCCGTTACATCGTGCCCAAAGGTTCTGCTTGTGCCGCCGCCCATTCGGTCAACATAATTGCTTTTACAAAACGGACGGCGCCGGCAGGAGACCATGCATCGATGGTCCGGGTGTCGTTTCAGAGGGTATGACCCATGCGGTTCTGGTTGCTGTTCAGTCTGAGCGCGGTACTTGCCGGTTGCGGTGGCGGGGGAGGCTCGACCCCAGCGCCGGACCCCGTGGGGGGCGATGCGCCGCCGGCCGATGATACGGACAACGGTGCTGTCGCCTCGCCGCCACCCATGGACCTGTCGTCGGTCGAACCGGCCGGCTACGGCTTCACGACGCTGCGTTATGTCGATGGCAATCTTGGCGGCACCTGCAGTGGCCGCTACTCCGCGCCGGCGCGCGCCTGCGGCAGTGGCGCCGATACCGCGTATGCAACCCTGGCGGCGGCAGCGGCGGCGGCACAACCCGGCGTCCAGTTTGTGGTGCGGGGTGGTACCTATCGGGAATCGTTGCGCCTGCGCATCTCCGGGCGCGCGGACGCCTACGTCGGCTTCACCGCGGAAGCGGGCGAAACCGTTGTGCTGTCCGGGGTCGACTCACTGGAAAGCGGCGAGGAATACGGTGCGATCTGGATGGATCATGTGCGCTACAACCTCGTGCGCGGCTTCGTGGTTCGCGGCTCGGTTGGTTACCTCAGGGCAGTGGATGCCCACTACAACGTCATCCGCGAAGGCGTGTTCGAAGGCTCCACGCTGTATCCTGATGCCAGCAAGCGGGGTGGGCTCTATTTCGCATGGAGCAGCCATAACAAGGTTCTGGACAGCACGATCAATCGTGGGACCGACAGCCTCGCGCTGATTCACTCCGACTACAATGTGGTGCATGGCAACCGGTTTGACCGCGCCGGCCATGACGTCTGGAATATCAAGTGCGGCAGTTTCAACGTCATCCGCGGTAACATCATCACGAATCCGGAGCAGAAAATGGGCTCCGTATTCGATTGTGAGGCGGCGACCACCGGTTGGCACGGCAACGGCGAGTTCGCGGAGGAGGTTGCCATTGTCGACAGTACGCGCCGCAATCTGATTGACGGCAACGTCTTCCATGAGAGTTCCAGCTACTACAGTTCCTCCGGCGGGAACGGCATCCAGTATGCCGGGCAGCAGGGCATCATCCGTCGCAACGTGTTCTACCGGAACAACATCGGCCTCGGCATGACCCAGTATCCGGACGAGGCGATGTACAACTGGGGCAATCGTGTCTACAACAATGTCTTCCACGATAACCGTTGTGCCGGCATTTTCGCGCAGGGCGGCGCGGGCGGCGGCAGGGTGGAAGACAATCGCTACATCAACAATGTGCTCTGGGACAATCATGGCTGGCTGCCGGATGGCAACTGCGATGGGCAGGGACCTGGTCAGGTACTTTTCAGACTGTCGCTGGCAGAGCACCGTTTTGTCACCAATCTGGTGGCGAGCCCCGATGGCGACGCGGTGATCCGCGAAGAGTTTGGTGACGGCGGCACGGTGGGCGACTTCACGGATGGTGGCAACTTTGCCGGCACGATTCAGGTGAATCCCGGGTTTGCCGCCGAAGCCGATCGCGACTACCGACCGGGCGCTGGCAGCGCGCTCATCGATGCGGGGCAATGGTTGACGAGTACACGCTCTGAGGGCAGCGGTCGGATCGTGGCGGTGCAGGATGCAGGCTGGTTCTATGACGGCTACGGCATCGTCGGTGAACAGGGGGACCTGGTTCAATTCGAAGGCCAGTCGGACAGCTACCGAATCGTAAGTGTGGATGATTCGGCACGCACCATCACACTCGCCACGGATGCGTCGTGGCGCGCCGGTCAGGGGCTGGCGCTGGCCTGGCAGGGCGACGGGCCGGATATCGGCGCTTACGAGTGACGTTCTCCACGCCTGTCCCGTGGCCCGAAGGGCCTGTTACCATCCGCCTTTCTTTCATACGGATCCACAAACGTGCTCAGTCAGGCCGACGACCTCCTCACGGAAATCCATTCCATCGCTGATCTTCTTGCGCCGCTCGCTGACCCACTGTTCGAAACGGTCACCGCATTCAAGGACTGGACTATCAACGATGTGCTGCGCCATCTGCACGTGTGGAATCACGCGGCCTTTCTTTCCTACGCACAACCGGAGGACTTCCAGGCCTTCATGGCGCGCGTGCAGAATTCTGGGAAGGCGGGACAGAGCATGCGGGATGTGGAACGTGAAGCGTCGGACGGCCTTGGCGGGCAGGCCCTGGTACGTCGCTGGGTGGCGTACGCGGGTGAGATGTGCTCGGCCATGCGCACCGCGGATCCGGCCAAACGGGTGAAGTGGGCCGGTCCGGACATGAGCGTGCGTTCGTCCGTCAGCGCCCGGCTGATGGAAACCTGGGCGCATGGTCAGGAGATCTATGACGTGCTGGGTGTCGAACGCCATTCTGGTGAGCACATCCGGAACATCGTCGTTCTCGGCTACAACACGTACGGCTGGACCTTTCGGAACCGCCGGCTGGCGGTGCCTGAGCCGACGCCCGGGTTGCGGCTGATATCGCCGACCGGTGAAGCGTGGACGTACGGAGATATCCAGGGAGAGGAACTCGTGAGCGGGTCGGCGGAGGCGTTCTGTCAGGTGGTTACCCAGGTGCGCAACATTGCGGATACGTCGCTCGAGGTGCGGGGAGCGAATGCCAGGGCGTGGATGGCGATCGCCCAGTGTTTCGCGGGGCCGCCGAATGATCCGCCAGGTCCTGGAACTCGACGGATCGCAGATCGCCAGGTACCCGCGCGGTAGTGACAAACCGGTCGGGGACACTACCACCTCGGCCCGGTTTCCGCTCAGACGTCGACCGTTGTACCCATTGCGCGCGCGGGTAGCCGTTAAACAGTCCTCGAATCTTCTTTGTCGCTTCTCCGTCCCCTATGCCGTCCGCAAACGCGGATGGCGGCGGTCATGGCGCGGCTTGATGAATGCCCCGATGGCCGACGGATCGAGGTTTCGCGGGGGTCATCGTTTCCCATTGCATGATCGGCCGTACGGGGCCGACCCAGGTTGCCGTGGAAAAATCCCGGGTTGCCGTCGGGCCATCGAGATAGTCGAGGATATGCACGCAGACGGCATCCGTTTGCCTGAATTCCACGAACTTTTCGCTGTCCCAGGTCCACAGCACGACGTTGATGGGATAGGTATCCACCTGTAGGAAGTTGCCGGGTACCCACATGCGCAGAACGTGGCGTCCGACCGGCCAGCTTTCTCCGGAAAATGTCGGATTCTCCGTATCGATCGACGTGAAGGCGCCCATGTAGTCCGAGTTCATGATGTCGTACTTCAGGACCAGCGAGCGTCCTGCCTGCAGTACGTCGAGTTCGGTCTCCACGCAGAATCGCTCACGTACGTCAATGTCGTTCGTTATTTCACCACGATCATTGCGAATCCGAATGGCGTGAACTTTCGCGATTGCACCACCGCTTTTTTCGTCCTCTTTCCAGACGCGCTCCTTGGAAAGACCGATGCCTTCGGAAAGGTAGCGCGTGACGACCGCCGATGCATTGCCATCTTCGAACACCGTGCCGCCGCTCAGCCAGATTGCCCGCTGACAGATTGAGGTGACCTGCTGCGCATTGTGCGAAACAACAAGCACCGTGGATCCCCCTGTCGCTACGCTTCTGACCTTTTCCAGGCACTTCTTGCGAAAGGCGGCATCGCCAACGGCAAGCACTTCGTCGACGAACATCACTTCGGGCTCGAGGTGCGCGGCAACGGAAAAGGCCAGTCGCACCCGCATCCCGCTGGAGTAGTGTTTGACTGGAGTATCGATGAAATTGGCGATTTCGCTGAACTCAACGATTTCGTCGAACTTGCTTGCGATCTCCCGTCGCTTCATGCCCAGGATCGAACCATTGAGGTAGACGTTCTCCCTTCCCGTGAGCTCCGGATGAAATCCCGTGCCGACTTCGAGCAGCGAGCCTACCCTGCCATTGATGCGGGCCTCACCGGACGTTGGTTCCGTGATTCTGGAAAGCACTTTGAGCAGCGTGCTCTTGCCGGCGCCATTGCGGCCGATGATCGCAACGACTTCACCTTGTCCGACATTGAAGCTGACATCGCGCAGTGCCCAGAACGCTTCATTCAGGTCCGCGGCAGCGGTTCCGTGTCCGCGCAGTAGTCCGCCAATACGTCTGAACGGCGTGGCGAGCGCGGATGTCATGCGCTCCTGAAAGGTCATGTTGAGGTTCTTCTGGCTGCCCACGTAGAACATCTTTGACAGTTTGTTGACCTGGATAATGTCAGCACTCATTCGACCGATTCCTCAATCCGTGTAATCCATGGCGGGTCCCCGCAGCAAAGGCAGCGGTTCGGAAAGGTAGCGGATTACCCGCTGGGTGTCTGTGAAGCAGCTCGCGTGGGCTCGTCTCTGCCGGCACGCGGTGACACTGCTCGATGGGTCTGGACCGGTTCGGGAGTTCACGCACGTCGCCTCATTTTCTTCCGTCGCGTGCGGCACGCCTGTCCGGGAACCTTACCCGCGGGGCAGACTATGCGGCAAAGCCGGCGGGACCGGAAGCAATGGTTTTTCACGAAGATGCAATTGCGACGGCCGGACCGGCAGACGATGAATGGCATAAAAACTGCCTATATACCTCGCCGACGTGGTGTGAGCATACCGGGTTTCCCGGCTCTGACGGCTGCTCATTCCACCTTGAGCACGATGCGGACGCGCAGCAACCCGTCGTTCGCTAGACATCCGGTGTCAACGGGCGGCCGAATGCTGGATCAGTTGGCTTTCCGGCGATGAGCGTGTGCAGGCTTGCGAACAACCAACGGCACGTACGCCTCACCGCCCCCAGCACCGCCAGGAGATTGTTGCCTGGATGGCGCTGGCGGGCATGGTAGCGCTCCGCGTGCCAGTGCTCACGGATTGACCAGTAGCGTGTCGGACGAATGGCCAGTGACCAGGAAAAGATGCTTGAGGCAACGACGGCTGGCCGCTCGCCGAGTTCGTGGCGGATTGTCGCGACAGGATAACCCAGGCGTTCGAGGGTGGACTCGGGAATGTCATCCAGGCAGGCATGTGCGAGGTGTGCATCCTGTGGATTGGCGGCCAGCTTCCTCCAGTTGTTGACACTGGATGCCTGTGGCCGCTGGTGGCGGTGGACACCGACAGGGTCGTTCATGCTCCCCTTTGGTGCCGGCGTATCGGCGTACTCGATCATTGACGGAAGGAAGTCGAGTCCCAGGTAGTCGAGAATGCGCCGCGTGTGCTGTTCCGGGTCTGTGACGAACTCCTCGTAACGCACGACGCAGGCAGCTTCCCCCAGCAGTTCGATCCCGTCCGCCATCAGGGTCGGGGCCGCAATCAGGTCCGATGCGAAGCGTTCCAGAATCTTCCAGTCACCTTTCACGTAGGTATCCAGCTCGGAGGCCAGTACCGCCATCGGATTTCTCAGAA
This sequence comes from Pseudomonadales bacterium, assembly GCA_024234635.1. GTDB lineage: Bacteria > Pseudomonadota > Gammaproteobacteria > Pseudomonadales > Azotimanducaceae > SYFY01. Next base: position 65,043 of record JACKNX010000008.1, on the reverse strand, counting down.
GGAAGATGAAACGCGCTTTGGGAAAAAGGCGGTATAGGTCCGGAATGATGAGGAAGTAGCGTGGCGTCTTGTCGAGAAACAAACGGCGGTTGCCCTTCTTAAGGGCATCGTCGTAGTACGCTCGGGCGTACGCGCGAATGGCCCGGTCGTGTACTTCCGGCCCGTCCGTGTAGTACGTGACGAATTCATCAACTGCCTCGCGCTGCCACCGGGCGTTGTATTCTGTTTCAATTCCGAGGGTGCGGCGACCATAGATCGGATGCAACATCAGCCAGGTTTCGGCTGAGGTCTGGATATCCGGATGACCGGACAGCACTCGTTGCAGAAGTGTGGAGCCGGAACGGGGTTGGGATATGACGAAGATCAGATCTTCGCCGAGATACTCTGATTGATCGCTGTCCATATGCTGCATGCGGAAAAGTTCGTGAACCGTGCCCGTACTTTTTCAGGGCTCTGCCGGCAAGCTTACACAGTGACACGAAAGAAATGCTGAACGGACCCACAAATGGCGACTTCAGGTCGTGAGGACCGATGCGAAGGAGCCGTGCGCGCCGGGAGGGATCCCCAGGATGTCAGGGACGGAGTAGCTTGATGACGGATGGCTTGGTGAAACGTATTGTGCGACGTGGAAAGCGGATGCTTCGCCGGCTGGTGGAGAAACCCGTTGTGCCCATGCACGAAAGGGTTATTCACCTCAAGGCGCGGGGTGAAGTGCGTGGGGCCGTGTTGGTTGCCTATGTCATCGAACCGTTTCTCCTGTCACCGGGCGAAGCCATATCGAACAGCCACACCCACGACTGGGAGACCTGGCGAATTGTTCAGACCTTTCTCGACAGGGGTTTTGACGTCGACGTCATCAGCTATCTCAATCGCGGGTTCAGCCCAAAGCGTCCCTATTCGATTTTCTTTGCGGCCAGAACGAACTTCCAGCGAATTGCCGAACAGCTGCCGTCTGAATGCCGGAAGGTCGTCCATCTGGATACGGCACATTGGTTGACAAACAATAACGCCGCCTACCAGCGCCTTCTTGCGGTACGGCAACGGCGCGGTGTGGCGCTCGAGAATATCAAGATGGTGGAGGCCAACTGGGCATTGGAGTATGCCGACCTCGCCACCATTCTGGGAAACGTGTTCACCATCGACAGCTATGCCTACGCCGGCAAGCCGATCCACCGGATACCCATTTCGGTTCCCGAGGTTTACCCGTTTCCCTCGGAAAAGGACTTCGATGCGGTGCGCCGCAGTTTCCTGTGGTTCGGCAGCAGCGGTTTTGTGCACAAAGGGCTGGATCTCGTTTTGGAGGCGTTTGCAGGGATGCCGGAGTTCGAGTTGACGGTGTGTGGTCCTTTTGATGATGAACCGGCGTTTCTTACCGCGTTCGATCAGGAACTGTTCCACACACCCAACATTCATGCGGTTGGATGGGTGGATGTGGCATCGCGGGAGTTCCAAGACATCTGCCAACGCTGCGTCGGTCTTGTCTACCCCACTGCCTCCGAAGGGGGAGGCGGCAGTGCGGTTACCTGCATGCATGCAGCGCTTGTGCCGATTGTCTCGTATGAAGCAAGCGTCGACGTCGGGGAAGCGGGCGTCATTCTCGAGGACAATTCGGTTGAGACGATACGGGCCGTGGTCCGCGCGCTGGCCAGCGAACCTGCGGATCAACTATATGCACGCTCGCGGGCCGTGTGGGGATTCGTGCGTGAACGTCACACACGGGAGTCGTTCGGTCAGGCATTTGATGCGTTTGTTGATGAGGTGCTGCTTGATGGGTGTGCATAGCCGGCTTGCTGATGCGGTGCTGGTCGTGGCGCATCCGGACGATGAGATCCTGTGGTTCAGTTCGCTGGTACGGCGGGTAAGCAAGGTTGTCATCTGTTACCTCGCAACGCCGGGAGACGAAGCCTGCACGGACGCTCGCAGAGCGGTAGAAGCCGTATTTCCACTGGAGAACGCCGTCTTTCTGGGGCTTACGGAATCCATGGGTTTCCTTGCCGCGGACTGGCGGTATCCGCAAGCCAGTCCCTCGGGTCTGGTGCTCGGTGGCACCGGTGAGCGTCCTGTTCTTCCGGCGTTCAATCCAGACCTCTATCGGCAGAATGCCATCACTCTTCATGAGCGGTTGCGAGATCTTCTGCAGGAGGCGCCCGTTGTCATCACACATAATCCCTGGGGTGAGTACGGGCATGAGGAGCACGTGCAGGTACACCGCGTGGTAACGGCGCTCGGCGAAGAATGCGGGTTCGAAGTCTGGTTTGACAACTACGCCAGCGATCGTTCAGCGGCACTCATGGCGCGCACGCTTGCCGGTCGGAAACTACTCTATGAGAGCGCCCCGACGTCGCCCGAATCGGTAGCCGACATCGAAGCACTCTACCGTCGGCTGGGATGCTGGACCTGGCCCTTCGACGATTACAGGTGGTTCGAAAATGAATGCATGGCCCGGTTTGCTCCAGGAGAGGGAGCTGGTTCGGTGCCCGGTGCAACGTTTCCCGTGAACTTCATCAATGTCGACAACGCTGTGTGGCAACGTCCCCGCCTGCCACCACCATCGTTGTTGCTGCGGTGCGCGCGTCGGGTCAGGCGACTGGTTCTTGGCGATTGATCTTCGCGGCAGGTGGACCATGTCCTATCTTGGCGCGAGCTCGAATACCCACAGCGAGCCGCTCTTTACCTGGTCCAGTCCGCTGCGGATGATGTCGTCGCTCGCAACACCGTCCGGCCCCAGACCGCCGAGATATTTCCGTTGCAGCTCGCTGATGATCGCCGGCAGCGCAGGCGACTCCTGAATGCGCACCAGCCTCCTGGGATAAAGTCTGCCGTCGACGCGCAGAATTGCCCGGCCATCCTTCTCCGCCTCTGGCGGCCACTGTTTCCACAACTTGCCGAGGGCGCTGGTCATGTAGCCGCTGGGAATGTAGATACGCCCCTCGTGGGCGACGATCCAGGTGGTGCGGGAGCGTTCGGGATCGAGCAGCTGGAATTCCACTTCCTGCCGGTCGGTCAGGAATGACCAGTCCGGTTCGTCGCCCTGCCAGGGTTCGCCGGTGGTGAACGCGCCACCGGCAATCATGCCGGTAGGACCGTCGCCGAAACGCAGAACCAGCACGGTCGCGCCCAGACACAAACCTGCCACCGCCACCAGTCCGACAAGCCACTTCAACAGTTTGATCAGCATGTTCCTTCTCCCTCCCGCACTCGCTGCAGCGCCCACTTTGCCGTACGCCCCGGGCGCAGGTCCAGCATCGGCGGACAAGACGCGTGCGCGGGTGTGCCGAGACAAACGCGCAATGGGCTGCTAAGGTTTTGCGCCTGTTGCTGGATCGTCCATGACCGAACCGTCAGAAACCACCGCTGAAGCCGCGACCCTGCTGCTACGATCGCCGCGCTGGAGCGTCAGCGAGGTGATGGAGCTGCTGGAAATCGGCGATGTGGAGTTTCGACGGCTGATCGAGGCGGACGCGCGCCTGGCGCGGGTTCTGGCCGCCCGGCAGGAGGGGCAGGTGGTCATCGGGCTGACGGAACGCCAGTGCGTGGTATGCGGTGAGTCCTTCAGCACGGCGACCTACCGCAACCATTGCGGCGCCGCCGCCTGTGCCAGGGTGTCGAAGCTGAACCGGTAGGCCACCTATGCCTCATGACGGTAACCAGGGCACAACCCGCGCAGACAAGTCGTCGGATGATGTGACGGTGCGCGGCCTGTCGCCGTCGCTATTCGACCTGCGATCGCTCCCCGCGGCATTCTACGACAACCCCTTCCCCACCTATCATCGCCTGCGGCGGGAAGCGCCGGTGTTGCGTTGCGCGGATGGGTCGGTCTTGCTGACCCGCCACGCGGATCTGATGCGTGTGTATCGCGATACGAAGTCGTTCAGCTCTGACAAGAAAATCCAGTTTGCGCCGGTGTTCGGCGAAGGCTCACCGTTGTTCGAACATCACACCTCCAGCCTGGTGTTCAACGACCCCCCGCTGCATACCCGCGTGCGGCGTGCCATTGGCGATGCGCTGTCAGTAAAGATGGTGGAACGGCTGGCGCCGGTGGTTCGATCGCTGGTGGCGCGGCTGATCGATGACCTGGCCGGCCGGCAACGGGTGGATCTGATTGCCGAATTTGCGTCCGCCATTCCGGTGGAGGTCATCGGCGGCATGCTGGCCATTCCCGTTGCCGAACGCGCGCCACTGCGGGAATGGTCGCTTGCCATCCTGGGCGCGCTGGAGTTTGCCGCGGATCAGCGTGTGCTGGAGCGCGGCAATGCAGCGGTAACGGAGTTTGTCGCCTATCTGCAACGGCGTATTGCGCTGCGTCGCGCCACGCTGGCGGCGGCTGACGATGACATCATGGCACGCCTGTTGCGCGCATCCGGTGGGGCCGACGGCCTGACGGCGAGCGAACTGGTGCATCAGTGCATCTTCCTGCTGAACGCCGGACACGAGACGACCACAAATCTCATTGGCAACGCAGTTGCGCTGCTGGCCGAAGCGCCCGAGGCACGCGCCTGCCTGCTGTCAGGGCCGGAGGGCGCCCGTGCCGTTGTCGAGGAAGTGTTGCGTCTGGAAAGCCCGAATCAACTCGGCAACCGCACGGCAACGATGGACGTGATGCTTGGCGATACGGCCATTTCAGCTGGCACCGTGCTGACCCTCTGCATCGGCGCCGCCAATCGCGATCCGGAGGTGTTCGATGCGCCGGATGCGTTTCAACCGGATCGTGGCGGCAGTGGTCATCTGGCGTTTGGTTACGGTATTCATACCTGTGCCGGTCTGGCAGTGGCGCGGCTGGAAGGTCAGGTGGCGCTGAGCGCGCTGTTTGGCCGATTTCCGGATCTGCGCATCCTCGATGCGCGACGTGCGCATCGGGCGCGTTTCAGGGGCTTCACGCGACTTGACGCCGTGCTCAGATGAGCCTGGCAGGGAAGGGTGCGGGCAGGCGACATGGCTGAGATGCTGCCGGCACTCGGGCTGACGATGCGACTGGCGGGCGTCACGGCGTTGCTGTTGCTGTTTGCCGGCACCCCACTGGCCTGGTGGCTGGCGCGCACGCACAGTGCGGCTCGGCCGGTGGTGGAAGCGATAACAGCCCTGCCACTCGTACTGCCGCCGACAGTACTCGGCTTCTACCTGCTGCTATTGTTCAGTCCGACTTCGCCGTTCGGCGGATTCTGGGTGGCAGTGACAGGCAGCACGCTGACCTTCAGTTTCACGGGACTGGTGCTGGCCTCCATGGTGTACTCGCTGCCATTCATGGTGCAGCCATTGCAGGCCGCGTTCGAGTCCGTGGATGACGAATTGCTTAACGCCGCCGCCAGCCTGGGCGCCTCGCCCCTGGACCGGTTCTTTTCGGTCGTCTGTCCACTGTCGGTGCGCGGTTTTCTCAATGGCGTCATCCTCACGTTTGCGCATACGGTGGGCGAGTTTGGCGTCGTGCTGATGGTGGGCGGCAGCCTCCCGGGTGAGACGCGCGTGGTCTCGATCGCGCTCTACGAATACGTGGAGACGATGCGTCTCGACGCCGCGCATCAGCTGGCCGGCATTCTGCTGGCGTTTTCTGTGCTGGTGCTTGTGATCGTGTACACGCTGAACCGGCGCTACCGGATGCGAATCGCATGACCTTGAGTGTGCACTGTCGCGTGCCGGCAGACGGCGCACGCCTCGAGGTCGACTGCGAACTGCCGCTGTCGGGCTGCACCGCGGTGTTCGGTCCGAGCGGCGCCGGCAAGTCCAGCCTGCTGAGAGCCATTGCCGGGTTCATCGCCGTCCATGGTCGCATCGTGTTTCGCGGTACGACGTGGCTGGACTCCGCGCACGGCATCGAGGTCCCGCCACACCGGCGCGATCTGGGGTATGTCTCGCAGCGTGGCGACCTGTTCGGCCATCTCGACGTGCGTGGCAATCTGCGCTATGCGCAGCAACGTGCCCGCGGCCGTGCACGACTGACCTTTGCCGCCGTGGTGGAGGCGCTTGACCTCGGTGAATTGCTGGAACGGCGTGTCGCCACGCTGTCAGGTGGCGAACGGCAGCGGGTGGCGCTTGCCAGAGCCCTGCTTACGCCAGCGGAACTGTTGTTGCTCGACGAACCGCTCTCCGCCCTGGACAACACCCGGAAGCTGGAAGTGATTCCGATGCTTGAGCGCATTCGGGACACACATCGGGTGCCGATGCTCTATGTCAGCCATTCCGTCGATGAGGTTGTGCGGCTGGCCGATTCGGTCGTGGTGCTCGGCGCCGGGCGCGTGCTTGCGGCAGGTGCAACGGCAGACATTCTCGAGCGTCTGGACGTGCAGTCGCTGACAGGGCACTTCGATGCCGGCAGCGTGGTACATGTGCGGGTGGAGAGCCACGATGAAACGGCGATGCTGACCCGTCTGCGCCTCGGGGATCAGCCCCTGAGCATGCCGATGCTGAATCGCCTTGCCGTCGGTGATCAGGTGCGTCTGCGCATTCGCTCGCGGGATGTCGCCCTGGCGGTGGTCAGACCGGCCGGCATCAGTATCCGCAACGTACTGACGGCAACGGTCACCGATATCAGTGTCGAGCCGGGAACGCCGTTCGTGGAAGTGCTGCTGGATGTGCAGGGCGTGCATCTGCGGGCGCGGATTACCCGGGAGGCGGTTGCCGACCTGTCGCTGCGGGAGGGGCAGGGCGTGTTTGCACTTGTCAAGAGCGTGGCGTTTGACCACCGGGTACTCTAGTTGACGCCTGAGCCGGTTGCCTGGCGGAACTGCTGGTAGCACCGGCGGATGGGAACGGTATAGTAGCGTTTGTCGATGGTTCGGACTTGGCAGGAGACGACAGGAAATGTGGTCAAGGTACGTGGCGTTGATGGTGGTCGCCTCGGTGATCAGCGGGCCGGCGCTGGCGCGTGAGACCGAATATTTCTTTGATGTGCAGTCAGCGGTGACATCGCCAAGGGCGGCAAAGGTGCTGCATGACATCCCCTTCTTCATGAAAGGTCAGGAAGGTGCCCCGGTGGCTACCCGGGTGATCAACATAACCACCTTCGAGCGGCCCGTGCAGGGCATCTTCCGGGGTGACAAGAAGACCTGCGACTATGCCTTCCTGAGTTCGCTCGCGGCGCTGCAGGAAAGCGCAAAGGCGGATGGCGGCGATACCATTCTCAATATCGTCTCCAGTACCCGCGGCAAAACGACGGAAAGTCCCACGCAGTACCGCTGCATTGCCGGTGCGACGATTGCCTATGTCGCGCTGACGGGTGAAGTGGTGACGACGCAGTAGCAGCGGATCATCCGCCGCACATGCGGCGCTGTACGTTACGGGCAGCGGCCAGGCGCCCGGAGTTGGTGCGTGAGTACCCCCAGGGCGGAACGAGGCTGGGACGAATGTCCACGTGGTAGAACGTAGGTGCGATACCCAGCCCGGTGAAACAGCCGCATTCCAGATACACCGCGACGGCGAACTGCTGCACCGGCGTGGCCGTGCGCACGTCGGCCGCGCTGCCGCTTGTATGAAAGCTGCGCGACGCGGCGCTTTCGCCGCGTCGGCGTATGGATTCGTTGTATTCGAAACTGCGGTAGGCGGAGAGCACGTCGATGGCGTCGCCCGTGGATTCACGCACGCGGTCGAGACACTGTACGAGCCGCTCGTCGATACGGGCGAAACGAAAGTGCTTGGCGCCGGTGCGGGCAAAGTCGTCGATCGAAAAATACCGGCCGAGCTGCCGGCCGCCTTCACCCCGGGTATCGAACAGCGGCACGCCGGTGGCGTTGGGATCGTAGTACGGCTGACCCGGCGCCTGAGGCGCATCCGGCGCCAGCGGTAGTGGAATCATGACAGGTGGAACAGGGGTCACCGTGATGGGCGGTGGCGTGTGGACAACCGGCGTTGTCTGTGGGGGCGCAGCGGCACAACCCGCAAGGGCGATAGCCAGAAATACCGCAGGAGTGCGCCGTCCCATGCTGTCCCTTTCGTCTGTCGCCGAGTCCGAGCCGTCCTCTCCCGTCAGTTCGCCTTCTCGGTGAGTCGGCGGCGCAGTTCGAACTTCTGGATCTTTCCCGTGCTGGTCTTTGGTATGTCGCCGAAAATCACGCGGGTGGGGCATTTGAAGTGCGCCAGCCCGGCGCGGCAGTGCGCGATGATCTCCGCCTCGGTTGCGTGCCTGCCCGCGGCCAGTTCGACAAACGCCACAGGTGTCTCGCCCCAGCGTTCGTGGGGGGCCGCCACCACGGCGGCGGTGCCGACGGCGGGATGGCGATAGAGCGTCCCCTCCACCTCGATGGAGGAAATGTTCTCGCCGCCCGAGATGATGATGTCCTTCGAGCGGTCGCGAATTTCCACGTAGCCGTCCTCATGCCATACGGCGAGATCGCCGGAGTGGAAATGCCCGCCCGCGAAAGCCGCCTGCGTCGCTGCCGGATTTTTCAGATATCCCTTCATCACGACATTGCCGCGAAACATGATCTCGCCGATGGTCGTACCGTCGCGCGGCACCGGTGCCAGGGTGTCCGGGTCGCGTACCGAGAGTTCTTCCAGCACGGCGTAATTGACGCCCTGGCGGGCCCGGCACGTCGCGCGCTCCGCCTCGGGGAGTGCATCCCATTCGTCGTGCCACGCGCAGATGGCGGCAGGACCGTACACTTCGGTGAGCCCGTAGACGTGGGTGACATCCATGCCGATGGCCGCGGCGCGTGCCAGCACGGCGGCAGGGGGCGCGGCGCCCGCGGTGGTCATTTTCACGGTGTGCGGCAATGCCGTGCCACGCCGTTCCGCTTCGGTGGTGAGCATGTTGAGCACGATCGGTGCGCCGGACAGGTGGGAGACCCGCCACCTGTCCAGGTTGTCGAGTATCAGCGGCGCGTCCACGGTGCGGATGCAGACGTTGACGCCGGCATAGGCGGCCAGAGTCCAGGGAAAACACCAGCCGTTGCAGTGGAACATCGGCAACGTCCACAGATACACGGGATGTTTGGGCAGGTTCCACTCCAGGCCGTTGCCCAGGGCATTCAGATACGCGCCGCGGTGGTGCGTTACCACACCCTTGGGATTGCCTGTGGTACCTGACGTGTAGTTGAGGGCGATGGCCTGCCATTCGTCGTCGGGGAGTTGCAGTGGCGCATCGGCGTTGCCCCGGGCGATCAGCGTGTCGTAATCGAGATCGCCGATGCGCGCGGCAGGCGCGACGGGATCGGCAATGGTGATGACAAGTGGTTTCACGCTGGCTGACGCCAGGGCTGCCTGTGCGGTGTCGACAAATTCGGCATCCACCAGGAACACCGCGGTTTCGCCGTGATCGAGTATGAAGGCAATGGCTGCCGGATCGAGACGCGTATTGATCATGTTGAGCACGGCGCCGGCGGCGGGAACCGCGAACGCCATCTCCAGTGCGGCGGGCGTGTTCGGTGCCAGCACCGCCACCGTGTCGTCACGACGGATGCCCAGCTGCGTCAGCTGATCCGCAAACGCTGCCACCCGACCCGCCAGTTCACCCCAGGTGCGCTGCTGTTCGCCGTATACCGTGGCTGTCTTGTGCGGATACACCGCTGCGGTGCGTCGAAGCAGCGACAACGGTGACAGTGGTACGTGGTTCGCAGGGCAACGGCCCAGATCCTGTTCGTAGATGCTCATGGTGGAGTCCCGTCAATTGGCCGCATTATCGCAGACGTCGAGGCCGGCGATGTAGTCCCGGCAGCAAAGGCGCTTGACGTGACTGGCGGCTGGCACTATCAACGTGCAATCGTCTGGATTGCTCATCGGGTGGAACATGCACAGTCTGCGTTTTGGTCTCTGTTACGACTTCCGCAATCCGCCGGACGCCGGAATCCCGCACCCGGTGTTGTATCAGCAGGCGCTGGAACAGATCGTGTGGGCGGATCGGGCCGGTTTCGACCAGATCTGGTTCACTGAGCACCACTTCGTGGCCGACGGTTATCTGCCGAGCTGGATTCCGGTGGCAGCCGCAGCCGCGGCCCGAACCTCACGCGTGCGATTTTCCACGGATATCTGCCTGCTGCCGTTCAACCACCCTGTGCGCCTGGCGGAAGATCTGGCGGTGCTGGACAACCTGTCCGGTGGCCGGGTGGAGGTGGGAGTCGGCATGGGGTATGCCCCCCACGAGTTTGCCGGTTTCGGTATTCCCGTCGCACGCCGTGTATCGCTGATGGAAGAGGGTATCGAGGTATTGCAGCGTTGCTTTGCCGGAGAGACTTTCAGCTATCACGGCAAGCGGTATCAGCTCGAAAACGTGCGTATCACACCCGGGTACGTGCAGGCTGGCGGTCCACCGCTGTGGGTGGCGGCCATGTCGGCGGCAGGGGCGCGCCGGGCCGCAAAGTACGGCACTCACTTCCTGCCGCAGGGAAGAAAGGCCGCCAGTTTCGATACCTGGGTGGCGGCTGTCGAGGCAGCGGGGCGGCGGCCGGCACAACACCGGGTGGGCATCATCCGCGGCATTCTGCCGACTCCGGACAAGGACCGTGACTGGCCGCGGGTACGGGTGGCGGAGCGCTACCGCATGGCGCTTTACAACCGTTTCTTCGCGGAGAGTGGCGAGGGACTCGGCGGCGACGGGGAGCCGGTACCGCAGAACTGGATCGTCGGCACGGTGGCGGAGTGCGTGCAGGAACTGACAGACTTTATTCGACGATTTGGCATTACCGACATCGTCAGCTGGGGACTACCGCCCGGCCTCGATGCCGAGGTGATGCAGGCGCCGCTGGAGCGCCTGATCGGTGAGGTCATTCCGCAGGTGAGGGCGGCCGTCGGTTGATCGGTACAAGCGGGGCGTGAATGCCCGGGCGTTCTTGCGCCGCTCAGGCGATGCCGATCATCTCGGTCGTCGAGCGCATGACCAGTGTGTGCTGCGGATCCACGTAGCGTTCCATGCCATCCGGCCGGATGGTCTGGCGGTACTGCTGCCAGTCCGCGTCGCTGCTGAACCAGATCTCGGCAAGCCCGCTGAACGGTGCTTTTTCGGGCTCGATACTCAGCGATACCGCGTAGCGCAGACCGCCTGTCTTCGCAAGGACGCTTCGGACATTGGGGACGTGTTCGCGGAGCCAGTGGTCGTGAAAGGCCTTGTGGTCGACACCGGGCCTGGCCTGAACCAGGAAACTGATCTTCACGAATCCCGAACGGGTGCAGGGGAACGGCGTGCCCAGCGTTGATGGCTCGACACGGATGGCGTCGGCGCCCTCGATGATGACAAATTCGCGCGTCGCCCAGGGGCTGTACGGCATTGCCCGCTCCTGGAAGCTGTCCGTGGGTGGCTCACCGTAGGCAACGCCGCCTGTGGGCAGAATCTGATCCCACCACAATGACGCAACACCATCCCAGGCGTGTTCGCCTGTGGCGGGTGGGTCGTACAGCGTGGCGATGTAACGCCATGCATGGGGCTTGCCGGCGCTGGCCATCGCCTGCATGCCATCGATGACTGCCGGCATGTGGCGGGCAAACCAGTGGGCGATGAGTTCCTCGCGCGTGGCCGTGGCTTTGCGTAGTATCAGATAGAGCATGCGAGCGCCGGGTGTGGGCGACGGCAGGCTGGCGGTGGTCATCGTTGGACTCCTGCGTTGGGTTGGGCCATGGGAACCGGTAACGGAATGCCGGCGCGCGACAGTTGCCTGGGCTGGTAGCCAGCCTCTCGCAGCAGCGCCAGCAGTCCGCGTGGACCCCCGAAGTGTCCGGCGCCGACAATCACAAGGGTGACGGGGGGCTCGTCCAGCCACTGCCGAATATGCGCGAGCATGCGGACGTTGCGGTCGTCGAGCAGTTGGCGACCCATGCGTTCGAGTACCGGCGAGCCGGTGAAATCCGCCATCATCAGCGCGTGCAGCCCATCGGCATCCGCCTGCAGCCAGCCGCGCAGCAGTGAATCGATTGCCTGCGCCGGGTTGTGCAACTGTTCCAGCGTTCGCGAGAGCATGAGCGCCTGTGCTTCGAGCGGTGCGCCCGTGAGCGCCAGCATCTGTTCCCTGATCGTCTCGAGCTCCAGAATGGATGTGCCAGCCAGGGCGGCTCGCCTGGCAAAGTGGATGTCGATGCCGAGTTCCGGCGTCAGGCCCATGTCGCCGAGAGCCAGTACGGACAGTTGCGTCGCAAGCATGGCTGGCTGCATGCGCATCGCCACGTCCTGTGCAATGCCGCGTTCGGTAAGGATGGCGTTGAGCGCGTCCATCAGCTCGGGCGTCAGGCTTGCGCGCACGTTCGCCGGTTCCGCGGCGATCATCGACTGCATCGTTGCCACGCGGTCCGCGTCCCCCGCACGTAGCGGATCGATTTCCAGGGCGATGCGATCGGCTTCGCTGAAGGCGTGCTCAAAGGCGTCGGGCAGCGGATACAGGGCTGGCTTGAGCACATGGATGGATCCGGCCAGGTAGAGCACGCCGCCCTTGCCCTCCACCCGCCAGACGTTGGCTGGCGTGTCAGGCCCCACGCCGTCGAGCAGCCTGCGTGTGGGCGTGAGCCACTGGTCACCGGCGAGCAGAACTTCGCAGCCGGAAGGAAAACGATCGGCAAGTGATGCCCGGGTTGCTTCACAGCGACGCAAGGCCATGCCGGCAGCCTGTACGGCGAGGGCCTGATCGCCGCTCCAGCCGGTGATGATCCGGTTGTCGTCGCCAATCGCGATTGCCAGGGCCCGCTGTGAGCCGGCTGCCGCGTACGCGCGCAACGTGGCAGCCGCGCTGTTGCGGTCGTTGGCGGAGAGGGCGATGCCGAGTGCGTCGGACAGGCTGTTGACGTCGAAACCGTTCGACAACGCAGGTGTGCCAGGAAGCCACAGGCTGATGAACAGCAGGGAGAAGAGGCGTTTTTGCATGGTGTGCGGTCAGGATGCCGTGTGTATCCGGGGTATCGGGTGAACGTGCCGGGCATTGTAGTCTGAAATCCAGGGTCGTCTGGTCGGTGAACGTGGAATCACGGTAATCTCGCGGGCTTGGCGCCTGGCGCCAGTGGCAGCTGGCTGGTCCGGGGACGAACTCTTGGTCTGAGCGGGGAAATGACGATGACGGTAGGCGTGAATGGAATTGCCCATATCCAGTTGACGGTGCGTAATCCGGCGGCCGGGTTGCCCTTCTGGGAGAAGCTCTGCAACTTCCTCGAAATGAACACGCTCATTCGCAACGACAACGTGGTGTATTGCATCGGCAGCCGCACCGGCATCCTGGTGCGTGGCGCGCCTTCGGAAAAACGCGCTCACGTGTTCGATCAGGATATGGCGGGCCTGCACCACTTCTGTTTTCGAGCGCGTTCCAATGCGGATGTCGATCGTATCTTCGCGTTCGTGCGAGACGAGCTGAACGCGAAGATCGTGCACGGCCCGGAGGACGGCACGCGGTTTGCGCCCGGTTACTATTCCATCCTGTTCGAAGATCCGGACGGCATACGCGTGGAAGTGAACCACGTGCCGGGCCAGGGTCACCTGGGGTCCGGTGGTCGCCTGGGGCCCGGTGGTCGGGGCCCAGCCACCGAATATGGCGAGGACGGCCTGACGGGTTGATAACCCGGTCGTGTTCCAGGGCTGTTGCCCGTGATCAGGCGTGATGTGCATCGGGAGGCGAAAGATGGCGGATATCACGTTCAGCAAGGCGGAGAAGGAAATTCTCGTGCGCAAGATCCGCCTGTATTTCAGCGAGGAACTCAAACAGGACATTGGTGGTTTTGATGCCGAATTCCTGCTGGATTTTTTTGCTGCGGAAATTGGCGTGTACTTCTACAACCGGGGACTGTACGACGCGCAGGCGGTTCTGGAGCGCCGGATGGAAGACATCAACGAGGCCATCTTCGAACTCGAAAAGGTGACGGAATTCGGAGCGCGCGGTTGAATACCGGTTGCTGTTCCGTTCCGTCCCGGGCGGGCGAAGTCCGGTGACCGGAATGCGGCGAACCAGCCTTGGCTGACAAACCGGAGAACGTGGCCCGCCTGTGCTGGTTGCTGCGCGTCCAGGCAGCAACCGGTCTGTCGGCGTTGCATCTGGGGTTGGCGGCAGGCGCGCTCTTTCTCCTGCCGGCTTTGCTCAACGTGCTGGTCGTGGCAGGGTTGCAGGATGTGCCTTCGCGTGAGTTCTACCAGGTCTGCGTAGTCATTGCGATCAACGCCGGATCGTTCGGGTATGCCACCGGATTTCTTGCCTGGGCACTGCGAAGCACGCGCGATGATGTGCTGTCGATGCGCGAACTGCTGCGAACGGATGCTGCCAAGCTGTTGAATCGTCTGGTCGCGCCGCTTGGTCGACGTGTAGCCATGGTTGCCTTCGTCGCTGGATTTCTCTGCTGGCTTGTACCCAATATTATTTTCGGCGATCTCGGAAGCTGGCTGGCGGGTGATACCAAACCGTTCAATCCCTTGTTTGCATGGGGTATCCCGAACTTCCTGGCGCTATGGTTGCTGTTGCTCTACGTCGCGGCGCACATGGTGCGCATCGCCAACACGCTGGCGGTCATCGGTGCCCGACTGGTGCGCGTGGATCTATATTCGATGCATCGCCTTGGCGCGTTTCTCACCGTCGGTCAGCGCCTGATGCTGATCGCCGTAGGTGGAATCTCGTTCCTGCTGGTACAGGGCGCCCTGCTGGGCAGTCTGCAACTGCGCGACTGGCTGTTGCCGGTGATGCTTGTGCTGCCACTTGCCGTGTGGTTGCTGGTGCGGCCGATGTGGGGTATCCGCAATGCGATACGAGCGGCACGCATGGCGGAACTCGAGCGGCTGGATGCGGCTATCGGTTATGCGCCGGAACGGAACCTGGCGGCACTGTCCGACCCGTCCTTCAGTGCCCTGCTCAGCCAGCGTGACCGCATTCTGGCGGTGTCTGAATGGCCGGTTGCCAGGCTTGCCCTCTGGCGTATCGGCTTCTACGTGGTCATTCCGCCGCTGGCCTGGGTAGCAGCGGCGCTGGTGGAAGCAGCGGTGGACCGATTGATGTAGCTCGATTCCGGCCTGTCCCCCGGATGTCTTCCGTCAAACCGATCGCTTCAGGCTCCCGCACAGGTCAGGCGCGTCCGTTCATTCAGGCGCTGCTACTGCAACTCAATGGTGCCGCTTACATCGATGCGAAGTGTGCTGCTGCCGGGTTCGAATTCAGGCGGCTCCACGGCGCCCGAGAGCATCTGTTTGGTGTTTTCCATCATCGGTGTGGGCTGTGGATAGCCGTTGTCGCCGACGGAAACGGAAACAATCGAATAGCTGGATTTGTCGAAGCCGCGGGATATCAGCACCGCGCGATTGCGGAACGCCTGGATCGCGCCGGTGATCAGTTCATTCTCCACGGCCGCGCGCGTGCCCGCCGCCAGCGTGAATGTGATGTTGCGCAGCAACAGCCCACGCGACTGCAGTGCGGCGATGAGGTGGGTGATGGCCGCGGTATCGGCGCCTTCGAGTATGACGTCCTGGGATGCCCGCCAACGGACAATGCGATTGTCGTCGCCGTACTCCGGATAGGTGGTGTAGGTGGCGCTCGACACGGTGAGCGCTTTGCTCTTTCGGGCTATGCCGAGCGCTTCGCTGATGGTTGCGTTGACCCGGCGGGCCAGCGCCGCAGGGTCCGCGTCCGCGATCGTGATGCCGACGAGCGCGCGTGTCCAGTCGTTCGGTACCTGGCGTTCAACCACAACGCTGAAGGAGACCTGGTTTGTCGGCAGAAGCAGAGAGTCCGCGCCAAGGCTATGGACAGGCTGCAGCAGCAGGAAGGGGAAAACCACAAACAAGCCTCGACAGGGCATCTTCAGCTCCGATTGATCTGGCGTTCCATTGGAACGGGACACACGTTCTGACGACTGACTGGAGCGGGACACACGTTCTGGAGCGGGACACACGTTCAGGGCGCACGGATTCGAACGGGACGGATTCGAACGGGACACACGTTCTCCAGGAGCGGGATGCCCGCGTTGCAAGCGTCACGCGGATGGTAGTGTAGTGAGACAGCGATACCCTCTCCAGAGGAACGCGAGTCAGAACGCGTGTTCGTGCCACAATAGCTGCGGTCCAATCAGCAGTGGAGCAGGACGGCGAATGACTAACTGGAGTACAACTGATGCGGAATCCCTGTACGCGGTAGGCACGTGGGGTGATAGTTTTTTCCATGTGAACGAAAAAGGGCATGTGGCCGTACGTCCGCAAGGGGACTCTGAACTGTCTGTCGATGTCATGGACGTCATCGACGAGGCGGTCCGTGAAAATTTGACGTTGCCGTTGATTTTACGTTTCCAGGATGTGCTACGTACGCGGGTGAGACGATTGAACCTGGCTTTCCGCCAGGCTATCGCTGATGCGGCGTACGAAGGTGATTATCGGAGCATCTATCCGATCAAGGTCAATCAGTTGCATGAAGTGGTCGCCGAGGTAATCGAAGCCGGGCGTGAGTTCAACCTGGGTCTGGAATGTGGCTCGAAAACGGAACTCGTGGCGACCCTGCCGCTGGTTAGCGACAACATGTTGCTGTTATGTAATGGTGTGAAAGATCAGACGATGCTTGAGCTGATGCTCCGCGCCCAGTCAATCGGTCAGTCTGTACTGCCGGTGATCGAGAAGTATTCAGAATTCGAACATACGCTGCATCTTGCCGAAACGTTGGGCGTGGTGCCGCGCCTCGGCGTGCGTGTGAAATTGTCGACACGCGGTTCCGGTCGCTGGTTCGAGTCCGGTGGCGTGGGATCGAAGTTCGGCTTGACGACGCCGGAACTCATGCGCCTTGTTACCGTTCTCGAGTCCCGGGGCATGGGCGATAGCCTCGAACTGCTGCATTTTCATCTGGGCAGCCAGATTGCGGATATCAGGGTACTGCGCAACGCCGTGCGCGAAATCTGCCATATCTACGCGGATTTTCAGGTACGGGGACTATCCGTCCGTTTTGTCGATGTTGGCGGAGGTCTTGGGGTGAACTACGGTGGGGACTATGGTGACGCGGACTCCAGTGTCAACTACAGCCTCGCGGAATACGCCAATGCCGTGGTCTATGCGGTGAAAGAAATCTGCGATGAGCGTGGTGTGAAGCCACCGACCCTGCTGTCTGAAAGTGGACGGGCCATCACGGCACATCACTCCATGCTGGTGGTACCGGTGCTGGGTGTGCACCGACAGGACGCGCAGCCACTGGCGGCGACGACCGAAAATACGCCGCCGGTGGTGCTGCATCTGCGCGAGGCACTGCAGGAAGTCGAAAACGATGCTTCCTCGGTTCCACTGCTTCTGGAGATCTACCATGACGCCCAGGAAGCGCGCGCGCAGGCGGACCAGTTGGCCCGGCTGGGTTACCTGAACGTGGAGTGCCTTGCCGAGGCGGACGCGCTGTACTGGCATGTATCGCGGACGATTCTGCACAAACTGAAAGCGGCCAATCTTTCGCCAATGCCGATGGAGCAACAACAGCTCGAGGAACGCCTTACCGATCTGTATCTCGGCGATTTTTCGGTATTTCATTCAATCCTGGATCACTGGTCCATTGGTCAGTTGTTCCCCGTAATGCCACTGCATCGGTTGGATGAGGAGCCTGTGCGGCGTGGTGTGGTAGTTGATCTTACGTGCGACTCCGATGGCAAGATCAGCCGCTATGTGAGGGAGTCGTCCACAAGCCACTGGCTGCCCCTGCATGTGTTTACTCCCGGAGAACCCTACTATCTGGGTATTTTTCTTGTGGGTGCCTACCAGGAAATACTCGGCGATTCCCACAATCTGTTCGGCCGGGTGAACGAAGTGCATGTGTATGCCAGCCCGGACGAAAGCGGTAATTTCTGGATCGAGGAACAAATTCGCGGGATCTCGGTCAAGGATATGCTGGCCCAGGTGCAGTATTTCCCGAATGATCTGGATCGGCGGATGTCCGAACTGGTGCGCAGGAAAATCGACAGCGGGCTGATTCGGCCGAATGAAGGGATGCGGCTGCTCAACTTCTACACCCGCATGTTCGAGGGCAGCACGTACTGCGATGCGGTTTGACGGAAACGTGACGGAAACGGACACACATACTGACCGGAAAGGACACACATCCTGAGGGGAGAGAGACCGGAAAGGACACACATCGTGAGGGGAGAGAAGGTCAGTTGATAACGATGAGCGAGCGCTGATGAAGCTCTCCGCGCAAGTGTCCTCATCGTGATACCAAACGCTCCTACGTCGAGAGGCTGCTGGAATCAGTAGTCGATGTACCGATCTGCAGTGTGGTCGTCATTAATTCCGAAACGGAATGACAACTGCAAAGGAGAGCGCTCCGTTGTGGTCGAGGCGCTACTCCGTGTTCAAGACTTCTGTTAGACATGGAAGCTGGTGGGCCGGAGACATGGATCTCGTTTGTCGTTGCGTCTTATGCCGCCATCGGCCGCTCGAGGAAGCGCAGTTTCCGGTTCCTGATCCAGAGTTCCAGTTTGTCTTTCGAGCCATAGGCCCGCTGAAGCGAGCGCATCATTTCCATTCTCGAAGTCCAGCTTTCGGAGATCTCTCTTCCAGAGGGCGTGGCTGACTTCGTCAAGTGGCGCAGCAGTAGCACGTAGCTTTTTAGGGTCGTGGAAGTCTGACTTTGTTTCTTGTTGATACCAGACGCCAATGGCGCCAGATAAGCGTCCAGACGCTCCCTGGAATTCACCTGTACTGAAAGTCTGTCGCTGATTGAGGAATTCCGGCATGCCTCGATGGAATTTGCAATCTGCGCGCGAACGGGATTGAGGTCAACGTATGCCATGGCTGCCAGCGCAGCGTTCTCATCCAGCAATGCGCCTGAATAGAAGCGCTGTTCGAAAAAGTGACCAGTACATCCGTCTTCCGCGTTGGCCCGCCGGGCAATTGGTTGTTTCAGGAACTTCATGAACATCGAAAGGGAGCCGAGCTGACGCCGCGCGTGGGCAAGTGCGTCATTGTCTTCGATGAGGACGCTGCGCTTTACAGCCTGGGCTACAACGTCAATGGTTCCGTCAGCAAGCCGAACTGGGCACAGACTAAGCCAGCGATCAGCTACTTCGTCATCTGACCATCGATCTGATTCGTTGGGATCGTAGTAGACGACCATGTGAAAATGGTTGTCCATGATGCTGTAGGCATAGAGGTCGACCGAGAAGTAGCGCCCGAGCTCATACATTCGTTCCTTGAGCCAGGCTTTGCGGTGGTTGTAATTTCGTTTCGTGAGCGGGTCACGCCCGCAAAGAAAGCTTCGCCGTACACAGCGTGAGATCAGGTGATAGAAGAGAGGAGTGCAATCGTCTACGAGAATTTTTCGGGGCGTTGTCATTCCCCCAGCGTCGACTATTTGAAGGGAGTGCTGCCAGAGGCAATATCGGCGGAGCTCGTGCGTCGCGGTAATTCTCGCGCGTAGGATGACATACACGTTGGCTTTTTCCGCCGACTGAATTCCTGCGATCCGGCGCCGAAGTTAACCGGGTCGACTGGTGCGACCCGGTTCATACCTTATTCCTGAATTCCTGGAACGTGTGGGAAAACAATCCACCTCAGATCAACGCAAATATTTACTCCCGGTCAGCCGCTGTCGGGACCGCCCAGGAGACGCATTTACCCTGTCTGCAGCTGAGGCAGTGTCTGTGGATCAGTCATCTTTCAAGTGGGGCAGGGCAGCGCCCGGCGACGGAGCCAGCAGCCCAGTTTGTACATAGGTTGCAAGCTTGTCGCGGGTATCGGCGATGTCCAGATTTCGCATGGTGAGTTGCCCGATGCGATCCGCGGGGGAGAAGCTGGATTCACCTTTTTCCATCGTTAGCCGCTCCGGCTGGTAGGTGAGATTTGGCGACTCCGTGTTCAGCAGTGAGTAGTCATTGCCGCGGCGCAGTTCGAGTGTGACCTCGCCGGTAATGGCTTTGGCAACCCAGCGTTGCGACATCTCCCTTAGCATGATTGCCTGGGGATCGAACCAGCGTCCTTGGTAGAGCAGGCGACCCAGGCGTCGTCCATTGTCGCGATACTGTTCTATCGTGTCTTCATTGTGAATGCCAGTAACAAGGCGCTCATAGGCGATAAACAGCAACGCGAGTCCCGGAGCCTCATAGATGCCGCGGCTTTTTGCCTCAATGATCCGATTTTCGATCTGATCGCTCATGCCCAGACCGTGTCGACCGCCTATGCGATTTGCTTCGAGGATGAGTTCAACCGGGTCGTCGTAGTTAACCCCGTTGAGGGCAACGGGTACTCCCTCTTCGAAGCGCACACGTACTTCTTCGGGGCGAACCGGTACGTCGTCGCGCCAGAAGGCGACGCCCATGATCGGCTGCACGATGCGGATTCCGCTGGACAGAAGCTCAAGGTCCTTGGCTTCGTGTGTTGCGCCCAGCATGTTTGAGTCCGTGGAATAGGCTTTCTCCGCACTCATTTTGTATTCGAAACCAGCGCTGCGCATGAACGCCGACATTTCTGCGCGTCCACCAAGTTCGTCGATAAAAGCCTGGTCAAGCCAGGGCTTGTAGATCTGGAGCGATGGATTGACGAGCAAGCCGTATCGATAGAAGCGCTCTATGTCGTTGCCTTTGTAGGTGCTTCCATCCCCCCAGATATTGACCTCCTCCTCTTTCATGGCAGCGACCAGCATGGTGCCAGTGACAGCCCGGCCGATCGGGGTCGTGTTGAAATAGGTGAGTCCTCCCGTGGAAATATGGAAAGCGCCTGACTGGAGTGCGGCGATACCCTCTTGCGCAAGCTGTTGCCGGCAGTCTACGAGGCGGGCGTGTTCCGCACCGTATTGCAGGGCACGGCGGGGGATGTCGTCGTAGTCTGGCTCGTCAGGTTGTCCGAGGTGTGCTGTGTAGGCGTAGGGAATAGCCCCTTTTTGGCGCATCCAGAGCAAGGCGGCGCTGGTGTCCAGACCGCCGGAAAACGCGATGCCAACTCGTTGGCCAAGTGGAAGGTTCTGGAGAATCGTTGCCATAACTCGTGGTTGATTCGTGGGCGCTGCTCGCGGGGAGGCGCAGTATTACGTCGGGTCGGGATGGGGTCAAACAGGTCTGTTGATCCCGGGTTGGGACGAGCTTTCGTCCAGATGAATTCCTCACCTGACGATGTGCGCCCATCCCGTGAATTGCTTCAATCCAGGACCTGTGTCCAATGGCAGGCCTGGGACCCGGCTGTTGCCCTGGCAAGGACATGCTCCTGCGCGAGCCTCCCTGGCCGCCAATTTGCGTTGGGCGGTCGTGTGAGCCCGATGCGGATGCCGATGCCGGGGAGGCGCGGGAGCTGTGTGCCATCCTGGGGTGTGTGTCCTGGTCAGAGTGTGTGTCCTGGTCAGAGTGTGTGTCCCGGTCAGAGTGCTGGTCAGAGTGTGTGTCCCGGTCAGAGTGTCCCGGTCAGAGTGCGGTCAGAGAACGTGTGTCCCGGTCAGAGAAACTCGCGGTTCGGGACGACCCTCAGCGGCAGAAGGTCGCTGTCCCAGCGGATGACACGGCTCCTGTCGGTCCGAACACAGGCGCCGGCGTAGGTGCCCGCGGCGGTGAAGGTGCAGATCTGCACGTACAGGTCCTCCTGGCGCGGCAGTGGAAACAGTTCCTGGTAGATCTGGTTGGGCGATTCGAACCGCCCCCCGGTCTCCTCCAGCACGCGCTCATTGTGGTCCAGCAGCCGGATGTTGGCGCCACAGCGCCCTACGATGGGTTTCACCACGTAGCCACCTTGCCGAAGGTCGTCCGTCAGTTCGTAGCTGCTTCGCAGCAGATTTTCATGGCCCGGGAACAGTTCCCACAGGATGGGCAGGATTGCCTTGTTCGAGGGAATCAGAGTCCAGAGGGGTTCGAACACCATCACATTGGGTCGCAGCAGCACGTCCACGAGCCGCGGTGCGTCGCTGCGGGGAAGTCCGGGCTGATAGCTGCGCAGTCGATCTGCGTCTTCCTCGCATTCGGCCCGGATCTGGTCCAGCGCCGTTTCCCAGGCCCAGGTTTTCCACACCCAGCGTACTTCGTCGCCATCCGGGTCCAGCATTCGGCCGTCTTCGGCCCAGTGGAAACCCGCCATGCTCGTCAGCAGTTTGGTCTGCAAGCCTGCAGCTTCCATCATCTCCTGCATGAACAGGGCGTGATAGGTTTCCTCCGGATCCTCGTCGCGCAGCAGATGTACCAGCCCCGTGGCTTCGCTTTCTCCCCAGGCCTGCACCAGGCGGCGCTGCAGGAATTCACCGGGGTCGCGTCCGTCCTCACACTGGGCGAAACCCGCCCATTTGCCCTGTACCAGGCCGGTCTCCGTGTGGCAGGAAGCCGAGTCCGAGTTGTATTCGTAGACCTTCAATCCTTCTGGTGTCAGCGCAAAATCCATGCGCCCGGTGATCATCTGGTTCCGTCGGTTGTCCCAGGACTGGTGAATGCGCGGCCAGATCGCTTCAGGCAGATTGAATCTGGCCAGACGCCGGTCGTCCTGCAGCACGTAGTCGGTGGCATGCAGAAACATTGCGTGCAGCTCGTTGGTTGCCCGGATGATCTGTTCTTCCGCTGCCTTGGCGATACATACATACCTGTCCTGGTCTTCGTCGCGTTCGGACAGGCGATGGCCTTTCATCATTGACACATACGCGGCTTCGACCGGATTGGCTTCGTTCAGCCAGGCGCGATCGGCGGGTGGCGCCGAGGTGAGATGGCGGATGACAATGTTCAGCAACCGGCGATCGATGGCCCTGCGTGACTCCGCGAAGGTGGCGTCGTGCGTCTGGATGACCCAGCCCAGAATGCTGGCGTTCTGAAACGAACAGCGCACCCAGTAGTGGCCATCTTCCGTCATGCGCGCTTCGATCTCCCGGGAATAGTCGCGGCCGCCGGACCAGGGGCGGTGGTCCACGTTCTGTTCCGCCAGGCGTATCCGGTCCGGCAACACTTCGGTCACGATGGCCACGTGCCCGGTGCGGGCGAATTCGCCGCCCTCGGACCAGATGAGCAGGCAACCCGGCTCGGGCGGTCGCTTCGAGCCGTTGGCAAAAGCGTGCAGCGGGAGCAATTCGTTGCTTGCGACCACCCGCACATGCGTCAGGTTGAAAATCTCATACGCCATGGCCACGTCGTCGAAGATGTAGCCGCGATTCAGGTACAGCCAGCGACGGGCGAACTCCACGCACTGCCACTTGAAACCCATGTACACACCATCGAGATAGCTCCGATAGGCGTGTCTGTTCGGGTACACCCGCTCGTCCGCGCTTTCATAGTCGCTGGAGTAGGCCGCGACGCCTCCCGGGGCCACGCCCAGAAGGGTGCCGAAAACAGCCGGCCGGACATCCGGCCGGGAATCCGTGGAACTCAATTTGTCGCCTCCGTTGGCATGGGTGTGGTTTGAGCCGCCGGGCGGCTGGGTGGCCGACGGGCTTCCAATATCGCCAGTGTCGCGGGAAAGGCGGGAATCCGCCGGGTAAGGCGCCGAACAGGCAGCGGCACGGCTTTGTAAATATAGTCGCAAGCCATTGTTCTAGGTAGTGATCCCATCCGGAGAATTTTTCGCGCCGGGTGCGTCGTCCGAGCGCCTGGCTGGTGCGCCCTGCCGGCAATGACTGGCTTGCTGCTGCCCACGCCACTCCGCCCTCCGGGCGAATCACCAAATTTCAGCTACGCTCCACGCTGACCTGACTGCGGGAGCACAGGACGTGCATCGACTATTCTGCCTGATAGCCTTCAGCATCTGCCTGGCAATGCCGGCCAGGGCGGACGATTCACTCGAGGACATGCTCGAGATGAGTTTTGACGAACTCATGGACTTCGAGGTGGTGACACCTACAAGAACCGCCATGAAGTTATCGCAGACGCCTGGCTCCGTCACGGTGATCACCTACGATCAGATCCGTCGCTCGCCCGCGCAGACCATTCCTGAATTGCTGCGAACAGTGGCCGGTATGAACGTGCGCTGGAACCCGATGGTGCAGACCATCGACGTGCGCGGGTTCGGATCCAGTCCCTTTTCCAGCGAAGTGCTTCTGATGATCGACGGCGTTCCGTACAACAGCTGGAACAAGGCAGGCTTTCCCCAGCACCCGGGATTCGATTTCTTCAACATCGCCAACGTCAAACATATCGAGATCGTGCGTGGACCCGGCTCGGCGCTATACGGCGAAAACGCCTTCAACGGCATCATCAACATCGTTACGTTGTCGGGTAGCGACGACAACTCCACAAGCGTCCGCAGTACGGTCGGGGATCGCCACACCCGTTCCCTGTCTTTCTCCACGGGTACGCGCCTTGGCACGCAGGGGAGTGCCTTCCTGGGAGCCAGGAAGTTGCGGAGCCAGTTGCCATCCTCCCTCTGGAACAAGGTGTCCGACAGCGAAGCAGAGGGATACGACCTGTTCACGAAGCTGGTTTACGGCCCCTTCCAGGCTACCTACTACAGACTTGCCGACAAATTCGATGGCTTTTATGAAGCCCTCGATCCGGCACTGGGGTTTCCGCCCGGATCAGATTTCCATAGTGCCGACACGATTGAGCAGAAGGTGAATATCGTAGGCCTGCAGTACGACAAGTCCGCCGACGACGGTCGATGGTCCATCAAGGCCAATGCTTCCTACGCAAACCGATGGGGCAGTCACTGTGCTGCCTGCCATTCACCAGATCAGCACGAGGATCTGGAGAAGCCCGAACCGCATGGCAACCAGAAGTATGTGCATGCGCAGATTGGCTGGCATGGGTTCGAACACCACGATCTGTTGGCCGGCTACGAGATACGTCGCATGAGCGCCGGCAAGCATAGCGACGAACTCGAAGGGTCCGATGAACTGGCTCTTCCGCACATGTCCGACGACGTTGTTCTCAAGTACACGAAGAAGTCGTTCTTCCTTCAGGATCGCATGCACGTTCTTGATGATCGGCTGCAGATCATCGGTGGCGTGCGCTTTGAAGGTGCGACTTCACCCGAACTCTTCGGGCGTGCCACCTATCCACGACTGTCGCTCGTCTATCAGCCGACGGAACGGCTTACATTGCGCAGTGGACTGGGCATGGCATCGCGGTATCCTTCGTTCAGCGAACTCTACCAGGCGAGCTGGTTTCTGGCCGCAAGTACGCCCTTCGGGCCGATTCCGCTGGCCACCTTTGAACCCAACGCCAACCTGAAGCCGGAACGGATTCGCACTGTCGATCTTGGCGTGGAGTGGCATCCAGACTCGCACTGGCAAATCAAGGTTGATGCCTTTCGGAACGAAATCGACCGACACATACACATTGCGTATCCACGATTCCGATTCGAGAATCACGATCAGCGGGCAATCGTGAGTGGGTTTGAAGCCGATGTCCGCTATCAACCCTGGCAGCGCCTGTCGATGTATCTCAATTACGCCTTCCAGCACAACGGTCGTGAAGGCAACGGGCGTAACTCCGTGGGCGATGTACTTGATTTTTCCTACGCGCCGCGACACAAGCTGAACGCCGGGTTCTCGTACAGTCCGACACCACATCTGACCGCCACCGCGGATGTCTCGTGGAAGAGCCGGTACAAGGCGCCTGAATTCTGGTATCCGATCACCTTTGGCCCGACTGCCAGGTACGACGCCCTGGATGACTACGCGTTCGCCAATGTAAAACTCACCTACAACCTCCCATTCCTCGAGTCCCAGCGTCGCCCGCTGCGTATCAGTCTCGTAGGCAGAAATCTGCTGGACAAGGAACCCTATGAAACGCTGACGGGCAGTGGTGGCACCATTGCCGGCAGGGAGTTTTATCTGCAGCTTGAATATCGCTGGGATAACTGAAGGCACCGGGGCGATAACGAGCGGCATGATCACGATGGCTGGCAGACCCATCAGAATGGCACTGAGGACAACGCTGCTCGCGCTGAGCATGCTGGCGTGGTCCACGCCGTCGCAAACCAAGGACGATGACGCCCTGCTTGTCCTCGCTCGACTGAAGACGGCGTATCTGTTCAATATCGCAAAATTTGTCAGCTGGCCGGGCGATCTGGACACCGTGACGTTGTGCATCAGCGGTGACGGCAATGTTGCTTCGTTATCCCGGGCGCTGGAAGGGCGTGACATTGGTGGGGGGCGTACACTCGTAGTACGTACGGGGGCGGAAGCCGGCGATGGCTGCGCCATCTATTACGAGGACCAGGACTACCACACCCTGGGTGCAGAGGGTGGGTTCCCAAGCTATTCGCTGACGATCAGTGATGCCGATGGCGCACTCGGCAAGGGCTTTGCCATTCAGTTGTTCATGGAGCGGGAGAAACTACGTTTTGCCGTTAACGCGGATGTGGTTCGGGGCGCGGGCTACCAGATCAGCGCCAATCTTCTGCGCCTCGCGCGTACACCAGGATAACGATCGTGTTTGCCAGGCTGCGTATCGGCCGCAAGCTTTTCCTGATCAATCTTTTGTCCGGCCTGATCATGATCGGCGCGGCGGGCGGCATGCTCGTGTGGCGCAACCATGCATCCCTCATGGAACAGTTTCGCGAACGTATTCGCACGGAGGCACAGCTCGTCAGCGTGAACGTCCAGGCGGCGGTGCTGTTCGAGGACTGGGAGAATGCGGAGCAGATAGCGCGTGCCCTGATGGAAGATTCAGCGGTGCGACGGGCCAGCATCGAGGGTTCTGGTGGTGAGGCGCTCGTCGAAATCCGGAATCCGTTGACCGGCGCGGGTGAGCCGCTGCGTCTGCGGGTACCGATCGTGGATGGCGAACTGGTGCTTGCCTACCTGCAGGTGGAAGCGTCGGATGAGGAGGTCTGGCGAACCTCCCGTGAGGCGATTCTGTCGATCTTTGCCATGACACTCATCGCCTGCGTGGCGGGCATGCTTGTATCCAGCCGTGTTCAACGGGTTGTCACCCAGCCTATCGAGCGCCTTTCCGAACTCACCCGTCGTGTCCAGTCGACGCAGGAATACTCGCACCGGGCTGAAGTCGTATTCCCGGACGAGGTTGGCACGTTAACCGATAACCTAAACCAGATGCTGTCCCTCATCGAGGCACGCGACCGCCATCTTGAGGATTTGGTCGAGGAGCGCACGGCGGAGCTTCGCGCGGAAATGGAGCAGCGGCAACAGGCAGATCTGGCCCGTGCGGAGAGCCAGCAACGATTCGAACAGGCCTTTCACAATGCGCCCATCGGCATGGCGGTGATCGCGCAGGGTGGTCTGTTCACGCAACGGAATGCGATGTTCGATATGTTGCTTGGTACACGGGAGAAGGCAATCCTCGACCTGGAGGATGTCATTGCCGCCGAAGATTTCGAGTCGGTTGCGGCCCGATTCCGCAAGCAGGTGGAAGGGCGTCTTCCGGAGTTCTCCTGTGAATGCCGTTGCCGGAAAGCAGACGGGCGAACCATTTATGCGCAGTTGAGCCTCGCCCAGGTGCGCGGCGAGAATGATATTTTCCTCTATTCCGTGTTACAGCTTCAGGACGTCACCCAGGCCAAGGAACTGGCGGACGAACTGCATCATCAGGCGCGACACGATGTACTTACCGGGCTGGCCAACCGGCGTACGTTGCAGGCCGATCTGCAGGAGGCTTCCCGGCGCTGTCTCGAGGATGACAGGAAATACAGCCTGTGCATTCTTGATCTCGACCAGTTCAAGATCGTCAATGACACCAGTGGTCACGCCGCTGGTGACGCTTTGTTGTCCCAGGTCTCGGAGGTGCTGCGGGATCACGTGCGAGAAGACGACACGGTCGCCCGTCTGGGCGGGGATGAGTTCGCGCTTCTATTGCAGGATTGCGGGCCGGAGAAGGCTTTCGATATAGCTACCCGCATACGTATCGCCATCGAGGAACTCGTCTTTCACTGGGAGGGCAGAACCCATCACATTGGCGTGAGTATCGGTGTGGTGTGTGTGACTGAAGGTGGTGGCAATACTTCGGACGTGCTGCAAAGAGCGGATGCCGCCTGTTTCGCGGCAAAGGAGGCAGGACGTAACCAGGTACATCTTGCCCGGGAAACATCCACGCAGGTCGATGCCAAGCGTGGGGAAATGCACTGGGTTCAGCGCATCCATACCGCACTGGATCAGAATGACTTTCTCCTCTATGTCCAGCCGGTCAAACCGCTGAAGGGTGAAGAAGAGGATGAAAGGCTGGAGGTATTGCTGCGCATGCGCAACCGGGCGACGGGTATGCTGGTGCCCCCCGGTGCATTCCTGCCGGCCGCGGAGCGGTATGATCTGTCAGTGAAGATTGACCGATGGGTGGTGGATACGCTGCTCAGGACAGCGTCAGTGTATCGGGAACTGTTTGCGGAGAACCGGAGCTACTGGATCAATCTGACGGGTGCCAGCCTCAGCGACGAGGCGTTTATGGTGCACGTCTATAACGCGGTGAAAGCGGCAGATCTGCCGCCCGGCACGATCAATTTCGAGATTACGGAAACCGCGGTGGTACGTAATGTCGCCGAGGCAGCCAAGGTGATGCGTGGCATGCGGGAACTCGGCTGTCGCTTTGCGCTCGATGATTTTGGCAAAGGTCTGTCCTCGTTCGGTTATCTGAAAACACTGCCGGTGGATCATCTGAAAATTGATGGCATGTTCATTCGGGACATTGCCCGCGATCCCATCGACCGTATGTTCGTCAAATCGATCATCGATATCGCCAATGCGATGCGATTGAAGACGGTCGCCGAGTTTGTCGAGAACGATGAGATTCTCGAGCATGTCAAGGCGCTCGGCGCGGATTACGGGCAGGGCTTCGGGCTGGGTCGTCCGCGCCCACTGCTGCCTTTCGCCGCCAACAGCCTGTTGGCGCGGAACGTGGTCTGAGGAGCTTCTCAGGACACCTGGCTCCTGTCTTCATGAAGTGACTACGGCGTACGCCGATATCGTCGGGAACGCTGGATACTCTTCCACCGCGCATTCGCCGCACCGCGAGCAGTTTGCCGTCCCTCGAGTCTGCGCGCCCTGGTCATAGGTGCGTCTCAGCGCTCTCGCTGTGCCCCAGCATCAATATTCCGCGCCGGTGTGCGGGTCGTCTCAGGCGCAGGGACCCCGCGTACGGACTGTCAAAGGTGCAGGTCTTCGAAGCTGATGGTGCTCAGTTCCTGCAGCAGTTCAACATCAGCAGCAATGCCTGCACTGTTGAGGGCAGTGGCAAGTGCATCGATGTCATCCGCCGAGAGCGGTCGGTCGAGTACCAGCGCGCTGGCGGTGCACAGATAGATGAACTCGACATCAGTTGTCTGTTCATCTCCCAGGAGCCGGCGGAGATCCGCAGGCAGGTTCCACTGTTCAAGCAGCTGATCACGAAGTTGCGCCTGCGTACACCCAAGACTGCGCAGAACACCTTCACTGACGCTGGTATTCGCCGACAGAACACGGTTCATATCGTGCGGACTAACGCATACGGCAGTGAGTATGCCGATGGATTGCAACAATGCGGCCGTGCCGATCAGCGTTGCTTTGTCGCTGTGTGTTCCCGATTCGCTGAGTTTACGGGCGCAATAGGCGGTAGCCAGACCGTCACTCCAGAAACGTCTGTGGTTGAACGCGGGGCAGGCGGATGCATCGAACAGGTTGTCCATCACCATACCGACCATCAGACCTCGCACGAGATCCAGTCCGACACGACCGATGGCGCCCCGTACCGATGTCACCTGCATTGGTGAGGCAAAGTAAGCGGAGTTGGCCACGCCGAGCAACCGCGCAGTGAGTACGGGATCCTGCTCGGCGATGCCGGCAAGCGCGTCATAGTGGACAAAATCATCCAGTGCGCTCTCGATGATCTGGCGGGCAAGGTCAGGCATCACGGGCAAGGCGATCCGCCCGGCAAGCAACTGCCCGGCCCTGTCGAGTGGCGTCGAGTCGTGGATTGGCGTCGTGGCGAGAGCAGACATGGCGACGAACTCTACCTGCCCTGAGCGACAGCGCACTTGAACCGGGTCACGTGAACCGATTGATCTTCGTGTGAGGCGGATCGACGTCAAGAATCCGGCGTGTGACCAGGGCGTTGGCGCCTGAAGAGAGGGCGGGTTCCTACGCTGATGCCTCTGCTGCCGGCACGATCAGGGTGCGGCATCGATCAAAACGCGGGGTGTGGCAGTGCGCGCACACCCCGTGGAGATGGCGGTCAGTAGGTGTATTCCGGCGTTGGACCGTACTGCCACAGGAGGACTGTAACCGTCAGCAAGCCGACAAATGAAACCAGGGCCACGGCAAATACGGCGCTTGCATATAGGAAGCCGCGTTCCCGCGCCACGCGCATCATGGGCGAAACGCCGACATACAGCAGATAGATGCACCAGGACGCAATGCCGACGCCAAGCAGAATGTCCAGCCACAGCAACGGGTAGAGCCCAAGCAGCCCAGCCAGGAAGAAGGGCGTTGCGGTGTAGCTCACCAGTGCCACGCTGGCGGACAGGCTGGCTTTTTCTCCGTAGGTCTGCGACATCCACCACACCATGTAGCCGAGGAACACCACGCCACATACCATTGCCAGGAAGAACAGCACGCACATGGGCAACGCACTCTCCCCGGTCAGTCGCATCGTGTCGCCAGCAATGCTCCAACCCTGCTGGGTGACGCCGTAGTACCAGCACAGAGCTGGTATGAGGGACAGGGGGATTGTATGCGTTGTCAGCACCTTCATGGTTGAGGGCGCCTCATTGGCGATGGATTCCCAGGTGTGTACCGGTGATGCCAGAAGGCCGAAAGTATTGCCTATCGTTCCCATCATCTCTCCCTCGTTTCGGAGTTGTCGTCATCAAGAATGTCGAACCCGTGTCGATCGAGGTCATCGAACTGACCCCGTCGGGTTGCCCAGAAGAACGCCATCACCGCGATACCCGTGAGCAGTCCGGTGGTTGGCAGAAGCCAAAGCATGATCTCCATCAGCGTGCCTTCCCGAGTTGCAGGGAAGGCAGCGGTACGCGCAACAGGCGAGTGGCGTTGAGCAGCACGATCAGCGAACTCACCGACATGCCTACTGCCGCCGCCCAGGGTGGCGCGAGACCAGTGAATGCCAGCGGTATAGCAACAAGATTGTAACCAGCGGCCCAGTAGAGGTTCTGCCACATCACCCTGCGACTGGCGCGGCTGATGGCCAGCAGGTCGAGCAACGCCGACAACCTGCTGGTGAGCAGCACGACATCTGACCTCGATTTCACCAGGTCGGTGGTCTCGAGCGTGGCCGCGGAGACCCCCGCGTGGGTCAGGGCGGGCAGATCATTGATGCCATCGCCAACGTAGAGCGTGCTCTCCGGATCAGCGAACGCACGGATCTTGGCTTCCGGCGATTGCGCGGCCAGCCATTCGATATCAAGCAACCCGGCAACACGCGCGCACTGCTCGGCGTTGTCACCGCTAAGCATGGCAACATCGATATCCTGCGCGCGCAGCGACTGCACCGTTGCGCTGGCGTCAGGACGCACGCGACTGTCCAGGTGGAACCGCGCGGCGGGATTACCGTCGACGGTCAGACAAACCACTTTTGCCTCGTTGGCTGCATTGTCGGATCGATGGTTGCAGAACGCGGGGCTGCCGATGCGTACATCGTGCCCCTCGACCCGGCCGCGCACGCCCTGGCCAGCGACGACTTCAACGGTATCCGCCACAAGCGGTGAAAGACCGGTGAACGCCCTGGCGAGCGGGTGCGACGAATACTGCTGCAGTGCCGCGGCGGCACCCTGCAGCCAGGTATCCGGCAAGGAGCCCATATTTTGAAAGGCGATGATCGTGGGCTCGGGATCGGTGAGGGTGCCGGTCTTGTCGAAACGCACATGGCGGATACCCGCCGCGCGCTCCAGGCAGCCGCCGTCACGTACGAGGATACCGGCGCGACGCAATCGCACCAGGGCCGCGTGAAGGGCGGTCGGTGTCGCCAGCGCCAGCGCGCAGGGACAACTGACCACCAGTACCGCCAGCGTTGCCGTCAGTGCGCGCGTCGGATCAAACACCAGCCAGAAGACGCCGGCCAGCGCGGCGATCGCCAGGATGGTGGGGACAAAAATTCCCGCGGCGCGGTCGGCCAGTACGGACAGGCGGTGCTTGCCGCTGAGTGCTGCGTTGGCGAGGCTGTCAATGCGCGCATACCGGGAGTCCGCCGAGCCGCTCAGCGCGTCAATGATAATTGCGCCCCCACGCGTGAATGTGCCGGCGTGCACGGCGTCACCCATGCTCGCTTCGCGCCAGTCAGCTTCACCTGTGAGCGACGCCTCTTCCAGCGTGGCGCTGGCGGAAACCAGGATTCCGTCGACAGGCAGCATGGCGCCCTCCGGTACCCATAATCTGTCGCCGGGGCGCACGTCAGCCAGCGGGCAGGTAACCTGGGTGTCGTTCACCAGCAGGGTCACGGTCGCGGGCAGGCTGGCCAGCAGACTGTCTTCGAAGCGCAGTCGATTCTGCATGCGGCGATCGAGGTAACGTGACAGCAGCATGAGGAACGTGAACATCGTTACGGCATCGAAATAGACTTCACCGCTTCCCTTGAGGGTATGGACAAAGCTGACGCTGAAGGCGATGCCAATGGCGAGCGCGATGGGCGTGTCCATGCTCATGCCACGTCGACGATCCAGTGCGCTCACGAAAAACGGCACCGCGCTGTAGGTCAGCACGGGAATGGTGAATATGAGCGCGGAATACTCCAGCACCCGCCGCCAGGCTTCCGACATGCCATCGAACTGACCCGCGTACAGGGCAATGGAAACCATCATCACCTGCATCATTCCCAGTGCCGAAACGCCCAGTCGCCTCAACAGAACCTGCACTTCCGGGCTCGTATCCGTGCCTGCGCTGGTGATCGCGGGGTGGAATCCGGCACGTTCGATCTGACGGATGAGCGCCGCCGATGACAGCGCCGGCGGGTGGTCCACCAGTACCTGGCGTCGTACCGGGTTGAATCGCAGGGTACCGATACCGGGCAGTTCACCCAGGGCGGAGCGCACCTTGCTGGAACATGCCGCGCAGTGCATGTCCTCGATGGTGATGGTGGTGGTTATTACACCGGCGTTCATTGGTTTGTCTTGGACAGTGGCACAGTGGTGGTCATCACGTCCGGATCCGGATAGCGGTCAGCCAGCCACATGAGCAAGCCGCCCAAACCTACGCTGAGCAGGGGGATCAGCAACAGGATGGCGGCTACCCGCTTCACCGCGCACCTCCGGTCATCGGCGTGATGTAGCGGGTTTCTTCCGTGGCGCAAGCCGAACCGTCCGCTACGCAGGCCTCGATGGTTGCTGACGTGTTTGGCGTGTCGCTGGTGCCCACCAGTTCGAAGGGAATGTTCTCGATTCCACCCGCCGCCACGCGCACATGCTGGGCGATATCGAGCGTAAGGGTATCGGGCCGGAGGAGCCGGAAGACGTATTCGGTTTCCTGCTGTGTCTTGTTGCCGAGCACCAGCTGATAGTCGTTGCGAATCTGTCCATCAGCGGTCTCACGATAGAGTGTATCGCGGGCCCGCAGTACGTCGATGGTGAGCAGCGACCGGTTGAAGGCGGCGATGCCGAACGCCGTTATGAGCAGGAGGCATACACCGGCGTAGCCGATACTGCGCGCCCGGAAAGGGTGGACCTTGCCGCCTTCAAGGGCCCGCAAGGTGGTGTAGCGAACCAGTCCGGGCGCATAGCCCATCTTCTGCATGACTTCCGCGCAGGCGTCGATGCAGTGCGCGCAGCCGATGCACTGGTACTGCAGACCGTTGCGGATGTCGATTCCGGTGGGACAGACCTGCACGCACAGCTGACAGTCAGTGCAGTCGCCGAGGCCGTGATCCGTGGCATTGCGTTTGCGCGAACCGCGTGGTTCGCCGCGTTTGGCATCGTAGGAGACGATCAGCGTGTCCTTGTCGATCATCGCTGACTGGAAGCGGGCGTAGGGACACATGTAGATGCACACCTGCTCACGCATCCAGCCGGCATTGACGTAGGTGGCGGCCGTGAAGAACAGGGTCCAGAACGTGGCAGCCAGACCGGCGCTCATCAGCGGCAGGTCAACAACCAGTTCGCGAATGGGCGTGAAGTAGCCGACAAAGGTCAGACCGGTGAGAAATGCCCAGCCAAGCCACATGGCGTGCTTGAACGTGCGCTTGCGAAGTTTTTCCCAAGTCCACGGTGCGCTGTCGAGGCGCATGCGTACGTGGCGGGGGCCTTCCGCAACCTGCTCCATCCACATGAAGATCGCCGTCCACACGGTTTGCGGGCAGGTATAGCCACACCAGAGCCGACCAACGATGGTCGTGATGGTGAACAGGCCGAAGGCCGCGATCATCAGCATCCAGCCGAGCAGCCACAGGTCCTGTGGCCATATCGTCAGACCGAAGATGTTGAACTGACGGGCAGGGAGGTCAAACAGGATGGCCTGGCGATCCCCCCAGTTCAGCCATGGTAGGCCGAAATAGCCGACCAGCAGCGGCCAGCCGGTATAGAAACGCAGACGCTGGAAGACACCGCCAACATATCGGGTGAAGATCTTTTCCCGCTTCTGGTAGAGATCAACAGGACCGAAGCCGACAAGCTGTACGGGGGTCTCCTCGACGTCCACCTGAGGAGAATTCCCGTTCGGATTTCCGTTCATTCCTTGCTCAGACCGTAGACATAACCAGCAACGATGTGCACTTTGTCCTGGCCGATGAGCTGGGCGTGTGCCGGCATGACACCGTTGCGGCCGTTGCGTACCGTCTCGGCAATCGCCTCCAGGCTGTTGCCGTACAGCCAGCGATCATTGGTCAGGTCGGGTGCCCCCAGCAACGCATTGCCCTTGCCCTCCGGGCCGTGGCACGCAACGCAGATGGTGTTGTAGTGGGTCTCGCCGGCCTTAGCCAGTTCCGCGTCGTGTTCCAGGCCGGCCATCTGACGTACACGGTTGGCGACTGCGGTGACGCCCTCGTTGCCGAGCATGGCTCCCCATGCCGGCATCTGCGCACTGCGACCGTTCAGAACGGATGCCTGGATGGCATCGAAGCTGCTGCCCCAGATCCATTCATCATCGGTCAGGTCCGGGAAACCCACGCTGCCTTTGGCCGTGGAGCCGTGACAGGTGGCGCAATTGTTGAGAAACAGGCGTCGACCTACCTGTTTTGCCTGCTTGTCCGCTGCCAGTTCGTCACCGCTCATGTCCGCCAGCCTGGCGTATACAGGGGCAAACTTCTTCTCTGCGGCAAGTGCCTCGCCGTCGTGTTCGCCGGCGCTGGACCAGTTGGTGACGCCGGCAAAGTTCCCCACGCCGGGGAAGATCACCAGGTAGATGACCGAGAAGATGACGGAAACCACAAAACCCATCACCCACCACATCGGCAGGGGATTGTCGAGTTCCTGTATGCCGTCCCACTCGTGTCCGGTGGTCTGCTCACCGGAGACGCTGCGGTTGGCAAACAGCAGCCACATCACGCCGATCAGCGAGACGACCGTGCCAATGAGGACGAACCAGTGCCATATGCTACTCATCGCGTACATCCTTCTCGTTGTCGAAGACCAGGTTTGCCTGGAGTTCGAAGTGTTCCCTGTTTGCGGGCCAGTAGACCCAGAGAACAAGTCCCGTGAAACCGATGGCTACCGCCAGTACCGCGAGTGTCATTGCATCACCCCATCGTCGTAGTTCTGCATTTCAGTGCCCAGAGACTGCAAGTAGGCGATGAGGGCCTCAGCCTCCAGTGTTCCCGCCACTGCGTCTTTGGCGCCGGCAATATCTGCGTCGGTGTACGGCACGCCCAGCGTTCGCAATACCTCCATCTTCTTTGCCGTGTCCGCGCCGTCGAGCGTGTTTTCGAACAGCCAGGAGTAGGCCGGCATGTTGGAGACGGGAACCACGCTGCGCGGATCCATGAGGTGC
Organism: Pseudomonadales bacterium; assembly: GCA_024234635.1. Taxonomy (GTDB): domain Bacteria; phylum Pseudomonadota; class Gammaproteobacteria; order Pseudomonadales; family Azotimanducaceae; genus SYFY01. The sequence continues at coordinate 29,467 of JACKNX010000008.1, read as the reverse complement.
GCACGATGCCACTCGTTGCTGTAGCGGCCGCCGATGCGGGCCAGGTCCGGGCCGGTGCGCTTGCTGCCCCACAGAAATGGGTGTTCATAGACGTCTTCGCCGGCCACGGAGTAGTGACCGTAGCGGGCGGACTCGGAGGCCAGTGTGCGCACCATCTGTGTATGACACACGGTGCAGCCTTCGCGGATGTAGATGTCGCGCCCTTCCAGCTGCACGGCCGTGTAGGGAGCAAGTCCGGGCACCGGTGGTGTCTTTGTCTGCTCGAACACCATGGGGAAGATTTCCACCATGCCGCCGAAGCTGACGCAGACCAGGATCAGCGCGATCAGGGCGCCGACGCGGGTTTCACTGATTTTCTGCAGCATGATCAGGCTCCTGTTGCCGCAACCAGGGGAGTGGCAGGCGCGGCTTTCTCAGCGCGTGTCTTGCCGCGGATGGTCATGAACACGTTGTAGGCCATGACACACATTCCGGCGAAGAAGATGGCACCGCCCAGAAAGCGCGCGTAGTAGCCGGGGTAGCTGGCTTCTACGGCTTCCGCAAAGCTGTACGTCAGCGTGCCGTCGACGCTGAGCGCACGCCACATCAGCCCCTGCAACAGGCCGTTCACCCACATGGAGGCGATGTAGAACACCGTACCGATCGTGGCCAGCCAGAAGTGCAGGTTGATCAGCTTGACGCTGTACATCTCGCCGGGCTTGCGACCGAACAGTGAAGGAATGAGGTGGTACATGGCGCCCATGCTGACCATGGCCACCCAGCCGAGCGCGCCGGAGTGCACATGGCCGACGGTCCAGTCGGTATTGTGCGAGAGCGCATTGATGGTCTTGATGGACATCATCGGTCCCTCGAAGGTGGACATGCCGTAGAACGAGAGGGACACGATGAGAAACTTGATGATGGGATCCGTACGGAGTTTGTCCCAGGCGCCGGACAAGGTCATGATGCCGTTGATCATGCCGCCCCAGGACGGCGCGATGAGCACCAGGGACATCACCATGCCAAGGCTCTGTGCCCAGTCAGGCAGAGAGGTGTAGTGCAGGTGGTGGGGGCCTGCCCACACGTACACCGCGATGAGTGCCCAGAAGTGCACGATCGACAGGCGGTAGGAATAGACGGGCCGTCCTGCCTGCTTGGGCACGAAGTAGTACATGATGCCGAGGAATCCCGCGGTGAGAAAGAAGCCCACCGCGTTGTGGCCGTACCACCACTGCATCATGGCGTCCTTCGTGCCGGCGTAGATGGAGTAGCTCTTCAGGAAGCTCACCGGCAGCGCCAGGCTGTTGAAAATGTGCAGTATGGCTACACCGATGATCAGGGCGCCGAAGAACCAGTTGGCGACATATATGTGTTTTTCCTTGCGTATGCCGATGGTGCCGAAGAAGACGATCGCGAAGGCCACCCATACAATCGCGATCAGCACGTCGATGGGCCACTCCAGCTCCGCGTATTCCTTGCTGGTCGTGATGCCGAGCGGCAACGTGATGGCCGCGGAGAGGATCACGAGTTGCCAGCCCCAGAAAACGAACCATGCCAGGCCGCTCGAGATCAGGCGGGTGCGGCAGGTCTTCTGGACAATATAGAAGGCGCTGGCCATCAACGCGCAGCCGCCAAACGCGAAGATGACGGCGTTGGTATGCAGCGGTCTGAGCCGGCCATAGCTGAGGAAGGGCAGGTCGAAGTTGAGGGCAGGCCAGGCTAGCTGGCCTGCAATGAGCAGACCAACGAGCATGCCCACAACGCCCCAGACGATGGTCATGACGGCAAAGTACCGCACGACCCCCAGATCGTATTCTTGGGTGTCCATGGAACAAGGATTCCGTTGTTGAGCTTGTTCGATAATTATGCTGCGGCGCGGCAGAACAGGGTCATCCGTAGAATCCCTAGCTCCGGTCAGCGGAATTGCGGTGAAGGTCGCATTCGGGGAGGTCCGTTGGCTTGTTGCCGCCGGCAGACGTCGACAATTCCGCACGTTTTCCCGTATGCCGGGAATGTTCGTTCCGGTCCGGCACAGGGGCATGCGTGCCCGACGCGGGATGTTATTTTGCCGCGTCGCAGGGCGCTGTCAGCCGGCGATCGCCTGCACCAGACCTGCGAGCAGGGCGCCAAGGAGCAGTGGCAGCGACGTGGTGCGCGACAGCTGGCCGGAAGAGAAGCCGATGGCGATACCCGCCTTGACGATGGTATTGACTGCCGCGGCGATGACCATGCCCAGCGCGGCGGTTTCCGGCGGCAGGCTCGTCAGCGAGTGCCTGGCCAGTGTGAGGCTGATTGCATCCACGTCCGTCAGACCCGAGACAGCGGCCATGACGAGTACGCCCGAGTGCCCGAAGGCCGTCTCCAGCCACGGGACGGCCACGAACAACACGGTAAGGAAACCGGCGAACATCGCGGCGCTCGCCAGGTCCAGCGGATTGCCGAGTTCGAGAGAGGAGTCGGCCCCTTCGTGCTGCCGCCGTGGCGAGCGAATGACGGCCGCGGCCATGAGCGGCACGACCAGCAACGCGAGCAGACCGGGCGCTATCCGCATCAGGAGGTCCTGATTCACCACCGTGACGATCAACAGCATCCGCACTGGCATGATGGTACACGCCAACAGAATACCCCGCGCCAGATGCGGCAACAGTTCAGGTTGCCGGCTGGCCCGTCGGGCAAAGCTGGCGGTCACCGCGGTGCTGGAGGTCAGCCCTCCGAACAGCGCCGCCAACAGCAGGCCGAGGCGTTCGCCGAACAGGCGCAGACAGACATAGCCCAGCCACGAAATACCCAGCACCAGAAGCACGAACCATCCGATCAGGTGCAGGTTCAGGCCGTCCAGCCACAGGTCCCGGTCCGGCAGCAGGGGCAGGATCACCGCGAAAGCCACCAGCAGTTGCAACGTGCTGAGCAACTCCAGGCGCTCGACGTGTTTGAGGGCGCCGTGTATCTCTGGCTTGAGCCCGAGAATAAGTGCCGTGACCACGGCCGCGGCGATGGCAAGTGAGGGTTCACCCTGCACGGCCAGGAGGCCCAGAAAGTAGGTGATAAGCAGGGCGATTTCGGTCGTATAGCCGAACTGCCTGGCTTCGCGGGCGGACAGGATATAGCCCGTGCACGCCACCGCCACCAGCGAGACGAATGCGGTGACAGTCAGCGCCAGTACATCCAGCCATGCGCAGATGGCGCCCAGCAGGGCCACCAGCGCGAAAGTGCGAATGCCAGGGCCACCGCCAGGTTCATTCGAGCGTACCCAGCCACGTTCCAGGCCGATGATGACGCCACATGCCAGCGCTACCGCAAAGCTGAGTGCTACCGAGGGTTCCATGTCGGCCCTCCGTGGACGGCGGCCCGTGTCAGGTTTTTCTCAGCGTGAGCGCAGGAATACGGTGTCGATATCGCCGCCAAGATTGTCGAGCTCATACCGTAGCGCGGAGCGGGTGGCAGCCTTGCCAGCGAGTTTCTGGTAGTCGGCGACGGCGGAGACGATCAGTGCCAGCAGCACATCGTCCTGACCGATGCCCGTCCGCTCCGCCCCGGCCATCGCCTGGGCGATGGCCTCTTTTGCCAGTGCGTACTTGCTCATCAGCTCACGACCACCGGATGGATCTTCACCGCGAGTACGTCACAGGTGACCCCGTGCAGAACTGCGTTGGCAGTGGAGCCGAGCAGCAGGCCCAGGCCGTGGCGGCCGTGGGTGCCAATGACGATCAGGTCGATACCCAGTTCTTCCGCCAGCGCCCGGATTTCCGCCGGTGGCGAACCGAGTCGTACATGGCTGTTGGCATCCGGCACGCCATATTCACCGCCCAGCTCGCGCAGCTGATGCCCCGCCTGCTCGATGGCTTCCTTTTCGAAGGCGATGGCACCGCTGGTGATGGGAGCCATGTCCAGCCCGCCGTAGACCCGGGCCAGGGGCTTGACGACCGTGACGCTGTGCATGACGGCGTTCTGGGACTTGGCGATATTGCTCGCCGCGGATATCACTTCGTCCGCTTCTTCGGTGAGATCTACTGACACAAGTATGCGCTGATAAGCCATGGTCGCCCCCTCGGCTACGGGTTTGTTGTTTAGGTATTCTCTGATCTCCAGAGAGTACTTGCCATGCAAGGATGCATGCCCATCTTCGCCACCTGATGGCGGTGAAAATGCAGGGCCAGCGGACCTGGCCGACCGGATTGATTCGCACGAGCCAATCAATCGGACACGAATAAGCGGAATGCTACGCGCACAGAACTCCGCTGTCCCGTGCGGAACATCCAGCGCCGGTATTCGGGAAACCCTTAGGGGCTCCCCGTTCCCGGCCGGCTACCACGTACGGCGCGATCCCGCGGTCGCCAGTAGGGTACGAAGGCCGGATCAACCGGGTGGAATGCTCCTGAAGGAGGGATGCCTCAGATGTCGTTGCCGAACCCTCGTTTCGAGTCAAGCTATGAGCGCCTGTTCGGGGATAACATTGCGGTTGGCGAGGAAGCCGACCCGTTCTTCGTGGCATTTTATGAGCGCTTCCTGCGTGATCCCGCGGTAGCAGGGCTTTTCAGCCGTGTGGATATGCGCCGGCAGGCGCAGATGGTCCGCAAGAGCCTGTTTCAACTGGCCTCCTACTACGTCCTGGGCGATGCCAGCGCGGAATTGAAGCGAATCGCGGCGCTGCATCGCCGGGTCGGGCTGCAGCCGGGTATGTTTGACGCCTGGATGGCGGCTTTGCTGGAAACGGTGCGTCAGTTCGATCCGGAGTGCGACGAAGCAACGCTGCTGGCCTGGGGCTGGGCCATGGCGCCCGGAATCACCTATATTCGCCTGCACATGGAGACGGGTAACACATGAGCGGTACCAAACCGGACGACGCCTGGCTGCGCGACAATGCCTTGAAAGTGCTCGAGGCCGTTGTGGATGCCGTTGTCACCATGGATGCCTCCGGGATTATCCGCTATGCCAACGAAGCCGCGTACCGGATGTTCCGGCATCCGCCGGGCAGTCTGATAGGCAAACCGGTCACCATTTTCATGCCGCCCGCTCAACGCCAGGTGCACCAGTCGGATGTGGATAACTATCTGCGCACGGGTGAGGCGAAGATCATCGGTATCGGCCGTGAGCTGGTTGGCGAGACGAGTGACGGTCACCGCATTCCCCTTTACCTGGCTGTGAGCCGGATATCGTCGCCGGAGGGGACTTATTTCACCGGGATCATGCGTGACCTGACGCAGTCGAAACTGGCGCAGGAGGCGCTGCTGGAGCAACAGGAGCGGCTGGCCCGCGTGGGACGGCTCAGCACGATGGGAGAGATGACGGCCAGCATTGCGCATGAAATCAATCAGCCGCTTACCGCCATCGCCATGTATGCGCAGGCGTGTATCAAGCTGCTGCAGAATCCGGATACGGACCGCCAGAAGCTGACGACGGCTCTGGAAAAGCTGAATCGTCAGTCCCTGAGGGCAGGCGCCATCATTGAACGTATCCAGCGCTTTGTGCGCAACGAGTCCGGACAGCGCGAGCTGTGCGGCGTGAACTCGCTGATCCGTGAGCTCACGCAGTTTGTCACTGGCGATGCCCGGTTGCATGACATCGATCTGCAATTTGATCTCGCGGAGGACTTGCCAAACCTTTTCTGCGACCCCATACAGATACAACAGGTTGCGCTGAACCTGATTCGAAATGCCATTGACGCAATGCATCAGATAGAGCGGATATACGGCGATACGGTTGTGGTCCGCTCCCGTCTGATCGACGACACGGTGGAAGTGGCGGTGGTGGATGCGGGCACGGGTGTGTCCGTTGACGATGAGCCCTTGGTGTTCAGCGCCTTTCACACGACAAAAAAGGATGGCATGGGTATGGGTTTGTCGATTTGCCGATCAATCATCGAACAGCACGGCGGCAAGCTGTCGTTCTTCAACAATCCGGAGCACGGCGCCACGTTTTATTTCCGCTTGCCGGTAGGGGGGAACGATGGTGTCTGATAGCCCGATGGTCTTCATAGTCGACGATGAGGAGCCCGTGCGCGATGCCATCGGCATGTTGCTCGATTCCGTTGACATACCGCATCGGGAGTTCGCCGACGCTACAGCCTTCCTGAATGCGTACGAGGCTGCCTGGCAGGGGTGTCTGGTACTGGATATCCGCATGCCGGGAATGAGCGGCCTCGAGTTGCAACAGCGGCTGATCGAGTTGCACGCAGGCTTGCCCATCATCTTCATTACCGGGCACGGCGATATTCCGATGGCGGTGGAGGCCATGCGCCGGGGCGCGGTGGATTTCATCCGCAAACCGTTCCGTGACCAGGAACTGCTGGATCGCATCAATCAGGCGATGGCGATCGAAGAGGCGCAGCGGGAGCGGGTGCAGGGGCTCGAAAAGGCGCGCACGCTGCATGCCTCGTTGACACCTCGCGAGGCGGAAGTCTTCGAGCGCGTGACATCCGGCCAGGCCAACAAGGTGATTGCCATCGAACTGGGTATCAGTGAACGAACGGTGGAGATCCATCGCAGTCAGGTCATGCACAAGACCAACTCCCGCTCGCTGGCGGATCTGGTGCGACTCAAGCTTCGCCTCGAGACGGAGGACTGATGCAGGCTGAACCGTGCGGTGGTCCCACCCCGTAGGTAGATTCCCGCATGGGTTGATTTCAGGCGTGTTTTTATGCTGCGGGAATGGAAATAAGCTTTCCCCCAGCGCCGGACGAAATCATCTGCATCGTCGACAGCGACCCGGCGGTGCGTGACAGCTTGAGCAGTCTCGCGTCGCTCTACGGCCGGAAGGCACGTAGTTTCTCGACCGGAAGGTCGTTTCTGGAGAGTTTCGCCAACTTCACCGTTTCGCATGTCATCTGCGAAGCGCGTCTGCCGGATGTCAGTGGCCTTGAGGTACACCGGCGTTTGCGCGAACAGGGGGGGCGGTCGCCTTTTGTGCTGTTGGTCAGTCGTGACGTGGCGCAGGTGCGGCGCGATGCGCAGATGCGCGGTGTGTCCCTCGTGGTGTCCAAGCCCATTGTCAATCCGATGGCGCTTCTGGCGTTCCTGGAAATTGAATCGAGCAAGCAGGCGGATGCCGTCAATGGCGCCTGAGGGAAGCTCTGGAACCGCAGGTGCAAAGTCCGGCAGTTCGCCGACGATGATGGACCGGTTGACGGTCGACCATCGTCGGCTTGCATTCATGCTGGATGTACTGGAGACCCGGCTGGCCGATAGCGGCGAACTCGATGCCGATCTGCTCGTGCTTCTGGATTGTCTCATCGACTATATCCGTGAATACCCACAGACCGTGCATCATCCCAGGGAGGAGCGCATAACCGAACGGCTCGTGGACAAGGGTTTGACTCCGGGTGAGCGCGTGGTCGTCGAATTGACGATGACACAACACGTGGACCTCTCCGCGGCGACGGACAAACTGGGCCGGGATGTCACTGCATTGCTGGCACGGGAAGCCGACGCTATGCCGGTGTTTGTCACCGATGTGCGCCGCTACCTGGAGCTGCAAAGAGAACACATGCGCAGGGAAGAGCAGCAGCTGTTTCCATTGGCAATGCGGCTGCTGACGGACGCGGACTGGAACGAAGTCGAAGCCGCTGAGCCCAATACCACCGATCCGGTTTACGAGAGTCGGCAGGATCGCTACCGGGCTCTCATGGACTATGTTGTCGACGCGCATACCGCACGTTGAGCCCGGGGCTCTGGCGTCCCGACGTGGGTAACCAGGCAGGAGCAGGGAGGAGTCCGTGAGCAGCTTTCTTCGAGACGAATTGCAGGATCTGGGGCGCTCCCTGTCGGCCAGAGCGTTGCGGCTGGTGACGGCGGAAAGCTGTACCGGGGGCCTAATCGCCGCGAGTTGTACCGCCATCCCCGGGAGTTCGGGCTGGTTCGAGGCGGGCTTCGTAACCTACAGCGCGGCTGCCAAGTGCCTGATGCTGGGGGTGGGTGAACAGCTCATCACACACTATGGCGTCGTCAGCGAACCGGTGGCCAGGGCCATGGCGGAAGGAGCCCTGGATCGAACATCGGCGGACATCGCGGTGAGTGTGACCGGTATTGCCGGACCGGATGGCGGTGATCCGCTCCTGCCTGTCGGGACGGTATGGGTTGCGTGGGCGGTTCGTGGCAGGCCGCTGGTCGATACCGCCTGTCACCGGTTGGGAGGTGACCGGGCCAGCGTGCGTGAGCAGGTCGTGGAAGTTGCGGTGCAGGGATTGCTTGCGCTGGTCAGGTAACCCGGGTTTCCACTTGTTGTCATGTCACCCAGCCGAGCGGTTGCTGACCGTTCGAGCCTGGTCTGTGGTCATTGGAACCAAATCCCGCCAGGACGGTGCACTCACCGCAATCCTGTTCAGGAGAATGCCGTTCAGGACAGGCGTGCGGGGATATCAGGGATAGCAGGGATAGCAGGGATAGCAGGGATAGCAGGGAGAAAAAGGTTCCGTTCCGCATGGGGAGAGAGCGAGAGAGAACGTGGAACGGAACCTCTATGGCGGCGTAGTCTGCCGCCGATGGATCAGTTTGTCGGTACGGGGAAACCGAGAGCTACCGGTGATTTCACCCATTGGTCGGCCGGGAAACTGTGCTTATATTCACCGCGTACGGATATCCTGATCGCGGTGCTCGTCTGGCTGAAGCGGTCCGGCGCAACGTGGACCGGCCAGCCGTGACCCAGGTGATCGGCAGGCATATGCAAGTTGAATGGAGGAGATTGGTCGATGGACAGCAAAGCGGTTGAACAGCGTCTGCAGGCCATGCTGGACGAAGCAGTCGACCGGCGGGATCGGGTGTCGAAACACGTTGAGCACAGGGATTCGCCCTTGCCGCCCGACTTTGCCGAGCAGGCGGTGGAACTGGAGAATGACGAAACCCTGACCGCCCTGATGGCTCGGCTCGATGCACAGATCGCTGAGGTGCGCGCCGCGCTTGGAAGGCTGGCGGCGGGTGAGTATGGTTGCTGCGAGCGGTGTGGAGCGCAGATCGATGTACGACGCCTCGATGCGTTACCGGCCTCCACCCGATGCGTGGCGTGTGCTGACTGAGGCACATCGAACGGTAGTCGTGTCACGGACAAACCATGGGAGGTGAGCGCGTGCAACTCAATAGTATCCTGACGCTGGTCGACAAGCCGAAGCACCCGCAGACAGCTATTGCCCGCACCCGACAGCTGATACGCGAGAGCGGCGCTGCGGCGCATCTGGTGGCGTACTGCTGGCATGCGGTTCCGGATGGCGACGGGCTGTTTACACGCAAGGATGCCCGGGTGCTGAAGGACCGCCTCGTTGCGGAGCACCGTGCGTGGCTGATGGAGGAAGTGTCGGCGTTCAAGGAACTGGAAGGCGCCCGCGTGAGCGTACTCTGGACGGACGACATTGCCGACTCGCTGCAACGAATCGCCGCACAGACGTCGGTGGATCTCATCGTCAAGTCGATTCACCAGAGCGGAACTTTGCTGCATACCCCCCTGGACTGGGAGTTGCTGCGCACGTCGCCGGCCCCGGTTCTGCTGACGACGACGCGCGCGCGTCGCAAGCGCTCCAATGTGGTACTTGCCGCGGTTGATACGCGTCGAATGGATCGGGCGCACACCCGGTTGAACCGGCGTGTGCTCGATTCAGCGCATGCATTTGCGTCGCTGCAGGGTGGGACCGTACATGTCGTGTCGGCCCTGGATATTCCCACGGTGCTGGTGGATCTGGATGTGGTCGACAAACGCAAAGTCACGCGCGAGGCGCGCCTCCTGGCACAGCAGCGCTTGACGGAGTTGCTGGCGCCCTATGACATTCCGGCCAGCCGACGCCATTTCCCGGCTGGCAAGGTGGGGCAGGCAGTGAATCACGTGGCCCGCTCCATGAACGCTGATCTGCTGGTGGTTGGCAGTATGGCGCACCGCCTGAAACGCCTTGTAGGGATCGGTACCTCGGCGGAGAAGATTGTGTCCCGGGCGGTGTGCGACGTTCTCGCGGTGCACCCCTGAAGACAGGCGGGCGCGGGTGTCTACCTGGCGCCAATAGCCGGCAGGGGCGTGGATAGGGACACATCGCGAGCGCGCCGTTGCTGCAGGTACCGATTGCGTTCAGGAACGGTGCATTGAATTGGAGCAGCGTCGGGATGACAGCCGGATGACGGGCTGGTCCCGGAGATAACCCTTGATTGAGGAGTGACGATGAAGGCAGGAACCCCGCAGTTGTCTCCGCTAGAGGACATGGTCGGCGCGCAGTACATCGCCGGTGCTGAGAGCGCCACTCTGTTCGGCGTCGCCATGGATTGGCTGGAGGACCTGTCCGGCATCCAGCAGCAGGCGTTTCTGCAGCTGCAGGACGACTGGCGGGAATCTGCGTTGGCGTTGTCATCGCGGGCGCCCTCTGCGGTGCTCGTGGATCACCTCGGACGGCGGATACAGCATCTTGCAACAACGGCGGAAGCGGTGCGCCAGCTTGCGCAGCGCGAGACCGACAGGATGTTGCAGACGCATCAGAAACTCTGGCAGGCGTTCTATCGGGCGGGCTGACACGACCGTCGGTAGCCAACGGCCCCGCACCTCCCGCGAAAACCCTGCGTGGGAAGGCCGGCCAACCGCTTCACGTTTTGTACATTGTTGTCGGTTTGTACCTATACCTTCATCTGGCTCCCTTCATTAGCATTTTCACACTGTTTGAAGAGGAGCAATTCCGTGAAATGGTTTGTCAGTGTTCTGTTGGTGTGTGCCGCATTCGGTGTCCAGGCGAGGGAAGCCGGCGACTGGCTCATTCGTGCCGGAGCACATACGGTTCAGCCAAAGTCCGATAACGGTACCGTTGACGCGTTACCGGCAAAGGTGGAAGTGGATGATGCGATTAGCGTGACGTTCAACGTCACGTACATGGTCACCAGTAACCTGGGGCTGGAATTGCTGGCCGCGCTTCCGTTTGAACACGACATCGATATCGGCGGCGCCACTGCGGCATCCACCAAGCATCTGCCGCCTACGCTGAGTCTCGTCTATACCTTCAATCCCGGTTCAAAGGTTGAAGTTTATGCAGGGCTGGGGCTGAACTATACGTTGTTCTTCGATGAAGACACGAAAGGCGCGTTGAATGGCGCCAAATTGAGACTGAACCCGTCCTGGGGACCCGCCGTGGTCGCAGGTGTCGATATCAATCTGACCGAGAAGTGGTTCCTGAACGCGGATGTACGCTGGTTCGACATCGATACCGATGCGAAAGTGACCGCGCCGGGCCTGACCATCAAGGACAAGGTATCCATCGATCCCTGGGCCGTCGGGGTCAACATCGGGTACCGGATCTGAGTCAGTGAAAGTGACCGGGTGACGGATTCACGTCCCCGTGCCGTCATGAAAGCCGCGCCTTGTGCGCGGCTTTCTTACATGTGCGTCCCGCTGGCTGCAGCACCGGATCCATTGGGGACGGGAATCCCACGCAAACGAACGTTGGCGGATGTGCAGTTGCCGCGCAGAACCTGCATCGCTGTTGCCCCTGCGTAACTTCTCTGCGGGATGACAGGGAGCCGCCGGTCTGCATGGGGCTCCCTGTCACCTGGAGAGACGCATGGCGTCTACTCGGAACAGGATATCAATGAGGATAGTAGGGGTTGTAATCCGGTATCACGACGGAGTACGTGCCTTGCAGATAGGTGGTGAGATCGACAAGCTCCTGCACGGTCATGACGTCGTTGTAGTAGGGCATTCTGGAGGTGCCGTCCGGATTTACGGTATCGGCATGTTTTCCCCGTGATAGTCGGTGTGAGGGGTTGATGATCGAGGTTACAAGATCGCCGTAGGTTTTTACGCGGCTGACGGGACCGCCAAGCACCACCTCGATGACGTCATCACCACCGAGTTCCGGGGTCAGTTTCCTGAATTCATCCTGTACGGAATGGCAGGCATTGCACCCAAGGTCGACAAATGCGGTCCTGCCCCGGTCGGCGTCCCCCGGAGGCAGCACAAATTCTTCCGAGGCGCGGCTGCATCCGGAAAGCGATACTGCCGTTGCGAGCAGCAGCGGCGTCCATCCTGTCTTGCGTCCCATACGTGTTCTCCCGATTGGATCGTTGCCAGTATCGCCGTAGTCTATTCGTCCGATGCGTCGCAGGGGTATGGTGGATAGCCCGTGCCTATCGGGCACTCCCGCGGGCAAATGCTGCGGAACCAAACCACAATCGTATAAGCTGGGCGTCGATCTGGACCCTATGGAGTTGTCATGAGAGCGTTGCTGCAGCGTTGGCTTACGTGTCTTTTTGATCGGCGAGCGGGTGCGCGCAGGGCAGTCGTGCTCGTGGCGGCGACGCTACCTGGACTCTTGCCCGCATCGAGTGTGGCGGAAAGTGCCGTGGCGCGGGGCGAGTACCTGACCACGATACTCGGCTGTGGCGGTTGCCACACCGAAGGGGCGTTGCTTGGACAGCCAACCGGACCCTGGCTGGCTGGTTCGCTCGTAGGCATTGCCTACTCGAACTACGACGAAGCGCAGTCGCCGGCGCTGGTGTTCCCGCGCAATCTCACGTCGGATCCTGAAACCGGACTCGGCAACTGGAGCAAGGCCGATATCGTGCGGGCGATCCGGTCGGGCTTGAATCACCAGCGGGAAATGATGATTCCCGTCATGCCCTGGCCCAACTATTCGCTTCTGCGGGAACAGGATGTGGAGGACATTGCCGCCTATCTCAAGTCGCTGCCGGCGGTCAGCAGGGAAATACCGGCGAGGGTGGAGGCGGCAGATGACAGTCGGCATCCGTATATACGCATTGGCGTGTTCATCTTCGATCCGGCCGAGAAGCCCGCGGAGTGATGGCGGCGATGGGCCCGCATGACCGGCAGGTTTGCGCCGACTACGTGGAATCCCCAGGTCGGGTGGGGATGCGCGTATGGCGTCCTGTGTATGTGGCGCGTTTAAATTGCGGCGTGTGCAAGTCTGTTCTGACCTGTTTGGATTATTGAGGGAGATCGCGTCGATGCAAGACTACAAACACATCCTGGCGGCAATTGATCTGACCGACGAAGCGCCGGAGGTGCTGGATGCGGCCCGCAAGCTGGCCGACATGTTCAAGGCCGAACTGTCCGTCATCAATGTGATCCGTCCGTTGACATACGCGTACACGGGGGTTGAGACGGCGACCATGGGGCAGGCCATTCTCAACTTTGAGGCGGAAGCCGAAGCGGCTGCGAGGAAACGCCTGGAGGAGTTGTGTGAGGCCATTGGGGTGGACTCGGCGCACCGACATACCGTATTCGGGGCGCCGGGCGCGGAGGTGCGCGAGAGCGCGGTAAAGCTTGGTACGGATCTGGTTGTCATTGGCTCCCACGGTCGCCATGGGCTGGGTCTTCTGCTGGGTTCCACCGCCAATTCGGTGCTGCATGGCGCGACATGCGACGTCCTCACCATCCGCATCAAGTAGGGCTGGCAACTGTCCATGTTGCGATCGGCCGGCTCTGTCGCGCATGGAAATCGATTCCATGAAAGGTTGCCGAACAGGCATCCTGGTAGGAGAGTAACCATGATCAAACGTAGGGCAGGTGGTCCGTGGCGTTGGCTGCTGGTCGTCATGCTTGCCAGTGGTGGGTGCGCCGCGCCCATGAACAAAGGCAGTCATTGTGCGCTGGAGCCAGGTAGCCTGGATGACGCGCGCACCTTCACCTGGCAGGCGATACCGCCTGTCGACCTCGACGACAAAACGGGCTACATCAGCCCGATCATTGTCGAGGGTCTGGAGAAGGCAGCCATTGCGGAACTGCAGCGCAAGGGACTCACCTTCACGGAGGGCAAACCCGAAGAGGTTTATGCCGATCTGCGAGTGGCACTGACGTTGCGAACCCGAAGAGAGGTCGTTTCCCTCTCGCGTGGCGGCTCGCCCTGTGAAACCAGCGATTGCTGGGAGCGGATCGACCTTGGTTCGGTGGACCGCATGGAAGTGCGTACCATCGGCTTTCTGGCGGCGGATATCTACTATCTTGGCCAGCCGGTGTGGCGGGGATGGGTTGAACGTACGCTTTATCCGGAAGACCGGGACAATGCCGACAAGGTTCTGGGCGAGGCGATACCGGCGTTGTTCGAGAGCTTCCCGCCCTGATTGCCTGGGCGAACCCGAAGCGGCCAGCCTGAGCTGGCGACCTGATCCGGCGCACTCGCCAACGTGCGGGGAACCGTGCTTGAATTGCGGTTTTACGGGGCCGTGACCAGGCGATCGGCTGCCACGGGTATCCAGGAAGCAGCGGTGGTAGAGGGGGAAATACATGGTCGCTCAGGCGGGTTATCACACAATCGGCGTCAACAGCATCACGCCGCACATTGGTGCCGAGATCAGTGGCGTGGATCTGTCCCAGCCGCTGGCGAACGAGCAATTCAGCGAGGTTTATCAGGCCTGGCTCGACTGGAAAGTGCTGGTGTTTCGGGATCAGCAGCTTTCGGGCGAACAGCACAAGGCATTCGCCAGACGCTTCGGCGCACTCCACGTCCACCCCATGCAGCACAGTTACGGCGGTGACCCGGAAATCCTGCGCGTCCGCACGACGAAAGACTCGCGTTATACCGCCGGCAATGGCTGGCACACGGACGTCTCTTGCGACGAGTTTCCTCCGCTCGGCTCGATGCTGTACATGAAGGAGACGCCGGAATGTGGCGGTGGCGATACGCTGTTCGCGGACATGTATCTGGCCTATGACCTGCTGAGCGATCGCTTCAAGGCGATGCTGGATGGGCTGGTGGCCGTACACGATGGCGCCATTCCTTATCTGGGCAGTTATCAGGTAGCGCCACCGAACGGCTCTACCTATCCACGCCATGAACATCCCCTCGTTTGCACGCATCCGGAAACCGGCAAAAAAATTCTGTACGTGAACAGCGGTTTTACCTCCCACATCAAGGATCTGGCTCCTACGGAAAGCCGGGCGATCCTGCAGATGCTCTATCAGCACATTGCGCAGACGCCTCGCCTGATCTGCCGGGTGCAGTGGGAACCGAACACGCTGACGTTCTGGGACAATCGCTGCACACAGCATCACGCTGTCTGGGACTACTACCCGCACTCGCGCTATGGCGAGCGGGTCAGCATCGTCGGCACCCAGCGACCGGCCGCCTAGTGGGCCGCAAATGCAGCGAAACTGCGCTGCTTCCGGCGCAATGCGGCGAAACCGACGACGGCTCAAAGGCGACGTCGGCTCAAAGTTGAAGAGGGCTCAAAGTTGAAGAGGGCTCAAAGGCGAGGCGGGAAGTGCTCGGCATCCTGTTGGGACGCGCTCCGGAAATTCGGGACCGGTGTACCAGGCGATGGCGCCGGTCAACCGGTCGGATCAAGCGCTCGGGCGATGTCGCTCCCACTTGGCTGCTGGTAGGCACGTAACCCGAATTCGTCCAGGATCGCCAGCAGGTGATCGAAGATGTCCGCCTGGATGTTTTCGTAGTCGTTCCAGTTCGTGGTCGCGGTGAAACAGTAGACTTCGATCGGCAATCCTTCCGGCTGCGGTTGCAACTGACGTACCAGCAATGTCATGTCCTTGCGGATCGACGGATGATGCTTCAGGTAGTTGTAGACGTAAGCCCGGAATGTGCCGAGATTGGTGAGACGACGCAGGTTCACCGCTCCCTCCGTTGGATTGTCGAGCGCGGCGTTGTAGTCCGCCAGTTCCTTCAGTTTCCCGGCGATATAGTCCCGGAGCAGGGCAAATCGCGTGAAATGGCTGGTTTCCTCCGCGGTCAGAAACCGCACCGTGGACATGTCGATGAGCAGCGCCCGCTTGATGCGTCGTCCGCCTGATTCACTCATGCCGCGCCAGTTGCGAAAGGAGTCCGAAATCAGCCGGTGCGTAGGTATGGTTGTTATCGTCTTGTCCCAGTTCTGCACCCGTACGGTGTGCAGGGCCACGTCGATGACATCACCATCGGCGTTGAACTGAGGCATCTCTATCCAGTCACCCACCCGCACCATGTCCAATCCTGATATCTGCACGCTGGCAACCAGTGAGAGGATGGTGTCCTTGAATACCAGGAGCAGTATGGCGGTGATCGCGCCGAGTCCCGACAGCAGCAGGAGCGGGCTGCGACCCATCAGCGCGGATACCACCAGGATAGTGGTCAGGCACACCAGCAGAATGCGGGTCACCTGCACGTAACCCTTGATAGGCCGGCGTGCCGCGTCAGGTCTGTCAAGCCAGGCGCGATTGACGACGTTCAGCAACGCGGACAGGCTCGCCGCCACCAGCACGGCCATCGCGGCCAACGTAATGCTCTGTATCGCGGTCACCCACCGGGTGTCCAGTCCGGGCACGGCCGGCACGCCGAGGTGGATGACAAAGGCCGGCAGCAGGTGGGCGGCGCGCTGCACAACGTTCTCTTCCAGCAGGTAGTCATCCAGGCGGGTGATCGACCGGGCGGCAATACGCCGGGCCAGAGCGATCAATTGACCTTTGAGTACAACCTCAGCGAGCCAGGCAACCAGCAGCAGGCAGAGAAAACCTGAGACCGGAACCAGTGCAGGGTGAATATCCCGGAGCAGGGAAAAGGCGGAATCGAACATGCGCAAACCATATCAGGCTGGTCAGTTGCTGTCCCGACCGGTGAATTCGGCATTCCCTTATGGGTATCCGGAGGATTGCTCTCTAGCCTCGCAAGGTCAGCGGACCATCAGTGGGGAGTGTCGCGATGGCCTACGTTGTCACGGAAGCGTGCATAGGGGTCAAGGGTGAAGGTTGCATGGAGGTTTGTCCGGAGGCATGTATCTTTTCGGCTCCGGAAGATTTCATGTCCTATATCGATCCGGTCCGCTGCACGCACTGTGGAGCATGCATGGCGGCCTGCGTCGTTGGCGCCATCTTTCCGGATACCGGACTGGCGGAGGAGAACGCAGAATTTGCCCTGATCAACGCCGGCTGGTTCCGCCGGCCCGCGGGTGTGCGGGCGCGTGTGCGTGAACTTGCCGTGGAGCGGGCAATCTGGCTGCCGCCCGAGGCGTAGTCCGCTGCTTGCGGGCCCTGGCCTGGAACGCTTCAGCGATCCTCAAATCACCGAACTTATCAAGCGGCCCACTAGTCTCCGTCAACTGAGGCGTATCGGGTCCCTGCCATCCCAGTTGTCGTGCACCTCCTTCCAGAAGGCAAACGTTTCCCGCAGTGCTGCGTTGTCCTCATAGACCTCGACGAAAGCGCCAAATGCCGCCCGCGTATCCATGTAGGCAACCCTGGCTGCGGAGACGAGCGTCGTCACCGCAGGGAAGCCCGCGGCTTCGAACCGGGCTTTTTCCGCGTCGAAGTCAGTCGGCAGTATGGCGACGTGATGAAAGCCCTGTGAGCCGGCGGGGTACAGGTCACGGTAGACGCTTGGTGCATCGTTGTGTTGCTGGATGAGCTGTATGTGCGCAGGTCCGGCCTGGCCGAAGGCATAGCTCAGGTCTGCGCGATTCGGCTCACCGCGATGAAAATGACTCTCGGATACGTGATGCGGTGAAACGAAGAACGGCCCGGCACCCACCAGTTCAGTCCAGTGCCGGCAGGCCGTCTCGATGTCGTTTACCACATAGGCATACTGCAGGATGGGGTAGCGGATGAGCGCCATGGCTTCAGCTCCGGTTACGACTGGTTGGTTTGCCCAGCAACCGGTCAGAAATGATCCGGAGCTGGATTTCGCTGGTACCTTCAAAGATCTTGGTCAGTCGGGCATCGCGCCAGTGCCGTTCAACGGCATGCAGTTTGGTGTACCCGGCGCCGCCCAGAATCTGCAAGGCGTCAGAAGTGACGCGTTCCGCCATCTCGGCGGCGAAGTACTTCACCATGGACGCTTCGGTGTCGCACGTTTCACCACCATCCATGCGCGTGGCCACGCTGTACATCAGCTGTCGGGCAGCCTCCACGTCCGTCGCCATGCGGGCGAGCTTGAAGCGGGTTTCCTGGAAGTCCGCGATCGGCACACCGAACTGCACGCGTTCGTGCGCGTAGGTCATGGCGTCTTCCAGGGCGCCGCGGGCGAGACCGATGGCGCGGGCAGCCGTGTGCGCGCGCGCCACATTCAGGAAGTTGACCGTATTCTTGAAACCTTCCGAATCGCCGCCGGTGATGATGTTCTCCCGCGGAATACGGCAGCCGTCGAAGGCCAGTTCCCAGGTCTTCCAGCCGAAGTAGCCGATTTTCGGTATGGGTGATCCCGCACAACCCGCGGGTAGTTCGCCGCGCGGCTTTTCGATGATGAAGCTGCGCAATCCCGCGTAGCGCGCCTTGTCGCTGCCCGGTGCCTCCACGCGGGCCAGCAACTGGATGTAGTCGGCGCCGTCCGCAAAGGTGCACCAGTACTTGTTGCCGGTGATTACCCATTCGTTTCCGTCCAGGACGGCGCGACAACTGACGGCGGCGAGATCCGAACCGACATTGGGTTCCGACAGGGAGACGGCGGCGAGGTAGTCCCCACGGGCAGCCCGCCGGGTCAGTTCGAGTCGCTTCTCCAGCGGCCAGCCGCCCACGCCCATCACGCCCCCGGCACGGGCGATGATGCTGGCGACGCTCATCCAGCCGCGGGCCAGTTCCTCGGTGATCAGGCAGTACTCGAACACACCCAGCCCCAGTCCGCCGTGCTCTTCCGCCATGCGGATACCGAAGTAACCCATCTCGCCCATCTTGCGGCGCAGGTCCATCGGGATGTCGCCCTGCACGGGGTCCAGTTCATTGGCGACCGGCAGGACTTCGCGTCGAGTGAATTCGCGTGCCACCTCCTGAATCATGAGGCGTTCGTCGGTCAGGTAGGTCACCCCTCGTCCCTCAGCGTCGAATGGTTGTGTGACGCTATCTTGCGCCATCGTCGCCGGGCGAGAAACCCCGGATTGCATGCGCAACGGGACCAGAATAACCTTTCCACTGGCACCCGCCAGCGCGGGTGTGAACGTCGAACACAAACTCAACACGGAGACCTCCATGCAGGCAACTGCATACAGATGCGGGTTCGACCTCGCATTTGTTCTCGGAGACGTCGCGTGCACCGCCGATTTTCCAACCGGGGTGCACGGAGTCTGATTCACTGCTGCTGTCGCGCCATGGCGCGAACACCTTCTCCGTGCTGCGCTTTGTCTCAGTACAGGGGATGTCTATGTCTCTGTTATCGGTTCGTGACATAGCCTGCCAGGCAGGTACCAAACATTTGTTCGACGGGCTCTCCTTTCACCTCGAAGCGGGTGATCACATTGGACTGGTCGGACACAACGGCTCCGGCAAAACCACGCTGCTGCGACTGTTGTGCGGTGATTTGCTGCCTGACAGCGGGCAGATCGATCGGCAGCGCGGGCTGCGTATCGGCGTCGTGGAGCAATTTCTTCCGCCTGCGCTGGAGTCCGGTGACGTTCTGCGGGCGGTGATTGATGCGCTCGACATCGAGCGGCGGGACGACGGCGCCTGGCAGGCCGAACTGCTGCTTGGCGAGCTCGGCATTGACCAGATGCTGCATGGTCGGCCAATTGCGTCGTTGAGCGGCGGACAGAAAAATCTGGTTCTGTTGGCACGGGCGATGATGGGCGACCCGGAACTGTTGCTGCTTGATGAACCTGGCAACCACATGGATGCACAGGCCATCGCACAGCTGAAAAACTATCTTGGCGGTGCCGCGGTGCCCGCGTTCCTCATGATCTCCCACGATCGGGACCTTCTCGACAGCGTCACCAATCGTACGCTCTGGCTGCGTGACCAGCGTTGTTACAGCTTCGCGCTGCCGTACAGCCGGGCGCGCGGTGCGCTGCAAGCCGCCGATACCGCGGCAGAACAGGCGCGGGCCTCGGAGGAGAAGGAGATTGCGCGGGTCAGGGCGAGTGCAAAAAGACTGGCCGTGTGGGGCAGGTTGTATGACAACGAAAGTCTTTCGCGCAAGGCCAGGTCCATGGAGCGTCGGGCGGCGCGGCTGGAAGCTGAGGTGACATTCGTAAGCGCCGGGTCCGGCCTGTCGCTGGGTGTGGACACCGAGGCGGCGCGCGTGCGCCAACTGTTTACCCTCGAGGACGCTGAAATTCAGAGCCCCGGTGGTCAGGTGTTGTTCCAGACACGTACGCTGGTCTTTCGCCCGGGCGACCGGGTGGCGCTTCTCGGGGTCAATGGCGCGGGGAAATCCAGTCTGGTGCGCGCGTTGCTGACGGCGCACGCACTGCCGGCAGGTGAGCAGACCACGCTGCGGTTCAATCCGACCGTTCGCATCGGCTACTTCGACCAGGAGCTCGCCGGTTTCGATGGGCCGGAGTCGGTCATTGACTGGCTTCGGCCCCGCACGCGACAGGACGACGGCGCAATCACCCGGGCGCTGATACGCGCGGGTGTTGCGTATGCTGACCACACGCGTCCGGTAAAGGTTCTGAGTGGGGGTGAGAAAGCACGCCTGATCCTGCTGACCTTTCAGCTCGAACAGCCGAATCTGCTCATCATGGATGAGCCCACGAACCATATAGACCTTGCCGGCAAGGAAGAGTTGGAGGCGGATCTGCTGGAAAATGGCGTTTCGTTGCTGTTCACCAGCCATGATCAGCGGTTCATAGAAAACGTTGCGACACGCTACTGGTGGATCCGGGAGGGTGCGCTGCGTGAGGTCCACGATCCCGCGGAGTACTTTGCCGTGATGGGGGAAAGCCGGCCGGCGTTCGATCAGACCTCGGCGACGGTCCGTGAGCCGGTGCGGCGAGCCGGCCAGAACAGCGACGCGCTGCTGGAACGGGTCGTCGAACTCGAGGAACTGCTGGCCGCGGACCGCGCGCGAAACCCACGCCACCAGAAGCCGGCGCTGCAGGCCAGGTGGGAAGCCGAGTTGGCGGCGTTGCTGTCCCAACTCACCTGACCGCGGCGCTGAAGGAGACAGCGTCCAGCATCGCTCATGCGATGCGGTCCGTCGCCGTACAGGGCTGATCATGTGGCTTGCGGATGGGCGGCAAGGCGGGTTTCTGGCAGACTCGCCGGCTGCTGTCGGTAACACAAATCGGAGTTAATGCCGGCATTCATCAGAGGGGGGGTGAGATGGCTGGTGAGTTCCCGGTGCCACCGCGGCAGGAAGGCGCGACGGCGGCCGACGGGGAGGTCAGTACCGCGGGGGCTGAACGCACGGGAGGGTACGCATGGTATGCCCTCGGCGTGCTGTTCTTTGTCTATGTGCTGAACTTCATCGACCGTTCGGTTGTCAATATTCTGGCCGAGTCCATCAAACGAGACCTGGGGTTGTACGACTGGCAGATTGGCCTGCTCGGCGCGGGTCTGCCATTTGCGATTTTCTATACCGCCCTCGGCATTCCCATCGCGCGCATGGCAGACCGTTACAACCGGCGCAACATACTGGCCGTATGTCTCGCGGTATGGAGCGCCATGACGGCGCTGTGCGGTCTGGCGGGAAGTTTTGCCCAGCTTCTCCTGGCGCGTATTGGTGTGGCGGTCGGCGAGGCGGGGGGCAGCCCACCCTCCCATTCCATGATCTCGGACTACTTCGCCGCCGATCGCCGGGCCACGGCGCTGGGAATCTACGCACTCGGCATCCCCGTAGGCACCATGCTCGGTTCGCTGTTTGGCGGCTGGTTGACGGAAACCTTCGACTGGCGTCAGGCATTCATCATCGTGGGCTTGCCGGGGTTGCTGGTGGCGTTGTTTTTACGCCTGTTTCTGCGGGAGCCCGATCGCGGCTATTCCATGCAGGCCGTGGCCGCCCGGGCAGAAGAACCGCCGGTGATGGCGGTGTTTGCGGCCTTGTGGCAGCGCCGCAGCTTCCGCTATATGTCCCTGGGTGGTGCGTTGCATGCGCTGGTTGGTTATGGCGTGGGACCTTATGTGCCGATGATGTTCCAGCGAATACACGGCATGGCGCCCGGTGATATCGGCGTGGCGCTGTTCTACCTGGGATTTGCCGGCATCCTTGGCACGGCAACGGGCGGGTACTTCGCCGACAGGCTCGGGAAACGCGATGTGCGCTGGTATGTCTGGCTGCCGGCGCTGGCCACTCTGGCGTCGATCCCTTTTTCGGTCACTTTTTACGTCCTGCCGGATCCAGTTACCGCATTCTGGATCGGTGCAGTACCCGGTTTCCTCGGCTCATACTACCTGGGACCAACCTTTGCGCTGGCGCAGGGAATGGTCGGTCCACGGATGCGGGCGCTGACGGCGTCGGTGCTCCTGTTCATCCTCAACCTCATCAGCATGGGGCTGGGACCACTGATCGTGGGTGCCACGTCTGACTGGATGAATGCCTATACGGATCTCGGTGTGGAGAGTATCCGCTGGGCGATGGTGGGCGTGCTGGTTTTCAACCTGCTGTCTGCGTTCTTCTACTGGATATCCAGTCGGGATCTGCAGGCAGACCTGGCGCGGGCGAAGGAACTGGGCTGAGCGGCGTCATCCGCTGCCTGACGGAAAGGCTTGCGGGAGACGCCAGCCTTTCCGCCATGTGGAATGGACGGCCTGGCAGTTACAGTCCGTAGAGGTCCGCGCGGTCCAGTGCGTTCTGCACGATGCGGATGCTGGCTGCATCCACCATGACACCGTCCACGTTGATGGCGCCAAGTCCCTGCTTCAGCGCCTCGTCGTACGCGGCCTTCTGCCTGCGAGCGGCAGCTATTGTGTCGGCGCCTGGTGAAAACACGGCCTGGGCGATCTCCACCTGGCTGGTATGAATCGCCCATTTGCCCACCATGCCAAGAACGAAGCTGCGCTCAGCCTCCTTGCGGTAACCGTCCGGGTTGCGGAAGTTGGCATAGGGGCCGTCTACCGGGTCAATACGATTCGCGCGACAGGCGATGGTCATTTTGTAGCGGGGGTAATGCCACAGGTCCGGCGGGTAACCGCCGGTGGCACCCACGTCGCCAAGCTGCATCTGCTGGCTGGCGGAGTAGTCGCCCATGCCGAAGATCAGGCACTCCAGACGATCGCTGCAGCCGGCAATCTCCTCCACGTGCATCATGCCTTCCACCTCTTCAATGAGGCACTCGATGCCAATTCGGCGGTGCAGTTTCAGCTTCTTCTCGAGCTGATCCAGCAACAGGTGCACGAACAGCACGTCAGCGGCACTTTTTGCCTTGGTGAGCATGATCGTGTCCAGTTTCGCCCCGGCACCGGTAACCACCTCGATGATGTCGTCATGGCACCACTCGGTATCGACGTCGTTGATGCGCACGCACAGGGTGCGCGGTTTCCAGTCGTACCGGTTCAGCGCCTCGACGATCATGCCTCGCGCGCCGGGTTTGGCGGAAGGCGCCACGGCGTCCTCCAGATCCAGAAATACGTGGTCCAGTTCGAGGGCCGCAGCCTTGGCCATCATCTTCTCGCTGGAGCCCGGTACGGAGAGCTGGCAGCGGCGGGCGCGTCGGGGTTGGGTGGACATGGCGTTCGGTCTCCCTGGTGTGATGGTTTGTCAGGCCGGGCGGCGGCGGATCAGCACGTGGCGTTCGCCCTCGAACACGACATCGTCGCGCTGATTCACACCCCAGTGGCGGAAATGCACGATGCCGGCGTCATCCCGGTCGGTGGCGGCCTCCGTGCCAAGCACCTCGGTATATGCGTACAACGTATCGCCGTGAAATACCGGCGATTTCAGGCGAATGCCGTCCAGTGACAGTTCGGCGATGGCGTTTTCGCCGGTGTCCTGCATGGACAGGCCGATGACGATGGCGATCGTCACCCCGCCAAAGACCACGCGTTCCTGCCAGCCGCGACCGCCGACGCCGGCTTTCTGCATGAGATCTTCGTTGAAGTGGCCTTCCGCCGTATTGAGCACCTGAAGTGTGATGCCGACGTTGTCCTGTTCCGTGACCGTCTTGCCACGCGCATGACGGTAGACATCGCCGACGCGGAAATTCTCGAAATAGTTGTCGCTGCCGGTCAGAGCCGTATACGTCATGACGCAGTCCTCCGTTTGCGGACCAGATTCGTGCGTACGTAGTCGATCACCTGCTCACCGTGCTGGTTGAAGCCCTGGGTATGCCAGGCGACGATGCCCATGGCGGCGTTGCCCTTCGATTCCCTCGCGCTGACCACGGTGCTCCGCGCGGTAAGTGTGTCACCCACGTACACGGGCGCCAGAAAATGACATTTGTCCACGCCCAGGAACGGACCGCCACCTTCGGAAAGGTCTTCGACCGTCAGGCCGAACACCGTGTTGAACACCAGCAGTGGATTGACCACCGTGCGTGGATGGCCCTGTGCCTGCGCGTATGGTTCGTTGAAATACAGCGGACAGAACGACAGCGTCCGGGTGGTGAAAGCGGCGTTGTCACCGGCCGTGATCGTGCGGCCCCAGTGGTGATCGAACACCCGGCCTTCCCCGAAATCTTCAAACCGGTTGCCCTTCGGCCAGAGTCTGGCGCGGGCGCGGAAATCGTCATCGCTCATGCATGGCCTCGCAGCAGGGAGAAGAAAGGATCGAGATCAGCGCGCGCATCGAGATGGTGGCACCAGTCCTCGATCGCGTCCGCGCGCACGCGACCGACGACGGGATCGGCCAGCGCGTGGAACTTGGTTGCCAGTCGTTGCCACTGGGCGGACAGATCCGTCATCGGTATGCCCACGTTGCACTGTTCTTCCAGCCAGTCACCCCTGACAAGCATTCGCACCCGGGTCTCCGGGTGGGGGGTATCCCAGGCGATGACGTCGACCCTGTCGCGTAGTGCCACCAGTTCCGGTCGTGCCACCAGTTCGTCCGTATAGGCATCGATCCCTGCGGTATCCTCTCCGGCCATGGCCATGGCGGCGGTGAACCGGAGGCTGAACTTTGCTTCCAGTCCGGTGACGGGTGCCGGGATGGTGCATACGCCAAAATGGCCTTCGTTGACCGTGATTTCCACCGCCTGCACATCTCCCGCGGCAAGCTGATGACGCTGCATCAGCGCTCTGGTCGCCTCGATTGCCGAGTGCGTCATATAGCAGGCCGCGTGATACTTGAAGCAGATCTCAGGTGTGTAGGCAGGCGCTGCCAGCGCAGCGCCAAAGCGGTCCGCGTCGAACGTGGTGGACTGCGTTGCCGCCAGTCCCTGACTGTTTTCGATCATGTCCGTGCGGCTGGTGAAGCCACGGTGAGCGAGCCGTGCGGCCGCCAGGCCGGTTTGCGCGGCGTGGCCCGCGTGCAGCGGTTTGACCATGGTGCCGAATTGGGATTTCAGCCCGGCAGCCTGTGTGGCGGCGATTCCCAGGGCCCGTGCGGTGGCTTCTGTATCGAGGCCATACAGCCGTGCCGCGGCGGCGGCGGCGCCCAGGCTGCCCAGCGTGCCGGTGGCATGAAAGCCACGCGCGTAGTGCGACGGTCCAAGCGCACGGCCGAGGATACATTCGGTGTCCACCCCGGCAATGAAAGCGTTCAGCAACTCGGCGCCGGAAGCATGGCGGTATTCGGCCAGTGCGAGCACGACGGGAGCGACGGGTACCGTCGGATGGCCGGTCATGCCGTTGTGTACGTCGTCGTAGTCATGGGCATGTCCGGCGGCGCCGTTCACCAGCGCTGCCTGGTCCAGGGCAACCTTTGCGGGCTGCAGTGGAATGGACGCCTGCGCGTTGCCGCCGGCCTCGCGAATGTCCTGCAGAAGCAGTCGTGTCAGCGGTTCGCGCATGCCGGCGAGCGTGACCCCGAGAAAATCCAGCAGGCATTGCCGTGCCACCGTCAACGCCGCCGAACTCTGGTTGGCATACCGGCTCGCGGCGATTCGCCCGGCAAGTGCCATGGTCGACCCGGCGCTCATGGCTGGTCAGCTCGCAATAACGTTTGGCGATGCATCCTGTCCCCCCGAACTCCCGATGCGTTCGGCGATGATACCCGTTCCGCTGGATATCGGGTTGCCGGAATCGGCACGCCCCGGCATCATCCGGCCCATCTTTCACGCCGTTGCATGCATGACCGATACCACGCGCTGTTCGTTGCAGTCCCTCCTGGCGCAGGAGCCGATGGCCGGGTCCGCCGACAACGTGGATGTGTGGCTGTTGCTGGAATACACCGGCTCCTGGCGATCTCAGGCTTTGGCTGACAACGAGCTCAGTGCGGAGGAGCGGGAGGCGTTCGAGCAACTGGCCCAACCCTGGCGCCGTACCGGTCGCAAGGTCCGGCTGCAGTTCATTCGTCAGCAACGGCGTGGTGACAGGTATCTGTTCACCATCGTGGATGGCGTCACGCGGCTGCGAAGGGCGGCCTCCGTCCCTGCTCTGGCGGGGGCGGTGGACGAGCCGGTATCGCTGCCGCACTACTTCGTCTGTACGCACGGCCAGCGGGACCTGTGCTGTGCCGAATTCGGCATGCCCCTCTACAGGGCGCTCCGGGAGCGGGTGGGCGAGCGGGTCTGGCAGACCACCCATCTTGGGGGACACCGGTTCGCGCCGAACGTTCTGGTGGCGCCGGGAGCGGTGATGTATGGTCGCGTTACTCCGGCGTCTTTCGATGCCTGGTTTCAAGTAACGGAGTCCGGCGGGCTATACACGCCCTGCGCGCGTGGGAGGACCTGTTATCCCGCGCCCGCGCAAGCGGCGGAAATTCTCGGTGGTGCGCGGGCAACGTTGCGATCCGTGCGATCACAAGGCAATGGTGACTGGCGCGTGGAGTTCGACGACCGCGTGGTTTCGGTGCATGAAGCAGTGACAATGTCACAGGCAAGCTGCGGCGATACGAGGCTCAAGGCGTCCAGTCGGTTTGAGCTGGGAGCAGGTGATTTCATTCAGGGGGAATGATGCGGGAAAACACGGCACTGGCCGCATGGCGGCGGAATGAGCAGACCATCGGTTGCTGGCTATCGGTGGCGAATGCCTACACGGCGGAAGCGATTGCCAACATCGGCTTCGACTGGGTATGCGTGGATCTGCAGCATGGTCTTATCGACTACCAGGATCTCACCATCATGCTGCCGGCGATTTCCACGACCAATACGGTACCCATCGTTCGCGTACCGTGGAACGAACCCTACGAGATCATGAAGGTACTGGATGCCGGAGCCCTCGGCGTCATTGTTCCCATGGTCAATAACCGGGCGGAAGCGCTTCAGGCAGTCTCTGCCTGCCGTTATCCGCCTGTGGGCAACCGTTCGTTCGGGCCGATCCGTGCAGCGCTCTATGGCGGCAAAGGCTACGCACAGGAAGCCAACGGGCAGGTGGCCTGTATTGTCATGATCGAAACCCGTGAAGGCATCGATAACGTGGAGGAGATTGTCACGACGCCAGGGCTTGACGGGGTCTACATCGGTCCATCGGATCTGGCGCTTGCGCTTGGCATGCCTCCCGTGGGCGACCAGCGGACACCGGAACACAGGGCCGTGGTCGAGCGGATTCTAAAGGCCTGCAGGACGCACGGTGTCGCCGCCGGCATCCACACCTCCAGTCTCGAATACACACAGGAATACCTTCGTCTCGGCTTTCATTTCGTCACGCTGGCCAGCGAGTCGCAGCACATGGTGCAGGGCGCTGCTCAGGCACTGGCGAGGGCGCGCGGCACACAGCAGGAAGCGCGGGAAAATACCGGCTACTGATCGGACCCTGTCTCCCGGCCACCGTCCGGCAGCATCGTTCCCCAGCTGTCGAGATAGGTTACGGCAGCGGCAGGCAACCTGTCCGCCCGTCGCAGCCTGGCGCCTTTCATGTAGCCGATGGGCAGCATGACCAGGTGGGCGCTGTCCTCGGGCATTCGCAGGATGGCGCGCACTTCGGCCTGTCGTGCGGACAGCAGGCTGGTCCACGTGGCGCCGATGTGGCGTGCCCGCAAGGCCAGCATCAATGACCACGCCGCCGGCAACAGCGAGCCGTAATAACCCACCTGCTGGCCGATTTCGAGGCCGGGAGGTGGCGTCGTGGCACACACCAGCACCATGGCGGGAATTTCATGCAGGCGGTTTACCAGCGCCCGTTGCGTTGATTTGATTGTCACGCCGCGAAGTTGTGAAAACTCGTCGAGCACCGCCCCGTACAAAGCCGCCAGGCTGGCTTTTGTCGACGCGTCCGTCACGACGACAAAACGCCAGTTTTCCCCCGCGGCACCGGTAGGTGCCTGCGTCGCGATGTCGATGCAGGACGCCAGTTCATCGAGGTCGATGGGCCGATGAAAATCAAGATTGCGTCGAATGGAACGTGCCGTGGCCAGCACGTGATCTATGGCGTCGAGTGCGGTGGTGATATCGGATTCCTGCATGACGGGAGGGTAGACGCAGCCGGCCGCGAAGGGAATGGGAGGTGGTGCCGATTTTGTGCTGTATGGCCGGACGCGCGGCGCACGGAAATGCCTGTCGTACGGGACCTGCTCGCCGGCGCAGGCGCTCATGACGGTATTGGAAACGGCGGGGGAGACATGGCGGGAATTCGCGCCAGTGTTGCGCCGTCGTACTGGCATTCACCGGCGCTCCGGCCTGTGTGCCGGCGATGGTCGAACCGGCGGCGGATTGTGGTTGAGCGTGGTGCCGGCAGGCGTGACAGTTGGCCAGTTGTCCTGCCCGTCGGGTGGTCCACAGTGGATTGCGCTTGCTGCCGGTGGCCGCGTTCCCTTTGCGTCTCCGGCTGGCGCTACCACTTTACCTGCGGGCGATCGGGTGGGGAGAGCCGTTCACGCTGAGCGCGCCCGGCCCGCTACGCCTCGCCGGCCCCGCTTCTGGTCTCGCGAACGCTCATACCTGCTCGCGGCATACGTTTTTGTGATGGCTTGCCCGGCCGTTTGCCGATAAAGTAATAACCTTAGAACAAAATCAGCTAAAGCCTGCGAGCGGACTCGATAGCAGCGTCGTGGGCAGGCAAGGCATGGCTATCGGAGGTCTGCGGATGGGTGCCATTTTGCTGGTCTGGCCAGGAGCGATTGCAATTGGTCTCAGCCTGGGTCTGTTGGGCTCGGGGGGATCGATATTGACGGTTCCCGTTCTCGTCTACCTGGTCGGTCAGGAGGAAAAGGTTGCCATTGCCGGGTCGCTGGCCATTGTCGGCCTGATCGCCCTGGCCGGCGTGTTGCCGTATCTGCGGCGCGGGCTCGTGGACTGGCGCAGTGTGGTGCTGTTCGGCCTTCCCGGCATGCTCGGCACGTATGGCGGAGCCTGGGCATCGGTATTCGTCTCCGGACTCGTACAGCTGGTGGCCTTCGCCGGTGTCATGCTGCTCGCGGCCTGGTTCATGCTCAAGCCTGCGGTGGCCGCTCCCGTTCCCGTGCCGGGAGGCAGCCGGTCGCCATACAAGATCATGCTGGAGGGTCTGGTTGTCGGCATCGTTACGGGTTTTGTGGGTGTTGGCGGTGGATTTCTGGTCGTACCGGCGCTGGTGCTTCTGGGCGGTCTGCCGATGCAGCGTGCGGTACCGACGAGTCTCGCCATCATTGCCCTGAAGTCCTTCACAGGATTTGTGAAATATCTGGACGTGATCGAGACGAGGAATCTCGAGATCGATGTGCAGGTCATACTCAGCGTCGCTGCCATCGGTGTCATCGGTTCCTATCTTGGCAGCGCGGTTGCGATGCGCATGCCCCAACATACCCTGAAACGCGTGTTTGGCGTTTTCCTGGTAGGCATGGGCATGTTCATCCTCTACCGTTCGGTGCCGACGATCATCGGCGCCTGACGTCACGGCATTTGTACGGGTGACAATGATGAAGCCTAACAGCTGGCCA
>JACKNX010000007.1 GCA_024234635.1 Pseudomonadales bacterium | reverse complement strand
CTGCTCCCGATGCGATGCCGGAACGCGTTGGCAGGCGCGCCGCAATGGACAGTCGCGCTGTGCTGGTGGCACCTTGGCGCCTTTCCCGCGGCTGGATGCGAGGTTTTGAGCACGCAGAAACATCCCCCTGACGAAGGTCCGGCCGGCAAGGCCCGCCTGCTGCTGTCGGCCATGCGACTGTTCGGCGAGCGGGGTTTCGACGGGGTCAGCGTGCGTGAGATCGCCACCGATGCAGGTGTCTCCGTCGGGCTCATCAAGCACCACTATGGCTCCAAAGCTGGCTTGCGGCAGGCCGTGGACGAGTACTTCATCGGCCGTTTCGAAGCCTTCTATGGCAACAGCGAGCGGCCTGTGGAGAACCTCCGTGGCGGCGAAGTCATTGCCACCGTCGACGCGTGGGTGGCCAGCGTGGCTGACGAATGGCCGGTATTCAGCCGCTATTTCCGTCGCGCGTTGCTGGAACAGACGGACTGGGGAGCGGCGCTGTTTCAACGCTACTTCGACCTGGTGCGTGCATCGATCGAGCGCCTGGATGCCCAGGGGAGGCTGCGTTCCGACGTGGACCGTCTGTGGCTGCCGTTCCTGTTCATCTTCCTCGAGACAGGCACGCTGCTGCTGGACCCCTACATCGAGAGCGTCCTGGGTCGCTCCGGGTACGAACCCGATCTCTGGAAACGTCGCTATCGGGCCTACGGCGACATGATTGCCCGCGGTGTCATGGTGCCGTCCCGGGGCAAGTCCTCCTGAAGTCCGCGTCCGGGGTATGGACGCGGCCCGTGACCAGACTCCGAGCGCGTTGCCATACCCCTGAAGATTTCGGCAATCGCGTATATTATAAAAATCTAATATATTGTCTCCTTCCAATCGTGGGGTGGGGTTACGAGGCTGCTGAAAAAGCACCCTCCCAGGACAGGATTGGAGAACAACGGTATGAACAGATGGAACCCCCTGATCGTGATGATGGCCGGCGCGCTGGCCTGTGTGGCGCTGCAGGTCAACGCTGCTCCAGGCGGCGGCGGTGGCGCAGGAATGTCGTCCGGAGCCCGGCAGGAGCACGCGATGCCGCGGCGGGATGCCCAGGGTGCAACGCAGCGGGATCGGAGTCAGGATGAAGCGTCCCGGCGGGATCGTGTCCGGGACCAGGATCAAGCTCACGCGCCGGACCTCGGGACACTACGCGATGAAGATATCTACGGGCACGAGGTCATGAGCAGGCGCGAAATGAACGCGTACCGGAACAGGCTCGCGAGTGTGGACGACGACGCGGCGCGCGAACAGTTGCGTGCCGAACACCAGCGCGAAGTCCGGGCAAGGGCGAAGGAGAAAGGCGTTGATCTGAAACCTTCCGCCGAAGGGCCGATCTACGGCGGAGCGATGCTGACGCTTCAGGAGCGCAACGAGTATCGCGCCCGGTTGCGCGCACTGGATTCTGATGCGGCACGTGGTGAGTTTCTCGCGCGGCATCGGGAAGAAATGCAGGCGCGGGCCCAGGCGGAAGGCCGGCCGGTGGAATCGCTGGACTAGTCCGGGGCCGGCAGTTGCCGCGTGAATGGTCCGGGCGGCAACTGGCAGATCGCACGGCATGTCAGGCGGCCTTCGCCGCGTCGTCCATCGTCGGTGAGAGGGAATCAGCCATGAAATTGCGGAGGCACGAATCATGAAACGTATCGTCGTCGTGGGGGCAGGTATCGGCGGCCTGCCCATGGCATACGAGTTGCACGAGAAACTTGGCAAGCAACACGAGATCACCGTGGTTTCGGACACCTCGTATTTCCAGTTCGTGCCGTCCAATCCCTGGTTGGCAGTGGGCTGGCGGCAGCGCGGAGACATCTGCGTGGATGTTGCAGGGCCGCTTGGCAGGAAAGGCATTGGCTTTCGCAGCGACGGGTTGCGCCGGCTCGACGTCGACAATCGTCGGTTGGAACTTGGCAACGGCGATACGCTCGACTACGACTACCTGGTGATTGCCACGGGGCCGCGTCTGGCGTTCGAGGAAATCCAGGGCCTGGGTCCCGCCGGCTTCACACAGTCGGTCTGTCATGTTGATCACGCGGAGAAGGCGCGGGAGGCGTGGCACGACTTCGTGCGCAATCCGGGTCCCATCGTGGTGGGCGCGGCGCAGGGGGCGTCGTGTTTTGGTCCTGCCTATGAATTCGCCTTCATCATGGACGCGGACCTGCGCAAACGGAAAATCCGGCACAAAGTACCGATGACGTACATCACTCCGGAGCCTTACATCGGACACATGGGGCTGGACGGTGTGGGCGATTCGAAGTCACTGCTGGAAGGCGAGTTCCGCGAACGGCACATCGACTGGATAACCAATGCGAAGATCCTCGGCGTCGAAGCGGGCCGCATGACCGTGGCGGCGTGCGACACGCAGGGCGAGCCCGTGCGCGAACAGACGCTGCCGTTTGCCTACGCGATGATCCTGCCTGCATTCACAGGTATCGATCCGCTGCGGGACATCGAAGGCCTCGTCAACCCGCGCGGATTTGTCGTCGTGGACCAGCATCAGCGCAATCCGAAGTACCCGGAGATCTACGCGGTGGGCGTGTGCGTGGCGATTGCACCGCAGAAGCCGACGCCGGTACCGACCGGCGTGCCGAAAACCGGATACATGATCGAGTCGATGGTGGCGGCGTGCGTGGAAAACATCGCGGCGGACATCGAAGGCAGTCCCGTGGTGGCGGAAGCCACCTGGAACGCCATCTGTCTGGCTGACATGGGCGACAACGGGATTGCCTTCGTGGCCCTGCCGCAGATTCCGCCCCGCAATGTCACCTGGGCGCGAAAGGGCAAGTGGGTGCATATGGCAAAGATAGCCTTCGAGAAGTACTTCCTGCGCAAGATCCGCACGGGCAATACGGATCCCTACTACGAACAGCAGGTACTGAAGATGCTCGGTATTGAAAAACTGCACAAATGAAGTGGTGGATGACCTTTCATGGAACGAAGTTCCATGTGCGACAACGCTGGCAAGCAACGTGGCCAACTGTTGTCACCCATTGGCATGCAAGCGAGGAGGGTTGAGCAAATGGTGAAACTGCGTTCGAGCGCGTACGCGTGGCTGCTGCTCCTGGTGTCGATGCCCGTGCTGGCCGGCCGTTCCGGTGAGCCCGTGCAGCCCATTCAGCCACCGAAGGAGATCAACCTGGCGCTGGCGGACCTCGGGAAAAAACTGTACTTCGACCCACGTCTGTCGCGATCCGGATTCATCTCGTGCAATTCCTGCCACAACCTCAGCATGGGTGGCACGGACAATCTGAAGACTTCGATTGGCGATCACTGGGCGCAGGGACCGATCAACGCGCCCACGGTGCTGAACAGCAGTCTGAACATCGCCCAGTTCTGGGATGGTCGCGCGAAGGATCTCAAGGCGCAGGCGGGCGGCCCTATTGCCAACCCCGGTGAAATGGCCTTCACCCATCCGCTGGCGGTCTCCACGCTGGAAACGATTCCCGGCTATGTGCGCGAATTTGCGCTCGCCTTTGGCGACGACACCATCGATATCGATCGCGTGACCAGCGCGCTGGCGGAGTTCGAGAAGACGCTGGTGACGCCGGATGCCCCGTTTGACAGGTGGCTGCTCGGCGATGATGCGGCAGTGAGTGACATGGCGCTGAACGGTTACCGGCTGTTCAAGGAAAGTGGCTGCGTCGGTTGTCACAACGGGGCGGCGCTCGGTGGCACCTCCTTCCAGAAAATGGGCGTGGTCGAACCCTATGTGACACAGAACCCGTCGCTGGGCGTAGCTGGGCTCACTGGCGCGGACGCGGACCGTTTCCGCTTCAAGGTGCCGACGCTGCGCAATATCGAGTTGACCTACCCATACTTTCACGACGGCGAGGCGCAGACCTTGACTGAGGCGGTGGATGTGATGGGACGGCTGCAACTGGGTCGCCGGTTCACGGCCGCGGAAAATCAGTCCATTGTCGCGTTCCTGAAGACGCTGACCGGTGCGCAGCCTGCCTTCATCCTGCCGCAGCTGCCGCCGTCGGTGGACGCAACGCCGCGGCCGGAGCCGTTCCAGCGATGAGCGGCGTGCGACTGACCGGGTTGCTGACGCTGGTGCCAGCTCTGTGTTGCGTGTCCGGGCTGGCCGCGGAGCCCGGCAGCAGCGAGACGCGATTGCATGCTCAGGCGGCAGGTGTTGCCGAGCGCTTCGCTGGCACTTTGAAACCGGAACTGCAGCAGGCGCTCGTCTCGGGTGGGGCCGTGGTGGCGGTTGCGGTGTGCGCCACGCGTGCGCCGGCAATCGCGCGGGAGCTGTCGGAAACGACGGGATGGCAGGTGCGTCGGGTGAGCTTGAAGCCGCGCAACCGGGAACTGGCGACGCCCGATGCGTGGGAAGCGGAGCAACTTGCCGCGCTCGCACGGCGACAGGCAGTCAACGATGGCAGCGATACGCTGACGGCGACGGCACAGGTTGACGGTCGGTTCCGCTTCATGAAAGCGCAGGTGACCGAGCCGCTGTGCCTGACGTGCCACGGTACGCAGGTAGCGCATGAGGTGGCAGCGGTGTTGCGCGCGTACTATCCAGACGATGCGGCCATGGGTTACGCGGCAGGGCAGGTGCGTGGGGCGATCAGCGTGTCCCGATCCTTGCCCTGACAGCGGCGCCACGCGGGCAATCGTTATCCGCGATTGCCGCGGTGGCAGCCGAACCATCGCCATGGGCAGGACTGTGACTTACGCGCCGGTGGCGTAGTATCGGCGACTGTTCGTCAACAGCGGGGAGGGGCCATGCTCAAACAGGAAAATTACCGTGCCATGCAGATCGATCGTCCGGAACCGGGCATCGTCGTTGTGACATTGAACCGTCCGGAACGGCTGAACGCCGTCAACGGCACCCTGCATGCGGAACTGGCGCGTTTCAGTCGCGATTTCGGCAACGACCGTGAAGCCCGGGTGCTGATTCTTACCGGCGCCGGTAGGGCGTTCTGCGCGGGCGGCGATTTCAGTCCGGGTGATCCCATCGGCGCCAATCCGGAAGGGCCGAATCTGTGGGTGGAAGCGCGGCAGATCGTCGATCACATCCTGGAATGCGAAAAACCGATCATTTCCGCGGTGAATGGCTATGCGATGGGGCTGGGCGCCAACGTGGCGCTGTTGTGCGACGTGGTGATCGCGGGTCCCAACGCCGTGTTTGCCGACACGCACGTGAACATGGGCATCGGTGCTGGCGACGGTGGCCAGGTCATCTGGCCGTTCCTCATTGGTGTCAATCGCGCCAAGTACTACCTGATGACCGGTGATCGTGTGACGGCGCGGGAAGCGGTGGACATGGGGCTTGCGAATTTTTATGTGGACACCACCGAGGGTCTGATGCCGAAAGCAATGGAGATTGCGCGGCGCCTCGCTTCCGGCGCGCCGAAAGCCATCACAGCGTCGAAGATGGCGGTGAATGCGTATCTGCGGTCGGTGTCGAGCATGATCATGCCCATGTGCCTCAAGTACGAGGAGGTCACCATGGCGAGCGAGGATCATCGCGAGGCCGTAGCGGCGTTCCAGGAGAAGCGGGCGCCGAAGTTCACGGGGCGATGACACCGAGGCTCGGGGTATCCGCGTACGTATTTTTGTCAGAAGCGCCGGCGGTGGCGCGCCCCATGTGCCGCATGATTTGTACCTGATACACAATCGCGGCATGCTTGCGCGCGATGTTCTGGATTCTGGTACAGCGCGGCGGTGCAATGCCATCGGCCGGCGATGTGGGTTGGGGCGATTGCGCTGACGCGCCGGTACGGTGCGGGATGCGCTGATGGTGCGGTCCCGGGTGGCGCACATGCTCGCTCTGATCGTGGCCGCGGAAGCCGTGTACGCGTTGCCGTTTCATGTTGCCCGGTTCTTCCGGCCGACGCTGCTGGAGGTCTTTCAGCTCTCCGCCACCGAACTCGGCGTGGCGCAGGGCGCGTATGGCGTTGTAGCCATGCTGGCGTACTTCCCCGGGGGACCGCTCGCGGACCGTTTTCCCGCTCGAAAACTGCTCGCCTGGTCGTTGTGGACCACGGCACTGGGCGGTCTGTACATGGCTACCTTCCCGGGCTACCAGGGCATGCTGGCCGTATTCGGCTTTTTCGGTCTGACCACCATTCTCCTGTTCTGGGCAGCGCTCATTCGGGCCACGCGCGAATGGGGTGATGCGCACACGCAGGGCCGGGCTTATGGTCTGCTGGACGGCGGTCGCGGCGTGCTGGCGGCACTGATGGCGTCCGGTGGCGTGGCGTTGGTGAGATGGGTTCTACCGGATGGCGCTGCGGCGGCCTCGGACGCCCAGCAGGCCGACGCGCTGCGTCTCGTGATCCATGGCTACACGGTGGTTACCGCGCTGGCCGGGTGCGTGGTCTGGTTTGCGCTGACGGAACCGGCGGCCGGGCACGCGCCGCATATCGGTCCGGCGCGTCGTCGACTGGCTCAGGTGCTCGCCCTGCCCGGGGTATGGCTGCAGGCTGGCGTGGTGGTGTGTGCGTACGTGAGTTTCAAGGGACTGGACAACTACGCCCTGCTGGCCGTGCAGGTGTGGGGCATGGATCCGGTGGATGCGGCGGGAATGATGGCAACGGCGTCGTGGTTGCGGCCCGTTGCGGCGCTGGCGACGGGGCTGCTTGCGGATCGCCTTGGCGTTTCGCGCATGCTGGGTGTGTCGTTTGCCCTGCTGTTCGCCTGTCAGCTGCACCTGGCGACGGCCGTGCCGGATGTGACCGCCTGGCTGCTGGCCAATGTGCTCGTCACCTCGACCTGCGTATTCGGGCTTCGTGGCATCTACTTTGCGTTGCTGGAAGCCACGCGTGTGCCCAGCAGCGCCACCGGTGTTGCCGTGGGCGTGGTCTCGGTGGTGGGTTATACGCCGGATGTCTTCGTGATGCTGATTGCCGGGCTGCTGATCGATCGCTCTCCCGGGGTGGTGGGCCACCAGCAGTTTCTGATGTTGCTTGCAGTGTTCTCCGTGCTGGGGTGCCTCCTGAGTGTTGTCCTCGCGCGCATCGAGCTGCGGGCGAAAGCGCATGCAGCCGGGTCCGGCGCAAAGCCCGTTTCCTGAACGGCGTTTGTGAGCTTGTTGCGCTGCGCGTGAGCGAAGCCTGAAAGGTACCGTGGTCAGCTGAGCCTGCTGCATCCGCCATGCGAGCCGGTCGGCCGGCATCGCCGGCCTCCCGTTGTCACTGACCGGAAAGGCAAACGGTCAGGCTTCCCCGCGGGACAGGGAACGACTGATGTGCCGATGTTTCCTCAGCTCAGTCCGCGTCGCTGCAACTCACCCGGCATGCGCTTGGCATCGGATTCCAGCTTCGGCCCGCGTTCGTCCTCGCTCAGTTGTCCGGCGGTATCCTTGGCCATCTTGTCGCTGTCGAGCATGATCCACTTCTCGGGCACGATTTCGATGATCACGCGTAGCGGCGAGTCCAGACGCCGGACGAAGGCGTCGGCGTTGGCTTTTTCCTCCGGCGTCATCTCGCCTTCCTTGCCGGCGCGGGTGTACGGACCGTAGGCGAGCGCCGGGTAGAACCACTTCTTGGTTTCCTCGTCATCGTGCACGATGGCGCGGCCCTTGAACGTGATGGCGCCGTTGGGACCGTTGGGCGCGGCGACGCCGCTCACCACCACGGAGCAGCGCGGATCGCGGCGCACCGCGGCTACACGATGCCGGTGTACGCCGCAGGTGATCCAGCCGCGACCATTGCGCCAGACAAAGGCGTGCACCACGCCAACCGGCCAGCCGTCTTTCGTGGACCAGTTGAAAACACATTCACCGGCCTTGCTGAGCAGTTCTTCCCGCTTGGCTTCGGCAAACGGGTAGATGGAAACCACTTCGTGTTCTTCGCTGGACATGTTGTCCTCCCCTTCGTGTTGCAGAGACCGCAGAGCATAACGCAAGCGCGGGGTGCGAGCGTGTCGAACCCGCTGCCGTGCGACGCGCCGGGGAGGTGTCAGGGCTGGATGCGGATGGGTGTGCCGAGTGGGACCAGCGACCAGATCTCGTCCATTTCCGCGTTGGTGACCGCTATGCAGCCCAGCGTCCAGTCCCGATACCGTCGGGTAAGTTCAGCCCAGCTGGCGCCGTTCTTCTGTCCGTGAATCATGATGTCGCCGCCCGGGTCCAGGTTGCTGGCGCGTGCGGCGCGCAGGTCTTGCGCATTCGGATAGGAGATGCGAATGGACCGGTAGTAGGCGGAGTTGTCGTTGCGGAAGTCGAGGACATAGTCCCCTTCAGGGGTTCGGCCGTCGCCGTTGTAGCGCTTGTGTCCCACCGGCGACCAACCCAGCGCGACGCTGTAGGTTCGAACCACCTGTCCCCCGGACCACAGCGACAGCGTGCGCGCCGCCTTGTGCACGGTAACGAGCTCAACTGCCGGTGTCCCGGCTCCCACGGCGTGACCTGCCAGCCCCAGCAGGAGCATGGCGAGCGCAGGCGTGAAGAGGCGGGCGAAGGAAATCGTTTGCATCAGGGAAAAGGCTATCAGAAACGTGGTCACGAGCCAGGGTTCAGCGCCGGAGCGGCCGCGCTGTCAGCCCGTGCGCACGAGACCCAGTTGGCGGCTCTGGGCGACCAGTGCGCCGTGTTCGTCCCAAAGGCAACCGGATTCGATCATGCGGCCGTGGCTGAGGCTGTCCGTGACGAACGCCGCCTGAATCCAGCCGTGGGTTGGTTTGCGTAGTACGTGCACGGTGAGTTCGATGGTGGGTACCCAGCCGATGCGGCCGAGCAGGCTGAACGGGGAGGGGGGAAAACCGTCGCAGAACAGCGGCAGCGTAGCGGTATCCGGCGCCCGGCCGTCCGCGAGACGAACCCAGCCGTCGATACGCGCGGCTGTCGGCTCGGCCTCCGGCGGCGTCGCGATGCGTACGTCCAGGCGGTGACGAATGGGGAGTTCCACGCCCTGTTCGCCGGCATCCCGTGGGGTGCAGTGCTCCGGCCGCGCAATGGCCGGCGGCGGCCGTGTAACGGACGCATCCACGCCCAGCGGCGTGTCGAGGTCACCCATGGCGGCGAGCACCTCGATGCGGGTGGTGCCTTCCTGCTCCAGGCGTGCGCGTACGGTGCTCAGCGTTCTCCCGGTTCGCACCACGTCCACGATGACCGTGAAAGGGGCGCCACCGCTGCCTGGCCGCAAGTAGTGGGTGGTAAGCGTCAGGGGATCCGGGTGCGGCGCGGCCTGGCGGATGGCGGCCAGCACTACTGACAATAGATAGCCGCCGTTGGGATTGGCGCCGATGTTCCAGGCGGACGACAGTGTACCTTCGAACCGGTTGTCACTGATGCGTGCAGTTGCGGTGTCGCGGTCAAACTGCGTGGGCATGATGAGGGACGACGGGTCCGAAGTCGGTGGGAAGCGCCGGCTGACGCCGGCGCCTGACCTCAGCGCTTGTCCATCGGCACGTAACGACGCTGCGAATGCCCCTGGTAGAGCTGCCGCGGGCGACCGATCTTGTAGCTCTGGCTGATCATCTCGTTCCACTGGCTGATCCAGCCCGGCGTGCGGCCGGTGGCGAAGATCACCGTGAACATTTCAACCGGGATGCCGATGGCCTTGAGAATGATGCCCGAGTAGAAGTCGACGTTGGGGTACAGCTTCCGCTGGACGAAATAGTCGTCTTCCAGCGCAATCTTCTCCAGTTTCTGCGCGAGGCGCAGCAGCGGATCGTTTTCCACGCCCAGTTCTTCCAGCACTTCCTTGCAGGTCTGCTGCATGACCTTGGCGCGCGGATCGTAGTTCTTGTACACCCGGTGGCCGAAGCCCATCAGGCGCACGCCGCTGTCCTTGTCCTTGAATTTCTTGACGAACTCGCCGATGTGCTTTTCGTCGCCGATGTCGCGCAGCATGGTGAGGACGGCTTCGTTCGCGCCGCCGTGCGCGGGCCCCCACAGGGCGGCAATACCGGCGGCGATGCAGGCGAACGGGTTGGCCCCGGTGGAGCCGGCCAGGCGTACCGTGGAGGTGGAGGCGTTCTGTTCGTGGTCGGCGTGGAGCAGGAAGATGCGGTCCATGGCGCGTGCCAGCGTCGGGCTGACCTCGTAGTTCTCGCACGGGGTGGCGAACATCATGTGCAGGAAGTTCGCCGCGTAATCGAGATCGTTGCGCGGATAGATGAACGGCTGGCCCTGCGAATACTTGTAGCACATGGCGGCGATGGTCGGGATCTTGGCGATCAGCCGGTGCGCCGTGATGCGCCGGTGCTCAGGATTTTCGATGTCCAGTGAGTCGTGATAGAAGGCCGACAGAGCGCCTACCACGCCGCACATGATGGCCATGGGGTGGGCATCGCGGCGGAAACCCCGGAAGAAGAACGCCAGCTGCTCGTGCACCATGGTGTGCTTCTTGATGATGCGCACGAACTCGTCGTTCTGCGCCTGGTTGGGCAATTCACCATTGAGCAGCAGGTAACACAGTTCCAGGTAGTTGCTGCCTTCCGCCAGCTCCTCGATGGGGTAGCCACGATGGAGGAGGATGCCCTGGTCACCGTCGATGTAGGTGATGTCGGAGTCGCAGGACGCCGTGGAAACGAAGCCGGGGTCGTAGGTGAAATAGCCGTTGGCGCCGAGCTTGGCGACGTCGATGACCGGGGTACCTTCACTGCCCTGGTAGATCGGCAGGTCGATGGCGTCGGCCTCGCCGTCGATCGAGAGGTGGGCGTACTTCGTGGGCTTGGGGGGCATGGTTCCTCCGGTTCTTCGGTCGGCTTTGATACTCGTTTGCGGCCTGACCATTGGTGGCAGACGCAGTGTCCGGACCCTCCTCCGGACAGCCGGCAGACTATGTGGTGGAGGGGCAGCGGTGTCAATTGCGCGCGGGCGCCTCGTGCGCCGCTGTGGCAATTGACTGGAACGGCATCTAGAATTGCGCGGCTTTACCATCGTGCCGAAGTGGCGTGCGCCTGTCTGTCAGACGGCAGCGCGGCATCTGCACGGCCGCGGGGCGTGTCGATTCCGGACGAGTTCCCGGCGCGACCACCAAGCGGCAGACGACTGTTTGAACGCGCTCACCCAGACGCCAACAGAGAGGACATCGACAGCCCCATGAGCACCCTCAATTCCAACCGGCCGATCAACCAGGGGGTGTTCACCTCCCGGTTGCCGCTGGCGGCCCTGGCCTCGATCACGCACCGCATTACGGGCGTGCTGCTGCTGGCCGGTGTCGGCCTGCTTATCTACCTCGCCGACGTGGCGCTGTCCTCCGAGGCCGGTTTCGCCGACGCCAGGGCCCTGATCGATGCCGGCGGGCTGGTGACCTTCCTGCTGTGGGCGACGCTCGTGGCGATCTGCTATCACTTCCTGGCCGGGGTGAAGCACCTGCTGCTCGACTTTCACATCGGCGACAACGTACGCGCGGCATTCGGCATGTCCATTGCCGTGATCGTGCTGACCGCCATCGACGCCATCTGGCTGGGGGTATGGCTGTGGTAACCAATGCAACCAGTTTCTCCCGCTCCGGCCTGTCGGACTTCATCATCCAGCGCCTCACCGCAGTGGTGCTGGGGGCGTACGCGCTGTGCGTGCTGGCGTTCTTCGTTGGTCATCCGGGGCTGGACTATGCGGCCCTCACCGGGTTCTTCGGCAACTTCAGCATGAAGATCTTCTCCACGGCCGCGGTGCTGTCCACCGTTGCCCATGCGTGGATCGGCCTGTGGACGGTGGGGACGGACTACCTGTTGCCGGGCCACCTCGGCAAGAGTGCCACCAGTATCCGCTTCATCTACCAGATGGGCTGTTTCCTCATTCTGTTCGTCTACCTGGTGTGGGCGATTCAACTGTTCTGGAGCCTGTAGGAGTCACTCGTGGCGCAAATCAGAAAAATGGAGTTCGACGGCGTCATCGTCGGCGGTGGTGGTGCCGGCATGCGCGCTGCGCTGCAACTGGCGCAATCGGGCCTGAAGACGGCGGTCATTACCAAGGTTTTCCCCACCCGTTCGCACACGGTGTCCGCCCAGGGGGGGATCACCTGCGCCATCGCCAGTGACGATCCCAACGACGACTGGCGCTGGCACATGTACGACACCGTCAAGGGGTCGGACTATATCGGTGACCAGGACGCCATCGAGTACATGTGCAGCGAAGGCCCGCAGGCGGTGTTCGAACTCGAGCACATGGGGTTGCCATTCTCGCGTACCGAAGCCGGGCGTATCTACCAGCGCCCCTTCGGCGGCCAGTCCAAGAACTTCGGTGAAGGCGGCCAGGCCGCGCGCACCTGCGCCGCGGCGGACCGCACTGGGCACGCCCTCTTGCACACGCTGTACCAGGCGAACGTGAAGGCCAACACGGTATTCCTCAACGAATGGTTTGCCGTGGACCTGGTCAAGAACCAGGACGGTGCCGTGGTTGGCGTCATCGCCATCGAGATCGAAACCGGTGACGTGGTGTATGTCGCCAGCAAGGCCACGGTGTTTGCCACCGGCGGCGCGGGCCGTATCTACGCCAGCACCACCAACGCGCTGATGAATACCGGTGACGGCGTCGGCATGGCGCTCAGGGCCGGCTTCCCGGTGCAGGACATCGAGATGTGGCAGTTCCATCCCACCGGCATCGCCGGCGCCGGGGTTCTGGTCACCGAAGGCTGCCGGGGCGAGGGTGGTTACCTCATCAACAAGAACGGTGAGCGGTTCATGGAGCGTTACGCACCCACCGCCAAGGATCTCGCCGGTCGCGATGTGGTGGCGCGTTCCATGATCATCGAGATCATCGAGGGTCGCGGCGCCGGTCCCGACGGCGATCACGTTCTGCTGAAGCTGGATCACCTGGGCGAAGATGTGCTCAATACGCGCCTGCCGGGCATCTGCGAGCTGTCGAAGACGTTTGCCCATGTGGACCCGGTGAAAGAGCCCATTCCCGTTGTGCCTACGTGCCACTACATGATGGGCGGCGTGCCCACGCAGGTGTCTGGCCAGGCCCTCATGCAGGCGGGTGGCGAAGACCGCCCCATCGACGGTTTCTACGCCGCGGGCGAAGTCGCCTGTGTGAGTGTTCATGGCGCCAACCGCCTGGGCGGCAACTCGCTGCTGGACCTGGTGGTGTTCGGTCGGGCCGCGGGCAAGCACATCGAGGAAGTGGTGCGCCAGGGTGTTTCCCAACGGGCTGCCAGCGAATCGGACCTGGAACAGGCGCTCTCGCGGCTGGCCCGCTGGGATGCCTCAACCGGCGGTGAATCCGTGGCCGCCCTGAAGAAGGAACTGCAGACCTGCATGCAGAACAACTTCGGCGTATTCCGCACGGAGAAGAACATGCAGGAAGGCATCCGCACGCTGGCGGATCTGCGTGAGCGTATCGGCAAGGCGCACCTCACCGACAAGTCGAAAACGTTCAACACCGCCCGACTGGAAGCGCTGGAACTCGACAACCTGCTGGAAGTGGCGGAAGCCACGGCGATTGCCGCTGAAGAGCGCAAGGAGAGCCGTGGCGCGCACGCCCGTGAAGACTACGAGTCGCGCGACGATGTGAACTGGCTGTGTCACTCCCTGTATTTCCCGGGTGAAAAACGGGTGGGCAAGCGGGCGGTGAACTTTGCGCCCAGGACCATGCCGGCGTTCGAGCCGAAGGAACGGAAGTACTAACCATGGGAAATCAGGCCATGAAAGTCAGCATCTACCGATTCAATCCGGACGTTGACGAAAGCCCGCGGATGCGGGAAATGAGCGTCGACCTGCCTGAAGGCAAGGATCTGATGGTACTGGACGTGCTGGAGCTGCTGAAAGCGCAGGATCCGACGCTGTCGTACCGGCGTTCCTGCCGCGAGGGCGTGTGCGGTTCGGACGGTATCAACATGAACGGCCGCAACGGGCTGGCCTGCATCACGCCGGTGTCGGAAGTGGCGAAGGGCGGAAAGCTCATCCTGCGGCCCCTGCCGGGACTGCCCGTGGTGCGTGACCTGGTGGTGGATATGACGCAGTTCTATCGTCAGTACCGCAAGATCGACCCGTTCCTCATCAACGACAAGCCGCCGCCGGCGCAGGAGCGATTGCAGACGCCGGAGGATCGGGAGAAGCTCGACGGCCTGTACGAGTGCATTCTTTGCGCCTGTTGCTCCACATCCTGTCCGTCGTTCTGGTGGAACCCGGACAAGTTCATCGGCCCGGCCGGTCTGCTGCAGGCCTACCGCTTCCTGGCTGACTCGCGCGACACCGCCACTGCCGAACGTCTGGCCAAGCTGGACGATCCCTTCAGCGTCTTCCGCTGCCGCGGGATCATGAACTGCGTTGCCGTCTGCCCGAAGGGACTGAACCCCACGCGGGCCATCGGCAAGATTCGGACTATGCTGATGCAGCAGGCTACCTGACGCGCGGTCGCGCACGTCGGGCCTGCTACAATGCCGCGCGCGATGGCAACCCTTTGCCGTCGCGCGCAGTCATTGAACCATTCGTTACACGGATAGATGGCGCCTGCCGGGGCAAACCCCCGGGGTGGTGACCCGAGCAGGAGATTCCGTCGTGGAGTCCTACAACCAGCGCATGCAGCGCAGCTCGCATCTGGCGGGTACCAACTCGGCGTACATCGAAGCGATGTACGAAAATTACCTGTCCGATCCGAATGCCGTGCCACCGGAGTGGCGGGCGTATTTCAACCAGTTGCCGCATGTCAGCGGCGCTGTCCATGGTGAGACACCACACCGCCCGGTGATCGAACATTTCGAGCGGGTTGGCCGTAACCGCTTGAAAGCGCGTCCCGAAAAGGTCTCAGCGGATATCCAGAGCGCGCACGAGATCAAGCAGATGTACCTGGCGGATCTCATTGCCGCCTACCGGCGCCGCGGCCACATGCGTGCCGATCTGGACCCGCTGAAGCTGATGGCGCGACCGGCAATGCCCGTTCTCGATATTCGTTATCACGGCCTGACACCAGCCGATTACGACGAAGTATT
Organism: Pseudomonadales bacterium; assembly: GCA_024234635.1. Taxonomy (GTDB): domain Bacteria; phylum Pseudomonadota; class Gammaproteobacteria; order Pseudomonadales; family Azotimanducaceae; genus SYFY01. The sequence goes on along the minus strand of JACKNX010000007.1, from coordinate 160,948 downwards.
CGACACCGGCACGCTGGAGTTTCCGTCCGAACGCGGCAGCCTGCGCGAGATCATCGCAGTGCTGGAAGCCACCTACTGCGGGTCGGTAGGGGCGGAGTTCATGCACATCCTCGATGCCGGCGAGCAGATGTGGGTGCAGCAGCGCCTTGAGCGCGTGCGCTCGCAGCCCGTCTATTCGAGCGCCGAGAAACGCATGCTGCTGGAACGGCTGACGGCGGCGGAAGGGCTGGAGAAGTATCTTCACAACCGTTATCCGGGCACCAAGCGCTTTGGCCTCGAAGGGCTGGAAAGCCTGATTCCCTGCATGCATGCCCTGTTGCAACGCCTCGGTGGACATGGCCTCAAGGAAGCGGTGATCGGCATGGCTCACCGCGGACGGCTGAACGTGCTGGTGAACATCTTCGGCAAGAATCCGGCGGTGCTGTTTGCCGAATTTGACGGCCAGGCGACGCCGGAACGCGGCAGCGGCGACGTGAAATACCACCAGGGCTTCTCCACCAACATCATGACGCCCGGCGGCGAAATGCACCTGGCGCTGGCCTTCAACCCGTCGCACCTGGAAATCGTGGGGCCGGTGGTCGAAGGCTCGGTGCGCGCCCGGCAGGACCGGCGCGGCGATCGGAATGGCAGTGAAGTGGCGCCCATCATCATCCATGGCGATGCGGCCTTTGCGGGCCAGGGCGTGGTGATGGAAACCTTCCAGATGTCGCGTACGCGCGGCTACGGTACCGGCGGCACCATCCACATCATCGTCAACAACCAGATCGGTTTTACCACCAGCGAGCAGGCGGACGCCCGCTCAACGGACTACTGCACCGAGATCGCGAAGATGGTGCAGGCGCCCATCTTTCACGTGAACGCCGACGATCCCGAGGCGGTGCTGTTCGTGACCCGCCTGGCGGCGGATTACCGGGCGGAATTCCGCAAGGATGTGGTGATCGACCTGGTGGGGTACCGGCGGCGTGGCCACAACGAGGCCGAGGAACCGGCCAAGACCCAGCCGATCATGTATCAGAAGATTCACAAGCATCCGACCACGCGCACACTGTACGCGGACAGGCTGGTGGCGGACGGCGTGCTGTCGCGCGCCGAGGCGGACGCCATGGTGGATACCTATCGCGACATGCTCGATAGCGGTGAAGGCGCGGCGCTGGCCATCGTTCGGGATGCCGAGTCGCAACTCAACCTCGACTGGCGCCCCTACCTGGGCCATGACTGGACAACACCGTCGGATACCCGTCTGACGCCGGGGACACTGCAGCGCCTGAACGCGAAGCTGGAGCGACTGCCCGAAAATTTTGTGCTGCATGCGCAGGTGAAGAAGATCGTGGAGGACCGCCACCGCATGGCAGCGGGGGCGATGCCCGTGAACTGGGGTTTCGCGGAGGTGATGGCCTACGCCTCGCTGCTCGATGCAGGTGTGACAGTGCGCCTCACCGGCCAGGACGTCGGCGTCGGCACCTTCAGTCATCGACATGCGGTGGTGCACAACCAGAAGAACGGTGACAGCCACTGTCTGCTCGCGAATATCCGCGACGATGTACCTTTCCTGATCTACGACTCGCTGCTGTCCGAAGAAGCGGTGCTTGCATTCGAATTCGGCTACGCGACCAGCCGCCCGCGATCGCTCACCATCTGGGAAGCGCAGTTTGGCGACTTTGCCAATGGCGCACAGGTGGTCATCGACCAGTTTATCTCCTCGGGCGAAACCAAGTGGGGTCGGTTGTGTGGCCTCACCCTGCTGCTGCCGCACGGCCAGGAGGGTGCGGGGCCGGAACACTCCTCGGCGCGGCTCGAGCGCTTCCTGCAACTGTGCGCCGAGCACAACATGCAGGTGTGCGTACCGAGCACGCCGGCGCAGGTATTCCACATGATCCGGCGACAGTCGATCCGCCCCTGGCGCGTGCCGCTGATCGCAATGACGCCAAAGAGCCTGCTGCGCCACAAACTGGCGGTGAGTTCGCTGGACGAACTGGAGCAGGGACAATTCCACAATGTGATCGGTGAGGTTGACGATCACGACCCGGCGGCGATTACCCGCCTGGTGCTGTGCGCCGGCAAGGTTTACTACGAACTGCTCACGGCGCGGCGGGAGGCGGAGGCCGGTCATATTGCGATCGTCCGCATCGAGCAACTTTATCCGTTCCCCGAGGCGGAGCTGAGTGGCGTGATTGCGCCCTACGTCAATCTCGAAGAAGTCATCTGGTGCCAGGAAGAGCCCATGAACCAGGGCGCCTGGTATGCCAGCCAGCACCACATGCGGCGGGTGGTGCTGGATCACTCGGATACGCTCTATCTCTCCTACGCGGGGCGCGAGCCCCATGCAGCACCGGCTTGCGGATACGCAAGCCTGTTCAACGAACAACAGCGGAAACTGGTGCACGACGCGCTCTTCGGCTGACAGGACACGGGACACGACATGGACATCAAGGCACCGCCTTTTCCGGAATCGGTAAGTGAAGGCACGATTGCCGCCTGGCACGTGCAACCGGGCGAAGCCGTTCGGCGGGATGCGCCGCTGGTGGATATCGAAACGGACAAGGTGACACAGGAAGTGGTGGCGCCGGCGGACGGCACGCTGGTTGAAATCCTGCGCCAGGAAGGTGAGACGGTGATGGCCGAGGAGGTGATCGCCACCTTCGAGCCGGGCGCCGTGGAAGCTACGCCGGAGCCGACGCCGGTGGCGTCAGACGAACCGATGCGCCAGGCGGAACCGGTGTCCGGTCCGGCGGCGCGCAAGCTGGCCGATGAAATGGGCGTGGACATCAGCGACGTGCGCGGCAGCGGCCGCGACGGACGCATCACCAAGGAAGACGTGGCCCGGACCGCGGCGGCGAAACAGGCGGAAGCGCCGGTGCCCACAGCGTTGACGGTGCCCGGCGAATCCGCGCCGCTGGGCGACGAACCCGCGGCAGGCGAAAGGGCGGAACGCCGGGTACCCATGACCCGGCTCAGGGCCAGTATCGCCAGGCGCCTGGTGGAAGCGCAGCAGAATGCCGCGATGCTCACTACCTTCAACGAAGTGGACATGACGGCCGTGATGGCGCTCCGGCGCAAGTTCGGCGAGGAGTTCCAGAAGGCCCACAACGGCACCAAGCTCGGCTTCATGAGCTTTTTCGTGCGCGCCAGCGTGGAAGCGCTGAAACGCTTTCCGTCGGTGAACGCCAGCATCGATGGTCAGGACATCGTCTATCACGGGTACTTCGACATCGGTGTGGCGGTATCCACCGAGCGAGGCCTGGTAGTGCCCATCGTGCGTGACGCGGACGCGTTGTCGCTGGCGCAGATCGAGGATCAGATCAACGACTATGGCACCCGGGCGCGCGCCGGCAAGCTCACCATCGAGGAGATGCAGGGTGGTACCTTCACCATCTCCAATGGCGGCATCTTCGGTTCACTGCTGTCGACCCCCATCCTGAATCCGCCACAGACGGGTATTCTGGGCATGCACAAAATCCAGGAGCGGCCGGTGGTGATGGACGGGCAGATCGTTGCACGTCCCATGATGTACCTCGCATTGTCCTACGATCATCGCTTGATCGACGGCCGCGAGGCGGTAGGCTTCCTCGTCGCGATCAAGAACCTGCTGGAGGATCCGGCGCGTATCCTGCTGGAGCTTTGACGCTGAGATGACGTCAACATTGCTCGGGATGTTGTTGAACTGACAGGTTATTCGAACGATTTGAGAAGGGGTTTGGCATGAGTGAACAGTACGACGTGGTGGTAATAGGCGCCGGACCTGGTGGGTACGCCGCGGCCATCCGCTGCGCGCAACTCGGGCTGTCGACGGCCTGTATCGACAAATCCACCGGCAAGGACGGCAAGCCGGTACTGGGCGGAACCTGTCTGAACTGGGGATGTATTCCTTCCAAGGCTTTGCTGGACGCCAGCCATAAATACCATGATGCCAAACACGGGTTTGCCGCCGTGGGCGTGAAAGTAGGCAGTGTCGAGATCGATGTGCCCGCGATGATCGCGCGCAAGGATGAGGTCGTGACCGGTCTTACCGGCGGCATCGCCGGCCTGTTCAAGGGCAATGGCGTCACGCACCTGGCGGGTAGTGGCAAACTGCTCAAGGATCGCAAGGTCGAATTCACGTCACATGACGGTGCGGTGTCCGTGCTTGCGGCGAAAAACGTGATCATTGCCGCCGGTTCGGTTCCGGTGCGCATTCCGCCTGCGCCCCTCACCGATGGGTACATCGTCGATTCGACGGGCGCGCTGGACTTCCAGGCCGTCCCGCCGCGCCTTGGTGTCATCGGCGCCGGCGTGATAGGGCTGGAACTTGGCAGTGTCTGGAACCGCCTGGGTTCCGAGGTGATCGTGCTGGAGGCACTCGCCGAATTCCTGCCCATGGCGGACGAGCGTGTCAGCCGCGACGCAAAAAACATTCTCAAGAAGCAGGGGCTCGACATCCGGCTCGGCTGCCTGGTCACCGGCGCCAAAGTGGAGAACGGTGCCGTGTCGGTCAGCTTCAAGAATGCGGACGGCGAGCAGACCGTTACCGTGGACAAGCTGATCGTGGCCGTGGGGCGGCGTCCCGCGACGGAAAACCTGCTTGGTGGCGACTGTGGTGTGAACCTGGATGAACGCGGGTTCCTGTTCGTCAACGACGTGTGCGAAACGGACGTGCCGGGCGTGTACGCCATCGGCGACGTGGTTCGTGGGCCGATGCTTGCGCACAAAGCCACGGAAGAGGGCGTCATGGTGGCGGAGCGCATTGCCGGTCACAAACCCATGGTCAACTACGAATGCGTGCCGAGCGTCATCTACACCCACCCGGAGATCGCCTGGGTGGGCAAGACCGAGCAGGACGTGAAGGCCAGTGGCGATGCGTACAACGTAGGCACGTTCCCGTTTGCCGCGAGCGGTCGTGCGCTGGCCGCAAACGATGCGGAAGGTTTCGTCAAAGTGATTGCCGACGCCGAAACGGACCGTATCCTTGGCGTCCACGTGCTGGGGCCGCAGGCGTCCGAAATTGTTGCGCAGGCGGTCATCAGCATGGAGTTCGATGCCAGCGCGGAAGATCTCGGCCTGACCATGTTTGCGCATCCCACACTTTCCGAGGCGCTGCACGAGGCGGCACTCGGCGTGGCGGGGCATGCCATCCACATGATCAACCGGAAGAAGAAGTAACAGCGGCAACCCGGCGGCTGCCGGGGCGATTGCTGCCAGACTGAGAAGCCACCCGAGGTGGCGTAACCACCCAGAACGAGGGGAATTGTCTTTTCATGAACCTACACGAGTATCAGGCGAAACAACTGTTCGCTGAATATGGTCTGCCGGTTTCCACGGGCATCGCCGTGGATACGGCGGATGAAGCCGTGGCAGCGGCGAAGAAGATCGGCGGCAACCGCTGGGTCTGCAAGGTGCAGGTGCACGCGGGCGGACGCGGCAAGGCGGGCGGTGTGAAACTGGCTGATTCGCTGGACGAGGTGCGCGCCTTTGCCGACAAGTGGGTGGGCCAACGGCTGGTCACCATCCAGACCACGGCCGAAGGCCAGCCCGTTTCCAAGATCTACGTGGAGAACTGCACGGACATCGCGCGCGAGCTCTATCTGGGTGCCGTGATCGACCGTGGCAGCCGGCGCGTGGTGTTCATGGCCTCCACGGAAGGCGGTGTGGAAATCGAGAAAGTGGCGGAAGAAACGCCGGAGAAGATCCTGCGCGCGCCCATCGATCCGTATGTGGGACCGCAGCCCTACCAGGGGCGGCAACTCGCTTTCCAGCTGGGTCTGAAAGGTGACCAGATCAAGCAGTTCACCAACGTGTTCATGGGGCTGGCGAAGCTGTTCCATGATCTCGACTGTTCGCTGCTGGAAATCAATCCGCTGGTGATCACGACGGAAGGCAACGTGCATTGCCTGGATGCCAAGGTGAACATCGACGGCAACGCGCTGTTCCGCCAGAAGAAAGTGGCGGCCATGCACGATCCGTCACAGGAAGACGAACGCGAGGCGATCGCCGCGAAGTTCAATCTCAATTACGTGGCGCTGGACGGCAACATCGGCTGCATGGTCAACGGTGCGGGTCTCGCCATGGGCACCATGGACCTGGTGAAGCTGTTCGGCGGCATGCCGGCCAACTTCCTGGACGTGGGCGGCGGCGCAACGAAACAGACGGTGGGCGAGGCGTTCAAGATCATCCTGTCGGACAGCAACGTGAAGGCCGTACTGATCAATATCTTCGGCGGTATCGTCAGCTGCGCCACCATTGCGGACGGCATCATCGGTGCCGTGCAGGAAGTGGGTGTGAAAGTGCCCGTGGTGGTGCGCTTCGAAGGCAACAATGCACCGGCCGGACGGCAGAAACTGAAGGACAGCGGGCTCAACATCATTCCGGCGAGTTCCCTGAAGGACGCGGCCGAAAAAGCAGTCGCCGCGGCGGGAGGCAAATAAATGAGCATTCTGGTCAACAAGGACACCAAGGTCATCTGCCAGGGTTTCACCGGCTCGCAGGGCACGCTGCACAGCGAACAGGCGCTGGCCTACGGCACCAAACTCGTGGGTGGTGTCACGCCGGGCAAGGGTGGCACCACGCACCTCGGGCAACCGGTGTTCGATACGGTGGCCGACGCGGTGAACGCCACCGGCGCCACGGCGTCCGTGATCTACGTGCCGGCATCCGTGTGCAAGGACTCCATCCTCGAGGCGCTGGACGCGGGCATCAAGCTCATCGTCTGCATCACGGAAGGCATTCCCACGCTGGACATGCTGGCGGTGAAGGCGCGCCTGGATATTTCCGACGCACGGCTCATCGGCCCCAACTGCCCCGGCGTGATCACGCCGGGTGAGTGCAAGATCGGCATCATGCCGGGTGACATTCACCTGCCGGGCAAGGTGGGCATCGTCTCGCGTTCCGGCACGCTCACCTACGAAGCGGTGAAACAGACCACCGACCGCGGTTACGGCCAGAGCAGCTGCGTCGGTATCGGCGGCGACCCGATTCCGGGCAGCCACTTCATCGATATCCTGAGCCTGTTCCAGGACGACCCGAAGACCGAAGCCATTGTGATGGTGGGTGAAATCGGCGGCACCGCGGAAGAAGAGGCGGCGGCCTTCATCAAGGCCAGCGTCACCAAGCCGGTGGTGTCCTACATCGCCGGTGTCACCGCACCGCCCGGCAAGCGCATGGGCCATGCCGGCGCCATCATTGCGGGCGGCAAGGGTACGGCAGCTGAAAAGTTCGCCGCGCTGCACGCAGCCGGTGTGCGTACGGTGGACAGCCTCGCGCAGATCGGCGATGCGCTGGCAGAGGTTACCGGCTGGAAGTGACAAGCCGGTAGACGGGCGGCGGGTTACTTGAACCCGCCGCGTCCCATGCTTGATGGTTTTGCCCGAGTTCGCCGCGATGGGCAATGGCATCGGCCCAGCTATTTTGGACAGCTGTTTTGGACACCCACTTCGAGACAGCTGTATTGGACACCCGCTTCGACACTCACTTCTCTTGCATACCGCTTCCCGCTTCTCCCGCTTCCCGCTTCTCTTGGACACTCACTATTGCTGTAAAGCGAATGCTGCAACCATGCTTGGCGCCAAGGCTGCCAGGTTGAGGCGCTTGCGAGCCCCACCTATTGGGATCGTCGTCGGCAAGGAAGCAAACTCTCAGAGCATCACGGGAGACAGGATTGGTCGCTGAAGTATCAGCCTGTACTCAATCCCAGGCGTAGGTGTTGCCCTGAATCCGCGTCCGATTGGTGCGCCGGGCAAATGATCCGAGGCTGGCTTTGCCGCCGACGGCAACCCGGAATCTGTGGAAAAGATGGCCGGTGAGACCTACCCAGCGATCGGGAGGTGCCCTCAGTTGTAGCAGGATGGAAGGAGTGGCCGGATCAATGACACCGCGTTTGTCCGCTCGTTGCCGCTGTCCCGTCCACTGCAGAAGTTCGATGTAGCTTCGAAGTGAAACTGTAGGGCCTGACAGTCGTACCGTGCCAGCAAGCGGGGTCAGTGGGTTGTCAATCTCAGCAGGATCTACGGCAAGCGCTTCCAGCCGGCGTTTGATGGATGTGAAGGAGCTATTGTCGAGTGTGATCGCGGCACCTGCCCGAATCGGATTCAGGTCCACGTAAGTCATGCAGGTGAGGATTGCCCGTTCGTCCAGCAGAGGCTGGCAGCCGAAACGGCTTTCCCAGAAATGGCCGTTGCAGCCATCTTCCGCGTTGGCTTCTTTTGCGATCGCTTCCTTGAGATAGCGGTTGAACCAGCTGACGGAACCGAGACGTTGGCGGATGGTCTCCAACCGAGCAGGATCGCTGAGTAGTTCTGCTTCCCGTTGCTTGCGTTCTTTATTTTCCGGGTCAGGAAAGCCCCGCCGATGAGAGGCACTGAGTCGACACCAGCGGCTTGCTACGTCGCTATCTGGCCATTCGAACGGCAGGCGCGGATCAACCGCAAGGACGACGTGGCAATGGTTGTCCATCAGCGCCCAAGCGTACAACGCTACCGCGAACGAATTGGCCAGATCGAGCAGGCGCTGCTCGATCCAGTCGCGCCGATGGTCGAAATTCCTGCCTGTCAGTGGATCGTTGCCACAAAGCCACGAGCGCCGCACGCAACGGGAGTGGCAGTGAAAAAAGCCGGGTTCGCCAGGAATGACCGTATGACTGCGTGGATATCCCATGTGCGAAAGGTTGGGTCTGGGGGTGTATTCGGACAAGGGGAAGTGTCCGCGATCTTCGTGTGACATTGCCGCCTCCCCGCGTTCCGAGGAGCAGAGTGAGTGTCCAGCGATGGGCGTCCAGCGATGAGCGGGCGACCTGGGGTGAGGGTCGATGATCAGCGGGACGCTGAGGTGGGTGTCCAGAAACCGGGCGGGTGTCCAGAAACCGGGCGCCGCGCCCCGCGACCCGGGCAAGCGGTTTACTTGCCGGAATTCGCTGCTATACCTTCCTGTGACTCCGGAGAAATTGTTTCGGGGTGCTTAACTTGCCAAGCGCCGGTTTCCGCCAGGCGCGCGCCCACGGGGAGCAGTCATGGAAGAAGCCCAGATCAATGTGGTCAAGGTGCCGTTCGACGGTGTCGAGCTGCTGTATGAAGCCAGCAACAAGATGGTCGTATGGCGGGCGCAGACGGTTTTTTCCAAGGAGCCGGACACGGTGGCGTGGATTCGCCAGTTCAAACCGGGTGAGGTGTTCGTGGATATCGGCGCCAATGTCGGCATGTACACCATCATGGCGGCAAAAGGGCAGGGCGTTCGCGTGTTCGCCTTCGAGCCGGAATCGCAGAATTACGCGCTGCTCAACCGCAACATCGTCTACAACGGGCTGCACGAGCAGTGCGTGGCTTATCCGCTGGCGCTGTCCAATGAAGCCCGCGTCGATCGGCTGTACCTCAGTGCCTTCAGTCTCGGTGGTTCCTGTCACACTTTCGGCGCCAGCCTCGACTTTCACCTGAAAGAGCGCAAGCAGAGCTTCGTGCAGGGTTGCGTTGCGATGCCGCTGGACGATCTGGTGGCGCAGGGCGTGCTTCCACAACCGGATCACGTGAAGATCGACGTTGACGGTCTGGAGCACCTTGTCATGCAGGGCGCGGCGTCCGTACTGCGCAGCCCGGGGCTCAAGTCGCTGCTGGTCGAGCTGAACACACATCTGCCCGAGCATCGCGAACTCATCGCCTTGATGGGTGACCTCGGCTTCGAGTTCCAGCAGCATCAGGTGGACGTTGCCATCCGCACCGAAGGCAGTTTCCAGGGCATCGGCAACTATGTCTTCTTCCGCCCCGGATCCGGCATCAGTTTCGAAGGTCTCGGGGTGGCTCCACCGGCGGAAATCGATTACGACGCCGTCAAGCGCCATGTCGCGGAGCGCTTTGCGTCCATGGCTATCCAGCTGGAACCCTATCCTCATTTCTATGTTCGCGATGTGTTTCCGGTGGATTACTACCGACGCATGATGGCCATGAAGCCGGACAATGAGGAGCTCATCTGCCTCAACGATACGGGACGCGCCAGCGGTTTTCCGGAGCGCTACGTCATGCACCTGAGGGAGCATCTGGCCAATCTACGCAATGAGGAGAAGCGGCGTTTCTGGGAGAAACACCGTGAATGGTTCTGTTCCGATGAGCTGATGGTGGTTCTGGTGCGCCGTTTCTATGACCAGCTCATCGCCCGTGGAGACAGCAATCTGCGCATCGAGCCGGAGGCGATGTTCATGCGCGACTTCAGTGGCTACATGATTGGTCCCCACACGGACAGCCCGAAACGCCTTGTCACCATGATGCTCTACCTGCCGGACGATCGGCAGCACCGGCATCTTGGCACCACGGTGTACGTGCCAAAGCAGGCGGATCAGATCTGTGATGGTCAGGCGCACCACAAGTTCGAGTATTTTGACGCCGTCGGTACGGCAGAGTATCTGCCCAATACGGCTTTCGGCTTTCTGAAGAGTGACAATTCGTTCCACGGCGTTCCGTGCATGAGCGACGACTACCAGCGGGACACCATGGTCTACATCGTCAAACGCAAGGCGGCCTGAGGCTCAGCGGTCGCAACGCGGTTCCGGCAGCGTGTTGTCCTCCAGGAATGGATGCACTGTTCGAGCAACCAGGCAGTAGCCGATTGCCGTCGGATGCACGAAGTCCTGGCGCAGGTAGCGTTCAGGCGTTTCGCATGTCTGTCCGTCCTGATTGCAGGCGATATCGTCCCTGAGACCGAATTCCCGTATGCCGTCGTGGATGCCTCTTGACAGGTCGATCAGCTCGATGCGTGTTTGCGGGTATCTCGCAGCAGCGTCGTCGATGCGCTCTCTCAACGTGGATTCGAGGCTGTCGGCTGCGCGCGTGTAGGCTGTGCGCGCATCGGCATCCAGCAGAGGTGAGAGCGTATCGCCTCCCGTGCTCAGCAGCAGGATGTGGCCGAAACCGAATTTCACGCCGCGCTCGACCAGGATCATCAAGTTGGTTGCCGTCTGCTCCACCAGCGGTGCCATGCCACCCAGTGGCAGTGGCGTGCGGACTTCCTCGATGAAGCGTGCAGGTGCACTGGCGGACGCTGTGGACGCCCCCCAGACCAGATCGTTGACGCTGCCCCAGATCAGCAGCGTGTCCTCCGGGTTGAACGTATATCGACGATGCATGCGCTCAAACTGCCACTGCATGCCATTGGGTGCGTAGTCGGGCAGCAGCCAGCCGCCCGTACGCCAGGTAAGCTGGTAGCCGGTGGTGGCTCGCGCAACGGCAAAGTTGATGACCCGGCCGTCCTTGGGCGGTTCGCTGGCGCTGAGGGCAATCCATGCCGGCTGAATGTCGTGGCCTGCGAACAGCACGTCAACCCAGTTCGTGTCGCCGTCGACGGAAGGTCCGGCGGTGTTCGGCCGGTACAGCGCCTCGAAATTGCCGGTGTCCGAGTAGCTGTCACCGACGATGAAATACCGGCGCTCGGCCGCGGAAGCGGAGATTGCAGTCAACAACGTGAGCGCCATTGCCAGTCGGGCGCACCCCTTGAGATGTCTGTTGGTCATGACGCGTACTGCCTGCGTTTTTGGCATTGTCTCCAGCCGGTGTGCCGAGTGCACCGGGGTTTTGCATCTTGCTTACGATGCTTGCATTCGCCTGAGAATCGCCACGAAGCCACCACAGAGCCGCACGAATCCGCCTGAGGAGTGTTCTAGAGTTGCGCCTTCGTTGTTTCCCAGGCGCGACCGTAACGCACGGGGTGAAGCTGGCCGCTGAGAGGCGGCCTATAGTGAGATGGTGAGCGGGCCGCGGCCCGGGCCTGATGGCAAAGACCCGGCCGGACTTCTTCATCATCCCGGCAAGGCGAGGGTGTGGATCGTGTCAAACCCGAATACGACTGTGCAGCTCGAGGCGTTGTTTCATGCGCTGTTTCCGGTCACCCGCGAAATGCCGGCGCACACAATCGGCATGGACTCTGTTGAAGCCTGGGACTCGGCTGCGCACGTGAACCTGATCGCAGCCCTGGAGAGCGAGTTCGACGTTTTTTTCGAGGATGTGGAAGCTTTGCTCGAACTGCGGGACTTTCAGGCCGTGGCGTCGTATCTGCATGCGGTAATTGATGCGGGCAACGCGGCGTGAAATTCCTCGAAGCACAGCAGCTTGCAGGTGATGCCGCAGAGGCGCCCGAATTTCTGCTCGCCTGCAACGCTTCGCTGCCCAGCCTCGGCCTTTTTCTCGCCGCGTACCGCGTGAAGGCGGGCCATCCGCAACGCGCGCGGGAGCTGCCGTTCGGCACCATGCGTCAACATCTCATGGACGCCGAGCACCGGGCAACGGACGTTCGCGTGCTGCTGCCCTGGGACTTCCTGCCCGAACTGGACTGGCGCACCGGGCTCGGCACAAACGTCGCTAGTGAGGACGAAGCCTTCAAGCGTATTGCCGAACTGGAGTCCCGGCTTGTCGGCCTGCCCGGTATCTCGGTGTACCTGGATGTGCCCATTCCGCCCTGGCATCACTGTCATGCCACCAATCTGGCCATTCGCCACCGGCTGTGTGCTGCCGGTGCGCGGCTCGGCGCGGTTCTGCCGGAATCCTGTTTTGCGCTGGATGCCTATCTGGCCACCGGAAGCGTACTGGTGAGCCGGCAACTGGCGTCGGTGGCTGAACAGATCGTTGCCCTGACGCTGCCGGCGCCGACGCCGAAAAAGGTGCTCGTCACCGATCTGGACAACGTTCTCTGGCATGGTGTGATCGGGGAGGATGGCAGTGCCATCCAGTGCGCGCCGGAGGGCCGGGGCTTCCCGCACTTCGTGTACCAAAGTGTGCTGCGCCATCTCAGGAATACTGGTGCCGTGCTGGTGGCTGTCAGCCGCAACGATGCCCACCTCGCGGAAAGCGGGCTTGCGCATCGGGACATGCTCCTGCAGCCGGAAGATTTTGTTGCCGTGGTGGCGTCCTACGACGCCAAGTCGGCACAGATCGAACAGATTGCGAGACAACTCAATCTCGGCCTGGACAGCTTTGTGTTCGTCGATGACAACCCGGTGGAACTGCATGAAGTGCAATCACGGCTGCCGGAGGTGACTACGCTTCGGTATCCGCCCTCCGCCAATGAGCTGCCGGACCTGTGCGAGACGCTGGCGCGCCTCTTTTCCCGTGCAACCGTGACCGCGGAGGATCGCCAGCGTTCGCAACTGTATCGAACGACACTGTCGGGCATGGCGCCGAATACGGCGCGAGGTGCGGATCTCACGCATTTCCTCCGCGAACAGGCAATGGAACTGATGATCCGGGAGCCGGCAGCGACGGAACGTGCGCGTGCCCTGCAGCTCATCAACAAGACCAACCAGTTCAACCTGAACGGTGAGCGCATCGATGGGACCGCTCTCGACGAACGCGTCGCGGCGGGTGACCGGTTGTTTACCGCGGTACTGCGGGACCGGTTCGGCGAACATGGTGAAATTCTCGCCTGTCTGGTTTCCCGTGAGGGTCATGTGCGTAACTTTGTGCTGTCCTGCCGTGTTTTCCAGCGTCGGGTCGAGTACGCCTTCCTTGGTGTGTTGTGTGATTTGTTGGATGTGGACGCACTCCGTTTCAGCTATCGCCGGACACCGCGCAACGAGCCCGTCAGGCGCTTTCTGGCCAGTCTGGCGACAGATGGGGAGATCGGGGACGGTATATTCGGGTGTGCACGCCAGGCGATCGAGCGGGCGGGCGACGATGCCCGGGCATTGTTCCGGGTCGTCAAACCATGAGTTCCGGAATACCCGTCTGGATCGCTTCGGGTAATTCCTGGCTGCACGCCACCCTGCACCAGCCGGCCGGCCCTGCCAAGGCCATGGGTGTGGTGATCGTGTCGCCGGTCGGTCATGAATTTACCCACTCGCAGAGTTCGGTACGGCGGCTTTGCGAGCATCTGTCACTCGCCGGATACCCGACAGTGCGTTTCTCCCTGCAGGGGGTAGGTAACTCAACGACCCTGCCGGGTGACCACAACCTGCTCGATGTCTGGGTGCGTAACGTTACCGATGTTGCCGACTGGCTGCGGGAGCGAACTGGATGCCACACATTGAGCGTTGGCGGACTCCGGCTCGGCGCCAGCGTTGCCGCCTTGTACGCGGAGCAGCACGCAGTGGATACGCTGTTACTCTGGGCGCCCTGTCTGCGCGGGGCCCGCTTTCTGCGTGACTGCCAGCTCGTTGGCCAGGCGTCGTCCTACCTGAAGGCGAGTGGCCTGCTTGATTGCGGGGGGCTGGTAATGGACGGCTCGGCGCAGCACCTGATCGGGGCGATGCGCCTCACGCAGACCGTACCACGGGCCCGACGCGTACTGCTGTTCGACCGTGACGATGCACCACAGGCGGAGGAGGTGCGCGCCTGGCTGGCACCGCACGGTATTGACCTGGTGATTACGGCGCATACCCGATACCTGGGCATGATGCGCCAGTCCATGAACTCGCTGATTCCGGAGGCCGGGCTGCGTGCGCTTGCCGGTCAACTTTCGCAAACGCCGCATGTCCGCAACACGCTGACAGCCACACCGACAGCAGTGGTTCAGTCTTCGGACACTACAACCGACCACGCCATGTGTACGCCGGACGGCGTGCGGGAGACGTTATGTCAAATTGGCGCGAACGGATTGTTCGGCATCCTGACGGAACCCGCGCTAGCGGGCCGGCATGCGGATCTGGTGGTGGTCATTCCGAATACCGGCGGCGGGCACCACGTTGGTCCCTGTAATTTGCATGTCGCGCTGGCGCGTGCGTTGGCGGGGCAGGGGATCGCAGCGTTGCGATTCGATCTCGCCAACCTCGGTGACAGCGTTTCCGGCGTACCGTCGAACGCGGATCAGCCGTATCCGCGCGGCGCGATGACGGACGTGTCCGAAGTGCTCAACTATCTCGCCAGCGTGCATGGTTTTACGCGCTTTCTGGCGGTTGGCATGTGTTCAGGCGCATACACCGGGTTCCGTGCGCTGTGCCGCTCGGTATCCGACGGGTCGGCGCATGAGATCGCTGGCGCGCTGCTCATCAATCCCGCCGTCTGGGCCTGGGACGAAACGCTGGTGGAGAACGACTGTCTGAACGCCGCGCGCGTCGAGTCGCGTGCCGCGGCGTACACGGAGAAGCTCGCCAGTGGCTCCAAGTGGCACAGGCTGATCCGTGGTGACGTCAGCATCGGGTATGCCGTCGCTACCACGGTGCAACGGGCGGCGATGAAGTTCGGCAGCGCGGCGCGGCGGCTGGCGGAGCATGCGGGAATTTACGGCACACCGCTGGCTCGTGAGATCCGGCGTGTTCTGGATGCCGGCCGAACGCTCAGGATCTATACGGCGCAGGGCGATCCCGCAGCCGACATTCTGCGCAGCGTGGGCGGGGTCGGCGTGCAGCGGATGATTGATGCGGGACAGCTCCCGGTCACCGACTTTGCGGACGCGGATCACACGTTCTCTTCCGCCGCCAGCCAGGCAAAGCTCGTGCACAGGCTTGTGTTGGACTGTGTCGATGCCGCTGCACGGTGCGAACGGCTGGCAGATAGGCCGGGCCCTTGCGGTCTGGCCGGGACACCGGTCGTCCAATCAGCCATCGGCGGCGGCGACTGAGGCATCCGGCGTGAGCCCCAATTCGTTTGCGTAGGCTTCGCGCATCAGAAATTTCTGCATTTTGCCGGTCACTGTCATCGGAAACTCATTGACCAGCTTGATGTACTTCGGAATCTTGAAGTGCGTGATCTGACCCTGACAGAACGCCTGCACGCTCTCGGCTGACAGCGAAGCTCCCGCGCGCGGTTGCACCCAGGCCGCCACCTGTTCGCCGTACTTCGCATCGGGTACGCCGAAGACCTGCACCTCCTGGATATCCGGATGCGTGTAAAGAAACTCCTCCACCTCGCGCGGGTAGACGTTCTCGCCGCCGCGGATGATCATGTCCTTGATGCGGCCGGTGATCTTCACGTAGCCGTTTGCATCCATTTCACCGAGATCGCCGGAGTGCAGCCAGCCTTCGGTATCGATGGTCTGCGCCGTCCGCTCGGCATCGTCCCAATACCCCTGCATCACGCCATAGCCGCGTGCGCAGACTTCACCGGTTTCGCCTATGCCCGCGACCGTGCCATCTTCCCGCGCGATCTTCATCTCCCAGTTGGTATGTGGCCGGCCGACCGTAGTCACACGCGCCTCCAGCGGATCCTCGATGGCGGTCATGGAATCGATGGGGCTGCATTCTGTCTGCCCATAGCCGATGACGATTTCCGTAAGTTCCATTTCGTTGATGAGCCGCTTCATCAGTTCGATGGGGCAGGTGGAGCCGGCGATGATGCCCGTGCGCAGGCTGGACAGGTCGAACTCGCGGAACTGCGGTGAATCCAGTTCGGCGATGAACATCGTCGGCACGCCGTGCAGCGCGGTGCAGCGCTCGTTCTGCACGGCCTCCAGGACAGCCAGCGGTTCGAAGGCTTCGCACGGCAGCACCATGGTCGCACCATGGGCGACGCACAGCAGGGTGCCGAGCACCATGCCGAAGCAGTGATACATCGGTACCGGCACGCACAGGATGTCCCGGTGCGTGAAACGCATGCTCTGCCCGGCGTAGTAGGCGTTGTTCAGGATGTTCGTGTGGGTGAGCGTGGCGCCCTTGGGCATACCCGTGGTGCCGCTGGTGAACTGGATGTTGATGGGGCTGGCCGGGTCGAGCTGGTCCGCCAGCGCGCGTAGTTGCTCGTACTGCGCAGATCCGCCCATGGCGCATACATCCGCGAAATTGAACATGCCGGCCGATACCGTCTCGCCCATGCGGATTACTGTGGTCAGGTGCGGCAGGCGCGTCGCCCGCAACCTGCCGGGTTGGCAGGTTGCCAACTCGGGAGCGAGTTCCTGCAGCATCTGCAGGTACTGGCTGGTTTTGAATGCCTCCGCGGTGACGATGGCTTTGCACGCCACCTTGTTGAGCGCGTATTCCAGCTCGTACAGACGGTAGGCGGGATTGATGCAGACCATGATGGCGCCGATCTTTGCCGTCGCAAACTGGGTGAGCACCCATTCGTAGCGGTTGGGTGCCCAGATGCCCACGCGGTCGCCCGGCGCGATACCCAGCGCCAGCAGGCCGGTGGCCAGACGCTCCACTTCGTGCACGAATTCGCCGTACGTCCAGCGAATGGCCTGGTGCGGCATGATCAGTGCGGGGTGCGACGGGTCCCGCGCCGCGACGGCGTCCAGGTGCCGGCCGATGGTGGTGGTGAGTAGTGGGGCAGTTGGCCCGCTGCATTGCGCGCTGGTGAGTGTCACGTGGAATGCTCCGATGGTTCCGTGCCTGGAAGGTAATCGTTGCGGGGGATTGCGGGCAAGTTGGGCGGCGAGTGCCATCGGCGCTTGAAAATCCGCAGTCCGTCCCCACATCCGTCCCCTGAAACCGCGTCGGCACGCCAGCCGCGCACGAACACTGTCACTACCGACCGATGGAAGGAACACCCATGGCCGATGCCGCCCCGGAAACCTTCGGATTCCAGACCGAAGCCAAACAACTGCTGAAACTGATGATCCACTCCCTGTACTCCAACCGGGAGATTTTCCTGCGGGAACTGATATCCAATGCCTCGGACGCCATCGACAAGTTGCGCTTCCAGGCCATCGGCAGTCCGGAACTGCTGGCGGATGACAGCGACTTCCATATCGACGTCACTTTCGATGCCGGGGCCGGCACACTCACGCTCAGCGACAATGGCATCGGCATGACCCGGCAGGAGGTGATCGATCATCTGGGCACCATCGCCAAGTCGGGTACGGCGGAATTCATTTCCCGACTGACGGGTGACCAGAAGAAGGACACTGCGCTGATCGGGCAGTTCGGGGTCGGTTTCTACAGCGCCTTCATCGTCGCCGACGAGGTGGAGGTGGTCACGCGCGCCGCCGGACAGGCGGATGCCGTGCGCTGGCGTTCGACGGGCGAAGACCAGTTTTCGGTGGAAGCCGCTGAGCGGGCGGGGCGGGGCACTGATGTCATCCTGCACCTGAAAGCCGACGCGAAGGACTTTGCCGACGGCTATCGCCTGCGGTCCATCGTGCGCCGGTACTCGGATCACATTGCGGTACCGGTGCGCATGCTGGAGGAGAAATACGGCGACGACGACAAGGACAAGACGCCGGAATTCGAGGTGGTGAACCAGGCCAAGGCCCTGTGGACGCGCTCCCGCTCGGACGTGACGGACGATGAATACAGGGAGTTTTACAAACACGTCAGCCATGACTTCGAGGAACCGCTCGGCTGGAGTCACAACCGGGTGGAAGGCAAGCTGGAGTACACCAGCCTGCTGTACCTGCCCAAGCGTGCGCCGTTTGACCTGTGGAATCGGGAAGCGCCCCGGGGGCTCAAGCTCTACGTGCAGCGCGTGTTCATCATGGACGAGGCGGAACAGTTCCTGCCGCTGTATCTGCGTTTCGTCAAAGGCGTCGTGGACTCCAACGACCTGCCGCTGAACGTGTCACGCGAGATCCTGCAGCAGGACGAGCGGGTCACCACCATCAAGAATGCGCTCACCAAACGCGTGCTCACCATGCTCGGCACGATGGCCGAGAAAGAGCCAGAGAAGTACCAGGAGTTCTGGGATGAGTTCGGTGAGGTCCTCAAGGAGGGCGCCGGCGAGGACTTCGCCAACCGCGAAACGCTGGCGGGCCTGTTGCGGTTTGCCTCCACCCGCGGCGAAGGAGAGAAGAAAAGCGTGGGGCTGGATGCCTACCTCGAGCGGCGGGTGGAAGGGCAGGACAAGATCTACTACGTGGTGGCGGAGTCGTACCAGCACGCGGCCAATTCACCACATCTGGAGGTGCTCAAGGAGCAGGGTATCGAAGTGCTGCTCATGCACGATCGCATCGATGAGTGGCTGATGAGCAGCCTCACCGAATACAAGGACGTCAAATTCCAGGATGCCATGCGAGCGGACCTGGATCTGCCCGGCGAGAAGAAGGAGAAGGAGGAAGACAACGCGGAAACCGCGGCACTGTCCGAGCGAATCGCCAAGGTACTGGGCGAGCAGGTGGAAGAAGTACGGGTGTCGCATCGTCTGTCGCGTTCGCCGGCCTGTCTGGTGCTGGGCCAGTTTGCCATGGGTGCGCAGATGCGACGCATCTTCGCCGCGACCGGACAGGCCATGCCGGAATCGAAGCCCATCTTCGAGTACAACCCGACGCATCCCCTCATCCAGCGTCTGGACCGGGAAGCTGACGAGGACCGGTTCCGCGACCTGACGCTGGTTCTGTTCGATCAGGCCGGCCTGGCGGAGGGCGAAGTGCCTGCGGACGCGGCCGGCTATGTGCATCGCCTCAACGGGTTGCTGCTGGATCTGCTGTCGGGCGAATGACCGCAGGGAGGCCTGCCTGTCGTGTGCGTGATACCAGGCAGTCCCGGCAGCGGTGGACGCCATGAGCGGGTTGGTTCACAGCGCTCCCGGGCATATTTGAGTGCCTTGCGGTCTGCCGTTGATGCCCTGCCAGCGGCGTGCTCGTGCGTGCGATCGGCACGCCGGGTCGTCCCCGACCCGGCGGCCAGACAGCTTGTTCAGCAGCCTGCCAGGGCATCCTGCTACCATGTCGCGATGATCGATCGTCTGTTGTTCTGCCTCTGGCTGCTGGTCTCCCTGCCCCTCACCGGACATGCGGATGTCGCAGGTTCGCGTGACCCGATCGACTTTCCCCGCTTTCCACAAGCACAGATCGTGACATTCAAGGCTGACGCGGAACCGCGTGCGCATCAGTTCATCATTTCCTCGGTGGAAAAGATCCGTCGCGAGCTCAAAGCGGGAGAGCAGGTCCGGGTCACGGCACTGGAAGTGGAAGCCATCTACGAGATGCCACGTGACACGCCGCTGAATGAAGTCATCGCGCACTATCGCCAGGCGTTACCCCGCGCCTCCGTTCTGTTCAGTTGCACAGGCCTGGACTGTGGCCGCAGCGCGCAGTGGGCGAACATGGTGTTTGGCCAGTCGAGTCTGTACGGACCCGATGCCAACCAGTTCTATCTGGCGGGGCGGCATCCGGACGGGCTGTTGTCCATCTACGTGATCCAGCGTGGCAACCGGCGCATCAACGTGCATGTGCGGCTCCTGCTGACGGATACGCCCGTGGCGGTAGACGAGGGGCGGCTACTCGTCGAGAGCCTTGTCACCAACGGACATGGCATCCTTACCGGTGTGCGTCCCGCCGTGGATGGCAGCCTGCCAGGCAATGCGCTGGAGACGCTTGCCGGGGTCCGGTCTGCGCTGAAGGCGCTGCGAGAGGAAACGTTGTACGTCGTCTGCCACCTGTATTCACCCGGTGACGTGGATGGTGTTATCCGGCAGTCCGAGGCTTGCGCCCGACGCGCAGTGGAGGTGCTTGTCAGTGACGAGGGCCCGCGACTGGTCGCTTTTGGCGCCGGCCCGCTGCTACCCAGGGAAGAACACGTGGGGCGCATCGAACTCGTCTTGCCTCATCGGCGCATGCGGGAGTAACGTCGCGCCTTTCGTCCCGGCCATTCGCGGCTGGCGATACGGTACCGGGATTTCAGGAGACGGTCTGACGATGCGGGCGGGAGACCTCATTCAATCGGTGAGCGAACAGTTCGAAAGAGCGGAATTGTTCTACGGACACGGTACGGATAACGAATGGGACGAAGCGGTGGCCCTCGTGCTGGGTGTGACCGGCTTGCCCGATGAGGATGCATCGCTGCACACACTCGTGCCGGAAGCTGCGGTACGCAAAGTGCTTGCCCTGGCGGAGCGACGCGTGGTGGAACGGGTGCCGCTTCCCTATCTGCTGGGTCGCTGGTGGTTCGCCGGATACGAATTTCTGGTCGAGCCCGGTGTGATCGTGCCGCGTTCGCCAATCGCCGAACTGATCACGCATGCCTTTCGCCCATGGCTGCGCCGGGCACCGGCGCGGGTGCTTGACCTTTGCTGCGGTGGCGGCTGTATCGGCATTGCCACCGCGCTCACCTTTCCGGACAGCGAGGTCGTGATGACGGATATCGATCCGGCGGCCGTGGCCCTGGCGCGTCGTAACATAGCCCTGCACGGCCTGGAAACGCGTGTCCGGGTCCTGGAAACCGACCTCTACGACGGCGTGGAAGGGCGGTTTGATATGATCCTCACCAATCCACCGTATGTGGATGCCGTCGATCTGGCGGCGTTGCCGCCGGAGTACGCGCACGAACCGGTACTCGCCCTGGATGGAGGCGGGGATGGCCTGGACCTCATGCGGCGAATTCTCGCGGGCGCGCCGGCGCGCCTTGCCCCGGGTGGGATCCTGGTGGGTGAAGTCGGTGCCAGTGCCGCGGCGCTGTGCCGATCTGTCCCGGCGCTGCCTTTTGTGTGGGTGGACCTGGAAGATGGCGGCGACGGTGTCTTTGTGCTGGACGCAGAGGCTTTCGACACGAAGACCTGAACTGCTTCAACCGCGGCTATCCAGTTTCCCTGGCCGTCCGGATCTGTCCTGAGGAGAACGCACCATGACCAACATACCGCAACTGCTGCGCGCCGACGCGGTGGACACCTGGACCGAAACCGCTGACGTTGTTGTCATCGGTTACGGAATTGCCGGTGCCTGTGCGGCACTGGAAGCCCGTCAGGCAGGGGCCGACGTGCTGGTCCTCGAGCGGGCCAGTGGCGGCGGTGGCGCCAGCGCCCTGTCCGCCGGAATTTTCTATCTGGGAGGCGGTACTGCCGTGCAGAACGCGGTGGGGTACACGGACACGCCCGACGACATGTTCAATTTTCTCATGGCCAGTACGGGAGCGCCGGACGCCTTGCTGGTTCGCCGCTTCTGCGACGAGGCGGCGGGACATTTCGACTGGCTGGAAGCGCAGGGCGTGCCGTTCGAACGAACGTATTACAAGGACAAAGCCGTAATTGCCCCCACCAGCGACTGCCTGGCTTCTACCGGCAATGAAAAGGTCTGGCCGTATTACCTGTTTGCGGCGCCGGTACCGCGCGGCCACAAGGTGGCGAAGGTGGGCGATGGCGGCGGTGCGCTGGCGACCAACGCGCTCATCGCCCGCTGCGCGGAGGCCGGAGTACGTGTGATGGTGGATACCCGCGTCGATGCACTGGTGTGCGATGCCGCGGAACGCATCTGTGGCGTGCGAGCCAGACAGACCACCGGGGAGATCACCGTACGCGCGCGCCGTGGCGTGGTGCTTGCCGCTGGCGGATTCGGCATGAACGGTGAGTACATGCGCGAGTGGTGTCCGAATTTCCCCACCACGGGCGTCAATCCGATCGGCATTCCGCACAACGACGGTGCGGCACTGGAGCTTGGCTTGTCGGCGGGAGCAGCGGTGCAGGCAATGAGTGGCACCATCGCAACGGCGTCGTTCTACCCGCCGGCGCAACTCATCAAGGGCATATTGGTGAATAACCGTGGCGAGCGCTTCGTGGCGGAGGACTCCTATCACGGCCGCACGGCGGAGTACATCGCTGAGCAGCCGGATACCGTGGCCTACCTCGTGCTCGATTCGGCAACCTTTGCTTATCCCGAAAACCAGCGGGCTGCCCATCGCCTGGTGGACGGTTTCGAGACGGTCGCCGAGATGGAAGCG
Organism: Pseudomonadales bacterium; assembly: GCA_024234635.1. GTDB lineage: Bacteria > Pseudomonadota > Gammaproteobacteria > Pseudomonadales > Azotimanducaceae > SYFY01. The sequence goes on along the minus strand of JACKNX010000007.1, from coordinate 138,492 downwards.
GCGTTGTCGCTGCCCGAAGGTTCTCTGCGCAAAACCCTCGCGGACTACAACGCCGCCGCTGCGCGTCGAGAGGACCCGCTGCTGCACAAGCACCCGGACTGGCTACAGCCGCTCGACAAACCGCCCTACGCGGCGTTCGAGGTGGGTTACAACAACTCGATGTACCACTACCTCACGCTCGGCGGCATTCAGACCAACTCGAATGCCGAAGTGCTGGACCGCCATGGTCGGGCGATCCCCGGCTTCTATGCCGCGGGCGCCTGCGTGTCGTCGATACCGCAGGATGGCAAGGGCTACGCCAGCGGGCTGAGCCTCGGCCCGGGTTCCTACTACGGCCGCGTGGCCGGATTGAATGCGGCCAGAGACGCGGCAAACGACTGATCGCAGGTGGCGTGTCGCGACCGGCGGCGCGGACATTTCTTGCTGTGACGCCGCCGGGTTTTCATACTGCGCGCCTTCCTGGCGGCGACGGATGATTCATGGCGGGTAACAGTATCGGACAGGCGTTCCGGGTGACCACCTTTGGCGAAAGCCATGGTCCGGCGCTTGGCGCTATCGTTGACGGTTGTCCCCCGGGGCTGGCCCTGTCGGAAGCGGATCTTCAGCAGGACCTCGATCGTCGTCGCCCTGGCCAGTCGAAGTACACCACACAGCGTCAGGAGCCGGATGTGGTGCGCATTCTTTCCGGCGTGTTCGAAGGTCGCACCACGGGAACCTCGATCGGCCTGGTTATTGAGAACGTGGACCAGAAGAGCAAGGACTATGGCGCCATCAAGGACCTGTTTCGCCCGGCGCACGCGGACTACACCTACCATCACAAGTATGGCGTGCGCGACTATCGCGGCGGTGGCCGGGCATCGGCGCGTGAAACGGCAATGCGGGTTGCGGCAGGAGCCATCGCGAAAAAGTACCTGCGCGAGCATTCCGGGATCTCGATCCGGGGCTTCCTTTCGGCAATCGGCGGCCTGGAACTGGCGATGCGTGGCTGGGAGCATGTCGCAACAAGTGAATTCTTCTGCGCGGATCCGACGCGGCACAATGAAATTGCCGCGCTGATTGACGAGTTGCGTCGCGATGGCAACTCCATCGGCGCCGAGGTGACGGTGGTGGCGACAGGCATGCCTATCGGCCTCGGTGAGCCGGTATTCGGCAAACTGGACGCGGATCTCGCCGGTGCGCTGATGGGTATCAATGCCGTGAAGGCGGTGGGTATCGGTGACGGGTTCGACGTCGTGCGCCAGCGTGGCACGGAGCATCGTGATGAGATGGATGCCAATGGCTTCACCAGCAACCATGCGGGTGGGGTGCTGGGCGGCATTTCTTCCGGCCAGGATCTGGTGGCTCGTATTGCGCTCAAGCCCACTTCCAGCCTGACAACACCCGGGCAGACCCAGGATGTGCATGGCAACGTGGTGACCGTGGTGACAAAAGGGCGTCACGATCCGTGCGTAGGGATTCGTGCGGTGCCAATCGCTGAGGCCATGGTGGCAATCGTGCTGATGGATCACACCCTGCGGCACCGCGGCCAGAACGGCTAGTCGCGCCTCGCTCAGAGAGTCTCACGTGACGCAGGGAGCGAGGAGACCGTGCTTGTAGCGCCAGCGCTGCAGCCGCTGCCACCAGATGATCGCCACCCGTTCCCCTTGCGAGCGGTTCCGTAGCGAGAAGCGCGCATCGATGGCCGACAGCGCCGGCACGGCGGATGCCAGGTAGGCCAGGCGCGTTGCGATGATGTCGTAGTACCCCTGCGTCGGGGCCTCGGCGGCGTCACTGAAATAGACGCCGCCAAACGGGGTCGTAAAGCAGCCGGCATTTGCGGCGAAGCCGGATACCGATTTGCTGAACAGGGATTCGAAGGCATCCTGGTCGGGCACGTCCGCCGGCAGCTCGCCGAGCAGCCGATGCAGGCCCGCCAGGGCCACGAGCGTACCGTCCAGTACGTGATAGGGATGCCCTGGAAATTCTTTCAGCCAGTAACCGTTTCTGACCGGCACCGCCAGGGGCGGCGACACCGAGGGATCAACCAGGGCCAGCGCCGCTGCCCGTGCCGCGGCCAGGTAGCGTTCGTCGCCTACCCGCTGCCACCCGGCCAGCATGGCCTGTGCTACCCGTACCTGCGCCATGGCCGAATACCAGGGCGCGCGCTGATTACGGACCGGGAAATCGAACGTGTAAGGAAACAGCAGCGCCTCTGCGGGCGTGGGCGTGGCGGAGTTGAGCAGGTGGTCGAGGCTGGCACGAAGCCGCCGGCGTACCTCCGGTTGGTCCGTTGTCCGTGTCAGTTCCAGGGCAAAATCGGCGATGAACAGCGGATTGTACTGCGTGCCGAGTGGTTCGCCGTAGTCGTGGACAGGCACTCCCAGCGCGTCGGTCGGCTGGTTTGCCAGCAGCGATGGCAGGTCGTTTACCGCCGGCGTGCTCCTGGGGGGAAGCAGCAGGTGGTGCTGATGAACGGGAAAGTCGTTTACGCGCCGCACGGCCTCGAAGGCAGTGCGAACAGGCACCCACAGCACCGCGAGCAGGGATAGGACGATCAGCCAGCGTGCCCAGCGCGTCCAGGACGGTTGCACCGATCAACCCAGTGCTTTGTACACCGCCGTTTCGAAGGCCGTGAACAATGGCAGCGAACGGATATCCACGAAGGGCAGTATCTGGCTCATGAACACACCACCGACGCCACGTGCCGGATCGATCCAGTAGTAGGTATTGGCTATTCCCGCCCACATCAGACCTCCGGCGGCCCGCCCGGTGGGCGCCGGTTCACGGTTGATCTGAAACGCCAGGCTCCATGCCTTGGAGATACCGGGAAAGAATTCGGCATCGTTGCTGAAACCTGGTACGGCGGTGCGCATTGGTGTGACGCGGTGCGCGCCCATGTGATTCATGCCGAGCAGCGCCACCGATTCCGGCCGCAGAATCCTCGCAGCGCCCAGTTGGCCATCGTTGAGCACCATGCGCACGAACTGCAGATAGTCGGGGGCAGTACTGTAGAGGCCACCGCCACCCATCTCGAATTCCCTGGTGGCGGGCAGGGGAAGGTCCATCGGCGCGAGCCGGCCGGCGTCGTCGCGGTGGTGCAGGCGGGCCTTGCGTGCGTCCAGTTCGGGGCCGGGTGAGAACGTGGTGGAGCGCATGCCAAGCGGGCCAAGGATGTTGTCCTCGAGGTACTTGCCAAGTCGCTGACCGCTGGCCGATTCGATCATCAATCCCGCCCAGTCGATGCCGATGCCGTAGTTCCACCGCTCGCCCGGATCGAACAGCAGCGGGGTGTGCAAGCCGGCAATGCGGCCAGCGCCGGCCGGCGGGATACCGAGCGCCTGCGCCGCCTTGCCGATGTCGGCATTCCAGATGTCATAGCCGAATCCGGAGGTATGGGTGAGCAGGTGCCTAAGTGTCATGGCCCGGCGTGGCGCCCGCAGGATCGGATTGCCGTCGGCATCGAAACCGTCGAGCACCTGGATGGACGCCAGCTCCGGACGCACGTCCGCGGCCGGGGCATCCAGATCGAGCAATCCGCGTTCCACGAGCTGCAGCGCCGCGACCGAGGTTATTGCCTTGGTCATGGACGCGATCCAGAACACTGAGTCTTCGCTCATCGCGGCCTCGGCAGCCATGTCCCGGCGACCGAACGCGCCGGCATAGAGGATGCCGTCGGCATTGGCGGCCATGGCGACCAACCCGGGAACGTCGCCGCGTTGCGTGGCGGTGGAAAGGAGCTGATCGCAATGCTGCCTGAGTGTCATCGGTGGATGGTCCGTGTGGGTAGTGGATACTGACGGTGCCGTTCGACGCCAACCGTTGGGCGTGCGTGCGCGCAAGGTTAGCAGGAATTGCCCTGGCGGCGTCGGGGCAGGGCCGAAGGCGTCAGGCGGAACGTGGTGCAGGCAGCGGAATGATGTTGTCCTGCGGATGTGCGGGTATGTTGCGTGCGGGTTTGCCCACGTGGAATCCCTGGGCGTAGTCGATGCCCAGGTCGCGAATCAGGTTGAACGTGGCTTCGTCGCCAACAAATTCGGCCACGGTCTTGCGTCCCATGATGCGGGCAATATCGACCACGGCGCGCACGATGGCCTGATCCACCTCGCTGTCGACGAGGCGACGTATGAACACGCCATCGATCTTGATGTACTGCACCGGCAGGCGTTTGAGGTAGCTGAGCGAGCTGTACCCCGTACCGAAGTCATCGACCGCGAATTCGCATCCGCGCTCCACCAGCGCCCGGATCTGCGGTACCGCGTCGGAGAAACTGCCGATGGCGACCTGCTCGGTAATTTCGAAAATGATGTTGGCGGCGGGTACCTGGTGTTCGTCCAGCAGAGCCAGCACGAAGGTACCGAAATCGCCCTCGACGAAGGTGCTGCCAGTAAGGTTGATGCCGAATTTGACCTCCGGACGGGTACGGCGCAGGGCTGCCAGTTCGACGATCGCCTGGCGGATCACCCAGCGGTCGATGTCGGCCATGAGCCCGAAGCGCTGGGCTGCCGGCAGGAAGGTATCCGGAAAGATGAGCCCGTCGCTTCCCCGCATGCGCAGCAGCGCTTCGAAGTGATCCACGCGTCCGGTCTTCATATCGAGCAGCGGCTGGTAGTGCAGTTCGAAACCGTCGTTCTTCAGCGCCAGCTTGATCTGCTGCTGACGATGCAGATCGTTCTGGATAGCCGCGATATCGGTGTCCGTATGGAGAAAGAGGTGAGCGCGGTTGCGGCCATCATTCTTGGCCTGCCGGCAGGCGAGATCGGCGTGCGAGACGATCTCCGCCGGAGTGAAGGCGTTGTTGCGCTCCACCATCGCGATGCCCACGGAGCAGCCGATATTGAAGACGTGTCCGTCCTGGGTGAGCGGGTACTCGCGCAGGTCGGAAAGAATCTGGTTGCCGATGGCTTCCGCGCGCCGTGCGTCCACGCCGGCGACGAACATCACAAATTCGTCGCCACCGACGCGCGCGATGAGGTCACCAGGGCGCACAGTCTGCCGCAGGCGCTCGGCGGCCTGGGCCAGAATCTGGTCGCCGCCGCGATGGCCGAGGGTATCGTTGACGTACTTGAACTGATCCAGGTCGATGAACAGCACCGCGCCATGCTGTACGGCGAACAGGTGCTCCACCCGCTCCAGGAAGTAACGACGGTTTGCCAGGCCCGTGAGCTGGTCGTAGCTGGCCAGGCGTCTGAGGTGTTGGTCACGTTCGCGGATGGACTCGGCGGCCGACTTCAGCGCCTCGCCGATGGAGGCGATTTCCTGGTGGGGTGACGGGGGAACGTCGATATCCAGTTCGCCTGCAGCGAGCCGCTTCAGTGGTCCTTCGAGCTGGCGCAGTGGCGCCAGACCGTGGGCCACGATCAGTCGGCCGACGGCACCCAGGCCGAAGAATGTCGCCAGCACGATGGCGCTGACGATGAGCATGCTGCGCGTGAGGTCGGCATCGTAGCCCGCCACGTCAAGACCGATCTCCACGAAGCCGGCGATGACTCGCTGACCGGACACATCGGCCAGCTTCTCGGCGGTAAACAGATCAGCGCCTTCGAGTGAATCCCTCACGATTGCCTGGCTGAGTCGGATATGGGGGGCGTCGCGATCGTCGAGCAGCTGTGGGTGGTCGGTGGACGCAAGCTTCTCGAGACGGCGAATCTTGCGCATCGCCAGGGACGGGAACACCGTATTCGTGTCTCCCGTCTCGACATAGAGCGGTTCGCCGTCCGCGCCGTAGTAGCGCACGTACAGCAGTTCCTTGTAGCGGTCCAGATACGTCCTGACCGCGAGCAGATTGGCGTCCGGGTCCTTCTCGTACAAGCCCTTTCCCAGCGGTGCCAGTTCCGCGATCCAGCGGGCGGCGGAATTCTCGAGGTTGTGGCGCATGACGTAATTGGATGTCGCCCACAATCCGCCAAGCGCGAACAGGCCAACGACGGCGGCGAACAGCATCTGGGTACGAAGGATTTCGTTGACCAGGCTGCGTGGGCGCCCTTTCGTGATGCCGGCCAGCAGATCAGCCATCGGCGGCAACCCGCTGCCGATGACTGCCGTCGTCGATGTAGAACGCTGCCAGGGCTTGTCGCTGGCGATCGGGATTGCGTAAAAGCGCTACCAGCCCGTCTGCCACATCGCCGGCATCCTGCGAGATCAGCCACTGTGCGCCGAGGTGACGGATCAGCGGGTTGTAGGAGAGGAACTGGATGTCGTTGCTGCGGCCGACCGCCAGGATGTCCTGGATGGACGAAGGGCTGAATACCGTCTGATCCGGGAGGAAGATGAAGGCATCGATGGTCGGCACGAGTTGCCGGAACACCTCACGGGCGTCGCTTTCCGACTGCACGATGCGAACGTCCATCGACAGGTCCAGCGGCTCGGCGGCAGCGGCAAGCTGGCTTGCATAGCCGGCGAAGCTCCGGCCCGCGATGACGCCAATGCGCTTCAGCGCAGGCGCGTCCTGGGCCCACTGCCGCAGCTGGGCATCGGCCGGCGGCAGGGCGTCGACCCCGCGATGCTGGCTGCCGGCGCGAAATGTCTGTGCGTACACGACGTCGACATCAACCGTCTCCACGAACTGCAGCGCGGCGTCGCCGATGGCGACCACGGCGAGCGGATGGGAGCTGGTCAGGGCGGTGAGCGTGAGGGGGGCGCCATTCTCGTCATCCAGATAGACGATGCGGCTGGGAGCGTCCCAGGCCGCGGCAAATGCCCTGGCGACATCGCTGTAGACCGGTGTGTTGCGACTGACCACAACAATCACCGGTCCGGTGGGGGCCACCGTTGCCGTATTGCCTGCGGGCACCGGTCTGGCGATTTGCGGTTTGGCAACTTTCTGCATCTCCAGGCGCAAGTCCCTCGGTGGCTCGAGGACAACCGGCGTGGTTACCGGTGGGCTCTGGCAGGCGGCCAGCAGGACGAGCAGGCCCAGGAAGATGGGTGCGGTGCGCGACATGCTGCGATTCGTTGATTTCAAGATGACACCGAAATCCTGTCGGTATGGCGACAGTATCGGAAGGTTCGTGTGCGCCTGGTGTGCTCGATGTCTCAGTTTGCGGGAGACGCGTCACCATGTTGTCGCACGACGTGGATAAACGCCTGGGCGGCTGCGGAGAGGGTGCGGGCGGGGTGCGTGACCACGCCGAGCGTGCGCGCGGGAACGGAGACGGGCAATGACAGCCTGGCAAGGTCTTTCTGCAGCAGCGTGCGTGGCAGCACGCTCCAGCCCAGTCCCGCGGCCACGAGCATGCCGATAGTCTCCAGGTAGTTCGTGGCCATCGTGGTGGGCAGTGTCAGACCGTGCTGATGGAACAACGCCAGGATGAGACGGCCGGTATAGGTGGAGAGCCCTGGCAGTATGGCGGGTTCCGCCGCCAGGGCATCGAGGGTAAGCGGTCGCGACCGGAGCGCCCACGGATGGTCTGCCGCAATGACAAACTCCAGCGGATCCGCCCAGATGGGCTGGTAGCTCAGATCTTCCCGACCGCGGGGATCGAGGGTGACCACGGCCAGTTCGCGGCTGGCTTCCCTGACCAGGTCATGGGCTGCTTCGGAGTCCTCGAAGTGAATATCCAGGCTCACCTCCGGATACTGCCTGGTGAAATCCCGCAGTACCGGTGACAGACGATGCAGACCTATATGGTGTGAAGTCACCAGTCGCAGCGGGCCGGACACACGGTTACCCAGATCCATGACTGCCTGGCGCGCATCCGTGCTGGCCGCGAGTAACCGGCGGGCGTGGTCCAGGAAGACCTGACCCGAGGGATTGAGGCACAGTTTTCTGCCGACGCGGTCGAACAGGGGGGTACCCAATGTCCCTTCCAGCGATTTCAGGCGTCGGGTCACGGCGGGTTGTGTCAGATGCAGGGTATCGGCCGCCGCCGATACCGAACCGCATTCGTGCACCGCCACGAATGCCTGCAGGTCGGCAAACTGCATTCCCTGTTCCCCTGGATGATTGCTGGTTGCTTCCGCTCTATATATGCGCAGAAATTATAGAAAAGATAAATAGTATGAATTGGAATTATTTTTCTCGCGGATCTAGTCTACCGGTCTCCCTCGATGCGGACAGGTCATGGCTTCGGCAACAACCCTTTACGACAAGGTCTGGGACAGCCACCACGTGGGAACACGCGGTGATGGCGAAAGTCTGCTCTATATCGATCTGCAGCTGCTGCATGAAGTGACGTCGCCCCAGGCGTTTGGCGGTCTCAAGCTGGCGCATCGCCCACTCTGGCGGGTGACGGCGAATCTGGCGACGCCTGATCACAATGTTCCCACCACGAACCGGGAGATGGGATTTGACGGTATCACCGATCCCATCGCCCATGAGCAGGTCGTCACACTGGATGCCAATTGCCGGGAATTCGGGGTGGAACAGTTCGAGATCCTGGATCCTCGCCAGGGCATCGTGCATGTGGTGGGACCGGAGCAGGGTGCCACCATGCCCGGCATGACAATCGTCTGCGGCGACTCACATACATCGACGCACGGCGCGTTTGCGGCGCTCGCGCAGGGAATCGGTACATCGGAAGTTGAACATGTCATGGCGACGCAGTGCCTGGCGCAGAAGAAGGCCGGCAATTTTGCGATCGAGGTAAACGGACGGCTGGCGGACGGTGTCCATGCCAAGGATCTGATTCTGGCCATCATCGCGCGGCTGGGCACGGCGGGTGCCACGGGGCACACGCTGGAATACCGTGGTGAGGCCGTGCGTGCACTCAGCATGGAAGGGCGCATGACGCTCTGCAACATGGCTATCGAAGCCGGAGCCCGTGCGGGTATGGTCGCCGTTGACGACACCACCCTCGGCTACGTGCATGGCCGTCCTTTTGCGCCGAAGGGCAGCCTGTGGGATGACGCCGAACGCTACTGGCGCACACTGGTCTCCGATCCCGGTGCCGCGTTTGATCGCACGTTGACGATGGAGGCGTCCACGCTGGAACCGTTTGTCACCTGGGGAACCTCCCCGGAACTCGGCATGGGCATCAGCGGTGCGCTGCCGGATCCAGCCGCTGAGGCGGATCCCGTGAAGGCGGAGTCGATTCGGCTGGCGCTTGCCTACATGAACCTGCGGCCGCATCAGCCCATCACGGACATCCACCTCGACCGGGTTTTCATCGGCTCCTGTACCAACGCCCGAATCGAGGACCTGCGGGCCGCCGCAAAGGTGGTCAAGGGGCGACGCAAGGCGAACAGCGTGAAGCAGGTGATGGTGGTTCCCGGGTCCGGACTCGTCAAAGCCCAGGCCGAACGGGAAGGACTGGCGCAGATTTTCGTGGACGCCGGATTCGAATGGCGCGCCGCGGGTTGTTCGATGTGCCTTGCCATGAATCCAGACAAGCTCGGGCCGGGCGAGCACTGCGCGTCCACGTCAAACCGCAATTTCGAATCCCGCCAGGGTTTCGGCGGGCGCACGCACCTGGTGAGTCCGGCAATGGCGGCTGCCGCCGCCATTGCCGGGCATTTCGTCGATGTGAGGGAGTGGCTATGAAAGCGTTTTCCACCGTCACCGGGCTGGTTGCGCCGCTGGACCGCGCCAATGTAGACACCGATCAGATCATCCCCAAGCAGTATCTGAAGTCGATTCACCGCACCGGCTTCGGCGATAACCTGTTTGACGGCTGGCGATTCCTGGACGAAGGCGCCCCGGGCATGACGCCGAACGAGCGGCGCATCAATCACGACTTCGTGCTGAATCTGCCGCGCTACCAGGGCGCGCGGGTGCTGTTGGCCCGCGACAACTTCGGCTGCGGCTCGAGCCGTGAGCACGCGGTATGGGCGCTGATGGAGTTCGGATTCGACGTCGTCATCGCGCCGAGCTTTGCGGACATTTTCTACAACAACTGCTTTAAGAACGGGTTGTTACCCATTGTTCTGGAAAAAGAAATAATCGATGACCTGTTCCGGCGCGCAACCAGCGAAGACGGCTTGGAACTCACCGTCGATCTCGTGGCGCAGCGCATCACCGCCCCGGAGGGGATGCTGATCGGGTTCGAATTCGATCCGGTGCGCAAGGAAAAGCTCGTCAAGGGCCTGGACGATATCGGGATGACGCTCGCCGAACGGGCGCGCATCGAGGCGTTTGAGGCCAAACACTACGCACGCATGCCCTGGCTGCCCGGGGCCCGGGAGAAACGATCATGAGCGCAAAGGTTCTGGTATTGCCGGGAGACGGCATAGGCGTTGAGGTCATGGCCAGCGCGGTGTCGGTCATGCAGAAGGTGGCCAGTGATGCCGGGCTGCCGTTGGCGTTCACGGACGGCCTGGTGGGCGGTCTTGCCATCGACAGGCACGGCACCCCGCTGCCGGACGACACACTTGTCGCGGCAAAGGCGTCGGACGTTGTACTGCTGGGCGGTGTCGGTGGTCCCAAGTGGGACAACCTGCCGACCGCGCAGCGGCCTGAGCGTGGGTTGCTGCGGCTCAGATCCGAACTGGCGCTGTTTGCCAATCTGCGGCCAGCCATTCTCTTCGGCCCGCTGGCCGCGGCGTCGTCGCTCAAGCCGGAACTCGTGGCGGACCTCGACATCCTGATCCTGCGCGAGCTCACGGGTGGTATCTACTTTGGCGAACCGCGCGGCATTCGTGAAGAAAACGGCGAGCGGGTGGGTTTCAACACGCTGGTGTACGCCGAGCACGAAATCGAACGCATCGCGCGCGTGGCTTTTGACCTGGCGCGCAAACGCAACGGGCGGGTGTGTTCCGTGGACAAGGCCAACGTGCTGGAAGTGACGGCGCTGTGGCGGGAAGTGGTGACCCGCGTGCATCAGGCGGAATTCCAGGACATCGAGTTGTCGCACATGTTCGTGGACAACGCGGGCATGCAGCTGGTGCGGGCGCCGAAGCAGTTCGACGTTATCGTCACCACCAATATGTTCGGCGACATTCTGTCGGATGTTGCGGCAATGCTGACGGGCAGTCTCGGCATGCTTCCCTCGGCATCCCTGGCGGCGTCCGGCAAGGGCCTCTATGAACCGGTGCACGGCACCGCACCGGACATTGCCGGACGTAACATCGCGAATCCGCTGGCCACGATTCTGTCCGTTGCCATGGCATTCCGGTACACGTTGAACGCCGGTGGCTGTGCCGATCGAATCGAGCAGGCGGTGGCCCGGGTTCTGGCGGATGGCATACGTACCGCGGATATCGCTGCGGCCGGCGAAGCCACCGTGGGTACGCGGGAAATGGGTGAGGCAGTGCTGGCCGCTCTGTAGGGGTGGGCTTAATATTCGTTAATTAACAATTAGTTAGAGAGAAAATGACGAAACGAGTTGATGTCGCGGTCGTGGGGGCCACCGGAGCGGTGGGCGAAGCGATGGTGGAAATCCTGCTGGAACGGAAGTTTCCGATCGGCAATATCCATCTGCTGGCCAGCGAGCGGTCGGCGGGCAAGCGTTTGCCGGTGGGCGACCGACAGGTGGCGGTGGAACGACTGGACCAGTTCGACTTTTCCAGGGTGCGGCTGGGCCTGTTCTCGCCGGGCGCCAGTGTTTCCGCGATATACGCGCCGAAGGCCGGGCAGGCGGGTTGCGTGGTGGTGGACAATACCTCGCAGTTCCGCCAGGACGCCGATATTCCGCTGATCGTGCCCGAGGTCAACCTGCATCGGCTGGCAGAGCATCGTCACCGCAATATCATCGCCAATCCGAACTGTTCCACCATTCAGATGGTGGTGGCTCTCAAACCCATACACGATGCCGTGGGCATCACCCGTATCAACGTCGCCACCTACCAGGCGGTATCCGGTGCCGGTGGTGCGGGTGTACGGGAGCTGGCCGGCCAGACGGCCAATCTGCTGAACACGCGCCCAATCGAAAGCCAGGTGATGCCTGTGCAGATTGCCTTCAATGCCATTCCCCAGATCGCTGACTTTCTGGACAACGGGTACACGAAGGAAGAAATGAAGATGGTGCACGAGACCCGCAAGATCCTGGAGGACGAACGTATTCAGGTGAACCCCACCTGTGTACGCATCCCGGTGTTCTATGGTCATTCGGAAGCCGTGCACATCGAGACCCGCGAGCCAATCAGCGTCGCGGATGCGGCGGCGCTCCTGCGCAAGGCGCCAGGCGTCACGCTGATGGAGACGGGCTATCCGACGCCGGCGCTGGATGCGGCGGGCACGGATCCGGTGTTTGTCGGCCGGTTGCGCAAGGACATCTCCCATCCCAACGGGCTGTCCATGTGGGTTGTATCCGACAACGTGCGCAAAGGTGCGGCGCTGAACAGCGTCCAGATCGCCGAAGCGCTGCTGGCGGCGGGACATCTTGACTGACCTCGCCCGACGGGCGGCGCGGACGGAATGCAGGTCACGGTTTGCGTTTGCTCCACCCGGAGGCAGCCGGGGGATGCCGTACAAATGTGGACCGGTATCACAATCTGCCGTTTCGAAATTGTTCGAAAAAAGTGATACTTGGTCCTGATTTCGCTACTGCGTGTCGCGCTATGTTGCGCCAGTGAGTAGCGGACACGGGTTTGTTGCAGCAAGCGTGTGCATACGCGCCGGATCGCCAAGTGTTGTATCGCCGCGGTCAGGGCATGGCCGGAAGGGTGATGTTTGCAGTCCGGCAGGGGGAGGGCGAAGGTGCCACGACGGCAGCTCCGACTTCCATACGATGTGCCGCGCCGTCGCAACAAGCCGCCCAAGGCTGAAGATGGCAAGGACTACATGGACAGGCACCCGCGAACGGTAAGGACAATTTCCCGGTGGGCGATGCGGCACCTCTGCGCACGATTGTGCGTGGCACGTACCGCTCACCCTGGCCGGGTCCCGGTATGCTTCTCACCCCCCCTGGCGGCAAGAGGTCTTGGCATGCATTTGAGATTGGCGGGCATTGGGGCATTGCTGATCGGCTGGATCGGCAATGCGTGGGCTCTCGGCCTGGGAGAGATTGAACTCAACTCCCATCTGAACCAGAAGCTGGTTGCCGAGATTCCCCTGGTAGACGCGGATGGCCTGGGCAAGGACGAGATCATCGTCTCCCTGGCCAGCAACGATGATTTCGATCGGGCCGGTGTGGAGCGATTCTTCTACCTCTCCGATCTGCGCTTCGAGGTCATGGTGGATGGTCGCGGCACGCGCATTCGCGCCAGTTCCGCACGACCCGTCACCGAGCCTTACCTCAACTTCATCGTCGAGGTGCTCTGGCCGAAGGGGCGTCTGCTCAAGGAGTTTACCGTGCTCCTCGATCCGCCTACCTACCAGGCGGAGGTGAAGGCGCCGGTCGCTCCGCCCCCGGTGTCCCGGCCCGTACCCGGGGATAGATCCGGGGAACCGATGAACTTGCCTTCCGGGCAGCCGGCGGTAGGGGCCACCCGGGTAACCCCCGGCGACGGCGTCTCAACCACGGGACAGACACTCTGGGCCCTGGCCCAGCAGCATCTCCCGGCTTCCGACCTGAAGGTCAACCAGTACATGCTGGCGATCGTTCGGGAGAATCCGGAGGCGTTCATCGGTGGCAACGTCAATCTGATGAAGGCGGGGTATCGGCTGCGGATGCCTGGTGCAGACGCGGCGCGCAGCGTCAGCGTGACGGACGCTGCGCGCGAAGTCGCTCAACAGAACGCCGCCTGGCGGAACGGCACGCCCGCGACGGCGCCCACCGAGATCGCGGCGGCGCCGGCACCTGCCGGGCAGGCCGCGCCGGAACTGCGTGCCCAGATTGACGCCAGCAGCGAAGCCCCTGTACCGGCCGCGCCTGCCGGTGGCACGACGTCGGGGCGGCTGGAAATTGTCGCCGACAACGGAGCCGGTGGCGGCGCCGACTCACCGGCAGCAAATGCGGACGTCGCGGCGCTGCAGGAAGAGAACGAGCGGCTGCAACGTGAAGTCCAGGAGCTTGGCTACCAGTCGGATCGTGACAAGGAACTCGCAGCGAACCAGATTGCGGTGAAGGATCGCCAGCTGGAGGTGAAGGACCAGCAACTGGCTGAGCTGCGTTCGCAGCTCGACGAGATGACCAGGCGACTCGGTGAGCGTGGTGCGCAGCCGAGCCCGGACCAGAATCAACCGCAGGCACCGTGGTGGCAGTCCTCCACGGTCCTTGTTGCCGGCGGGTTGATTGTGGTGCTGGCTCTGCTGGCCGGCCTGGTGGTGGCGCGGCGTCGCCGGCAGGTGGCGCAGGACGCTGCATTCGGAGCCGCGTATGCGGAAAGTGCCGTCATGGCTGCGCCAGCGGTTGCGGCAACCGCCGTTGCCGTGGCGCCGACACTGCTGCCAGCCGACAAGGCAGCCGAGGCTGAGGAAGAGGATGTGGACCTGTTCCTGGATACCCAGGACGAGGACAGTCAGGTACCGCTCGACATGGAAGACGGCGAACAGGCCGCTTCCCCCTCACGTCAAACCAGTGATGTCATTGGCGAAGCGGATATCTATGCCGCCTACGGACGCTACCCGCATGCCATCGGCCTGCTGCTTGGCGCACTCGAAGAAGATCCGCAGCGTCACGACGTACGCCTGAAGCTGCTGGAAGTGGCGGTCGCGGCGGGTGATACCGAGACGTTCGACCAGCATATGGGCGAGCTGGTCAAGGGCTGTGACGATCAGGACATTCTCCTGGCGGCCCGTGAACTGGAGGAGAGCTTCGGCGGGCATCTGGTCGAGCGACCGCACACCGGGGCGAGCACCGGCGACGCGGATGCCGAGGCGACGGATGATCCGCTGGCGCTGGACGATCTGCTGGATACGGAGGACGACGAATTCCGGCTGGATATCGACGACCTCGATGACGATGGTGCGCAACCCGTGGCAGGAGCGCCCGACCTCGGTGCACTGTCGGACCTGAACGCTGATGGCTTGGCGAGCGCATCTGCCGAAGCGCCGGAAGCGGGCGCGTTCGACGAGGGCGATCTGCTTGCTGACGCAGATCAGGACTATTCGCCGATCGCGGCTGACGCGGCGGAGGAGGGGCATGGCGACATGCTCGGCGGAGACCTCGGCATCGACTTCGACGCGGAGGACGATGGGCAGGCGAGTGTCGCCGAAAGCGATGACCCGTTGGATGACGATCTCGATATCGACGACCTGCTTGCTGACCTCGACGACACGGCCAGCCCGGTCGCGGTCCCTGCCCCTGCTGGCGACGATGACCTGGAGTTCCCGTTGCTCGAAGACGAGGCGCCGGTAGACGACGGCCCTGTCGCGGCGGACACAACGGAGGAAGCACTGGTCTTCGAGCTGGACGATGACACAGTGAACCGCGGAGTGACGGCGGCACCTGAAGCGGAGACTCCGCCTGACGAGGACGGCCTGGGGGAACTGGATGATCTTCTCGCGTCCCTTGACGATCTGGACGAATCGCCGGCTGACGACGTTGGCGCCGAACCGGTCAGGAGCGCGGAGATACTGACTTTCAATCGTCTGCAGGATGACGACGAGCTGACACTCGACGGCGAAGATGACCTGGACGATGGCTTTGATTTCGGCGATGCCGAAAATGCCGCGGAAACCAAGCTGGATCTGGCGCAGGCCTATATCGAGATGGGTGATGCGGAAGGCGCGCAGGACATCCTCACGGAAGTCATGAGTGAGGGCAATCCGCAGCAGCGTCAGCTTGCCCGCTCCCTGCTGGACAGCCTGGCATCCTGAGCCGCACCTTCGCCGCAGGTCTTGCCTATGCCGGGGAGGCTTTCCTCGGTTTCCAGTCACAAGCAGACGGTCGTGCGGTACAGAATGCCCTGGAGCGGGCATTTGCCGCAGTGGACGCGGACATGTCCGGGTTCTCGGCCGCGGGGCGTACGGATACGGGTGTGCATGCCACGGGTCAGGTCATCGGCTTCCGGACCACGCGTGAGCGCGGCGTCCAGGCCTGGCAGCGCGGCCTGAATGCCCACCTCCCACCCACTGTGCGTGTCACCTGGGTACGGGAAGTTGATGCTGTCTTCCATGCGCGCTTCAGTGCCACGGCCCGGCGTTACCTGTACGTGTTCATGGAAGGCGATGCTGATCCGCTGTCGCGATCCCGGGTGACGCCGACGTTGCCGCTGGACGACGCGGCAATGCACCGCGCCGCCCAGTTTCTTGTCGGTGAATGCGATTTCAGCAGTTTTCGCGCCGCTGGCTGTCAGTCACCGACGCCGTTCAGGCGTGTCAACCAGGCGCTGGTGCGCCGACATGGACCACTGGTCACTATCGACGTCAGCGCCAATGCGTTCCTGCTTCGCATGATGCGCAATATTGCCGGTGCGCTTGCCCGGGTTGGCCGGGGTGAGTGGCAACCCGCCGACTTTCGTGCCGCCATGGAAGCGCGCGACCGCACGCGTCTCGGACGAACGGCAGCGCCTGACGGGCTGTACCTGGTTGATGTGAGTTACCCCCCCGACCTGCTGCGGCCGGAGGACCAGCAGGCGGGCTGGCCACCCGGGCAGCTGCCGCCGGTACTGCGTAGTCTGCGCACGCTCGACCGACTCTGACGGTCGGCTTTGGCGGGTATTCGCGCGCCGTTCGGGCTAGACTACGCGCACTTGCCGATCTGCCTGTCTCCCGTTGACCAGAGTCCTCGTTAAAATCTGTGGCGTGACCCGTCCGGCGGACGCCAGGATGCTCGAGGCGCTGGATGTTGACGTCGTCGGGTTGAACTTCGTGCCGACGAGTCCCAGGTTTGTCGCTGCCGCCATGGCACGGGAGGTTGCGGCTGCCGCCGGACACTGCCGTCTGTGGGGTGTGTTCATGGATGCGCCCGCCGCCGACGTACGCCGGGTTCTCGAACAGGTGCCGCTCGATACGCTGCAGTTTCATGGCACGGAGTCGCCAGCCTACTGCGCGCAGTTTGGACTGCCGTTCGTAAAGGTCGTGCACATGGCGGATGGCGTCGATGTCATTGCCCAGGCAACGGCGTACGCCGAAGCACGGATGCTGCTGCTCGACACCAGTGTCAATGGTGCAGCAGGCGGCACCGGCCAGGTTTTCGACTGGCGACGCTGGCCGCGGGCCTGCGGGCTGCCACTGATGCTTGCCGGTGGACTGACGCCGGCCAATGTCGGCGAGGCTGTGCGCAGACTGGTTCCTGCTGGCGTGGATGTCGCCGGTGGCGTGGAAGGTTCGGTGAAAGGACTCAAGGATGCTGACAAGTGCCGCGCCTTCGTCGCGGCGGTGAGAGATGCGCAAGGTGGTGGGTAACAGCGTGAGCAAAGGCAGCAACTACAACCAGCCGTCCGAGGACGGTCATTTCGGACAATTCGGCGGCCGCTTCGTGGCGGAAACGCTGACGGCGGCGCTGGACGATCTTTCAGCGCTGTATGAGCGCATGCGCGGCGATGGCGAATTCCTGGCGGAGCTGGACAGGGACCTGTCGGAATATGTGGGTCGGCCGTCGCCGCTCTACTTTGCCGAACATCTGACGCGTCATCTGGGCGGCGCCCGCATCTATCTCAAGCGCGAGGACCTGAACCATACGGGCGCGCATAAGGTAAACAACACGATCGGGCAGGCGCTGCTGGCAAAGCGGATGGGAAAACCACGTGTGATCGCGGAAACCGGCGCCGGTCAGCACGGAGTGGCAACGGCGACGGTCGCCGCGCGCCTGGGTCTTGCCTGTGATGTGTACATGGGTCAGGAAGACGTTGAGCGGCAGAGCCTGAACGTCTATCGCATGAAGCTGCTCGGTGCGCGGGTCATTGCGGTTCAGTCCGGCACTCGCACCCTCAAGGATGCGATGAACGAAGCGCTGCGCGACTGGGTGACCAACGTGGATACCACGCACTACATCATCGGCACCGTTGCGGGACCGCACCCGTATCCGATGCTCGTGCGGGATTTCCAGTCGGTGATCGGCAGGGAGGCACGGGCCCAGATACTGGCCGCGGAAGGACGGCTGCCCGATGTGCTGGTGGCCTGCGTCGGCGGTGGCTCCAACGCCATCGGCCTGTTCCATCCGTTCATCGATGACGTGGACGTGCGGATGGTGGGTGTGGAGGCCGCGGGTCTCGGGCTGTCAACGGGTCAGCACGCGGCGCCGCTGAACGATGGTCGCGTCGGTGTCCTGCACGGCAACCGGACCTACCTCATGCAGGACGACGACGGCCAGATCGTTGCAACCCACAGCATCTCCGCGGGGCTCGACTATCCCGGGGTCGGACCCGAGCACAGTTACCTGAAGGACATCGGTCGCGCGGAATACGCGGCGGCTACGGACGATGAAGCGCTGGAGGCGTTCCGCCTGCTCAATCGTACCGAAGGCATCCTGCCGGCGCTGGAGTCGAGTCACGCGCTCGCCTGGGCCGTGCGCGAAGTGCCGGCAATGGATCGCGATCAGCTGGTTGTCATCAATCTGTCGGGCCGCGGTGACAAGGACATCATGACCATTGCACGCAGGGACGGGATCGTACTATGAGCCGCTCCACCCGGTTGTCCCGGCGCATGGCCAGCCTTGGTGGTCGCAAGGCGCTTGCGGCGTTCATCACCGCCGGCGATCCGCACATCGACTACACGGTACCTGCCATGCGGGCGCTGGTTACGGGCGGTGCCGACATCATCGAACTCGGTGTGCCGTTTTCCGACCCGGAAGCTGATGGCCCGGCGATCCAGGCCGCATCCGAACGTGCTCTGGCGGCAGGAACCCGTTTTCAGGACGTGCTGGATGCAGTCGCCCGTTTTCGCGAAACGGATGACAGCACGCCAATTGTGCTCATGGGCTATCTCAACACCGTTCTGGCTCAGAAGGCGTTCGCGGAACGCGCCCAGCACGCCGGGGTCGACGGTCTGATCATGGTCAATTTGCCTCCCGAGGAGGCCGAGGAGTTTCGCCGGGACCATGCCGGTCAGGCGCTCGATCTCGTCTTCCTGGTGGCACCGACCACCAGCGAGGAGCGCATTGCAACCATTGCCTCGCAAGCTTCCGGGTTCCTGTATTACGTCTCCTTCAAGGGCATAACGGGTGCGGACCGGCTGTCCGTCGAGGATGTTGCGGCAAAACTGGCGCTTATCCGTCGCAAGACCGATCTGCCGGTCGTCGTGGGCTTCGGCGTCAAGGACGGGGAAACCGCGCGACAGGTCGTCACGGTTGCGGACGGCGTGGCAGTTGGCACCGCGCTCGTGCGCGTCATGGCGGAGACCACCGGTGGTGTGGATGCCGTGACCGCCGCGCTTACCGCCCGGGTCGCGGAGTTCCGGGAGGCGATGGGGCATTGAAACGCTCGTTGGCGGCCTGGCTCGCCTACGCGGAGTCCACGCATCCCCGCAGCATTGCCATGGGGCTGGAGCGGGTGCGTCAGGTCGGTCAGGCATTGGGTGTACTCCCGTGGCGCGTGCCCTCCATCATCGTTGCCGGCACCAACGGCAAGGGATCGGTGACAGCCGGCTGCGAGCGCATTCTGCTGCGGCATGGCCACAGGGTCGGCGCGGGGTTCAGCCCGCATCTGACGCATTTCGGCGAGCGCATTCACGTCGACGGCGAGCCGGCCGCGGAAGCGCTCATGGTGGCTGGCTTCGAGGCGGTGGATGCCGCACGGGAGGCGACGCCACTGACATACTTCGAGTTCGCCACGCTCGTTTCGCTGTGGTGCTGGCGCGAGACGGGCATGACCCATACGGTGCTCGAAGTCGGGCTCGGCGGGCGCCTTGATGCCTTCAACGTGGTGGATGCCGCTGTCGCCGTCGTTACCAGTATCGGCCTCGACCACCAGGAGTGGCTTGGCGACTCGCGCGAACAGATCGGCGTGGAGAAGGCCGGCGTTCTGCGCCCGGGTCAGGCTGTCGTCCTTGGCCCGGATATGCCTTCGAGCGTGCTAGCGCGGGCACGGACGTTGGCCTGCCGTGTTGCATGCTACGGGTCTGACTTTGTTGTTGACAGGCATGCGGACAGGCTATGCCTGCAGGCGGTGAGCGAACCCTGGCGTGACGCGCTGGTGGACGTGGATGGTGTGTCCATGGACGCCCGCTTGGCGCCGCAGAACCTGGCACTGGCTGTCGAAGCGTGCGCTGCCTTGTCGAAGCTGCGCCGCGATGCAACGCAGGCGGCGATTGAAGAGGCGAATCTGCCGGGGCGTATGGAGTGGTTCCTGCACGCAAACCGACGGATAGTGCTGGATATCGCGCACAATGTGGATGGTGCACGTTTTCTGGCCGAGCGCCTCCGCCAGCAGGGCAGGACGCCGCGCGTGGCTGTCATGGGCAACCTGGCGGACAAGGATACGGCGGGCATCGCGACGGCGATGAAGGCCCTGGTATCCACGTGGATCGCGGTGCCGACGGCCGGGCCCCGCGGGCAGTCCGCGGAGACGACCGCCGACGCCGTTGGCGGTGCGGTGGGGACGCCCGTACCAGCTGCAATGTCCGTGGCTGCGGCGTTGGCCGATGCACTCGCCTGTACGCGCGATGATGATGTTATTCTCGTCTTTGGCTCTTTCGCCGTGGTAGAGGCGGCGAGGGAATGCCTTCTGAATGGCCGCTCCGCTGAGGCGCCCTGATGGCCAATGTGGCGGTGGGGCGAAACGGCATGCATCCGGAATACTGTCTGCGACTGGTTGGTGGACTGGAGAGTGGGCATTCGCTCAGTAAACATCCCGTCAGATGATGGATAACAGCGTGGATGACGAGACCCGGCGCTACCGGATTACAGGTTCAATCTTTCTGCTGGCGGTCGCCATCATCGTGCTGCCCATGATTTTTGATGGCGATGGTCTGCCGGAAAGCGACATCGAGCCGATGCCCGAATTATCGCTGCCCGCCCTGGCGCCGCCGATTCCCGAACCGCTGCCCGACAATCCGTACCTGGAGGAGATCGAGACCCTGTCAGCCCTCGTGGACGAAAACGGCTTCACACGTGAGGACAAGACCCTCGTTGGTGAGCCCGTGCTGACGAAGCCGGATGCGGGCACCAGAAACTTTGCGGTACAGGTTGGCAGTTTCTCCAGCGAATCACGCGCCCTGGGGCTGCGGGACGCACTGCGGGGCGAAGGCTACGACGCGTTCCTGTCGACGCTCAGGAAAGGCGACAAAGTGTGGATTCGTGTCGCTGTCGGGCCATTTCAGGCGCGAAGCGATGCCGAGGCGGTACGTCGCCGGCTGGCAGGCAAATACGCCGATGACGCGCGTCTGATGGCTTTCCGTCTGTGATGGCCGGCCTCGACATTGCACTGATGGTTGTCATTGGTGCCTCCGCGCTGATGGGGCTGATGCGTGGGCTGCTGAAGGAGGTGCTGTCGGTAGCCACCTGGATACTCGCCTTTGTGCTGGCGCTTGGCTATGGCCCTGCGTTTGCGGCCTGGTTCCCGCTGACAGCGGATGCGGTGGCAGGCACAGGCGTCATCACCGGCCAGATCAAATCGGACACCGTGAGTCTCGTCATCGGTTTCGCCGCCGTCTTCGTTCTCACCCTGATTTGCGGCTCCCTCATCCGCTGGTTGCTCGATAAGCTGGTGGACTCCACCGGGCTTACCGGTCTCGATCGCCTGCTCGGACTGCTGTTCGGGGCGGTACGCGGCATCGTCATCAGCGTGGTGCTGCTGATCGCTGTACGCCCGTTCGCGCAGGACACGCAGTGGTGGCAGGGCGCACAACTGCGTGACCAATTGATGACGTTGGAGGATGATGTACTTCACCTATGGGGGGCGGGGCGGCGGTTCATCATGGAACTGTCGGACTGACGTGGCACGGCAGCAGCAAAAACGCCTGACGATGATCGTGGGCACCGCAACGCGGCGTGACGCGGAACGAATGCAAATCAAGAGGGCGACCGAGTGTGTGGCATAGCGGGCATCGTCGCCCATGGCGAGGTAAACCAGGAACTGTATGACGCTCTGACGATCCTGCAGCATCGCGGTCAGGATGCGGCCGGCATCGTCACCACGGATGGCCAGCGGGTGAATCTGCGCAAGGACAATGGTCTGGTGCGTGACGTCTTTCAGCAGCGGCACATGCAGCGGTTGCTGGGGCACTACGGGATCGGCCATGTGCGGTATCCGACCGCGGGGACGTCGTCGAACGCCGAAGCACAGCCGATGTACGTCAATTCGCCGTACGGTATTGCGCTGGCTCACAATGGCAACCTCACCAATGCGGAACGCCTGCGCACCGAAGTGTTCCGGGACGATCTGCGGCACATGAATACGGACAGCGACTCGGAAGTGCTGCTCAACGTATTTGCCCACGAACTGCTTCAGGTGAAGCGTCTGCAGCCGACGCCGGACGATATTTTCCGTGCCGTCAACGGTGTGCATCGCCGCTGTCAGGGCGCCTACGCCGTGGTGGCGTTGATTGTTGGCGTCGGTATCGTGGGTTTCCGCGATCCACTTGGCATACGGCCGCTGGTGCTCGGTCGACGCAAACACGCCGAAGGTGCCGAATATATGCTCGCCTCGGAAAGCGTGGCGCTTGACCTGCTGGGCTTCGAGATGGTGGGCGACGTGGCTCCGGGCGAAGCCATATTCATCACCGAGAAAGGCGAACTGCGGCGCCAGGTGTGCGCGGAACGGACCCGCCTGGTGCCCTGTATCTTCGAACATGTGTACCTGGCGCGGCCGGACTCGATCATGGATGGCGTATCCGTCTACAAGGCCCGTCTGCGCATGGGCGAATACCTCGCGGCGCGCATTCTGGAGCGCTACCCCGGCGGCAAGCACGATATCGACGTTGTCATCCCGATTCCGGAAACGTCCAGAACCTGTGCGATGCCGCTGGCCCAGGGTCTGGATACGCGCTTTCGTGAAGGATTTGTCAAGAATCGGTACATACCGAGAACCTTCATCATGCCGGGTCAGCAGGAGCGCAGGCGCAGCGTGCGGCACAAGTTCAACACCATACCGCTGGAGTTTCAGGACAAGAACGTTCTGCTGGTGGATGACTCCATCGTTCGCGGTACGACCATCGGTCACATCGTGCAGATGGCGCGTGACGCGGGCGCACGCAAGGTCTATGTCGCCTCCGCGGCGCCGATGGTGCGGTTTCCCAATGTCTATGGTATCGATCTGGCGGCCGCGGAAGAGTTCGTCGCCAGGGTTGGCGATGTGGATGCCATCGCCCGGGAAATCGGCGCGGACTGGCTCATTTATCAGCGTCTGGACGACCTGGTCAAAGCCGCCCAGGAAGGCAACTCGTCCATCCGGCACTTCGAGTGCTCGGTCTTTGACGGCAATTACGTGACCGGCGACATAGACGATTCTTACCTCAAACGTCTATCGTTGCGACGAAATGACGCCACCAAACAAAGCAGCAACCTCGGGCCGCGCGGAAACGACGACATCCCCGAGCTACACAATCACGCCTGACCGGAGCGAGGTACAGCAGGATATCGTGGCCGCGACGGCGGCGCTGAACGGTATTCTGCTCGGCAAGGCCGGCCAGATCCGCCTCGCGCTTGCCTGTCTGTTCGCGCGCGGTCACCTGCTCATCGAAGACTTGCCGGGCATGGGCAAGACTCTCCTGTCGCAGGCGCTGGCCAAGGTGCTGGGTCTGTCCTACAACAGGGTGCAGTTCACGTCCGACGTCCTGCCATCCGACATCATCGGCGCCTCCATCTTCGATCGCGAAACCGGCAGTCTCCGCTTCCTGCCCGGTCCAGTCTTTGCGCAGGTCGTGCTGGGCGATGAGATCAACCGGGCGACGCCGAAAACCCAGAGCGCCCTGCTGGAGGCGATGGAGGAACGGCAGGTGACGGTGGAAGGGCAGACCCGGGCGCTGCCCGAACCTTTCTTTGTCATCGCCACGCAGAATCCGGTGACGCAGGGCGGCACCTTTTCGCTGCCGGAGTCGCAACTGGACCGGTTCCTGATGCGCATCACGCTGGGGTATCCGGACCCGGATGCAGAGCGGGAACTGCTCAGAGGCGGTGATCAGCGTGCCCGGTTGCTGACGCTGCGTCCGGTTCTGGACGCGGGGCGCCTGCGCCAGATCCAGGAAGCGGTGGATCAGGTGAAAGTATCCGAACCGCTGCTCGAATACGTACAACGAATTGTTGCACGCACACGACAGGGCAATGCATTCGCTTTCGGGCTTTCTCCGCGTGGGGCGCTGGCGCTTCTGCACTGCGCACGTGCCTGGGCGCTGATTGACAATCGCGCCTACGTGGTTCCCGAGGATGTGCAGGCCGTACTGCCCGGCGTGGTGGAGCATCGACTTCGCGAAGCCGCCGATTTTGCAGGCCACGGTGGCGGCGCACTGGCGCAACGCCTGCTGGCTGACGTCGACGTCGTCTGACCGCGGCAGTGCACGTCGCGCATGAAGTTGCTACTGCCGATGCCAGGAGCAGTGAAGACACCGGACGCAGTTCCTCCGCGCGTTCGCCACACTGTCGACCCCTACGGCGCGCACGTCAGCGTGTGCCCCCCCATGGGCTTTCGGCTCGCCGCCTCCCGGCAAGTTTCCTTCACGCGTGATGCAGGCTAGCTCGTGACGTCGACGTCTGACGATCACGTGCAGGATCCATGGATGGCGAGTTCAGTGCTTGCCAATCGGTTCGGCGCGTTTCTCGATCGTCGCATCCCGCCGTCTCCAAGCATCACGCTGTCGCAGAACAATATCTTCATCTTCCCAACCAAGGTGGGCTTTGGTTTCGCCGGACTGCTGATGCTGATGCTGCTGGTTGCCATCAACTACCAGTCGAGTCTGATTTACGGGATTGCCTTCACCCTGGGATCAATGTTTCTCATCACCATCCTTTACACGTTCCGCAATCTGGCGGGATTGCGCATCGAATTCCAGTCAGCCCAGGCCGGATTCGTTGGCGAGGACGTGGCCTTTACCGTCCGGCTGGTGAGACCCCGCGGCGCGCCGCGCGAGGGCATTCAGCTGGGGTGGCCGGGTAATCTGCCGCAGTGGGCGGAGGTGTACAGCCAGGAAGCCGACGCCGTGCGTCTTTACGTGCGGGCGCAGCGACGGGGCTGGCTGAATCCGGGCCGGTTGCTGGTGGAGACGTTCTTCCCGCTGGGATTGCTGCGGGCCTGGACGTGGGTGGACCTGTCAGCAAGTGCGCTGGTATACCCAAGTCCGGTTTTTCAGGATGCGCCGGTGGCTCTGGCGGGACAACGCGAGGAGGGTGCGCTGGTCGATCCGCGAGGCAGCGAAGACTTCACGGACATCAGGGCGTACGCACCCGGAGACCCGGTGAAGCATGTGCTGTGGCGGTCCTATGCGCGCTCCGGTGGCGGCAGTCTGATGGTCAAGCGCTACGCCAGCTATGTGGAGCCCCGACTTGTGCTGTCGCTCGAGGATGTCGAAGGCGATATCGAGGAGCGGCTGTCAAGACTCACCGGGCTTGTCCTCACCGCGGCGCGCGAGGGCAGGGAGTTCGGACTCGTGTTGCCGGGGGTGGACATTGCCGCCGGTACCGGTGACACACACCTGGAGGCTGCGCTCCGCGCGCTGGCGCTCTATGGCCGCTGAACGCTGGGCGCCGGCTGGTCCGCGCATTCCCCGCAATTCGCTGGCACTGCTGATGGTGGCTCAGGCCGCCGTTGTCCTGCCCCACGTTGCGCAACTGTCGCCCTGGATCATTGCCGTGTGCCTGTTCTGTGGTTACTGGCGCACCCGCGTCTATCAGGGCCGCTGGGGTTATCCGTCTCGACTGGTTCGCCTGGGGCTGGTTGTGGCCGGCACGGTGGGCGTCGTGCTGTCCGCTGGCGGTTCCGTGAACCTCGAACTTTTCATTGCCATGCTGGTGCTGGCATTTGCCTTCAAACTGGTGGAAATGCACACGCGCAGGGACGCCGTGCTGGTGATCATGCTGAGCTATTTCATCATCGCCACCGAATTCCTGTTCGAACAGGCGTTGTTCATCGCCGTGTATGAGCTTGTTGCAACGATACTGGTCACCGCGGCGATGGTGGGGCTCAACCAGATGCATTCGCAGGTGCGTCCCTTTGCCTCCATTCGCCTGGCCACCGGCCTTGTCGCGCAGGCGTTGCCCCTGGCGGTGGTGTTGTTTCTGTTCTTTCCGCGGCTGCTGCCGCTGTGGAGCATGCCGCTGCCAGGCTCCGCCCGTACCGGCTTGACCGACGCCATGACGCCTGGCGACGTCGCCGAACTGGGGCGCAGCGATGCGCTGGCATTTCGCGTGGAGTTCGATGGTGTTGTGCCCGACTACCGGGAGATGTACTGGCGGGCGCTGGTGTATTCCGATTTCCGGCAGGGTACCTGGCGAACCAGGCAGGAAATTCCGGAAGAGCCGCAGTTGTTGCGTTCCGGGGACCGGGATGTGGGCTATGAGGTGCTGCTCGAGCCCACGGCACAGCAGTGGCTGGTCAGTCTGGATGTACCGTTCCGGAAGGATCCGCGCACGATGCTGACGTCGGACTTCCGCCTGCGGAGCGAAACGCCTGTGCTCAGCGTCCTGCGCTATCGTGCGGTGTCCGGTCTGGAGCAGACGCGCGGGCTGGAGCTTTCCGAGGCCATGCGGCAGCGGGAAACCACGCTGCCGGTCGGCGATAATCCCCGAATGGTCGCCTACGCGCGGGAGCTCCTTGCGCGTACCCGCTCCGTGGAAGCCTTTGCCGATGCACTGCTCTCTCATATTCGCGAGCAGCCTTATACCTACACACTGAGTCCCGGCGAACTGCCGAAGCTGAACAGCGTCGATGCGTTCTGGTTCGATACCCGGCGGGGATTCTGCGCGCACTACGCGGGCGCTTTCACTTATGCGATGCGTGCGGCGGGTATTCCGGCCCGCCTGGTCGGCGGGTACCTGGGTGGCGAGCGCAATCCGCTGACCGGTCACTGGATGGTGCGACAGTACGATGCGCACGGCTGGTCGGAGGTGTGGATCGCCGATCGAGGCTGGGTGCGCTTCGATCCGACGGCGGCCGTCGCGCCGGAACGCATCGAGCAGGGGCCGTCAGAGGCCCTGCGGGGTGAGGAGCGTGCGGGACTGTCCCTGTTTTCCGCGGCGCGTTTCAACGCGGGATCACTGTTCGGTCGGCTGTTGCTCGTCATGGATTCGCTTGAACATCGCTGGAACATGTTTGTGGTCGGCTACGATCAGGAAACGCAGCGAAGTTACCTTGCGAACCTGCTGGGCGATCTGCGCCCCGGCCGCATCGCGTTGCTGATGGTTGGCGCCGGCGGGGTGTGCTTTGGCCTGGTGGCATTTGTCCTGTTCTTCCGTCACCGGCCGGCGCCGCAGCATCCGGGCGTGCGTCTCATCGACCGGTTCAGCAGGGCGGGGGCCCGCGCGGGCTGGCCTCGCACCCCGCATGAATCGCCCCAGGCTTACGTGCGGCGCCTGGGTGGCTCGACATCGCTGGCGCCGGCCCTGGTGTCGACGCTTGCCGGAGATGTCGAGATGCTGCTCTACGGTGGCGGGGAGGGTGATCGCGCGTTGCTCCGACGCGTTGCAACCGGTCTGCGCCGGCTGCGCCTGCGGCTCGTACTGGGTGGGGCCACCTGAGAAAACGCCGCCGCGCGGTGTCGCATTTTCACCAGCCTGACGTGGACTGCCGGGTATACTTGCCCGTCCATCCATCTGCATGAGTCGGCGTGAAAACCCTGCAGCGTGCCACTCCGTGTGTCGGTATCTGTTCAACCACCTACGGCGATCTGGTGTGCCGGGGGTGCAAGCGCTTCTCCCACGAGATCGTGCAGTGGAATAGCTATTCGCGCGCGCAGCAGGATGTCATCTGGCAACGCCTGTTTGAACTGCGGCGACAGGCCGTGGCCAGCGCCGTTCGGGTGGTGGACGCGGCGCGTTTCGCAAACATGCGCGCGGGCAAGGCCCTGCCTGCGGACGTCTCCTGGGAACTTGCGGCGTACGAACTGTTGCGCGGCATTGCCAGCAAGGACCAGCCGTTGAGCGATTTCGGCCTGGAAGCAGCACACGATGAGCCCGTGCTGACGCTGCTGCGGGGCATCGATGCGGATATCTACAATCGCTCGCGCGCCTGGTACGAGCGCAGCTTTCGTGTCGCTGCCGACTAGCCGGGGTCGTCGGGACACTGCATGACACCTGAATCATTTCTCCAGTGTCCGTCGCCCGTCGCGTGGTTGCATGCCGCCGCGAACAACCTCGAGACCCTCCTCATCGATCATGCGAACTGCGAGAAGAAAGCGGCCGCCACGGCACTCAGCCTGATGATGCGGTATGTGGAGCATCCGCAGTTGATGAATCGCCTGTCGAAGCTGGCTCGCGAGGAGTTGCGTCATTTCGAGCAGGTACTCGCGCTGCTGCGGTCACGACGGATCGCGTATCGACATGTGGGCGCCAGTCGGTACGCCGCCGGTCTGCGCACGCTGGTTCGCGGCAACGAGCCGGGGCGACTGGTCGACCTGCTCATTGTCGGCGCCATCGTCGAGGCCCGGTCCTGCGAGCGATTTCGTGCGCTGCAGCCATTCCTGGACGCGGAACTGGCCGGCTTCTATCGGGGTCTGGAGGCGTCGGAATCCAGGCACTTCACCGTTTACCTGGATTTTGCCCGTCAGCTGGGAGGTGTGACGATCGCCGACCGGGTGCAGGCGTTTCTGGCACTCGAGGCGCAGCTGATCACCAGCCAGGATGAGCAGTTTCGCTTTCATAGCGGCGTGCCAGGCTGAACAGATGAAGGGACAGACGCTGTCCGGTCTGCAGACCGAACCAGCCGACGCCATTGTCCCAGGCGCCCAGAACCAGTCGCTGACCGTCGTGCCAGGGACTGCACTCCGGCCGATGGGTATGGCCATGGACCACGGAGGTTGCGCCGTGGGCCGCGGCGGCGAGCGTCTCCCCGTTCACATCCATGATGCGGGCGGGTTTGTTGGCGTTGGTCCGCCGGCTCTCGGCACGCAGCGCGGCGCCGAACTGGCGCCGGTCTTCCAGAGGGCGGGAAAGAATCTCGGTCTGCCAGGTACTGTTTCGGACGGTATCGCGGAACTGCTGATACGCCACGTCATCAGTGCACCATGCATCGCCATGGGAAAGCAGCAGCCCGTCTGCGGTGAGAAACGGGTCCGCCAGGAGTTGCACCCCCGTCGATTCAGCCAGGCGCTTGCCGTACAGGAAGTCCCGGTTGCCCTGCATCAGGTAAACCGGACAATGCCGCGTGGTATCGCTGAGCAGGGCGGTGAACCAGCACGCGACCTCACCGTCGTCATCGTCACCGATCCAGAGTTCCGTGATGTCGCCCAGCAGGTAGATGCCCTCGACGCGATGTCGCCATGCCACCAGCAGTTCGGCGAGGCGCTGGCATCTGGCGTCACCGGCAGCGTCCAGGTGGAGGTCGGCAAGGAACAGGCGTCTCGGTGTCGTTTCAGGCATGCGGTGCATTCTAACTGTCGGCGAGACCGGTTATCATCGCCGCCGATTTCGGGGTATAGCGCAGTCTGGTAGCGCGCCTGCTTTGGGAGCAGGATGTCGGGAGTTCAAATCTCTCTACCCCGACCATTTTCGGCGGCGGTCGGCCCGGTGGCGGTTGCATCGGTTGGAGAGCGCCTGTAGCTCAATTGGATAGAGCATCGGCCTTCTAAGCCGAGGGTTGAAGGTTCGAGCCCTTCCAGGCGTGCCATTGCGGCGGCGCAGTCCTGGCGCCGGCGTGGTTTTCAGTGCGACCGCACGTTGCGTATAATCGCGCGCCGCTCGCCGGGTAGCACCGGAGCGTGGTGCCTCCCGAGACGAGGCGATGCAACCATCGCACTTTTCCGGTCGCAGACCAGACAATGGTGGACGTAGCTCAGCTGGTAGAGCTCCGGGTTGTGATCCCGGCGGTCGTGGGTTCGAGCCCCATCGTCCACCCCAGTTCACCCGTTCGCATCACCCGTGTCGCGGCCGCGAAGGTCGCGACACGGCATCGGACGCAGGGTCAGTTCGCGGGCAGGCGGGAACGCGGAAGCGGCAAACACAAGACGAGCAGAATAGGCGAATAGCGGATGCACATATCCATTGAAACCACCACCGGCCTCGAACGGCGGCTCACCATCACGGTTCCGTCCGAGGAGTTCGAGGCAAAAATCAGCGAAAAGCTGGTCGAGGCGCGCGGCCAGGTGCGGCTGCCTGGATTTCGTCCTGGCAAGGTTCCCATGAAGGAAGTCCGACGGCGTTTCGGTCAGGGCGTGCGCGTGGAGGTTGCCGGTGAGTTGATGCAGGCTTCGTTCTATTCGGCCGTGGAGCAGGAATCGCTGTTCCCCGCCGGGCAGCCGAAGCTGGACGTCGTGAAGATGGATCCGGGTATCGACTTCGAATTCACGGCGACCTTCGAGGTCATGCCGAATGTCAGCCTGGGTGACTTCAGTCAGGTATCGGTGAAGCAGCCTGTAACGGAGATTGCCGAGTCGGATCTTGATGCGATGATCCAGCGGTTGCGTGAACAGCGAAAGACATTCGAGCCGGTCGAGCGCGCGGCGGCTGACGGCGACAAGGTAACCGTGGACTTCGAAGGCCGGCTGGACGGCGAGGTTTTCGAGGGTGGCAAGGGCGAGGACGTCGCCTTCGAGCTGGGTCGTGGGCAGATGATTGAGGCGTTCGACGCTGGCGTGCGCGGCCTGACCACCGGCGAGACGAAAACCTTTGATGCAACCTTCCCCGAGGACTACCGGGCCGAGAACCTTGCTGGCAAGACCGTGCAGTTCACGGTGACGGTGAAGTCGGTGGCGGAGTCGCGCCTGCCGGAGATGGACGACGAGTTCGTCAAGGCGTTTGGCGTCGATGAGGGCGGCGTGGAAGGGCTGCGCAAGGAAGTACGCACGAGCATGCAGCGCGAACTCGATGCCAAGCTGCGCAACGTGATGAAAAAGCAGGTGCTCGACGAACTGGCACGCCTGCACGACGTGCAGCTGCCACACGCGCTGGTCCATCGCGAGATCCACAATCTCAAGGACCGGCTGATGGGCCAGATGCGCGCCTACGGTGCCGCCGCTCAGGGCGCCATGAACCTGCCTGATGCGCCTTTCGAGAAGGAAGCTGGTGAGCGCGTGAAGCTGGGCTTGATCATGAATGCCATCATCGAAGTCAATGACCTCAAAGCCGACCAGGAAAAGCTGGATGCCCGTCTCATGGAAATGGCCGCGGGGTATGAGGACCCGGATGCCTTCGTCCGTTACTATCGCAGCCAGCCGGAGGAACTGAGACAGGTGGAGATGGCGCTGGTGGAAGACCTGGCGATCGACCTGGTGCTCGGGCAGGCGGCGGTCGAACAGGTCACCGGATCCTACGACGATGTCATGGCGGACAAGCTGGTACCCCAGTCAGGCGGTGACGAAACGCACGATCACGAGCACGAACACGTACATGACGAGAACTGCAACCACTAGCAGACAACCGCACGCTGCTATGCTGTGCGCAGTGCCTCGGGAGTCGGCAGCCTGAAAGGCGGTGAAATCCGATTTTTCAATGGGTTACGACCATTTACTGGAGAGAACGTCAATGATTGAACGGACGGGCGAAACGGATTACGAGCAGCGCAGCCTGGGGCTCATCCCGATGGTGGTCGAGCAGACCGCACGGGGCGAGAGGGCATATGACATTTATTCTCGCCTGCTCAAGGAGCGCATCATCTTTGTGGTCGGCCCCATCGACGATCACATCGCCAATCTCGTTGTGGCGCAGCTCCTTCTGTGCGAGTCGGAGAACCCGGACAAGGACATCAACCTGTACATCAATTCGCCGGGTGGCTCGGTCACCGCAGGTCTGTCGATCTACGACACGATGCAGTTCATCCGTCCCGATGTCAGCACGTTGTGTATCGGCCAGGCTGCCAGCATGGGCGCGTTCCTGCTTGCGGCAGGTACGCCCGGCAAGCGGTATGCGCTGCCCAACTCGCGAATGATGCTGCACCAACCGGCAATCGGTGGGGCGCGCGGCGTGTCGCGGGACATCGAGATCCATGCGCAGGAAATTCTGCTCATGCGTGAACGTCTCAACCGGATTCTCTCCGAACATACCGGACAGAGCGCCGAGCGAATCGCCAAGGACACGGACCGTGACTTCTGGATGTCCGCGGAGGATGCCCTCGGTTATGGGCTCATCGACACCATCCAGCAGCCACGCGGCCGCGAGGCCGGCAAGGACTGAGTCGGTTGATGGCAGCCAACCACGCTGCGGACTGCGACCTGGCTCCGGATTTGCGGTGTGCTCCTGCGCATTCCGGGAATCTTCCCGGATTCGAGTTACAAGTCCGCACTTGCATTGATGTCGATTCCGCCGCATGGTTACGAAGCTCGACGAATTTGATAGCGAGAGAACTGATCGAGGCCTTGACCCATGGCGAATGACTCCGGCAAAAAAGATGATTCTGGGAAGCTGCTTTACTGCTCGTTCTGCGGCAAGAGCCAGCACGAAGTCCGGAAGCTGATAGCCGGTCCTTCCGTGTTCATCTGCGATGAATGCGTTGAACTGTGCAATGACATCATCCGCGAGGAAGTTGCGGAGAGCGCGGACAAGGCGGACACCGATCGCCTGCCGTTGCCGGATGAGATCAGCGCCATCCTGGATCAGTATGTGATCGGTCAGACACATGCGAAGAAGGTGCTTTCCGTCGCCGTCTACAACCACTACAAGCGGTTGCACTACCACGGCAAGCAGGACGACGTTGAGCTCTCGAAGTCCAATATCCTGCTGATCGGACCCACGGGCAGTGGCAAGACATTGCTTGCGGAAACGCTTGCAAGGCTGCTCGATGTTCCCTTCACGATTGCTGATGCCACCACGCTCACGGAAGCCGGTTACGTTGGCGAGGACGTGGAGAACATCATTCAGAAGCTGCTGCAGAAGTGCGACTACGACGTCGAGCGGGCGCAGGTCGGTATCGTCTACATCGACGAAATCGACAAGATTTCCCGCAAGTCTGACAACCCGTCCATCACGCGCGACGTGTCGGGTGAGGGCGTGCAGCAGGCGCTGCTCAAGCTGATCGAAGGCACGGTTGCATCCGTACCGCCGCAGGGTGGGCGCAAGCATCCCCAGCAGGAATTCCTGCAGGTGAATACGGCCAACATACTGTTCATCTGTGGTGGTGCGTTTGCAGGCCTGGAGAAGGTCATCCTGAATCGCTCCGAAAAATCCGGCGTGGGTTTTGGCGCAACGGTAAAGGGAGATTCCGATCGCAAGTCCATTGGCGAGACGCTGCGCACGGTGGAACCGGAAGATCTGATCCGGTATGGCCTGATTCCGGAGTTTGTGGGTCGCCTGCCTGTCATCGCGACCCTCGACGAACTGGATACCGATGCGCTCGTACAGATTCTGACGGAGCCCAAGAACTCCCTGACCAAACAGTATGCAAAACTGTTTGAGATGGAGGACGTCGAAATCGATTTCCGCGAAGACGCGTTGCGTGCCGTCGCCCGCAAAGCGATGGAGCGGAAGACAGGTGCGCGTGGTCTTCGCAGTATCCTGGAATCGGTTCTGCTCGACACCATGTACCAGATCCCCTCCATGAAGTCGGTGAGCAAGGTGGTCGTGGACGCCAGCGTGATCGAAGGCGAAAGCGAACCGATGCTGGTTTACAAGAACGCCGAGCCGAAACCACGTTCCGCGGCTGAGGATTGATTCAGCCGCGCCCGCTTGAAGAAATCGTGGCAGGGCGCACATTTGCTGCGCCGTGCCCGAGGCATATGTCTCTACTCGCGTCCAGTGGACTGTCAGGCCGCGAACGCCTGACCTAGAATTCTGCTGATGCCGTCCATAACCTCCAGGATCGAGGAGCAGAATTGAACCGAAATCCGCTTGTGCTGCCTGTTCTGCCGTTGCGTGACATGGTCATCTACCCGCATGGCGTGCACCCCCTGTTCGTGGGTACCGCGTCGTCAATCAAGGCGCTCGATGCCGCCATGGGCGACGACAAACAGATTCTCCTCGTTGCCAAAAGGCGGCCTGACAGCGATGCAACGGCCGCGGACGATCTGTTCGACACGGGTACGCTGGCAACGGTTCTGCAACTCCTCAAGTTGCCGGACGGGACCGTCAAGGTACTCGTCGAAGGTGGCACCCGTGCCCGGGTCATCAGGTTTGGCTTCACGGGCCCCTACGTTACCGGCGAAGTGGAAAGTGCCGATGAGCCGGTGGTCGATGCGGCGGAAGCCGAGAAGCTTGTGCGTTCGATCATGATGCAATTCGAGCAGTACATCGAAACCAGCAAGAAAATTCCGCAGGAAGTCCTGACGAGTCTGTCGGGCATCGACGACCCGGCCCGCCTCATCGACACCATCGCGGCGCAGATGAATCTGAAGCTCGAGGAGAAACAGCAGGTTCTCGAAGCCGTGGCGCTGGATGCGCGGCTCGATATTCTTCTTGGCTTCATGCAATCGGAAATAGATGTCACGCAGCTTGACAAGCGGATTCGTGGCCGCGTCAAGCAGCAGATGGAAAAGAGCCAGCGCGAGTACTATCTCAACGAGCAGATGAAGGCCATCCAGAAGGAACTGGGCGATCTGCAGGAAGCGCCAAACGAACTCGACGAGATGGCACGCAAGATCGATGAGGCCGGCATGCCTGAGGAGGCCCGCACGAAGGCCCAGGCGGAATTGAACAAGCTCAAGCTCATGCCGCCGATGTCTGCCGAGGCCACGGTCGTACGCAGCTACGTGGACTGGATCACGTCGGTGCCCTGGAAGAAGAAGAGCCGGGTTCGCAAGGATCTGGCCCATGCCCAGCGCATACTGGACGAAGATCACTACGGTCTTGAAGAAGTAAAGGATCGGATCACCGAGTACCTGGCGGTGCAGACGCGGGTCAAACAGATGCGCGGCCCCGTGCTGTGTCTCGTTGGCCCACCCGGTGTCGGCAAGACTTCACTGGGCGAAAGCATCGCGCGTGCGACCAATCGCAAATTTGTACGCATGGCGCTGGGCGGTGTTCGCGACGAAGCGGAAATCCGTGGACATCGCCGCACCTATATCGGCTCCATGCCAGGAAAAATTCTGCAGAAACTCGCCAAGTGTGGCGTCAGCAACCCGCTGTTCCTGCTGGACGAGATCGACAAGATGGGCATGGACGTGCGCGGTGATCCAGCCAGCGCGCTGCTGGAGGTGCTGGACCCCGAACAGAACAGCACGTTCAACGATCACTATCTCGAGGTGGACTACGATCTGTCGGATGTCTTTTTCATCTGTACGTCAAACTCCATGAACATTCCCGGCCCGTTGCTGGATCGCATGGAGGTCATTCGGCTTCCCGGTTACACGGAAGACGAGAAACTGCACATCGCCGATAAATACCTGTTGCCGAAACAACAGCGGTTGAATGGGCTGGGCGCCAAGGAACTGCAACTCTCGCATGAGTCCATCATCCATCTCATCCGTTACTACACGCGCGAGGCGGGTGTACGCGGGCTGGAAAGGGAGATTGCCAAGATCGCTCGCAAGGTGGTGAAGCGGCAGGCGCTGATGACGCCGGACACGGGTCATCAGCCATTGGTTGTGACGCCAGACCTGATCGAAGACCTGAGCGGCGTACGCAAGTTCAACTACGGTCTTGCCGAGAAGGAGAACCAGGTTGGCATCGTCACTGGCCTGGCGTGGACGCAGGTTGGTGGTGAGCTGTTGTCACTTGAGGCCGTGGCAGTTCCCGGCAAGGGACGCATCACCAAGACCGGTTCGCTTGGCGACGTCATGCAGGAATCCATCCAGGCGGCCATTACGTTTGTGCGCAGCCGCTCCCGGGTGCTGGGAATTCCCGGGGATTTCCATGAGAAGAACGACCTGCACATTCACGTACCCGAAGGCGCCACGCCAAAGGACGGGCCAAGTGCCGGTATCGGCATGTGTACCGCCCTGGTATCCGTGATCACGGGCATCCCCGTGCGCGCGGATGTTGCGATGACAGGCGAGATCACGCTGCGGGGCCAGGTGCTCCCCATTGGTGGACTGAAGGAAAAGCTGCTGGCCGCGCGTCGGGCGGGGATCAAGAAGGTGATCATCCCTGCAGAAAACGAACGGGACCTGAAGGAAATCCCGGAAACCATCACCGGGCCGCTGGAAATTGTGCCCGTGCAATGGATGGACCAGGTGCTGGACCTGGCGCTGGAACGTCGTCCGCAGCCGTTGCCGGAAGACGTTGCCGTGCCGGGCGAAACGCCCAAAGAGCAAGTGGCCGGTGGTGATGCAGCGCGTGGGAACCTCAATCCGCACTGACCAGCCTATGTGATTCCGGTACGAATCCGGCGGTTGCGGGTCCGCCCTGTGCAGTCCCACTTCGCCGGGTTCATTTCCGACTCGCAACTTTCTGCGAATCATCCCGCGATTTCATGTTTCCCCGGTTGTACGGCAGGACGGTTGTTGCCGCCGCTCCATCTGCCGTGACCGTGCATTTTACGGGGGTTTACCTTGCCTCCCCGCAGGCAGGTTGGTATAAGGGCGCCCTCGTTTTGCGGGGCCGCGCCTCGTCCGCACCAGACCATAGGAAATCAACAGAGTGAACAAGTCCGAACTTATCGATCGTATTGCCGACGCCGCTGATATCTCCAAGGCTTCCGCCGCGCGTGCGCTGGATGCCACCCTTGATGCCATCACTGAGTCACTCCGCCAGTCCGATCCGGTGGTTCTGGTCGGCTTCGGGTCGTTTGTCGTCCGCGAACGCGCGGCACGTACCGGGCGTAATCCGCAGACGCGTGAAGTCATCGAAATTGCCGCCGCCCGGGTTCCCGCCTTCAAGCCTGGAAAGGCACTGAAAGACGCATTGAACTGATACGTACCAGGGCAGCCTTGCTGAAGCAGGTTGTCCAGCCCGTCACTGCCAACGCCGAGTCAACCGGAAACGCGCCATGCTGCAGAAGATGCGTGAAAACACGCAGTCACTGGGATTCAAGATCCTGGTTGGAGCCATCATCTTTGTTCTCGCGGTATTCGGCTTTGGTGCCTTCAACCTGTTTCTCGATCCGGATCCAGAGGTTGCCAGCGTTGGTGGCATAGAGATCACGGAGAGCCATCTGGCGATGGAGTCGGAGCGGGCCCGTGCCCGCCTGCTGGCGCAGATGGGGGAGAATGCAGACCCCGCGGCTATCGATCCGCAACTGTTGCGCAGCCAGGTGCTGGATCAGCTGATCCAGCGAGCGGTGCTGACCGAGACGGCGGATGAACTGGGTGTGGTGACACCGAGGCAGCAGGTGGATCGCATGCTGGTGGAGAATCCCAGTTTCCAGACCAATGGCAAGTTCGATCAGGATCTCTACGTCCGCCTCCTGGCCCAGTACGGTTACACACCGAAATCGTTTGCCCGGGAAGCCTCCCTGGATATGGCGTTTTCCCAGATGCAGGATGCGGTGACGGCAAGCAGCGCCGTTCCCCGCTGGCAGGTTCGTCAGTTTGCCGCTTTGCTGCAGCAGAAGCGTGATCTTGCTTACCTGCCGCTGACGCAGGCGGCGTTCGGGCCGCGTATGGCGGTCACGGAGGATGAGATTGTCACGCACTATGACGAGAACCGGGCGCAGTATCGGACCGACGAAAAAGTTGATGTTGATTATGTGGAAGTGACGCCGCAGAACTTCGCTGACGATCCGGCGTTGGCGGTGAGCGAGGCGGATGTCGAAGCGGCCTACGAAGGCGAGCTGAAAGTGTTGGCGGAGAGTGAGCAGCGGACGGCCTCCCATATCCTGTTGCGAGTTACTCCGGAACGTGACGACGCCGCGACGCTGACCGCTATGACGGCACTGCGCGCGCGCATCGAAGCGGGGGAAGACTTCGCCGCGGTTGCCAGGGAGACATCTGAAGATCCAGGTTCAGCGCCATCGGGCGGCGAACTCGGGCCTGCAGGGCGTGGCGTATACGATCCGGCATTCGAGCAGGCGCTCTTTGCGATGCAGGAAGGGGAACTGTCGGCGCCTGTCAAGTCGCAGTTCGGCTATCACCTCATTCATCTGACTGCGATCAGCAAACCAGAGATCCCGACGCTGGACGCGCGGCGGGAGGATCTGGAACGGCAAGTGCGTCTGGACAAGGCGCGTGAACTGTTTGTCGAGAAGACGCGGGAAATGGACAAACTGGCGTTTGAGCAGAACACCAGTCTGCAACCGCTCGCCGATCTGTTTGGGGTGTCGATTCAGCACGTTGACGGAGTTACCCGACAAGCAGGCGAGGGCATTTTTGCCAATGCCAAGCTGCGCGACGCGGCGTTTGGCGACGATGTCGTGAATCAGGGGCTGAACAGTGCGGTGGTTGAATACGAGGAAGACAAGTCCGTGGTGCTGCGGATAAGCGCGCACCACCCATCGGTTGATCGCCCGCTGGAGGATGTGCGGGAGGATATTCGTGCGCAGCTGGTGCATGACAAAGCCGCCGATGCCATTGAAGTGGCTGCCAATGACGCACTGGAGAAGCTGAAGGCTGGTGCCAGTGCCAGCTCCGTGGCGCACGAGCTGGACCTCGAGTGGGTGCGGGTGCCGCTGGCCACGCGCTCCCAGCAAGGCGTTCCCACCGGTGTTCTCGAAGAGGCTTTTGCGCTGCCTTACGACCCTGACAGGCGCCAACGGGCTGTGTCGCGGGCGACGCTGCCGGATGGCCAGGCGCTGGTGACCATGACGCGCGTTGTTGATGGCGATTTCGAGTCGCTGGTCAGCCAGGAGGCGGATGCGCTGACGCGCTATGCAGGCTCGCGATTGTCGGAACTGGAATTTACCGGTCTCTACCGGTCCGTCGAAAAGGCTTCTGGCGTAACCAGAAGCAATCGTTAGCCCGGACGATTCATGAGGGGCGTAGTGCGCGCCGCCGGTGCTGAGAAGCCGTGTGTCGCGCGCGGACGTCCGCACACAGGGACCCTGGCAGCACGCGCCCCCTGGTACGCGGAAGCCGCACGCACCGAGTTGTCGCTGGTTCCGGTGTCCTGGCCGTCCTCGGCACATGACCGGGGATAGGTCGCGGGCCAGTGACGCAGTTAAGGCACGTCGTC
The DNA here is from genome assembly GCA_024234635.1 of Pseudomonadales bacterium. Lineage (GTDB taxonomy): Bacteria > Pseudomonadota > Gammaproteobacteria > Pseudomonadales > Azotimanducaceae > SYFY01. The sequence goes on along the minus strand of JACKNX010000007.1, from coordinate 99,820 downwards.
AGAGGCGCTTCGTCGGCGCTGGTTGACTTGGCATTGGCGATGTTTTGAACTGCACGACGCCCTGCGCCTCGTGTCGGGCCCGGTAGCGCGATGCGCGCGATGTACACCTTGTGTGTGGCGGATCTTTCCGCTCAGCCCCCAGCGACGTCCAGAGCGGACGCCGGAGCGGGTATCTGGAGTGTGGTTCCAGCCCGCAACACATGATTGCCGCGCAGATTGTTCACCCGCATAAGCTCCTGGCGGGATACCGCGTGGCGCCTGGCGATGCTCCAGAGCGTGTCACCGCTCCGCACGGTATAGCGGTCCACCTGTGCCGGTGGAATACCGGCGACGGCCCCTGTGGTGCTTGCAGCCACCGTTCCCGCCGGAACGCGTAGCGTGCGGCCGGCACGGATTGTTTCACCCTGTATGCCGTTCAAGGTTTTCAGGTCCGCAACCGAGATCCGGTGGCGCCCGGCGATTTCGGAAAGTGTATCGCCTGAGCGAATCCGGTAGGCGGTCGTGGCTGTCACCTGTGCAAGCGTCAGACCGTTGCGCAACGACGCCTGCTGCTGAGGGCGGGCGGGCGAGGGCACGTCAAGCACGTCACCGGTACGGATCCGACCGGACCTCAGACTGTTCGTCGTCTTGAGCCAGTTCACGGAGGTGCCGAACCGTGCCGCCAGGTCGGACAGCGTGTCACCCTGGCGAACGCGGTATGCTGCCACGCGGGCGGACGCCGGGTGTCCATCGTCCACAGGGGGCGATTCTGTCATGCGGCCTGGCACAGTCAGGGTACTGCCAGCCACTATCCTGTCGGATCCCAGACGATTGTAGGAGCGAAGCAGTGGCACGGTGGTTCGGAACCGGTGGGCGATGCCGAGCAGCGTATCGCCCTTTCTGACCTTGTAGGTTCCAGGCGAGGGTATCGTTATGCTCGCGGAGGCGGCATCCAGTGTGGCTTCGGCGGTCGCCGCAACCCGTGTCGGCACAAGCAGGTGGTGGGAATCTCCGGGTGGTGTGGCCAGGTGTTTCAACGCCGGATTCAGCGCCATCAACTCGTTCGCGTCGACCTTCAGGGCGCGTGCGGCGAGGGCAAGATCGACGGCACCCGGTGCCTGTACGACGTCAAAGGCAACCTGTGTGCTGATCGCCGGCAGGCGCATGGCAAACGCTGCGGGATCCTTGACGATTGCGGCCAGCGCCAGTACGCGGGGGACGTAGCGTCGTGTTTCGGCGGGCAGGCGAAGACGGAAGAATGCGCGGCCGTCACGATTGTTTTCCTTGCGGGCGCCAAGCAGTCGGGAAACCTTGCCTTCACCGGCGTTGTAAGCGGCGATTGCCAGCAGCCAGTCACCAAAGCGCCCGTGGAGCTCCTCGAGGTAGTCCAGTGCTGCCTGCGTACTGGCGACGATGTCCTGCCGACCGTCATGCCAATGGTCGCGGTGAAGCCCCAGCCGGCTGGCAGTGCCGGGCATGAACTGCCAGAGACCCAGCGCCCCCTGGGGCGATCTCGCCTGAGGATCCAGCATGCTTTCCACGATGGGCAACAACGCCAGTTCCGAGGGAAGCTGGCGTTGGCGGACCTCCTGCGCGAGGTAGGGCAGATAAAGGGCCAGCTTTTCCTGGCTGTTCAACAACCAGTCCGCATGGCTCGTGTAGCCAAGAAGCGCGCGTTGTACCGATACGTCCTCGAGATGGTGATTGAGTGCAAAGCCTTCTGTCATATCTGGCCAGAGGCTTGCCGCAGCGTCGTGTACGGGCGTGTTGTCGGCGGACGTGTTGTCGGCAGGTGTGTTGTCGGAAGCGGTGATAGGCAGTCGAATGGATAGCACAGGATGGATTCGAGGCGCGGAACGGGTAGCAGTTAAGCTAGCTGACGGCGTATCGTCGACATCGACGATGTCCGCCTTGCGTGCCGATGCTGATTCACTCGCCTGCTGACGTGGGAGCATGGAGCAGGATGTACACACCATGCAGATGGCCAGCGTCAGCACATACCGAAGGCATGTGCCGCGGCGAGGGTCGTCCTCCCGGAAGCCCAAGTTGCCCTCGTTATCGGGGTCGTTAGAATGCCCCGTACTTTACCCCCAACTGCTCTCATGGCAATTCTTGACATGCATGGACGAGAAGATGTAGCCGACGACCACTGGACCGCCTCCCGGCTCGGGCAGCGACTCCTGCGTGAGTCGCGGCCGGTTCTGGACGCCCTGGTGCGACGCATGCACGGTGACACGCTGCTCTGGTGCGGACAGCATGGCGAATCGTTGGGGGCACTGCAGCGCAGTATCGTCCGCAATCGTTTTTTCCTCGGTGACAAGATATTGGACGTGCCGGAGGGGATCGTGCGACTGGTGGCGGAACCTTCCCGCCTGCCGTTTGCAAACAATTCAATGGACGGGGTGGTGCTGCATCACAGCCTCGAACCCCTGAGCGACCCGCGCGATGCGCTCCGGGAAATGGTTCGGGTACTGCATCCCGGTGGCCGGCTCGTCATTGCCGCGTTCAATCCGTGGAGTCTGCTCGGGCTGAGGCGGCTGTACGCCCGCGTGCGCGCGGACCGCTTTTCCGATCTTCGTTTCGTCAACCCTGTCCGCCTCCTGGACTGGTTGCGGCTGCTTGGACTGGAGCTTGAGGAGCCTGTGCGTTTTCGCAGCACGGGACTGCCATTCGACTGGCGACGTGGGCAGCCGGGCACCTCCCAGGCAGCGAATCGCGAGGGGCTGGAGCCTGATGGGAATATCGAAGGTAGCGCCCCGGTACAGCTGACGGGCGGCGCCAGGCGGAACGCACTTCCCGGGCCGCGCCGGGAACGTGGGATCGAAATCCCGCTCGGTGATGTATTCCTGCTGTCGGCGGTGAAGCAGGCGTTCTATGTGCGCGGCCGACGACTACCGAGCGTGGCGCCCAGGGCGCGACTTGCGGGGGTCGCCTTTCCCAAAGCCAGTGCCCGCCTCATTCCGGTGGATTTTCGGGGAGACCGACGCTGAGCGGATTGATCGAGATTTTTACGGACGGTGCCTGTCGCGGCAATCCCGGGCCAGGCGGCTGGGCGGCGCTCCTGCGACTTGACGGCCGTGAGCGGATGCTCAGTGGCGCCGAAACCCACACAACGAACAATCGCATGGAGTTGCAGGCAGCACTCGAAGGCCTGCGAGCGCTGCGGCGGCCGTCCGCGGTGCGCCTGACGACGGATTCACAGTACGTCCGCCAGGGCATTACAGGTTGGATCGCCGGCTGGAAGCGCAACGGCTGGCGTACTGCCGGCAAAGCACCTGTGAAGAACCGGGATTTGTGGGAGGCGCTCGACGCCGCCTGTGGCCAGCACCAGATCGAGTGGTGTTGGGTAAAGGGTCACAGCGGTCATCCGGAGAATGAGCGGGTGGACGCGGCCGCAAACGACGCCATCGATGCGATGCTGATGGCAGCCATGCCGGAGGGCGACGGGAGCGCGTCATGAGGCAGGTGGTGCTCGACACTGAGACCACGGGTCTCGAAGCTGAGCGGGGGCATCGCGTCATCGAGATTGGCGCGGTGGAAGTTGTGAACCGCCGGGTTACCCGTCGGCATTTTCACGTGTATCTGAACCCGGAGCGGGATATCGACCCGGGTGCCCAGGAAGTGCATGGTCTCAGCGCGGAGTTCCTGGCGGACAAGCCACATTTCGCGGAGATCACGGAGGCGTTTCTCGACTTCATCACCGGCGCTGAACTGATCATTCACAACGCGGCGTTCGATGTGACCTTTCTTGACTACGAGCTGTCCCTGCTGCCCGGCGGGACACGGCGAATCCGCGATATCTGTACCGTAACCGATAGTCTCGCCATTGCCCGCGACAAACACCCGGGCCAGCGTAACAATCTGGATGCACTCTGTCGCCGCTACGGCGTCGACAACTCGGCGCGTGAGCTACATGGCGCGTTGCTGGATGCGGAGATACTGGCCGACGTCTATCTCGCCATGACGGGTGGCCAGGTGGCCTTGTTTGTCGGCGGTGAAGGGCAGGGTGGCCAGGACCTGGTCTTTGACCAACCACTGGTACATACGCCGTATTCCCTGCCCGTGATCGAGCCGGATACGGCGGATCTGGCGGCGCACGAGGCACTTCTGGCATTGCTCGACAAGGAATGTGGTGAGCGTGCGGTCTGGCGGCAGTTCATGGATGGGGCCTGATGGGCCAACCGCGCATGCCAGCGCAGCGTTGTGTTCATCCCTGAAGCCACCTGGCGGGAGTTGGCTGAGGGGCATTTCCGCTGCGCGGAGGTTGGGGGCTGGTGCGAACCGCGCCCCCTTTCACACATTCCGCGTTGCGGAATGTGTTGTCGGGGCGAGCATTTCCGCTGCGCGGAGGTTGGGGGCTGGTGCGAACCGCATCCCCTTTCACACATTCCGCGTTGCGGAATGTGTTGTCGGGTCGAGCATTTCCGCTGCGCGGAGGTTGGGGGCTGGTGCGAACCGCGTCCCCTTTCACACATTCCGCGTTGCGGAATGTGTTGTCGGGGCGAGCATTTCCGCTGCGCGGAAATGCTCGGGATCAATCCAGATGGGCTATTGGTAGGAGATAGACCACGCACAGGTAGCCGGTGATGCTCATGACAATCGTATAGGGCAACGCCATGACAACCATGCGTACGTAGGAAAGGCGGATCAGCGGGGCAATCGCGGAGGTCAGGAGAAACAGGAATGCTGCCTGGCCGTTCGGTGTGGCGACGCTGGGGATATTGGTGCCTGTGTTGATTGCCACGGCCAGCAGTTCCAGGTGCTCACGCGTTATGTGCCCGGCGTTGAAGGCGGCAATCACTTCGTTGATGTAGACAGTCGCTACGAACACGTTGTCGCTGATGGCGGAAAGCACGCCATTGGCGATGAAGAACATGCCAGGCTGCAGCGAAAAATCGAGTCCGAGCACCCACTCGATGACCGGGGCGAACAGGTGCTGGTCATGAATGACACCCACAACGCCAAAGAAGACGACCAGCAGAGCGGTAAAGGGCAATGCCTCCTCGAACGCGTGACCGATCCGGTGTTCGTCCACCACACCGTTGAGCGCGGTCTGGAAGACAATGATGGTCAGGCCGATGATGCCCACTTCGGCGATGTGCAGTGCCAGCGCAAAAACCAGGAACACGGCAGCGATACCCTGGACAATCAGTCGCATTCTGTCGCGCTGCGTGCGCTGTTCGGTCTGGTCGTGGTCGAACTCCTGCAGGATATCGCGTACGGAGGCGGGCAGATGGGCGCCATAGCCAAACCAGCCGGTCTTTTCCAGAATCACGCAGGTCAGCAGCCCCACAACCAGTACGGGCATCGTCACCGGCGCCATGACCAGCAGGAAGTGCATGAACTGCCATTCCATCTTGCTTGCGATCAGCAGGTTCTGCGGTTCGCCTACGGTGGTGCAGACGCCGCCCAGCGCCGTGCCGACGGCTGCGTGCATCAGCAGGCTGCGCAACAGGCCGCGGAACTCTTCCAGATCTTCGCGATGGTGATCGTGAACTGTGTCGTCCGATTCGTGGGAGTGGTCGTCGCGATGGTGTTTCCCGGAGGCAACCTTGTGATAGACGGCGTAGAAGCCCACCGCCACGCTGATGATCACGGCGATCACGGTGAGCGCGTCGAGAAACGCGCTCAGGAAGGCTGCGGATGCGCAGAACATCAGCGCCAGCAGGGTCTTCGAGCGAATGCCAAGCAGCAGTTTGGTGAACAGGAACAGAAGCAGTTCCCGCATGAAGTAGATTCCCGCGACCATGAACATCAGGAGCAGCACCACGGGAAATGCGTTGAAAATCTCGTCGCGTACGGTGTGCGGCGATGTCAGGCCGAGAATGACGGCTTCCAGTGCCAGGAGGCCGCCGGGTTGCAAGGGGTAACAGCGGAGCGCCATGGCAAGCGTGAAGATGAATTCGCCGACCAGCAGCCAACCGGTGATTACCGGGCCCGCGACCAGCACCAGTACGGGATTGATGAGCAGGAAGCCCAGGATGGCCTTCTTGTACCAGTCCGGCGCATGGCCGAGGAAGTTGTTCCAAATCGCGGTTTGCACGCTGTCCTGCATTGCTGTCATCTCTGGCTGCTGCCAGCCTCCTGGCTGTCCGTGTTCAGTTTGTAAGCACCCAGGGTGTTGACTGACCGACAGGCTGACGACGCCCCGTCCACTGCTCCCCTGTCGGTATTCTGCCGGTACTTCAGGAAAAAAGTATAGACCGGAGCGGGCGAGAGGCTGTGTGACAGAACCTTCAATGGTGTGGTAGGAATAGCGCCCAGTTGCAATAGGTTGTGTTCTGATCGCGCGGACACCTGCGTTCTATCGTCGGTATCCGGGTTCTTGGAGTGTGATATGGGGTGGCAGATTCAGCCGGATGAATTTGAATCGCGGGTCAGCCCGCCGGAAGGCGGCGGTTCGTCGGCGTGGTATTTCCTGTTTGTCGACGGGCGGCTGGCGTCACTGGCGGAGCGAGGCATACCGCAGCCGATCGACGACGATGCGTTCCGCTGGCTGGACGTGGAAATCCGCGAACGCCACTACCTTGGGCAATTCCGGGGCCGGGCTTGTTATGCCGTCAGCGCCAGCGGCACGCTGCCGGAGGGCTATGCCAGTTCTGACCTGCGAGGCTGGCTCGGCCGGGTTGAGCCACCGGTGTTCTACCTCGCCGGCCGCGCCCAGCAAATTCTCGAATGGCTCGATACGCATCGGTACTGCGGGCGCTGTGGGTCCGAAACGCAGGCGCACGGTACAGATCGGGCGCGGGAATGCCCCGACTGCGGCTTGATTGCCTACCCTCGGCTGTCGCCCAGCATCATTGTGCTGGTGACGCGTGGGGACGAGATGCTGCTGGCTCGCAATGCCAACTGGCCAGCCGGCTTCTACTCCACGCTGGCAGGCTTTGTCGAGCCGGGCGAGTCGGTGGAGCAGACGCTGCATCGCGAGGTCATGGAGGAGGTGGGCGTGCGGGTGGCAAATCTCCGCTATCTTGGCAGCCAGAGCTGGCCGTTCCCCAATTCGTTGATGCTCGGCTATCACGCGGAATACGCTGGCGGTGAGATCGTTTGCCAGGATGGCGAGATTGCGGATGCACGCTGGTTCCGCTTCGACGATCCGCCGAACATGCCGCCCGGAACCGCCATTTCGCGCTGGCTGATCGATGCCTTCATCGATGCGCGCAAGGCTGCGTCCGGTGGGTGAGGGGGAAACCGTACCACTGTCGGCAATGGATGCCCTGGCACAACGCCTGCAGGGGGCGTTCAATGCCACGGCCGCTGGCGATTTCGATGGCACGGTGCTGATTTGCACGCAACCCGGCGGGGCTGCTGATGCCCAGGCGCTGCTGCTCACCGTCGATCACGGAACGCTGGCGGCGGGTCCGGCGTCAGCGGGAACGCACGCCGATGTGACCCTGTACTTCCATTCGGCTGACGAAGCGCTGCAACTCCTCACCGGTTCGGCGAATCCCATTGCCGCGTTCATGGAGGGAGCCTTTCGGTCGGACGGCTACCTGTTGTGGATTTTTGCCGTGCTGGCGATGTTCCGCGCCGGTTGAGTCCAGAACCGGGGCCGCTTCGGCGTGCCGCTTTTGCCCGCGCCCCGCAGCGGCTACAGTACGTGCCTTTTTCGTTTCCGGATGCCCATGGAACACCTTTTCGACTACCTGTTGTTTCTCGCCCAGGCTGTAACGGTGGTGCTTGCCATCCTGGTTGTCGCGGGCATGGTTGCCACCATGAATCAGCGGCGCCAGGAGCACGAACCAGGGCATCTGGAGGTGCGCAAGCTCAATCAGCGATTGACGGACCTGCGCCATGCGGTGGAGGAAATTGTGCTGCCGGAGGGCGAGCTCAAGCACCGGCGCAAGCAGGAGATGCGTGAAGAGAAGCAGACGGCAAAGGCGGAACGCAGGGAAACGGCGGATGAAGGAAGCGGCAAGCCGCGCCTGTTCGTGCTGGATTTCGACGGTGACCTGGAAGCGACGCGCACCGAGCAACTGCGCACGGAAATTTCGGCGATTCTCAGTCTGGCGAGGCCCACGGATGCGGTGCTGCTGCGCCTCACCAGCCCGGGCGGCATGGTCCCGCACTACGGGCTTGCGGCGTCGCAGCTGCACCGTATCCGCAAGCAGGACATCCCACTGGTGGTCGCGGTGGACAAAGTGGCGGCCAGCGGCGGTTATCTCATGGCGGCCGTGGCCAGCCGCATCATCGCGGCGCCCTTTGCACTGGTGGGATCCATTGGCGTCGTGGCGGAGGTTCCCAATGTGCACAGGTTGCTCGAAAAAAATAACGTCGACTGGGATGTCTACACCGCCGGCCAGCACAAGCGCACCTTGACGGTATTCGGCCGCAACACGGAAGAAGGCCGGCAGAAATTCATCGAGGAACTCGAGGATACGCACGCGCTTTTCAAGGAATTTGTCAGTGAGAACCGACCGGACCTCGATATGGATGCCATCGCGACCGGCGAAGCCTGGTATGGGCGCCGCGCGATTGATCTCCGACTGGTCGACGAGTTGTGCACCAGCGACGAATACGTCACACGGGCCTGTGAAGACCGCGATGTCTTCGAGGTGCGTTGGGTGGAGCACCGACGGCCGATCGATCGACTCATGAGTGAGTTGCGCGGCATGACGGACCGGCTTGGCCGGCTCCTGGCCTGGGTGAGGTAGCCCGGCGCGTACAGCCGGAAAACGAATCAGCGAATTGGAGGAGTAATGACGTTCAGGGCCTTTCGGGTGGAGAAGACGGATTCGGGGTTTCAATACGGCATCGTTGACCGGGAAGAAAGCGAACTTCCCGACGGCGAGGTGCTGATCGATGTCCGCTATTCCTCGCTGAACTACAAGGATGCCCTCAGCGCCACCGGCAATCCGGGTGTCACGCGCCGTTTCCCGCACACGCCGGGCATCGATGCAGCGGGCGTGGTGCTCGAAAGCACGTCCGCCGAGTTCCCCGTGGGCAGGGAAGTCCTGGTCATGGGCTACGACCTCGGCATGAATACCTCGGGTGGCTACGGTCAGCGAATCCGGGTGCCCGCGGATTGGGTTGTTGCCATGCCTGCCGGTCTGACGCCGGAAACCAGCATGCATCTTGGAACGGCTGGGTTCACGGCGGCTCTTGCGGTGGAAAAGCTGCTGGCCCTTGGCACGCGTCCGGAAAGCGGTCCCATTGTCGTCACCGGGGCCAGCGGTGGCGTCGGTTGCGTTGCCGTGAAACTGCTGGCGCGGCTCGGATTCGAAGTGACTGCGGTTACCGGCAAGGCGGCACAGCACGACTGGCTACGCGGACTGGGTGCCAGTGCGTTTCTTACGCGCGAGCAGGCGCTGGAAGGCGCGGACAAGCCACTGCTGAAAGAGACATGGGGTGGTGCGGTGGATACCGTCGGCGGACAGCCACTCGGCAACATCGTGAAAAGCCTGAAACACAGCGCCAGCGTTGCAGTCTGCGGGCTGGCTGCCGGCGCGGATTTCCCGATTACGGTGCTGCCGTTCATTCTGCGGCACGTGAACGTGCTTGGTGTGGACTCGGTGGAACTGCCCATCGATCAGAAGCGTGCGCTGTGGAATCGCCTCGGCGGCGAGTGGCGCATGGACCTGGGCGATGTCGTGGAGAAGCTGACGTTGCGTGACCTCGAAGCGGCAGTGCCGCGCATTCTGCAGGGCGGCATGGTTGGACGGGGTGTGGTCGATCTGTACGCCTGACAAGGCAACTGCAAAAACAGCCTTGTCGGCCCGGCCAGGCGTGGCTGCTGGCCAGCAAGGACAGCGAAAAACGCTGCAACTGGCGCGAGGCGGCGAAGTCGACGACAGTGGAAGAAGGCCAGCAGGGACTTTTCAGCATCCTCACATGGAACGAAGTTCCATGCGCGACAGGGCTGGCAATCGGAACGTGGCCAACTCGCATGGAACGAAGTTCCATGCGCGACCGCGGTGGCAATCGCAACGTGGCAAACTCCCAGGGATATGGCGTACCGTCCCGGGTCTCAGTCGCGTCGCAGCCTGTCACTGACGGCAATGGGACTCGGGTAGCGGAAAATCACCAGGTAGGAACTCAGCAGTAGCGTGACGATTGTTGCGCCTTCGATGACGTGCGCGGCCTGTTTACCCACCAGGCCTGCTGTCATGGCGGTGTAGCTGAGCAACAGGGAAAATTCAGAAAGTTGTCCGAGGCGGAACCCCACCTCCCAGCTGGCGCGGGTTTCCTCACCCTGCCATTTCAGCAGATAGCCGAAAGTCAGTGGTTTGACGGCAATCAGCACCACACCCAGCAGCAGCGTCGGCAGCAATACCTGAACGAGAATCGCGGGGTCGATGCCTGCGCCCACCGAAAAGAAAAAGAGCACCAGGAAGAAGTCGCGCAGGGGACGCAGACTCTCGGCGATGTACTGCGAGATGGGGCTCGTGGCCAGGGAGACGCCGGCGACGAACGCGCCGATTGCATGCGACAGGCCCATCAGCGCGGCCAGGCTTGCCAGCCCCAGGCACCAGCCGAGTGTCAGCAGAAAGATGAACTCGCGGAAGGCGTCGAAGCGTACGAGGAGCGGTAGCACCACCCAGCGTACGCCAGCCAGCGCCACGGCCATCAGGACCGGCAGCGCCACCAGCGATTGCCCCAGACTGGAAAGTGTTTCGTCCATGGAGCCGCCGCTGCTGTTGAGCATGATCAGCGCAAAGATGGCCAGCAGGTCCTGGATCAGCAGCAGGCTGATGACAATTTCCCCGACGTGGCGGTGGTGCAGTACGGTCGTAGGCAGGAGCTTGATGCCGAGGATGGTGGAAGAAAATGCCGCCGCCACGCCGGTGATGACAGCCTCCATCGTGGTGAAACCAAACAGGGACATGACGCCATAGCCGGCCGCGAAGAAAACGGCCGTGGTACCCAGCGCCGTGAGCATGGTTTCGCCGATCATGTTGCGCAGCTTCCGAGGTGGCAGATCCAGGCCCACGAGGAACAGCAGGAAGACGATGCCGAATTCCGCAATTTCGCTGAGCAGGCGGGCGTCGGCGACCAGCGCGAATCCAAACGGGCCAAGCAGTGCACCGAGGGCAATATAGGCTACCAGCAGAGGCTGTCGGGTATAGAGGGCAACGGTGGCGAGGGCGGCAGCGCCCGTGAAGATCAGGAACAGCGAGCCAACAATGGAAATGTCGCCGTGCACGGTCGTGTGCTCTCCTCGTTCGATTCAGCCGGAACAACAAGCGGCGACACGATGACGAAGAAACCGGATGCTGGCAAGCCGGCGCGGCCGATCATGGCGCCGTGGTGACGAAGCGCTGCGCAACACGCCGATGAAGCTCACGCACGCCGCCGTGATCAGCGGCGGTTGGGCCGGTAAGCGTGGTGCGACGCGCGGCAGGTCAGCCGCGGGCGACGCTTCGGAACAGCGGCGTGGGGTCGGTCACGCTGCCCTGATAGTAGTGACGGTGGACGTTGACGCTGCGCAGGGCAACCGCGGTGTCCCTGCCATCCGGCAGCACGAAGCTCGTGAAACCGCAGCGCATGAGGTAGTGCACAAGATCCGGCTGCACATCACCGATGGCGCGCAGATCGCCGGTAAAACCGTGGCGCGTGCGTAGCAGGGTTGCCAGCGACAGGCCCCGGCCGTCCTTGAATTCGGGGAAATGAATTGCGATCAGAGGCGCGTGTGCGAAGTCATCGTGGGGTTCGGCATCCCCGTCGAGCAGCAGCGCCGCGCCGCCTTCGGTGGCCCGCCACGTGTCCGGGGGCAGCAGCGGTCGTTGCCCGTCTTCGGTCTCCGCTGAAGTCGCCCAGGAATCCGCGGCGATGGCGCCGTCCTTAATCAGCGTTGGCATATACCCTCTCCTTGAACGGCGCAATGCCGATACGACGGAAGCAGTGAAGGAACGACTCGTCCTCCACGCGGTTGTCGACATAGGTGTCCAGAATGCGGCTGATGGCCTCAGTCACCTCGGCGCGGGCAAACGATGGCCCCACGATCTCCCCGAGTGCGGCCTCGTTCCCGGAGTGCCCGGAATGGCCGCCCAGCGACACCTGGTAGAACTCTTCACCCTTCTTGTCGACGCCGAGAATGCCGATGTTGCCGACGTGGTGGTGGCCGCAGGCATTCATGCAACCTGAGATGTTGATGTCGAGATCACCAAGGTCGAACTGATAGTCGACGTCTTCGAAACGGCGCTGTATCGCTTCCGCCACCGGAATCGACTTTGCGTTTGCCAGCGAGCAGTAGTCGCCGCCGGGACAGCAGATGATGTTGGACAGCAGGCCGAGATTGGTGGCGCCAAGCCCTGCGCTGCGTGCTTCGGCGAACAATGCCGGCAGATCCCGCTGGCGCACGTCCGGCAGCACAAAGTTCTGCTCGTGGCTGATGCGGACTTCACCGTGGCCGAAGCGATCGGCCCAGTCAGCTACCTGTTCCATCTGGGTATCGGTAACGTCACCGGGAGCAATTCCCGTCTGCTTGGTGCTGAGAACCACGCAGGCGTAACCAGGCATTCGGTGCGCGCGCACGTTGCGGCGCACGAAGCGGTCGAAATCAACATCGGCCAGGCGTGCATCACCCAGTACGTCCGGCTGGTCGGTCAGGGGTTCGTAGGCCGGCGGCTGAAAATGTCCGGCCACCCGCGTGATCTCTTCGCGGGTGAGCGTCTGCGCGCCATCGCGACCGTGTTCCCACTCCGCGTCCACCTTGGCGCGGAAACTGTCCGCGCCCATGGCACGCACCAGGATCTTGATGCGCGCCTTGTACTTGTTGTCGCGGCGACCGTAGCGGTTGTACACGCGCAGAATGGCTTCCAGGTACGTCAGCAGATGCGCTTCCGGCAGATCGGTGCGGATCAGCTCCGCAATCACAGGCGTGCGGCCAAGGCCGCCGCCGACATAGACATCGACCAGCACCTCGCCACCCGCGCCACGTTTCACCTGCAGGCCGATGTCGTGAACCGCAATGGCGGCGCGGTCGTGCGCAGCGCCATTGACGGCGATCTTGAATTTGCGCGGCAGCCAGTCGAATTCCGGGTGCGCGGTTGACCACTGCCGGATGAGTTCGCAGTAGGGGCGGGCATCCACCACCTCATCCGCGGCGACGCCGGCGAATTCGTCCGTGGTGACATTGCGGATACAGCTGCCACTCGTCTGTATGGCGTGCATCTGCACGGTGGCCAGCTCGGCCAGGATGTCCGGCACTTCTTCCAGGTCCGGCCAGTTGAACTGTACGTTCTGGCGCGTGGAGAGGTGGCCGTAGCCGCGGTCGTAGTGTCGGGCGATGTGGGCCAGCATGCGGAGTTGGGTGGAGGACAGCGTCCCGTAGGGCACGGCGACGCGCAGCATGGGCGCCAGGCGCTGTATGTAGAGTCCATTGCGAAGCCGCAGCTGCAGGAACTCCGCCTCTGACAGTTCACCGCGCACGTAGCGCGCTGTCTGGTCCCGGTACTGGGCCACCCGTTCGTCCACGAACGCCTGATCGTAGGCATCGTACCGGTACATGCGCTGCTGCCTCTGCGTGGTAGGCGCGCACGATACCAGCCGTCCGACAGGGGGCTAAATGCCTAATGTTCCTATGCTTATGCGCGAACGGCGGGATCGGGTGCATACGAACCGGCGGATCGGCCGGTTTGTGGTCTTGCTCCCTCCAGTCGCACCGGCGTTTCGGCTACACTTCGCGCCGTTTCAATCCGGATGACCAGCATGACCGAGCACCACGCGCCTGAATCCTCTTCCACGCCGGCCAACGATGACGACGCACGCCTCGATGCACGCGTGGCGCTGATCGTCTTCGCCTGTCTGCTTGCCATGATCGTCCATGGCGTTTCGGGCTGGACGTTCTGACCCAGACGCCGATGAACGCGGGGCCATGGCGCCGCGTTCAGTCCGCCAGATTGGGCCGTAACCAGCGCCGTGCGGTTTCCAGTTCCATGCCGCTGCGCGCCGCGTAATCCATCAGCTGCTCGTCGGTAATCTTGCCGACACCGAAGTAGCGTGCCTGCGGATGGGCGAAATAGAAGCCTGAAACCGACGCCGCAGGTGACATGGCGAGCTGTTCGGTCAACGTGATGCCGGTGCGGTGGGTTGCCTGCAGGATGTCGAACAGCGTCGTCTTGTGGGTGTGGTCCGGACAGGCGGGGTAACCCGGAGCCGGCCGGATGCCCCGGTAGGCCTCGCTGATGAGTGCCGCGTTGTCCAGACTTTCGCCGGCGTCGTAACCCCAGTGCCGGCGCCGGACTTCGCGGTGCAGGTATTCGGCCGCCGCTTCAGCCAGCCGGTCCGCAAGCGCCTTGATCATGATGCGGGCGTAGTCGTCGTTTGGGTATGCCGCGAGCACCTCGTCGATGTTCAGGCCGGCGGTAACGGCAAAACCTCCCAGCCAGTCGCCGTCGGGCGCCACAAAATCCGCCAGGCACAAGTTCGGCTGACCGTCGGGTTTGGGCGTCTGCTGACGCAGAAAGTGGAATGTCCGCGCTCCCGCCTGGGTATGCACGCGCACGTCATCCGTGCCCACCCGTTCGGCGGGCCAGAGACCGAAACAGCCGCGGGCACCGAGCACGCCGTCGTGGATAAGCCGGCGCAGCATGGCTTTGGCGTCCTCGAACAGATTGCGCGCCGCTTCGCCCACCACCGCGTCGTCGAGTATCTGTGGAAACTTCCCCGCCAGTTCCCACGTCATGAAGAATGGCGTCCAGTCGATGAAGTCAGCCAGTGTCGCCAGTTCCAGGTGCACCGTGTGCACACCCGGATCTTTTGGCTGGTGTGGCGTGTGCGGCGCAAGCTTCGGGGCGTTGGCACGGGCATCCGCCAGTGACAGGAACTGCCGTTTTTCGGCGCGTCCGCTGGTCCGTTCACGCACGATTGCATACTCGGCGCGGGTTTCGTCCAGGAACGCGGCGCGCTGCGCGGTGGATTGCAGCCGGGTTGCCACGCCCACGGCGCGGGAGGCATCGCTGACGTAGATGGTAGCGCCGCGCTTGTAGGCTGGCTCGATCTTCACCGCCGTGTGCGCCTTGGAGGTAGTGGCACCACCGATGAGCAGTGGAATGTCGAAACCGAGTCGTTCCATTTCCTCGGCCATGTGCACCATTTCATCCAGTGACGGCGTGATGAGTCCCGAGAGGCCGATCATGTCGGCGTTCACCTCGCGCGCCTTGGCGAGGATGGTCTCCGCGGGCACCATGACTCCCAGATCCACGACGTCGTAACCGTTGCACTGCAACACGACACCCACGATGTTTTTGCCGATGTCGTGCACGTCGCCCTTGACCGTCGCCATCAGAATGGTTCCCTTGCTGCGACTGGCGGCGTCTTTTTCGGCTTCGATGAACGGCACCAGGTGCGCTACTGCCTGTTTCATGACGCGCGCGCTCTTCACCACCTGCGGCAGGAACATGCGACCACTGCCGAACAGATCGCCGACCACGTTCATGCCATCCATCAGCGGTCCTTCGATGACGTCGATGGGGCGTGTTGCCTGCTGCCGGGCTTCTTCGGTATCCGCGACGATGTGTTCGGTCAAACCCTTGACCAGTGCGTGTTCGATGCGTTTGCCAACCGGCCAGGAACGCCAGGCGCGGACCGCGGGGTCTTCCACCTCCTGCTTCCTCGAGTTGTAGCGGTCGGCGACGGCGAGCAGTCGTTCCGTGGCGTCCGCGCGGCGGTTGAGAACAAGGTCCTCCACGCGTTCGCGCAGTTCTTCCGGTATGTCATCGTAGATGCCGAGCTGGCCGGCATTGACGATGCCCATGGACATGCCGGCTTTCACTGCGTGATACAGGAAGACGGTGTGAATCGCTTCCCGTACCGGTTCGTTGCCGCGGAAGGAAAAGGAAACGTTAGACACGCCACCGGAAACACCGGCGCCCGGCAGATTGGCGCGAATCCAGCGGCATGCGTCGATGAAGTCGACCGCGTAGTTGTTGTGTTCCTCGATACCGGTGCCGATGGCGAAGATGTTGGGATCGAAGATGATGTCGTGCGGATCGAAGCCGGCCTTGTCCACCAGGAGGCGATAGGACCGTTCGCAGATTTCGCATTTCCGCGCCAGGGTGTCCGCCTGACCGCTTTCATCGAACGCCATCACGACCACGGCCGCGCCATAGGCGTGGCACTTGCGTGCGGCGGTCAGGAAGGCATCCTCTCCCTCCTTGAGGCTGATGGAATTCACCACCGGCTTGCCCTGGATGCATTTCAGCCCCGCCTCGATGACGTCCCACTTCGAGGAGTCAACCATGATCGGCACGCGGGCAATGTCAGGTTCGCCAGCCAGCAGATTCAGGTAGCGAACCATCATCGCCTGGCTGTCCAGCATGCCTTCATCCATGTTGATGTCGATGATCTGGGCGCCGTTCTCCACCTGGTGCCGCGCGACGGCAAGCGCGTCGTCCAGCTTGTTTTCGCGCACGAGCCTGGCAAAGCGTGCACTACCGGTGACATTGGTGCGCTCGCCGACGTTCACGAACAGGCTGCCTGCATCGACGCGCAAGGGCTCCAGTCCGGCGAGCTGCAGGGCGTCCGCCGGTGCGGGCAACTTGCGTGGCGGCATATCCGCCACGGCTTCGGCAATCGCCCGTATGTGTTCGGGCGTGGTGCCGCAACAGCCTCCCACGAGGTTCACCCAGCCTTGCCGGGCATAGTCGCGGATATGTACCGCCATCATGTCCGCGGTCTGGTCGTAACCGCCGAATTCATTGGGCAGCCCGGCGTTGGGATGCACACTGACGCGGGTTGCGGAAACTTTGGCCAGAGCGCTTACGAACGGCCGCAGCTGCTCAGCACCCAGCGCGCAGTTGAGACCCACCGCCAGCGGTCGGGCGTGGGCAATGGCGGTGTAGAAAGCTTCGCAGGTCTGACCGGACAGCGTGCGGCCGGAAAGATCCGTGATCGTCCCGGAAATGAGCAATGGAATTTCCACGCCGTGCAGGCGGCCGAGTTCCAGCGCTGCATGGATCGCGGCCTTGGCATTGAGCGTGTCGAAGATGGTTTCCAGCAGGATGAGGTCGGCGCCACCTTCGATGAGCCCGTCGATGGCTTCGGTATAAGCGATGCGGAGCGTATCGAAGTCGACATTGCGGGCACCAGGGTCGCCGACATCCGGAGAAATGCTGGCGGTACGGTTGGTTGGCCCCACCGAACCGGCGACGAAGCGCGGACGATCCGGGGTCTCGAAGGCATCCGCGGCGGCTCGGGCAATGCGCGCGGAAGCCACGTTGATTTCGCGGGCCAGGGGCGCCAGGTCGTAATCCGCCTGGGAGATGGTCGTGGCGGTAAAACTGTTCGTTTCGACGATGTCTGCGCCTGCTTCCAGATATTCGGTATGCGCTCGGGCGACAAGGTCCGGACGCGTGAGGCAGAGGAGGTCGGTGTTGCCCTTCAGCGGGGAGGCGTGCGCGGCGAATCGCTCGCCGCGATAGTCCGCTTCGGTGAGTTTCAGGCGCTGGAAGAAGGTGCCATAGGCACCATCGATGATGGCGATGCGGGCGTCGAGCGTACGTTCGAGCAGCGCACGCCGGGCGGCGAGGCGGGAGTAAGACATCGGGTGGTCCTTTGTGAACCGGGTCAGTGTAGGGACGTATCGCGCCGGCACAATTGAAGATGTCCCAATTCTGTATGAGTACCGCTCAATGCCGTCTTCCATTGGGGCTGCGCGGCGGTTCTCCGCCGCCATGTCTGTCGAATATGGCAACAAAAATGCGCATAGCGGTTGCCGCGGTCACCGCTCATCGCCAGTTGATGTCGCCTGCATCGGGTATCGGGGCCTTCGCGCCTCTGGTAGTTTGCGCCGCGAGACATCTGGAGACCGTTCATGACGCGCATCTGGTGGGTGAATGTATTCGGTGGCGAAGATGCGGGAGGTAATCCGGCCTGCGTCGTGGCGGAGCCGTCGCCGATGAGCATCACCCAGCGGCAGCACCTCACCCGGGCGCTGCGTGTTCCGGACACCGTGTTCCTTCCCGCTGACATCCGGGCAGGTATGCCGGTGCCACTGGCCTTTCACGCGCCGGCTGAAGGGCCCATGGCGTTCTGTGGTCACGGGCTGCTGGCGGCCGATCGGGTGTTGCGGAGCCTGGGGGTCTTCCAGAGCACGGATGTGATTTCGTTTGTCACGCCCGCCGGTACCGTGGTCACCCGCAACGATGACACCGATCCGGGCGTGGTCTGGTTTGTTGCGCAGAGGCAGGCACTGCGTGTCGTGAATGAAGACCTGCGTCTGGCGCGTTCCGCTGCCCGCGTTTTCTGGCCACGTGCAGATGGCGATCTGCAGGCGGTCCTTATCGATTCCGGGCGTGCCCGGCTTTTCATTCCCGTGAGTCCGCGGGAACTGACCGCGGCGCGGCCGATGCCCGACGCGATCATGGCGTTGTGTCGGGAACACGCGGTATCGGGGATTTGCCTGTTCGCGCGGGAGCACGCGCGACAGGTGCGGTTGCGGGTATTCACCGTGTCCCGCAACGGGGACGAGGACAACGCCACGGGCGGCGCGGCACTTGGGCTCGCCATCCTGGTGCCGTCCGGTGTGTGGGGGATCGCGCAGGGTATCGAGGACTATTTTCGTCGCGGGACGCTGCTGCTGGACACCACGGCTCGCGACGGGCGGATTGCGGTGGGCGGTATGGCCGAGATCGTGGCGGAGGGCAGGCCGGCAGCCGTGATACCGTCGTCAGTGGAGGGTTCTCACAGGTAACGGACGTCCTGCTATCTGCGCATCGGTCGGCGTCCCGCGATCATTCCGGTAACGCGATCCCCATCTGGCAGTCGAGAAAGTGACCGGCCCGTACGGCGCCGATCAGGAGCCGATCGCCATAACGGGCACCGACGGATGCCGCGGATATTTCGCCGCCGTCGTCCTCGTAGAGCACCTCGGGCGCGGCGCGGAGGTCCGGTTGCAGGCTGACGATCCGACTCGGCGCCGGGCGCGCCGGGTTGGCCATGTGTGCCATCGCGTCCAGCGACCGGGGATGCAGCGCCACGGCAAGTAATCCGTCAGGCGCAATGTCGATATTGTCGGCCAGCCCCGGCGTCGGCACCGACCCATCGTCGACGAGCTGCCCGTTTGTCATGCGCCGGAAGCGGAACACCTCCGCGGTTGCGGTACTGGCGACGAATACGTGATTGCCATCGCGGGACAGTGCAACACCGTTGGCGTAGCCGATGTCGGATGCAGCAATCCTGGCGTCTGTCCCGTCGAAAAACACCACGTTCCCGAGTTCGAGCCGCAGCAGTGTCTCCGCGATCCGGGAGAATCCGCCGGGGGGCGAGGCATGGGTGTTGGTGACATAGAAGGCATCCGGACCGGCAGCGGCGACATCATTGGGATGGCGAATCAGTGCGTGGAGCACACTGCGAACAAATTTCAGCGTTGTCGGTGCCGTCAGTTCGAATATCACCACCCGGGGTGATCGCATGTCCACCGCGAACAGCTGGGGCGGCCTGTCGGGCTCGCGCCATAGCGAGAGTCCCAGAGGTAGCAGGTCCCCGGCGCCATCGAGTTCCAGCGCGATCGGCACCGGGTTGCTCCCGTCCAGGATCACGGCGTGGATGCCGGGGTTTGTGCCGCCGAAACTGCTGATATAGGCAGTGCCCGAGAGGTGGTCGATGACAATATCTTCCGGGGCGGTCACGCCGCCGACGGGCAGGCACTGACCTGCGAACTGATGTGTTACGGTGCTTGTGATACCGCTGCCCCACAGAATGTAGGTGACCAGGCTGGCGGAAAACAGCAGCAGGAGGCCTGTAAGTCGGAGGATGGTGGAATCCCCGTGTGTGTGCACGTCGTGATGGTCGTTTGAACGGGCGCCCGATGCAATCCGGCGGGAGGTGGATCGTTCCCTGCAGCAAGCCATTGAACGAGGCGCGCGTCGGTGGCTTCCTGTTGCCGCGACACAGCAGGGAGGGGCGGTTCCGTCCAGCACCTGCGATGCGTCCCGTCAGCCCTGCCGTGACGCAATCTCCGGTTGTCAGGCACGACCGCCGGGAGCGACTTGGCGACCGTGCGTGTGTCCTGCGGTCGCTCCGGCCAGGGTCTTCGCGCCGGACGCGGCTTTCTCCTTCGCCTGGCATGGGCAGGATGCTGAAAGAGCCTTTCCTGGACGTGTTTACGCGGTCTACTTCGGCTTTGCGGACTCGCGCCAGATGCGGCGTTTTCCCCTGAGTTTGCGGCCCTGTCCTCGCTGGCGGGCATGCCGGGTTGATTTCAGCAGCCTGTCGGGCTGGTTGTACGTCCAGGGTCGGCCACCTACAATACCTGAGTAATTTAGTCAGGTATGGTCATGATCCAGATCACCGAGGCCGCGCAGGGATACCTGCGTGAATTGCTGGCGAAGCAGGACGACAAGGGAACGGGAATACGGGTATTCGTATCCCAGCCCGGCACCCCCCACGCCGAGACCTGTATTGCCTACTGCCGTCCCGGCGAGGAGCAGGAGGGTGATCAACCCGTGGACTATGATGGCTTTCGGGCCTGGTTCGAAGGTCGCAGCGGCAAATACCTGGAAGGCGCAGTAGTTGACTACGCTCAGGATCGCATGGGCGGCCAGCTCACCATCAAGGCGCCGAACGCGCGGGTGCCACAGGTTGGCCCCGATGCGCCCATTGAGGACCGTATCAATTACGTGCTCTACAACGAGGTCAATCCCGGGTTGGCCGCTCACGGCGGTCAGGTGACTCTCATGGAGGTCACTACCGATATGTACGCGGTATTGCAGTTCGGAGGCGGTTGCCAGGGCTGTTCAGCGGTGGACGTTACGCTCAAGCACGGTGTCGAAGGCACATTGATGAGCCAGATCCCCGAACTCGCCGGTGTACGGGATGTCACCGACCATTCAGATACGGAACACGCCTACTACCGCTGAGCCGGTGTAGTCACGCAACGCGTGCCAGCCGCCGCGAACGGGTGCGGCCGGCCAGCTCGCGCAGCAGGCCGGCGGTCGACTCCCAGTCGATGCAGGCGTCGGTCACAGATACCCCGTAGCGCAGGTTACGACCGTCGCCAATTGGCTGGTTGCCCTCATGCAGATGGCTTTCCAGCATCACGCCGATGATTGATCGATTTCCCGCCTCGATCTGAGCCGCGACATCCCTGGCCACGGCAATCTGGCGCGTGTGGTCCTTTGCTGAATTTGCATGGCTGCAATCGACCATGATGGCAGCGTGCAAGCCCGCGGCACGCATCTGCGACTCGCAGCGGGCCACGCTGGTCACGTCGTAGTTGGGTCCCGAGCTGCCGCCCCGCAGCACGATGTGCGCATTGGGATTGCCCCGCGTGTGCACCACGCTGACCTGACCGGCGGAGTTGATGCCAAGGAACCGATGCGGTGCGGCGACGCTGCGCAGGGCATTGATCGCCGTTTCCAGGGAACCGTCCGTGCCATTCTTGAAGCCCACGGCGCTCGAAAGCCCGGAAGCCATTTCGCGATGCGTCTGCGATTCCGTGGTACGCGCGCCGATGGCAGACCAGGCAATGAGATCGTGCAGGTACTGCGGTGAGATCGGGTCCAGGGCTTCGGTAGCGAGCGGCAGGCCGCGGGAAGCAAGATCCAGCAGGAGCTGCCGGGCGATGCGCAGTCCCTCGTCGATGCGGAAGCTGTCGTCCAGGTACGGGTCGTTTATGAGGCCTTTCCAGCCAACCGTGGTGCGAGGTTTTTCGAAGTAGGTCCGCATGACGAGTACGAGATCGTCGTCGAGTTCCTGTGCCAGGCCGGCAAGCCGGTCGGCGTACTCCAGGGCTGCGTGGGCGTCATGGATCGAACACGGCCCGGTGACCACAAGCAGCCGCGGATCTTCGCCGCGGATGACGGCCGCCACGGTCTCGCGGTCAGCGGCGAGCCGCTGGTGTAGATCCTCGGGAACAGGGAGATCCCGTTTCAGATGTTCGGGTGATATCAGGCTTTGCTGGCAGGTCACGTTGATATTCTCCAGATCACGCATCGTCGTCTCCCGATCGGGTGTGCCCGGTCGCCGCCGGCAGCGCTGCGGCGAGCGGACAGATTTGCCGCCCAGATAAAAAGAAAAACCCCGTCGGCTGGCTGCCGTACGGGGTTTCCTCGAAGGCAGCTTCAGCGGGCCACCTTCGCAAACAACAGGCAAAGGGGCGTCAGGTCACGCGCCAGTAACCAAAAAACTGAAAGCCGTTGCTCAAGGGATTTGTCTGCATGGCCGGGAAGTGTACGCATCGCGCGGCGTATGACAAGTGGCTGCGCGCGCTCATGGGGGCGCGTATGGCGGCGGGCCGCTGTCATAATGGGCCCCGGACCGGAATGGATACCAGAATGCACACACCGCAAGCCGCCATTTTCGACAAATCCGCCCGTCAACATGCGTTTCTCGAGTTCCGCCTGTCGCCAACCGGGACAGAGAGCGCGGGACGTGTCATCCGGACAGCGTGTAACAGCGCGCCACCAGCGGTGGCGGTTGTCGTGGCGTTCGGACCGACGCTGCTCCGGCGACTGGCGATGCATGTTCCGCTTCCGGCCTTCGGGCTGCCGGATGCGATGCCCGGCACGCAATCGGATCTGTTCGTGTGGCTGCAGGCCGCGCACCGCAGCGACATTTTTGACGCGGCGCGGCAGATGATCGCCGCTCTGTCGGGCGAATTTGAACTGGTGCTGGAGCAGCCCGCGTTCGTCTATCACGATTCCCGCGATCTCACCGGCTTTGTGGACGGGATAGGCAATCCCGAGGGGGACGCGGCCAGACAAGCCGCATGTGTTCCGTCAGGCAGTCCCGGAGCCGGTGGATCGTTTGTCATGGGCCAGCGATGGCGTCACCGGCTGGATGCTTTCGCGGCGCTGCCGGTTGCTGACCAGGAGCGGGTGATCGGACGCACCAAGCAGGATGCGGTGGAGTTCGATGCAGAACGTATGCCCCCGGATGCACATGTTGCCCGCACCGACATCTCGCGGGATGGTGTCGCACAGAAGATCTGGCGCCGATCCGTTCCCTGGGGTGACAGTCGCACGCACGGGTTGTACTTCCTTGCCTTCAGCTGCGATGTGCAGCGGTTCGATACCTTGTTGCGCAGCATGACAGGACAATCGACGGACGGGATTCGCGACCGGTTGCTGGATTATTCCGTGCCGGAAACGGGCAGCTACTGGTACGCGCCGCCGTCGCAATGGCTGGCGGGCGCATGAGGCATGATCAGGTGCCATCGCTGAACATTCACGGCGACGCATCGTGCCAATGGCGTTGGACCTGCAATCAACAGGAGAAGATCTCTTGCTAGCACAGCGCCGGGTATTGCTGTCACGGATCCGGGTGTGTCTGCTGGCGGGCATGGTGATGCTGCCCTGGTCCTGGGGCAACGCTGCGGTATCGGTGGCGTCGGTTGAGACCGAACTGCTCGATCCGGTGGTGGATGAGTCGGATCGGGTTGCTGCCCAGGCGTTGCTGGAAACCGCCAGGGCGGAGGACCGCCAGGCGCAGGCACTTGTCGAACAGACCAAGCGGCTGCGAACCGAGCTTGCCGGCATGCCGGCGCGCCGCCGGGAGCTGGATGCGCAGATCGCCATCGATCGCGATCGGGCAGTTGCCGACTGGTTGAAACGCCTACCCACCGGCGCTGACGTGGACACACTCGAGCGCGTGCACGCCCAGGAAGAGGCGACGCTGTTCGAGCTGGGACGCCTGAGTGAGAAGGAAGCGGATGCTTATGCAGAACTGTTGTCGAAGGCTGATCGCTCGACCGACGAGGTGGCGTTGCTTCGACAGCAGCTTGCGACGCTCGACCAGAGCGGCACCGAGGATCTCGATGAGAGTGCCTTACTGCGTGATGCACGTTCCGCGAGGCAGGGCAGCGAACGCAATCGGATCGTTGCGGAACTGGCGTTACGGACGCTGGAGCAGGACACACTGGCTGCGCGTCAGGAGATTCAGGCGCTGGCCCTGAAAGCGGTGCGGGCCCAGATAGCGCTGCACAACGCACGCATGGTGCAACTGCAGGCCCGTATCGCCACGCGTGCGACGACCGAACTGCAGGCTGGTGTTGACGCCGCGGCGGGGCAGATACTCGCGCTGGGCAGTGCGCCATTACCCCTGCGTCAGCTTGCGGTGGAGAACCACAACCTGGCCGAGGAGCTTGCAAAGCATGGGGACGCGCTGTCGATGACGAGGCTGGCGACGCCAGCGCTGGAACAGGCGCGGTCAGACGTCGCGCAGTCGCTGGAAGACAGCCGCAAACGCCTCGCGCTTGGTGGTGCCAGCGAGGCCATCGGCCGCTGGTTGTGGTCGGAACGTCGACGCCTCAGTTCGCCGACGGCAATTACCCGGCAGCTGGACGCGGTCTCCAACACAATGGGTGATTTGCGCCTGCGGGCCATCTCCATCGCCGACGCGCAGCGGCGCCTCGATGATCTCGTGTTACCGCAACGGTTGGTCTACCCCGCGGGCTGGCCTGCCGCGGACACCTTCTCTGTGTGGCAAACGCTGGTGAAGACGCATCGGCAGTTGCTCGATGACCTGAGTGAACTGGTCAATCGCAGAATCGAGACCCTGCAGCGCCAGGAGCATATCCTCAGCGATCGGCTTGCCAGTACCGTTGAGCTGCGGCGTCTGCTGGACCGTCATCTTCTCTGGGTGCGCAGTCACGGCCCGGTCGACTGGGATTGGGTGAAGCGTGTTCCCGCCGGCATGGCCGACCTGTTTGCGATCCACCGTTACCGGCAGAGTCTGATGCTCATGGCCGCGCAGGTGGTGAACCACCCCTGGACGTGGAGCGGCTGTGCCCTCCTGGTGCTGCTGCTGGGAGGACTACGTTCCCGGGCGGCGCACGCGATAACCAAGGAAGCGGCGGTCACGCGACAGGTTCGCCGTGACAGCTATCGGGCAACGGCACGGGCGCTGGCATGGACGCTCGTGGCGGCTGTACCGGCACCGCTCCTCGTCTTTTGCCTTGGACGGCTTCTCCAGAGTGTCGGGAGCGCGGGCTATTTCAGCGACTCCCTGGGACATGCTTTGACGGACGTCAGCCTGCCACTCTACGCGGCGCGGCTGGTCTACTGGATTGCTATCGAGCGTGGGCTGGGGCACGCCCATTTCCGCTGGCTCGCCGCGCGCCGGCAGACGCTGCGAACAGGCTTGAAATGGTCGGCGCCGCTGGTGCTCGTGTTGTACTTCCTGTACGTGCTGGGCATGGTGCGCGGTCAGGATCTGAGTGCGGATGTCACCGCCAGACTGGCCATCCTGGTGGCCGGCGTTACCCTTGCCTGGGCCGCCTGGAACCTGCTGGCCCCTGGCCGGCTGTGGGTCGTGCGGGGGGTTGATGTCGAACCGTCGCTTCTGCGCAAGGGAACGCGTGTGCTGGCCACGGCAATATCCCTCGGCATCGTGCTGCTGGCGCTGACCGGTTTCGTTCACTCAGCGGGGATTCTGCTGGGTGCGATGCTGGACTCGTTTGTTGCCTGTACCGTCATTGCCCTGCTGGCCGGGCTGATTGCCCGCTGGTTCCTGCTGGGTGAACGGCGTCTGGCCTACAAGCGTTTGCTCGAACAGCAGGAGCAGGCAACCGGCGAGTCCCGCGCCACGGAACCGGAAGTGACGCTGGAGCAGGTCAACGCGCAGACCGGGCGGCTGTTGCGCGCGCTGCGAATTCTGCTGGCGGTGTCGGCACTCATCTTCGTCTGGGCGGATGTTCTGCCCGCCATTGCCCGGCTGGACGAGACGACGCTGT
Organism: Pseudomonadales bacterium; assembly: GCA_024234635.1. Lineage (GTDB taxonomy): Bacteria > Pseudomonadota > Gammaproteobacteria > Pseudomonadales > Azotimanducaceae > SYFY01. The sequence continues at coordinate 74,226 of JACKNX010000007.1, read as the reverse complement.
GGCATTTCTCGGAAACCGTGGAGTCCGGGGACGTGCTGCAGCGGGCGGTTACGCTGATGGATCTGCTGACCGGGTTGTTCGTGCTGGTCATCACGGTGGTTGGTGCGCGCAACCTCCCGGGTCTGGTTGAAATCGGTCTTCTGTCGCGCACGCGTATCGATGCAGCGTCGAGGTATGCGATCACCAGCATCCTGCGCTACGCGATTGTCATCGCGGGTACGCTGGTTGGCCTGTCCGTGCTCGGCATGCGCTGGTCACAGCTGCAATGGCTGGCGGCGGCGCTGTCGGTCGGTCTTGGCTTCGGGCTGCAGGAAATTTTCGCCAATTTTGTTTCGGGACTGATCCTTCTGTTCGAGCGGCCGTTTCGCGTTGGTGACATTGTCACAGTGGATAACCTGTCCGGAACCGTGACACGTATTCGCACGCGAGCGACCACGATACTGGACTTTGATAACAAGGAAATCTTCGTTCCCAATCGAACCTTCATCACGGGGCAGCTCATCAACTGGACGCTCAGCAATGCCATGACCCGGGTAGTCATACAGGTGGGTGTGGACTACGGATCGGACACCGATCTGGTACACAGGCTGCTCATGCAGGTGGCGCAGGAGCATCCGAGGGTGGTCGCCGATCCGGCGCCGAAGTCCTGGTTCCTGAGTTTTGGCGCCAGTTCGCTGGATTTCGAACTGCGCGTGTTCGTCGCCACCATCGAGGACCGGCTGATGGTGCAGGATGCGCTGAACACGCGTATCGCCGCGCTGTTCGCGGAGCATGGCATCGGTATCGCCTACCCGCAGCTCGACGTGCACATACGCGGCACCGGCGAAGGTGGCGCGGCGTCGGCGTAGTTAGCAGCCTGGTATGCCAGCCAGGGACGGCTGGCCCGAAAATGCAGCGGAAAACGCTGCATTTGGCGCAAGTCGGCGAAGCCGACGACTGCTGAAACAAGTCCGGGATGGACTTTTTCAGCATCCTCTCATGGAACTTCAGTTCCATGCGCGACAGCGCTGGCAATCGCAACGTGGCCAGCTGTTAGGACAGCAGTTCGCGCAACCGTGCCTTCAGCACGCCATGTGCCTGCGGGGAGTAGGGTGGTGCGGTCTCCCAGTCATAGAACCAGACGGGTTTTCGACGCAGGTCCTGGGCTTCCCACGTGTACCGCGCAAAGACATGCGCGTGAAGCTCCGGCTCGCTGTTGCCGAGGATTTCGTAGTTGATCCGTTCGGCGCCCGTGGCTGCGAGGATGGCGTCGCCGATCGCTGTCATGTCCCTGAGAAATTGCTGGCGCGCCTCGGCACCAAGATCGTTGAGGCTGGCAACGACGGGGTCCGCCAGGAGCAGACAGTAACCCGGAAGGAACTGTACGTCGCCGATCACGGCCCAGCCGGATGACATGCGGTGTATCACTTTGTCATTGCGCCCGGCTCTGGCCAAGGACACCCGTTCGGCAATCAGTGCCATCGTCGTTGCGCCGGCGGCCGGATCAGTTCAGCGGCGTCGCCTGTATCAGCGCGCTGAAGGGCGAGCCACCGCCAGCCGCGTCTTCGAGCAGTACCGTGTAATAGTTGCCAGCCGCTACGGAGAAACGTTGCGGCCCGAGAATGATGGTGTCGGTCACGCCCTGATTGGTGACGGCCAGATCGTAGTCGCCAGGTGGCAGCTCGACGCTGGCCACTCCGCCCAGTGCCAACGAGACCCTCTGCTGGTTGCCGGCAATGTCCTCGCCCGGATCCAGAAAATGTATGTCTTTGCTGCCGGCGGCGACAGAGCCCTGGAACATCTCGATTCGTACCAGGCCGGCGATCGGGCGCCGGTCTTCCACGCCGGCGTTGCCCACGACGTTTCTGGCATCGCTCTGTGCACCGTCCGTGAAGAGGCCGCCCACGAAAATGGTCTGCACGAAACCCGGTGCGAGAGTGACGGTTCGCTGCAGGGCGACAGGGTCGGTAATGCCTTCCTGGGTGACGTTGATTTCCTGGTCGCCCGCGGTGCCATCGATGTAGGCGCTGACACCTTCGAACGGCAGGGCGCTGATAACGGGCGTCGTTCCCGGTGTGCCGACGTGTACGTCGATGGCGTCGAGGTCTGCCAGGACGTTGCGCACGCGAAACTGCGCCGGCGCGACTTCGTTGGCAAAGGTTACGACGGCCCCGCGCCGCAGCGGCCGCATCGTCACGGCGTTCGCTCCGGGACCGAAGTAGTTGATCGCGAATATGCTGGTCCGGGTGTTGCTCGCCAGGCCGAAGGTGCCCGAGTCGTAGAGCACGGTGGTCTTGTCGCCGGCAGGTGTGGCCCGTAGTCGGTAATCGGTCGAGGCGTCCACGTCGATGACTGGTGAGAAGGCGCTTTCCGCCAGTGTCGCCAGGGGCGTTGCGCCGGCAAGATCAGCGGCGCCCGCCGTCAGGTAGATATCCAGCTGTCCCTGACCGGTGACGCCGTTGAAAAACTGCACCTGCGGCTGGTTGTCCGGGTTTGCGGTGAGGTCGACGCCGTAAAGGTATTCGTCGTTCTCGATGATCTGCACTACGGGATTGGCCAGCGTCCCACTCAACCAGACAATTTTCTCATCGTCCCGGAACAGCTTGATATTGTCAGTGCCCGAGCGCTGCAACAGGTGCTGTGTTTCATTGTTGGCGTCGGCGTACAGAATATCGACATCAAAGCCGGCGACCGTCTGCACGGAAAGCGAGCCGAGACCGTAGGGCAGGGTAAGGGAGCTGCCTCCGGAGGTGGAACTGAACAGCGTAACCGCCAGCGTCGGCGCATCGACGATCGTGCTGATGAAGCCGAACACGCCTTGATCGAAGGTCGGATCAGGAGGCCGGGTCGTGCTGCCGCCACCGCCGCCCCCGCCGCAGGCGGCCATGCCGATGCCAAGCAGGCAGAGCAGGAGGGAACGTCGGACCGGGGACCACGAATTGGAGCTGCGACTGCCAGGCATGAAGGTACGTCTTGGGAGTGGCCGAAAACCGGCGCAGCCTACACGAAAACAGCGATCTTGGCAGGCATCCGGGGCAGTAGCGGGTGTCGTGCCGTGAACCCGGATGACCTTTCGGCACAACCTCTCATGGAACGAAGTTCCATGCGCGACTGCGCTGGCCATCGCAACGTGGCAAGCTATTAGGCTTGCCGGACGTTCGCGCGACCGTGGGGGTATGCCGCGAAATTACTTGTCGTCACTGGGAGGGAAGACATGACCGCACCGCTGCAGGGGCTTCGCGTGCTGGAGGTGGCCAGCTGGCTGGCGGCGCCGAGTTGCGCCGCGTTGATGGCTGACATGGGGGCAAGCGTCATCAAGGTAGAACCCCCCGGAGGGGATAGCTATCGCAAGATGTACAAGGCCCTGCTGGGTGGGGACGGGGTGCATCCGGCGTACCAGTTCGACAATCGCGGCAAGCGTGGCGTCTGCGTCAACCTGGAGACGCCGGAGGGCGTGGAGCTGGTAAAGACCCTGGCGCGTGACGTGGATGTCTTCATCACCAATCTGACGTGGGACAGGCTGGAACGCTATACGCTCACCGATGGCGATATACATGCGGTTGCGCCTCGCGCCGTGTTTGCGGTGTTGTCCGGGTACGGGACGCATGGTCCGGACAGCCACCGGCAGGCATTTGACCAGACGGCGTTCTGGGCGCGCTCCGGTGCCATGTCCATCTTTGGCGACCGGGACGAGGGCTCGCTGATCTCGCGGGGAGGTTATGGTGACCGCACCACCTGCCTGAATCTGCTGGCGTCGATCCTGGCGGCACTGCGACTGCGGGACCAGAGCGGCGAGCCGCAGTATGTGGAGGTCACGCTGCAGCGGACCGGCATATGGGCGCTGGCCAGCGATGTCTGCGGCGCCCTGTCAACGCGACTGCAACCGGAGAAGACCAGCCGAAACGCGCCGCCCAATCCGATCTGGAATTCTTACACCACTTCGGACGGCCGGGAGATTCTGCTCGTGATGCCGTTCGCTACCCCGTTCTGGCCCAAGTTCTGCCGCATGGCGGAGCGGCCGGAGTGGGTCAGTGACACGCGCTTTCAGGATCTGCTTGGTCTGGCGGAATATGGTCCATCCATCGTGCCGGAGATCCGGGCGATGTTCGCGAAGCACGACCTGGCCTACTGGCGTGAAAAACTCGACGCCGCCGGACTCATCTGGGAGCCGGTTGCAACCTTGCCTGAAGTTGCCGAGGATCCGGTGCTGCTGGAAGCGGACGCCTTCAGCGTGATCGTGCACGAGCGTGCCGGGGCGATGGAGGTGGTCTCCGCGCCTTTCCACATTCGCGGCGCGGACATCGAAGTGCGTGGTCCGGCACCGGATGCGGGGCAGCACACCCGGGAGGTGTTCGCTGAAGCGGGCCTGTCCGCCGCGCGTATCGATGAGTTGCTGGCGAAGGGTGTACTGGCGACGGAGTAGGTGCCGTCGCCGGGGAGTCAGACGGACGTGTTGCCTGACGTCGTTGCTGTCCGCATGGCGCGACGGCGGCGCAGCCGCACGCCGTGGAACAGGATCAGCGCCACGCCGGTCAGCACGCACAGTGCCGCGCCGAAGGCCTGAGGTGTCAGGCGCTCGCCCATCACGAGACTGCCCAGTACCAGGGCGAGGATTGGATTGACCAGCGCATACGTGGTCACGGCGCTGGCATCCACCCGACCAAGCAGCCAGAGGTAGCAGTTGAAGGCGATGATGCTGCCGAACACCACGAGGTAGAGAACGGCCAGCGCTGAAACCAGGCTCACGCGGTGCCAGTCGAAGTCGGTGACTTCCCCTGTGGTAGTCGCAAGCAACAGCTGGAAGCCGCCGCCGGCGGCCATCTGAACGCAGGTGAAGGCGAGGAGCGATGCCGAGGCGGCGCTACCACGCTGCAGCAGCGTGCCGAGGCTCCACCCGGTGGCGGCGATGAGCAATGCCGCCAGATGCCGCCAACTGACCGATTCACTCAGATTGGCCAGATCCCCGGACAGCAACCCGATACCGGCGAGTGCAACACACACGCCTGTCAGTGGCACCACGGGCGGCGCGCGGCGGGTAAAAAACGCCGCGTCCAGCAGCAGAACCAGACCGGGAATGGCACTCACGAACAACGCGGCGATGCCGGACGGCACGCCTTGCTGCGCATACACGACAAGGCCGTTGCCCACGCCCGTAAGCAGCACGCCGACGACGATGGCGCGTGTGAGTGGCACGCCGCGGAAGTTTCCCGGCGAGCGAATACCCAGCCACACCCCCAGGATCGATGCCGCCAGCAGGAAGCGGCTGGCGCCCGAGAGGAATGGTGGCAGCGTTTCGAGCGACAGGGCGATGGCGAGGTAGGTTGTCCCCCAGATGCTGTAGATGACGGCAAATGCCCCGATGATGGCGAAACGTGGGCCCATCGTGGCGAGCTGTGGCGATGGCGCCGACATGGTGAGAAGTACTCCTCGTAACGCGGCGCCGGGGACCCGGCGCCGGGGAGGATGGATCAGATGCGCGTGTGGTGGAAAAGGCAATACCCCACGATTGCTGGCGACCATCCGGATTCCCGGGCGAAGGGGCTGGCGGATGCTGGAGCGCAGGTGCTGCGCACCGGGGTGGGCAGGTGTACCTGGCGACCCGGTGAAGCCGACCGGGTGAGCAGGTGGCGTTGTCGCGGATCGACTGGCGCCGCCGCCTCAGGCAACCGATCGGCGAAGCGGGTTGGTCGTCTCGCCGCGCAGCAACGCTTCCACCTGGCGCACCTCCATCGGCCGGCCGAGGTGGTAACCCTGCGCGCGGTCACAGCCCAGATCAATCAGTGCCGTGAGCTGGTCGGCGGTTTCCACGCCTTCGGCTACCGTCGTCAGGCGCAGCGCGCGGGCAATGGAAAGGATGCTCTCCACGAGCGTCGACGTGCCGGCGGCTGAAAGCTCCTGCACGAAGGCGCGATCGACTTTGATGGTGGATACCGGCAGGCGCTGCAGATAGGCCAGCGAGGAGTAGCCGGTGCCAAAGTCGTCGATGGCAATGGCCACACCCATGTCGCGCAGGCTCTGCAACACGGGTTCAACCACCTGGGTATCCGCGAGTACGGATTCCGTCAGCTCGATCGTCAGGTGGTCGGGTGACAGGCCCACTTCAGTCAGCAGTGAGCGCAAATCGCCGATGAAGTCCGGCCGCGCGATCTGCAGAGCCGATACGTTGACGGCAATGGTCACGGACTGATCGAAACCGCGGTTCCATTCGGCGCACTGCCGGCACGCTTCCCGCAGCACCCAGCGACCGATGGGGATGATCATGCCCGTCTCCTCGGCCGAGGGGATGAACTCCGCTGGCGAGATCAGTCCGCGCTCAGGGTGCCGCCATCGCAGGAGCGCTTCGAAGCCGTGCAGGGAGCCGTCGGCGACCTTCTGGATAGGCTGATACATCAGGTGGAACTGGTTTTCAGCGAGCGCGATCGGCAGGTCCACCTTAAGGGCCAGGTGCTCCCGCGCGCGCTCGCGCAGCCTGGCATCGAACATTGCGATACAGCACTTGCCCTTGGATTTTGCATCGTACATGGCGAGGTCAGCGTGCCGCAGCAACGACTCTACATTGTCGTCCGGTGCGGCAATCACCATGCCGATACTGGCGGGAATGTTGAGCTGCAGTTCGCCGATGGTAACGATCTCCTCCAGCTTCGAGAGCACGCGCTGCGCGCTGTCGCGAACCTCCGCCTCGTTCCACGGACCTTCCATGAGGATCGCAAATTCGTCCCCGCCGAGTCGGGCTACCGTGTCCATGGGGCGGACGGCGGCCCGCAGACGTCGCGCCACTTCGATGAGCAGCTTGTCGCCCGTGGCGTGCCCTGCGCCGTCGTTGACGGCCTTGAAGTCATCCAGATCGAGAAACAGGACCGCGACCGACAACTGCGGTTGTCGTACCCGACGCAACAGCGCCTGCTCGATGCGGTCAGCGAGCAGGGCGCGGTTGGCCAGGCCCGTGAGATCGTCGTGGAAGGCACGCCTGGCCAGCTGTGACTCCAGCTGGCGGCGTTCGGTGGTGTCGCGCAGCGTGAGAACCATCGCGCGCACGTTGTCGTCGGTGACGAGGTTGCGCGCCGTACCCTCGAAATCGCGCAATGCCCCATTGGCGGCGCGCAGCAGACCGTCCACGGGCACGGCGGCGGCCAGATGGTCATTCGCGTACGCCATGCCGAGCTGATTGCGCATGGCCTCGATGCTATCGTCGTCGAGGAACGAGTAGATGGAATGACCCGCCGACTCCTGTGCCGAAAATCCCCACAGCAACGCCCAGGCCGGGCTTGTGAAGGTGATGCAGCCGCGGGTGTCGAGCAGCAGGATGGCATCGGAGGAGTGGTGGATGAGCGTGGACAGGCGTTCGGTGCCTCGCGCGGATTCCAGTTGCTGTGTGCGGGAGACGAGCGCCCACATGCGCATGACAACGAGCATCATGGTGATCGCGGAAATGGACAACGCGGCGGTGACGGTGGTCCAGTTCGGCGCCGCGCTGCTGATGAGTTCCCGAAGTACGACCAGGAGAGGGGTGAGCGTCACCAGAAGGACGGTAACGAGTCGCAATACGCCGGGATCTTCGGACTGGCTCACCGGCGCGGAGCGCTGTGCGGATGGCAACAGCGCTGCGCTGCCGAAGCACAGATAGCCCAGCATCCACAGTGGCTGGACATCGTCCGCGAGCGCCCCCTGGCCTCGCCACTCCAGCCAGCAGTGCGCAATGTCGGCCGCCATGGTCGTAACCAGGCCGAGAGAAAATACCAGCGTTGCGGAAGTCGGTTTGGGGGACAGCAGCAGTGTTCGCAGGATGAACGCGAAGGCGAGGAGATCGAGCCCTGCGTAGAAGTGACTGACGAGGATCGCCTGTGTCACCGCCACGCCGGCTGACTCGGAAACCACGCTTTGCCAGAACACCAGCGCGCAGACCAGCGTAAAAATAACCGCGTCCAGCCAGGCGGTCCGGCGCGCGAAGCCGTCGGCGTCGGGCGCCAGCTGCACGGCGGAGATAACCAGTGGCAGATAGCCACAGACAAAAAACAGATCGGCAATGGACGGGAACGGGTCTTCGTCCATAAACGTGTACAGCGTCCAGATTGCCTCGCCGGCCATGAAGCAGGTGAGCGCCAGCGCGAGCATGAGCCAGGGGCGGCGAAAGCTGTGGCGGGGCCGCAGCACGGCATACCAGACGACTGCCACCGTTGGCAGGCCCACGGTGATCATTGTCAGGTAGTCAGCGTTTATCGACTTGTTAAGCGTCCCGGCAATCAGCAGGCTGGCGACGCCGATGGTGACATACGAGGTGAACAGCCAACCGGGAATGCCAGCGCCAGCGGGCGCGAATTCATGGCCTGTTGACCGTTGCGCGAAGCCGCTGGTGACTGACGATGTTGCTACTGCGGAGTCGTCCCGGGATTCCATCGTGCCCGAAGTTGCGTGGCGTGGGCTTATCGTAACTGCCCGCGACCTGTATGCCGTCTGCGGAGTGTTGTCCTGTGAGGCCCGTCACGCTGCGAACAGGGCCCGATTCCGGCGGTCCCGCACGGTTGAATCGGGTCGTCGCAATACCGTCGTCGCAGACCGGCGCGGCTGTCAGAATTGCGACGCCCCTGCCGCCTGGAATGCGGCTGGCACTGGACCGGTCAGGCGCGGGCGAGGCAATTGCTGGCGTTGTCGATTCGCATGCTCCTGGCCAATGACTCGCCTTCGGAGCGCGAGGCGATGGTGTCAACCATCCACCAATCGGCCTGAGCGGTGTCGGCGGAGAGCGTCACCAGCAGGTACCCGTGTTGACGGAAATTGGTCCAGCGCAGATGTGGCAGTTGAGTCATGAAGCGGTTTTCGTATTCCAGTGCCTTGGCCTCATCACCAAACGGACCGGGCGACGTCACGGAGGTGGTGATCAGTTCGACGGCCAGGGAGCCGCTGCCCGTCTGCGGATCGTAGCCGTTCCACGGGTCGCGCGTGACGTCCAGTGCCCACGCGGAGTGGATGTCTCCCGTGAGAATGACGGTATTGTCGATCTGCTCCGCCGCGAGCTGATCGAGAATCGCTGCGCGTGAGGCGGGATAGCCGTCCCACTGGTCCGTGTTGAGCACGTGTCGCTCGGCGTCCAGGAGCTGCGAGAACATGCACTGCTGACCAAGCAGGCGCCAGCGACTGCCATCCCGCCGGGATGTACGCAGTTCCTCGGCCAGCCAGGCCTGCTGATCGGCGCCGAGGATGGAACGTCCGCTTGCGTTCATGGCCATGTCGTCGAGGCGATTCGCCACCTGTTCGCTGCGTCCCCAGAGGCGCGTGTCGAGCATGATGAGGTCGCAAAGCGTGCCGAAGCGGAAGCTGCGCCAGGTCATGGCGCCACGATTGCCAGCGTGTTCCCGTATGGGCATCCATTCAAAATAGGCGCGTTCCGCGGCACGGCGACGATCAGGCCAGTTGCCTTCGCCGTTTGCCGGCTGATGATTTTCCGCGCCATCCCGCCAGCTGTTGTTGGCGGATTCGTGATCGTCCCAGACGGTAATCCAGGGATGTTGCTGGTGTGCCGCGCGCAGGTCGGGATCGGAGCGATACTGGGCGTGTCGCTGCCGGTAGTCCGCCAGTGTCACGATTTCGTGTGCCGGCTGATGCGCGCGGCCAATGGCGCTGCCATCTCCGTAGTCTCCGGGTGCATATTCGTAGATGTAGTCCCCCAGATGGAGCACCGCGTCCAGGTCCTCCCGTGCGGCGATGCGACCGTAGGCATTGAAGAAGCCGAACGGAAAGTTGGAGCAGGAAACCACGGCGAAGCGCAGGGCCGACACGTCGCCGACCGGGAGTGTCCGCGTCCGGCCGATCGGGCTCTTCTGGCCGTTGCACTCGAACTGGTAGTACCAGGTGCGCCCGTCTTCCAGGCCGTCAGCGTCCACCTTCACGCAATGGTCCCGCCAGGGCAGCGCCGTGACTTCGCCACCGTTGACTACCTGTCGCATTGCAGGATCGGCGGCGATACGCCATTTCACGCGATCGCCGCGCTCGGAGCCGCCGGAGATGCGTGTCCACAGAATCACGCTGTTCGCTAACGGGTCGCCACTCGCCACGCCATGCGCGAAGCGCTCGGTCGGCGCGCGCGCCTCGGTTGCGGTACCGGTGGCGGACAGCAGCGCGGCGGTTGCGCCGCGAGAGAGCAGTTGGCGTCGGGACAGCATGGCATTGTTTCCTTTGGCGGCCGTTGTGAGGATCGTCTGCATTCTGCGCAACCTGGGTTGCAATACAACGACCAGATCATCCCGCTTGTCGTGCCGGCGGTTCCTGGCCGACCCGACCCGGTGCCGGGAAGTGGGTACAGGTCAGGGTCGCCGCGGAAGTTGGTTTCGCGCGGACGTTGCCGATTTTCCTGACGCTGCTGATGATGACGACCTTGCAGACGGCGGGTAACATCGCGCGCCCCGCCTACAGCCATTACCGGATCGCCGTCATGCCAACCGTGGGTTTTGTCTCGCTGGGGTGCCCCAAGGCACTCGTGGATTCCGAACGGATACTCACCGGGCTTGCCAGGGCCGGTATCGAGACGGTGGACGGCGACGCGGATGTCACGGTGGTCAATACCTGTGGCTTCATCGACGCCGCCCGTGAGGAATCGTTCGCCACCATCGAAGCGCTGCTCGATGCAGGAGGCGAGGTTGTCATCACCGGCTGCCTGGGCAAGGAGATGGATCTGCTGCGGACGCGGTTTCCGCGTATCCGTCATATCAGCGGTCCGGCGGAACCGGATCGGGTGGTGGCGGCAGTCAGCGCCCTGGCGCCCACGGATGGTGAGGTGGAGTACCTCATGGGACCGGCTGGCATCAAACTGACGCCACCGCACTACGCCTATCTGAAGATTTCCGAAGGCTGCAATCACCATTGCACCTTCTGCATCATTCCCGGCCTGCGTGGTCGGCTGCGGTCGCGCCGCATTGATGAGGTGCTTGCCGAGGCGGATGCCCTGGCGGCGCAGGGCGTCAAGGAAGCGCTGGTTATCGCTCAGGACACCTCGGCCTATGGGCTGGATCTCCGTTACGCGCCCGCCCGTGTCGGCGATCGCGAATTGGCCACGGACATCCGCACCTTGTCGGAGGCGCTTGGTGAACGCTTTCCCTGGGTGCGCCTGCACTACGTGTATCCGTATCCCCATGTCGACGAACTGGTACCACTCATGGCGGAAGGCCGACTGCTGCCGTATCTGGACATGCCGCTGCAGCACGCTTCGCCGGCGATCCTGAAGGCCATGCGACGACCGGCAGCCGTGGAGCGGATGCTCGAGCGTCTCGCCCGGTGGCGCGAGTTGTGTCCCGACCTGGCAATCCGTTCCACGTTCATCGTCGGCTTCCCGGGAGAGACCGATGACGACTTCGGCATGTTGCTGGATTTCCTGGAGGACGCGCGCCTGGATCGGGTTGGCTGCTTTACGTACTCCGCGGTTGCGGGCGCCGCCGCCAACGCGCTGGCGGATCACGTCCCGGAACGCGACAAGCTGGACAGGCAGGAAACCCTGATGGAAGTCCAGGCGGCGATCAGCGCCGACAAGCTGCAGCAACTGGTGGGACGGCGGATGCGCGTGCTCGTGGACGCGGTGGAAGGCGAGGTGACGATTGCCCGAACGGTGCGAGACGCGCCGGATGTGGACGGCGTGGTTGTCATTCAGGATGCGCGGGGTCTCGTGCCTGGTGATTTCGCCTGGGTGGAGGTGACCGGAGCCGATGATCACGATCTCGAGGCCCGGCAGATCGGCCGTCCGGTGCAAGTCGGTTGACGGTCCGCACGGATCCAGTCGTCGGCGGAGTGCCTTCGGGCTGATCAGGGCGTTCTGTCCGGAGCCTGTCGGCAAAAGGTGATGGGTTGATTAGCAAGGCTGCTGAAAAAGCAGCCTGGTATGCCAGCCAGGGACGGCTGGTCCGAAAATGCAGCGGAAAACGCTGCATTTGGCGCGAGTCGGCGAAGCCGACGGCTGCTGAAACAAGTTCAGGAGGGACTTTTTCAGCAGCCTCTCATGGAACTTCAGTTCCATGCGCGACAGCGCTGGCAATCGCAACGTGGCCAGCTGTTAGGCGGTCCCGCGCAATCGGCCCGGTCCCGGTGTCCCGGCCGGATCGGCCACGGCCTGTCGACAGGTCGTGGTTTCAGGAACCAGACAGCAGCAAACCCCGTGTCACTGGCTGGTCGCGCTGATAGAATTCCCGCGCCGACTGTTTCGTCCCGGCGCCCCCGTACTCAAACAGGATCGTGTGACATGTGGTATCTGCTGGAAGACTTCTTTGATCAGAGCTGGGTGATGAAGGCCATCATCGCCTGGGGCTGGTTGTCCGTGCTGATCATGGTTGGCAGCCTGTTCGTCTGACGGAGCGCGGCGCCAATGTGGTTGAGCCAGCTTTCCGCCAGCCAGCGCCTGGCCCTGCTCGATCTGGCGCATAACGTCGTCGTGTCCGACGGTCTGCTGGATCCCGGCGAAGAAGGCATGCTGAGCGAGTTCAAGGCGGAAATGGGTTTGCCGGACTCCCATGAGACAGGATATCTGCCGCTGGACGGCCTGGCCGAGACGTTTCCGGACCGGCGCTCCCGCGTGGTGGCGATCATCAACCTGTTGCAGCTCAGCTACGCCGACGGTGCATTTGAGGTGGAAGAGGAGTGTCTGCTGAAGGAGATCAGCCGGTTGTTCGCCTTCAGTGAGGAGGAGTTCCTACTGCTCGACAACTGGGTGCGCCGGTGGTTGGTGCTGCAGCGCGAAGCGATGGGATTCATGGCCTGACGGCTGGTTGTGCAACCAGCGCGCCGCCGGTCAGGCGGCGAACGATCGCTCCAGTTGGGCAAGTGCGCTGCGTACCGCATCCGGATCGAACTGCCTCGCCGAGTCGGTGCGGAACTGGATACCGCACCGGTAGCCTTCCGCGTACGCGGTGCAGTTGTGTACCACGCCGACAACTTCATGTTCGAATGCCGCCTGGGTTCCGTGGATGGTCAGCATGACCTCACCACGCCGGGCGACCGGCTGATCGAGAAAAATGGCGATGCCGTGTCGGTTGAAGTCCAGAACCACGCCGCGCAGGCGGCTCAGGCGGCCCTTCGTGCGTAGGCTGACACTCATTCCTGGTGCATCGAATCGCGGAAAGTTCCTTCTCTCGGCGTACTGCGGGTTGCCCATGAGAGTTCGGATTCGTCAGGAGACGGAAAGTATAGGGAGCGAAGGCCCAGCGAAAACGTGATCAACCGCCCGCTCTGAGCGCCGCGCCGTTGCCGACCACGGCTTACTGCCGGCGCGCTGCATCCAGCAGTACGCGCTTGGCTTCGTTGAGCTGCTGCGCAAGGTAGGTGGTACCACCGCGGTCCGGATGCAACCGCTGCATCAGGCGGCGGTGAGCGGCAATCACCTGGGCCTCGTCGCATGGGTCTTCCAGCCCCAGGATGTCGCGTGCCTCGTGCACCGACATGCGGCCGGCGGCCGGGGGTGGCGGCACCGGACGTTGCCGAATGCGCCGTCGCAGCCACCATGCCGCGAGAACCAGCAATGCGAGCGGGATGAGCAGTTTCAGCATCGGGCTGCCAGTATGGGAGGGCCAGACGTTGCGTCCGTCCTTGCGTGCCCGGGTTGCAGGCTGCGTAAGGAGCCGCCCTTCATCAATGCTCCGGTTTAGAATGCGTGCCATCATGCCGCAAATGCCGGGAGATGGCGCAGGAAATGGACGAGGCCGAAATCCGGCGCTGGCTGGAGGAGTTGCGCGTGGAACACCGGGATCTCGATGAAGTCATTCACCATCTCATCGAAAACCGGCACTACGACGTGATGCGTGTTCAGCGCCTGAAGAAGCGCAAGTTGAAGCTCAAGGACATGATGGCGCGTCTGGAAAGCCAGCTCATACCGAATCTCGACGCATGAACGATACCCGTTTGACCGTGGCCATTTCCTCGCGGGCGCTGTTCGATCTGCGGGAAAGCAATCGCGTCTACGAGGAGGAAGGTCTGGAGGCCTACCGACGCTACCAGATCGAACAGGAGGATCAGCCGCTCGCCCCTGGCGAAGGCTTTCCGCTGGTGAAGAAGCTGCTGCACCTGAACGGCCTGCTCGGGGCGCCGCGCGTGGAAGTGATCCTGCTGTCGCGCAACTCGGCGGATACGGGGCTGCGAATCTTCAACTCGATCAAAGCACACAATCTCGGCATCAGCCGCGCCGCCTTCTGCGGGGGCGACCGGCCGTACCGGTACGCCAGCGCCTTCAAGAGCGATCTGTTCCTTTCCACCCATGCCGACGACGTTGCGCATGCCCTGGAACACGGCATCGCCGCCGCCACACTGCTCGGTGCGCCAGCACGGCTCAGTGACGATCCCACGCTGCGTATTGCCTTCGATGGCGACGCGGTGCTGTTTTCGGATGAGGCGGAGCGGGTGTTCCAGGAGCAGGGACTGGACGCCTTCAGCGATCGCGAAAGTGCACTCGCCAACACGGCCATGGAAGGCGGCCCCTTCCGGGCGTTCCTGTCAGCGCTGCATAGCCTGCAGAAGGAGTTTCCCGCCGATGGCGCGCCCATTCGCACGGCGCTGGTCACGGCGCGCGGGGCGCCGGCGCACGAGCGCGTGATACGCACGCTGCGGGCGTGGGACGTCCGCCTGGACGAATCGCTGTTTCTGGGCGGCATGGACAAGACGGATTTCCTGCGCGCCTTCGGCGCCGACATCTTTTTCGACGATCAGCCAGGGCATGTCGCACGGGCGGCGCAGGCGGTGGCGGCTGGCCATGTTCCCAGTGGCGTGATCAACTCGTGAACAGCCCGTCCGTGAAGGCGGGTGTCACATCGACAACCTGCCTGTGCCGATCGTTATAATCAGGCTCGTGCTTATAACCGGCGAGTCGCCATGAAACTCCAGCAACTGCGCTATGTCTGGGAAGTGGCCAATCATGATCTCAACGTGTCGGTGACGGCGCAGAGCCTGTTCACTTCCCAGCCGGGCATCAGCAAGCAGATCCGCCTGCTGGAAGACGAACTGGGTGTGGAGATATTTGCCCGCAGTGGCAAACACCTGACGCATATCACCCCGGTGGGCGAGGAGATCGTAGCCCTCGCCGGTGAAGTCCTGCGGAAGGTGGGCGATATCAAGAAGTTGGCGCAGGAATATTCCAACGAGCGTCAGGGCAGCCTGAGTATTGCCACCACGCACACACAGGCGCGGTACGCGCTACCCACCGTGATTCAGAGTTTTCGCGAGGAATATCCCGAAGTTTCCCTGCACATGAACCAGGGGACGCCGGCCCAGATTGCCGAACTGGCGGCGTCGGGGCGCGTGGATTTCTGTATCGCCACCGAAGGCATGGATCTGTTCCAGGATCTGGTCATGATGCCTTGCTACCGGTGGAATCGCAGCGTGGTGACCCCCAAGGGGCATCCGCTCGCGCGTCGGCAACCGTTGCGGCTGGAAGACGTTGCCGAGTTTCCCATCGTCACCTACGTGTTCGGGTTCACCGGGCGCTCCAGACTGGATGATGCGTTCCGCCGCCAGGGCCTGACGCCCAACGTGGTTTTTACCGCTACGGACACCGATGTCATCAAGACGTATGTGCGGCTGGGTCTCGGGGTGGGCATTATCGCCACGATGGCCTACGACCCGTTGCATGACCGCGACCTCGAGATCCTGCCGGCGGATGCGTTGTTCGCGTCCAGCATCACCCATATCGGTTTTCGCAAGGGCACATTCCTGCGCAAGTACATGTACGACTTCATGCGTCGCTTTGCGCCGCATCTGACGAGGGAGCGGGTGGACGCGGCGGTAGCGGCGCCGACCCGCCAGGAACGCAGTGCGTTGTTCGACGATCTTATCCTGCCTGTAAGGTAATGCCGAAGACCCGTCGACAACGCCGTTTCGCGGGAGGATGCTGGGGCATCGCGGCGTTCAGGAGCGGTCATGAGCCTGTCTGATCATCCGGCCGGCCAAGCCTGTTGCGGCGGGGAAGAAGAGGGTGATCTGCGTGACCCCGTCTGTGGCATGTTCGTCACCCGAGAGTCGCCGCACGTCGCCAGCGTCGACGGCGCGACATGGTATTTCTGCGGTGCGCGCTGTCGCGAGAAGTTCATAGCGGATCCTGTGCGTTGGCTGCAACCGACGTCGGCCGCGATGGTGCAGGATCCCGCAGCCGAATACGGCTGTCCCATGCACCCCGAAGTGCACCAGACCGGTCCGGGCACTTGTCCGCTGTGCGGCATGGCGCTCGAGGCGCTCCTGCCTTCGCTCGACATCGTCGACGACCCGGAGCTGGTGGATTTCCGCCGCCGCTTCCTGTGGAGCCTGCCGTTGACCCTGCTGGTGGTGGCCCTTGCCATGGGCGGCGAACCGGTGGAGGGCGTATTTGGCGACAGTCTGCCCTGGCTGGAAGGCCTGCTCAGCGCCCCGGTTGTGCTGTGGGCCGGTTATCCGTTCTTCCACCGCTGGTGGCAGTCGCTGCGTACGGGCAATCTGAATATGTGGACACTGATCGGCACCGGTACCGGCGCCGCCTTTGCCTACAGCATCGTGGTGACTGCCGTTCCGGGACTGTTGCCGGCCGCTCTGGTCGGGCATGGCGGACCCGCTGTCTATTTTGAAAGTGCCGCCGCCATCATCTCCCTGACGCTGCTTGGCCAGATGCTGGAGCTCAAGGCCCGGCAGCGCGCCGGCGACGCCATCCGTTCACTGCTTGGGCTCGTTCCCGCCACCGCACGCCGTGTCGGTGCCGATGGCAGCGAAACCGAAGTCCCGTTGACGGAAGTTGCAGTGGGTGACCATTTGCGCGTTCGGCCCGGCGAGCGCATACCGGTCGATGGCCGGGTGGTGGCGGGCGAGAGCGCGGTGGATGAGTCGATGCTCACCGGTGAGCCGATGCCGGTGACCAGGCGGATTGGCGATCCGCTGGTGGGTGCGACGCTCAATACCACGGGCACGTTGGTACTCGAAGCGGATCATATCGGTGCCGACACCGTGCTGTCGCGCATCGTACAGACTGTTGCCGCGGCACAGCGTTCCCGAGCGCCGATGCAGCGTCTCGCGGATCGGGTGGCGGCGGTTTTCGTTCTGATCGTGCTGTTCGCTGCGCTGCTCACGCTTGTTACCTGGACGCTGGTGGGACCGTCGCCCGGGTTTGTGCATGGGCTTGTCAATTCGGTGGCGGTGTTGATCATTGCCTGTCCCTGTGCGCTCGGCCTGGCAACACCAATGTCGGTGATGGTGGCATCAGGGAGAGCGGCTCGCGCTGGCGTGCTGTTCCGCGACGCGCAGGCGCTGGAACTGCTGGAATCGGTGGATACGCTGATTGTCGACAAGACCGGCACACTCACGCTCGGTAAGCCGGTCGTGCAGGCCGTGCTGCCTCTGGCCGGGTATGACGAGGAACGACTCCTGGAGCTCGCGGCGGCTGTCGAACGGCGCAGTGAACATCCGCTGGCGGCTGCGGTGGTAGCGGCCGCTGATGGCAGAAACCTGGTTTCACGGGAAACCTTGGCCTTCGAAGCGGTGCCGGGCGCGGGCGTGCGTGCGCTTGTGGACGGGCGTAAGGTGCTTCTGGGGTCGGCAACGTTCCTGACCGCGGAGGGCGTTCCGGTGCAGTCGCTGAGCGGCATCGCGGAAGGCTGGTGGCAGCAGGGGGCAAGCGTGGTTTTTGTCGCCGTGGACGCCGAGCCTGCCGGCCTGATCGCGGTGGCGGATACGGTGAAACCGGATGCGGCCGGGACAGTGGCCGAATTGCGGCGGTTGGGCGTACGGGTAGCCATGGCCACCGGCGATGTCATTACCGCAGCCAGCGACGTGGCACGGCAGGTTGGCATCGATGCGGTGCACGCCGGGCTGACGCCGGACGACAAGCTGGAACTGGTGCGATCGTATCAGCGTGGCGGCCATCGCGTGGCCATGACGGGTGACGGCATCAACGATGCGCCAGCGCTGGCTGCTGCCGAGGTGGGAATTGCGATGGGAACGGGAACCGACGTGGCGATGCAGACCGCCGGGGTGACCCTGGTGAGCGGCAACCTTCGCGGTATCCTGACTGCCAGACAGGTATCGCGTGCCGCGGTGCGCAATATGCGTCAGAACCTGGGTTTCGCCTTCCTCTACAACGCGATCGGCATTCCCGTGGCGGCGGGCGTCTTCTATCCGCTGATGGGGCTGCTGCTGTCACCCCATTTTGCGGCACTGGCAATGAGCCTCAGCTCACTCTCCGTGGTGGGCAACGCGTTACGTCTGGCGCGTCGCGAGTAGGCGCTACGGATCAGAGCAGATCCAGTTCGGGGTTGTCGTGCAGCAGGTCGCGCGCGGCTTCCGCCTCATTTTCCCGAGCCTTCATCACGTCGTTCACGAATTTGAAATAGATATCGTAGGTCTTTGTTTGCCCTTCGTTTTCGACAATGAAGAAGGGTGCCCGCGTAACACCGTACCGTGCGGCAAGGCGCATACCTTCGCTGTCTGCGTCGCGCTCGTCGGCGATAACCGTACGGTCGATACGCGCCAGCCAACCATCCCGTGCGAGGCGATCGCTGACATCGGCGCACTTGCCGCAAGGCTCGCCATTGGCGAGCACTTTCTTCACGAAGGTGATCTGCATCGCCGGTTCCGGGTTCAGCGGTTGACGATGCGAATCACGTTCTGGGCGTGCAGACCGCATTCCTTCTGGGTGGCTTCTTCCCACCACCAGCGACCGGCCCGTTCATGCTCGTGAGGCCCTACCGGACGCGTGCACGGCTCGCAGCCGATCGACACGAAACCGCGGTCGTGCAGCGGATTGTAGGGGACGCCGTTGGTGCGGATGTAGGACCAGACATCAGCTGAGGTCCAGCCGGCCAGCGGGTTGAACTTGACCACGGGGTGATTCTCGGTGGAAAACGCCTTGTCCACCTGTTCGTGGGGTACATCGACCCGGGTAACACTCTGGTCGCGGCGTTGCCCCGTGATCCAGGCGTCCAGCGTGGCGAGCTTGCGCCGCAGCGGCATGATCTTGCGCACACCGCAACATTCCCCGTGGCCATCCCGCAGGAAGCTGTACAGACCCTTTTCGCGTACCAGTGTCTGTAGTGCCTCCGGGTCGGGGGAGAGCAGTTCTATGGCAACGCCATAGTGCTCGCGCACCGTCTCCAGGTACCGATACGTCTCGGGATGGAGCCGGCCCGTATCGAGGCTGAATACGGCAACGTCCAGGCCAAGCTGGCGGGCCATGTCAACCAGCACGACGTCTTCCGCGCCGCTGAATGAAATGGCAACCTTGTCGGCGGCGAAACGAGCCGCCGCGTCGGCCAGGATATCCTGGGGACTGGGCGAGCGATGCTGGGGCTGACTGTTCGGATGGTCCATGGCCGTCTGTCCGCTGAAGTTGCCGTGCAGCCTAGCAACGCGAATTTTCAGTTATAAATACTGAGTGGCTATATGCTTATCCTGACCGTTCCAGGGGGAGCGGCAGTGACAGGAGGGGAACCGTTTGGACATCGTCTGCCTAGATCTCGAAGGTGTACTCATTCCCGAAATCTGGCAGGCGGTGGCGCGCAAAGTTGGCGATGACCGGCTGCTCAAGACCACGCGGGACATGCCGGTTTACGACGAACTCATGCAGTACCGGCTGGGAATCATTGCCGAGCTGGGTCTGACGCTGACCACCATCCGAGACGTGATCGCCAGTCTCGACGTGCTGCCTGGCGCCCGGGAGTTTCTGGATGCGCTGCGGCAGGATTACCAGGTTGTCATCCTGTCGGACACCTTCTATGAATTCGGCATGCCATTCATGGCGAAGCTGGGGTATCCCACCCTGCTGTGTCACCGCCTGGTTGTCACGGACGACATCATCACCGGCTACACGCTGCGTCAGCCGGACCCCAAGCGGGCGGCGGTGCGCGCATTCCACGATCTGCGCTATACGGTGACGGCGGCCGGTGACTCCTATAACGATGTCGCTATGCTGGAAGAGGCGGACAGGGGGTTCTTCTTCAGCGCGCCGGCCAACGTAACCGCCCAGTTTCCACAGTTCCCGGAAACCGCCACCTACGCGGAACTGTTGACACGGATTCGAGGTTAGTCCGGTCGACATTACCGATATGTCGACAATTTCCGTTTGACGCGGGCAAGTTATCCGAATTAGCCTGCAACTTCTTTGCAGATTGTCGACAAATTGGCCGAATCAACTGTCCAGTCAACAACCGTCACGCTCACCGAGCGCGTTACTGACGCCTTGCAGCACGCGATAGTCACCGGTGATCTGGCGCCCGGCGCCAAGCTCAACGAGCCGGAACTTGCGAGGCGATTCGGCGTCAGTCGCGGCCCGCTGCGTGAGGCGATCAGTCGGCTGGAAGCGCGTCGCCTCATCCGCGTGATTGCCAATGCCGGTGCGCGCGTGGTGGCCCTGGATACCGGCCAACTCATTGCCCTGTTCGAAACCCGCGAGGCGCTGGAAGGCCAGGCCGCACGGCTGGCGGCCGAACGCATGGATACCGCGGCAATCGAGGAGCTGCGTCTGTTGCTGGACCGGCACGCCGCTGCGATCAGCGCGGACGGTGGCAGGGCGTACTACCAGGACGAAGGCGATTACGACTTCCACTACCGCATTGCCCATGGCGCGGGCAATCCGCTGCTGGCAGGCATCCTCCTGGATGATCTATACCAGTTGCTGCGCATGTACCGGTTCCGGCTTTCGGCGGCACATGGGCGCGCGGAGCAGGCGCTGGCTGAACACGGGCAGATCCTGGCCGCCATCGCGGAACGGGACGGAGCGCTTGCGGAACTGCTCATGCGACGCCACGTCGCACGTGGTGCCGCCCGCCTGACCGATGTTCAGGGTCAGGGCAAGAAAGACGATCTATCACTTTGAAATTTGAACGAAAAAATCCGGCGAACGAATGCCGGTGAAGGAACAGGAGGAGCTGACGCATGAGTGCAGGTAAACGATTTCGCGAAGCCATCGCGGCGGAAACACCGTTGCAGATTCCCGGCGCCATCAATGCGTATGCGGCGATGCTGGCCGAACACACCGGCTTCAAGGCGGTGTATCTCTCCGGCGGCGGTATCGCCAATGCATCGTACGGTCTGCCGGATCTCGGCATGACCAGCATGAACGATGTGCTGGAGGACGTCCGGCGCGTGACCGCAGCGACCAGTCTGCCCTTGCTGGTGGATATCGATACGGGGTGGGGTGGGGCCTTCAATATCTCCCGCACCGTCAAGGAGATGATCCGTGCCGGTGCCGGCGCGGTGCATATCGAGGACCAGGTGGCGCAGAAGCGGTGCGGCCACCGGCCGAACAAGGAGATCGTGTCGATCAGTGAGATGGAAGACCGCATCAAGGCAGCTGTGGATGCCAAGACCGACGCGGACTTCATCGTGATGGCGCGTACCGATGCGCTTGCCGTGGATGGTTTCGACGCCGTGGTGGAACGTGCCCAGCGGTTCGTGGAAGCCGGTGCGGATGCCATCTTCGCGGAGGCCATGACGGACATCAACATGTATGCACCGGTGGTGAAGGCCGCCGGAGTGCCGGTGCTGGCGAACCTGACGGAATTCGGTCAGACGCCCCTGTATACTGTCGAGCAGCTTCGGGGGGTGGGCATCAGCATGGCGCTGTACCCGCTGTCGGCGTTTCGCGCCATGAGCAAGGCGGCGCTGGCCGTCTACGGTGCAATCCGCAACGAAGGTACCCAGGCATCGGTGGTGGATCTCATGCAGACCCGCATGGAGCTCTACGACCACCTCGGCTACCACGACTACGAACGCAAGCTCGACGAATTGTTCGCAAGCAACCGGGAGGCAAACTGATGGTTGAGAAGAAACTCGGCGGCGCGGGCCTCAGGGGCCAGAGCGCCGGTGAAACCGCACTGTGCACGGTGGGTAAGACCGGTACCGGTCTTACCTACAGAGGGTACGACATCTCCGAACTCGCCGCGGGTGCCGGTTTCGAGGAAG
The DNA here is from genome assembly GCA_024234635.1 of Pseudomonadales bacterium. Lineage (GTDB taxonomy): Bacteria > Pseudomonadota > Gammaproteobacteria > Pseudomonadales > Azotimanducaceae > SYFY01. The sequence continues at coordinate 52,368 of JACKNX010000007.1, read as the reverse complement.
TGGCGTACCTCATCTTCTTCGGCGAATTGCCGAACGCACAGCAACTGGCCGACTACAAGAAGACGCTCAAGTCGCTTCGCAAGCTGCCGTCCACCCTGCTTGAGGTACTGGAGCGCATTCCCGCCTCCGCGCACCCGATGGACGTGATGCGCACGGGGTGCTCCATGCTTGGCAACCTGGAGCCGGAGGGTGACTTCAGCAATCAGCAGCACGTTGCCAACCGGCTGATGGCCACGTTGCCCGCCATCATCAACTACTGGTACCGCTTCTCCCATCAGGGCGTGCGCATCGACACGGAAAGCGACGAGGATTCGCTGGGCGGCCACTTCCTGGCCACGCTGCACGGCAAGGCGCCAAGTGACCTGCACCGGCAGGTGATGAACGTCTCGCTCATCCTGTACGCGGAACACGAGTTCAACGCCTCGACCTTCACCGCGCGCGTCTGTGCTTCCACGCTGTCGGACATGCATTCCTGCGTCACTGGCGCCATCGGGTCGTTGCGCGGCCCATTGCACGGCGGCGCCAACGAAGCGGCGATGGAACTGATCGAGAAGTTCCAGACCGCGGAACAGGCCAGCCAGGGGATACGTGACATGCTGGCGCGCAAGGACAAGATCATGGGCTTCGGTCACGCGATCTACCGCACGTCGGACCCGCGCAACGTCATCATCAAGAAATGGGCTGAAAAGCTTGCGGGCGAAGTGGGTGACAAGGTGCTGTACCCGGTGTCCTGCGCCATCGAGAAGGTGATGTGGGACGAGAAGGAATTGTTCGCCAATGCGGACTTCTTCCATGCTTCCACGTATAACTTCATGGGCATTCCCACCAAGCTGTTCACGCCCATATTCGTGTGTTCGCGTGTCAGCGGCTGGACGGCGCATGTCATGGAGCAGCGCAGCAACAACCGCATCATCCGCCCCAGCGCGGACTATGTCGGTCCCGCCGCGCGTTCGTTTGTGCCGCTGGAGAATCGCTAGCGCGCAGTCGAAACATGTAGCGCCACGGAACAGTCGACCAACCCGTCGCGCGAGCCCCTGCGCACGGAGCCTCCCGGTGGCGGGGACGCGGAAACCGCGCGCCAGGCGCACAGATCAGGAGAGCGAGTTCATGAACAGCAATCGGCAATGGGTATTGAAGCACCGTCCGCACGGCATGGTGACACGCGAGAATTTTGAGTATCGCGAAAGCGCAATTCCCACTCCCGCCGAGGGCGAGGTGCTGGTGCGCAATCTGTATCTTTCCTTCGATCCCACGCAGCGCGGCTGGATGGAGGATCGCGAGAGCTACGTGCCACCGGTTGCCATCGGCGAAGTGATGCGCGCCGGCAGCATCGGTCAGGTGGTGGAATCGAGGCATCCGGATTTTGCCCGGGGCGACCTCGTGCAGACCACCGGCGGCTGGCAGGACTTTGTGGTCGCGCGCCCGGACGCCGGCATCATGGGTCTGACCAGGTTGCCGCCGGCTACCAATCCCGAGCTGGCACTCTCCGTATTCGGCGTTACGGGTCTTACCGCCTACTTCGGCATGCTGGATCTTGGTCAGCCGAAACCCGGCGAGACGGTGCTGGTTTCCGGCGCCGCAGGGGCGACGGGTTCCATCGCCGGCCAGATCGCGCGTATCAAGGGGTGCCGCGTGGTGGGTATTGCCGGAGGCGCGGAAAAGTGCGCATGGCTGAAGGAGGTGGCGCGGTTCGATGCGGTGATCGACTACAAGACGGAGGACGTCGATGCACGCATCGGCGAATTGTGTCCGAATCGCGTCGATGTCTTCTTCGACAATGTCGGCGGCAACATTCTTGAAGCGGCACTCAATCACATCAATATGCGAGCGCGGGTCGTGCTTTGCGGGGGCATCTCCGCGTACAACGCTACCGAGCCGGTGCCCGGCCCTGTCAATCTCATGAATCTGGTGATCATGCGCGCGCGCATGGAAGGATTCATCGTCATCGACTATCTGCCGCGGGCCGCGGAAGCGGTGGCGGACATGGGCGGCTGGCTGGCCAGCGGCGAGCTGGCTTACCAGGTGGATGTGCAGCAAGGATTTGATGCCATTCCAGATACACTGAACCGCCTGTTCACGGGTCGCAATCTCGGCAAGCAATTACTCAAACTTGCCGACCCGGCGTGACCGTGCGGGCCGGAGACGCCTATCTTGCGCGTTGATTTTTTTGGGAAGTCCCTTTCCGGCAGCCTGACGATTCCCTCCGGAATCGTCACCACGGCAACCTCGATCATCCAGTATTTTTTCGATTGCGTTCCCGAAGTGGGGGTCATCACCACCAAGAGCATCGGTCTGCATCCGCGCGCCGGTTACCGCGAGCCGGTGCTCAGCCAGTACGCACCCGGGTGCTTCGTGAATGCGGTGGGTTTGACCAATCCCGGCGCACACGAGTCGGTAAAACTGCTGGGCGCCTTGCGTGTGCCGGCGGACAGATTCCTGCTTACGTCCATTTTTGGCGGCAGCGTGGAGGAGTTTGTCGAGGTGGCGCGGCTGCTGGCGCCGGTATCGGACGGTCTGGAGCTGAACCTGTCCTGTCCACACGCCAAGGGCTACGGCATGGCCATGGGGCAGGATCCGGAACTGGTGCGCGAGATCGTTGCCGCGGTCAAAGCTGCGGTATCCATTCCGGTGATTCCGAAACTGACGCCCAATACGCCGGATATTGGCGTCATTGCCCGCGCGGCGCTCGACGCTGGCGCGGATGGCTTATGCGCCATCAACACGGTGGGCCCCGGTTACACATCGGCGCACGGTCATGCCGTGCTGAGCAACGGTGCCGGCGGGATATCGGGCAAGGGTGTGTTGCCCATCGGCCTGAAGTGTGTACGCGAGATCGCCGCGGTGGCGTCGGTGCCGATCATCGGCTGCGGCGGCGTCAGCAGCGCCGACGACGTACGCGCCTATCGCGATGCCGGCGCCAGTGTCGTTGGCGTGGGCTCTGCTCTCGTTGGCATGACCACCCGGGAGATCGGTGACTACGTCACCCGGCTGGTCAACGACCTGGCATCGGGGGCGAACGACGCGGAAGGGTGCATCCACTACGGGACGGACATGCGTTTCCGGCCGGTGACGCTGGTGGAAAACGAGCGCGTGTGTGATGACATCCACCTGTTGAAGTTCGACCGCAAGGTTGACGTCGAGGCGGGTGAGTTCCTGTTCCTGTGGATTCCTGGTCTCGGCGAGAAACCGTTCTCCGCCCTGGACGACGACCCGTTTACCCTGGCCGTGATCGACGTCGGTGAGTTCACGCACGCATTGATGCATCTGCCGGCGGGCACGCAGGCGTTCGTGCGGGGGCCGCACGGTATTCCGGTGTATCCCGGCGCGGCCACGCGGCGCTTCTGCGTTGCTGGTGGCACGGGCCTGGCGGCGGTGTACCAGATCGCGCGCGACCACGGCAACGCGGAGATCTTCACAGGCGCCAGGACGGCGGAGCGACTGTATTACCTGGCACAGTGCCGCGCCGTGGCTGAAGTGCATGTGGCCACGGACGATGGTTCCGCCGGTTACCACGGATACGTCACGGAACTCCTCCGGCAACGGCTGCAGGGCATGTCACCGGAGGAGCGGGCGTCGCTCGTGTTCTACAACTGCGGCCCCAAACCCATGGTGCATGCGGCGGAAGCCGTACAGCGTGAGTTCTGTCCGCCGGATCGCATCTTCAGTGCCATCGACTATCTCACCAAGTGTGGCGTTGGCATCTGCGGCGCCTGTGCGGCGCCGGACGGGCGACGATTGTGCGTGGACGGGCCGTTCCTCAGTGCCGGGAGCGGTAACGCTGTCGATTGAGGCCCTCCGCCGGCGCTTGATTCAAGTGCTGGCAGGCCCGGGTTCCGGAAAGGCGCCACTGGCCAGCCACTGGTGTGGCACATCGGCCAGCAAATCGGTCATGGGCGGCGGCGGCTCAGGCAGTCTCCCCGCCGGCAGCGGCCAGGCGATTGGCGTGACGTCGCTGGCAATCGGTGCGCCAGGCTGTATGCCCGCACGATCCACGGCGAAGTGCCGTCCCTTTGTGCTGCGGGTGATTCCGTCGCGGAACAGAATCATGGTGTGTACCGCCCGGGTGCGATCGGTGGTGTTGGGTTCTGCCTCGTGCGTGGTGAGCCCGTGGTGGAACGCGATGCTGCCTCGCGGCACTTCCTCGTACACGAAGTCGCCCGTCAGCAGATCGCGCGCCTGGGCGTTCAGGTCCTCCTTGCCCGCCTGGAAGATGTTGACAAACCGTCGCACGCCGGTGATGTGGGATCCCGGGATATACCCCATGCAACCGTTGTCCCGTGTCGTGCCGTCAAAGGGAATCCAGGCCGTGATGGTCTCGGTCTCCTGCATCGTCCAGTAAGGGAAATCCTGGTGTGGGTCGGTGCGTCTGCCGCCAGCTTCCTTGAACAGGGCCTGATCGTGCCAGAGGCGGACGGCCTGTACGCCCAGCAGCTCGGCGGCAGCCTGACAGATCTTCGGGTGAAAGGTGAGTGGGCGAATGGCGGGAAAATCCTCCCACAGGTTCATGCACTGGATGAAGGATTGCTCGTAGGCGGACTTTTCGCTCAGCGGTCGTGTGTCGCGGCGGGTACGTCGCAATACCGCGTCCCGCACGAGGCTGGCGTAGCGGGTCCATTCCGTGTCGGTGAGCAGGCCCGGAATGATGACGTAGCCATTGCGACGAAAACGGGCAACGAAGGTATCGCTGAGCAACATGAGTCGCCTTTCAGGCGACGCCGGTACGCTGGGCGATCGCCTTGACGATGTGCGGCCATACCGCGCGTGGCAGATCGTGTCCCAAGCCGTCGATGAGTTCGAGCTTGGCGTCGCCGCCCGCTGATAACGCGGCGTGGGTGTCCAGCCCCCCCGCCACATTCACGAGGGGATCGTCGACACCGTGAATGACCAGCGACGGCACCGTGAGTTTCGTCAGGGCATCGAACCGGTTGCCGCTGACAGCAATGGCCGCCATCTGCCGCACGACACCAGCCGGGTAGTTGGCGCGCAGGAAGGCTTCGCGTCCGCGCGCGCGGATGTCGTCCTCGTCCTGTGGCAGCCCCGGGCTACCGATGACACGGCTCACCGCCAGTGCTCTCTCCGCCGCCGCCTCGGCATCGGCGGCGGGCGGCAACATCAGCGCAGCCATCGCTTCGGGCGTGGCAGGCGGCAGCGTCGGATTTCCGGTGGTGGCCATGATGGACGTGAGGGAACGCACGCGCTGCGGCTGGTTGATGGCCATGCACTGCACGATGGCGCCGCCCATGGAGGCACCACACAGATGCGCGGTGCCGATGCCAAGATGATCCAGGAGCGCAAATCCGTCAGCCGCCATGTCATCCAGTGTATAGGGCACCTCGAACGCGTCGCCCGCGGCGGCACGTGCATACAGCGTGGCCATATCCGGGGTGCCGGCGGTATCGAAGCGGGTGCTGAGCCCAACGTCCCGATTGTCGAAGCGGATGACCCGATGTCCCGCGTCGGCCAGGCGCTGGCACAGCTCCGGCCGCCACTGGATCATCTGCGCGCCGAGGCCCATCACCAGGAGCAGCGGTTCCGCACCGACGTCACCCAGAGTGTCGTAGTGGATGCGAATTCCATTGAGTTGTGCGTCTGGCATGGCAGGAACTCCCGGTTTGCTGAACAGCGTGAGATTGCCTGTCAGAAAGGCAGGGATCGGCGTGTGTAGCCGGCGGGCGGATTGAAGATGGCGACGTCGACGTCGGCGTCCGTGATACCCGTGACGCGGGATTCGCCGGCAACCTTGCCGCTTGCATCAAATTCCCGGGTCAGCATCGGCAGGCCGTTGAGGTCGCCGATAGCTTCAAAACCACCGGTACGAACGTTGTCGGACATCTTCGCGGGCAGCTTGTCCACCAGGCCTTTCATGAACGATGCCATGTGTTCGAACGCCGTGCGTACGCGTGGATCGATATCGTTCCAGTTCGCCACCCAGAATTCCGACCGTTTCCGACCGTCCACGAAGACGTCGAAACGCCGCGTCTTCAGCCCGCCGTGCGTAGCGGTTTCGCCTGTGGCGCGGATCTCCGGGGCTGTCGGAGCGGGGGTGGCCTGCGGCAGCTTGCCTTTCATCATTTTTTCCATCATCTCGCGCTGTTCCGGCGGCAGATTCCGGAGCACGGCGTCCATCTGCTGCGAGATGGCGGCCACGCCACCCGCCAGTTGTTCCACCGTGGCGCGATCGATGAGCATGTACTCGCCCCGTTCGTGGTCGATGGCGAGCATTTCGTCAGTGGAGCCTTTGAACACCATGTCCTTGGCCTCACCACCTGCGCCGCTGAGCTTGATGTCCTTGCCGAGCATGAGGACCCGCTGGGGGATTGCTTCGGCGCCGGTTTCCTGCACTTCCACGGTGACGGCTACACCAGCCGCGGCCAGGGCGTCGACCGTCCAGACGCCGAGCAGTGTGAACACAAGGGCATGAAGGCAGCGGGGCATCGGTGACATCCTTTCGGTGGAACGGCGCCACAGTCTAACAGGCAATCCTGTCCGTCAGCTGAAGCCTCAGAGCGGATCGCCGGCGGGATCCCGCTGCTTGTCCGGCAACCAGGGGCCCGCGGCGGTGCTGACCAGGGCGGTGACACCCAGACAGCACACGCCGGCGATGATCATCCAGGCCGGCCAGCCCCAGGCGGCAACCACCCGTGGCAGACCGAGGTTGAGCACCAGGCCGGCGATCGGCGACAGGGTCGCCGTGATGCCGAAGGCGCGGCCCACGCCATGCGGTGAAATAGCTTCAGCCGTTTCGGAGTAGATGGCGCACCAGGAGGGATAGATGAAGCCGGCGAAGAACCCAGTGGCTGACCACAGCAGCATGAGCACGGCCTCCGGTGTCCCCTGGGGGAGGTTCGCACCCACAAAAAAGCAGATGCCCGTCGTGATGCCACCAAAGGCCGTAATGGTCTTGCGTACGCGCAGACGATCACTCAGCCAGCCTGAAATGAACACGCTGCAGGTGAATACAGCCCAGAACAGACTCGTTACCGTGGCCGCGCGCGCCGGTTCCAGGTCATAGTGCTGGGTCAGGTACGTCGGTACGTATCCGGAGACAGTGACGTAGGTCAGCGACCAGAAAACAATGGTGAATGACAGCATCCATAGCCGTGGGCTGCGGTAGACCGCGCGACCATCGTCGTAGTGGCTGGTCACGGTCAGGGCCGCCACCGGTGCATTTGCCACGAGTTCCGCGCGCACCCGTGGCGTCAGATCCCGATAGAAGAAGTAGAGCATCAGTGCGGTCACGGCACCCAGGGTCGCGCCGATCCAGTACTGAGGCCGCCAGCCAGGCAGATGGGGCAGGGTGCCGGCGGCAATCACCGTGGACATGAGCGCGCCGATGGTGAATGCAAGCGATACCCACGCATAGACCATGGCGCGCCCCATGCGCGGTGTGAGGTCACGCGATGCGGCGTGGACCGCGGGGTTCATGCCGGCCATCAGGAAGCTTCCCGTCATCGCCAGGGCGGCGAGCACGTAGAAATTTGGCGCCAGCGCGCCGAGCACCGAGATGACCGCATAGCAGGTGACCGGGAGTATCAGCAATGGCCGCCGACCGAAGCGATCCGCGGCGCGGCTGAGTACCTGGGCGCCCACGCTGTAGACGAGCCCGGATGCGGCAGCAACGTAACCCCACTCCACCAGTGTCTTGTCGAAGTCGCGAAGGATGTAGACAAGCACTGGGCCAGTCTTCAGGCCCTCGTACTGTTCCACCGCCCAGCCCAGAACGATCAGCCCCAGCAACCACCAGCGCAATGCACCGGTGGGTAGTACGTCGATCTGCCGCACCTTGCGATAGTCGAAGAACCTGGCAGTCGACTTGTTGGGCCTGGTCAAGCGGATGTTGTCGTGGTGGCTGCCCGCGGATGGTAAAGCATTCCCCGAGGCTTGCGGCAACGCTTGTTTGCGAAGGTTTTACACATGCGGTTGTTCCGGTGACGCGCGGCTGGCGCAAGATTGACGGGTTGGCGTCGTGGGGAGTGCCAGCGTGGCGTTTCCGTATCTGGATCGAGGGAGAAAATGGAATGAACAAATTGATCGCCGAGTTCTTCGGCACGTTCTGGCTGGTGCTTGGCGGCTGCGGCAGCGCGGTGCTTGCGGCCGCGTTTCCCGACGTGGGTATCGGTCTGCTGGGCGTATCCCTGGCGTTTGGTCTCACCGTACTGACGATGGCCTATGCCATCGGTCATGTATCCGGCTGTCATCTGAATCCGGCGGTGTCGGTGGGGCTGACCCTTGCCGGCCGGTTTTCGGCCGCGGAGCTGCCAGGTTACATTGTCGCGCAGGTACTGGGGGGCGTGGTCGCGGGCGGCGTGCTCTACGTCATCGCCAGTGGCGCACCGGGGTTTGATGTGGCCGGCGGTTTTGCGTCCAACGGGTTCGGGGAACACTCGCCCGGCGGGTACGGCCTGGTATCGGCGCTTGTCGTCGAGATTGTCATGACCATGATGTTTCTGGTGGTCATTCTCGGTGCCACTGATTCACGGGCACCCGCAGGCATGGCACCAATTGCCATCGGTCTGTGCCTGACGCTCATTCACCTGGTGAGCATCCCCGTAACCAATACCTCCGTGAATCCGGCGCGTTCAACGGGTGTGGCCGTCTACGTTGGCGGATGGGCCATTGCGCAGTTGTGGCTGTTCTGGTTGGCACCTGTTGCCGGTGGCGCGCTCGGGGCGATGGTGTACCGATTGATCGGCGGACGTAACGGCGGGTGACCTGAGCGGTGTTGCGGCGGTGCGCAGGCTCAGTCATGCGCCGCCTCGACACCGTGTCGCGCCCGCGGCGTCTGGCCTGGTGTCGCGGGTATCGCGCGCACGGCTGACGGAGTACTCCGCGCTATCGTCAGCGGCGGGTACGGTCGCTATGATCGGAGCACGCATCCAGGGAGCACAATCCGGTCATGTCAGCATCCCCCAGCCCGACAAACGGGCACAGGACCGGTGGTGAGTTGTTGCAGCTGGCCCGGGTGCGACGCACATGACCGCGGTGCGCCGGTTGTCCCTGCCCACGATGGTGGCGTTTGGCCTCGGCCAGTGTGCCGAGGGTATCAAGAACCAGGCCTTCAACGTCTTCCTCGTGTTCTATTACCAGCAGGTCATCGGTCTGCCGGGCTGGATGACCGGACTCGCGCTCGGTATTGCGCTGGTTTTCGACGCCATCACCGATCCGCTGGCGGGGGTGATCAGTGATCGCACCTTCACGCGCTGGGGGCGCCGCCATCCCTTCATGCTGGCTGCCGTGGTACCGCTGGCAATATCTTTCGTGGCGCTTTTCATGCCGCCGGAAGGGATGGGTGAATGGGCAACTTTTTTCTGGTTGACCTCGTTCGCCGTGCTGGTGCGCGGTTCGTTGACGTTCTACTACGTACCGCACCTGGCGCTTGGCGCCGAGATGGCGCAGGACTACCGGCAGCGCACGACGCTGTTTGCATTCAGTACGGTGTTTGCCGTCACGGCGTCGGCCATCGTCTCCTTCGTCGGCTACCGGTTGTTCTTTCCGACTACGGATGAATTCAGTCCGGGTACGTTGAATCCCGCGGGATATACGCCGTTTGCGCTCTGGTTCGCGGCAGGCATGGTGATCGTCATCCTGCTCTGCTGCGTGGGTACGTGGGGGGAAATACCGCATCTGAAACGGGCGCCCACCGGTGGCGCGCTCACGCCGGGTCAGGCCTGGCGCGACTTTCGCGATGTATTCGCGAACCGATCCTATCGCCTCATCTTCGGCGGCATGCTCCTGAGCACCTTTGCACTGGCCGTGGACGGCGTCATCAGTCCCTATATGGGCGTACATTTCTGGGGGCTGAAAACGGAGCAACTCGGCATCGTTGCGCTGGCCACGCTTGCAGGAATCTGGGTGGGTCTGCCGCTGGCCCCCATCATCACCAGTCGCCTCGACAAGCGGCTGGCGCTGGTGGTGCCAGCGGTCATCGTTGTAGTGAACGTCAACATTCCGCTGGTGCCGCGTCTGCTGGATGTCGCCTGGTTCCCCGGCAATGAGTCGCCCTGGATCTTCTGGATCTATTTCGCCAAATACCTGGTGCAGGGACTGTGCCTGCCCTCCATCTTTGCCAGTTTCAATTCCATGTTTGCCGATATCGCGGACGAAATCGAATTGCATACCGGCGATCGCAAGGAAGGTGTGATCTATTCATCGCGTTCCTTTGCCACCAAGTTCACGGGGGCGGCCGGCGCCTTCGTGGGTGGCGTGGTACTCGATCTCATCGCGTTTCCACGGGGAGCGCGCGCCGGGACTGTGCCGGAAGACATCGTGTGGTGGCTGGGGCTGGTGGAAGGCCCCATCGTCTATACAGCGTCGATGATCGGCGTGCTGTTCTATCTGCGTTACGAGATCGACGAGCGACGGCACGCGGAAATACGGGCGGGACTGGAACAGCGGGCGGCGGGTGTCACCCAGGGATAGACTCGCCGCCTGGTTCGCGGCGGGTGTGGATGCAGCGCAGCCGGCCCGCTGGCTCGCCCGGTTCGGCCATCTGCAGGGTGATGTCTGGACGGTCGACGATCCCGCACAGCCGCTTGCCGTGCGCATGCCGGGAACCGGCGGACGCGTGCATGTCCTTGGCGCTGGCAAGGCGGTCGTGCCGTTCGCCGATGCGCTTGTTGCGCAGTTGGGCGGGCGTGTGCATGGTGGCGTCGTCGTGACTCGACAGGGGTACGCACGCAAACATGCCAGCACATGCCTGAGAATACTGGAAGCTGCGCATCCCGTGCCGGATGCCACCAGCGAGATCGCTGCCGGTGTGCTCGAGGCGTACGTGACCTCGCTGGCGGCAGCAGATCTCGTCTTCTTTCTTGTCACTGGGGGAGCGTCCGCGTTGCTTGCGGCACCCGCACCGGGCGTGACGCTGGCCGACAAGCAGGCTACCACGCGGGCACTGTTGCGGGGCGGGGCGGATATCCACGCCATCAATCGTGTGCGCAAGCATCTGTCGCGACTGAAAGGGGGGCGGCTGGCGGAACGTGTATTCCCTGCGAGGCTGGTCACACTGGCGGTCTCGGATGTGCCCGGTGACGATCCTGCCGTGATTGGTTCGGGTCCGACCGTGCCCGATCCGTCCACCTACGCGGAGGCACTCGCCGATCTCCACGCATTGCCCAATGCGGTTGACGTGCCCGCGAGCGTGCTGCGGCACCTGGCGGCGGGAGCGGCGGGAGCGATGCGGGAAACGCCGAAACCCGGCGCTGCCTGTTTCGCGAACACCATGTATCGCATGGTGGCGAACCTGGACGCTGCGCTGGTCGGTATAACGCGTGCGGCTGCCTGTCAGGTGGCACGGCTTCCGGGTACGCTTACGGGTGACGTGGTCGAGTGCGCGCAACGCGTGGCAGGAGCCGTCGAGTCGTTGCCGGTCAACCCTGCCTTGCCGAGACTGCTGCTGGCCGGCGGCGAACCCACGGTGACGGTGTCCGGCAATGCACCCGGCGGGCGGGCGCAGCATCTGGCGTTGTTGCTGGCACGCCGGCTGGCGGGAAGGGCGGGTGTGTCGATCCTGGTGGCGGGCAGCGACGGATCGGACGGCACGACAACAGCGGCGGGTGCGTTTGCTGACGGTGCCTCACTGACCCGGGCGGCCGCGCTTGGCCTGGACGTGGATGCGGCTCTCGACGCGTTTGCTGCCCATGAGGTCTTTGCCCGCCTCGGGGATCTGTTCGTTACCGGCCCGACGGGCACGAACGTGAACGATATTGTCATGGTGCTGATCGAGTGATGTGGAACTCGTGTGGCGATGGGAACGGGAGGGGCTGATGCGTGCTTGGCTGTTGACGGGGCTGGTGGTGCTGGCGGGGGCGGCGATACAGCCCACTGTGATGGCGGCGTCGCCGTGGGCCGCGGAAGAGGCAGCGGCGCTGGGCGTAGTGGATGCCTATATCGCTGCGTTCAATGCGCGTGACCCACAGGCATTCGCCGCCACGCTGCACTACCCGCACATGCGCGTGGACGGGCTAGGGCGACCCGCATTGTGGCTGCAACCGGAAGACGTTGCGGCCGGTCTGGACGTAGCCGCCCTTGAGGCCACGGGCTGGGCCTACAGCCGGTTCGACGAGAGGCGCGTGGTGCAGAGTGGGCAGGAGAAGGTGCACGTGGCGGTGGTCTTCACGCGTTACCGCGCGGATGGCACACCGATGCACACGCAGGACTCACTCTACATTGTCACCCGCAGGGATGGTCGCTGGGGCATCCAGGTACGGTCCAGCTTCCTGGAGCAGGTGCAGGCGGAACAGCGTTGACGGAACTGCAACGCGGGAAGCGCCCTGCCGGGGGCAGGAAAAGCCGCGTCGTGCGCCAGCAGGGTATGGCCCGCCCGCAAATGCCGCGAAAAAATGCCGCATCCGGCGCGAGGCAGTGCAGCCAACGACAGCCGAAACGTCCGGGAGGGAACGTCGCAGCAGGTATCAGGCTGTCGGAATCAACACCGTCGCCGTTCCGAACACCCGCGTTTCACCGGCCTCGTTGGTGACGGTGAGATCAATTTCCACCTGTCCCTTTTCTTCGTCGATATCGGTCACCACGCCGTTGATGTGGTACTGCTGATCGACAATCACCGGAGCGCGGAACACGGTGTCGATGGTGGTGATGTTGGCGGTCGGCGCCCAGCGGTGGATCATCGCCGCGAGGAATCCCTGGCTCATGATGCCGGGGACCAGCGCGCCGGGAAGTCCTTCCTTGCGCGCAGCGTCGTGATCCGTGAAACGTGGACCCAGCCAGCCGGCGGCCGTGCAGAAGCGGCGTACATTGTCGATTCCCGTGTCGGGATCAAATACCGGCAGTTCCTCACCGAACTGCACGTCCCTGAGGGTATTGATGGTCATTGGGCAGGCCTCTCGCGAATAACGATGCTGGTGTCGGCGCTGGCGAGCAGGTTGTTCGCCTTGTCGAAGATTTCCATGCGGATCAGCGAGAACACCATGCGGCCCGAACGACCGCTTTTGGTATAGATGTCATGCACGTGGGTGCGGCCGACGACGGTTTCTCCCGGCCGTATCGGTCGCACTGGCGCGGCCGCCTTGCCGGCATCCATGCCCAGACCGTTGAATTTCGGGTAGCCGTCCGGCAGGCGCTTGCCGGGGTGCAGGCTGGCGGGAAATGTCGGTGGAGCCTGAAAGTCCGGATGCGAAGGGTCGGTGTAGCGGGGCGCCGTTTCGCCACAGGCCAGCGCAAAGTCGGCAAACTGTTCGGCGGTGAAGATGAATTCCTTTTCGTCATACACGACGTTCAGGAATTGTTCCCGCGCGGCGCGGATATCGGCCTCTTCAATATTGTGATCGGCGCTTTGTTCGGAAATCTGCGTGCTCATGCGGCCTGCTCCCGGAAAGTAATAGCTTCGAAGTCGCCCGCCTTCAGTGCTTCCACCAGCTCCGCTTCGTTATGAATGTCGACGGAAAAGCGGGTCGCGCAACGACCGATGTGGCTGACGATATGGGCATCACTGCCGCCGATGCCCCGGTAACCCTGTTCGCTGGCAAGCGCCTGCGCGATGGCGTCCTCGTTGTCGCGACTGCCGCCGTTGTAGGTTTCGACAATCGATACGCCTTGAGGAATGCCGTAGGTGCCGATGTGCGCGGCCATGCCCACGCGTGGCCGACCGGGATGGCATGGCACGGCAACGGCGCCGGCGGCATGCGCCACGGCAAGCACATCGGTCAGCGCCAGACGGATATTCGTGAAGTCGAGTTGTTCGGTCATGCGCCGTATCGCGGTCGCCACGCCGAACACCAGCACGTGTCCGTATTCGGTCTCCACTTCGCTCCCTTTCAGGATGACAAGACCGGAGTCCGCGGCAAGCGCGCTGTAGTCTGACTCGAAATCGAACTGGCGGTGTTCGGTCAGCACGAAGCCATCGATGGGCAGGTTGCGCGTGCGGATCCACTGGCAGTAGTTCTGCACTTTGGCGCGGCCGTCGTCGGACTTGATGGAATGCGCGTGCAGGTCGAGGATCATGGCTTGCTCCGTGCAATCAGCGCTTGCCACTCAGTCCGGACCCGGGCCTCGAGCGCATCCGGGGTGCCGGCGTTTTCGATTACGACGTCCGCTCTGGCGACACGCTCCGCATTCGACATCTGCGCGGCCAGGCGTTTGCGTATGGCGTCTTCGTCCACACCATCCCTTGCCATGGCCCGCACGACGGCCACCTCGGGATCGACGATCACCACCCACACCTCGTCCATGTCCCGATCCCAGCCGGCTTCCAGCATGACGGCGGCCTCCAGTACCACCACGCGTGCGGGATTTTCGGCAAGCGCAGCCTGTGCCTGTTCGGCCGCCATGCGCGCGATTTCCGGCCACACGATGGCGGTGAGGCGCTTGAGTTCCTCCGGCTTGCCGAACACCTTGCCACCCAGCACCTTGCGGTCGATATTGCCGTCGGTGCCGACCACATCGCTGCCAAAGGCCGCCACGACCTGGTGGAAAGCCTGGCGCTCAGGGGCATAGACGGCATGGCCGATCTTGTCGGCATCCAGTACGCAGGCGCCGAGTTCCGCGAGCACGCGGGCAGCGGTGGATTTTCCCGAGGCAATTCCCCCGGTCAGACCGATGATCAAACGTTTCTCCGAATGTGCGGCAGCCGGTAAGTCTACCATCCCCGGCCGCCGCCGCTCACGGTGGTGTCGCCAGCCACTGGCGTAGCGTGCTGTCCGGCGCGTAGAGAATGTCGTCGAGCCGCCACGCGTCGTTCTCACGTACAAAAACGTAGGCAATGGTGCGGGCGCTGTAGCCGTCCGCAAAACGCACCCGCACCGTCTCCCGGTCGGCGTCGCCCTGCTGCTGGCCAACGGCGAAGCGCGTGGGATATTCCTGGCTGTCGGTGAAGGCATCGCCGTCGATCACCGGTGCTTCATCCGGTGACACCGGTCGGGCGAAATAGTCAGCCATGGCCGCCTGGAGGCGACGGCTGAGGAATTCCCGAACCCGGTCGACGTTGGCGGGAAGGAAGCCCCGCGCTCCGGCAAAGTGCCGTTCCAGCAGGCGTTGCGCGGTTGCCTGCGCACTGTCCGGGGCCTGCACGACGGCGTGTGTACCGGGGGTGTTCGACAGGCTCCACACGCGGTTGTCCAGGCCCACCTGCCAGGTTTCGTCGTCCACCCTGTGATAGTCGAAGCTTGCGTTCCTGCAGGCGATACGCAGTGTTTCCACCGGCAGCGCGGTGAAACCGAGGCCGCGGGCCGCGATTTCGCCGGCCGAGGCCAGACCGCCTTCGAACAGCCCCTCCAGTGGCGTGGAAAATTGCTCGACCACCGCGTCGTCGCACGCGAACAGGGGCGGACCGGTCAGGGTATTTCCATGCAGGGCCAGCGACTCACCCACCAGGTCGGGGCTGTCCAGTTCGGCGTCGGACCACGGCGCCGGCAGCGCGTGTGTAAAGCGCCACACGCCATCGGGCATGAGCCGTCGCGGAGCCGCGGGCGCCTCGCATCCCTGCGCCTGCCCCAGCCCCTTCAGGTAGGCGCGCCGGATCAGTCCGGCACGGATTGCGGCTGCCACCTCACGAGAATAGCGTTCCGCGCCGGTCAGCCTGCGCACCCAGCCGCGGGCCGGAATCCAGCCGGTGGTGAGATCCTGCATCGCGTCCGTGGCGGCATCGCTTACTTCCTCCGCGCCCTTGCGGGACAGTTCAACGCGCTTCGCCGGCGGGCGCGGGCGGTCGAGGTCGCGCCCCAACGCCGCGTCCAGTGACACGATCTCGGCGGCAAGGCTTTCGCAGCCCGCCGCTGCGGCTGGCGCATAAGGCTGCTGGCGGGCGCTCTTGAGAATTGCCGGGATTTTCTGCCGCACCAGGTTGAGATCCGTCAGCGGCGCGGTGATCGCACGGCCCACGGGATCGCTGGCAACAGGCTTTTCCTGCACGCAGGCAGTGGTGCACAAGGCAAGCAGCAGGGCGGCCGTGCGGGGTCGGCCCATGGTTTGTCTCCGGTTGGTCGAAGTGATGGATTATGGCGACCGGATGGCTGCCTTTCGAACGGTGTGCGAAGGAAATTTTTGACGGTCGGCGGCAGGCTTGGCAGTCTCGCCGGCATGGTCGTGCTTACCTTTGTCACCGCGGCTGGCGTGCATTACCCGGTGGACGTCCGGGTCGGCGATTCCGTGATGGATGCCGCGCTGGACAATGCGGTGCCCGGCATCCGCGCGCAATGCGGGGGCGGGTGTACGTGCTGCACCTGCCACTGTTACGTGCCTGCCGCGTGGCGGGCGAGTTTCCCCCCGCCCGGCGCGGATGAGGTGGAACTGCTCGCTTATGCCTGGTCGCCGACCGCGGACAGCAGGCTTGCGTGCCAGCTGCGATTGACGCCCGCGCACGACGGGCTTGTAATCCGGCTTCCGAGTGAGCAGGCCTGAACCATGATCGAATTTCATGACCCCCGGGGGGATACGGACATTTCCGTTACGCCCTATACGCTGGGCATCGACCTGATGCGTGAGAACAATGTCACCGTCGGCTTCCTGGCCAACGGTTTTCCCGACTCCGTGAACTTTCTGCAGGCCGTGGCGGACGCGCTGAGCGCGCGCGTCAGAATTGCCGTGCGGCACTGGAACAAGGGAAATGCCTCCATTCCCGTTAGCGCAACCATGCTGGAGGAGATCCGCGGTAGCTGCGGCGCGCTCGTTGCGGCCTACGGTCACTGAGGAAGTTGCACCACCGGCACCGTGCGTGACGGCTATATGGCGGCAACCCTTGGCATTCCGGCGGTATCGCTGGTGACGGAGAAATTCTGGCCGCAAGGCGATTTTGTGGCGAATTCGCTTGGCATGCCCGACCTGCCTCGCGTGCAGTTGCCGCATCCCGTGGCGGGCACCGGGACCGACAACATGCGCCGCGTGGCGGAAACGATGGCGGAACGCATCATTGCGGCGCTCAAGGGAGGCACATGACAGACATGCTGACGGCGCCGGATGAAAACGAGGCGGTGGAAATGTTGCACGCGCTGCGCTGCACAGATGGTCTGCCGGTGGTGGTACCAACACGGGAACGCGTGGATCGGCTGGTTCTGGCCAGTGGTCAGGACGGGGATATGGTGCTGGGGACGATGGGGCCGGCCGGGGGCATCGCGACGGTGGAGAAGGTGGCGGTGGCCGCGGTGATGGCGGGTTGCCTGCCAGACCACATGCCCGTGGTCATGGCCGCGGTGCAGGCGGTGATCGATCCCGCGTTCGACCTCACCGAGATGCAGTCGACGACCCACTGCACGGCGCCGCTGATCATTGTCAACGGGCCGGCCCGGCAGGCCTGTGGTGGCATCACCGGCGGGTTCGGCGCGCTGGGTCCCGGCCACCGGGCCAACGCCAGCATCGGCCGGGCGCTGCGGCTGGCGATGCTGAACATCGGTGGCGCGCGGCCTGGTGAATCCGATATGGCCCTACTGGGGCATCCAGGCAAATTCACCTACTGTCTGGCGGAAGACGAAGAGTCAAGTCCGTTTCCGCCGCTGCATACCAGCCTCGGCTTTCAGGCGGAGGACAGTGTGGTCACCGTCATCGGCGCGGAGGCACCGCATTCGGTGCTGTACAGCCCCACGGGGGATGCATCGGAGGACGCGCGCTGCCTGGCGGAGATGCTGGCCATCGGCATCAGCAACCTTGCCACCAACAACGCCCAGTTGCGCAATGGTGCGGCGGTGGTGGTGCTCAATCCCGAGCATGCGCAGGTTTTCCAGAAGGCGAATCTGGGTCGTGAGTCAGTGCAGAAAATACTGTACGGCTATTGTTTCCACCCCCCGGAACTGCTGAGGTCGAAGGCTGGCGGTTTTGCCCCGCGTGGCGAGGATCGCGGTCCGGTGCATGCCTTCCGTTCGCATGAGGACATCCTGGTACTGGTGGCAGGCGGCAGTGGCCTGTATTCCATGGTGATGCCAACCTGGTGCGCGGGACCGCACGTGAACCGGTTTGTCACAAGGCCGGTTCTGCTGAATGCGTTCTGTGAGATAGCCTGATGCGCCATGGCAGGATTTCCGCGGGAGGTGGGAAAATTGCGAAAACTGCGTGACCTGGCGCTAACGGTCGTTGTGTGTCTGTTGAGCTTCCCTGTATCGGCGGCCCGTTTCGACTTCGTGGCGTTCGGCGATACCGCCTACAACCTCCCCGCTGACATCCCCGTGCTGGATGGCCTGATTGGTCGCATCAACGCCACGAAGCCGGCGTTTGTGGTGCATGTCGGCGACATCTGGGGTGCCAATCCCTGCACCGAGGCCGAGTACCAGCGTGTACTGAAACAATTCAGCCAGGTACGTGCGCCGCTGGTGTATACGCCGGGTGACAATGAGTGGGTGGACTGCCGTTCACCGGAACTCCTTGCGGCCTACCGTGCGTATCTGGAGAAGCGGGCGACGCCTGAACAAATGATGCTTCTGGGCAGGGTCAGCAGCCTGGACGGTGAAATCGCCAGCGTGGGGCGCGACGACGCGCTGGCGCGACTGGCCGATATCCGGCGCCTGTTTTTTTCTGACAGCCGATCGCTGGGTGGCAAGCCCATGACCCTCATCCGCCAGGCGGATGTATCGGCCTACAGGACAATGGTGGAAAACGCGCGCTGGCAGCGCGCCGGCGTGCATTTTGTGACCGTTCATGTCGTGGGCTCGCAGAACAACGCGTATCTCAACAACCCTGCGCGACTGGCGGAGTCGAGTGAGCGTACCCAGGCGGATATCGACTGGCTGAACACCGCGTTTGCCGAAGCGACGGCTGCGGATGCCAGGGCGGTGGTGGTCATCATGCATGCGTCACTGTTTCAGGATGGTCCCGGTGATCGCAATTTCGGCAAACGGCTGCGGGGCGATGCCGACGGACCGTACTACTGGATTGCCCGTGCCGTGCGTGATCTTGGTAGTGCGTTTGGCAAACCCGTGCTCATGATTCACGGCGATTTCCATGAGTTCATCGTCGACCGGCCGTTCGCGGTGGACGACGGCGAAGCCGCGCCCCGCCAGTACGACAACATCCTGCGGCTGCAGGTCCATGGCGCACCGGACATACGGGCGGTGCGTGTGAGTGTGGATCCGGAGACGCCGGGCGTATTCGGCTTCACGCCACTGCAGTAGTGGACAGGGGCGCGCTGCCCGGCGAGATTCTTGGGCGATGCCTACCGTTCCGTTCATCGCAGGCTGCTGAAAAATCAGCCTGGTCTGCCGGCCGGGGATTGCTGGTCCGCAAATGCAGCGGCAATGCCGCATGGGGCGCGGCTCGGCAAGGCCGACGACCGCTGAAACAGGTCCGGCAGGATTTTTCAGTGCCCTGTCAGTGGCTCTGTTGCCGCAAACGCCCGCGCCGCAGTTGCGTTTGCAGGCCTGTTGAAGCGCTGGTGGCAATTGCTTGTGGCCAGGTCCGGGTTCAGGGCGGGCCAGCGGGTGCCTGGTCTGTCGTTGTTACTGAGACATGTCCTGAGGTTCCCAGACCTGGAGGGTAGGGATGCGCCGTTCTGTCAGGACCGTGTTGAGTGAGCCGGAACGGAAGCCGCCGAGGTCCAGCGCCACAAAGCGATAACCCGCATCCCGGATGGCACCGTCTATCGCCTCACGCCGCGCGAGCAGCAGTGGCATCTCCTCTGGCAGTACCTCGAGTCGCGCCACGTCATCGTGATGGCGCACCCTGAACTGCGTCAGGCCTGCCTCGGCCAGCACTGCTTCCGCTCGCTCGACGCGGGCCAGCAACGTTTCCGAGATTGCCGTGCCATAGGGAAAGCGGCTGGACAGGCACGCGGCCTGTGGTTTGTCGGCATTGGCCAGTCCGAGAAGATGCGCAAGTGCCCGCACGTCCGCCTTCGTGAAACCCGCCTCTACCAGTGGCGAGCGGATCTGGTGGTTTTCCGCGGCAACCAGTCCCGGTCGATGGTCACCGAGATCGTCTACGTTCGTGCCATTGTGAATGGCAGGATAGCCTTCCGCGTCCGCGATCCCGCGCAGCAGCGTATAAAGGGAGGTCTTGCAGTAGAAACAGCGGTTTACCGGGTTGGCGCGGTAGGCGGGCAGGCTCACCTCATCGGTGATTACCAGCCGGTGCGGCATACCCCAGTCGCTCGCAAGTGCCCGCGTCAGGTCCAGGTCCGCCCGCTTCAGCGATGCCGAGCCGCTGGTCACCGCCAGCATGTGTGCACCGTGCACCTGGTGGGTGACGTAGGCAACCAAGGAACTGTCGATGCCTCCCGACCAGGCGACGAGAGCTGGCCCGTAAGCGGTGATGATGTCGCGCAGGTGGGCATGGCGCGCCTGCAACGTGGTGTCTGTGGTCATCGGGATTCCTGGTCGAGCCGGTTGATGCGATTGGCCAGATGTCCAGCGCCGAAGCCGTTGTCGATGTTCACGACGGCCACGCCCGAGGCGCAGCTGTTGAGCATTCCGAGCAACGCGGCGATGCCCCCGAACGCGGCGCCGTAGCCAACGGACGTGGGTACCGCTATCACGGGTTTGTCGACGAGGCCGCCCACGACACTTGGGAGTGCGCCTTCCATCCCTGCCACGACGATGACAACGCGGGCGGCACGAATGTCGGGCAGGCGGGCGATGAGCCGGTGCAGACCCGCCACGCCGGCGTCATAGACGCGGGTGACGGGATTGCCATAGAACTCGAGCGTTACCGCGGCTTCCTCGCAGACGGCCTGATCGGACGTACCGGCCGACACGACGGCCACGGCGTGCGCTGCGATATCGGGTGCCTGCGCGTGATAGGTCACGATGCGCGCAGTGGGGTGGTAACGGGCGCCCCTCTGCAGTGCCTGCATTTCGGCTGCCTTGTCGGCGGCCACGCGGGTGACGAGCACATTGGCGCCCCGGCCCTGCATGTGCCGGAAGATGTCGTCTATCTGCCGTGCGCTTTTGTGCTCCCCGTAGATCACTTCCGGCGCACCCGTGCGCGCGGCGCGGTCGTGGTCGATAACCGAATGACCCAGGTCTTCGAAAAAGGTGGCGCGAATTTCCCGCTCGGCGGCCGCGGCGGTGAGACGGCCGGCCTCGATGTCATTGAGCAATGCGCGGATGTCACGCATTTCAGCTCAGCATCCTGTGTGTCGGTGCGCAGAAGCGGGCGATGTCGATGCCGTGCGGGCAGGCGCCACGGCAGGGTGCGCCGGAACAACCGAGACAGGCGGCAGCGCCATCGCCCAGCATCGCGTATTCAGCGCGGGCGAACGCCACGTCCTGGTAGTCGGTGGCATACATACGGGTCCGCAGCACATCGGCAATGGGAACGCCATGCGGACAGGCACCGTCGCAGGCGTCGCAGGCCTGGCGGCAATAGGTGTGGCCGTTCAGGGCCGCATACCGCTCCAGCAGCGGCAGATCGCCGGCCGCCAGTGCAGTCGCTCCCGAAGCGCCGAGGTATTCGTCGATGCGCGCGCGGCTGGTCATGGAGATGATCAGGGCGTTGACATCCGGATTTGCCAGCACCCAGCGAAACGCGGCCTGTGCGTAGGTGGCGCCACCGGTTTCAAACGGGCGCATGTCGTTCAGGCGCGCCCCCATCAGGGTTTTCATGGCAACGACGCCGACATCCTGTGCCCGCGCGCGGCTCAGGATTGCCGGTAGTCGCGGCTGGGTTGCGACCATGTCGAACGATCGGGTGAAGCCCTCGTAAAACTTCGGGTCCTGACCAAAGTTGTAGGCCGCCAGTATGACGTCGACCATGTCCTGCGCGAGCGCGTACTCCAGGCACTCGGCCAGGTTACCGGCATGGCCGGAAACGCCGGAGAAGCGCAGCTTGCCCTGCTGGCGGGCGCGGTCGATGAAGGCATGCCACTCCGCGTTCTCCAGTCGTGCCACGCTGTTGATCGCGTGGCTCATGTAGATATCCACGTAGTCCGTTCGCAGACGCGTCAGCGTCGCCTCGAGCGCGGCCATCATCTCGCCCGCGCCTTCGTTGGCACCGGTGATGTGCTTGCTCACCAGCACGACCTTGTCCCGCCGTCCGCGCAGGGCATTGCCGAGGACCGTCTCGCTGTCGCCCCGCGTATACCCCTCCGCGGTGTCGAAGTAGTTGATGCCGCGGTCCAGGGCATGGGCAACCAGATCCTCCTCGCCGGCCCGCAGGCGACTGGCGCCGAAACTGATGTCCGATACCGACAGGTTGGTGCGCCCCAGACGTGCGTAACGGCGGACGCCGGCGCCCGTTGCGGTGGATGGCGCCGCCAGGGTGCTGGCAGTGGTGAGCGGCGCCAGTCCGAGCACGGCGGTGTCGCGCAGAAAACGGCGACGATCGGGGGCCTTTGGGTGCATCGCGGTACCCTCCTTCGGTGGGTGGCCGGGTGTGCCGGTTGGGGTATCCGGGCCGGACGCCCGTACCGGGAAAGATACATGGCTGCCGCTGGTGAGGGGAACCCGGCGTCGGCATACTGCCGGTTTTTCATTTCGGGGAGATTCCATGGATGCACAGAAGACCGCCGCGCATTTTGATCTGACGGGCAAGGTCGCCGTGGTCACGGGCGGCAGCCGTGGTCTTGGGCTGGAAATGAGCCGGGCGTTCGCCGAAGCCGGTGCTGATCTGGTGATCGCTAGTCGCAAGCTGGATGGCTGTGAGAAGGCGGCGGCGGAAATTTCGGCGGCGACGGGCCGACGCTGCCTGCCGTTTGCGTACCACGCGGGTGACTGGGACGCCAGCGATGCGCTGGCCGACTTTGCGTACCGGGAATTCGGGCGGGTGGATGTGCTGGTCAACAATGCCGGTATGTCACCGCTTTACGACAAGCTCACGAATGTCACTGAGGCGCTGTACGACAAGGTGATGCAGGTGAATCTGCGAGGACCGTTCCGGTTGTCGTCCCTCATCGGTGAACGCATGGCAGCGGGTGAGGGGGGCTCCATCATCACGGTCAGCAGTATTGCGGCGGTGCAGCCGACGCCAAACGAACTGCCGTACGCCATGGCAAAGGCCGGTCTGAATGCGTTCACCAAGGGGCTCGCGCGCGCTTACGGACCCAGGGTGCGGGTGAACTGCATCATGCCCGGTCCCTTCCTCACGGATATCGCCAAAGCCTGGGACATGGACGCGTTCAACCAGCGCGCGGCGACCACCATTCCGTTGCAGCGTGGCGGTGAAGCGCATGAGGTCGTTGGTGCGGCGCTCTATTTTGCGAGCGCAGCATCCAGCTACACCACCGGCGCCATTCTCAAGATCGACGGCGGTTCTGCTTTCCCCGCCGGCTGAGGGGGCGGGCGCGCACGACGCGCTGGTTGCGGCCATGGCCGCTTTCGGGGCGGCAGGTTTTGTACCGGCCGCCTGTCAGCCCTGCAGGCGGCTGGCACTGACCTGCAGGGTTCGTCCGCAGCCCACGAAAGTAGCGCCCAGCACAACTTCCACTGCGATGAACAGTCCCGCAAAAGCAGCCCCGTGCGCCAACGCGGCGACCAGGCGGAACATGGCGGCGGTCAGCAGCAAGGCGCCACTGGCGTAGAGCAGGTGCGGCGAGCGTCGCCAGGCACCCCACCAGGCGAACCCCGCCATGCAGATGAAAAACGCGGCCATGTCGGCGATCTGCGTGCTGCGCCCCAGCCCCTCCTGTGTCGTGAGACCGAGCAGACTGGCAGTACGGTCGGGCGACGTCAGGAACGTGAGGCCATTGCTGAACATGGGGATGGCGGCTATCGAGGCCAGCCAGCGTGCGATGGATTCCATGATTCTCCCTCCGTTCTCCGGTTCTCGTTGTCGTTGACGCGGCTGCCACCATCAGGGCCAGAGTCTGTCGTCGATGCGTCACACACGCCGGATACTGCCGCGCCGGTATACTGCCGTGAAGCAGACATTGACGGAGCGGCCTGTGAGCTTGAACGCACAAAAAATCATCGTGACCGGCGCTGCCGGCGTGTTGGGTAATGCCGTGGCGACACTGGCGAAGGAACAGGGAGCCACGGTGGAACTCATCGATGTCGTGCCGGGCTTCACCTCGCCGCTGGGTCGCACGCACGTGGTCGATCTGACCGACGCGTCTGCGGTGACCGCGTGTATTGCCGCAATCGGTGACTTCCACGGTCTGGCCAACATTGCCGGCGGTTTCGACATGGGGCCGACCGTGCACGAAACGACGGACTCGTTATGGAACGCCCTGTTCGACATCAACGTGACGACCCTGCGGCGAATCCTGGCCGCGGCCACGCCGGTGCTCGCGGGTCGGGGCCGCGGCAGCATCGTCAACGTGGGGGCACTCGGCGCATTGCATGGCGTCGGCAACATGGGTGCGTATACAGCCGCCAAGAGCGTGGTCATGCGCCTCACCGAGGCGTTGTCGGACGAGGTGAGAGGCAAGGGCGTAAATGTGAACGCGGTGCTGCCATCGCTGATCGACACGCCGCGCAATCGCGCGGACATGCCGGACGCCGAGCACAAGCGGTGGGTGACACCGCCGGATCTGGCGGCAGTGGTCTGTTTCCTGCTGTCGGATGCAGCACGCGCCGTGCATGGCGCGCTCATTCCCGTGCGTGGCCTGGTGTGACCAGGAACTGGTGGTACCCGGGCGACCGAACACCCCTGCCTGGTTCGCGGCGGTGGCCCGGGCGGCGTTGACCCGTATGCTGGAGGGCGGTCAGGGCAGCCGCCCGTGTCCGTCTCGCCCGCACGGCGACCGGCGGGGCCAGTGCCAGCCGCGATTGCAGCGGGAAGCGGGAATTCCGGCAAACAGCAACGCGCATTGCAGATTGGCCTGCCTGGCCGTGTCCTGCGGGGCGCAGTGGGGAAGCTGTGCCAGGTTGCCCGCGCGGGTGGCGAAGGTCCCCGAAGCACCGGACGACAAGGCGCTCAACCCAATGTTCACTGTGGATTGAAGGAGACGATCAATGCGATTGGCGGTTATTTCTCTTCTGCTTCTCGGCGCCTGTGCGGCAGCGCCTCAACCAGCGCCGGCGGAACTGCCCGGCACAGGTGAGGATGCGGGGCACACCGTGCTCTATCGCGATACCTGGGGCGTGGCGCACATCTATGCGCCGACCGTGGAGGATGGCCTGTACGCACAGGGCTACGCGCAGGCGCAGGATCGGCCGGAACAGCTGCTCGCCAACTTCAAGATGGCTCTGGGTGAATACTCCGAAGTGGTTGGCGAGCCCGGCATACCGGTGTCGTTGCTGTCGCGCATGTTCGATCATGCGGGCAATGCCGAGGCTGCGCTGGCCAAAGCGTCACCTGTCGCCCGCGGGCGCGTGCAGGCGTTCGCGGATGGCATCAATGCATGGTACGCGGCGCATCCGGGGGACGTACCTGACTGGTGGCGGCACGAGGCGGTAACCGCGGTCATGGTCGATGCGTTCGGGCGCATGTTTCTCAACAACTGGTCCATCGACGAAGCCATAGGCGATCTGCAACGGGGTGGCGTGACGCCAACGTTCGTGCAGTCCGCACGCGGCTCCAACCAGTGGGCCATTGCACCGGCACGTTCGGCAAACGGTCATGCCATGCTGCTGATCGACCCACACCTGTCCTGGTGGGGACCCTCGCGCTTCTGGGAGATGCGCGTGCACGCGGGTGAGTGGCAGGGCAGTGGGGTCGGACTGGCAGGTTCACCCTATATCGGCCTGGGACACAACGCCGCCATGGCCTGGGCCATGACCACGGGCGGACCGGATACGGCGGATGTCTATGTGCTCACGCTGAACGATGCGGGCACGCATTACCGGTACGAATCCGCATGGCGTCCCCTGCGGAAAGAGCCGGTGACATTGCGTATGCCGGACGGCAGCGAACGCGCGGTAACGCTCGAATACTCGCATCACGGTCCAATCCTCGCGCGTCGCGACGGGTTGGCGTATGCCGCGAAGATACCCTACGACGGCGATGCCGATCGCAACGCGGCCTGGGAGGCGCTGAATTTTGCGGCGGACTATCGGGGTGCGGTGGCGGCGGGCGCGACGCTGGCGATGTTTCCCCAGAATGTCATGGTGGCCGATACGAGTGGCAACATTCACTACCAGCGGGTTGGTCGCGTGCCGGTGCGCGCGGCGGGTTACGACTGGTCGAAGCCCGTACCGGGCGACACGGCGGCCACGGAATGGCAGGGCTTTCATCCTGGCGAGGACCTGGTGCAGATGCTCAATCCGTCTGCTGGGTACATGCAGAACTGCAACATTTCACCCGAGGGCATGATCCGCGGCGGCGCGTTCGATCCCGACGCCTTTCCGCCGGATGTCTGGACCAGTGCCGCCTACGGCGCACATCACGGCTGGACCAATCAGCGTGGTGCCCGTGCGCTGGAACTGCTGAGCGGGGACGCCTCCGTCACGGTGGAGGAAGCGCTGGCGATTGCAAACGATATCCGCCCCTTTGGCGTCGAACGCTGGGTTGCCGCACTGGCAAGCAGCCTGGGCGACGATCCCGACGCCCGACGCATGTCGGCGTGGGATGGCCGGTTGGCAGCGGACTCGGCCGAGGCGCTGCAGTATGCGCGGTGGCGCATGTCGCTTGAGGCGGAGGCTGCTGGACAGGCACTCCGGGCGCGTATCGACGACCACTACGCAATCGTCGAGAACCGGACACCGAAAGTGGTCGAACTGACGGATACGGAGCGCAAACTGATTCGTGCCACCTGGCGACAGGCGATGACGCAGCTTGCGGCAGATTTCGGCGAGCGTGAGGTTACCTGGGGCGATGTCTTCCGTGTCGGTCGTGATGGCCGCTCCTGGCCGGTCGAAGGAGGCGGTGGCGACCAGTTCGGACTTACCACGCTCCGCGCCATGGGCTACGACGAGCCGAACGCCGACCATCAGCGGATGGGCAATCGCGGCCAGACGTCCACCCAGGTGGTTGTGCTGTCTACCCCCATCGAGAGCTACATCTACCTGCCGGTGGGGCAGAGCGATCGCAAGGAGTCGCCGCACTACGCGGATCAGGCCGAGAAGGTGTTCTCGCCGCGCTTGCTCAAGCCGTCGTGGTGGACGCCCGAAGCGCTGAAGGATCACATCGAGTCGAGGACGGTGCTGCGGTGACGCCGCACGGCACAGTGGAGGAAGGCGGAAAGCGGCGGCGGCCTTCCATCGCTGGAATGGCCAAATCGCATACGCGCCCCGGGCAGCACAGGCCGCCTCGCTGATCGCAGCGCAGACAGGCGCCTTCTGGCGCCTGTCCACACAGGAGGGGTTACTCGGGCAGTTCCACCCCGGATCCGCCGAATTCCTTGGGCATGTCCTGGTACTTGGGCAGTCCATCGGGCACGGACATCGTCTTCTCCTTGTAGAAGACGTGCAGCGTGCCTTTGTGTGTTACACCCTCAACGGTGTTGAGGTACACGTCCACCATGCCCATTGCCGGGTGATCCGTGAAGATGTGACCACCGCACTGGCGGCAGAATTTGCGCTGGCTGCCGGGCGTCCTGGCGTAGGTGCCGATCTGGTCTTCGCCTTTTGTCACCTTGACGCTGGATGGTGTCCACAGACTGAAGGCGTTGACCGGCGCGCCGGCCCAGTGCGCGCAATCGGTGCAATGGCAGTAACCCATGACGTTGGGTGCGCCGGTGACTTCGAACTGAACGGCGCCGCAGAAGCAGCTGCCTTTGTGTGTATCCGTGCTCATGGTCGATTCTCTCCCCTGTTCGGGTTGTGGTGTGTTGACAGGTCAGTCGACGCTCCTTGGGCGGGCGTCAGGGCAAAGTCAGTTGCCGTCCGCCACGGCAAGGAGTTCGAGCGTCTTCTTGCGCAGGCGGCGCATGCCATGCAGCCAGCGGTCGACATTGTCACCCTTGCGACGTACGTATTCCTCGACTTCCGGGTGCGGGAGTACGTAGAAGCGTTCCTCACGCAGCGCCTGCACCACGACGGCGGCAAGGGCGTCCGGCTCAATGATGCCGTCCGTCTGGCCATCGCCCAGGCTTCTCGGCGCCATCGCCGTGTTTACGCCCTGGGGACACAGCACGGAGACCCGGATGCCTTCATCGCCATGCGTGATGGCCAGGAACTCGGCCAGTTTCACTGCCGCGGCCTTGGTCACGGTGTAGGGCCCGGAGCCCATGGCTGCCAGCAATCCCGCCGCGGAGGCAGTATTGAGCAGGTAGCCTTCGCCGCGCGCCTGCATGGAGGGCAACACCGCACGGGCGGCATACAGGTGCGCCATGACATGCAGTTCCCACTGTTTCTGCCACACCGCGTTGTCCGCATCCGTGAGCACGCCCGCGCCGCCGGCGCCCGCGTTGGAACAGAAAAGGTCGATGCGGCCATGCCGGGCAAGTGTGTCGTCCACGAGACGTTGTACCTGTGCCTCGTCGGTGACGTCGCAGGTGGCGCCTTCACAGCCGAGTTCGCGGGCTGCGGTCTGTACGGCCCCGGTGTCGAGATCGGCCAGCACCACGGCCTTCGCGCCTTCGGCCAGAAATGCCCTGGCCATGGCCCTGCCGATACCGCCGCTGCCACCGGTGATCACCGCTACCCTGTCCTTCAATTCCATACCCGTGTGCCCCTCGTCCGTTGTTCTGATCGTGTCCTGCCCTGCATCACGCCACCGGTTGATTCACCTGTGTGAGTCACGGGCCGGGAGCGTGCCGTTGCGGCCATTTCGCCTTGCACCCGCTAGCGTATCAGCTGACTGGCAGCACGAAGAACCGGGGCATGGCTGCGAGCCGTTGCTCACCCCGTGCGTCGAATGACGACGTTGGCGTCTGCCTGGCGCGCCTGGCTCCGCTGCTCAGCGGGAGTGAACGCACCGTCGGCCGTGCGCACGATGCTGGCCGAAGCCCGAGCCGGGTGCAACACTGCCGTGGCGGCAGGGGACTGCGCCGATCAGACCAGCGCCTTGTAGCGCTCCATCAGGATCTTCACGCGTCGGATGTAGGTTCGCGTCTCGTCGAACGGTGGGACACCGCCATAACGGTCGACGCTGGAGGGGCCGGCATTGTAGGCCGCGGTGGCGAGTGTGATGTCGCCGTTGTACTGCCTGAGGAGGTCGGCGAGATATTTCACGCCTCCGTCGATGTTCTGTTGTGCATCGGTGGCATTGGCGACACCGAGCATGCGTGCAGTATCCGGCATCAGCTGCATGAGGCCGGTTGCCCCCTTGCGCGAGCGGGCCATTGGATTGAATCCTGATTCCGCATGGATCACCGCGCGCACCAGGGCGGCGTCCACGCCGTTGCGCTCTGCTGCCGCATCGATGGCATCCCGGTAGCGATCCGCAAACAGAGGCGTGGCATGCCAGTCCACGGTCGAGGCGGGATTACATGCGTAGCAGGAGAACTCCATCACTTCATAGGGCTGATTCACCGGCACCTTGTCGGTAAACACCGGTACACCATCGTTTTGCCGGTAGGTAAACACGCGACGGGTGGGGACATGGCTGCCATCGCTGAAGACCGTGCCGTCTGCGGTGCTGTCGGCTGCACGCAGTGTTGCGGTGCCGGCAAGCGACGCGAGCGGCAGGGAACAGAGGCACAGGCTCGCGAACAGACCACGGGTCAGGCTGAAGGGTGTTGCGAATACGGGTCGCATGGCCGGGCAAACCTCCCTCTCGTGCGGGTACGGGTTCTTGTGCGCCATCCGCCGCTGCCTGCGACCCTGCCGGGCGCCGGGGTGAGACGGTGGCGGGGCTTGTGTGGTACGCCGCAGGCGAATTGTAGTGAAGCTGGTCCAAAGCGACAGGGGCAAACGCGCACACCGTCACAGTCCGGGATGCAAATTGCCGTGTGCCGAGGCACCACCGACGGTCAGGGACGATTGCGTACGCGTTCGGCGGGCACCGAGAGAGCCTTCAGAAGGTAGGTCTTGAACGAGGCCTGCCACGGCTGCTCGGCGATGGCTCGCCGCATGCACTCCAGCCAGGCATCCCGCTCTTCCGTGCCGATGGCAAAAGGCGCGTGCGAACCGGGAATGGTCATGGAACCGTATTTCTCGGCGTACCGGCGCGGACCGCCGAGCCAGCCGCACAGGAACCGCGCCAGCTTGTCGCGGCTTTCATCCAGACTCGCCTTGTGCATGCGCCGCACGCCGGCCGCCTGGGGCAGGCTGTCCATCTCATCGTAGAAACAATCAACCAGGCGACGCAGACCGGCTTCGCCGCCGGCGGCGCGAAAGGACGTATCACCCTGACCATAGGGCGGCGTTTCGTCGTCGGCCGACGCCGGGGGGGAAGACATGGCCGCCTTACAGACGCTGGTTGAACTCAACCATGTTGCCACTGGGGTCGTGGGTGAATGCCTGCAGGCAGACGCCACCCAGTTCCCGGGGTTCGGAGCATTTGAAGCCGGCATCGCGTACGGTACCGACCACGTTCTGTATGTCGGCCACGGCAAACGCGAAGTGCTGACCAACGGCCTCCGGCACGGACTGCATGCCGAGCAGATGCACTTCCTGGCTGCCGCTGCGCATCCACGCTCCGGGAAATCCCAGGTCCGGACGCGGCAGTTTTTCCATACCGAGCACGCCGACATAGAAATGTACGGCGGCGTCGACGTCCGTGACGTTGATGGATACGTGGTGAATGCCGTTCAGCAGCATGGTCGGTGGCCTCCGTGAAGATGGGGACGGTTCTGGTGACGGCTGTGCCTGCCGCAGGATATCACGGCGCCACCACAGCGGGATCAGCGGTGACTTCCGAGGGCGACAGGTCGGCGGCCGTGGGCGGCAGTGTGTCGCCCAGCCGCGCGAGCAGTTCCGCGCTTGCATAACCATCCGGCAGCAACCCGTTCGCGTACTGCCAGGCGGTGAGCGCCTGGCGTGTTCCCGGCCCGATGATGCCGTCCACCTTGCCCGTGTCGTAGCCGAGACTCGTCAGGTTGTTCTGCAGGTTGCGCACAGTTGCCAGCGGAATCCGTGTGGGCTCGGCAGGTGGACGCCGCAGCAGGCGGCCACCGCCGGCAATTTCGTCAGCCAGCCGGCCGACACTGATCGCGTAATACTCGCTGCGGTTCCAGCGCATGATCACGTCGAAGTTTGGATAGACGATGAACGCCGGTCCCGCGTGTCCGCTCGGGGCCAGGATGCGGGCGGGCGTCTGCGAGCCGGTGAGTGCGCGGCCGGCGGAGTCACGAATCCCCTGATCCACCCAGAATGCGAGCGGGCGGATCTGGTCGAGCAGTCGATAGTCGAAGCCCTCGGGCAGCAGAACTTCGCGCCCCCAGCGCATGCCGGTCTGCCAGCCCAGTGCCTGCAGGAACCGACCCGCCGACACCAGGGCGTCGGCGGTACTGGTCCAGAGGTTGCGGTGACCGTCACCATCGCCGTCAGCGGCGTGATTCAGATAGGCGGTGGGCATGAACTGCATGTTGCCCATCGCGCCCGCCCAGGAACCCAGCATGGCCGCGCTCGTGATATCGCCGCGGTCGATGATCTCGAGGGCGTGGATGAACTCACCCCGGAAGTAGTCATTGCGACGGGAATGGCAGGCCAGCGTGGCCAGTACCGACGGCACATGATAATTCCCGAGAAAACTGCCGAAGTTGGTTTCCAGGCCCCAGAACGAAAGCAGATAGTGCGGGGGAACGCCGGTTTCGCGCTGGATCCGTTGCAGGATGTCCTGGTGGGTGGCCAGCAGTTCACGGCCGCGGCGAACGCGCTGCGCCGTAACGCGTACGGGATAGTAGCCGGCAAATGTATTGGTGAACTCCGGCTGAGCGGCATCCAGGCGCAGGACGTTTTCGTTCAGGCGGATGGTCGGCGTCACCGCGTCGAGTGTCGCGGCGCCAATGCCGGACTCCCGCGCTTCGGCCAGCAGGGTGGCGGTGCACTGTGCGAAGGCGTTGTCGTCGACGGCAACTGTCGTGTCCGCCGCGATCGTCGGACTGTGCATCAGCGACACTGCGGCCGCCAGCCAGAGCTTCAAACGGCTGCTACTCCACCAATGAGCGGCCAACGACAAACCGCATGATCTGGCTCGTGCCCTCCAGGATCTCGTGTACACGCAGATCACGAAAAAAGCGCTCCACGGGGTAGTCCATGAGGTAACCATACCCGCCGTGGAGTTGCAGCGCATCGTTGACGATACGTGAGCCGGATTCCGTGGCCATGAGTTTTGCCATGGCGGCGAAACGGGTCTTGTCGGGGGCCGCCTCAGACACCTTCAGCGCGGCGATATACAGCAGTGCCCGCGATGCCTCGAGTTGGGTCGCCATGTCCGCCAGCATGAATTGACTGTTCTGGAAATCCGCTATCCGCTGGCCGAACTGGCGACGCTCGCGGGTGTAGGTGATGGCATCGTCCAGACAGCGCTGGGCGCCGCCCAGCGAACAGGCGCCAATGTTGATGCGGCCGCCGTCGAGACCCGCCATTGCGATGCGAAAGCCCATGCCTTCCTCGCCGACCAGGTTTTCCACCGGCACGCGCACGTTGTCGAACATCACCATGGCGGTCGGTTGCGAATGCCAGCCGAGTTTGCGCTCCTGGGCGCCAAAGCTCACACCGGCCATGTCCTTTTCCACAACCAGGCAGGAGATGCCGCGGGCGCCGGGACCGCCGGTGCGCGCCATCACGACGTACACGTCATTTTCGCCGGCGCCGGAGATGAACGCCTTGCCGCCGTTCAGAACATAGTGGGCGCCATCGCGGGTGGCGGTGGTTTTCAACGAGGCGGCGTCAGAGCCGGCACCGGGTTCGGTGAGACAGTAACTGGCCAGCAGCTCCATGGACGCCAGCCTAGGCACGTAGCGCGCACGCAGCTCGTCGCTGGCGTAGTGATCGATCATCCACGCGGCCATGTTGTGAATGGAGATGTAGGCGGACGTCGAGGGGCAGCCATACGCCATCGCCTCCATGATGAGCGCCGCTTCCAGGCGTCCCAGGCCACAGCCGCCCATGGCCTCGGAGACGTAGATACCACCGAAACCGAGTTCCGCGCCCTGACGGATGACTTCCCGGGGAAAGAGCTTGTGCTCGTCCCATTCGCCGGCGTTTGGTGTGATGGCGTCGGCGGTGAAACGACGGGCCATGTCCTGGATTGCCTGTTGATCTTCAGTGAGTCGGTAGTCCATCGGTCGGGTAGTCCGGAATCGGGTTACATGGCATCCATGCACACGCGCCGGTGCGATGACCGGTGCGGGCGGGTGAAAGTCGGGGAGGGCTGATCGCCCTCCCATGCGGATGAGTGCGGCGGTGTGCCGGAATCAGCCGCCGGCGTTCATCGACTGGGCGATGACCGCAAAGCCGGTGGTGGCTGCCAGGCGCTTGCCCACCACGGCCTGGTAGGCGCCGCTTTCGTACCAGCCTTTGGCGGCGGCGGTGTCCGCAAACTTGATGATTACGGTCTGCGGTCCGGGCGGCGTGCCCTCGATGGTTTCGGCGGCAACGTCGAATGACACCAGTTCGCCACCGGCGGCGGCCAGCGTCGGGCCCGCGCCGGCCTGGTATTCACGGTAGAGCGCCGGGTCCTTTACAACGTACTGGGCGATGAAATAGGCGGCCATGTTGTTCTCTCCCTCTGGACTGTTGTTGGTTTTGCGTTGGTCGCTTGTCGAGTCTGCCGGGTAAAATCCGGGAGCCGGCAATGGTACCGTGGCGGCCGGATCAGTAACAGACAGCCGTGACGGTTTTACGCGGGCAGGGCATCTTCGGGCGTGCGGTGTGGCGCTGGCACCTGCGGGTAGCCCGTTTTCCGCGCCTGGCGCGCGCGCAACGCATGAATGGGAGAAGCAGGTTTGACGGATCGGCTGAAGGTGATACTCACCCGTCGCTGGCCAGCAGCGGTGGAAACGCGTCTTGCGGCAGTCTGCGATGTGCGGGTGAACGATGACGACCACCCGTTCTCGTCAGCCGAACTGCGGCAGGCACTGGAGACCGCGGATGTCCTGGGTTGTACTGTCACCGATCGCCTGGACGCCGCTGTCCTCGGCGCCGGTTGCCGGGTGAAACTGCTCGCGAATTTTGGTGTTGGCTTCAACCATATCGATATGAAAGCGGCGCAAGCTGCTGATATTCAAGTCTCCAACACGCCAGGCGTGCTGACGGACGCCACCGCAGACATTGCCATGACCCTCCTGCTGATGTGTGCCCGGCGAGCCGGTGAGGGGGAACGCCTGCTCCGCGCCGGCGCCTGGTCCGGGTGGTCGCCGACATCGCTGCTTGGTACGCAGGTCAGCGGCAAGACCCTGGGCATCGTCGGCATGGGACGCATCGGCGTCGCCACCGCACGCCGTGCGGCGTTCGGCTTCAACATGAAGATCCGCTACCACAGCAGGCGCCGGCTGGAGCCGGTGGAGGAAGCGGTGCTCGGCGCCGAATGGCATGGCGATCTGGTGAGCCTGCTCGCAAGCAGCGACTTCGTCTCGCTGCACTGCCCGAGCACGGCTGAGACGCAGCATCTGCTGGATGCAAAAATGCTCGCCTGCCTTCCCCAGCGCGCATTCCTCATCAATACCGCGCGTGGCGATATCATCGATGAAGCGGCGTTGGCCGAGGCCCTGGCGAACGGCCGCCTTGCGGGAGCGGGGCTGGATGTCTACGAACGGGAACCCGTCGTGCATCCCGGTTTGCTGGAACTGGACAACGTGGTGCTGCTGCCGCACCAGGGCAGTGGTTCCCGGGAGACGCGGGAAGCCATGGGGCACTGTGCCGTGGACAACATCGAGGCGTTCATGACGGGCCAGGAGTTGCCGAATCGCGTGAGCACCTGAGCCAGCCGCGCCGGGTTACCGCCAGCCGCGCCTGACCACCTGTCGCCCCACAAACGCTGATGCCGGAGCAGCGCAGACCATCACGTCACGCACCATCCCGCTGTCGGGCCCGGGCTACTTTGGCCGGCTAGCGTGTCACCCGCACGACCCGCGTACCCACGTTGCCTCCGGCCAGCAGATCGACAAAACCGGCGGGTGCGTTTTCCAGTCCCATGACCTCATCCTGCCACGCCGTCAGGCGACCCGCCTGCATCCAGCCTCGCATCGTCGCCCGCGCCTGCGCATAGCGACCGGCGTAGTCGAACACCAGGAAGCCTTGCATGCGCAACCGCTTGTTGACCAGCAGGCCGGGAACCCCTTTGGGGCCGGGCGCCGGGCTGGAAGTATCGTACTGACTCACCACACCGCAGCAGACGATGCGGCCAAACTCGTTCATGCGGAACAGGGCGGCGCCGAGGATGTCGCCGCCCGTGTTGTCGAAATAGACGTCGATTCCCGCGGGGCAGGCGGCTTTGAGCGCGGCACGGAAACCGGCGTCACGATGATTGACGAACGCGTCGAAGCCGAGTTCTTCCACCAGACGCCGACCTTTCGCGTCGCTGCCGGTGATGCCGACCACCCGCGTGCCGTGGAGGCGGGCGATCTGTCCAACCAGATGGCCGACGGAGCCTGCCGCCGCGGAGACCACAACCGTGTCGCCCGCACGCGGTTCGCCGACCGCCAGCAGGCCGAAATAGGCGGTAAGCCCGTTGGTGCCGAGCACGCCGACGTACGCCGCCGGATCGTCGATGTCCGGCACCCTGGTCAGCGCGGTCGCCTTGTGGACGGACCATGCCTGCCAGCCGCTGGCACACAGCACGAGGTCGCCGACGGCAAACGTGTCGGCATTGGAGCGGGCGACACGCGCGACCGCCTGACCGCCCATGACGATGCCGGTGGTGGGCGCGCCGGCATAACTGGCGCTGCCCTGCAGCCCGGCGCGTTGCCCGGCGCCGATACCGATGGCCAGCGTCTGACAAAGCACTTCACCGTCTCCGGGGACAGGCATCGCCGCATGGGTCACCTCGAAGTCCGTCACACGCAATTGGCCTTCCGGGAGTGCGCGTACCAGCACCTGTGTGTTTTCAGTGTCGGCCATGTGTTTCTCCAGTTGTGGTGGACATCGTACACAAAGTACCTTGTCCACGGTTTGACGCGGGGCGAATCGATGGGAGATCTGGACGGTCGGGTGGCGTTGATCACCGGAGCGGGGCGTGGCATTGGTGCGGCCACGGCGCGGCGGCTGGCGGCCAAGGGCGCGCGCGTGCTGGTGAACGATCGCGATGCCGCGGAAGCTGCGTCAACTGTTGACGCCATTC
Organism: Pseudomonadales bacterium; assembly: GCA_024234635.1. Classification (GTDB taxonomy): domain Bacteria; phylum Pseudomonadota; class Gammaproteobacteria; order Pseudomonadales; family Azotimanducaceae; genus SYFY01. The sequence continues at coordinate 16,512 of JACKNX010000007.1, read as the reverse complement.
TCGCCGCTGGCGGCGAAGCCACTGCCCTGGTCTACGACCTGACGCGGCCCGATGCCGCGGACGTCTTGGTTGACGCGGCACTGGCCGAAGCTGGTGGCCTGGACATCCTCGTCAACAATGCCGGCTACGTGTGGAACGGCGCCATCCAGAACCACAGCGACGAGCAGTGGCAGGCCATGCTGGACATGCACGCTGGCGTGCCGTTTCGCATTCTGCGCGCCTGGCAGCCGTGGCTGCGGGACACGGCCAACGCCGAACGTGTGGCCCATGGCGGGGCGCGGTGCCGCAAGGTTGTCAACATTTCCTCCGTCAGCGGCACAACCGGCGCGGCCACGCAGATCGCCTATTCCGCCGGCAAGGCTGCCGTGGTCGGCATCACCAAGACGCTGGCGAAGGAGTGGGGGCGCTTCAACGTCACGGTCAACAGCGTGGCCTTTGGTCACATTGATACACGACTGACGCAAACCTATGCCGGTGTACCGCCAAGCATTACGGTGGGTGAGCGTGCGTTCCGCGTGGGTCTGTCCGAAGAGCAGGCCGCGGCCGTACGCGCCGCCACGCCGCTTGGGCGTACCGGCTCGCCGGAAGATGCCGCCGGTGCCATCGTGCTTTTCTGCCTGCCGGAATCCGACTTCGTGACCGGCCAGGTGCTGACCTGCTCGGGTGGTGCATGACATTCCTGCGGGAATGACGGCTTCCGGCATGGACAATCCGTCGCAGGTTTCCGGTGCACGCGTCGCCTGGTTGCTTCTCGCCTACTTCGCGGTGGCCTTGCTGGCAGGCACATTGCTCGCCTGGCCGGTCTGGCGATTGGTGGACTTTCCCTTTGACAAGGTACTGACACGGGTTGCGCTGCTCGTGTGCGCGGTGCTGCTCGTGCCGCTTTTACGTCAACTGGGCCTCAACTGGCGCGCCATCGGATTTCGTGGCTTCGCCATGCGCCCGTTCATTGCCTGGTGGTGCCTGGGTGTGGCGCTGATCCTGCCGCCGGCCCTGCTGGTCACCGGTGTCGGATACCGGGTGCCGGACCTGCGCGCGCTGGCCGAGCCGATGGAGGTTGCGCGGGTGGCAATGGCGGGTCTGACGGGTGGCATGCTGGCGGCGCTGCTGGAAGAGGCGTTGTTCCGGGGGGTGATGCTCACGGCGTTTCAACGCCTCGGCGGTACCGCCTTTGCTCTCGTACTGAGCAGCTTTCTGTATGCTCTGGTGCACTTCGTGCGCGTGCGCGATACGCCGGTCGCCGAGCACTGGTGGTCCGGATTGGCGCTGGCGGCCGGCGCTTTCAGCAAACTGGCTGAGCCGGCGCTGCTTTGGGATTCCTTTGTTTCCCTGTTCCTTCTGGGTGTGCTGCTGTGTCTGGTCCGTCTGAGATGCCACTCCCTCTACCCGGCCATTGCGCTGCATGCCGCCTGGGTGTTTTTCCTGCGCGTGTACAAGGACATCACCGTGCGGGACATGGCCAGCGCCTGGCAGTGGCTGGTCGGCACGTACGATGCGTTCAACGGGATTGCGGTCAGCGTGTGGCTACTGCTTCTCCTCGCGGTACTGCTGGTTCTCAATCGGGCAGGCCGAGTACCCGTTTGGCGATGATGTTCAGCTGTATTTCCTTCGTTCCGCCGGCGATGGTCAGCGACTTGCGGTACAGCCAGCCCCTGAGCTGATCCGTTTCCTCACTGCTGAAGTCGTCGCCCTCGACGCCAAGCCCGCTTGTGCCCATTGCCGTCTGCAGGAGTTCGTCACCCTGCTGTTGCAGCAGCGCACCAGTGAGCTTCACCGCGGAGGAGGTAAAGCCGGGAGCGCGGGCCTTCAGTTCTTCGATAGCGCGCGCCTGCGTGAGACGCTGCGCGTGTTCAGCCTGCTGGTGCTGGATGAGCGACGTGCGCACTGCCGCGTCCTGCAACCGGCCGTCAACCAGCGGAACGTAGCGGGCAATACGTTCCGGCAGGCGGCTCGCCTCGCTGCGCCCCCCCTGCGAACCGGAAATGTTGATGCCGGCATGTGTCGAGCGCTCGAACTGCAGCAACCGCTTGCCCACGGTCCAGCCGTTGCCTTCGCCCCCGATCAGGTCACCCGCCGACGCAATGGCGTCCACGAAAACGGTTTCGTTGAAGGGTGATGCGCCCGACAGCAGGCGGATCGGATGCACCTGCACGCCGGGCTGGTGCATGTCCACGAGCAGCAGGCTGATGCCGTCGTGCTTGCGGGCGCCCGGGGACGTGCGCGCCAGCACGAAGATGTAGTCACAGTAGTGGGCGTCACTGGTCCAGGTCTTGCGGCCGTTGATCCGCCACGTATCGCCGCTGCGCTCCGCGCGGGTCGTCAGCGACGCCAGATCCGAGCCCGCGCCGGGTTCTGAATAACCCATGGCCCATGCCCCTTCGCCGCGGGCGATGCCTGGCAACCAGCGTGCTTTCTGATCGTCCGTGCCCAGTTCGAGAATGGTCGGTCCGATGTAGTTGACGCCGCGACCGGTGAGCGGCGGGCGGGCATTGATGCGGGTGAGTTCCTCGATGAGCACGCGGTAGTGCGCATTGTCGAGTTCGGCGCCGCCGTATTGTCTCGGCCAGGTGGGTACGGTCCACCCCCTCTCCGCCATGCGTTCGAGCCAGAGGCGGGTATCGGCATCGAGCGAAAGTGATCGGCTGCCGATGGGAATCTGCCCCGGTCCACGGGCACCTGGTGGGCAATTCACGGCCAGCCATTCACGGGTCCGTGCACGAAAGTCGTCCAGTGTCGTCACGTCGGTCTCACGGAAAGTGCGCTCGCCGGCGATGGTAACCCGGGCTGCGGACGATTGTGATCCGTGTCCTCAGCGCCGTTCCTCGCGGCCAAGCCCACGTCCGCGCGGGCTTTCCATTACCGGCCGCCTGTCGTGGCCTGAGGCGCGGGGTGAGGCGGGCTCGCCAGGTGAAGGTCGTACGGGCTGCGGGGGCGCGCGCCACCGCGGGTCAGCGGCGGCCGGTGCCGGCGATGTCCGCGCCCGTTCGGCGTCCACCTGTGGCGCGCGCCAGCGAGCACGGTCTTCAGCCGGCGGATTCGCGTTCTGCGGGCGGGCGCGACGCAGCGCCTCGTCGATGGCGGCGCGGCGCTGGCTTGCGGCGTCAGCCGCGCGTGCGCGTTCCGCCGACGGGTCCGGCGTGGCAGGCGGGCGACTGGAGCCACGCCAGGTTCGGCTGGCAGGCGGGCCGGACGTATCCGCAGTGCCGCGCTGGTGGTCCTGCCGGCTGCGTGGCGACTCCGCCGTCTCGGCGTCCGACGGCGCGGCGCGTTGCAGCCGTTCGCCCTGGCGCCAGCCGCCGCTGTAGCTCCGATCCCGGGCTATTGACGCCCCTGACCCGGCCGCGGCATCGGTCCCCGAAGCACGGGTCCGATCCTGGCGGGCCGCACCACTTCGGCCGCTACCGGAGCGATCTGGTCTGTCGTCCCGAATTCTGTCCCGGTTGCGGTCGAGCGACCCGGACGAAGGTGCATTACCGGAGGCGCGCGAATCGTGGCGCCCCTCCCGGTCCGTGGCGTCCCGATGACGATTGCCGGTGCCACGGGCGTTTTCCCGGACTTGCGGTCGAGTCTCCCGCCACGGCGTGGCCAGCCCCTCCCGGCGCCCGAGCGGTCGGCTGCCGTGGCGGGCGGCGGGCTGCCAGCGATTGTCAGCCCGATAGCGGTGGTGGTCGTTGATTACCCGCGATGGCGGGGCGTGCCGCGGCCGCTCCGGCATCCGGTAGTAGTCGCGTGCCCGACGATGATAGGTGCGGCCGTAATAAGGGTGGGCCCGGTAGTACCAGGGCAGCACGTTGAGTGCGTGCAGGTGCCAGCCGACGCCGAACCATGTGCTGACCCCCCAGAAGAATCCCGTGGAAAACACAAAGTCCGTGTCGTAGGGGTAGTAGTAGACAGGGTAGGCCGAGGGATAGTAGTTGTAGACGATGCCCGTGTGAAAACGTGTTACTTCAAACGGATCATAGTAGGGCACGTAGATGATGCGCTCGTTCACCGGACGAATGGTGACTACCCGATCGCGAACTTCGACGATCTGCTTGTCATCGCTGCGCAGATTGCCGGCGGTGCGCGCACGTTCACGAAATTCGGCAATGGCATCGATCACCGCCTGTTGCTGGTTGACGACGGCCTCGCCCAGTTGCCAGGTCCAGTCCAGATCGTCATTCATTTGCTTGAGCACTTCAGGGTAGTTGAGCAGTGCGACCACGCTGTCGTCCCAGCGTGCGTCCGGTTCGCCGCCGGTATTGTTCTGGCGAAACCGGGCGGCCTGCACGACTTGCAATGGCAACGTACTCGCAGGAAGCACAATGGCAACCAGGTCGTCGGGATAGAGGGCTATCGGTCCGACGAGTTCCTGCAGTGCATCATGGTCGAGTGGCTGCCACGGTGTGTCTTCAGGGACAGGCGCAGGCTCCACGGCCGCACAAGCGGACGTAATGGCAAACAGCAAGGCAATCGGCAACCAGCGATACGACATGGCGGTAGCTCCGTGAAGCGTGATGGCAAGCATGAGGTTTGCTCGCTGAACGATGACTTAACCCCCACGCTCGTCCGTGTCGGCGTGGCATGCCCCGGCGGCCCTCCGCGGGACGCTGCCTGTCAGAGCTCGGTTCGGTAGTTTTCCTCGATACCGGCGTCGATGGCCCGGGCCATGGCGTCGTCGCCGCCCTGCATGTCTGCGAACAGGCGACCGAAGGAGATACGGTCTTGTGCCGGCCAGCTCGTGGGGTTCCACAGGTTGCTGCGGATGAACGCCTTGGCGCAGTGAAAGAAACACTCTTCGACGGCAATGCGGATCGCCAGCGTTGCGGGCCGACCGCGTGCGCCGAGTTGTTGCAGCAGGGCCGGCTCCGCATCAATTTCCGCGCGGCCGTTGATGCGCAATGTTTCCGCGGTGTTGGGGACCATGCAGAGCAAACCCACCCGCGGGTTCGTGAGGATGTTGCGCAGCCCGTAGGCGAGCCGGTTCCCGGGGCGGTCGGGAAGCACGATCGAGCGGTCGCTTTCGATGTGGATAAAACCCGGTGCATCCCCCTTGGGGGAGGCGTCCATTCGACCTTGCGCGTCCGCGGTGGACAACACCGCGAACGGACATCGCGCCAGAAATGCGGTAGCAGCGGCATTCAGATGGGGCTGGTTCTTTTCCGCCGTTCGCGGCGATGGAAGCCCCAGCAGGGCTTCCAGGGTCGCCACATCAGTGACGCGGTACTGACTCATGCCGGAGCAAGGCGGGGCGGCACGGTGTATCGCTTCAGTTCCTCGACGAACTGGCGCAGTGTGTCGAGACCGGAGGCTTCGGCATCCTGGCACCATTGGCGCAACGCGCTCACAACCTCTTCCAGATTCCCGGAGCGCTTCGCCCAGATGGCCTGCAGTCGCAGTCGCAGTTCATAGACCGTCTTCAGATCCGGTACTTCCACGATGTCCGCAAGCTGGCGCCGGTGCGAATCATTCAGCAGCGACTCGTCGCGGCACAACAGACGATGGGCGCGGCGCAGCAGTTTGCGTGTCGCTTCGTTGGCCTCGCCCTGTTTTTCGCGCACCAGCGGGGCAACCACCGTCTTCGCATAGGTTGCCATCACGTTGAAGCGGTCGTTGAGCAGCGCCCGGGCGGTATCGCGATCCAGCCGCGCTTCGTCGGTTCTCGCAATGACGGGCCCTGTACTGTAGGGCTTCGCCAGGCCCAGGGCGCGAAAGAGACTGATCCAGAACCAGCCGATGTCGAATTCCCAGGGCTTGAAGGACAGCTTGGCGGAGTTCGGATAGGTGTGGTGATTGTTGTGCAGTTCTTCGCCGCCGATGAGAAAGCCGACGGGGGAAATGTTTCGTGACGCATCGGCCGGCTCGAAGTTGCGGTAGCCCCAGAAATGGCCGATACCATTGATGATGCCGCCGACGAACGGAATGCACACCATCTGCAATGCCCACACCGTGATGCCGATGACGCCGAAGAGCAGAACGTCGATGATGAAGGTGATGGAGATGCCGAGGAAACTGTGCCGGTAGAGATTGCGCTCCAGCCAGTCATCCGGCGTACCCGAGCCGTAGCGGTCGAGGATCTCCGTTTTCGCGGCAGCCACGCGGTACGCGCCGGCCTGGTCCCACAGAATCTTGTTGATACCCATGACAACCGGGCTGTGAGGATCTTCTTCGGTTTCGCATTCCGCGTGGTGTTTGCGATGAACCGCGGTCCATTCCTTCGTCACCATGCCGGTACCCAGCCAAAGCCACAGGCGGAAAAAGTGTTGTAACGCCGGATGCAGCCACAACGCACGGTGGGCGGAAAACCGGTGCAGGTAGATGGTCACGGCCAGTACGGTGATGTGCGTCAGCACGAACACGGTGAGAATCAGGGCTGGCAGCGACAGATTCAGCAGGCCATGGGAGAGCAAGTCCAGAATGTTCAACGACACCTCCAGGCAGAAGTTGGAAACGGCAAGGTACGGCGTCGTTCTCCTTCCCGTCGATCTCTTTCAATTGGGGCGCGACGCACGGTGTCAAGCCGCCCCGGACGCAACTACATAACCATAAATCAAGGCGCACGCCATCAGGGAAACCAGCAGGAACGTCCCCTGCGCGCCAATCAGTCGCGGATAGTTGGCACCCTCGCGCGTACCCAGTCCCCAGGCATGCAGCAGGCGGAGGACGCACAATGTCGCGCCCAGCGTGTGCAGCAGCGTCGCCGGAGTGCCGTTCAACTCGAGAAGCAGCAGCAATACCAGCGCCAGCGGGACGTTTTCCACGAAATTGGCCTGCACCCGCAATGCGGCATCGGGTCGCCACTTGGGCTGCGTTGCGGCACGCAGTCGCACGTAGAGGACGTTGTTGGCCAGAAGCACGGCCAGCAGTCCCAGGATTCCCGCGTAAAGTGCGGTTACCTGGAAGCTCATGCAAAACTCCCGGCGAGGACCAGAAGAAGCCCGCCGACGGCGAGAGTCAGGCCGATGTAGCCGTACTGATCGATCCAGAACAGCCCGAACGCTTCCGGGGATCCCTTCGGCGCGGATGGCGTCGGCCCGCGCCGCAACTGGCGTGGCAGACGCCCGTTCAGAATTATCTGCACGCCCAGCCACAGGCCGGCGCAGCCAGAGATGATCAGCCAGTCGGCAAGTTGCAGGTGTGCCATGGTCGCGCCGGCGCCTCAGTTCCCGGTGGGGAGGGGATAGCGGGCCACGTCCGTCGCGCGCGCGGCCCGGTGGTTTGCGGCATTGTCCCCGCCCGTATGGATATCAGACAAGGTCACCCCCCGCTACCCTGTATGATTACCGGCGGGAGCATAACAAAGGGGCGGTCATGTCGCTAAGCGGAAAGCGCATCCTGGTGACCGGTTGCGGTGGCGGTATTGGCCGCGCCGTGAGTCGGCTCCTCGGCGAACGGGGCGCCACGCTGGTTCTCAGCGATCTGGAACTGCACGGCGCCGCCACCGCGCATGCCTGCAAGGCGCGCTACCTGTCGCTTGACGTCACCCAGGAACACGCCTGGCGGTCGGTAGCAGCGACGATCCTGGATGAATTTGGCGGCCTCGATGGTGTCGTCAACGTTGCCGGGGTCATCCTCATGCAGCCCCTGGAAGCAACAACCCTGGCGGAGTACCGGCGCATTCAGGCGGTGAACCACGAGAGCGTCTTCCTGTCGCTTCGCCATACCGCCCCTCTGCTGCGTCACTGCAACGGCGCCCACGGCGCCTCGGTGGTGAATTTTTCGTCCATCTATGGTCTCGGTGGTCAATCGGGCTTCAGCGCGTATAGCGCCGCCAAGGGGGCGGTGCGGCTGCTGAGCAAGGCAGCGGCGGTGGAATTTGCCAGCCAGGGTGACCGCATCCGGGTGAATTCCGTGCATCCCGGGCCGATCGACACACCGCTCGCGCGCGGCCCCATCGAACAGCTGGTGCAGGCGGGGCGCCTGTCGTCGGTGGAGGCGGGTATGCAAGGGGTGGCGTCGCGATACCCGGGGGGGCGCATCGGCCTGCCGGACGATGTGGCCGGCGTCGTGGCTTTTCTCCTGTCGGATGACGCCCGGTTTCTGAACGGCGTCGAGCTGCCCGTGGACTACGGCATCACCGCGCACGCTCAGTAGTCCGCACAGTAGTCCGCACAGGGCCCTGGCAGCAGGCTGCTGAAAAAGCCGCCTGGTAAGCCAGCCGGGGATGGCTGGCCTGCGAATGCATCGGAAAACGCTGCATTTGACGCGAGTCGGCGAAGCCGCCGACTGCTGAAACAAGTCCAGGAGGGACCTTTTCAGCATCCTGCCAGTGACCCACTCGCACCCGGATCGATCGCGATACCTGTCATGGCGTCGCGTGGGGCGGCGTGGGCAACAAACGCTGACACGGGTTCAGGAGGGATTTCTCTGGAATCTGGTTCGGAACCGGCAGGCCATGGATTCATTGTGCCTGGCAGACCTGGTGTCGTTCGGGTGACAACACACGGCCTGGTCGGTAGTACGTGCGTCGGTGCGTCACCCGGCCGGGGCGTGAAAATCCTCCGGCGTATTCACGTTCAGAAACGAGGTGGCGATGTCCGTACAGTCCACTACGCACAGACGTCGACGCGGCAGCGAGCGCAGCCAGCCTTCCACGCTGCGTTGCGCGCCGTCCAGACAGGCTTCGAGCTGCGCCCGGAGCGCCCGGTGCAGCACCAGGTGCAGGCCCTGCAGGCGGGTACCGTCATGCGCCACCGCGATTCCGTCGGCTGGCGCCTGCAGCGCCAGCCGCGCCACGATATGGGCGTTCAGCAACGGGGCATCCCCGGGTACCGCCGCGAACCAGTCGCCGGGACACTGTTGCAGGGCACGCAGGATGCCGGTGAGTGGACCGCGGCTGTCCAGCGGCGCGTCGGTCACCACCTTACCCCACTGCGCGTAACGGGCCTGATTGCGATTGGCGGACAGCACGATGTCGCCCACCTGGGGGCCGAGGCTGGCGGCGACCCAGTCAACCAGCGGCCGGCCGTGAAATGGCAGCAGAGGTTTGTCCGTGCCACCCACACGACGGCCGCTGCCGCCGCAGAGGATGACGCCGGTTATCGCCGGGGGGTCAGGTGGTGGCTGGGGCATGCGCAACCATCACGTCGGTGATTCGCCGGCACCCGACACCCGTTGGCCCGCGGCCTTCCGGGCAACCGACACGGCCGGGTCTCCGGTACCTCAAAGGTCCTGGATGGGCGGCAGGTCATCGAACACCGCTTCCGTACCAGCCGCCTTGGCCTCGAAATGCCGGGCCATCTCGCCACCCTGACTGACAGCCGCCATCCACACGGTCTGGTAGTGAAGCGTGTCCGCCACCGAATGCGCGCGCCCGTAATTGAGCAGATGTTTGGTGGAGTGGATCGCGAGGGGCGATTTTGCGGCGATGGTGCAGGCAATGCGGGTGACTTCCTCCATCATGGTGGCGGCATCCGTGAAAATCCGGCTGACGAGACCGCAGGCATGCGCTTCGTCCGCGTACATCCGGCGGCCGGTGTAGGCGAGCTCGCGCATGAGCCCGTCCGGGATCAGGTAGGGAAGGCGTTGCAGGGTGCCAACGTCAGCGGCGAGGCCGATGTTGATCTCCTGGATGCAGAAAAATGCATCTTTCGTGCAGTAGCGGAGGTCGCAGGCGGCGGCCAGGTCCACGCCACCGCCGACGGCGCCGCCCTGGATTGCGGCGATTACCGGCATGCGCGCCTGTTCAAGGGTGGAAATTGTCGCCTGCATCTGTTCCAGGTGGCGTCGGGCCTGCTCGCCGGCGCGTCCCGGATCAGTCGGTCGTTGCCGGTCGCTCCCAAACGACGAGATGTCGAGGCCGGCGCTGAAATGTTTGCCGGTGGAGGAAATGATGGCGACGCGGACCTCGCCGGAGGCGTCCAGCGCGCGGATCGCTGCGGGCAACTCGCGCCAGAAGGCGGGCGGCATGCGGTTGTATTCGTCCGGCTTGTTCAGGACAACGTGGCCGATGCCATCTTCAACGTGGACATGCAGTCTTTCGTAATCCATGTCGGGGAACCTCCTCGGGCAGTGCTCGTGCAATGTTCGTGCAATGCTCGTGCAATAAATGGTGTTTGACAATGTCAGGATTGGGCCGCTCAGCGTAATCCTTCCCACGCCTGACGGATTGCCGACTCCGGATCGACGCTGGGTGCGCTCGTGTCCGCGAACACGTAGGTCGTGCGCGCGGCCAGGTCGTAGGGTGCCCAGCCCGGATCGCCAGACCGGATGAAGCGAATCCAGGCCTCATGCATGTGGTCCGCAAGTCCCTGGGGCGGTTCGCCGGGGCCAAGGAAAGCGGGTACGCCGGGTTGTCCCAGGTTGTTGAAGGCAAAAGGAATCTCCAGCGCATGGGTTGCACCGAATCGGCCGCCGGCGGCCTGCGACCGCCATTTGAACAGGTACATCCAGGTCGACGCGCCCTGCTGCGCGCGGGCCTCGGCGAGGCGGATCGCCGGAATGCGGAACATATGTTCCGTGGTGAGGGCAATCAGCAATTCCTCGGCTGACGCTTGCGGGGTAAGACGCCGGTGCACGGCCAGAGGAATGGCAGCGTTCAGACCGTCAGCGGCCTGTTGCAGTCTGGCCTCGTCAACTTTGCCGTAGCCCCAGAGGGTCGTTTCGTCCTGGTTGGTGCCCGTGAGCAGCGCGATGTCGCGTCCGGCGCCACCGCGGATGGCATCTATCGGTGCCTGGGATATTACGGCGTTACCGTGCACCGGGTAGAACGGCGATACGGGCAGCCCCAGACCGTTCACGAAACCCGCGCGGGCTTCGAGTTCACGGATCACGGTGGACTGTGCCGTGAGAATGTCGTCGACGCTTGCCGCGTGCGCTGCCGCAATACTGTCTGCGCCCAGTGCCCGCAAAAAGTGCTCGCCGACAACCCTGCCAGCGGCTGGCGGCAGGGTGTGGTGGCCCGCGCCCGATTGCGCAATGGCGCCGCGGAACAAACCCTGGCACTGCGGATTGGCCAGCAGCGTTGCCACGCTGAACCCCCCCGCGGATTCTCCCGCGATGGTGATTTTTTCCGGGTCGCCGCCAAACCGGTCTATGTTGTCACGTACCCACTTCAGCGCCGCGATCTGATCGAGGGTGCCATTGACACCGGAGGTGGCGTAGCTGCCATCCAGGGCGCTCAGATCGGTGAAACCCAGGGCGCCCAGACGGTAGTTGATGCTGACCACAACCACATCGCCGTTTCGGCAAAAGGCCGCGCCGTTGTACCAGGGGATGGCCCCCTGGCCGGTGCGATAGCCGCCGCCATGAATCCAGAACAACACCGGTCGACGGCCATCGTCCAGCGACGGCGTCTGGATGTTGAGGGTGAGGCAGTCTTCGCTCCACCGCACCGGGGAAGGATCCGTCATGCCACCTGTGGAAACCTGGGGCGCGGCGGCGCCGAAACGCCGGCACTCCAGTGGTTCTTTCCAACCCACATGGGGCAGCGGCGCGCGAAAGCGCAGGGCACCGACGGGAGGCGCGGCATAGGGCACGCCGGCAAACAGGAAAACGCCGGCCTTCTCGCGGCCGACGACCGGGCCGGAAGTGGTGGTGACACGTGTCATGAGTTCCCCCGAATCAACGTTGGCGCCCGGCCTGTGGCATGACCGGCGCGGCTACTTTACCACCAGCACATCGGCGCGGGCGTTGCCGCCTGTCGGCGGATTGCGCCAGTTGATCCCGCTGGCCTTGCGGCGTCGGCTGACGGGTTGCATGCTCATTGCGGGATTGGTCTTCAACCAGGCAGCGTTCCGCCGGAACGCTGGTCAACATGGATACACCGCGTGGCCGAAAGCAGAAATCCACTCGGGCGGCAGACGCCGCATATCGACACGTATACACCGTCGTTGCTGTACTCCATTCGCCGGGAACAGGGGCGGGAAGGGCTGACGCTGCCTGCTGCCATACATGGCGAGGACGTATGGCATGGCTACGAGTTCACGTGGCTGGACAGGCACGGCAAGCCGGTGGTTGCCGGCTTGCGCCTGCGCGTACCGCTGAGTTCACCGTGCATCGTGGAAAGCAAGAGCCTGAAGCTGTATCTGAATTCCTTCGCCCAGACGCGATTCAACGGCCAGGCTGACGTACTGCGCACTTTGGACAGTGACCTCAAACTGGCAGTGCGGGCGCCACTGCTGGTGGAACTGTTCCCGTTGCGGCAGTTGGCAACGCTGCCATCCAGCCTGCCGGGTGCCTGCCTCGACGATGTGGAATGCGAAGTCGGTGTCTATCGTCCCGACGCCGGCCTGCTCCGACTCGAAGACGAGAATGCAGTGGTGCATGAAAGCGTGTACACGCACCTGTTCCGCAGTCTCTGCCCAGTCACCGGGCAGCCGGATTTTGCGACGGTGTGGATCAGCTACCGCGGCCGGCCGCTCAGCCGGCGGGATCTGCTGCGCTACCTGATCAGCTTCCGACAGCATGCGGGTTTTCACGAGTCCGTCGTGGAGCGGATATTCACCGATCTGCTCGCGCGGTGTGCGCCGCAGAGCCTGTCAGTGCAGGGATGCTTTCAGCGCCGGGGCGGGCTGGACATCAATCCATTCCGTTCCACGGAACCGGATGCCGCGCCGCTGGTACGGTTGCCTCGGCAATAGGCGAATCTGGTTCGATCAGGCCGCCTGGCTCTGAGCAAGCTGGTCCCTGAGTGACTGGTTTTCCTTCTCCAGCTTCTGGATACAGGCCAGCATGTCGCGGCTGTCCTGGGTGAACTGCTTCAGCAGCTTGCGTACGTCTTCATCCGTTCCCTGCCGCAGCGCGTCGAGTTCCGCTTTGACGGTGAGCAGTTCCGCTCGGAGCGCCTCTTCATCCCCTTCGTCGTCGCCTTCCACGGCTATTGGCGGCAGCTCGGGCGGCTTGTAGGCGAGCGCCTTGTCGATCGCTTCGTAGAGCGCAAAGGTGGCGGCGCCATCCGCTGCCCGGCGCGGGTGCTCCAGCAGCAGTGCGCTGATGGCATTGGCATGGGCGTCGCGGGACTTGCCCCAGTCCTCCGTCAGGGTGGCGGGCAGGATCAAGGGTTGTAGTTGTGCTTTCAGGGTTTTCGGATCGGAAGCTTCACACTGCAGCACTACCTTGCGGACCTTGGCGATTGGCTCCTTCGGGTCGATGGCTTTGGCCTTTTCGCCGAGCCATGCGGCATGCGCGGCGTCCGTGCTGGCTTCAGCCAGCTCTTCGCTGGCACGGGTCCACGCCTCGAGTGCCAGCCGGCCTTCCCGACGCAGGCGCAGGGCATGCAGCGCATAAACCACCAGCGTGCCAAGCAGGCAAACGCCAAGCTGCAACAACAGGAACTGGGACAACACCACGACGGACGATCCTCCGGCTGGAATGGTGTGAGTATAGATAGGCGTGGCGATCGTGCCGCGCAGGGCCTGGCGACGGTAGACTGGGCGACTTCGAACAAGATGACGAGGGGACATGCCATGGCCGACAACGAACGGATAATCCGGGACTTCATTGCCGCGTGGTCGCGGATGGATGCCAGCGAACTGGCAGGTTATTTCACAGAGGAGGGCTGTTACTACAACATGCCCACGCAGCCTGTGAAGGGGCGCGCCAATGTGGAAGCCTTCATTGCGGGGTTCACCAGCAACTGGACTGAGACCACGTGGGAGCTGCGTAACATTGCCGCGGTCGGCGACATTGTCTACACCGAGCGCCTGGATCGTACCAGGACGAAGGTCGGCAACGTGGACCTGCCCTGTTTTGGTGTCTTCGAGATGCAGGACGGCAAGATCCGGGAATGGCGTGACTACTTCGATCTCGGCACGTTCATGAATGCCATGAAGGGGTGATGGTCGGAAAGCTCGACGCCATCCGGCGCAATCACAGCGCCTGCTCAGATCGGTCTTTACTTTGTTGCAGAAAATTTCAAAACTGCGCGCACCTGAAACAGAGGGGACATGTCCCCCGGGGGAGAAAGCGTGAAGAGAACCAGAGTCGCAGTGTCCGTTGCGTGCGCTCTTGCCGCGACGTGCGGCGTTGCCCAGGCGGAGGAGGGGATCGAAGAGATCGTCGTGACCGCGCGTGGTATCGAGGAAAGTGTACGCGATATACCTGTCGCCCTTACCGTAATGGACGAGTCCCGCCTGAAGAATCTGGATCTGCAGAGCTTCGAGGATGTAGCCGCGACCATGCCTCAGCTCAACATCGTGCGGGGCAATTCCGGCAGCGGTGCCAGCATCAACATCCGCGGCATCGGCTCCAACAGCACCAGTATCGGTATCGAACAGTCCGTGGCAGTGATCCTGGACGGCGTGTACTACACGCAGGGACGTGTCATCAACGAAGGCCTGTTCGACGTCAAACAGGTGGCCGTCATGAAAGGCCCGCAGGCGCTGTTCTTCGGCAAGAACGCCACCGCGGGCGTGATCTCCATCGAGACCAACAATCCCGGTGACGAACTCGAGATCATCGGTCGCGTGGCCTATGAGTCGACGCAGGAACGCAAGACCTACGAAGCCGTCATCTCCAGTCCCATCACCGATACCTTTGGTGCGCGTCTGGCGATTCAGAAGCGCGATGCCGATGACGGTTACATGAAGAACTCGGCCGGTGTGACGTTCTACAACACGCTGGATGCGGCCACCCTCACGCCGTCGTCCCTGCGCAATGAAGCACCCGCTAACGATTTCTGGAGCGGTGAGCAGGCCGAGTACGCGCGTCTGACGCTGGCCTGGGACCCGAGCGATCAGGTCAGTATCAATCTGAAGGGTTTCTACTCCACCTATGAGCTGAACTCGCCAACCGGTTCTTCCGAGCTGTGGAACTGTCCGGCGCTGAACGGCGTTGCCTCCCGGGTTGCAGGCGGTGTGCCGGTACCCAACACGGAAGCGGAGTGCCGCGCCGATCGCAACAAGGCGGAAAACCCGGTGCCTTCGGCAATCGCCAACAGCAATCCGCTGATGAACAACTTTGGCGGTGAACTGGGTGAGGACTACGAAAGTTTCGGCGGTACCCTCACCGCGGATTTCACGTTTGAAAAGGTGAATCTCACGGGAATCATCAATTACCACGATCAGGAAACCAACTGGGTTGGCGACTATGACGGCGGCGGCAGCACGTCCACGTTCGCTGGCGAAAACAACACTTTCGATGCCTTCTCCGCCGAACTGCGCGCGGTGACGACCTTAGATAGCCCGGTGAACTTCGTTGGCGGCCTGTACTACCAGTCAACCAATCGCACGTTCGATCAGGACGTGCTGTTTGCGGGTGCGGAAAATTCTGCCGCGCCGGACCCCACGAATCGCTTCACGGCGTACGAGAAGAATTCCGAGACGGAAGGGGAAACCTGGTCCGTGTACGGTGAAGTGGTGTGGGACATCACGGACCGCTGGCAGTTGACGGCGGGTGCCCGATACATCGACGAAGAGAAGAAGTCCTATTACGACCAGCCTTACGTCAATCCGTTCTTCACATTCCTGTTCACGCAGGGACGCATTGCCACGACGCAGAAGTTCGACGACCTCGTGCCTGAAATCACCTTGCGTTACGAGATCACGGACGATGTGACCGTGTACGCCGCGTACAAGGAAGGCTTCAAGTCCGGCGGTTTCTCCAACAGCGGTATTCTTGGCGCCATCTCCGGCAACATCAGTGACTTCACCTTCAATCCGGAAAAGGTTGACGGTTTCGAAGCCGGCATCAAGGCGGCGCTGCTCGACGGCACGATGAACGTGGAGTTCGAGGTGTACACCTACGACTTCAAGGATCTGCAGATCGACTTCTTCAACTCGCCGGTGTTTGCCTTTGTTACGGAAAACGCCGGTGGATCGAAGACCGATGGCGCGGAACTGCAGGTCACATGGGCCCCGGCCCAGGTGGATGGCCTGACCCTGCGCAGCAGCGTGGCCTACAACATTGGTGAGTACACGGATTTTCTCGCTCCCTGCTGGGCGGGGCAGACACCGGCGCAGGGATGTACCATCTTCAATCCGGGTCAGGTACCCAAGCAGCAGCTCGGTGGCCAGGTTCGGTCGCTGGCGCCCAAGTGGTCCGGTGCGCTGGGTCTGGACTACGACATCGCGGTTGGCGGCAACATGATGATCGGTTTCACTGCCAACTATCAGTTCAAGAGCCGGCATCAGCTGAACGGGTTCGGCAATCCGCATGACTTCCAGAAGGCGTATCAGACGCTGGATGCGGCGATCCGCCTGTACTCGGAGGACCTGAAGTGGCAGGTGGCCTTTATCGCCCGCAACCTGACGGACGAGTATGCCCTGTTGTCTTCCGGTGACACCCCCGGCACCGGCGGTGGCACGGGTACGGCCAACGGCTTCCCGGCTGACCGTTCCGGCTCGCCGATCGTTGGCGATACCTACGAACTGGAACTGACCGTCCGGTTCTGATTCCGCTGATTCCGCCGCAGGCGGAATCAGCGACCCGTCAGCACATTGCGCATCGCGCAATGTGCGGGAGGGTGGTCTGGCAGCATCCTGAAAAGGATCGGCGGACCGGGCCTTTCGCGAATTCCCCATCCGGGGAATTCGCTGTCGGTGTTCACTCCGCCTCTGGCGGAGCGAACGGGACTCTCGCCCATTTCCCTTCGCG